>NZ_SSMD01000001.1 GCF_004799325.1 Thalassobius vesicularis
CGGCCGAAGCCTAAGGACCCCGATATGCAGTTGTTTGTTCATCGAATGAACCAAACCGCCCACATATCTCTTCAGATATTATCAATGTCAAAGAGCGCGGAGCCTAAGCCCCAGAGACAAAATCAACCGGAAGCGCCAGTTCTTCTTGGCGCAACCTGCGTCAGATGCCTCAGATTTCGTTCCGAACTTCCCACCGAAGCAACCGCCCCGTCGTTCCGTCCGTCCCACCGTCAAGCGCCTCAGCGCCGCCGGTGAAGGGGGTTCTATGGCTTTCACCAAAGACCCGCAAGCGCTTTTTTCGGAAAAAGTGTGAAATCCCGAAATTTTCCGAGACACCCCAACAAAACAACGTAAAATCAATTAGTTAAATCGCCTGCCTTTTGTGCACCGCATCCTCTGAGGCGTAAAATCCACCGACTAGAGGCCGTTTTCGGCTCGAATCTGATTCCAAATCCCGATTCCACGCAGGGAAAAGGCCGCTTTCGCGGCCCTTTCAGCTTAGCAGGAGCTTTCGATGTCTTCAGGCAAGGTACAGACCGCCGGAGTCATCCCGCTTTGGAAGTTCGGGATGCGCGTATGCACCATGAACAGCCGTACCGGAGGCGAGCGGCGGATGCTGCCATCGGCGAATGTCGCTTCCATCTGCATCAGGTGCATCGAGGAGCGTTCCGAGTAGAACTTCAGCCCGCTCAGCAGGCTTTGGATATTCGGGTTGCCACGGAACGGGATGTTGATCCGGTAACCTGCGGCGTCATAGGGCAGGTCCACATCCATATATTGCGGGGCCTGGGTTGCGAAGGCACCACCGTCGCCGCATTCCGCCAGCCCGCCGGGAACCTCGATCGTGCCCAGAACGATATTCACCGCGAATACCTGGGTTTCCTGATGGCGCTCCCCCAGCGCGTCGGTCCAGTCATAGGACAGCTCTCCGATCATGTCGGTCGTCAGGCTGCCGCCGCCCTGCTGGGTGCCTGCCAAACGGGACAGCCCCAGATCCTGCACCAGCTTTGCCCGGCAGCTGTCCAGCATATCCGCACTGGGGCAGGTCAGGCGTTTGTTTTCCAGCGTTGCAACATCCACGCCGGCATCGATCAGAGCATTGCGGATGCTGACATCCACGCCTTCGTCGAAATCGCCGACCGAAACGTCGAACCAAGGCGTATCGGGGGCCTTGGTCGTGCGCTCCTCCCACTCCACCAGATCGGGGTTGCGAAAGCCGACGCGGGCCGTGGCGTTCTCGACCTGGCCCCAGCCGTAATTGACGAAGTGGAAATCGGGGCGGAAGCTGACGCAGCCGAAATGCTCGACCGTCGACAGAACGGGGCGCAGATGCGGCACGCTGTATTCCACCGCAAGATCCAGCGAGGCCAGCTTTACCCGGCTGCCATCCGTCGTTGCCAGACGGAACAGCGTGTGGGCGCGGTTCATCAGCCATTCGTTCGGGCCCATCTGGGCGTATTCCCATTGGCTGGCGATCGGGCCGTCGCCATTCCACGCCTGACGCCAGCGCGCTTCGGAGGGCAGGATCAGAACCTCGCCGTTCTGGGCGTAGTGGGTATAGGCGACCTCTTGATTAGCCCCAAGGCGCGGATCGACAATCACGGTCATGTCCGTCTTGCCAGCCGCCCCGCCATCTTGGGCCTTTTGCAGCCCGCCGATCCGCGAGTCCGCGTAAACAACGGGTCTGGTGCTGGAGACTTCTTCGCCCGCATCCATCACCACATCATAGGAAAGCCCGCCGGGTTCGGTCACATGGCCATTGCCATCACGCAGGCCATCGCGGAACCCGCCGATATAGACCAGACCATCCGCCGACCGGAAAGAGCCCTGCCCCTCGGCCTTGCCATTCACATACGGCCCTTCGTAGCGGTTGCCCCGCGCGTCCAAGTGCTGGCCCTGACCATGCAGAACGCCCGCGACCCAGGTGCCGCTGAAATACGAGCCGTCCCGAAAGCTCAGCTTGCCCGGCCCGTCGAACCGACCGTCCTTCATGGTCCCATCATAAGAGTGATGCACCGCGCGCGGGTCATAACTGGGCGCGCCCGAGATGCGCCAACTCAGAACCCCGCGGCCTGTGGCCAGACCTTCGGCATTCACACCCGGCCAGTTGCCAGCGGCAGGTTCCCAGGTGAATTCCAACGCCATGCCGGGGTTGGGGTCATAGATACGCACCATCCGGCGGGTGACCTCGCGGCTGACCGGGTCATAGATCACCTGCAACCGTTCCCGCAGATCGGTCGCGGCCTCTTCGGCCCAGACCATCCCGGCCAAAGTCAGACCAGCGGCAACACCGAAAACGAAACCTTTCATCTTGCTGACCATGGCATCCTTCCTTGGGTTTTGAATAAAGGCTAGCCGCCATGAGCCGAGTCCGACAAGGGATAAGTCAGTTTCCCGCCTGCGTAAGCTCAAACAGATGCGGCAGCGGCAGTTGCCGGACAAAGACCGTGCCTTGCGGGAACACCCGCACCTCGGCCAATGCACCCGAGCTGTGCGGCGGCAACTGGTCGAACAGGAAATTGCCCAGCGAGTGCAGCACCACCGTGTCCCCGCCCCCCAGCGCCCGCAGGTCCGTGCTGGCGGCATGAGGATGCGCCCCGATCACCACCGCCACGCCGCGTTGGCGCAGCCCCTCGGCCAGATCAGTTTCGCGGGCGGCGGGCTGGGTCACAAATTCCCGCCCCCAGTGCAGAAAGGCGATGACCGGGCTG
This sequence comes from Thalassobius vesicularis, assembly GCF_004799325.1. Lineage (GTDB taxonomy): Bacteria > Pseudomonadota > Alphaproteobacteria > Rhodobacterales > Rhodobacteraceae > Thalassobius > Thalassobius vesicularis. The sequence goes on from NZ_SSMD01000001.1 coordinate 2,712, forward strand.
GTCGCGTCCGTATGGATCACGCGGTCCAGCAGCTCGGGCGTCAGTCGGTCCACCGGCGGCACAGCCCGGCCTTCCAGATCGGTCAGCCCCACCAGCGTCGCCCCCATCAGCGGCAACGCCTCTCCCTGCCCGAACGCGGCGATGCCGAACCGGGCCAGCGCGGCGCGTGTCTCGGCCAGACCGGACTCGCCGATGTCGCGGGCGTGGTTGTTGGCCAGCGAGACCGCCACCACATTCAACAGCCGCGCCCAGTCGCGCAGCAGATCGGCAGGCATTCCCAGCACCATGTGATCCAGCCCCGCCGGCATCTGCGGCAGCAGAACGCCCTCAAGATTCAGCACCAGCGGCAGGCCATGCGTGGCCGCCAGCGCAGCCTTGGCGACACGATCCGAGATCAGCTCGTCACTCAGCAACCCCGGCAGCACCCGGCCCAGGAACAGATCGCCCCCGATCATGAACCGCTGCCCGACAAAGGGCGGCACCTCGGCCCCTTCGGGCGCATAGGCAGCTACGACATAGCTGGTCGTCTCGGCGATGAACGGCTTGTACAGTTCCTGCATGTTGGCATTCGCCACCACGACCGGTCGCGCACCCCGCGCACCCAGCAATTTCATCGTGATGTACATCGCACCGGTCGAGTCCACGTGATCCGGCTGCACCAGCCCCGCCACGCCGTCCAGATCCATTGCCGCCAGCAGGTTCAGCACCTGTTGATCCCGCTGCCGCGCCTCGTGCAGCGGCAGGTAATGCGAATAATCCGTCGCTTGCAGCACCACCGTCTCCGGCCCCAGCAGGGGTGCCAGTCGCTCGGCAAGCGCGTCCCAATGTTCCCGGCGCGAGTTGATCGAGACCGCCACCGGGATCACACTCACCCCCGGCATCAGCCGCGCCATGAAGGGCAGCACCGCGCGCAGCCCATGCTCCTTGTCGAACAGGCAGCTATCCTGCACCAACGCGCCATCGATCAGCCCCTCCGCCGCCGGATCGGTCGGCACCGGCCCCAGCACCGTTTCAAACCCGCGCGCCGTGGTGGCAAAGGGGGCGTCCGAGCGAAAGAAGTGGTCGGGAAACAGCACGATCGCGCGTTTGACTCCGGGCCGTGCAGTCATGCGGATCGCGGCGCCCAGAAGCTCGGGCATTTCCAGGTGATGCGGCAGGATCGCGCCGCTGATGCCGTCCACCGGCTTTACATCGGCGGACCGCGCCAGACCCGCATCGAAATGCTTGGTCTGAGCGTAGAACGGCGGGAAATCCCCCGCCGGACACTCCGCCCGCGCCATGCCGCCGATCAGCAAAAGGACCAGCAGCAGCGCTCTCATTTCGTGCCCTTCGCCAACAGGAAATTCGAGGTCTGCGAGATGTGATAGAACGGCTCTTGCTTGCTTTGGCTCAGCCGCACGACCTCATGATAGACGTAATCGGCCAGCCCCAGCAGGCGCACGCCCTCGCCCTTGGGATCGGCGGCGCCCTTCAGCCCCTCCAGCATCGCGTAGGTGAAAATGCCGTGACCCAGATCAGTGCGTTCGCCCGCCGTGTTGTTCGCCGCCGTGGCCGAGAACACGATCACCCGCGCATCTGCTGCTTCCTTTTCCAGCTTGGCGTTGAAGGCATTGGCCGCGTGGCACGTATCCAGCACCAGAATGCGGCGGCCCTGGGCATAACCGATCTCCTCCTGAATAACGCTCCAATCCACCAGCGAGGAGGTCCGCCATTTGTCCCCCCGCATCTGCGCGTCGGTGGGCAGCAGGAAGTACTGTTCCTCCAGATTCATCCCATGCCCCGCCACGAAAATCACCGTGGTGTCATCCGGCCCGGGTTTGGCCAGGAAATCCACCAGTTCCGAGGACACGGTGCGCGCATCGGGTTCCAAAACATCCAGCGGGTCCATGAACAGCGACAGCGCGGCCTGACGCGGGGCGTCATCCTCCAGCACCTCGGGGTTGACCATCACCAGTGTTTCCATCCCGGTATACAGCGGGGCTGAGCGGTCGCGCAGGACGTTCAGAAACTCCAGCGCGTCAGCGACCGGATAAGCCAGATCGCAGGGCTTGCCGGCGCAGCCCTCGGGCAGTTTGGGGTATTTATTCACGCCCACGACCGCGACGAATAGCTTGCCCTTCTTCTCTTCGACCGGGCGCTTCTTGGACAGCGCGATGGCAGAGCGTTCGGTGACATAGCCAAACTCATTCCGCCCGCTGACGGTGATGCGGTTCTCGCCCTCTTCAACCGGGATCTGGTACAGCAACCGCCCGTCCGAGCCGCCAGCCCGCACCGGACGCACGCTGCGATCATTCACCAGAACAGCATAGCCCCAGCTTTCGACCTCTTCCAATGCGGCGCCCGTCACCTCGATCATGGCATAGCCGTCAGGTGCGGGCGGGTCATCGACCATCCGAATGTCGAACTCCGGCGGGCGGCGGGTCAGCAACTCGTCCAACTCGCTGTCACTCCCGCGTAGCTCTTTCGCCGCTCCGCTGGCCGAGCCGGTCAGGATCGCCCGCCGCACGATCTCGGGGCTGTGCAGGTGCTGGCGCAACTGCCGCGCGCGGACATAACGGCCTTCGCGGTCCTGCCCCTGATTGATCTGCCAGCCGACCAGCCGGTCGCCCTCGGGCGAGGAATGGAAATAGCCCTGCGGCGTCCAGATGATCCAGTCGTCACCAGCAAAGAACATGGTCACGATCAGCTCATGCGTTTCCAGGTTCCACAGTTTCAGCGTCTGATCCGCGCTGCCCGACAGCACCCGCCCCGCGCGCGGGGCCACCGCCAGCGCCAGAATATCGCCGGTATGGCCGGTGAATTCGCCCGCCACTACGCCATCCAACCCGTAATCCAGCAGGATACCGTTGCCACCACCGTCGATCAGCCGCTCTTGCCCCGGCACGAAACTGTAGGCAGAGTGGTAATAACCGTCCTGATCTCCCTTCACGATCGGCACCGTGCCCACGACCAGACGAGAGCCCTCGAACCCGCTGCCCGGCTCGCTTTCCAGGTTGGGCGTCAGATCGGGCAGCGCCGTCACCGCACGACCCAACCGGGCCGTGCCGCGAACCGAGGGTTTGTCGAAACTGCGCTCGCCCGTGGGCAGGGTCATCTCTTGCGTCAGCTCACCCATAGCGGCGGGACAGATCGCCTGATCCGGACAGGGATCGTCCAGCCCCCAGCCGATCCGGTCCGCTGCCACCGACAGCCCAACCGAGGCGACCGGCGCCCCGATCCCGCCCATCACCCGCACCGCGCTGCGCGTGTCCGCCCGCCACAGATGCAACGAATTGCGCCGCCCGCCTGCCGTCAGCACCACCCCGTCGGGCAGCAGGGCCGAGGCATGGACGCCCGTTTCCTGCGCCGTGTATTCGCCCAGCATCTGGCCGGTCGCCACGTCCCAAACCTCGGTCCCGTGCGCGCCCGCGCAGCGATAGCCGCAGGACAAGGTCAGCACGTCGCCCGCCAGTGTCATCGCATCCACCCGGAACGGGCGTGGCGGCAGATCGGCCAGAACCGTCCCCGTCGCCGCATCGCGCAGGGTCACGCGCCCCTGATCGTCGGCCAGCGCGAACCGCGCGCCATCAGGGCTGACCGCCAAAGCAATCAGCGGGAAATCCCACAGCGCCTCGGCATCCGGGGGCGTGATTGCCTCGCCGGTTCCAGTGTCCCAAATCCGCAGCCCGTAATCATATGTCGCCGCGATCAGCCGCGTCCCGGCATAGCCCAGCTCCGAGACCCGCAGCGCCTCGGTGTCCAGCGTCGCTAACGCCTCGGGCGTATCGGAGAACGGCGCGCGCCAGCGCAGCACCTGACCGCCCTGCCCGCTGACCGACAGCTCGTCGCGCACCGGATCATAGGCCAGCGCCTCGGCCACGTATTGGTGGCCCTTCAGCACGTTCACCACGGCCCCGCTGCGCAGATCGAAGATGCGCACATCCCCGAATGCCTGGTCCGAGGCCAGGTTCGCCCCGAAATACCCCGCCACCGCCACATGCGTCCCGTCCACCGACAGCGCCACCGCGTTGACCAGCCCTTCGCTGCCCGGCCCGATCTGGCCACGCAGCACCGCCGTGCTGATCCCCGCCTGCCAATCCCAGACCCGCACCGTCTTGTCGTCCGAGGCGCTGACGATCACCGCCCCATCCGCGCTGACATCCACGTCGCGGATCACAGCCCGGTGGCCGCCCGTATCCAGATCCAGATAGTAGTTTTGCCCGTCAGCCTGACCGGCACTTGGAAAGACGGCCCAAACAACGCTGGCCAACAAGAAAGCAGAGGATCGAAGCGACTGCATCGTCACCTTCCCGCAATGAAAAAAACGGCGAATGGAATCTCGAAAATGCGCAAGTTATCTGCCTTTATCGCCTGATCCTGGCCTCACATCCAATAGCCCGCGCAACACATTGGCGCGATCACCCGCCCATAAAGGCAGCCCCGGCCGCTCTATTCAAGCACACGTTGCCGGCCAAGGCTGGCGATGCCAATCCAGCCGGTGTACCGTGGCCGGGACACATACTCGAAAGGCCCCCCATGTCCGACCGTCTGCAAACCGTTCTGACCGCGATCGACACCGCCAACGCCGCTGATCCCGGATACGAGATGGAGCGCCCCGCCGCCCTGCTATACGGCGAACGCATGACCGAGGAACTGTTGCGCCTGTTCCCCGATGCCTCGGAACGTCTGCGCATCGCAGCGCGCGGTCAGCACGTCGAACGCTGGCTTCTGCCGCGCAAAGACTACCCCGAGGGGCGCACCGGTTACCTGGACTGGCGCCGCGAACAGGGCCGCCGTCATGGCGAACGTTTGGCCGGCATGATGGCCGAGGCTGGCTATTCCGAGGAAGATCAGGAAAAGGTCCGCGTGATGCTGCGCAAGGAAGGCATCAAACGCGACCCCGAGGTGCAGGCGCTTGAGGATGTGATCTGCTTCACCTTCCTCAAGTGGTATTTCCAGCCCTTCGCGGGCACGCAATCCCCCGAAGCGCTGGAAAAAATCGTCATCCGCACGGCGCGCAAGATGTCCGCCGAAGCCCGCGCCCGGGTGCTGGACGAATTCGACCTGCCCGAGCCCTTCGCCGCGGCCTTCCGCGCCTGATCGTTACGTACAGTCGCGGATGCTCTCGGCCAGGTCGCGCAGCATCTGCGCGTACAGCGGCCAGCCCGGCGCCTGATTGGCGCCCAGCGGGTCCAGCGTGGCGACATTTACGCCTGCCTCGGTGACCGTGTTGATCAGGCCGGGGTTAAACTGAGGCTCGGTGAAAACGCAGGTGACATTCATCTGCGTCACCGTCTGGCGGATTTCGGCGATCCGCTTGGCGCTGGGGTCCGAGGCATCCGACAACGAGATCGCGCCCGCAGCCGACAGGCCAAAACGGTTCTCGAAATAGTGAAAGGCATCGTGGAACACGATGAACTTCAACCCCGCCGCATCAGCCAGAGTTGCGGTCAATTCAGCAGTCAAAGCGTCCAGCTCCGCCCGCCCCTCGGCGGCATTGGCGGCGTAGCGCGTGGCGTTTTCCGGGTCGATCTGGCCCAGCGTATCCGCAATCGCGCCCAGCCAGACCCAGGCGTTCATCGGGTCCAGCCACGCATGGGGATCACCCTCGTCATGGCCGTGCTCATCCGCATGCGCCCCCCCCTCGGCCTCATGCTCATGCGCCTCGAACGTCGCGCCCTCGCGGAACTCCAGCACGGTCGTGCCCGGCACCTGCAGCAATTCGACGACCGTCGCCTTATCGCCCAGCGTTTCCAGCGGCCCTTCCAGCCAAGGCTCCAGCCCCTCGCCCATCCAGAACACCGCCTGCGCCCTGTCCAGCGCCGCCGCCCGCGACGGCCGCAGCGCGTATCCATGCGGCGAGGCGCCCGGCTCCACCAGCAGCGCCGGTTCCCCGACGCCCTGCATCACCCGCGCCACCAGCGCATGTATCGGAGCAATATCCGCCACCACCTGAGGCACCTCGGCCTGCGCCGCACCCGCCAACAGAAACGCCCCTGCAAAGGCCAGCCGCATTGTCTCGCTCCATGTGATTGTATAACGTAACACCGCTTGATATATGTTACAGTATATCACATCAAGACCCAATCTCGGCACCGCAGCGAAAGGCCACCCATGGACCCCGTCGGTTTCACCCAGCATGATCACCACAGCTGCATCGCGCAGAACCTCTCGGCCGTCGAACAGATGTGCGCAGATCAAGGCCTGCAATTCACCCCGGTGCGCCGCCGCGTGCTGGAGATTCTGCTGCACGAACACCGCGCGCTTGGGGCGTATGAAATCCTCGACCGGCTGCGCGACGAGGGGCTTGGCTCGCAACCGCCCGTCGCATATCGCGCGCTCGACTTCCTCGTCTCGAACGGTTTCGCCCACAAGATCGAGCACCTGAACGCCTTTGCCGCCTGCGCGCATCCGGGGCAGGATCACACGCCGATGTTCCTGATCTGCCGCGCCTGCCAATCCGTGGCCGAGGCCGTGGCCCATCTGCCCTCGGACACGCTGGGCCGCACCGCCCGCGCCGAAGGGTTCCGCATCGAAAAGGCCGTGATCGAGGCCGAGGGCCTGTGCCCCCATTGCCAGGACGCCACCGCATGAGCCTGATCGACGTCCAGAACCTGACCGTCCGCATGGGCGGCAACACCATCCTGTCCGGCGTGAATTTCCGCATGGATCAGGGCGAGATCGTCACCATCGTCGGCCCCAACGGCTCGGGCAAATCCACGCTGCTGAAGGCCATCGTCGGCGCGCTGCGCCCCAATGCGGGCAAAGTGGTGCGCCAGTCTGGCCTGCGCATCGGGTACGTCCCGCAAAAGCTGCATATCGACCCGACCCTGCCGCTGACCGTGGGCCGGTTCATGAACCTGCCCCGCCATGTCTCGGACGCCGCCGCACAAGACGCGCTGGACGAGGCCGGGGCGGGTGCGCTGTCGGATCGCCAGATGGCCGATCTGTCCGGCGGGCAGTTCCAGCGTGTGATGCTGGCCCGCGCGCTGCTGTCCAAACCCCACCTGCTGATATTGGACGAGGCAACGCAGGGTCTGGACCAGCCCGGCTCCGCCGCGTTCTACCGTCAGATCGAGCAAGTCCGCAGCGACATGGGCTGCGCCGTGCTGATGGTCAGCCATGAATTGCACGTGGTGATGGCGGCGTCCGACCGGGTGATCTGCCTGAACGGTCACGTCTGTTGTCAGGGCGCACCGGAACAGGTCGCCTCGGCCCCCGAATACCGGGCGCTGTTCGGCTCGGGCACGCAGGGCGCTCTGGCGCTTTACCGGCACGAACACACCCACAGCCATGACGAGGCCTGTGCCCACGATCATGCGCATGACCATTCCCACGACCACGAGGCCGCCGAATGACCCTGCTCGACGATTTCCTGATCCGCGCCGCTTTGGCCGGGGTGGGCGTGGCCATCGCTGCCGCCCCCTTGGGCTGTTTCGTGGTCTGGCGCCGCATGGCCTATTTTGGTGACGCCACCGCGCACGCCGCGATTCTGGGCGTGGCCTTGTCGCTGGGCTTTGCTACTTCGGTCTTTGTCGGGGCGCTGGCTGCGGCGTTGCTGATGGCGGTCACCGTCTCGTCGCTCAGCGGGCGAGGCTATGCGATGGACACGCTTCTGGGCGTGCTGGCGCATTCCGCGCTGGCCTTCGGTCTGGTCGCCGTATCCTTTCTGCACGGAGTCCGCATTGACCTGATGGGCTATCTGTTCGGCGACATTCTTGCCGTCAGCAAAGCCGATCTAGCCGTGATCTGGGCCGGGGCCGCATTGGTACTGGGCCTGCTGTGGTGGCGCTGGTCGGCGCTGCTGTTGTCCTCGCTGAACCAGGATCTGGCCTATGCCGCCGGTCTGAACCCGCGGCGCGAGCAGATGGTTCTGACCGTTGCATTGGCCCTTGTCGTGGCCGTCGCGATCAAGGTCGTCGGCGTGCTGCTGATCGCCGCTTTGCTGATCATCCCCGCCGCCACCGCCCGCCCCTTTGCCACCACGCCGGAACGGATGGGCATCGTCGCGGCGGTGCTGGGCAGCCTCTCTGCGATCGGGGGACTGGCGCTGTCCTACCAGTTCGACACGCCCACCGGCCCGTCGATCGTGTGTCTGGCCGCCGTGCTGTTCGCGCTGTCCAGCCTTAGCCACGTCATCCGCCGCGCCTGAGGGGGATTGCCCCCGCGGCGCACTGCGTTAGGTTCAGCCCCATGACACAAAGCGCCCTGATCGTTGCCCACGGCAGCCCCTCCGACCCCGCCCCGCAAGAGGCCGCCCTGCAAGGGCTGGCCGCCCGCGTCCAATCGCTGCTGCCCGGCTGGCAGATCCGTGGCGCGACCTTGGCCGCCGATGGGGCCGTTGACGCAGCACTGGCACAGCTGGACCAGCCGCTGATCTACCCGTTCTTCATGGCGCAGGGCTATTTCACCAACCGCGTTCTGGCCCCACGGTCCAAGGCGCTTGGCCTGACCCAGATGGCGCCCTTCGGTGTCGAACCCGCCCTGTCCGATTGCGTCGCCGCGATGCTGACCGACACGCTGACGGCCCAAGGCTGGCAGGCTCCAGACACCGCGCTGCTGCTTGCCGCGCATGGCAGCGCCGTCTCGCGCACCAGCGCCAATTCGACCCGCGCGATGGAGGAGGAGCTGGCCCAACGCCTGCCCTTCCGCACCACCCGCTCGGGCTTTATCGAGGAGCCACCCCACGTCGCCGACCAAGCCCGCGATCTGGGGCAGGCGATCTGCCTTTGCTTCTTTGCGCTGAACGCTGGCCACATGCTGGACGACATGCCTCAGGCGTTGGAGGAGGCCGGTTTCACCGGCCCCGTCCTGCCTCCGATGATCGACTGGCCGCAGGTGCCGCAACTGATCGCGAACAGCCTGCAAGCCGCCTGATCATTGGTGGCGCAGCGCCTCGATCGGGTCCATCCGCGCGGCCCGGCGGGCGGGGAAATAGCCGAACACCACCCCCACCAGGGCCGAGAACCCGAATGCCCCCAGCACCACCAGCGGGTCGGGCGAAAACGGGATCGCCATGACATTCGCGGCAATCGCCGCCAGCCCCAGACCCAGCGCGATCCCAAGCAAGCCGCCCATCAGCGACAGCACGATCGCCTCGACCAGGAACTGTTGCAGCACCTGCCGCGCCTGCGCGCCGATGGCCAGACGGATGCCGATTTCGCGCGTCCGTTCCGTCACGCTGACCAGCATGATGTTCATGATCCCGATGCCACCCACCAGCAGGCTGACCGCCGCCACCGCCGCCAACAGACCCGTCAGCACCGAGGTGATCCCCGTCAGCATCGAGGCCAGCTGCTTCATGTCCATGACGCTGAAATCGTCCTCTTCGCCCAGCCCGATCCGACGCATGTCGCGCAGGGCGGCCTCGATCTCGGACTTGGCCAGATCGGTGGAGTAGCCATCCTCGATCGCCATGTAGATCATCGAGATCGTGCTGGTCCCCGAGATCCGCCGTTGGAACGTGCGCAGCGGGATCATCACCGTGTCGTCCTGATCGTTGCCGAAACTGGAGGCACCCTTGGCCTCCAGCACGCCCACGACTTCACACGACAGGGACTTCAGGCGCACCTTTTCGCCCACCGGATCGGCGTTGCCGAACAGATCCTGCCGTACGGTTTCACCCAGCAAACAGACCGGGCGGCCGGAATCTTCCTCGGCGCTCAGGAACGTCCGGCCCAGGCTGACCGGCCAGTCGGTCGCCTGCAGATAGGCATTCGTCACCCCCTGCACCGTCGCCTGATGGTTCACGTTGCCCGCCACGGCCATCATCGTGGTGCGCTCGGCCCCGCTGGCCGCCTCGATCTGCGGGATTTCCGCGATCAGCCGGTCGATGTCGCGCTGTTCGAATTGCCGGGCCGAAGTGCTTGATCCCCCCGGTCCCATCGTGTTCTGCCCCGGCCGCACGATCAGCACGTTGGTGCCCAGCTTGCCCACGTCCTGCGTCACCTGATCCGAGGAGCCCTGCCCCACCGTCACCATCGCGATCACCGCCGCGACGCCGATCACCACGCCCAGCACCGTCAACACCGATCGCAGCGCATTCCGCGCCACCGCCTTGATCGCCAGCCGGATCGTCTCAGCCCACATGCGGCACCTCCTTGCGGGTCGGCTCGTCGCGCTCGACGCGGCCATCGACCATCCAGATCAGCCGGTCGGCAAAGGCAGCCATGTCGTCCTCGTGCGTGACCATGACGATGGTCAGGTTACGCTCGGCCCGCAGTTTCACCAGCAGTTCCATGATCTCAACCGAGCGGTGACTGTCCAGGTTCCCGGTCGGTTCGTCCGCCAGCAGCACCTCGGAACTGGCCGCCAACGCACGGGCAATCGCCACGCGTTGTTGTTGGCCGCCCGATAGCTCGGACGGATCATGCGCTGCCCGTTGTGCCAGCCCGACCTGCTCCAACGCTTCCATCGCGCGGGCGCGGCGTTCCTCGGGCGGGATGCCCTTGTAGATCAGCGGCAACTCGACGTTTTCCAGCGCGGGGGTGCGTGGCAGCAGGTTGAAGCCCTGAAACACGAAGCCCAGATAGTGCCGCCGCAACAGCGCCCGCTGATCCTGGCTCAGCCCCGCCACATCGACCCCGTTGAACAGGTATTCCCCGCCCGTCGGACTGTCGAGGCAGCCGATCACGTTCATCGCCGTCGACTTGCCCGAGCCGCTGGGGCCCATGATCGCCACGAATTCCCCGTGGTGGATTTTCAGGTCCACCCCGTCCAGCGCACGGACCTCGGCCTCGCCCGTACCATAAACGCGAGAAATGTTACGAAACTCGATGACCGGAGTGTCGCCCGACCCGTCCTGAGGCATCGGATCAACCCTCCTGCCCGGTGATGACAAGATCGCCAGCGGCCAGCGCCCCCTCGACGATCTGCGTGCGCGACCCGTCAGAGTCGCCCGCCGTCACCGGCACCTCTACCGGGGCCCCGTCCTTCAGCACCCAGACCGATTTGCCATCGGCGCGCGGCGTGTCACTGGTTGGACGCTTGGGCATGATCATCCCCAGCAGGCCACTGCCGCCGCTCGTCTCTTCGACCTCGACCGGCGGTGCATAGCGCAGCGCCGCGTTGGGCACGCTCAGCGCGTCCTTGACCTCGGCTACCAGGATTTCCGCCGTGGCCGTCATGCCAGGGCGCAGCGCTAGATCGTCGTTCTGCACGCTCAGGATCGCCGTATAGCTGACCACCCCATCCACGGTTTCCGAGGCATAGCGCACCGACCGGATGGTCGCCGGAAACTCCCGCTCGTCATAGGCTTCGACAGTGAAAGTGGCGCTTTTGCCCTCGGTGACCTTGCCGATATCGGCCTCGTCTACGGCGACCTGCACATCCATCTTGGCCAGATCCTCGGCGATGGTGAACAACACCGGCGCGGACAGGGACGAGGCCACGATCTGCCCCTTGTCCGCCTCGCGGTCCAGCACCACTCCGGCGATGGGCGAGCAGATGCACGCCTTGTCCAGATCGGCCTCGACCTCTTGCATCTGCGCCTTGGCCAGATCCAGGTTGGCATTGGCCACTTTCAGCTGCGATTGCGCCCGATAATAGGCGGCGCGCTTGCTCAGCAGGGTCGAGTGGCTGGTCACCCCGCGTTCATCCAGCGCGACGGTGCTTTCATAATCTTCCTTGGTTTCGGCCAGCGTAGTCTCGGCGCTGCTGACCTGCGCCTGGGCCGAGGCGACCGTCGCCTTGGCCACCGCCAGAGCTGCCTCCAGCTTGGTCGTGTCCAACTCGGCCAAAGGCTGGCCCTGCGTGACGGTGTCATTGAAATCCACCAGCACCGATTTCAGCGTGCCCGACAGTTCCGAGGAAACATCGACCAGGTTAGTCGGCTCGACCGTGCCGGTCGCCGTGACGGTGATCCGCAGATCGCCCCGCTGAACGGCAGCCGTCCGGTACGTCACCCCGCCATCGCCCCCCGACAGCATCGCCATCAGCACCCAAGCCCCGATCGCCAGCACGGAAGCCCCGCCACCCCATTTCAGGATGCGGCTGCCGCCGGTCTTTTTACCCATCTGCAAACGGGCTTCGATCTCGGATTTGCGGTCCTGTGCGGCGGTGTCCGGCATGTGCTTTCCCCTGCTTGTTCGGGGTCATCGTGGCGGGCGCTGTGCGACGCCGACATGACTCCGATCAATATTACGCGGCAGCGCGGCATTTCCGTCGCGTCGCGCGTAGCAGATAGGCACAAACCCGCAGGCTTACACGCTGTACGAGATCACCATCCCGTCATAGGCGGGCACGATGTGGTCGGGGGTTTCATCCATCACCGTCTGGTAATCCAGATCGATATGCATGTTGGTCAGCACGGCCCGGCGCGGGGCGGCGCGCTCGATCCATTCCAGCGATTGGGCCAGGTGCGAGTGGGTGGGGTGCGGCGTGCGGCGCAGCGTGTCCAGCACCCAGCAATCCAGCCCTTGCAGGGTATCCCACGCCTCGTCATACATCTCGGCCACGTCGGGCAGATAGGCCAGATCGCCCACCCGGAACCCCAGCGAGTCGATCGAGCCGTGCCCCACCTTGAACGGCGTCAGCACGATGTCCCCACCTTTGCCGCTGATCGTCACGTCCCCGTGGATCGAGTGCATGTCCAGAATCGGCGGATACGGGCTGTCGTCGGGCTGAATGAACGCATAACCAAAGCGCGCGAACAGGCTGTTTTGTGTATCGCCATCGGCCCAGACCGGCAGTCGTTTGCGCATGTTGAAGACGATCATGCGCAGGTCATCCAACCCGTGGACGTGGTCGGCGTGGGCATGGGTCCAGATGACCCCATCCAGCCGCCCGATCCCGGCATCCAGCAATTGCTGGCGCATGTCCGGGCCGGTGTCGATCAGAACCGAGGTCGTACCCTCATCCGTGATCCGCTGCACCAGCATCGAGCACCGCTTACGAGCATTTTTCGGGTTGGTCGGGTCGCAGTCGCCCCATTGGCCGCCCAGACGCGGCACCCCGCCGGACGAGCCGCAGCCCAGAATGGTGAAACGCAGCTCTGCCATCATGCGGCCGCCTTATACTGGGCCGCCTTCCAGAACAGGCGGTCGAAATTGGCCTGCGTCTGCGCGGCGAAATCGGCATAGTCCATCCCGAACACCTCGGCCCCGACTTGGGCGGTGTGGACGGTGTAGCCCGGCTCGTTACGCTTGCCACGATAGGGCTTGGGCGCCAGATAGGGGCTGTCGGTTTCCACCAGAATGCGATCCACGGGCGCAGCGGCAAAGATGTCCCGCACTTCTTGGCTTTTGGGGAAGGTGGCGATGCCGGACATCGACAGGTAGAAGCCCAGATCCAGCGCAATCTTTGCCAGCTCTGGCCCCGAGGTATAGCAATGCATCACGCAGCTATAGGCCCCGTTGGCGTATTCGCGGCTCAGGATGTCAGCCATGTCCTCATCCGCGTCGCGCGAATGGATGATCAGGGGCAGGCCGGTCTGCCGCGCTGCCTCGATATGAATGGGCAGCGAAGCCTTCTGAATCTCGGCACTATCTGGCGTGTAGTGGTAATCCAGACCGGTCTCGCCGATGCCGACAAACTTGGGATGGGCCGCGAACCCGACCAGCTGTTCGACCGTGACCAGAGGCTGTTTTTCGGCGCTCATCGGATGGATGCCAGCGGCGTAGAACACTGGTTCATAGGCCTCGGCCATCGCGCGGACCTTGGGTTCGTTCTCCAGCTTGGTGCAGATCGTCACCATCCGCGTGACCCCGGCGGCCAGCGCGCGGTCGATCACCTGATCCAGCTCGCCCTCGAAATCCGGGAAATCGAGGTGGCAATGGCTGTCGGTAATCTGGATCAATTCGGTCATAGGTATCCCTGCACGGGATCACCCCGCGGCGGTTTGTTGGATCTTGAAAACCGTATCTAGGATCAACGCGGCAGGGTCAAGGTTGACGGCCCGGCCATGCCGCACACGCGCGCCGATCTGCTGCGCGATCACTGCCCAGTCCCGCGCCTTGTGTACATTCGGGGCCAACCGCGCGAACAGCGCTGCCTCGCCCGGCACAGCCTCGACCGCCGGGGGACACCCCATCGCGCCGCTGCGCGCCAGTCGCGTCAGCAACAAGTCGTTCAGATCGATCAGCAGGTCCAGCTTGGCCGCGGCCCCGCGGGCGCCTGCCGCCTCGGCCAATGCCAAAGCGCGGGCGCGATCCATGCGCGGCAAGGTGCCATAAAGGCCCACCAATTCGCGATACATCTGCATGCCGCCGAGGTTAATCAGGCTGATCGCCTCGCCGACCGAGCCTGCGGCCAGTTCCGCCAACCCCTCGGGGTGATCGGGCAGCGTCACATGCGCTTGTTCCAGCGCATCGGCGATCGCTTCGGGCGGCAGCGGGGTCAAACGCAGCTCGCGGCAGCGCGAGCGTATCGTCGGCAAAAGACGCGTCGGCTGGTGGCAGACCAGCAGCAGCGTGGTGTTCGCGGGCGGCTCCTCCAGCATCTTCAGCAGGGCGTTGGCCGCCTGCACGTTCATCTCGTCAGCGGCATCCACGATGACCACGCGCCGGCCGCCATCGCTGGCCGACATGTGAAAGAAATTCGCCAGTCGCCGCACCTCGTCCACACGGATTTCGGCGGCAAATTTGCCCTCGCGCAGGTTCTTGTCACGGTCATTGTCGCTGCTGCCCGCCCCGCCCCGCCGCAGCAGGAACAGACCCGGTTCGGACAGCGCCAGCATCCGCCGCGCCGCCGGATGATCCGGCGATATGTCCAGGCTGACAGGAGCCGGAGGGCCACCGAACATGTCGTCACCCCCTGCCGGAGGCGTCGCCAGCAGGAACCGCGCAATCCGCCAGGCCAGCGTCGCCTTACCCACGCCACGCGGCCCGGTGATCAGCCAGCCATGATGCATTCGGCCCGAGTTATATGCCTCAAGAAACGCGGCCTCGGCCGGATCTTGCCCGAACAGCCGCGCGGTTTCACGTGGATGCGGCGCGCCTTCGATGCGGTCGGGTTCCGGCAGCAGATCGCTCATGGCAGGCGCGGCTCCACCGCGGCCAGCACGTCAGCGGCCACCGCCTCGGGGCTGCGCGCGCCGTCAATGACGCGGAACCGCGCCGGGTATTCACCCGCAAGAGCCAGAAAGCCCGCGCGCATCTTTTCTTGCAGGTCTTGTCCGAAGGACTCGAACCGTTCTTCGGTGCCGTTGCGCGACAGCGCCCGCGACAGGCCGACCGCCGGGTCCATGTCGATCAGCACTGTCAGGTCAGGCTCCTGCCCGATCATCAGCGCATGCAACTGGTCCACCAGCGCGCGCAAATCCCCCCTGCTGAGGCCCTGATACATCCGTGTGCTGTCTGCGAAACGGTCGCAGATCACCACCTTGCCGGCCTCCAGCGCCGGGCGGATGGTCCGCTCCAGATGATCGCGACGGGCAGCGGTGAACAGCAGGATTTCCGTCTCTGCCGACCAGCGATCCGGATCGCCCTGCAGCACCAGCGCACGGATTTCCTCTGCCCCCGGGCTGCCGCCCGGTTCGCGGGAGTGAATCACGTCGAAACCCCGCTTGCGCAGGGTTTCCGCCAGTACACGGGCCTGAGTGGATTTTCCGGACCCGTCTATGCCTTCGAAACTGACGAACAGTCCGGTCAAGACGCGCCCTCGGGCCCTTGGTCCAGGCGTTTGAGCAGCAGTTGCGCCACCGTCGTCACGCGCGAGATGAAGCCACCCTTTGGCACATCACGTTCCGCCACCAGAGGAATTTCCATCGCCTCCATCCCGTTGGGTTGCAGGATCAGTTTGCCCAGCTCCTGCCCCTTCGTGACCGGAGCCTGCACCGGACCATTATAGACGACCTCGGCCTGAACCTGCTTGGCCTCCAGCACCGGCAGCAGCAACGCGATGTCCTGCGCCGGCACCAGACCGACGCGCGGCTCATCCCCCATCCAGACATCGGCGCGGGCGATCACCGTTCCGGCCTTGGCGACGCTTTTGTGGACAAATTGGCGAAATGCCCAGTTAACGATGGCCTCGGATTCCTCGGCGCGGGCCTGCACGCTATCCAGCCCCGAAATCACAAAGATCACCCGGCGATCACCCTGCAATGCCGACCCGACCAGACCATAGCCTGCCTCGGCGGTGTGGCCGGTTTTCAGGCCATCGGCGCCGATGCCCAAACCCAGCAGCGGGTTGCGGTTGGTCTTGTTCTGCGGCGCGCGGCCGTCAAAGGCGAACTCGCGCTGCGAGAAGAGCGGATAGAACTGCGGGAAATCCGTGATCAGCAGGTTCGCCAGCAACGCCAGATCGCGCGTGGACATCAGATGTCCGGCGGCGGGCCAGCCGTTCGAGTTGGCGAAGGACGAGTTGGACATGCCCAACTGATGCGCCCGCTGGGTCATGTAGCGCGCGAAACCGGCCTCGGTCCCATCGGGGCTGAGCGCTTCGGCGATCACCGCGCAGGCGTCGTTGCCCGACAGCACGATGATACCTTTCAGCAGGTCCTCGACACGCACACGGTCCGTCGTGTCCAGAAACATGGTCGAGCCGCCATAGCTCATCGCATGGGCAGAGACCGGCAGGCGTTCGTCCAGTGTCAGACGGCCGTCGCGGATCGCCTCGAACGCGATGTACAGCGTCATCAGCTTTGACATCGACGCGGGCGGCAGCGCCACATCGGCGTTCTTGTTCAGCAGCACGGTTCCCGTGGTCTGGTCGATCACGAAAGCCGAGCGCGCCTTGGTGTCAAACGCATGCGCAGGCAACGCCAGCAGGGCCGAAGCGGCCAGAGCGCCCAGCACTCGGAGAAGACGGTTTTTCATGACCTTTCCTTTCCGGTTCAATTGGTTACGGCATATGCGTCAGCAAAGCCCCTGGCCTTGATCTTCTTCAGCAGCTCGGTGCGGTCCGAGGCGGATTTCGCCGGGCCAGCAACCACGCGCCAGAACGCCTTGCCCTTCGAGTTGCCCTCGATCACGTCGGTTTTGACCCCGGCCCCGTTCAGGTTTTTCGCAGCGGCCTCGGCATTGGTGCGGACGCTGAAAATCCCGATCTGGATGAAGGGTTTTTCCAGTTTCGATTTCGACGGCTTGGCGGGCTTGGGCGCCGGAGCGGGTGCTGCGGGCGCGGCCTTTGCCTCGGCCTTTTCAATCGCCTTTTCGGCCGACTTGACCGGGTCCAGCGGCTTTTCTTCGATGCTCGACGCGGGCGGAACCTGCGCTTCGGACGGCGGCGGGGCGGCGGGTTCTTCGGCCACCTGCTCGCGGCGCAGCGCGGTCACGTTCAGGCGGACGGGCTGCCCTGCCAGAACGCCCAGCGTGGCAGCGGCGTCCGAGGATACCTGCAGACGCGGGCCCGGGTTTTCTCGTTCGCGGCGGAACAGCGCGCCGATGACGAATTTGCCGTTGGTGGTGTTGCGGATGATGACCCGCTCAGGCTCGATCACGTCGGGGTGCGCAACCCAGACCCCACCCAGCGAGGGGCGGCCGTCCCAAAGGCCGGCTTCGGTGACCTGGAAAACATCGGGCGCTTCGACGTCATGCTCGATCAGCTTGACCGCACGCGCGGGTTCGCCGTCTTCGGCAGGCGGCGTCTTGTTGAACAACGAGAAATCGCTGCCCTGACACCCGGCCAACAGCGCAAGCGCCGCCGCAGCCAGTAACAAGCGCGTCTTGCCTTGATCAATCTTATTGATCCCAGAAATCATCCTAACCTGCCAATTTCAAAGCGGTTTTCCCCGCCGTTAACTGCCCCGAACACCGACCCGGCGCCCCTTGCCACGGCTGTTTCGCCCGCAGTGTAGCGGCAGGCGGGTTTCAAGAAAAGTCAAAGGGGCGGCCTCGGCGGATTTTCACACGTTGATGGCTGGACGGCGGCGGGCGGAGGAGTGTAGAAGGCGCGGAGATCGACGGAAGTGTGGCCGAGTGGTTGAAGGCACTGGTCTTGAAAACCAGCGACGGGGAGACTCGTTCGTGGGTTCGAATCCCACCGCTTCCGCCACCTATTTATTGAAAAATAGAGCGCGCACGCACGCTACCCCCAGATACCCGCCAAAAAATTTGCGCTTACTGGCGATAAATTAAGGTGCACATAGCGCTCAGGGCTTCCGCCAAAGGGAAGGTGGGGCTTAGCTCACGATCCATTCAGAGTTGCTATCAACCGTTCTTGTCACCGTTGAGG
The DNA here is from genome assembly GCF_004799325.1 of Thalassobius vesicularis. Lineage (GTDB taxonomy): Bacteria > Pseudomonadota > Alphaproteobacteria > Rhodobacterales > Rhodobacteraceae > Thalassobius > Thalassobius vesicularis. The sequence continues at coordinate 20,802 of NZ_SSMD01000001.1, forward strand.
GGCGAGCGGAAAAGATGGGCGCTGCCAATAACGGCAGGCCCACCACGCTGGTTACAGTGGTCATTTTGAACAGGTCGGCCTTCGCGCATTAACCGGTCTTTCACAGAACCAGTGTCGACCGAAGACGTTGCAAGCATGACGCTTGGCACGCCTGTGGGCTCTTGCACCACGTTTCGGTACGACCGGCGGGAATGGCGCCCCAGAATGCGGCGATGTTGGCTGCCTTCTGGATCAGGCCGTCTCGGCCTGTTTCGCTTGGTCTTTGGCAATGGTATTGAGCGCGGACAGGAACGCCTCGGGGCCATTTTGGCTGGCGTTTTCCAACATGCTTACATAGCGCGTAAACCGCTCGAAAGCTGCCGTTGCCTCGCGGGTTGTCGTCGGCTGGCGTTCGTTGTTTTCCACAAATTCCTCGGCCACCGTCGCCAACAGAAAGCACGCTGCTGCGTTGTCTGTTGTTCCAGCCATGGACCGAGCTTGCGCGGCGCATTTCCTAAAGGCGTGGATGCCTTTGCCATGCTCGACCAAAGTTTCGATGAATTCGGCAAACATGTGTATCTCCTTCACAGTGACAGGGTAGTGGCGCCGCCGTGGTCGCCTGACCACTTGAACGGGTTGCCCAGAAAACTTTCAACCTCGGCCAAAGTTGTCGGGTCGAAATACGTAGATTCTTTGCTGACCCGCAGTACGTCACGCCAAGTGGCCAGTGAATGGAGGGTCAGGTTGTGTTCTGCCAGCCGAGTGCGGGTTTCAGGGAAGATGTCGTAGAAAAAGATCATCACCGTGTGGTCAACGCGCGCACCGGCCCGGCGCAGAGCTTCGCAGAACTTGATCTTCGAGGCACCGTCGGTTGTCAGATCCTCTACCAGCAGCACGCGTTGGCCTGGCGTGATGTCGCCTTCGACCTGAGCATCGCGAGCATATCCCTTGGGCTTCTTGCGGACGTATTGCATCGGCAGTCCAAGATCGGCGGCGATCCACGCCGCAAAGGGAATGCCTGCGGTCTCACCACCCGCCACCGTGTCGAACTGATCCAGCCCGACATCACGCAGCAGAAGTGAGGAGGCGAAACTCATCATCTTTTCGCGCACCTGGGGGTGAGAAATCACTTTGCGGCAGTCAATATAGACCGGGCTGGCCAGACCCGAGGTGAACATAAAGGGCTGGTCGGCGCGAAACCTGACCGCACCGATTTCCAGCAACATCCGCGCCGTGGAGTCAGCGATGACTTCCTTGCTTGGATAATCATGGGACGTCATGCGTATTTCCTTTCGCCGCCGTTGCGCTCGTACGTCAACGGAGTGCATTCCCAAACGGTAGGGAAACCTGAAACGAACACCTGCACCTCGTCCTGTAGTGCCATGATCCGATTGGCCCCGGACAATGGCAAGTCATGTTTAATGCGGAGGTCGTATTGTTGGTCAGATCTGGCCAGAATTGGTTCTTTACGCATCGCCAATCTCATGGACTAAATGTTCGTAGATGATCGACATCCCGACCAGGAAATCGTCGATCTCCATGGCTTCGTCGGGATTGTGTGATCCGTTGCGGTTGCGGACAAAAACCATCGCGCTGGGGACACCTGCATTCGCGAATACGGCCGCATCGTGACCACCACCCGATGCCATGATCATCGGTTCGATTCCCAGCCGCTCCATCGCATGGGCGAGTTTCGCCACCACTTTCGGATCCATCAAGGCAGGCGCGGTTTCGTTGGCGCTGCCCGGTTCGAACAGAACTTTGCGTTCGCGTGCGATCTGGGCCATTTCTTCGGACAGCATCCGACGCATGCCGGTCAGAATCGCGGGGTCTTGGCTGCGAATATCAAGGCTGAACTCCACCCTATCCGGTATCCGCGACATCGCATTGCTTTCGGAGTCGGTATGCACCACGCCCGAAGTCAGCACCAGATCGTCCCCCTGTTGCAGGATGGACAGCCATGCCTCGTCCAGACGGCTCAGCAGATCGGCCATGGCCAGCACCGGATCTTTGCGGAAGGCGCGGGGGACTGCGCCGGAATGCCCCGCCTCACCGATGCATTGCACGGCCTTGTGGCGGAAATTGCCCCGGATGCCTGACACGATAGCCGCAGGCATGTCTTTACCGATCAGAAGCGGCCCTTGTTCGATATGCAGTTCGATATATTCAAGGATCTGCTGTACTTGCATCAGCGGTTGGCCATCCCGCACCGGCGCAAGATCGATTCCGACATCGGCCATGTGCGCCTCAAGGCTGCGCCCGTCGCCCTTATGCGGTGCCGCACGTTCATCCGCGCCAAGCACCCCCATCAAGGTTTTGGATGCGATGTAGCAGGGGCCAAACCAGGCGCTTTCCTCGCCGCGCATGGCAATGACTTTGACCGGTCGCGCAAAACGAAGACCTTGCCGGCGGGCGCGCAGCAGGCACATTAATCCGGCCAGAACGCCAGCGAGCCCGTCAAAATTACCTCCCATTGGCACGGAATCCACATGGCTGCCAACAAGAACGAATTGCTCTGCCTCAGCGTCCTCGGGCAGAGACATCAGCAGGTTTTGGCCGCGATCATAAGTCGTGGCCAAACCGGCCTGTTGGGCTGCGCCTTCTAAAAATTCCAGCGTTGCGGTCTCAACCCGGGAAAACGCGGGCCGACTGACCCCGGCCTTGTCCGGGCTCATGGCCGCAATCACCTCGAAAAACTCTGCGGCCTGCTCCCGTTCGGCTTGATCGATGGCAAAGCTTGCATCAAATGTCACGGTGCCGCCTCCATGAAGACCACGGCGTCGGCGGCATCGGCGTCCCTCACCGTTCCGATCAAGTCGCTGACGTTGGCGATGTTCTGGTCGCTTAGAAAATGCCGCAGATCGTCGATCAAGCGCACCATGGTGGTGGGGTTGATGAAGGTCGCGGTGCCGACTTGCACGGCAGTTGCCCCGGCGATCAGGTATTCGATCACGTCCTCAATCGTGGAAATGCCGCCGCAGCCTATCACGGGAATATCCACCGACTTGGCGCATTGATAGGCCATGCGCAGGGCGATCGGTTTCAGCGCCGGCCCGGACAGACCGCCCATCAGGTTGCCCAGTTTTGGCTTGCGTGTGTGGATGTCGATCGCCATCGACAGCAAGGTGTTGGACACAACCAGCGCGTCCGCACCCGCCTCTTGCGTGGCAAGGGCCACTTCGGTCGTTTCTCCGGTATTCGGTGACAGCTTTGCCCAGAGCGGCAGATCGGAAGCGCCACGAAGTTTCTTCATCACTGCATGGGCCGAGGAAGGTCGCATGGCAAAGGCTTTGCCGTCCTCTTCGATATTGGGACACGAGATGTTGACTTCGATCGCGCTGACGCCGGGGACGCTGATTTCCTCACACAGGCGAGCGAATTCGTCGGCGCTGTGAGCCGAGATGCTGACCACCAACGGCACATCGTAGCGGTGATAAAAGGGGATCACGTTTTGAATAAAGTGATCGATACCCTTCGACGGAATCCCGATCGAATTCAGCATCGAACCGCGCACTTCGCACACGCGGGGTGTCGGGTTGCCGCCGCGTTTTTCGCGGGTCACTGTTTTGGTCACATGTGCGCCAAGAACACCAAGGTCGATGATGTCGGCCAGATCTTCCGAAAAGGTGCCAGAGGCCGGCATGATCGGGTTCGCAAGGGTCAGATTGCCGATCCGGGTTGTCAGGTTCACCATGCCATTGCCTCCTGCAGGTCAAACACGGGGCCCTCGCGGCAGACCCGTTCATGGGTGATTTTCCCTCCCCGCCGGAACGAGCGGACGCAGCACTGGCACATACCCACACCGCAGGCCATCTGCTGTTCCAGCGCGATCTGGCCGGGGATGCCGTGCTCAGCGCCGAGGCCCTGCAACATCGTCAACATCCGATTCGACCCACAGGTGTACAAGGCATCCACGCGGTTCTGCGCGATCCGGTCGGCAATGATGGCGCGGATGTGGTCCATGCCAGAGGTGCCTTCGCTGTCGGTCACGGTAATGACCTCGGCACCCATGTCCCGGAATAGTTCGGCTGACATCAGCACGTCAGGCGAGCGGGCCGAACAGATCGCGGTCAGGTTCCGCCCAAGGCGTCGCGCCTCCTGTGCCAGCGGGGCCAACGTAGCAAGACCGACCCCGCGAGCGACCAGCAGAAGGTTCTGCCAGTCTGCCCCGATCACATAGCCCTTGCCCAGCGGACCCATGATGTTGAAAGTGTCGCCTTCGCGCAGCATCGCCATGGCGCGCGTTCCCTCGCCCGCCACCTTGTAGAGAAAGTGAAGCTCTCCGGCTTCGGGGTAGTAGCCGTAGATGCTCATCGGGCGACGCAGATATGGCTGATGTTCAGCCGAAACGGGGCACAGCAGATGAAAGAACTGGCCGGGCTGACAATTCAGCACCTTCGCAGGGGCGGCCAGGACCAGTTTCCGGTACTCGCCGTTCACGACCACGTTGCTTTTTACTGTCGCTTCAACTTCGAAAACTTTCCCGTTCGCCGAAGCACCGGCTTCGACGTCTAAGTGGTTCACTTGCATGGTTTCCCTTTCTTATCCGAAGATCAGTTTCGGAATGAAAAGCGAGATGTCGGGCACATAGGTCACGATCAACAGCACGATGATGTTAACCGCAACGAAGGGCCAGACACCCTTGATGATATCAAGGACGGGCATCCCGAGCGTCGAGGACGCCACGAATATGTCCAATCCGAATGGAGGCGTAATCATCCCGAGGCTGATGTTCAGCGTGACGATCATACCGAAATGCACGGGGTCGACCCCCAATGCGGTCGCCACCGGATAGAGCGGCGGCACCAGGATCAACAGGGCCGAGTTCGGGTCGATGAACATACCTGCGATCAGGAAGCAGACGTTTACTACCAATAGAAATGTGATGGGGCCGGCGTCGATCACACTCAGGAAAGAGCTGATTTGCGTCGGCACCTGCGCCAGGGTGACAAAGAACGAGATTAGCCCCCCCATCGCCAGCAGTACGAAGATGACCGAAGTCGCGATCGCGCTTTGCTCGGTGATCCGGAACAGGTCGCGGAATCCAAAATTACGGTAGACGATCATTTCCACGAAGATCGCGTAGATCACGCTGACCGCCGCAGCTTCGGTCGGGGTAATGACGCCCGAGTAGATGCCGCCAAGGATGATCGCTGGCATGCCAAGCGCCCAACCGGCGTCTTTCACGGCGCGGGCACGTTCAGCCCAACTGCTGCGATCGCCTGACTGGATGCCGTTCCGGCGCGCCTCGATCATCACCATGATGGCAAATGCCAGGCCAAGAAAGATGCCCACGGCCAGCCCCCCCGCGAACAGACGCGCAATCGAAGTGCCGGTCATCCAGCCGTAGATGATGAAGGTGATCGAGGGCGGAATCAGCAGCGCGGTTTCGGCGCTGGCGACCAGCAGGCCAAGGCTGAATTTCTGGCTGAAACCGGATTTGCGCATCTCGGGATAGACCATCTTGCCCATTGCGGCGACGGTCGCGGGGGCCGATCCCGACACAGACCCGAAGGCCATCGAGCCGCCGATTACCGTATGCCCCATGCCACCACGGCTATGGCCGATCAGCGCACGAACAAGCCCCGTCAGGTGCTTGGCGATCTGGCCCGAGCCCATCAGATGCGCGGCAAAGATGAAGAAGGGGATCGCCAGCAGCGTCGTGTGATCGATGCCACCAAAGATTTTCTGCACGATGGCCGGATCGGGCAGGCGTCCATAGAACGCCTCTTTCGTCGCAATGGCCGGCAAACCCAGAACCAGGAACATCTCGAAACCCAGAACCAGCAACGCAATCGCCAGCAGAATGATGAGGAGCAGTATCATTATGCCTCCACTGCCTCGGTCTCCGACTTGGAGAACCTGTCGATCACACCGAAAAAGCTGAGCCCGAACCGCAGGCCAAGCAGGGCGAACCCGATGATTGGAGCGAGATAGACATACCCCATGGGGATATCGAGGGTCGGGCTACGTTGCCCGGTTTTCAGAACAAATTGGGCAAGACCGTAGCCAAGCCATGCAAGGTACATGGAAAAGCCGAAACCGATCGCGTCGATCGCCTTGAGCAGAACCGAACGAAACCGCTCGGGCAACCGTTCACGCAGCGAGTCGATGCCGACATGCCGTCCGCGCTCCAGTGCCAGGCCCAGCCCCAGGAAAACCAGAAAGGTGTTCATGATCCGGACGGCCTCTTCGATCCAGGCGAACTGGCTGGCAAAGGTGCCGCCGATTTCGCGCGTGACCACGCTTAAGAAAAACAGGCCCGCCATCGTGAGGAATATGGTAACCAGCAGCGTACGCTCGGCCAGTCTTAGTAGATTGAGCATTGGCTTTATCCCTCGATACCTGCGCCTTCCCGACCGGGATCGACAGTGTGATGGTGCGCAATCGAGCAATGACCGCGCACCTTCGTCATTTATCCATCTGCAAGGACCAGATCAGTTAGCGACCTGCGCCTCGTAGGTGGCCATCAGCGCTGCACCTTCGTCGCCCGCACGTTCGATATAGGCCGCCTTGGCGGGTTCATACATCTTGGCACGCAGGGCCGCGCGTTCGTCATCGGATGCGACGCGGACATTGATGTCGCTGGCTTCGATCTCTTTCAGGGCTGCTGCCACTGCGGTCGCCTTATGCGAAATCAGTTCCGGCACGACTTCGGAGAACGCGTCCACGATGATCTTTCGGTAATCCTCCGGCAGGCCTTCCCAGAACATCGGGTTGAACAGGACGACATCTTCCATGGCGCCATGTTCGGACACCACAAGGTAATCCTGCACTTCGTGGAACTTCATCCGCAGGATCGTATCCAGCGGATTTTCCTGACCGTCGACAACGCCCGTCTGAAGCGAAGTGTACAGTTCGCCGAACGGCAGGGCGATCGCCGATGCGCCCAGTGCGTTGAACTGTTCAATCAGGATTTTGCTGTCCATCACGCGGAACTTCTGGTCCGCGAAGTCCGAGATGTCTGCCAGCGGCTTGTTCGAGGTGAAGTTCTTCTTGCCGTTGGGCCAGAGGGCCACGCCGACAACGCCGCGCGTGTCGAACGAATGCAGCAGTGCCTGGCCGAAGGGGCCTTCGCGCAGCGCCTGTGCCTTGGCGTCGTCTGCGGGCATCAGATAGGGGATGTCCAGAACCGATACCGCCGGGTTGAAGCCGCCCAAGAAGGCTGCGGGCGAAACGGTTGCTTCCAGCGTTCCCAGTTGGACGCCTTCGGTCATCTGGCGCTGATTGCCCAGCTGCCCTTGCGGGAAGATCTGGAATTCGACGGCGCCACCGGTGCGCTCAGCGACCAGAGCGGCGACCTTTTCTAGGTGGATGTGGCGGCTTTGCTGCGGCGACTCGAGGTGTCCGATCCGCGCGACATATTCCTGCGCCATGGCAGGAAGGCCGGCCAACACGATGGCCGCTGCGCCGAGGGCAAGGGCCGAGCGGCGCCGAAGCTTGTTGGTGAGTGCAGGCATGGTTTTCTCCCGGTTGGTTATAGCCAAACGTAACCCGGGGGCAATTTCATGGTCAAGACTTTTCTCAAATTTGAGACTGACTTGATTTTTTTCTAAATACTGCGATATTGGCTGTACTTGATCGATTAATGCAGCCGAATGGACAGACGAACGATGCCATCACAATACGATGCTATTCTGCAAGTCGGAGAGCGGCTTCGTTCCTATCGGATTGGCAAGGGTCTTTCACCGGAAGAAGTCGCAAACAAGGCTGGCATCTCTAGGGCTGCAATCTATCGCTATGAATCCGGCCAGCCGATCAAGGTCGACGTCTTGGGACGCATCGCGGATCTGTTGGGTGTGTCTTTGACCTCGTTGTTTGGCGTTGGGTCGGAATACATTGATTCCGCTGTGACTTTCTTCGAACGCATGAAGCAAATCGAAGCAAATGCCGAACAGATCAGCGTGCTTTTCGGGCCCATTTCATACCTGTTGACGACCGACCGCTTCGACGAGGCGTTGGGCGATGTCCTGCTGGAAAGCGTCCCCGAAAATGCACCCGACCGCGACTGCCTGTCGGCGCAGGTTCAGCAGATCCTGACCACGCTGAAGGAACGTAAGGCGGCCTACCGGCAACGTCAGCCAACCATCGTAAGTCTTGTTTCCAGCGCAGAGCTGGAGCAGTTCGTGCAGCTTGGTTTTGTTGGATGCCACAACGTCGATGATAAAACTTTGTGCAAACGTCGCGAAATTGCCCGTCTCGAAATCGAGAATATTATCGAGATGATAGCCGAGCAGCCCATGGGCGTGCAGATCGGCGTTGTCGAAGATTCGATTCCGGGGTCCAGTTTCCAGATTTTCCGCAACGGTCCGAAAGCTCAGGTTGCCGTCAGCCCGTTCCGTCTGGGCACTTACCCGAATGTCCGCATTGGAGTTGCGACGATCACCTCTGCCCAAGAATCGGTGGCGTTGCACCAGAAGATGACCGAACAGTTGTGGCGCAACAGCCTCAAGGGACAGGAAGCAGTCGCAAGACTGTCCGACATTCTCGGCTAGTATTCAAAAGTTACCGAATGGGGTACTTGATAAAGACTGCCATTAGGGTCTGGGCCGCCCGGGCTGGTGTTTGATCTCATCACACAGTGGACACCTCAAATCACGAGCATTGCCGCCCGGCCCTGTGCGGCCCCGGGATCGACCCGCTCAAAGCGTTGCCAACGGCTTGGACCGGGCGCCATGTGCACCTTTCGTTAAGCCGGGAAATTGTATGATTCCGGGCGTTTTTTGTACGCCCGAAAACGCCCCTTTTCAGCGCTTCCAGTATTCGTCCTTCAGCAGCCGCTTGAGCAGTTTGCCGGTCTCCGTGCGGGGCATGTCCTGACGGAAATCGACGCTGCGGGGGGCCTTCACGTGGGACAGGCGGGCGCGGATGTAGGCGATCAGCTCGGCCTCGGTCTCGGGCGTGGCGCGGGCGGGGTCTTCGAGTTGGACGACCGCCTTCACCTCTTCGCCCAGATCCTCGTTCGGGACACCAAAGACGGCGGCGTCGGCGATCAGGGGGTGGCCGATCAGCAGGTCTTCGATCTCTTGCGGGTAGATGTTCACGCCGCCGGAGATGATGGTGTAGGCCGCGCGGTCGGTCAGGAACAGGTAGCCGTCGGCATCCAGATAGCCGACATCGCCCAGAGTCGAGCAGCCGGGCCGGGCAAACGCCTTGGCCGTCTTTTCGGGATCGTTGCGGTATTCAAAACTGATGCCGCTGTCGAAATAGACGTTGCCGATGCGGCCCTGCGGCAGCTCTTGCATGTCGTCGTCCAGAATGCGGACCGGCCCGATCAAAGAGCGCCCGACGGTGCCCGCGTGTTCCAGCCATTCCTGCGAGGTGGCCAGCGTGACGCCGGACGCCTCGGAGCCCGCGTAATACTCGATCAGGATCGGGCCCCACCAGTCGATCATCTGGCGCTTGACCTCGACCGGACAGGGGGCGGCGGCGTGAACGGCGGCCTGAAGCGTGGACGTGTCGTAGGCGGTGCGCACGGCGTCGGGCAGTTTCAGCATGCGCACGAACATGGTCGGCACCAGCTGGCTGTGGGTGATGCGGTGATGCTGGACGAGGCGCAGGAACTCCTCTGGCTCGAACTTCTCCATGATGATGGCGGTGCCGCCCATCTGCGCGACGGTCATGGTAAAGCGCAGGGGGGCGGCGTGATAGAGCGGCGCGGGCGACAGGTAGGTGCAGTCGGCATCCATGCCGCACATCTTGACGCACAGCAGATCGAGCAGCGGCATGATGAAATCGAGCGGCTTTGCCTCGTACCGGCGGATGATGCCCTTGGGCCGCCCCGTGGTGCCCGAGGAGTAGAGCACATCGGACCCGGCGGTCTGGTCTGGGATGGGGGTGACGGGCATGGCGTCGCACAGGGCATCCCAATCGGGCAGGCCGGGGACGGCATCGCCGACGCAGTAGATCGGGACATCGCCCAGCGCCTCGCGCAGCATGGGGACTTGCGGGGCGTAGCGGTCCGAGATCACCAGCACCTGCGCGCCGCAGTCGCGGACGATATAGGCGATCTCCTCCGGTTGCAGGTAGCGGCTGAGGGCGGTGTAGAACACGCCCGAGCGATGGGCGGACCAGCACAGCTCCAGAAACTCCAGCCGGTTTTCCATCAGCAGCGCGATGCTGCCGCCCGGCCCGACGCCAAGGTGCCGCAACGCCTGCGCGCCCTGGTTCGAGCGCCGGTCCAGCTGGGCATAGGTCAGCGACTTGCCCGAGCCGGCCATCTGGTAAACGATCTTGTCCGGCGTGGTGCGGGCGTGAAATGACGGATGGTTCATGGTGGTCCTCCCCTAGGGTCATGCAGCAACAGCGCGGCGGCGGTGACTTGCGTCAACTTGCCGTTCGGACGGGTGGGCGCGCGGAAATCGGGGGAAAAACCGGTGGGGCCGTAGAAACCCGGTGGTCGGCGGACATTAGGACAACGAACTTTACCTTTTGTCGCGACGGTCGTAGGACTGCCCCAACGTCCGCTTCAGGAAAGGGCCGCGGGGATGCAAGATCTTCTGAATGTCGTTCTGCCGGTCTTTATCGTGCTGGGCTTTGGCTATGTCGCGGTGTGGCGGGGGTTCTTTTCCGAGGCCCATGTCGACGGGCTGATGAAATACACCCAGACATTCGCGATCCCGGCGCTGCTGTTCTCGGCGATCTCGACGCTGGACCTGGCCGAGTCGTTCGATCTGAAGCTGATGGTCAGTTTCTACACCGGGGCGGCGACGGGATTCACGCTGGGCCTGCTGGGCGCGCGCTATCTGTTCAACCGCCCGTGGGAGGACAGCGTGGCGATCGGCTTCGTCGGGCTGTTCTCGAACTCGTTGCTGCTGGGCCTGCCGATCACCGAGCGCGCCTATGGCCACGAAGCTTTGGCGGGCAATTATGCGATCATCTCGATCCACTCGCCGTTCTGCTACATGCTGGGCATCACCGCGATGGAGATCGCGCGGGCCAAGTCGCGCTCGCCGGTGCTGCTGGTCAGACAGGTGGCGCGGGCGATGTTCCGCAACGCGCTGGTGGTCGGGCTGATCCTGGGCTTTGCGGTGAACCTGTCGGGTTTCGACATGCCCGCCCCGCTGACGGCGGCGGTGGACCTGCTGAAACGCTCGGCCCTGCCGGCGGCGCTGTTCGGGCTGGGCGGCGTGCTGGTGCGCTATCGCCCCGAGGGTGACGGCAAGGTCATCGCCTATGTGCTGAGCCTGAGCCTGCTGGTGCACCCGCTGATCGCGTGGGGGCTGACGCGGCAGTTCGATCTGCCGATCGCCTCGCAGCGTTCGGCGGTAATGACGGCGGCGATGGCGCCGGGGGTGAATGCCTATGTCTTTGCCAACATGTACGGCGTGGGCAAGCGGGTGGCGGCGTCCTCGGTGCTGGTGGGGACGGCGCTGTGCATCGTGACGGCGTGGATCTGGCTGCAACTGCTGCCCTAAGTGCTGCCCTGAGACGCACCCGACATCAGGGCGAACGGGGCTGTCATCGCGGATCGGTTCGGCTATGCTGATCCCGATCAACCTGCGAGCGATCCTGTGACCGACACGTCTGCCGCATCCCCAAGGCCGGTCTTTTGCACCAAGGCGCTGACCAAGACCTATGGCGAAGGTCCGGCTGCCGTGCACGCGTTGCGCGGCGTGGATCTGGACATCCCCGAGGGCGAGTTCGTCGTGCTGCTGGGCCCTTCGGGCAGCGGCAAATCCACCTTGCTGAACATCCTTGGCGGGCTGGACCGGCCCAGCGCCGGCACCGCGCATTTCAAGGACGTGGAGCTGACGGGCATGTCGGATGCCGAGCTGACGAAGTACCGGCGTGATCATGTCGGGTTCGTTTTCCAGTTCTACAACCTGATGCCCAGCCTGAACGCCCGCGAAAACGTCGAGTTGGTGACCGAGATCGCCAAAACCCCGATGGACGCCAAAGAGGCGCTGGCGCTGGTCGGGCTGGACAAGCGGGCGCATCATTTCCCCTCGGAACTGTCGGGGGGTGAACAGCAGCGCGTGGCGATTGCGCGGGCCGTGGCCAAACGCCCGACGGTGCTGTTTTGCGACGAACCCACCGGGGCGCTGGACAGTGCGACGGGCCGGGCGGTGCTGAAGGTGCTGACCGATGTAAATCAGCAGTTGGGCACCACGGTGATGATCGTGACCCATGCGGCCAACACGGCGATGCTGGCGGACCGGGTGATCCACTTTGCCGATGGCGGTATCCGAGAGGTGATCCGGAACCGCGAGAAACTGACCGCCGAACAGATCGACTGGTAACATGCTGAGCCCGCTGGACCGGAAATTGCTGCGTGACCTGGCCCGGATCAAGGGACAGGCCGCCGCGATCGGGCTGGTGATCGCGCTTGGCGTGCTGATGATGGTGATGATGACGGGGCTGGTGAACACGCTGGATCAGACCCGGCTGGCCTATTACGACCGTTACCGCCTGGCGCAGGTCTTCGCGCCGGTGACGCGCGCTCCCGAGCCGGTGCTGGCGCGACTGGCGGCGATCCCGGGGGTGGCGGCGGTCGAGGGGCGGGTCAGCGGCTGGGCCCTGATCGACATCGGCGCGCATGAATTGCCGGTGCGCGCGCAGGCGCTGAGCCTGCCGGACCTGGGCCGCCCGCGCCTGAACGACATCTACCTAGTGGGCGGGCGTCTGCCCGAGCTGGGCCGCGCCGACGAGATCGTGCTGCTGGACGGCTTTGCCAAGGCGCGCGGGCTGGCGCTGAACGACCGACTGATCGCCACGATGAACGGCACGCGGCGGGCGTTCCGCATCACCGGCTTCGCGCAATCGCCCGAGTTTCTGTACTCGACCGCGCCGGGGGAGATGGTGCCCGACGACGCGCGGTTCGCGGTGTTCTGGATGCGGCACTCGGCGCTGGCGGCGGCCTATGACATGAAGGGCGCGTTCAATCAGGCGCTGATCGCGCTGGGGCGCGGGGCCTCGTCCGAGGGGGTGATGCTGGCGGCCGACCAGATGCTGGCGCCCTACGGATCGGCGGGCAGTTACGGGCTGGAGGACCTGATCTCGAACCGGTTCATCATGGAAGAGATCAAGGGGCTGCGCAGCACCTCGGGCGTGGTGCCGCCGATCTTTCTGGGGGTGGCGGCGTTCCTGCTGTACATCGTCATCAACCGCATGGTGCAGGCCGAGCGTGAACAGATCGGGCTGCTGAAGGCGTTCGGCTATTCGGGGCTGGAGGTCAGCCTGCATTATCTAAAACTGGTGCTGGTGATCGCGGTGCTGGGCGCGGTTTTGGGCAGTCTGGGGGGCATGTGGTCGGGCCATGCGTTGGCGCGGGTCTACCAGATTTACTACAAGTTCCCGTTCCTTGTGTTCAGCGTCGATCCGCGCAGCTTTGTCACCGGGTTCGCGGTGTCGATCCTGACCGCCTCGGCCGGTAGTCTGTTCGTGCTGCGCGGGGTGTTCCGACTGACGCCCGCGGTGGCGATGCGCCCCCCTGCCCCGCCGGATTATTCGCGCAGCTTTGATCTGGCGGCCCGGCTGAAACGCTGGCTGGACCAGCCCAGCCGCATGGTGGTGCGGCGGCTGACGCGCTATCCGGGGCGGATGATCGGGGCGGTGATCGGGATCGCGACGGGGCTGGCGCTGTCGGTCGCCTCATTGACGCTGATGGCGGGGTTCGACGAGACACTGGACCTGAGCTTCAACGTGATGAGCCGGGGCGAGCTGAGTGTCTCGTTCACCGGCAAGCAGACCGACAAGGCCCTGCTGGAGCTGGCCCGCCTGCCCGGCGTCGAGCATGTCGAACCCTCGCGCGCGGTGTCGACGGTGTTCCGAAACGGCACCTACAGCTATCGCGGCGCAATCGAGGGGCGGCCGGAATTTCCGGTGCTGAACCGGGTGATCGACACGGACGAGGCCCCGATTTCCATGCGGCGCGAGGGGGTGATCCTGTCCAAGCCGCTGGCCGATCTGCTGCATCTGCAACCGGGCGACACGCTGATCGCCGAGATCAAGGAAGGCCGCCGCCCGGTGCTGCATCTGCCGGTGATCGGCGTGGCGGAAACGCTGATGGGGGCCCCCGCCTTCATGGAGATCGGCGCGCTGTCGCGGGTGCTGAACGAGCCGGGACAGGTGACGGGGGCCGCGCTGACCATCGACGAGGCGCAGCTGGACGGGCTGATCGCGCGGCTGAAGGCGATGCCGCAGATCGCGGGCGTCACCCTGAAATCCGACATGCGAGAGGCGCTGGTGCGGATCATGAACGAAGGCCCCGGCGCGGTGCGCTTCGTGATGCTGGCGGTGGCGGCGATCATCACCTTCGGGATCGTCTACAACTCGGCCCGGATTGCCTTTGCCGAGCGCGAGCGGGATCTGGCCAGCCTGCGGGTGATGGGCTTTTCGCGGGGCGAGGCGGCGTTCGTGCTGCTGGGCGAACTGGCGGTGGTGACGCTGGCCGCTTTGCCGCTGGGGGTCGGGTTGGGCTATGGTTTGACCTATCTCACGGTCAAGGGGTTCTCGACTGACATATACCAGATCCCGGTGACCTATAGCCCCGAAAGCTTTGGTCTGGCGATGGTGGCGGTATTGGTGGCGGCGGCCCTGTCGGGCTGGCTGGTGAAACGGGAACTGGACCGGGTCGACCTGGTTGCGGCCCTGAAAACACGGGATTGAGACGATGGCGGAACACAAGCACTCTCGTCTGGGGATGACATTGGCGGCGGGCGTCGTGGTGGCGGGGGCGCTGACCTATGCGTTCTGGCCACGGCCCACGCTGGTGGACATGGGCGCCGTGACCGAGGCCCCGCTGCAAGTGACCATCGACGAGGAAGGCCGCACGCGGGTGCATGAACCCTATGTCGTCTCGACCCCGATCGCGGGGCGGATGATGCGCCTGACTTTGGAACCGGGCGACCGGGTAGAGCGCGGCGACGTGGTGGCGCGGTTGTTGCCGACCTCGCCCTCGGCGCTGGATGCCCGCTCGCGCGAGCAGGCGCGGGCCAATGTCACCGCCGCCGAAGCCGCGCTGCGCGTGGCCGAGGCCGACCTGAACAAGGCGCGCGCCGACCGGGATCTGGCGCAGGCCAACCTGGAGCGCACCAAGCGGCTGTTCGACAGCGGCATCGTCAGCCACGCGGCGCTGGATTCGGACGAACGCTCGGCCAAGGCGGCGAATGCGGCGCTGGACACGGCGCGGGCGGCGATCTCGATGCGGGTGGCCGAGCTGAACAACGCCCGCGCGGCGCTGATCAGTTTCGACGACAGCGGACTGGCCGAGGCGATCGAGGCCGAACAGGGCGAGGTGCTGCCGCTGAAGGCGCCGGTGCCGGGGGCGATCCTGCAGATCATGCAACGCTCTGAGGTGACGCTGCCCGCCGGCACACCGATCCTGGAGATCGGCAATGTCGAGACCGATCTGGAGGTGCTGGCCGAGTTGCTGTCCACCGACGCGGTGCGGATCGCACCGGGGGATGCGGTGATCATCGACAATTGGGGCGGCGACATCCCCCTGCAAGGCGAGGTCGCGCGGATCGAACCCTGGGGCTTCACCAAGGTCTCGGCGCTGGGGGTCGAGGAGCAGCGGGTCAACGTCACCGTCCGCTTTCTGTCCCCGTGGGAGGACCGCAAGGCGCTGGGGCATGGTTTCCGCGTCGAGGTGCGGATCGTGACATGGGCGCAGGACAAGGCGCTGACCGTTCCGGCGGGCGCGCTGTTCCGCGATGGCCCCGACGCATGGGCGCTGTTCGTGGTGCAGGACGGGGTCGCCGTGCAGCGCCGGGTGGGTGTTGCGGCCAATAACGGGCTGGTCGCGGCGATCACGGAAGGTGTCAATGCAGGCGACGTGATCGTGCTGTATCCGCCCGCCGGGCTGACGGATGGGCAAAAAGTGGCCCGTCGCAGCGCCTATCAGTAACGGAACGCGGCAGTGCGGCGTTTTCCCGCCGGTTTCTGCTGAAACGCGGGGGAAAGCGCGTGTACTCGCCCTCGGAACCCCCTATCCTTTGATACAGATACTCGGTTGCCCCCTGATTGGACCAGATATTGATTTGAAACGCCTGCTGCTTCCTTTCCGTGCCCTGTCTGCCCTGAGCCTGTGCCTTGCGCTGGGGGCCATGCCCGCCTTTGCGTTCGACAGCCTGTCGATCCGTCTGGAGGGCGCGCAGAATGACGCGCTGCAAAAACGGCTGCGCGCGTCGTCGCTGCTGCGGATGGCGCAAGAGGACGGGGTGAGCGACGCGCAGGACGTGTTCTCGACCGCGCTGGCGGATTACCAGCGCCTGCTGGAGACGCTGTACGCGCAGGGCTATTATTCCGGCGTGATCCATATCCGGCTGGACGGACGCGAGGCCGCGGCGATCCCGCCGCTGGACGCCCCCGACCGCATCGGCAAAATCGAGGTGACGGTCGCGCCGGGCAAGCAGTTCCGATTTGGCCGCGCCAGTGTCGCGCCGCTGGCCCCCGGATCGACCCTGCCCGAGGGGTTCGCGCCCGGTCAGCCCGCCCATTCCACCGCCGTGATCGAGGCCGCGCAGGCCGCCGTGGATGGCTGGCGGCTGGCGGGTCACGCCAAGGCCCAGCCCACGACGCAGCACCTGACCGCCAACCATGCCCGCCAGATCCTGGACGCCGAGATCGGCATCGCCCCCGGCCCCGAGGTGACCTTTGGCACCGTTCAGGTCGCAGGCGCCAGCAAGGTCCGCCCGAACCGAATCCGGCGCATTGCCGGGCTGCCGGTGGGGGAGAAGTACTCTCCGCTACAGATGGAGAAGGCCGCCAACCGGCTGCGGCGCACGGGGGCGTTCCGCTCGGTCACGCTGAGCGAGGCGGAAAAGCTGAACCCCGACAACAGCATGGACGTGACCGCCACGGTCGTGGATGAAAAACCCCGCCGTTTTGGCGCGGGGGCTGAACTGTCGAATTACGAGGGGCTGACGCTGTCGGGCTTCTGGATGCACCGCAACCTGCAAGGCCGGGCCGAGCGGTTGCGGCTGGACGCCAAGGTGGCGGGGATCGGTGGCGATACCGGCGGCATCGACTACACCATGTCGGCCCGGTTCGAGCGCCCCGCCGTGTTCGGCGCGGACACCAAGGGCTATGCCTACCTGACACTGGAAAGCCTCGACGAGGTGGATTACCGCTCGGACAACATCACCCTGGGGATCGGGACCACGCGGATTTTCACCGACCATCTGGAAGGCGACGTCGAAATCGCGCTGAGCCATTTCGAGACCAACGATTTCTACGGCAAACGCTACTTCACGCTGCTGTCGCTGCCGACCGCGCTGCGCTGGGATCACCGCGACAGCATCCTGAACCCGACGCGCGGCCATTACGTCAACGCCCAGATGACGCCCTTTGTCGGGCTGGCGGGCGAAACCGCGGGCGCGCAGCTGAAGCTGGACAGCCGGATCTATCGCTCGCTGGTCGGGGATGGGCGGTTCGTGGCGGCGGGGCGGTTCCAGATGGGCTCGGTCATGGGGCCGGAGCTGTCGGAAACCGCGCCGGATTTCCTGTTCTACTCGGGCGGAGGCGGCACGGTGCGTGGCCAGCCCTACCAGTCGCTGAACGTCGATCTGGGCGGCGGCAACGCAACCGGCGGGCGCACATTCGTCGGCGTCTCGGGCGAGTTGCGGGCCAAGATCAGCGGCGCGTTCAGCGTCGTGGGCTTTGCCGATGCCGGCTATATCGGGGCCGAAAGCCTGTATGACGGCAGCGGCTCGTGGCATTCCGGCGCGGGTCTGGGCCTGCGCTATGACACCGTGGTCGGGCCGGTCCGGCTGGACGTCGCGGGCCCCTTGGGCGGCGACACCGGCGACGGCGTGCAGGTCTATATCGGGATTGGACAGGCGTTCTGATGCGCAAGTGGCTGTATATCGCGGTTCTGGCCGCCCCCCTGCCCCTGATGGCGCAGAACGACGACCGCAGTTTCCTTGAGGGGCTGCTGGAGGACAACCTGTCCGGCGCGGGGCGCGTGGTGCAGGTGCAGGGCTTCAGCGGGGCGCTCAGCTCGGTCGCGACGATCGAGACGTTGACGATTGCAGATGACACCGGCGTCTGGCTGACCCTGAAGGGCGTCACCCTGAACTGGAGCCGCACCGCCCTGCTGTCGGGCCGTCTGGACGTGGCCGAACTGTCGGCGCAAGAGCTGATCCTGCCGCGCGGGCCGGTGGTGCCAGACAGCCTGCCCGACGCCGAGGCGACGCCACTGCAATTGCCCGATCTGCCGGTCTCGGTCAGCATCGGCAAGCTGGAGATCGTCAAGGCCGAACTGGGGGCTGCGCTACTGGGGCAGGACTCGGTGATGTCGCTGACCGGCACGGCCACGCTGGCCAATGGCGAGGGGCAAGCCGCCCTGTCGGTGACGCGGACCAGCCCGCAGGCGGGATCTGTGCTGCTGAGCGCCAGCTACTCGAACACCACGCGGAACCTGGCGCTGGATCTGTCGCTGGACGAGCCGCAGAACGGCCTGGCCGCGCAACTGATGGGCCTGCCGGGCCAGCCTGCGCTGACGCTGCGGGTGAACGGCGACGGCCCGCTGGAGGATTTCACCGCCAATTTGGAGCTCGGCTCGGACGGGGTGCCGCGGCTGACGGGGCAAGTGCGCCTGACCAAACCGGCGGATGTGGCGCAGTTCGACGCGCAGATCGCGGGCGATATCGCGCCGCTGTTCGCCCCGGAATACCGGCCGTTCTTTGGCCCGCAGATGCAGATCGCCGCGACGGGCGCGCGGGGTGCCGACGGGCGCGTGACGCTGGAGCAGCTGAGCCTGCAGGCCGACGCGCTGACAGTTTCGGGGCGCGCCACGCTGGGGCCGGGCGGCTGGCCCGAACTGGCCCGCCTGAACGCCGAACTGGCGCCGCGCAATGGTGACACGGTGCTGCTGCCGATCTCGGGCGCGCCGACGCGGGTGTCGGGTGCGAAACTGGCGCTGGATTATGACGCCGGGCGCGGCGATGGCTGGACCTTGGCCGCCACGCTGGACGGGCTGGCACGGGACAGCCTGTCGCTGCAATCGGCGCGCATCGACGCAAACGGCACGCTGACCCCCGGCCATGTAGACGGCCGCGCCGAGGTGGCGCTGCAAGGGCTGGACCCACAGGATCAGGCCCTGGCCGAGGCGCTGGGGCGCGACTTGCGCGCGGCGCTGACCTTTGACTGGGCGACGGGGCAACCGCTGGGGCTGGAACGTGTGACGCTGGCCGGAACGGGGCTGCGGCTGGACGGTTCCGCCCGGATCAGCACGCTGCCGCGGACGGCGGATGTGCAGATCGTGACGGATGCAACACTGACGACTCCTGACCTGTCGCGCTTTGCGGCGCTGGCCGGGCAACCGCTGGCAGGCGGCGGCAATCTGCGCGTGAACGGCTGGGTGCAACCGGTCAGCGGGGCGTTCGATCTGGCGATCACGGGGGCCACGCAGGATTTGGCCGTGGGTCAGCCGATGCTGGACCCGCTGCTGGCAGGCCGCGCCGCACTGGATATCGCGGCGACGCGGGATGCGACGGGTATCGCTTTGAAAACGCTTCACATTGCCTCGGAGCATGCCCGCATCGACGGCACCGGATCGCTGAGCGCGCAGAGCGCCGCTGGCCAGGTCTCGGCCCAGGTGACCGACCTCGCGCGCATCCTGCCGCAGCTGAGCGGGGCCGCCGCGCTGAACGCGGACCTGACGCGCAGCGGCGAGACCTGGGATGTCAGCCTGCAGGCCAGTGCGCCGGGCCAAGCCAAGGCCCGCCTGACCGCCACGGCGACCGGCCAGACCTGGGCCGACCTGAGCGTCGCGGGCACGCTGGACGCCAGCGCCGAGGCGCTGAACGCCTATGCCGCGCTGACCGGGCAGGACCTGTCGGGCGCGGTGCAGCTGAGCGTTTCGGGCACCGTGCAGCCCGCGAAACTGAGCTTTGAGACCACGGCCCATGCCAATGGGCGCAATCTGGCGACCGGGCTGCCGCAGTTGGACCAGCTGTTGCGCGGCAAATCGCAGGTGACGATCACCGCCGCGCGGGACGCCGACGGGCTGCTGAGCCTGACCTCGGCCGAGGTGGAGACGCCGGAAATCACGCTCAACGCGACCTCGGAAACCGGCGAGACGCTGGAGTTTTCGACCCGCCTGCGGGACTTGGGGCTGCTGGCCTCGGGGCTGTCGGGGCCGGCGACGGCCAAGGGCACGATCGCGCTGGAGGATCGCGACTGGCGGCTGGACATCACCGGCGACGGGCCGGGCCAGACCAACATGGCGGCCAAGGGCACAATCCGGCGCGACGGCAAGTCGGTGGACCTGTCGTTGGCGGGCGTGGCCCCGCTGGCGCTGGCCAACGACCTGATCCGCCCGCGCAGCCTGAGCGGTCTGGTGCGCTATGATCTGACGGTGAACGGGGCGCCGGTTCCGGCCAATATCAGCGGGACGATCAGCGCACGGGACGGCCGATTTGCCCTGCCAAATGAAGGGGTTGCGCTGGAAGGGCTGAATGCGGACATCACCCTGTCGGGCGGGCAGGCGCAGGTGTCGGCGCAGGCGCGGCTTTCCTCGAACGGGGCGCTGTCGGTGTCGGGGCCGATCAGTCTGGCGGCGCCGTATCAGGCCAATCTGACGGGCACGCTGACCGACGCATACCTGAGCGATCCGCAGCTGTACGAGACCTATCTGGGCGGCGATTTCCGGGTCACCGGGCCGCTGGCCGGGGGGGCGCAACTGGGCGGGCGGATCACGCTGGGCCAGACAGAATTGCGGGTGCCGAACCCGTCGGGCTCCAACTATGCCGACCTGCCCGGATTGCGCCATGTGGGCGAGCCTGCCGCCGTCTACCAGACCCGCGTGAACGCTGGCATGGTCAGCACTGAGGCCGCCAGCGCAGCCAGCGGGCCGGTCTATGGGCTGGACATCCAAGTCATTGCGCCGGAACGGATTTTCGTGCGCGGACGGGGGCTGGACGCGGAACTGGGCGGCAGTCTGCGCCTGACCGGAACCACGCGCGACGTGGTTCCGCAGGGCCGGTTCGACCTGATCCGCGGACGTCTGGACATCCTGGGCAAACGCCTGACGCTGAGCGAGGGGCTGATCCGTCTGCAAGGCGCGTTCGACCCCTATGTGCGCTTTGTCGCCAGCACCACGGCGGCGGATACGACGGCCAGCATCGTGATCGAGGGGCAGGCATCGGCGCCGGGGCTGACCTTTGCCTCGAGCCCCGAATTGCCGCAGGACGAAGTGCTGGCGCTGATCCTTTTTGGCAAGGAAATCAGTATGATATCGCCGTTGCAGGCGGTCCGTCTGGCGGCGGCTGTGCGCACGCTGACGGGCATTGGCGGCGACGGGGTGGGCGGGCGCATCCGCAAGGAGCTGACGCTGGACGACCTGGACGTCACCACGTCCGAGGACGGCGCGACCGAAGCGCGCGCCGGTAAGTACCTGAGCGAAAACATCTATTCCGAGGTCACTGCAGACACCGAGGGCAATTCCCAGATCAACCTGAACCTGTCGATCAACCGCACGGTGACGGCGCGCGGGCGGCTCAGCTCGGACGGGGAAACCGGGTTGGGGATCTTCATCGAAAAGGACTACTGAGCGGTCCCGTAACGACGCATCAACCCGCCGAATCGTAAGGTTTCGGCGGGTTTTCGTACGCCCGGATCAGGCGGTTTCCAGACGGAATTTCAGGAACGCAGACCCGGCGTGATCGACGGTGCCCAGCGGCTGCGCACCCAGCCGCCGCAACGCGCCCAGATGACGGCGCGAGGGCGGCAGCAGGAAGGTGACGAACGGAATCCGCGGATCGGCGCGGGCAAAGTCCAGCGCGGCGCGGGCGATGCGCTGACCCAGCCCAAAATTCTGCGGGCGGAGGACCAGGCCGAAATCCCACTCCTCGCCCTCTTTCTGGAAACCGCCCCAGCCGACATAGTCCCCGTCGGACAGAAAGGCCCAGTGGCCCAGACCATCGCGGTGCCAGGTCGCCTCTTTCGCGGCGATGAATTGCGTGGCGGTGGCCACGTCCCACGCGCCGGTCAGCAAGGGCATGTGCCGCGCCATGACCGGATCGGACATGTGCGCCGCAATAAGTTCGGGGGGAATGTCGCGCAAACGGGCGAAGGCAATCGTCATGGGGCACCTTGGTTTGATACGGCCCAACTAGCGCGAGCGAAACGGCGTGGCAAATCGCGCGGGCAAAGTCGATCGACACAATATTGTTACAAAACTAGCGTGAAAAAAGCTTTTCGTCGGATCGCGTTTCGCCATTCGATTGAAACATATAAGAATAACGCGGTCACATGTTTCGTTCCCTTCGCTCTATCGCGTTGCTTTCCACTTTGACCCTTGCTGCCTGTGGTGCCGGACCGTCCGGGGCCCCTGCGCGGGACTCGCTGACCGGGGAGGGCGGCGTCAAGGTCAGCCTGACGCTGGGGGATGCCAAGAACCAGACCACCAAGCGTACCGCGACCGGGTTCATGAACATCACCGCCACGACGCAATACGCGACCCAGCCGATGCGGTTCACCGCCGAGCTGGGCAACTCGGAGGCGGCCAAGAAGATCAAGGCCAAGGGCGAGGCGCTGTATGTCTACGCGGGCACCCAACTGCGCATGGATGTCGTCAGCAATGGTAAGAAGCGGGTCAAGAAAGGCGGCGTGAACCTGGAGGGCAAGACCTGCGAGGGCTACACCTTCGTTCTGTATCCGGGCAACAATTACCGGGTCAGCGTCTATGCGGAACCCAAGATCCGCATCCGGGACAAGACCCGTGCCGACACGATTCTGGGCAAATACTCGGAAGATTGGTACGGCACCTCGATCGAGGGGTATGCCCATGTCGCGGCGATCCGGACGCGGCCGTTCATGGTGGTGGAATACGGCGCGCGCTACATCAATCCCAAGAATTTCGGCCCGGCTGTCGTCGTCTCGCGCGAGTTTGACAAGGATTGCACGCTGAACGCCTACAAGCCGTATTTCAAGAGCGCGGGCAACCAGAAGAACAAGTACGGCAACGTCGTCCGCCGCGCTCCGAAGGCGCCCTGAGGATGGGGGGCCGGATGATGCGGAACGGCGTGACCCGATCCATCGCCCTGGCGCTGTGCCTGAGCCTGCCCGTCCCCGTGATGGCGGGCAGCCTTGGCAAGCTGGTCAACGAGGGCAACAGCGCGTTTGAGCGATCGGAAGAGGCCAACAGGCAGTGGCTGAAGAAAGAGCAAGCGGCGGATCGCAAGCGGGCTGAAGACGCCAAACGGCAGGCCGAGGAAGCACAGCGGAACCCGACCTATTACGCGCCGTCGCCTTCGGAGAGTGGGTCTGGCTCGTCGTCGAATCCATCTTCGGGCGGGTCCAAGTCGGCCAGTTCGTCTGGGTCGACGCGGGGCGTGCGGTCGATCCGGAACAATGGCCGCATCAACGGCGATCCGAGCTGGGTTATCACCTGCACCAGCAGCAGCCGTGTGGTGCGCCGTCGAGGCAACACCTGGACAGACGATACGGGCCACACCTTTTCTGACAGGCTGTGGTCTCTTCCCTTGGAAGATTTTGCTCGGAAGATTTGCGAGTGCCCCACGAAACGCGACAGACCGGGCAGCCGGTCTGTATCGCGGGCAAAGGCGTGGATATGGCGATCCCGGAAGGACTCGAACCCTCAACCTGGCGATTAGAAGTCGCCTGCTCTATCCAGTTGAGCTACGGGACCGCATAGGGCGCGGTCCCCCGCGCCGGGATGTCAGTGGGTCCAGGGGCCGCGGCGGTTGGTGGCGAAATTCTCGCCGTAGCCACCGTTGCGGATGTTGGGCTTGCGCGAGTGCGGCTCGGTCACGACGGCGTCGATGCCGTGTTCCTTGGCGTAGTCCAGCGCGGCCTCTTTGGTGGCGAATCTCATCTTCACCTGCGACTGCGTGTCGGTGCTGGAGGTCCAGCCCATCAGCGGGTCAACTTCGCGTGCCGAGGCGGGCGCATATTCCAGAACCCAGGCTTTGGTCTTGGCCGTCCCCGAGGACATCGCGGTTTTCGCAGGTTTGTAGATACGCGCAGGCATGTCGGAACTCCTCTATCACGGCGAGTTTATCAGGGAAAAAGCCGTAAACGGCAAGAGCAGACCGCCCGTTTTCAGTGCAAAAATGCCGCGGAAAATGGGCGTTGGCCGTCAAAGGGCCCGCAGGGAGCGAGGGGTGGGTGAACGCAGACCCGATGACGGCCAAGCCTGCTGCTTGCTAGCTGTATTCATACGTGCGGGGCGCACCTTTTCGCAAGCGTTTCAATTCAATAAATTTCAAACATCACGCATATTTTTTACGAATATTTCCAACCGGTCTGAAACCTTTACCAATTCAATTGCGTTTTTCCGTCTTCCGCTGTGCGAACAGAATCGGCCAGGCCGTTCCGCAGCAAAAAGCAGGGGTTGAACAAGAACAAAAACAGATCAAATCTGTGGCAACCGCCGGAGATTCTCATGCCTTATGCCCATAATGACGGCTCGATGCCGCTGATGCACGCGCCTGCGCCCGACGTGAAATCGCGCCCGAAACTGGAAGGCGGCAAGAAATTCGTCATGCACTCGGCGTTTGAACCGGCAGGCGACCAGCCCACCGCGATCAAGGAGCTGTCGGCGGGCGTGCTGGACGGCGAGCGCGATCAGGTGCTGCTGGGGGCGACGGGGACGGGCAAGACGTTCACCATGGCGAAGGTGATCGAGGAAACCCAGCGCCCGGCGATCATCCTGGCGCCCAACAAGACGCTGGCGGCGCAGCTGTACGGAGAGTTCAAAGGGTTCTTCCCGGAAAACGCGGTCGAGTATTTCGTCAGCTACTACGACTACTACCAGCCCGAAGCCTACGTGCCGCGGTCAGACACCTATATCGAGAAGGAATCGCAGATCAACGAGCAGATCGACCGGATGCGCCACTCGGCCACGCGGGCGCTGCTGGAGCGGGACGATGTGATCATCGTGGCGTCGGTCAGCTGCATCTACGGTATCGGCTCGGTCGAGACCTACGGGGCGATGACGCAGGACCTGAAGGTGGGCAGCGAGTATGACCAGCGGGCCGTCATCGCGGACCTGGTGGCGCAGCAATACCGGCGCAACGATCAGGGGTTTCAGCGGGGGTCTTTCCGGGTGCGCGGCGACGTGCTGGAGATCTGGCCCGCCCACCTGGAGGACCGCGCCTGGCGGCTGTCGTTCTTTGGCGAAGAGCTGGAGGCGATCACCGAATTCGACCCGCTGACGGGCGAAAAGACCGACTCGTTCGAGCAGATCCGGGTCTACGCGAACTCGCACTACGTGACGCCGAAACCGACGATGCAGCAGGCCATTCAGGGCATCAAGCAAGAGCTGCGCCAACGGCTGGACCAACTGGTGAACGAGGGCAAGTTGCTGGAGGCGCAGCGGCTGGAGCAGCGCTGCAACTTTGACCTGGAAATGCTGGAGGCGACGGGCGTCTGCAACGGGATCGAGAATTACTCGCGCTATCTGACGGGGCGCGCACCGGGCGAGCCGCCGCCCACGCTGTTCGAGTTCATCCCAGACCATGCCATTGTTTTCGCGGACGAATCCCACGTCTCGGTGCCGCAGATCGGCGGCATGTACAAGGGCGACTACCGGCGCAAGTTCACGCTGGCCGAGCACGGGTTCCGGCTGCCCAGCTGCATGGACAACCGCCCGCTGAAGTTCGAGGAATGGGACGCGATGCGCCCGCAATCCGTGTTCGTCAGCGCCACCCCGGCGGCGTGGGAGATGGAGCAGACCGGCGGTGTGTTCACCGAACAGGTGATCCGCCCGACCGGCCTGCTGGACCCGCTGGTGGAAATCCGGCCGGTGGAAATGCAGGTGGACGACCTGCTGGACGAGGTGCGCAAAGTCTCGGCCGCGGGGTTCCGCACGCTGGTGACGACGCTGACCAAACGCATGGCCGAAGACCTGACCGAATACATGCACGAACAGGGCATCCGGGTGCGCTACATGCATTCGGACATCGACACGATCGAGCGGATCGAAATCCTGCGCGACCTGCGGCTGGGAGCGTTCGACGTGCTGATCGGGATCAACCTGCTGCGCGAAGGTCTGGATATTCCGGAATGCGGGCTGGTGGCGATTCTGGATGCGGACAAAGAGGGGTTCCTGCGCTCGGAAACCTCGCTGATCCAGACGATCGGCCGGGCCGCGCGGAACGCCGAAGGGCGGGTCATCATGTATGCGGACCGGATCACCGGCTCGATGGAGCGGGCGCTGGCCGAGACGGACCGACGGCGGGCCAAGCAGATCGCCTATAACGAGGAGCACGGGATCACCCCGGCGACAGTCAAGAAGAACGTCGAGGATATTCTGGCGGGGCTCTATCAGGGCGACACGGATCAGGCGCGGGTCACGGCCAAGATCGACAAGCCGATGCACGGCGCGAACCTGGAGGCGCACCTGGACGGGCTGCGGGTGCAGATGCGCAAGGCCGCCGAGAACCTGGAGTTCGAAGAGGCGGCCCGCCTGCGCGACGAGATCAAGCGGCTGGAAGCGGTCGACCTGGTGATCTCGGACGACCCGCTGGCGCGGCAATCGGCGGTGGACGAGGCGGTCGAGGCGGCAGGTGCTGCGCGCGGTCGCTCAACCGCGGGGCGGCCGGGGCAACGGGGTGGCGTGAAACGGCGGGGGCGCTGAGCTTAACGCCGTTTTAACCCTGTTCAGGGCAGGCTGCGGGGATGCAGACTCCAAGCTCTCCTCTGACGCCCGACGTGTGGCTGAACGACCTGTTCACCAGCAAATCCGTGATGCAAGGCGGCGTGATCCGGCGCAAGGCGCGGGATATCGAGCGATATGCCGGCATGAGGCTGTTCCTGGCAGAGGTGGAGCGACGCGGCTATCAGGCGTTCGAAAACGCGGGGCAAGTGGTGATCCTGTGCAACCAGGGGCCGGTCCGCTGGCTGACAGCGCCC
The DNA here is from genome assembly GCF_004799325.1 of Thalassobius vesicularis. Classification (GTDB taxonomy): domain Bacteria; phylum Pseudomonadota; class Alphaproteobacteria; order Rhodobacterales; family Rhodobacteraceae; genus Thalassobius; species Thalassobius vesicularis. The sequence goes on from NZ_SSMD01000001.1 coordinate 47,607, forward strand.
CGGCCACCACGCGCGGTGCCGCTTTCTTTCAAAGAAAGCGGTCCGAAATCTTTCAAAGATTTCGGGGGCGTCAGTCGTGCGTGACGGTCAGGCCCAGAAGGCGCCAGGCCTGCATGCCTCCGCGGTAGTAGGAGATGTGGTCGGCGGGGTAACCGGCCTCGATCATGTTGCGGATCGCCGTGGGGGACTGGCCGCACCAGTTGCCGTTGCAGAACAGCGCCACGCGTTTGGGGGCCGCGCAATCCCAGCCGTCGAAGTCGGGCTCGCAGCCCAGCTCGCCCAGGTAGTCGATGACCTGCGTGTAGGGCACGTTCACCGCCCCGGGGATGGAGCCGTTCGCGAACCATTCAGGCGTGCGCGAATCCATCACGACCACTTCGGGGTCTTGCAGCATCTCGAGCAGTTCCAGCTCGCCGATGGTTGTGACGCCTTCGGCCGGGCTCATCGGCTGGACGCAGAAGGGCGGGCAGGCGCGCGAGGTGCGGGCCCACTCGCCACTCAGCTCGTTCGCGTTGTCCTGAATTCGGGCGATCCGCGCGGGGCCGTCGGGCGTGGGCACGGTGACTTCGGCCAGATCGGGGCGGATGTTGACGGGTTTGTCCTGCGCCAGCGCGGGGCCGGCAACCAGCAAGAGAATGACAGCGACGAGACGGAACACCTTTTGGACCTCTGCAAATTCAGTGTGACAAAGCGCGCTGGGAGGTCGATTGAAAACCCCCGGCACATTCGGCATAGTATGCGCAAGAGTAGCAGACCCGGGCACGGGATACAGGTAAAATCTCCGGACCGCGCCCACCCGAACCGAGGCAAACCAACCATGAAGTCCCTTTTTGCAAGCCTGTCGCTGGCTTGCTGTACCGTTCTTGTTAGCCATTCCCCCGCCGCGGCTGGCCTGATCGAGCAGGCGTGCCTGACCTCGGCCCGGCAAAGCGCCAGCGGGCAGCTGTGTGGCTGCATCCAGCGCGTCGCTGACCAGACCCTGACCAGCCAGGACCAGCGCATCGCCGCCAGGTTCTTTGAGGATCCGCATCGCGCGCAGGAAATCCGCCAGTCGGTCAACACCCGGCACGAGGCGTTCTGGGAACGCTACAAGGAATTCGGCGCCTCTGCCGCCGCCGCCTGCAACTGAGCCGCCTTCGTATTGCCTAAGCCCCGACCTTGCGCCATGATCCGGTGCAAGGAGTGGCTTTTCATGCGTAAATTTCTGGTGATCCTCGACGACAGCCGTGAATGCCTGAACGCGATGCGCTTTGCCGCGATGCGCGCGGCCAAGACCGGGGGCGGAGTGCAGATCCTGTCGGTCATCCCGCCGGAAGAGTTCAACCACTGGATCGGCGTCTCGGACATCATGCGCGAGGAAGCGCGGGAACGCATCACCGTGCATTTCGAGGTGTTCGCCAAGTGGATGCGCGACCGCCAGAACGTGGACCCCGAACTGGTGATCCGCGAAGGCGAGGCGGTGACCGAGATCCTGGCGCAGATCAAGGCCGATCCCGATATCGGTGTGCTGGTGCTGGGCGCGGGCACCGAACGCAAGGGCCCCGGCCCGCTGGTGACACAGATGAGCCGCAGCGCGGGCACCCTGCCCGTCCCCATCACCATCGTTCCGGGCGACATGTCCAAGGAGCGGCTGGAAGCCATCACATGACAATTGCCCAGAGGAAGGCCCAGATGACCCGATCCTTGCGCGTGATCCTGCTGATTGCTCTGCCCCTGCTGACCCTTGGCTCGGCGCTGCGGGCGCAATCGATGGACGACCCGTTCCGCCCCGACTGGATGAGCTATTCCGACCTGCAATTCCTGCAAACCGGGCTGACGCTGCAGGGGCTGTATGTCGGGCTGATCGACGGCAAGTGGGGCAAGGGCAGTCAGGGCGCTTTGGAGCGTGCTTTGGGTCGCGCGTCCGGCTCGGACATCCGCAATCGCGATCTGCTGCCGTTGTTGCAGGCGACGCGCGATGCGATCCAGACGGATTTCTGGCAGGGCGTCACCGATTTCCCCGACAAGGTGACGTTCCTGGCCCCGATGTCCGTGGTCCAGCAGGACTTGGGATCAGAGCTGTTCACGCTGCAATCCCCGGACCAGAGCCTGAAGATCCGCCTGATCGAGAACGACAAGGACAAGACCGTCGAGATGCACAAGTGGTTGATCGAAAACCACAAAGGCACCAAGCAGCAGCTGTACCAGAAGTATGACAAGACGGTGCTGATCACCTCGGGGCTGCTGGGCAACGGCAAGACGGTGTACCTGCGCTCGCAATATGCGCGCAGCCAGACGATCGTGACGGTGCTGGTGCAGTACGACCCCTCGGAGAAAGAGCGCGGGCAGCTGGTGGCGGCCTCGATCAGCTATGACCGGCCGATCACGCTGACGCTGGACCAATACGGCACGCTGGCGCGGCTGATGAGCGAAGGCACCACCCCGGTGCGCCCGTCGCAACCGGCCCAGCCGGGGGGCGGGATTTCCGGTGGCGGATCGGGCGGCGGCATCGGGATTTCGCGGCCCGCACCGGGGACGGGCACCCAGCCTGCGCCGCCGGCACAGCCGGGCGGAGGCTCGGGCGGGGGGATCGGGATCGGCCGGCCGGCCGCGCCGATTGCCTCGGGCAGCTTCACCATCCCGCCGGTGCCGATGTCCGAGTAACAGATTAGAACCATTCCAAACCTTGACTCTGACGCCCCTCGGGCGCATATCCAAGGCAGACCATATAAGGCACGTGACAGATGTTCATTCAGACCGAGTCCACCCCGAACCCCGCAACGCTGAAATTCCTGCCCGGCCAGTCCGTGCTGGAGATGGGAACCGCTGATTTCCCCTCGGCCGAGGGCGCGGAAAAATCGCCGCTGGCACAGCGGATTTTCGCGGTGAACGGCGTGTCGGGCGTGTTCTTTGGCACCGATTTCGTGACCGTGACCAAGTCGGACAAGGTCGAGTGGGACCACATCAAACCGGCCCTGCTGGGCGCGATCATGGAGCATTTCCAATCCGGCCAGCCGGTGATGGCAGGCGAAGGCACCGCTGCGGGCGGCCATGCTGACCATGACGGCCCGGACGGTGAAATCGTCGGCCAGATCAAAGAGTTGCTGGATACGCGGGTGCGTCCGGCCGTGGCGCAAGATGGCGGCGACATCACGTTCCACGGCTTTGATCGCGGCGTCGTTTACCTGCACATGCAGGGCGCCTGCGCGGGCTGCCCGTCCTCGACCCTGACGCTGAAAATGGGCATCGAGAACCTGCTGCGCCACTACATCCCCGAAGTGACCGAGGTCCGCCCGGTCAATGTCTGATCGCAGGATCCTGGCCTTCGACACATCGGCCGCGCATTGCGCGGCCGCTTTGCTATGCGGGGACCGGGTGATCGTGGCGCGCGCCGAGGAAATGGGCCGCGGCCAGGCCGAACGGCTGATCCCCCTGCTAGAGGACGTGCTGGCCGAGGGCGGCATCGGCTGGGGCGATCTGGACGCCATCGGCGTGGGCGTGGGCCCCGGCAATTTTACCGGCATCCGCATCAGCGTGTCAGCGGCGCGTGGGCTGGCGCTGGGGCTGGACGTGCCGGCCATCGGCGTGTCCGGGTTCGAGGCGATCGCCTTTGGCACAACCGACCTGCCCGCCATTCCGGGCCCGCGTGGGCAGCTGTATGTGCAGCGCGGCACCCCTGATCTGATCCCGGCGGACGAGGTGGACGAGCCCGTCGCCCTGCCCCCTGCCCCGGCCGATTTCGCCGTGGCCATCGCGCGCGTCGCCCTTTCGAGGCTGGACGGCCCGCATGAGGCGCCCGCGCCTATGTATGTCAAACCCGCAGACGCGGCCCCGTCGAAGGACGCGCCGCCGGTGATTCTGGATGACGCCTGAGGCCCTTGCCGCCCTCCACGCGCGGGCCTTTACGGTGCAGCGACCGTGGAGCAGCGCGGAATTTGCCGATCTTCTGGACTCGGCCTTTGTGTTTGCGGTCGGCTCGGACGCGGCATTTGCGATGGGGCGGGTGATCGCGGATGAGGCGGAATTGCTGACGCTGGCCACCGATCCGCAGCACCAGCGCCGGGGATTGGGCCGGATGATGCTGGACGCCTACCACGCTCAGGCCGCCGAACGCGGCGCGACCCGCAGTTTCCTGGAGGTCGCGGCGGATAATTTCGGGGCCATCGCGCTATATGAATCAGCGGGTTACAAATCGGACGGACGGCGGCCGGGCTATTACCACATGCAAAATGGCGCACGTGTGGATGCGGTGCTGATGTCACGCGCATTGCCCTGACGTAACCTTTCCATTTGGTCAAAATCTGCGCGCTTTCCCCCCAGATTCCTGTTGACCGCCACACCCCCCTGCGGCCTAAATTCTTTCAGGAACAGACCTGATCTGCTCAATAAGCGGGGCTGCACGATCAGCCCCCGCCAACACCGTGGGAGAATACCAATGACCCTGATGACCAAATTCCTGGGCGCCGCTGCTGCCGTGGCGCTGTCCGCTGGCGCGGCCCTGGCCGAACCGGCCCTGATCTTTGACCTGGGCGGCAAGTTCGACAAGTCGTTCAACGAGGCCGCCTTCAACGGCGCATCCCGTTGGGCCGACGAAACTGGCGGCACCTTCCGCGAGATCGAGCTGCAGTCCGAAGCACAGCGCGAGCAGGCCCTGCGCCGCTTCGCCGAAGCTGGCGCGAACCCGATCATCACCATGGGCTTTGCCATGGCCGACCCGCTGAGCGCCGTGGCACCCGATTACCCGAACACCAAGTTCGTCGTGGTCGACGTGACCTGGATCAGTGGCGACAACATCCGCCAGATCGGTTTTGCGGAACATGAGGGCTCGTACCTGGTCGGGATGCTGGCGGCGATGGCCTCGAAATCCGGCACCGTGGGCTTTGTCGGCGGCATGGACGTTCCGCTGATCCGTCACTTTGGCTGCGGCTACGCGCAGGGCGCGATGGCGGTGAACCCGGATGTCAAAGTGGTCGCCAACATGACCGGCACCACCCCCAGCGCGTGGAATGACCCGGTGAAGGGCTCGGAACTGGCGAAAGCGCAGATCAGCCAGGGCGCGGACGTGATCTATGCCGCGGCCGGCGGCACCGGCGTGGGCGTTCTGCAGACCGCAGCCGACGAAGGCATCCTGTCGATCGGCGTGGACAGCAACCAGAACCACCTGCATCCGGGCAAGGTGCTGACCTCGATGCTGAAGCGCGTGGACGTGGCCGTGTACGAGGCGATGAAGGCCGGTGACGCGGTGGAAACCGGCGTCGTGAACATGGGCCTGGCCGAAGACGGCGTGGGCTATGCGCTGGACGACAACAACGCCGCGCTGATCAGCGACGAGATGAAGGCCAAGGTCGATGCCGCCCGTCAGGACATCATCGACGGCAAGCTGAAGGTCGCAAGCTACTACGAAAACGACAGCTGCCCCGTTCTGAAATTCTGATTTCGGGTTAGTACGTAAACCTTGGGCCGTGCTGGGAAATCGGCGCGGCCCTTTTGATGTCAGGGGGACAGATGTCGGACGTGGCGCCAGCGATCGAGCTGAAGGGGATCTCCAAGGCCTTTGGGCCGGTTCAGGCGAACAAGGATATCTCGATCCGGGTGATGCCCGGCACGATCCACGGGATCATCGGGGAAAACGGGGCCGGGAAATCGACGCTGATGTCGATCCTGTACGGGTTCTACAAGGCCGACAAGGGCGAGGTGTTCATCCACGGCAAGCGCACCGCGATCCCCGACAGCCAGGCCGCGATCGCGGCGGGCATCGGCATGGTGTTCCAGCACTTCAAGCTGGTCGAGAATTTCACCGTTCTGGAAAACGTCATCCTTGGCGCCGAGGACGGGCGGCTGCTGCGGCCATCCTTGGCGAAGGCCCGGAAAGAGCTGAAGCGGCTGGCCGAGGATTACGGCCTGAACGTGGACCCGGACGCGGTGATCGAGGAGATCGGCGTGGGGATGCAGCAGCGGGTCGAAATCCTGAAGGCGCTGTACCGTCAGGCGGATATCCTGATCCTGGACGAACCCACGGGCGTGTTGACGCCCGCCGAGGCGAACCAACTGTTCCGCATTCTGGACAGGCTGCGGGCCGAGGGGAAAACCATCGTCCTGATCACCCATAAACTGCGCGAAATCATGGAGATAACGGACACCGTCAGCGTCATGCGACGGGGTCAGATGACGGCGACGGTCAAGACTGCCGAGACAAGCCCCGAGCAATTGGCCGAGCTGATGGTGGGCCGCAAGGTGCTGCTGCGGGTGGACAAGGCGCCCGCCAAGCCGGGCGCGGTGGTGCTGGACGTGCAGGGGCTGAACGTCACCGATGAAAAGGGTGTGCAGCGGCTGAAGGATGTCTCGCTGAGCATCCGGGCGGGCGAGATTCTGGGCATCGCGGGGGTCGCCGGCAACGGTCAGTCCGAACTGCTGGAGGTGCTTGGCGGCATGACGCGCGCCACCGGGCGGATCACGTTGAACGGCGAGGAGATCGACCTGACGGGGCGGCACTCGGACGGGCAATCGCGCCGGGCGCGGGGCATCGCGCATGTCCCCGAGGATCGCCAGCGCGAAGGGCTGATCATGGATTTCTTCGCGTGGGAAAACGTGGCGTTCGGCTATCACCGCGATCCGGCGTATCGGCGCGGGGTGCTGATGGACAACGCCGCCCTGCAGGAAGACACCGCGCGCAAGATGGAGAAATTCGACGTCCGCCCGCCGAACCCGTGGCTGACGGCCAAGAACTTCAGCGGGGGCAACCAGCAGAAGATCGTGGTGGCGCGGGAAATCGAGCGCAACCCCACCCTGCTGCTGGTCGGCCAGCCGACGCGGGGCGTGGACATCGGCGCGATCGAGTTCATCCACAACCAGATCGTCGCGCTGCGCGATCAGGGGGCGGCGGTGCTGCTGGTCTCGGTCGAGCTGGACGAAATCCTGAGCCTGTCGGACCGGATCGCGGTCATGTTCGACGGCAAGATCATGGGCGAACGCCTGCCCGGCCAGACCGATGCGGGCGAATTGGGCCTGCTGATGGCAGGCATGAACGGAAGGGCCGCGTGATGGAAAAGATGCCGAAATGGGCCGACGTGGTGCTGATCCCGCTGATCAGCCTGCTGCTGGCGGCAGTGCTGTCGGCGCTGGTGATCCTGGCGATCGGAGAAGACCCCTGGGCCGCGCTGAAGATGATGGTGCAGGGTGCCTTGGGCAGCACCTATGGCTGGGGCTACACGCTGTATTACGCGACGAACTTCATCTTCACCGGGCTGGCCGTGGCGGTCGCCTTTCACGCGCGGATGTTCAACATCGGCGGCGAGGGACAGGCCATGCTGGGCGGCCTTGGCGTGGCGCTGGTGTGCCTGTACATGCCGTGGCCGCATTGGACGGTGGCGGTGATCGGGGCCTCGGTCGTGGGGGCGGCGTTCGGCGCGGCCTGGGCGGCCCTGCCCGCCTGGCTGCAGGCCAAACGCGGCAGTCACATTGTGATCACGACGATCATGTTCAACTTCATCGCCTCGGCGCTGCTGAACTACGTGCTGGTGAACGTGCTGCGGCCCAAGGGCTCGATGGATCCGGCGACGGCCAAGTTTCCGGCCGCAACGCATCTGCCGACCCTGCATGAGCTGCTGCTGCCGCTGGGGATCAAGTTCTCAAAGGCCGCGCCTGCAAATGTCAGCCTGCTGATCGCGCTGGCGGCCTGTGTCTTCGTGTGGCTGCTGATCTGGCGCACCCGGCTGGGGTATGAAATCCGCGCCTTTGGCCATTCAGAATCGGGGGCGAAATACGCGGGCATCAGCGCGGTGAAAATCACCGTGGTGGCAATGCTGATCTCGGGCGCGCTGGCCGGGCTGATGTCGGTCAACACCACCATGGGCGAGGCCGAGCGGCTGGTGCTGAACGCGACCGAGGGCGCGGGCTTTATCGGGATCGCGGTGGCGCTGATGGGGCGCAGTCACCCGTTCGGAGTGCTGCTGGCGGCGATCCTGTTCGGGTTCCTGTACCAGGGCGGGGCCGAGCTGGCGCTGTGGACCAACATCCCGCGCGAGATGATCGTGGTCATTCAGGCGCTGGTGATCCTGTTCACGGGCGCGCTGGACAACATGGTGCGGATGCCGCTGGAAAAACTGTTCCTGTCCCTGCGCCGGAAGGAGGGCTGAGCCATGGATTACATGACGATCCTGCAAATCCTGGACTCGACCGTGCGACTGGCGGTGCCGTTGCTGCTGGCCTGTCTGGCCGGGCTGTATTCGGAACGCGCCGGGATTTTCGACATCGGGTTAGAGGGCAAGATGCTGGCCGCCGCGTTCTTCTCGGGCGCTGTGGCGGCGGTGTCGGGCAGCGCGTGGCTGGGGCTGCTGGCGGGGATGGGCGCGTCGCTGGTGCTGTCGGCGCTGCACGGGCTGGCCTCGATCACGTTCCGGGGCAATCAGCTGATCTCGGGCGTGGCGGTGAACTTTCTGGCGGCGGGCATGACGGTGGTCGTGGCGCAGGACTGGTTCAAGCAGGGCGGGCGCACCCCGTCGCTGTCGGGTGCCGCCCGGTTCGAGCCGATCACCCTGCCCGGCGCCGAGGCGCTGCGGGACGTGCCCATTCTGGGGCCGCTGTACGCCGAGCTGATCTCGGGCCACACCAGCCTGGTCTACATCGCCTTTGCCTGCGTGCCGCTGACTTGGTGGGCGCTGTATCGCACGCGTTTTGGCCTGCGCCTGCGGGCGGTGGGTGAAAACCCCGCAGCGGTGGATACGGCAGGCGTGTCGGTGGTGGGGCTGCGCTATGCGGCGGTCGCCATCTGCGGCGTGCTGTGCGGTATCGCGGGGGCCTATCTGGCCACGGCGCTTCAGGCGGGCTTCGTCAAGGATATGACGGCGGGCCGGGGCTATATCGCGCTGGCGGCGCTGATCTTCGCCAAGTGGCGGCCGTGGTACGCACTGTTGGCGACGCTGCTTTTCGGGCTGCTGCAGGCGATCGCGCTGCGTTATCAGAACATCGACCTGGGCGCGATCACGATCCCGGTGCAGGTGATGGACGCGCTGCCCTATATCCTGACCGTGGTGATCCTGGCGGGCTTTGTCGGCAAGGCCATCCCCCCACGCGCGGGCGGCGAGCCCTACGTCAAGGAACGCTGAACACAGCGTATCAGCATCTTTTTTAGGCCCAGCCGGATTTCCCCGGCTGGGCCGCTTGCCAATCGCCCCGCCCCCGCGCAAAGGTAGGACATGCAAATCTATCTGCCGATCGCGGAAATCTCGGTGAATGCGTTCCTTCTGCTGGGGATCGGCGGAATGGTGGGCGTTTTGTCCGGCATTTTCGGCGTGGGCGGCGGGTTTCTGATTACCCCCCTGCTGTTTTTCGTGGGCATCCCGCCGGCGGTGGCCGTTGCGACCTCGGCCAACCAGATCGTGGCGTCCTCGGTGTCGGGGCTGCTGGCGCATCTGCGGCGCAAGAACGTCGACCTGAAGATGGGATGGGTGCTGCTGGGCGGCGGGCTTGTCGGCTCGGGGCTGGGGGTGGCGCTGTTCAACTACCTGAAATCGCTGGGACAAGTCGATCTGCTGGTGCGGCTGTGCTACGTGCTGTTCCTGGGCGTGATCGGCGCGCTGATGCTGGTCGAGGGGCTGCGCGCCCTGCGCCGCGCCCGCATGGGCGGCGGTGCCGTTCTGAAGAAACGCAACCGCAACTGGGTGCACACGGCGCCGCTGAAGGTGCGGTTCCGGACCTCGGGGCTGTATATCTCGATCATTCCGCCGCTGCTGGTGGGGTTTTGCGTGGGGATGCTGGCGGCGGTGATGGGCGTGGGCGGCGGTTTCATCATGGTGCCAGCGATGATCTACATTCTGGGCATGCCGACGCGGGTGGTGATCGGCACCTCGCTGTTCCAGATCATATTCGTGGCGGCGTTCACCACGCTGCTGCACGCGATCACCAACCACACGGTGGACCTGCCGCTGGCGCTGTTCCTGCTGGTCGGCGGGGTCGTGGGCGCGCAGATCGGCACGCGGATCGGGGTACAGCTGAAGGCTGAACAGCTGCGCGTGCTGCTGGCGCTGCTGGTGCTGGCGGTCTGCGCCAAGATCGCGCTGGAGCTGCTGCTGGAGCCGTCCGAGCTCTACTCGATCGCGACGGGAGGCGGCAAATGATCCGGTTGCTTGTCCTGCTGGCCCTGCTGTTCGCCCGCCCGCTGTGGGCCGAAGAGGCCGTCGTGCTGGGCCTGAGCCGCGACGAGGTGGCGATCACGGCGCGGTTCGATGGCTCGGACATCCTGATTTTTGGCGCGGTAAAACGCGAAACCGCGATCCCGACCGATCCGCTGGACGTCATCATCGCGATTGCCGGGCCGTCCAGCCCGGTCACGTTGCGGCGCAAGGATCGGGTGGCGGGGATCTGGGTGAACGCGGCCTCGGTTCAGATCGGATCCGCCCCGAGCTTTTATGCGGTGGCCAGCTCGCGCCCCCTGACACAGGTGCTGAGCGAGGACGAGGACCGCCGCTATGGCATCTCGGTCGAGCGCAGCATCAACGCGATCGTGACGCCCGGCATGACGGTGAATGCCAACGAATTCACGCAGGCGCTGCTGCGCATCCGCAAAGAGGAAGGCGTTTATCAGCAGCTGGAAGGCGCAGTGCGGGTGGACCAGCAGACGCTGTTTCACAGCTCGATCGCGCTGCCGGCGAACCTGACCGAGGGCACCTATCGGACCCGGATTTTCCTGGCCCGCGAAGGCAAGGTGATCGCCCGCCTGCAAACCAAGATCGACGTGCGCAAGGTCGGGCTGGAGCGGTTCCTGTACAATCTGGCGCAAGAGCAGGCCACGCTGTACGGGCTGCTGTCGCTGGTGATTGCGGTGATCGCGGGTTGGGGGGCCTCGGCGCTGTTCCGGCTGATCCGGCTGGGCTGACCGGCCTAGCCGCGCCCGATATAGGGCATTTTCGTCGCCATGATCGTCATGAACTGCACGTTCGCCGCAGGCGGCAGTTGCGCCATGTTCAGCACCGCGTCAGCGACATGAGACACGTCCATCGAGGGCGGCGGGTTGTCGGGGTTGCGGGCGATGATGCCCTCTAGCAGTTCGGTCCGGGCGTTGCCGATGTCGATCTGGCCGCAGGCGATATCAAACGGGCGGCCGTCCAGCGAGATCGTCTTGGTCAGGCCGGTGATCGCGTGCTTGGTGGTGGTGTAAGTCACCGACCCTTCGCGCGGGGTGTGGGCACTGATCGAACCGTTGTTGATGATCCGCCCACCCTGCGGCTGCTGACGGCGCATCAGGCGGAACGCGGCGCGGGCGCACAGGAACATGCCGTCCAGATTGACCGAACGGACGCGGTGCCAGTCCTCCAGCGTGATTTCGTCGATGGGGGCGGCCTGACCGAACATGCCGGCGTTGTTGAACAGCACGTCCAGCCGCCCGGCCTGCGCGGCGAAGGCGTCGAACGCGGCGTCCACCTGCGCGGGGTCGGTCACGTCGCAGGGCAGGATCACGGCGTTGGCGTGCCCCTCGGCCACGGTGTCCAGCGCCTCGCGGCGGCGGGCCAGCAGGCCGACGCGCCAGCCTTCGGCCAGGAATTTGCGCGCACAGGCGGCACCGATACCGGCGCTGGCCCCGGTGATGAGGACGGTTTTCATGGCTCCTCCACAGTCGGTTGCAGGGTCAGGGGGGCGGCGGGCAGCGCGCGCAGGTCATCGACGCGCAGCGGCTCGGACGGTTTGGAGAGGCGGTTGCGGACGACCCAGAACAGGCGCTGCTCGGCCCGGGTGATGGCGACATAGGCGAGGCGTTTCCACAGGGGTTGGCCCGCCTCGCTGCGGCCCATGCGGGCGGCGGCGTAGAGGTCGGGGGCGAACACCTGCACGTTTTCCCACTGGCTGCCCTGCGCCTTGTGGATCGTCACGGCCGCGCCATGCAGAAAGGCCGCACCCATGTTGGCCGCGAAGGGGATAAAGGGTTCCTCTTCGTCCGGTTTCTCGATCTTGATGATCGAGGCGACGTTGACCTGCGGGTCTTCGGCCCCCATGACGTGCATCCGCGAGAAACCGGGCTTGCGCCCCGGCCCCAGATAGATGACCTGCGCGCCCTTGATGAGGCCGCGTGCCTCAAGATCCACGCGTTTCTTGCGGTGTTTCAGGGGCAGCTCGATCCCGTCGCAGATCAGCGGCTCGCCTTCCAACAGCTCGTCCTCGGGGGCGCCATAGACGGCGCGGAAGGCGTTGATCAGGCGGATGCGGGTGGCGTTGCGCCAGACCAGAACGGGCGAGCGGGCCATCAGGTCCACCTCGACCCGCTGGGCCCAGACGACGCGGTCGTCGCGGCGGGCGGCGTCCTCGATCATGCGTTCGAACTGCTCGAAGCTGAGGGCGGGGTCGGCCAGCGCGTGGGCCAGATCCAGAATAGGGTTGTCGGCGTCCTGACGGTGGATGCGGTGAAGCTCCTGCTTGGCCTCGGGGGGCAGCACGTCGAACACCATCTGGCCGGACTGGCCAACGGGGGCCAGCTGCGCGGGGTCGCCGAACAGCACCAGCATCGGGAAAATCTCTTTCAGATCCTCGAACTGCTTTTCGTCCAGCATCGAGGATTCGTCGATGAAGCCGATGTCCAGCGGATCGTCGCGGCGTTTCCAGCCGGTGATGAAATCGCTGCCGCGCAGGCCAGCCGCGGCCAGCGCGCCGGGGATGGATTTGTGCAGCTGATAAAAGGCGTGGGCGCGGTCGAGTGCTTCTTCGGTCAGGCCTTCGATCTGCGGGCGCTCGCCGTTGCTGGCCAGCCAGTCAGCGATCTTCTCGTACTCCGGGTCATAGACCGGGGTGTAGAGGATGCGGTGGATCGTGGTCGCAGGGACGCCGCGATTTCGCAAAACGCTGGCGGCCTTGTTGGTGGGGGCCAGAATGGCGAGGGTGCGGCGGTCCTTGCGGCGCTTGCCCTCGTAATCACCGGAAACGATGTCGACCCCGGCCTGTTCCAGCGCCTTGGTCAGCTCGGACAGCAGCAGGGTTTTGCCCGACCCGGCCTTGCCCAGAACGGCCATGACGCGGGTTTTGCCCTCGGTCGCGGGGGTCAGTTCGCCCTCTTCGATGTCCACGCCGAAACCGCGCAGCGCCTCGGCGATGCGGTCATAGGCTTCGGCCTGATCGTGGGAAAATGTCAGCGCGGGCACGGTCATGGGGCGGACCCTACAGCCCATCCGCGCCGGGGGCCAGCCCCGGAAATGGACAAGAAAAAACCGCCGGAGGTTACCCTCCGGCGGCCCGATCCGTCAGCGGCAAAACGCGGATTATTTCTTGCCGGCTTCCAGGACGTCCTCGACGGTGCGCAGGCCGGTGGTCGGGGCCTGAACCAGCACGGCCATGTTGCCGGGCTTGTGCTGGTTGCGCAGCATCTTCATGTGTGCGCTGGGAATTTCGTCCCAGGTGAAAACTTCGGACATGCACGGGTCCAGACGACGCTCGATCATCAGGCGGTTCGCCGAGGCGGCCTGCTTCAGGTTCGCAAAGTGCGAGCCCTGCAGACGCTTCTGGTGCATCCACATGTAGCGCACGTCGAAGGTGCAGTTGAAACCCGAGGTGCCGGCGCAGATCACGACGATCCCGCCTTTTTTCACGATCAGGGTCGACACCGGGAAGGTCGCCTCGCCGGGGTGTTCGAAGACCATGTCAACGCTCACGCCCTTGCCGGTGATGTCCCAGATCGCCTTGCCGAACTTGCGGGCCTCTTTCAGCCACTCGTTATACTCGGGCGAGTTCACCTTGGGCAGCTGGCCCCAGCATTTGAAGTCCGAACGGTTGATCACGCCCTTGGCACCCTGTGCCATCACGAAATCACGCTTGGATTCGTCCGAGATCACGCCGATCGCGTTGGCACCGGCGGTGTTCGCCAGCTGGATCGCGTAGGAACCCAGGCCGCCCGACGCGCCCCAAACCAGAACGTTCTGGCCGGGCTTCAGTTCATGCGGGTGGTGGCCGAACAGCATGCGGTACGCAGTCGCCAGGGTCAGCGTGTAGCAGGCCGACTCTTCCCAGGTCAGGTGCTTGGGACGCGGCATCAGCTGCTGCGCCTGCACACGGGTGAACTGAGCGAACGAACCGTCATGGGTTTCGTAGCCCCAGATCCGCTGGCTGGGCGAGAACATCGGGTCGCCGCCGTTGCATTCTTCGTCGTCGCCGTCGTCCTGGTTACAGTGGATGACGACCTCGTCACCGACTTTCCAGTTCTTGACCTTGTCACCCACGGCCCAGACGATGCCCGAGGCATCCGAACCGGCGATGTGGTAGGGCTGCTTGTGGCCGTCGAAGGGGCTGATCGGAACGCCCAGACCGGCCCAGACGCCGTTGTAGTTCACACCGGCTGCCATCACCAGAACCAGCACTTCGTGGCTGTCGATTTGCCAGGTGTCCACGACTTCGACCTGGAACGATTTGTCCGGCTCGCCGTGACGCTCGCGGCGGATCGCCCAAGCATACATTTTCTTGGGAACGTAACCCAGCGGCGGCATTTCACCGATCTCGTACAGGTCTTTTTCGGGCGCCTCGTAGGGTGCAATGCCCGTATTGGTGTCCAAAGCCATCCAAGCCTCCATCTGTCGTCTCTTGCCGCAGTGCAGAATCGCGGCGTCATGAGTTTGAGATAATTGTGGCCGCGCAACAATGCAATCGCAATTAAGACTTTTTTGTAATTTTATGACCGAGCGAATGCAGAAATTTCAGGCAGATCATGCTGCATTTGCGAAAAAGATGTTTGTTTGGCGCAGCATAAGCCATATGCGCTGATTTCGCTGCCGTGGCGTCATGCAGACGGGACGTTGCTGTCCTGCATCAGGCCCGCAGCACATCGCATCGGACAGGATCAGACTATAGTATAGTGACCACGCGCGCAGCCGGGATTTCGGAATCGTCCGAAATACGGTCATCCGCGGCACTTTGGCCCCGTCCAGCGCCTGTGCAGCGGGCAATCCACCCCTCGCACGGATATGCCGCAACGCGGCGAATTGACAGCGACACGAAATTCCAAGTATCAACACCCGGACGCAAGATTATTGCCAAACTTGATTCACGAGGCCGACATGACCGAGACCAAGAAAGATCGCCCCTGGCTGTTCCGCACCTATGCAGGCCATTCGACCGCCAAGGCCTCGAACGCCCTGTATCGCAGCAACCTGTCCAAGGGCCAGACCGGCCTGTCCGTGGCCTTCGATCTGCCGACCCAGACCGGCTATGATTCGGATCACGTGCTGGCACGTGGCGAGGTCGGCAAGGTCGGCGTGCCCGTCTGCCACCTGGGCGACATGCGCGCGCTGTTCGACGAGATCCCGCTGGAACAGATGAACACCTCGATGACGATTAACGCGACCGCGCCCTGGCTGCTGTCGCTGTACATCGCCGTGGCCGAGGAACAGGGCGCCGACGTGACCAAGCTGCAGGGCACCGTGCAGAACGACCTGATCAAGGAATACCTGTCGCGCGGCACCTATATCTGCCCGCCGAAACCGTCGCTTAAGATGATCGCCGACGTGGCCGAGTATTGCTATACCAGCGTGCCGAAATGGAACCCGATGAACGTGTGTTCCTACCATCTGCAAGAGGCCGGCGCGACGCCCGAGCAGGAACTGGCCTTTGCGCTGGCGACCGCAATCGCCGTGCTGGACGAGCTGAAACCCCGCGTCCCCGCCGAAGATTTCGGCCCGATGGTGGCGCGCATTTCGTTCTTCGTGAACGCGGGCATCCGCTTCGTGACCGAGATGTGCAAAATGCGCGCCTTCGTCGAGCTGTGGGACGAAATCTGCCTGGAGCGCTATGGCGTCACCGACCCGAAACACCGCCGTTTCCGTTATGGCGTGCAGGTGAACTCCTTGGGTCTGACCGAGCAGCAGCCGGAAAACAACGTCTACCGCATCCTGATCGAGATGCTGGCCGTGACCCTGTCGAAAAAGGCCCGCGCACGCGCCGTGCAGCTGCCCGCCTGGAACGAAGCCCTGGGCCTGCCGCGTCCGTGGGATCAGCAATGGTCGCTGCGGATGCAGCAGATCATGGCCTACGAAACCGACCTGCTGGAATACGAAGACCTGTTCGACGGCAACCCCGCCGTTGACCGCAAGGTCGCCGCCCTGAAAGAGGGCGCGCGCCACGAGCTGGCCAACCTGGATTCGATGGGCGGGGCCGTGGCCTCGATCGAATACATGAAGTCGCGCCTGGTGGATTCGAACGCCGAGCGCTTGAACCGGATCGAGAAGAACGAGACCGTCGTCGTCGGCGTAAACCGTTGGATCGAGGGCGAATCCTCGCCGCTGACCGCCGGTGACGGTGGCATCATGGTCGTCGATCCGGCCGTCGAAGCCGAGCAGATCGGCCGCCTGAACGAATGGCGCGCCAGCCGGGATCAGGCCGCCGTTGACGCGGCGCTGGCCGCGCTGCGTGACGCATCGCAAAAGGGCGAAAACGTCATGCCCGCCTCGATCCAGTGCGCCAAGGCCGGAGTCACCACCGGTGAATGGGCCGCACAGATGCGTGTCGTGCACGGTGAATATCGCGGCCCGACCGGTGTTTCGAAATCGGTCTCGAACAAGACCGAAGGGCTGGACAACATCCGCACCGCCGTCGACGCTGTGTCGGACCGCCTGGGCCGCCGCCTGAAGTTCCTGGTCGGCAAACCGGGCCTGGATGGCCACTCGAACGGGGCCGAGCAGATCGCCTTCCGCGCCCGCGATTGCGGCATGGATATCTCGTACGAAGGCATCCGCCTGACGCCCGAGGAAATCGTCAAGGCAGCGCAGGACGAGGACGCCCACGTGGTTGGCCTGTCGATCCTGTCCGGCTCGCACATTCCGCTGGTCGAGGACCTGATGAACCGCATGCGCGCCGCTGGCCTGGGCCATATCCCGGTCGTCGTCGGCGGGATCATCCCCGACGAAGACGGCAAGCGCCTGCTGGCGATGGGCGTGGCCAAGGTCTACACCCCCAAGGATTTCGAGCTGAACACGATCATGATGGACATCGTGGCGCTGGTCGATCCCCAGAAAGCTGCCGCAGAGTAATCTGGCAAGAATACCTCTGACACGCCGCCCGTGGTTGCCATGCCGCGGGCGGTTCTGCATTCTGGCGGCGAAACACCCAAGGGAATTGCCGCATGACGCTGGATATCCGCCCCCTTCGCCCAGAAGACCAAGCCGATTGGCGCCGCCTGTGGACCGCCTATCTGGAATTTTACGAAAGCTCGGTCGCCGAGGAGGTCTATCAAACCACCTTTGCCCGCCTTTTGTCAGCGGATCATCCGGATCAGAACGCTTTCCTGGCCGTGCTGGACGGGCGGGCCGTGGGCCTGGTGCATTACATCACGCATCCGCACAATTGGCGCGTCGAAGATGTGGTTTACCTGCAAGATCTTTACGCAGACCCGACCGTGCGCGGCCAAGGCATCGGTCGCGCGCTGATCGAGAAAGTCTATGATTTCGCAGACAAAAACGGCACACCAACCGTGTACTGGCTGACGCAAGAGTTCAACGCAACGGCGCGCCAACTGTACGACCGGATTGCCCATGTGACCCCTTTCATCAAATATCAACGCTAGGGGCAGGCTACGGTCGCTTCTCTTAATATTCCCTGAACAAGGACATCAGCATGACCATCCATATCGGTGCCAAACCCGGCGAAATCGCGGAAACGGTCTTGTTGCCGGGCGATCCCTACCGCGCCAAATGGGCCGCCGAGACGTTCTTGAAAGACATAAAATTAGTCAATGAAGTCAGGGGGATGCTGGGCTTCACCGGCACCTGGAACGGCCACCCGGTCACGATCCACGGCTCTGGCATGGGGATGCCCTCGCTGTCGATCTACGTCAACGAACTGATCCGGGATTTCGGGGCGAAAACGCTGATCCGGATCGGATCGTGCGGGGGGATGCAGACCAAGGTGAACATCCGCGACGTGATCCTGGCGATGACCGCCTCGTCGCTGTCCACCCCGTCGCGCGGGATTTTCAAAGAGCTGAATTTCGCCCCCTGCGCGGACTGGTCTTTGTTGCGCGCGGCGGCAGAAGCGGCTGAAACCAAAGGGATTTCTTGCCATGTCGGCGGCATCTACTCGTCCGACGTGTTCTATGACGAACGCCCCGATCTGAACGAACAAATGATCCGCCACGGCATTCTTGGGGTCGAGATGGAGGCGGCCGAGCTCTACAATCTGGCGGCCCGTTACGGGGTGCGCGCGTTGGCCGTGCTGACGGTTTCCGACCACCTGATCACCCACGAAGCCCTGCCAAGCGCGGACCGCGAACGCTCGTTCGGGGACATGGTCGAAATCGCCCTGCACGCCGCGTTTTCCTAACGGAGTCAACATCATGCACAGCCTCATCCCGCGCTCTTGGGTCGCCGAGAACATCGAAGCCTTCGTGCACGAGGTCGCCGAGGAGGTCGCCCATTCCGCCAGCGCCGACGTGCTGGACATGATCGAGGGGCTGGCCAAGAAAAACCGCGAGATTCACGAAAAACGCTGCTTCAACCTGAACCCCGCGACCAACGTGATGAACCCCCGCGCCGAGGCGCTGCTGGCCTCGGGTCTGGGCACGCGGCCGTCGCTGGGCTACCCCGGCGACAAATACGAAATGGGCCTTCAGGCCATTGAAAAGATAGAGATTATCGCCGCCGAACTGTGTGCCGAGGTGTTCGGGGCCAAGTATGCGGAAATTCGGGTGCCGTCGGGCGCGATTGCCAACCTCTACGCCTTCATGGCGTTGACCAAACCGGGCGACACGATCATCGCACCGCCCTCTGAAATCGGCGGCCACGTGACCCATCACGCTGCCGGATGTGCGGGGTTGTACGGGCTGCACAGCGTCCCTGCCCCGGTCGATGCGGACGGCTATACCGTCGATCTGAAAGAGCTTTCGCGGCTTGCCAACGAATTGCGCCCGCGCGTGATCACGATCGGAGGCAGCCTGAACTTGTTCCCCCATCCCATCGCGGACATTCGCGCGATCGCGGACGATGTGGGCGCCTATGTGCTGTTCGACGCGGCCCACCAATGCGGGATCATCGCGGGTGGTGCTTGGCCAAATCCGCTGACCGAAGGGGCGCATCTGATGACGATGAGCACCTATAAATCGCTGGGCGGGCCGCCCTCGGGCCTGATCGTCACGGACGCCCCAGAGATCGCTAAGTCGTTGGATTCGATTGCATTTCCCGGCATGACTGCGAATTTCGACGTGTCCAAATCGGCCGCCCTTGCCGTGGCGATGCTGGACTGGCGGGATCATGGCGGGGCTTATGCGGAATGCATGATTGCGACCGCGCAGGCGCTGGCGGGGGCGCTTTCGGCGTTGAACATCCCGGTTTTCGCGGCGGATCGCGGGGCCACGCAGTCGCACCAGTTCGCCATCGAAGCAGCGGCGTTCGGCGGCGGGCAGACGGCCTCGAAAACGTTGGAGAAGGCGGGCTTTCTGGCCTGCGGGATCGGGTTGCCGATTGCCGAGGTTCCAAACGATCTCAATGGGTTGCGCATTGGCACGCCCGAGCTGGTGCGCTGGGGCATGACCCCTGCGGATAT
This sequence comes from Thalassobius vesicularis, assembly GCF_004799325.1. Classification (GTDB taxonomy): domain Bacteria; phylum Pseudomonadota; class Alphaproteobacteria; order Rhodobacterales; family Rhodobacteraceae; genus Thalassobius; species Thalassobius vesicularis. Next base: position 67,086 of record NZ_SSMD01000001.1, read on the forward strand.
GCCCGAGTTGGCCCGCCTGATCGCGGCTGCGCTACGATCAAACGCGCCAGAGTCGCTGGCCACCGAGGTATCTGAGTACCGCAAACAATTTGACCGGCTGCATTTCATCACCGGCGCTTAACGAAGTCTTCATCCGTTCGGTCGTACGATTCCCGGATGAAACCTGACGCTCAATTCACCGACCGTGGCTACGGTCGTATCCGCTCACCGGTGGCGATGCCCAGTCGCCCAGGGCACCCGGCTGCGGGGCAAAGACCTCGATCAGCAGCGGATGACACGCCGCCGCGTCGGAGGAGTGTTCGGAGGAGCAGTCGCCCCCCGGACAGGCCGACAACGCACCCAGAAGGTCGATCTCGGCGAAGAATTCAAGGTAATCACCGGGGCGCACGGGGCTCGCCTTCATGAAGTACTGGCCGGTGTCGCGGGTAAAGCCGGTGCACATGAAGACGTTCAGCACGTCGTGGACATGCGGTTCGGCTTGGGTCAGGGACAGGCCTGTCGCATCCGCCAGTGCGCGCGTCAGGTTGGAGTGACAGCAGTGGTGATACTGCCCGCCGGACAGCAGCGCGTGGGTATACGGATCGCAGCGCGTGCCGATCACATCGTGGACCGAGCCGCCGAACGCGTCGATGCCGTACCATGACAGCGTGTCGTCGATGATCGTCGCCATCGGGCGCAGGTTGGGAAAGCTGGACCACATGCGCTGGCCGGTGGTCAGATGGGTGCCATGCAAGGCGCGGGTCTTACCGGAAAAGAACCGCTCGGTCAGGTCATGCGCGTTCCACAGGTTCAGGTCGCCAACCTGCGGCCCCTCGATGCTGGAGATGCGAAAGAAGTGGCCGGCAGGCACGCGAAAGGCGGCGGCCTCACGCGGGGGGGCCAGAACCTCGTCGATCTTGGTCGCGGTGGCGCGGGCGGCGCGGTACAGGCCCAGCGGCGGCGTGGGCAGCGTCTCGTTCGGGTAGCAGATCACCGGGGCAATGGCCCGGCGGGCGGCGGCATCGGCGGGTTCGGTCATGGCTACCTCAGAGCGTTGGGGGTGGGGTTTCGGCGTGGCAGGTTTGCGGAGCCTTACCGTCCGTGGTGAAGCTTTGCGCCCCGCAGGTGACGCAATGCCAGGCCGCGCGCCCGTCCGTGTCTGCCCGGCGATTGGCGCGCCAACGGCAGTTGCGGGTTTTGCGGTTGGTCAGCAGCAGGACCAGAAGGAAGGCCACGATCAGGCCAATAAGAATGTGCATGGGTCAAGCTGTGACGCGACTGCGCGGCCTTGTCAAACGGCGCGTCCCGCCGCCCGTCCCGAGAAGATGCAGCCGCCGAGGAAGGTGCCTTCGAGCGCGTTGTAGCCGTGATAGCCGCCACCGCCGAAACCCGCGACCTCTCCGGCCGCGAACAGGCCATGAAAGGCACTGCCGTCGGCGCGCAGGACCTGACCAGTGGGATCGGTGTGCAGCCCGCCCAGCGATTTGCGAGTCAGGATGTTCAGGCGCACGGCGATCAGCGGTCCGTTGGCGGGGTCCAGGATCGCGTGGGGGCGCGCGGTGCGGATCAGCTTGTCCCCGCGATAGTTTCGGGCCTCGCGGATCGCGTTGATCTGGGCGTCCTTGGCAAAGGGGTTGGTCAGCTGGCTGTCGCGGGCGCGGATCTGGCGGCGCAGGTCGGCCAGATCCAGCGGCGTGTCGGGGGTCAGGCGGTTCATGCCCGCGACCAGCGCCTCGAGCGTTTCGGCGACAACGAAATCCTCGCCGTGCTGTTTGAACGCCTCGACCGGGGCGGGGGCACCTTTTCCAGCCAGCCGCGCGCGCAACACGGCGGACCACTTGCCCGAGGTCAGATCGGGGTTCTGCTCGGACCCGGAGAGGGCGAATTCCTTTTCGATGATCTTCTGGGTCAGGATGAACCAGCTGTGTTCATGGCCGGTCGAGAGGATGCGTTTCAGCGTGCCCAGCGTGTCGAAACCGGGCAAGAAGGGCGCCTCCATCCGCTGGCCAAGCGCGTCGAACCACAGGGACGAGGGGCCGGGCAGGATGCGGATACCGTGGTTCGGCCAGATCGGATCCCAGTTGGCCAGCCCTTCGGTGTAGTGCCACATGCGGTCGGGGTTGATGATCGCGGCGCCGGCCTGATGGGCGACCTGCTGCATCTGGCCGTCGACATAGGCGGGCACCCCGGCGACCATGCGTTGCGGCGGCGGGCCCAGCCGGTCCACCGGCCATTGCGCGCGGACCATCTGGTGATCGCCGCCGATCCCGCCCGAGGTGACGATGACCGCCCCCGCCCGCAGCGTGAAATCCGAGGCGACGGCGCGGCTGGTGGGTTTGCCGCGCTCGGCGGTGTCGGGGATCAGAACCTGGCCGGTGACGCCGGTGACGATGCCGTGCTCGACGATCAGGTCGGTGACGCGGTGGCGGAAATGCAGGGTGATGCGGCCCTGCTCGACATGGGTGCGCAGTTGGTGTTCGAACGCGGCCACCACGCCCGGCCCGGTGCCCCAAGTGACGTGGAACCGCGGAACCGAGTTGCCATGCCCATGCGCCTGCGCGCCGCCGCGTTCGGCCCAGCCGACAACGGGGAACCAGCGCATCCCCAGCGCGCGGAGCCAACTGCGCATCTCGCCAGCAGCGAAGTCGATATAGGCCTCGGCGACCTTGCGGGGGTTGGCGTCTTCCGGGCGGTCGAACTGGGCGCTACCCAGCCAGTCGGACAGGGCCAGATCGGCGCTGTCACGGATGCCCATGCGGCGCTGTTCAGGCGTGTCGACCATGAACAGCCCGCCCAGCGACCAGAACGCCTGCCCGCCCATTGATTGCGGCCCTTCCTGGTCCAGCAGGGCGACCTTGCGGCCCCGGCTTGCCGCCTCGCAAGCGGCGACCATACCCGCCAACCCGGCGCCAATCACGATGACGTCCGACATGAAAAAGCCCTCCCGTTTGGGGAAGGCTAAATCGCGGCGCGATTTGCGCCAAATGGAACCTCGCGTAAGCCGCGATCAGGCGGCGACGGCGTACTCGATATACTCGGCGGGTTCTGCGTCTTTCTTCGCGGCGATGTACGGCGCGGGGGTGTAGTAGGCGTAAGCCTGTTCCAGAACGGCCAGAGCTTGCTGGGCGCGGGTCTTGTCGGTGTTGGACATCGGGTGCCTCGTGTCGTTTTACAGTCAGCCTCCCTACGGCGGAAAATAGGGATTTTCCGCGCCGCGACATCCCCCAATGCAGAATTTCTGCTATGCAGCATTTGCAGATTTTCCCAGCGTCAACATAGCGAAAGGCCCGCCAGAGGCGGGCCTTTGCAAACCGGTGCAACCGGAAATATCAGACGGCGCGGTTGACCATCATGCGCTTGATCTCGGCAATCGCCTTGGCCGGGTTCAGACCCTTGGGGCAGGTCTTGGCGCAGTTCATGATGGTGTGGCAGCGGTACAGCTTGAACGGATCTTCGAGGTTGTCCAGACGCTCGCCGGTGGCTTCGTCGCGGCTGTCGATGATCCAGCGGTAGGCGTGCAGCAGCGCGGCCGGGCCGAGGTAACGGTCGGAGTTCCACCAGTAGCTGGGGCACGAGGTCGAGCACGACGCGCACATCACGCATTCATACAGGCCGTCCAGTTTCTTGCGGTCTTCGATCGACTGCTTCCACTCTTTTGCGGGGCGGTTGGTCTTGGTTTCCAGCCACGGCATGATCGAGGCATGCTGCGCGTAGAAGTGGGTCAGGTCGGGGATCAAGTCCTTGACCACGGGCATGTGGGGCAGCGGGTAGATCTTCACGTCGCCCTTGATTTCGTCCATGCCGTAGATACAGGCCAGCGTGTTGATGCCATCGATGTTCATCGCGCAGGACCCGCAGATGCCTTCGCGGCAGGACCGGCGGAAGGTCAGGGTGGGGTCGATCTCGTTCTTGATCTTGATCAGCGCGTCCAGAACCATCGGGCCACACTTGTCCATGTCCAGGAAATAGGTGTCCACACGGGGGTTTTCACCGTCTTCCGGGCTCCAGCGGTAGATCTGGAATTTGCGGACATTGGTCGCGCCTTCGGGCTTCGGCCAGGTCTTGCCGGTCTTGATTTTCGAGTTCTTGGGTAGGGTGAATTGTACCATGTTCTTACCTTTCGATCGGCATCGGCCTTGGGGTTACCGTAGGGCCCCAAGCCAGTTTTTGTCTGTCTCGTATCCAAGTGCAATCAGATCGTCACCAAAACGGTCCAGATAGGCGCGCCCCACACGAGGCGACATCTTTCCGGGCCATTGCCGCGCCACGCCCGAATTGACGTGACCGGCCACAACGGTCTTGCGCTGCGCGGGATCGGCCATGCCGCCGAACAGCGAGTTTTCCCAGAACGCGCGGGTGCCCTTTTCCACCTGCTCGGCGCTCAGGCCAAAGCGGGTCAGGGCATCGCGGAATTGCGTGCAGTCGGTATCTGCGATCAGCGCCTCGTACTGCCATTCGATGCTGTTGGCGCGGGAATAATCCCAGGCCCGCATTTGGCGCAGGGTGTCGGCGTGCTTGTGCTCCATCTCGAACAGGATGCGGTCGTCGGCATCGGGGATCGAGAGCAGCTTTTGCTGGTAGGTCATCCCGCCGAATTCGGGCCGCGGTTCGTGCAGCCAGTCCTCTTTCGAGGCGGGGGCGGTTTCGTGATAGCGCGCGCCGGACAGCAGCACGTCGCGCGGATCGCGGATGATGTGCAGGAACAGGACGTCGTCGCGGGCGAACAGCTCGTCCGGGAAGGCCGAATCCCAGTTGGTGCCCAGAACGCGGCCCTCAGCGGGCAGGCGTTTGACGGCGCGCTTCCACATCGAGAATTTCGGCAGGTTCAGCGCGGTGGACAGCGCCTTGAACACCTGCTGCATCCAGATCGTGCCCGTCTTGTGATGGGTGCCGACGCACAGGATGCGCGGGGCGGTCATCGGCTGCATGGCAAGGGCGGTCATTTGAACACCCCCATGTTGCCGGTGACGATGTCACGGATGATGCCCACGTCGCGGCGCTTCAGGCCGGCGCGGTTGACCTCCAGCATGAACTCCAGCGCGGCCGGGGTCAGGCTTTCGTTGCGGCGGTCGGGGATGTCCAGCGCGGCGATGGTGTCGGCGTCGATGCCAGCGGCGCGCAGCAGGGCGGCGCCCATCGGCTGGTTGCCGTCCGCCATGTCGCGGAAGATCACCGGCGAGGCGGTCACGGCGGCCAAACGCGCCTGTAGCGCGGGCCAGTCCACGTTCAGCGCGGCGGCAGGCCAGTCGGCATAGGCGACGGTACAGCCCAGCTGCTTGACCTCTTGGTTATGCGCGCTGCGCAGCCAGGCCCCGGCATCGCGGGTGGTGAAATGAAACTCGGAACGCGCGGGCAGATCGGCAGCCTCGACCACGGGCAGGATCGCCGCGGCATGGTCGAAGATCAGGCCGGTTTCGTCCTGCACACGCAGGCCCAGCACGTTTTCGTCAGAGACGATGGCGACCGGCGCACCGGCCCCCAGCACCGCATCGGCGATCTTGCGCAGCTCGGCCTGGAAGGCGGTTTTCGCCGCCTCGGTCCGCTCGCGCAGATAGGTCATCGCGGTGGTGCGCAGGGCCGCCGTCAGGCGCCCCCGCGGGAAAAGGGTGACGCGATCCCGCAACCGCGCCCGGTTCGCACGCATAAGCCATTGCGCCGCGGTGGTTCCGGTTTTCTGAAAACCGAAATGCCAGATGATCCGCGGCGCGTTTGCGTGGCTTATGGCAGGAGCCATGGGCATGGTGCGGGACGCCCCTTAGAACGTCCGCGCCTTGGGCGCGATTTTGGCCAGGCTGATGCCGCCTTCGGCTTCGGTGGTCAGCGGGTCCAGGATGACCGGACGGTAGCTGAGGTCGACCTTGTTGCCCTCGACGCGGCTGACGGTGTGGACACGCCAGTTCTGATCGTCACGGGTGGTGTGGTCTTCCGAAGCGTGTGCACCGCGCGATTCCTTGCGCGCTTCGGCACCCACGATGGTGGCCAGCGCGTTCGGCATCAGGTTGGTCAGTTCCAGCGTTTCCATCAGGTCGCTGTTCCAGACCAGGCTGCGGTCGGTGACCTTCAGGTCATCCAGCTTGGCGGCGATGGCGGTCATTTTCACGACGCCTTCGGCCAGGGTCTTGTCGGTGCGGAACACGGCAGCGTCGGCCTGCATGGTGCGCTGCATTTCCAGACGCAGGTCTGCGGTCGCGATGCCGCCCTTGGCGTGGCGCAGGCCATCGAAACGGTCGAATGCCTTGTCCACGGACGCCTGGTTCAGAACCGGGTTCGGCGCCTCGGGGTTCACAACCTTGCCGGCGCGGATCGCGGCGGCGCGGCCAAAGACCACCAGGTCGATCAGCGAGTTCGAGCCCAGACGGTTCGCACCGTGCACCGAGGCACAGCCCGCTTCGCCCACGGCCATCAGGCCCGGAACGACGCCGGTCGGGTTCTCGGCGGTCGGGTTCAGCACTTCGCCCCAGTAGTTGGTGGGAATGCCGCCCATGTTGTAGTGAACGGTCGGCAGAACCGGGATCGGTTCCTTGGTCACGTTCACACCGGCGAAAATCTTGGCCGATTCCGAGATGCCCGGCAGACGCTCTGCCAGTGCTTCGGCGGGCAGGTGCGACAGGTTCAGGTGGATGTGATCGCCATGCTCGCCCACGCCGCGGCCTTCGCGGATTTCCATGGTCATGCAGCGGGACACGTAGTCACGCGGGGCCAGATCCTTGTAGTGGGGTGCGTAACGCTCCATGAAGCGTTCGCCCTGGCTGTTGGTCAGGTAACCGCCTTCGCCGCGCGCACCCTCGGTGATCAGACAGCCCGAGCCGTAGATCCCGGTGGGGTGGAACTGCACGAATTCCATGTCCTGCAGCGCCAGACCGGCCCGCGCGACCATGCCGCCACCGTCGCCGGTGCAGGTATGGGCCGAGGTGGCCGAGAAATAGGCACGGCCATAGCCGCCGGTGGCCAGAACGACCATCTTGGCGTTGAACACGTGGAAGGTGCCGTCGTCGAGTTTCCAGCACACCACGCCCTGGCACTGGCCGTCCTCGGACATGACCAGGTCGATGGCGAAGTATTCGATGTAGAACTCGGCGTTGTTTTTCAGCGACTGGCCATACAGCGTGTGCAGGATGGCGTGGCCGGTGCGGTCAGCCGCGGCGCAGGTACGCTGCACGGGCGGGCCGTCACCGAATTCGGTGGTGTGGCCACCGAACGGACGCTGGTAGATCTTGCCTTCTTGGGTCCGCGAGAACGGAACGCCGTAATGCTCCAGCTCGTAGACGGCCTTGGGGGCCTCACGCGCAAGGTATTCCATCGCGTCGGTGTCACCCAGCCAGTCCGAGCCCTTGACGGTGTCGAACATGTGCCACTGCCAGTTGTCCGGGCCCATGTTCGCCAGCGAGGCGGCGATACCGCCCTGCGCCGCAACGGTGTGCGAGCGGGTCGGGAAAACCTTGGTGACGCAAGCGGTGCGCAGGCCTTGCTCGGCCATGCCCAGCGTCGCGCGCAGGCCAGCGCCACCGGCGCCCACCACGACCACGTCGTATTCGTGAACTTCGTATTCGTAAGATGCCATTGTTCTTCTTCCTTACAGCGCGATCTTGGCCAGGGCGAACAGGCCCACGGCGATCAGGACATAGGACAGGCCGATGACGAACATGATCGCCATCTTTTTGCTGGTCCCGTGCGCGTAGTCTTCGATCATCATCTGCGCGCCCTTGGCGAAGTGGCGCATGGCCACGACCAGGGTCATACCGGTCAGGATGGCCGGGATCGGACGCGAGAAAACGGCGATCACATCGGCATGGCTGCCACCTAGGGCGCTGCCGAAGATGTACACGAACAGCGGCACCAGAAAGGCCAGGCCGACGGCGCTGACTTGCATGTACCAATGATGTTCGGTGCCGGTATGTGCGGCGCCCTTGCCTTCGGCGCGCTTGCGTGCGGTCAGGTAACGCATGTCGGTCTCCTTACACGATCACGATGGTCAGGACGGTCAGAACGACCGATCCGATCAGACAGGCCCAGCCGAGTTTCTCGGCGGTGGGGATGTCCAGGCCCTTGCCGGCGTCGTAATACAGGTGACGCAGACCGGCCAGGTAGTGATACCACACGCCCAGGGCCGACAGGGTGAAGACGATATCGCCAAACCACGAGGTCAGCACCGCGTTCGCGATGTCGAAATATGCCTCAGAGGTTGCAGCCGCCAGCAGCCACCACACGACCAGCATCGCAGAAACGATCAGCGCATTGCCGGTGATCCGCGTCAGGATGGAGGTGAACGAGGTCAGCTGGGGGCGATAGATTTGAAGATGCGGCGAAAGAGGGCGCTCGACCCGTTTCACATCGGCCATATCAGATCCTTTCAGGGTTCCCTTGCTTGCCCGCTTTAATAGCCGTTTTTTCCGATTTGTCACGCGCAACGGATGCCCCGGCGGCAGCAAATTTCACGAAAACGTTAGAAAAGAGACGCGTTGTGATCACAGCATTCCTATGCGTGATCACAAAACCAATCATAAGGGAATTTGTCGGGATTTGCGCCGATTCCGTCGCCGATGCTGCAGCTGCACCGCTAACATTTGGATCGGCGAATTTGTTGGGCCGCGCCGGAATTTCCCTGCGCGGCCCGACAGATCACATCGGCATCAGCGCCCAGTAGTCCAGATCCAGCAGGACGTCGGGCAGGTACTTGCCGTCTTCGCCCTTCAGCTGGCCGGGCTCGGCACCGGCCTTGACGGCGACCAGGCGCAGGCGGATCGCGCCGACGCCGGGGGCGGTGGTTTCGGCCTTGTCCAGCACCTCGGACCAGGCTTTGACGGTCAGGCCGCTGAAGCACGGGTTGGCATGCGCGCCGCCGTTCAGGCCGACGATCATCTGCGCATTGGCCAGGCCGTTGAACGACAGAGCCCGCGCCATCGAGATCACGTGGCCGCCGTAGATCAGCCGCTGCCCGTCGGGGCGGAAGGTGGCGTCGAAGTGCACCTTGGCGGTGTTCTGCCACAGGCGGGTGGCGATCATGTGCTCGGCTTCCTCGATGGTGACGCCGTCGACGTGGTCGATGATCTCGCCCACCTCGTAGTCGCCCCAGCGGTGCGGCTCGCCGGCCTGCACGAAGTCGTAGTTCGAGAAATCCAGCCCCTCGGGGATCACCAGCTCGCCCGCCGGAATGACCTTTTTCAGATCGGGGATGACGGTTTCCGGGGCGGGCGCGCCCAGGTCGTTCTTGCGCACCATGACCCAGCGGACATAGTCCAGAACCACCTCGTCCAGCTGGTTCCAGCCACGGGTGCGGACGTAGACCACGCCGGATTTGCCGTTCGAGTTTTCCTTCAGCCCAATCACCTCGGAGGTCGAGCGCAGCGTGTCCCCGGCGAAGACCGGCTTCAGCCATTTGCCCTCGGCATAGCCCAGGTTGGCGACGGCGTTCAGCGACACGTCCGGCACGGTCTTGCCGAACACGACGTGGAACGCGGCCAGGTCGTCCAGCGGGCTTTCGGGCAGGCCGCTGTCGCGGGCAAACTCATCGGACGAGTACAGCGCGTGACGCGCCGGGTACAGCGCATGATACAGCGCGCGCTCGCCCTCGCCCACGGTACGCGGGACGGCATGGGCGATCACGTCGCCGATCTTGTAGTCTTCGAAAAAGCGGCCCGGGTTGGTCTTCGCCATCAGTGTTCTCCCAGTTTGGTGTCGGGGGTGTAGGTGCCTTCGACCTCTTTCACCACGGCCTGCCCGCAGCGCATGACGCCATTGGCGGCGTCAAAGGCATAGGTCGGCTGGCCGTGCAGTTCCCAGCCCTTGTTCAGGGCGGCGGTGACCTTGTGGCAGAAGGCCGAGGTGTCGTCCTCGGTCAGGAATCTGTACAGTTTCATGGTGTTATCCAAATACGTAATAGCCGCGGCCATAGTGGATGGCGACAAAGCCACCATATATCAGAAGCGTGCCCAGAACGGCGCGGATTTCCTTTTTCGCAGGCGCGGGGGCGGGTTTCGTCCAGGTGGTCTGGCGGTTCAGCATGATGACCTCGGCCACGGCCCAGGCCAGCAGCCCGCCGAACAGGATCAGATCCTCTAGCGCGCCGTTGACCAGCAGGTGAGAGACGGCCCACAGCTTGACCGCAGTCAGCTGGGGGTGCCGGATGTACTGGGCCAGACGGGTTTTCAGGCCCGAAACGGCGAACAGGTACAGCGACAGCAGCATCAGCAGGTTGTTGATGCCGGTCAGCGCCGGGGTGCGACCCCAGAACACCGGGCCGTCGGCCTTTAGGTAACCCCAGCCCATCAGCGCAATGCCCGCCACGATCGCCAACGCCACGGGCCCACGCCCGGCGGGGCCCATCGCGGCGCGTCTGGCCGGAGCGATCCGGCCAAACACATGCGCGCCCGACCACAGCAGCACGCCAAGGATCAGCATCCCCTGATAGAGGTCCAGCTGCATCGGTGCAGATTGGCTGATGTCCATGGCGTGTCTCCTGTGTTGCGGTTCGCGTCAGCCTGCCAGATCGGCGATGGCTGCGGCCTTGGCCAGGGTCTTTTTCGCGGTCTCGACGTGCAGGTTCTCGACGATCTTGCCGTCCACAACCGCCACGCCCTGCCCCGAGGCTTCGACCTCTTCAAAGGCCGCGATCTGGCGCTTGGCCAGGTCGATTTCCGCCTCGGAGGGGGCAAAGGCCGCGTTGGTCACGTCGACCTGCGCGGGGTGGATCAGGGTCTTGCCGTCATAGCCCATGTCGCGGCCCTGATCGCATTCGTATTTCAGACCCTCGTCGTCCTTGAACTGGTTGTAGACGCCGTCGATGGCGATCACGCCATGGGCGCGGGCGGCCAGCAGGATCATCTGCAGCGAGGCCTGCATCGGCAGACGGTCGGCGCGGAAGCGGCAGTTCAGCTCTTTCGCCAGGTCATTGGTGCCCGCGACGAAGCCGGTCAGCTGCGGGTGGGCGGCGATTTCCAGCGCGTTCAGGATGCCCAGCGGGGTTTCCATCATCGCCCAGATCGGCTTGCCGTTGCCCAGCAGGTCGGCCAGCGCCTGCACATCGGCGGCCGAGTTCACCTTGGGCAGCAGGAAGGCGTCGCAGTCGGCGTCGCGCAGCGCCTCGACGTCGCCCTTGCCCCATTCGGTGTCCAGGCCGTTGATGCGAATGATCTTGGCCTTGTTGCCATAGCCGCCCTCGGTCAGCGCGGTTTTCAGGGTGGCGCGGGCCTCGACCTTGGCGTCGGGGGTCACGGCATCCTCGAGATCGAAGATGATCGCGTCAACGGGCAGGGTGCGGGCCTTGTCCAGCGCCCGGTCCTTGGAACCGGGGATATACAGAACCGAGCGATAGGGGCGAGCAGTCATGTCCATGAGTCTTGTCCTCGTAATAATCTTGCGCGGGACATGGCCAAATTTCAGCGAAAATTTCAAGCGGAATGTCGCCGCGCCGCAGAATTCGCTACAATTCCGGTGCGGAACTCAGGTCAATGCATCCCAGATCAGCTTGACCCCGGTCAGGGTCAGCAGGACGTAGGTCAGGCTGAAAAACGCCCGCTCGGGCACCATGTGATGCGCCTTGACCCCCAGCGAGGCGCCCAGAACGGCGAACGGCGCCAGCAGCAGATCGGCCCACAGCGTCTGCGCCGTGAAGATGCCCAGAAAGGCGTAGGGGATGAATTTCGCAATGTTGATCGCCCAGAAGATCAGCACTGTGGTCGCTTGATACGGCGTCTTTCCCAGCCCGCGCGACAGCAGGTAGACGGCGGCGGGCGGCCCTCCGGCGTGGCTGACAAAGCTGGTGAACCCGGCCAGCGCGCCGGCCAGCGCGCCGCCCCATTGCGGCATCTCTCGGGCGGGCGGACGGATCAGCCGGGTCTTCAGCGCCATCTGCCAGCCCACGAAAGCCAGCGAGATCCCGCCGATCAGCAGCCGGAAAAGATCGGCGTCGGCGACCTGATACAGCCACGCGCCGATCGCCACGCCGGGCAGCGCGCCCAGGATCAGCAGGCGGGCGTCGGGCCAGCTCCACTTCTTCCAATAGGGGCGCAGGGTGGTCACATCGACCAGCATCAGCAGTGGCAACATGATGCCAAGTGCTTGTCCCGGCTCCAGAACCAGAGCGAGAATCGAGGCCGCCGCAAAGGCCGCTCCGGACCCGAAACCACCCTTGGAAATCCCCGCAAAGGTGACTGCCGGTGCTGCGACAGCAAAAAAAGCCCAGTCCAATTGCATACCGTTGTATTCCGTAAAGTCCCGTCGCCACTCGGATTTAGGGCGTTTGCGCGTCATATCACAGTCACAAAAGCCTGTCGCCGCTGCGCAGCAGACTTGAAACGAAGGCGCGAAAAGATTACGCCATGCGCGAAATTCAAACGGACCGGAGATGAATTCCATGGCCAGACCCAAGATTGCCCTCATCGGCGCAGGCAACATCGGTGGCACCCTTGCCCACCTCGCAGCCCTGAAAGAACTCGGCGACATCGTGATGTTCGACATCGCCGACGGCCTGCCCCAGGGCAAGGCCCTCGACATCGCGGAGTCGGGCCCCTCGGAAGGCTTCGACGCGGCCATGTCGGGCACCAGCTCGTACGAGGACATCGCAGGCGCGGACGTCTGCATCGTCACCGCCGGTGTCGCCCGTAAGCCGGGCATGTCGCGCGACGACCTGCTGGGCATCAACCTGAAGGTCATGAAGTCGGTCGGCGAAGGCATTGCCGCGCACGCACCCGACGCATTCGTCATCTGCATCACCAACCCGCTGGACGCGATGGTTTGGGCCCTGCAGAAGTTCTCGGGCCTGCCCCCGCACAAGGTGTGCGGCATGGCTGGCGTGCTGGACTCGGCCCGTTTCCGTCACTTCCTGTCGGTCGAATTCGGCGTGTCCATGCGTGACGTGACCGCGTTCGTTCTGGGCGGCCACGGCGACACCATGGTGCCGTCGGTGCGTTACTCGACCGTTGCCGGTATCCCCCTGCCCGACCTGATCGAGATGGGCTGGACCACCCAAGAGAAGATGGACGCGATCGTTCAGCGCACCCGTGACGGCGGCGCCGAGATCGTTGGCCTGCTGAAGACCGGCTCGGCGTTCTACGCACCGGCCACCTCGGCCATCGAAATGGCCGAAGCCTACCTGAAAGACCAGAAGCGCGTTCTGCCCTGCGCCGCCTATTGCGACGGCGAGATCGGCGTGAAGGACATGTATGTCGGCGTTCCGACCGTGATCGGCGCCGGCGGCGTCGAGCGCGTCGTGGACATCAAGCTGACCAAAGAAGAGCAGGTCATGTTCGACAAGTCGGTTGACGCCGTCAAAGGCCTGGTCGCTGCTTGTAAAGAGATCGACCCCTCGCTGGCCTAAGCCGGTTTCGGGACGGATTTCAGGGGCGCCTTCGGGCGCCCCTTTTTCATGCGCCGACCCGTCCAAATTCAAATTTTCGCATGATTTTCACGGCAAATCAGGCACTCGCGGCCCATTGCAGTGTCATGCCCATGTCGTAAATTCGGGTCATCAGGGACGAATCAATCCCTGCTTGCGCCGGATGGGAACGCAACGTCACCAGGTGTTGTGATCACAGTTTTTCAGAGTGTGATCACAAAGCCCAGAAAAACGGCGAAATTCTGCTTCCCACGCAATATTCCTTTAGGTAGGACCGTCCAATGGGGGTATACGACCCCCAATCGTAGCAAGACGGGACAGTTTTCATGAACATCCATGAATATCAGGCGAAAGCACTTCTTCGCGAATACGGTGCCCCGGTTTCTGAAGGACGTGCCGTCCTGAAGGCCGAGGATGCAAAAACCGCTGCTGGTCAGCTGGACGGCCCGCTGTGGGTCGTGAAGGCTCAGATCCACGCAGGTGGTCGCGGCAAGGGCAAATTCAAAGAAGCCGAAGCCGGTGAAAAGGGCGGTGTCCGCCTGGCCAAGTCGGTGGAAGAAGCCGCCGAAGAAGCCAAGAAGATGCTGGGCAAGACCTTGGTCACCCACCAGACCGGCCCGGCCGGCAAGCAGGTGAACCGCATCTATATCGAAGCCGGCTCGGACATCGAGCGCGAGCTGTACCTGGCCTTCCTGGTCGATCGTCAGTCCTCGCGGATTTCGATCGTGGCCTCGACCGAAGGCGGCATGGACATCGAGGAGGTGGCTGCAAGCACCCCCGAGAAGATCCTGTCCTTCACCATCGACCCCGCGGTTGGCTACATGCCCTACCACGGCCGTCGCGTGGCTTTCTCGCTGGGTCTGACCGGTGGTCAGGTCAAGCAGTGCGTCGCGCTGCTGGGCAACCTGTACCGTGCCTTCGTCGAGAAGGACATGGAGATGCTGGAAATCAACCCGCTGATCGTCATGCCCGATGGCAACCTGAAGCTGCTGGACGCCAAGCTGGGCTTTGACGGCAACGCGGTTTACCGTCACCCCGACGTCGCCAACCTGCGCGACGAAACCGAAGAAGACCCGAAAGAGCTGGCAGCGTCGAAATACGACCTGAACTACATCGCTCTGGACGGTGAAATCGGCTGCATGGTGAACGGTGCGGGCCTGGCAATGGCCACCATGGACATCATCAAGCTGTACGGTGCCGAGCCGGCCAACTTCCTGGACGTCGGTGGCGGCGCAACCAAGGAAAAGGTCACCGAAGCGTTCAAGATCATCACCTCGGACCCGAACGTCAAAGGCATCCTGGTCAACATCTTCGGCGGCATCATGCGCTGCGATGTGATCGCCGAGGGCGTCGTTGCCGCGGTCAAGGAAGTGGGTCTGCAGGTTCCGCTGGTCGTCCGTCTGGAAGGCACCAACGTGGAAAAAGGCAAAGAGATCATCAACACTTCGGGTCTGAACGTGATCGCAGCCGACAACCTGTCGGACGGCGCCGAGAAGATCGTGAAAGCGGTGAAAGGATAAGAAAATGGCAGTCCTCATCGACGAAAACACCAAAGTCATCTGTCAGGGCTTCACCGGCTCGCAGGGCACGTTCCACTCGGAACAGGCGATCGCTTACGGCACCAAGATGGTTGGCGGCGTGACCCCCGGCAAAGGCGGCACCAGCCACCTGAACCTGCCGGTGTTCAACTCGGTCCACGAAGCCAAGCACGTGACCGAAGCCAACGCCACCGTGATCTACGTTCCGCCGCCCTTCGCGGCTGACTCGATCCTGGAAGCGATCGACGCCGAGATGGAGCTGATCGTCTGCATCACCGAAGGCATCCCGGTTCTGGACATGATGCGCGTCAAGCGCGCGCTGATCGACAGCTCGTCGCGCCTGATCGGCCCGAACTGCCCCGGCGTCATCACCCCCAACGCCTGCAAGATCGGCATCATGCCCGGCCACATCCACAAGCGTGGCTCGGTTGGCGTTGTGTCGCGTTCGGGCACCCTGACCTACGAAGCGGTCAAGCAGACCTCGGACATCGGCCTGGGCCAATCGACCGCAGTCGGCATCGGTGGTGACCCCATCAAGGGCACCGAGCATATCGACGTGCTGGAAATGTTCCTGAACGACCCCGAAACCCAGTCGATCATCATGATCGGCGAGATCGGTGGCTCGGCCGAGGAAGAAGCCGCAGAATACCTGGCAGAACAGCGCAAAAAAGGCCGCTGGAAGCCGACCGCAGGTTTCATCGCAGGCCGTACCGCCCCTCCGGGCCGTCGCATGGGCCACGCCGGCGCGATCGTCGCAGGCGGCAAGGGTGACGCGGAATCGAAGATCGAAGCCATGAAATCGGCCGGTATCGTCGTCGCAGACAGCCCCGCCACCCTGGGCGAGGCCGTGCAGGCCGCCATCGCCAAGGGCTGATCGGCGCCAACGGCACCAAAGACACTGGCGCGGGCCGGACACATGTCCGGCCTGCCCGCAAAAACCAGAGCCTCATGAAAGGCACCCGCCGGGTTTCTTTCCTGATGCTCTTGGACGACCGCTCTGGGGAAGGAAGCGCGCCGAACACGATGTGTTCCGAAGGCTATGCTTTCGCCCGTCCCGACCCAAACGGCCTCCCGTCAGATCCTACACCCCGTCGGGCCGCGCTGGTGGTCCGGTGAACCGCAACCTGAGGTGCAATAATGAACGACCAGAGCCCGAACGACATGTTCCATGCCTCCAGCTTCATGCAGGGGCACAACGCCGAATACCTGGAACAGCTGTATGCCCGCTGGGCGAATGACCCCAACGCCGTGGATGCGGCCTGGGCCGATTTCTTCCGTCAGCTGGGCGACGCGGAACTGGACGTCAAGAAAGAGGCCGCAGGCCCCTCTTGGGCACGCACCGACTGGCCGCCGGTCCCCTCGGATGACCTGACTGCCGCGCTGGATGGCCAATGGCCCGCCCCCGTGGAAACCAAGGCCGCCGGCAAGAAGATCGTCGAGAAAGCCGCCGAAAAAGGCATCCAGCTGAGCGACGAGCAAGTCAAACGCGCCGTTCTGGACTCGGTCCGCGCGCTGATGATCATCCGCGCCTACCGGATCCGTGGCCACCTGATCGCCGACATCGACCCGCTGAACATGCGCGACAAGACTCCGCATCCCGAGCTGGACCCGAAATCCTACGGCTTCACCGATGCCGACATGGACCGCCCGATCTTCATCGACAACGTGCTGGGGCTTCAGGTTGCCTCGATGCGTCAGATCATGGACATCGTGAAGCGGACCTACTGCGGTACCTTCGCGCTGCAATACATGCACATCTCGAACCCCGAAGAAGCCGGCTGGCTGAAAGAGCGGATCGAGGGCTACGGCAAGGAAATCGCGTTCACCCGCGAAGGCCGCAAGGCAATCCTGAACAAGCTGGTCGAGGCCGAGGGCTTTGAGAAGTTCCTGCACGTCAAGTACATGGGCACCAAGCGTTTCGGCCTGGACGGCGGCGAGGCCCTGATCCCCGCGATGGAACAGATCATCAAGCGCGGCGGCAACCTGGGTGCCAAGGAAATCGTGATCGGCATGCCCCACCGCGGCCGTCTGAACATCCTGGCCAACGTGCTCAGCAAACCTTACCGCGCCATCTTCAACGAATTCCAGGGCGGCTCGTTCAAGCCCGAGGACGTGGATGGTTCGGGCGACGTGAAATACCACCTGGGCGCCTCGTCGGACCGTGAGTTCGACGGCAACAAGGTCCACCTGTCGCTGACCGCCAACCCCTCGCACCTTGAGGCGGTGAACCCCGTCGTTCTGGGCAAGTGCCGCGCCAAGACCGACCAGCTGAACGACGCCGAGCATCACTCGGTCATCCCCGTGCTGCTGCACGGCGATGCCGCGTTCGCAGGTCAGGGCATCGTGGCAGAATGCTTCCAGCTGTCGGGCATCCGTGGTCACCGCACCGGCGGCACCATGCATATCGTGGTGAACAACCAGATCGGTTTCACCACCGCGCCGCACTTCTCGCGCAGCTCGCCCTACCCGACCGACATCGCCCTGATGGTCGAAGCGCCGATCTTCCACGTCAACGGGGATGACCCCGAGGCCGTGGTTCACGCCGCCAAGGTCGCGACCGAGTTCCGGATGAAGTTCCACAAGGACGTCGTCATCGACATCTTCTGCTATCGCCGCTTCGGTCACAACGAAGGCGACGAGCCGATGTTCACCAACCCGATGATGTACAACAACATCAAGCGTCACAAGACGACGCTGCAGCTGTACACCGAACGTCTGGTGGCCGACGGGCTGATCCCCGAAGGCGAGATCGAGGACATGAAGGCCGCCTTCCAGGCCCAGCTGAACGAAGAGTTCGAGGCCGGCAAGGACTACAAGCCGAACAAGGCCGACTGGCTGGACGGCCGCTGGTCGCACCTGGATCGCGAAAAGCAGGAAAACTACCAGCGTGGCCAGACCGCCATCAGCGAAGAGACCATGAAACAGGTCGGCGAGGCGCTGACCCGCGTTCCCAATGGCTTCCCGCTGCACAAGACCGTGTCGCGTCTGCTGGAAACCAAGCAAGAGATGTTCAACTCGGGCAAGGGCTTTGACTGGGCAACCGCCGAGGCACTGGCGTTCGGCTCGCTGCTGACCGAGGGCTACCCGGTCCGTCTGGCCGGCCAGGACTCGACCCGCGGCACCTTCTCGCAGCGTCACTCGGGCCTGGTGAACCAGGAAACCGAAGAGCGTTACTACCCGCTGAACAACATCCGCGAAGGCCAGGCCCGTTACGAAGTCATCGACTCGGCCCTGTCCGAATACGCGGTGCTGGGTTTTGAGTACGGCTACTCGCTGGCCGAACCGAACGCCCTGACCATGTGGGAAGCACAGTTCGGCGACTTCGCGAACGGCGCGCAGATCATGTTCGACCAGTTCATCAGCTCGGGCGAATCCAAGTGGCTGCGTATGTCGGGCCTGACCGTCCTGCTGCCGCACGGCTTCGAAGGCCAGGGCCCGGAACACTCGTCGGCGCGTCTGGAACGCTTCCTGACCATGTGTGGCGGTGACAACTGGATCGTGGCGAACTGCTCGACCCCGGCGAACTACTTCCACATCCTGCGCCGTCAGCTGCACCGCACCTTCCGCAAGCCGCTGATCCTGATGACCCCGAAATCGCTGCTGCGTCACAAGATGTGCATCTCGGACGTCGAGGATTTCGTGACCGGCTCGTCCTTCCACCGTGTGCTGTGGGATGATGCCGAAAAGGGCCATTCGGACAACACCCTGGTGGCCGACGACAAGATCAAGCGCGTCGTCATGTGCTCGGGCAAGGTCTATTACGACCTGCTGGAGGAACGTGACGCCCGTGGCATCAACGACGTCTACCTGATGCGGATCGAACAGTACTATCCGTTCCCGGCCATGACCCTGACCAAGGAACTGGAGCGTTTCAAGAACGCCCAGATGGTCTGGTGTCAGGAAGAACCGAAGAACCAGGGTGCCTGGGCCTTCATCGAGCCGAACATCGAATGGGTCCTGACCCGCATCGACGCCAAGCACAAGCGCCCGACCTATGCCGGCCGCGCAGCATCGGCATCGCCGGCAACCGGTCTGTCCAGCCAGCACAAAGCACAACAACAGGCGCTGATCGACGAAGCGCTGACCATCGAAGGGAAATAACCCATGACGACTGAAGTTCGCGTCCCCACCCTTGGCGAATCCGTAACCGAAGCCACGGTCGCAACCTGGTTCAAAAAGCCCGGCGATGCCGTCGCACAAGACGAAATGCTGTGCGAGTTGGAAACCGACAAGGTGACGGTCGAGGTTCCGGCCCCCGCCGCTGGCGTTCTGGCTGAGATCGTGGCCGCCGAAGGGACCACCGTGGGTGTCGACGCCCTGCTGGCGATGATCAGCGAAGCTGGCGCCGCCGTGGCCCCCGCCGCAGCCAAGCCCGCCGCCGCTGCCCCCGCAGCCGCAGCCGACACCGTTGACGTGATGGTTCCGGCGCTGGGTGAATCGGTGTCCGAGGCAACCGTGTCGACCTGGTTCAAGAAAGCAGGCGACACCGTCGCGCAGGACGAAATGCTGTGCGAACTGGAAACCGACAAGGTGTCCGTCGAGGTTCCCGCCCCCGCCGCTGGCGTTCTGGCTGAAATCCTGGCCCCCGAAGGCACCACCGTCGCCGCTGGCGGCAAGCTGGCCGTGATCTCGGCCTCGGGTGCTGTCGCCGCCGCCGCTCCGGCTGCTGCTGCCGCCCCCGCCGCTGCCCCCGCAGCCTCGGGCGCCAAGGACATCAAGGACGGCCCCGCCGCCGAGAAAGCCATGGCCGAAGCCGGCATTTCGCGTGACGCCGTGACCGGCACCGGCCGCGATGGCCGCGCCACCAAGGTTGACGTCGCCCGCGCCGTCGCTGCTGCTGCTGCGGCCCCCGCAGCCCCGGCCGCCGCACCGCGCGCGCCCGTGTCGGCAGACGACGCTTCGCGCGAAGAGCGCGTGAAGATGACCCGCCTGCGTCAGACCATTGCCCGCCGCCTGAAGGACGCGCAGAACAACGCCGCCATGCTGACCACCTATAACGAGGTGGACATGTCGGCAGCCATGGACCTGCGCAGCACCTACAAGGACCAGTTCGAGAAGAAGCACGGCGTCCGTCTGGGCTTCATGTCGTTCTTCACCAAGGCCTGCGTGCACGCGCTGAAAGAAGTGCCCGAAGTGAACGCCGAAATCGACGGCACCGACATCGTGTACAAGAACTACGTGCACATGGGCATCGCTGCGGGCACCCCGCAGGGCCTGGTGGTTCCGGTCATCCGCGACGCCGACCAGAAGTCCTTCGCCGAGATCGAGAAAGAGATCGCCGAGAAGGGCCGCCGCGCCCGTGACGGCAAGCTCTCGATGGCGGAAATGCAGGGCGGTTCGTTCACCATCTCCAACGGCGGTGTGTACGGCTCGCTGATGTCGTCGCCGATCCTGAACCCCCCGCAGTCGGGCATCCTGGGCATGCACAAGATCCAGGACCGCGCGATGGTCGTGAACGGTCAGATCGTCATCCGCCCGATGATGTACCTGGCGCTGTCCTATGACCACCGCATCGTCGACGGCAAAGGCGCCGTGACCTTCCTGGTCCGCGTCAAGGAAGCGCTGGAAGACCCGCGCCGCCTGCTGATGGACCTGTAATGCAACGCGGCCCGCATCCCCTGGGGGTGCGGGCCACCACGCACCTTTACGCACAATGACAAACCCCGCCCCCTCTGCCCAAGTCGCCCTCGTCGCCTGCATGAGGAACGAAGGCATCTTCTTGCTGGAATGGGTCGCCTATCACCAGGGCCTGGGGTTCGACGCCATCATCGTCGTCACCAACGACTGCACCGATGGCTCTGACACGCTGGCCGAAGCACTGGCCGCTGCTGGCCACATCATCCACATCGACCAGACCGTCCCCGCCGGCACCTCGCCGCAGGATGTGGGCATGGATCTCGCGCTGATCTGGATGCGCCGCCACGATATCACCTGGGCCCTGCACATCGACAGCGACGAGTTTGTGCTGCTCGAAAACGGCTCGATCCATGATCTGCTGGCCGACCTGCAACAGGCCGACGTGATCCCCCTGCCCTGGCGCAATTTCGGCGACAACGGCGTGGCCGAGTGGACGCCGGGCGACACCGTCCTGACCGCCTTCACCCGCGCCCAGGCCGCGGCAGAACCCGGCGTGACCAAGTTCAAATGCCTGTTCCGCGTCGCCAGCTTCGCCTTTGCCACCGATCACAACCCGCTGGCCCCGCTGGTCGAAACCCCCACCGTCCTGTCGCCGGATGGCGAAGAGCTGTCCAACACCAGCCTCTATCAGGCCAAATCCGCACGCTTCCGGCCCCATGACGTGGCCTGCCGCACCCGCCGCGCCCGCCTGAACCACTACGCCGTAAAATCCCGCGACCTCTTCCTGATGAAGAACGACCGCGGCAACGGCCAGGGCACCGTTGAGGGCCGCAAATACCACCTCGGCTCGCGCTGGCACCGCATCGCCAACCGCAACGAGGTCGAAGACACCGCGATCCTGCGCCACTGGCCCGACACCCAACGCCGCCTGGCCGCCCTGCGCGCCGACCCCGCCATCGCCGCTGCCGAAACCGCCTGCCAGACCTGGTTCAGCGCCCGCCGCGCCGCCATCCTGACACCGGAACGCATCGCTGAATGGACCCACCGAAAGGCCCACGCATGAGCCTTCTTCTTTTTCAAAATATCCTCGGGGGTGAATGCGTTGGAAATCGCCAGATTTTCAACGAAGAGGGGGCAGACAGCCCCCTGCCCCTGCCCCTCAAACACCCAAACATCTGACGGAGACACCCAATGGCACAATATGACGTGATCGTAATCGGCGCCGGCCCCGGCGGCTATGTCGCAGCCATCCGCTGCGCCCAGCTGGGCCTGAAAACCGCCTGCGTCGAAGGCCGCGAGACCCTCGGCGGCACCTGCCTGAACGTGGGCTGCATCCCCTCCAAGGCGCTGCTGCACGCCTCGCACAGCCTGCACGAGGCCGAGCACAACTTCGAGAAAATGGGCCTGAAAGTCGCCGCCCCCAAGGTCGACTGGAAACAGATGCTGGCCTACAAGGACGACGTCATCAAGGGCAACACCACCGGCATCGAATTCCTGTTCAAGAAGAACAAGGTCGACTGGCTGAAGGGCTGGGGCTCGATCCCCGCCGCTGGCAAGGTGCAGGTCGGCGACACCGTCTACGAGACCAAGAACATCATCATCGCCTCCGGCTCCGAAGCCTCGCCCGTTCCCGGCGCGGATGTGACCGTCGATGAAACCGTCGTCGTCACCTCGACCGGCGCGCTGGCCCTGCCGAAGATCCCGAAAAAGATGGTCGTGATCGGCGCGGGCGTCATCGGTCTGGAACTCGGCTCGGTCTACAAGCGTCTGGGCACCGAGGTGACCGTGGTCGAATTCCTCGACAACATCACCCCCGGCATGGACGGCGAGATTCAGAAGAACTTCCTGAAACTGCTGAAAAAGCAGGGGCTGGAGTTTGTTCTGGGCGCCGCTGTGCAAAAGGTCGAAGCCACCAAGACCAAGGCCAAAGTCACCTACAAGCTGCGCAAGGATGACTCCGAGCATTCGCTGGACGCCGATGTCGTTCTGTGCGCCACCGGCCGCCGCCCCTACACCGACGGTCTGGGCCTCGAAGCCCTTGGCGTGGAAATGTCGCCGCGCGGTCAGATCAAGACCAACGGCCACTGGCAGACCAACGTCCCCGGCATCTACGCAATCGGTGACGCGATCGACGGCCCGATGCTGGCTCACAAGGCCGAAGACGAAGGCATGGCCGCCGCCGAAGTTATCGCCGGCAAGCATGGCCACGTGAACTATGACGTGATCCCCGGCGTGATCTACACCGCCCCCGAGGTCGCCACCGTCGGCAAGACCGAAGAGCAGCTGAAGGCCGAGGGCCGCGCCTACAAGGTCGGCAAGTTCCCCTTCATGGGCAACGCCCGCGCCAAGGCCGTGTTCCAGGGCGAAGGCTTCGTCAAGCTGCTGGCCGACAAGGAAACCGACCGCGTTCTGGGCTGCCACATCATCGGCCCGGGCGCTGGCGACCTGATCCACGAGATCTGCGTTGCGATGGAATTCGGTGCCTCGGCGCAGGACGTGGCGCTGACGTGCCATGCCCACCCGACCTTCTCCGAGGCCGTGCGCGAAGCCGCCCTGGCCTGCGGCGACGGCGCGATCCACGCGTAATCGCGACCCGCTCAAACCAAAGGCCGCCCCTCGGGGCGGCCTTTGTCGTTGCCATTGTCCGGTGCGTCAGAACCCCACGAAGCGCGCGGTTTCCCCCACCGTCCGGCGGTTTGATCGCACCTCGTTCGCCGCGAACTCGTCATCCGGCCAGCCCAAGGCCACGCAGGTCAGGATCACCTCGTCATCCGGTATCCCCGCGACCTCGCGCACCACCGGCGACTGCATGATCCCCTGCCCGTTGATCACAGCACCCAGCCCCCGCGCCCAGGCGGCCAGCACCAGCCCATAGGTCACGGCCCCCAGATCGAAATGCGCAATGGTGCCCTGATCCTCGATCATCCGGTCGAACGTCACCACGATCGAGACCGGCGCATCGAATTGCCGGAACCCGCGCATCACCCAGTCCTGACGCATCACCTTGTCGTCGCGGGCAATGCCCATCGCGGCGAACAGCTGCTTGGCGATCTCGACCTGCCGGTCCCGATGCACGCCGGTATAGGCGCCGTGATCGGGGATTTCCCGCTGTGGCGGCACCCCTGCCAGCATCCGTTCGGAATTTCCCCGCCGGACCTGTTCCAACGGTTCCCCCGTCAGCACGTGGAAATGCCAGGGTTGCGTGTTCATGGACGAGGGCGCGCGGTTCGCCAGCGCGATGATCTCCTCCAGCATCTCGCGCGGCACCGGGTCGGGCTTGTAGCCCCTGATGCTGCGCCGTTCGTTGATCGCCTTGTCCAGGTCCATGCGGTGTCTCCCTCCCTTGTCCTTGCGGCTCAGGGTGGGATCAGCCAGCACATCGGTCAAGCACCCACGCGGGGCAACGCCACGTCACATCCCGTCGGCGCGCGCGCCCTGCATTTCGCGGAAATGTTCGTACATCATCACGTATTCGGCCGGGATGTCGCGGAATGACAGCACGCCCACGACCGTGCCGCCCTCGGTCACCGGCAGGTGCCGGAACGCATCGCCCAGCCGCTTTGCCAGCGCGTTCGAGACCGGCTCGTCCACGTCAACCGTCACGGGGTCGGCGGTCATCACCGCGCGCACCGGCGTGTCGTCCGAATGCAACCCCTGCGCCACGGCGCGGAACACGATGTCCCGCTCGGACAGGATACCGACAAGGCGGTCGCCCTCTGTCACCACGATGGCGCCAGCGCCATGTTCGGCCATCACCCGCGCGGCCGCGCGCAGGCTCGTGTCCGGGGTCACCGAATGCACCGGCCGACCGGCCAGGATCTTCCGCAATGTCGTGCTCATTTTCACCTCATCGACTCTCCGGCCGCGAGCTTAGCACCGCCAAACCCCAAGTCTCTGACCTGTATCATGCCGGGGGGCAGAACCCGCAGGGCGACAGGGGCGCGCGAGGGCTCGGGTGGGTCCGGGTGGGACGCCCGAGCGCGCCCCTTCTACCACATGGTCAACGCCGCCCGCGCTGCCCATTCCGCGTCATAGGTGTCACCGCCTTCGTCGCCATTCGACGCCTCGGCCAATATCTGGCCCATCGTCGGCAACCCGGCACTGTCATCGCGGTTCCACAACCCGGCCCGGATCGTGGCGCGGGCGCATTGGCTATAGATCTCCTCGATCCGGATCACGATCACCGTCGCCGGGTGCTTGCCCTGTTGCTCGAACCGCATCCGCAGCGCGTCGTCGGCGGTCAGCTTGGCCTGCCCGTTGACCCGCACCACGGTGTTTGATCCGGGCACCATGAACATCAGCGCGATCCGTCCGTCCCGCACGATGTTGCGCAACGTGTCCAGCCGGTTGTTGCCGCGCCAGTCCGGCAGCGCCAGCGTCTGCTCGTCCAGTTCCAGCACCACGGGGCCGTCATCGCCGCGCGGGCTGCCGTCCACGCCTTCGGGGCCGACCGTGGACACCACGCAATAGCGCGACGCCATGATCCAGTCGCGGTACAGCGGCGTCAGCCGGTGCACCACCTTGCGAACCGAGGCCGCGCCGGGCGTGCCATACAGGGCCTCCAGCGCCTCGATCGTCTCAACGAACGGCATCGGGATCGAACCCCACTTCGCGCATCAGCGCGTCCGAGGCCGTCTCTACCTCGTCCTCCAGCCGTTCCAGGAATTGCGATTTGCTCAGGCCCTGCTCGATGCGCGGCAGGAACTCGATGATGGCCAGACCGGGCTTGCGGTAGAACCCGTTGCGCGGCCAGAACACACCGACATTGGTGGCCACCGGCACGCAATCCTGTTGCAGCTGCCCGTACAGCACCGCCGTGCCCACCTTGAACGGCGCCTTGACGCCCGCGGCCACACGGGTGCCCTGCGGATAAATCACCAGCTGCCCCGGTTGGGCCGTGCCCTTTTTCACGTCCTCGACCATCTTGTAGATCGCGGCACCCTTTTTGCCGCGATTGACCGGGACACAACCGATCCGCAGCCCGTAAACGCCGATGATCGGGGTCCACAGCAGCTCGCGCTTCATGATGAACTTGGCCGAGGGCAGCGCGGCAAAGATCATCAGGATGTCAAAGAACGACTGGTGCTTGGCCGCGACCATCACCTCGTCCTGAGGCGGGGTGCCGCGCACCTCGGTGCGGATGCCGACCATCCAGCCGGCCATCCAGATCACGCCCCGACAATAGCTGCGGCAAACCCAGCGCGCGCCCTTGCGGCTGACCAGCGCCAGCGGGAAACACCCGATGCCGATCACGGCCATCCAGCCGTAGACGCACATCATGAACACGAACGATTGCAGCCATCGCAATGCATAGGCCATCAGGGCAACTCCCTCAGGGTCTTGCGCGCGGCGGCGCGTGTGGCGATGAACGCCACGGCACCCGCCAGCAGCGGAATGAACAAAGGCACCAGCCAATGGGCCCCTTGAAAGCCCAGCCCGGTCAGAAAGCCCGCAGTATCCTGCGCGGCGGGCAAAACCGCAACGGCCCCCATGCCCAGTGCGGTGCCCAGCGCGGCGCCGCTCAGCCCGCGCAGGGTAAAGCGCCGCACGAACGCCTGCGCGATATAGCCATCCGTCGCGCCCACCAGCCGCAGCACGGCGATGACGCGGGCATTCGCCGCCAGCGCGGCATTCGCGGCCAGCGTGATCATCGCCGCCAGCGCACCGCCGATCAGCGCGATCGACAGCCAGCCCAGCGCCCGCAGACGCCCGGCCGCCCGGATCAGCGGCTTGCGCCAGCGCGTATGGTCGTCCAGCACCGCGCCCGGCACCTCGGCCTGCAAGCGCAGCCGCAGCCCGGCGGCGTCATAGCCTGTGCTGTCCTCGGAAATCTCGATCAGTTGCGGGATCGGCAACCCCTCCAGCGGCAGGTCGGGGCCGAACCACGGCTCCAGCAGGGCGCGCTGTTCGTCGGCGCTCAGCGCGCGGGCGCTGGCCACGCCGGGCGTCGTCTGCAGCACCTTCAGCGCGGCCTGTGTCTGGGTCTGGATCTGGTCCCCCGGCGCCGAGATCCGCAGGGTCGAGCTGCGCGCCAGCTCCTGCCCCCAGCGATCCGCCAGCCGCCCCGTCGCCAGCGACAGCGCCAGCGCGAACACCGCCAGAAACGCCATCGCCGCGGCGCTGAACGTGGTCAGGTTCGCCGTGAACCCGGACGGAGGCACCGCCCGGTCCGCCTGCGCGTCCCCCACAACAAACCCCGCGATCCGGCTCAGCGCGCTCATAGGTCCGCCCCCGCCAGTTGCAGCCGCCGGTTGGCGATGCGCAAGACGCGCGCCTGCACCTGGTTCTTGGCCGCGCGGATCAGGTTCAAATCGTGCGTCGCCACCATGATCGTCTTGCCCATCCGGTTCAGCTCGACCAGCAATTGCAGCAGGCGTTGCGACATTTCCCAGTCGATGTTGCCCGTCGGTTCATCCGCCAGGATCACGTCGGGCGACATGATGACCGCCCGCGCCAGCGCCGCGCGTTGGCGTTCACCCCCCGACAACTCGGGCGGCAGGGCCTCGGCCCGGTGGGACAGGCCCACCCATTTCAGCAACTCGCGCAGGTTCGACAGCTCTTGCAGGGTGTCCTGCCCGGCCACGGTCAGCGGCAGGGCGACATTCTCGGTCACGCTCAGATGGTCCAGGAACTGGCAATCCTGATGCACCACCCCGATCCGGCGGCGGGTCATGGCGATGTCATCGCGGCTCATGCCGCGCACATCCGCCCCGAACAGCCGCGCCTGCCCCGAGGTCGGCACCAGCGCGCCATAGCACAACTTCAGGAACGTGGTCTTGCCCGCGCCCGACGGGCCGGTCAGGAAATGGAACGACCCCGGCGACAGCTTGAGCGAGATCTCACTCAGCAATTCGCCCCCGCCATAGCTATAGGCCACCTTGTCCAGCTCGATCACGGAACGCTTCCCCTGTTGATGCCCTGTTCTGCAACAGGAAGGCCACAGTTGCAATCGCTCAGGCTTATGATTGCTTTGCACTTTTCCGCTAACAGCGTACACCCTATAGTGACGCGGCACCGCAAGGTGCGGCACGAAACGGTTCCAAGGGGTCAGGATGCGGCTGATTTGCCCGAATTGCGGCGCACAGTATGAAGTTCCCGACGGGGTGATCCCCGAACAGGGCCGTGATGTGCAATGTTCCAACTGCGGGAATACGTGGTTCCAGCTGCACCCCGATCAGGACCGCGACCTGACCGAGGAACTGGCCGAAGAACAGGGCCAGCACCTCGAAGACCCCGCCGAATTCGACACCCCCGAAGAGGACGAGGCGCCAGCCCCCGCGCCGGCACCAGCACCCGCGCCGGAACCCGCTCCCGCCCCCTCCCGGCGTGAACTGGACCCCGCCATCGCCGAACTGCTGCGCGAAGAGGCCGAGCTGGAATCCCGCCGCCGCGCCGCCGATACGGGCGGTCTGGAAACCCAACCCGAACTTGGCCTGGACGAACCCGCCCCCGACGAAGCCGCCCGCCGCGCGCTCGAGGCGCGCCGCCGCATGGCCAGCCGCACCGGCCAGCCCGAGCCGCAGCCCGAACCGGACCCCGAGCCCGAAGAAGAAGACGAACCCACCGGCTCGCGCCGCGAGTTGCTGCCCGACATCGAGGAAATCAACTCCTCGCTGAACGCCGAAGGCCGCCGCCCCGCCCGCGCCAGCGACCACGCCCCCACCGGCACCCCGCTGCCACCCGCCGCCCCCAGCGGCTTCCGCCGCGGGTTCTCTCTGGCGCTGCTGGTCACGGTGCTGGCCTGGTCGACCTACGCCTTCGCGCCCCAGATCAGCGCCAAGGTCCCCCAGCTCTCCTCCCCGCTGCAAGGCTACGTGCAATCGGTGGACAAGGGCCGCGTCTGGCTGGATCACCAGATCAAGGCGCTGCTGGTGAAACTGGACGCCATGGCCGCCGCCTCCGAGAAATGATCCGGCACGCGCGTGGCGCCGTGCGGACATGAGTATTTAGATCAGAAAGAAGCCAGCGGCTTGGCGCCTGAAGCCTCGCCGCGCGCCCTATCAAGGCGCTGACTTTGTGTTTCTTTCTGATGCAAATACTCAAATTCCGCCGCCAGACACAGGCGACCGGCTGCAGATGTCAGAGCGCCGCGAACACCCTGTCCAGGCGGGCGGCCTCGTCTTCCAGACCCCAGGGGGCGTTCACCACGAACATGCCCGAGCCGACCATCCGGTGCCCTTCGCGCGCGGGGGGGAAGCGGACCTCGTGGCGCAGGGTCTTGGGCAGGGAGAGCGCCTCGAGCGTGGCCAGCATATGGGTGTGGCGGTCATCCGTCAGGATCGGGTACCACAGCGCGATCACGCCGACGTTCCATTTGCGGTGGATCTGGCCGATCGCCTTGGGGATCGCCTCGTACTCGTCCTTTACCTCGTAGGACGGGTCGATCAGCAGCAGGCCGCGGCGCGGTTGCGGCGGGCACAGCGACTGTGCCATCGTAAGGCCGTCTTTTTTGACGACATAGGCGTCGTAGGGCGACATCACGTAGTCCAGTGCCGCGTGTTCCTGGGGGTGCAGCTCGGCCAGGTGCATCTTGTCCTGCGGGCGCAGGCTTTCGGCTGCCAGCAGGGGCGAGCCGGGATAGGCGCGTTTGCCATGCGCATCGCGCACCCGTTCCAGCGCCTGCAGATAGGGGTGATCGGCTGGCAGCAGCCCGCGCGCCTTGATCAGGTCAATGCCGACGGCGGCCTCTCCGGTTTTCACGGCTTCGGGGGCGTCCAGTTGGTACAGGCCCCGTCCTGAATGCGTTTCCAGATAGCTGAGCGGTTTGTCCTTTTGGGTCAGGTAGCCCAGCATGGTGCACAGCAGCGCGTGTTTCTGCACGTCCGCCAGATTTCCTGCGTGATAGATGTGCTGATAGGACAGCATCGCCCCGCCTTTCGTTATTTTCCCTGCTGATAGACCGACCCACCCCTGTGATGCAATCGCGCAGCCGTTCGGCACGGCATCGACGGGTGGCGAAATCGCGCTGATTTGAGGGGGATCGGCCCTTTCCCAATCCGGCCCTCGCCCCTATAAGGCTGGTGGTCACGGCATCAGAGTCGGGGCCTCATGGGGATTCGAGCGCGGGACTTCACGCATAATGGCTTTGTTTGATAAAATGCCCGGTCTGTTTTCGTCGGATATGGCGATTGACCTTGGGACGGCGAATACGCTGGTTTACGTCAAGGGGCGCGGCATCGTGCTCAGCGAACCGTCGGTGGTTGCCTATCACATCAAGGACGGCGTGAAAAAGGTTCTGGCCGTGGGCGAGGATGCCAAGCTGATGCTGGGCCGGACGCCCGGCAGCATCGAGGCGATCCGCCCGATGCGCGACGGTGTGATCGCCGATTTCGACGTGGCCGAAGAGATGATCAAGCATTTCATCCGCAAGGTTCACAAGCGTTCGACCTTCTCCAAGCCCAAGATCATCGTTTGCGTCCCCCATGGCGCGACCCCGGTTGAAAAACGCGCGATCCGCCAGTCGGTTCTGTCCGCAGGTGCCCGTCGCGCCGGCCTGATCGCCGAACCCATCGCCGCCGCCATTGGTGCGGGCATGCCGATCACCGATCCCACCGGCAACATGGTCGTGGACATCGGCGGCGGCACCACCGAGGTGGCGGTTCTGTCGCTGGGCGACATCGTGTACGCCCGCTCGGTCCGCGTTGGCGGTGACCGCATGGACGAGGCGATCATCAACTACCTGCGCCGTCAGCAGAACCTGCTGGTCGGTGAATCCACCGCAGAACGCATCAAGACCAGCATCGGCACTGCCCGGATGCCCGACGACGGCCGTGGCCAGTCGATGATGATCCGTGGCCGCGACCTGCTGAACGGCGTGCCCAAGGAAACCGAGATCAGCCAGGCCCAGGTGGCCGAGGCGCTGGCCGAACCCGTGCAGCAGATCTGCGAGGCGGTGATGACCGCGCTCGAGGCGACTCCGCCGGATCTGGCCGCCGACATCGTGGATCGTGGCGTCATGCTGACCGGCGGCGGCGCGCTGCTGGGCGAGCTGGACCTTGCCCTGCGCGAACAGACCGGGCTGGCCGTGTCCATCGCTGACGAAAGTTTGAACTGCGTGGCTCTGGGCACCGGCAAGGCGCTGGAATACGAAAAGCAGCTGCGCCACGCGATTGACTACGACAGCTAAGGCGCCCACCTTTTCCTGTAAGGGGGACGATTGGCCAAGGATCGGAACCAGTCAGAGGATTTCATCGCCCCGCTAAAGCGTTTGCTGACGGGGGTGGTCATCCTGTGCCTGATCGGCATCTTCATCGTCTGGCGCATCGACAGCCCGCGCGTGGAACGCTTCCGCGCCAAGGTGATCGACACCGTCGTGCCCTCGTTCGACTGGGCGATGGCGCCCGTGACCGGTGCGGTCCACCTGGCGCGTGATTTCCAGTCCTACCGCCGCATCGTCGAACAGAACGCCGAGCTGCGCCGCGAGTTGCAACAGATGAAAGCCTGGAAAGAGGCCGCCCTCCAGCTGGAGCAGGAAAACGCCCGCCTGCTGGATCTGAACAACGTCCGGCTGGACCCGCGCCTGACCTATGTCACCGGCGTGGTGATGGCCGACAGCGGCTCGCCGTTCCGGCAATCGGTGCTGCTGAACGTGGGCCAGCGCGACGGGATCCTGGACGGCTGGGCCACGATGGACGGCATCGGGCTGGTCGGGCGCATCTCGGGCGTGGGCAAGGGCACCAGCCGGGTGATCCTGCTGACCGACACGTCCTCGCGCATTCCGGCGACGATCCAGCCCTCGGGGCAGACCGCGATCGTGATGGGCGACAACACGCTGGCCCCGCTGCTGGCCTTTCTGGAAAACCCCGACGCGGTGCGCCCCGGTGACCGGGTCGTGTCCTCGGGCGATGGCGGGGTGTTCCCCTCGGGCCTGCTGATTGGCCAGGTCGCCGAAGACCCCGGCGGCCGCCTGCGCGTGCGCCTGTCCGCCGATTACGAGCGTCTGGAATTCCTGCGCGTGCTGCGCAACCCCGGCACCGAGGTCATCACAGATCATGGCGCGCTGATCGCCCCTGTCACCGGGGTCGCGCTGCCGCCTGAAACCGCTGGCGGGGCCGGAAATGACTGAGAACGCCTCGCTTCAGCTGTGGATCATGCGGGCGGGCTACCTGTCGCTTGGCCTGATGATCATCTTCTTCCAGCTGCTGCCGCTGCAGACGCTGCCCAGCAGTTTTGCCGGGCCCGACCTGATCGTCGCCTTCACCTTTGCCTGGGCGGTGCGGCGGCCCGATCACGTGCCGGCGCTGTCCATCGCCGTGCTGATGCTGACCGCCGACATGCTGTTCCAGCGCCCACCCGGTCTGGCCGCCGCGCTGACGGTGCTGGCCACCCAGGCCCTGAAACGCCGCGCGGCCGGGTTGCGCGACCAGACCTTTGCGGTGGAATGGCTGACCGTCGGCGTGACCGTCATCGTGCTGATGCTCAGCGCGCGGCTGGTGCTGTCGGTCCTGCTGATCCCGCAGGCTCCGCTGGGGCTGACGCTGATGCAGACGGTGATGACCGTGATCGCCTACCCGCCCGCCGCCGCGATCACCGCCTTCGTCTTCGGCGTGCAGAAACAGCAGCCCGGTGACGCCGACGCGATCGGAGGCCGGACATGAAGCGCCCCGGGAAGGATAGCGCCGAAAGCGCCCGCATCATCTCGCGCCGGGGGTTGATCGTCGGCGGGATGCAGCTGGGCTTTGCCGCGATGCTGGCCGCCCGGATGCGTTACATGCAGGTCGAACAGGCCGATCAGTTCCGCCTGCTGGCCGAGGAAAACCGCATCAACGTCCGCCTGATCCCGCCCGCGCGGGGCGAGATTTTCGACCGTCACGGCCTGCCCATCGCGCAGAACGAACCCAGCTACCGGCTGACCATCGTGCGCGAGGATGCCGGCGACGTGGACACCGTGATCGCCCGCCTTTCTGCCCTGGTGGAACTGGACGACGAAGACCTGAACCGCGCCCTGACCGAGATGAAGCGCAGCCCGCCCTTCCTGCCCGTCACCGTGGCCGATCGTGTCAGCTGGGCCGATATCAGCCGCGTCGCCGTCAACGCCCCCGCCCTGCCCGGCATCACCCCCGAGGTGGGCCTGTCGCGCGGCTATCCGCTGGGGCCGGATTTCGCCAACGTGGTGGGCTATGTCGGCCCGATCTCGGACTATGACCTGTCCAAGATCGAAGACCCCGACCAGCTGCTGCGCATCCCGCGCTTCCAGATCGGCAAGGTCGGCATCGAAGCCCGGCTCGAGGATCAACTGCGCGGCAAGGCTGGCACCAAACGGGTCGAGGTGAACGCCGTCGGCCGCGTCATGCGCGAACTGGACCGCCAAGAGGGCCAGCCCGGCGCCAGCCTGCAACTGACGCTGGACCACCGCTTGCAAAACTACGCGCAGGCCCGTCTGGGCAACGAAAGTGCGGCCGCCGTGGTGATCGATTGCGAAACCGGCGACCTGCTGGCGATGGCCTCGGCCCCCAGTTTCGACCCGAACCTGTTCGTGCAGGGGATTTCCGTCAGCGATTACAGGGCCCTGACCGAGAACAAGTACCGCCCGCTCGCCTCGAAATCGGTGCAGGGCCTGTACCCGCCCGGCTCGACCTTCAAGATGGTGACGGCGCTGGCCGCGCTGGACGCGGGCGTCATCTCGCCCGAGGAAACCGTCTGGTGCCCCGGCCACCTGGAGGTCTCGAACCGCCGCTTCCACTGCTGGAAACGCACCGGCCACGGCCATGTCGACCTGAAAAGCTCGCTCCGCGAAAGCTGCGACGTCTATTACTACGACGTCGCCCTCAAGGTCGGGATCGAGAAGATCTCGGCCATGGCCGAGCGTCTGGGCCTTGGGCACCGCTTTGACATCCCGATGTCCGCCGTCGCCACCGGCCGCGCCCCCACCAAGGAATGGAAATCCTCCAACACCGGGCAGGAATGGGTCGTGGGCGACACCGTGAACGCCTCGATCGGGCAGGGCTATGTGCTGGCCTCGCCGCTGCAACTGGCGGTCATGAGCGCGCGCATCGCCACCGGCCGCGCCGTGTCCCCGCGCCTGCTGAAATCCGTGGACGGGGTCGAGCAACCCTCGGGTGCCGGTGAACCGCTGGGCGTTGACGAGGCGCTGCTGCGTCAGGTCCGCCGCGCCATGTTCGAGGTTTCGAACAACCGTCGCGGCACCGCCTATGGCAGCCGCATCGTGACCGAAGAATTCCGCATGGCCGGCAAGACCGGCACCAGCCAGGTCCGCAACATCACCGCCGCCGAACGGGCGCGCGGCGTCACCAAGAACGAGGACCTGCCCTGGGAACGCCGCGACCACGCGCTGTTCGTCAACTTCGCCCCCTTCGACAACCCGCGCTATGCCGTGGCGGTGGTGGTCGAACATGGCGGCGGCGGCTCGGCCGCGGCGGCGCCGATTGCGCGCGACATCACCCTGCAGGCGCTTTACGGCGAAGACCCGCCCCTGACCGCCTACCCGGAAAAAGACCGCGACCGCATCAAGGCGCTACAAGACCGGCTGAAACGGGAACGCCCCGATTTCGGCACCGTCGGCAAGGTGCGCACATGAGCTATCTTGAGTATTCCGTCAAAACGACCCCCTCGGGCATCCGCAAGCTGCTGTTCCTGCATTGGCCGCTGGCGCTGCTGCTGACCTCGGTCGCGTGTTTCGGGTTCCTGATGCTGTACTCGGTCGCCGGTGGCTCGTTCCAGCCCTGGGCCGAGCCGCAGATGAAACGCTTTGCCCTTGGCATGGTCGTGATGATCATCGTCGGCATGGTCCCGATCTATTTCTGGCGCAACATCGCGGGCGTGGCCTATCTGGGCGCGCTGGCCCTGCTGCTGTTCGTGGAATTTTTCGGCACCGTCGGCATGGGCGCACAGCGCTGGATCGACCTGGGCTTCATGCGCCTGCAACCGTCCGAACTGGCCAAGATCACACTGGTGATGCTGCTGGCCGCCTATTACGACTGGCTGCCGGTGAAAAAGGTCTCGCACCCGATCTGGGTGGCGTTGCCGGTGTTCCTGATCCTGCTGCCAACCGCGCTGGTGCTGAAACAGCCTGACCTTGGCACCGCGATCCTGCTGCTGACGGCGGGCGGCGCGATGATGTTCTTCGCCGGGGTGCACTGGGGCTATTTCGCCGCCGTGATCGCGATGGGCGTCGGCCTGGTGACAGCGGTGTTCCAGTCGCGCGGTACCACGTGGCAGCTGATCAAGGACTACCAGTTCCGCCGCATCGACACCTTCCTTGATCCGGGCAGCGATCCGTTGGGCTCGGGTTATCACATCACGCAATCCAAGATCGCGCTTGGCTCGGGCGGCTGGGCCGGGCGCGGCTTCATGCAAGGCACCCAATCGCGCCTGAACTTCTTGCCGGAAAAACACACCGACTTCATCTTCACCACCCTCGCCGAAGAGTTCGGCTTCCTCGGCGGCTTCTCCCTGCTGATGCTGTACGCGCTGATCATCATCTTCTGCGTCGCCGCCGCCTTCCAGAACAAGGACCGCTTCTCCTCGCTGCTGACGCTGGGCATCGCGATGACCTTCTTCCTGTTCTTCGCGGTGAACATGTCGATGGTGATGGGCCTGGCCCCCGTGGTCGGCGTGCCCTTGCCGCTGGTCAGCTATGGCGGCTCTGCTATGCTGGTGCTTCTGGCCGCCTTCGGCCTGGTCCAAAGCGCCCATGTCCACCGCCCGAGGTAAGCCATGATCAACGTCCTTTTCGCCGGCCACCCCACCCGCTGGCCCGAGTATCAGATCCCCCTGCGCGATGCCTTCGCCAAGGCCGGCCTCTCGGTCGATCTGCGCACAGATCACGCCGCCGATCAGGTCGATTACATCGTCTACGCCCCCAACTCGCCGCTGCAGGACTTCACCCCCTACACCCGCACCAAGGCCGTGCTGAACCTCTGGGCCGGGGTCGAGGCGATCGTCGGCAACCCCACCCTGACCCAGCCGCTGGCCCGCATGGTCGATTTCGGCCTGCGTCAGGGCATGGTCGAATGGGTCACCGGCCACGTCCTGCGCCACCACCTCGACATCGACTTCGACCTTGAACACCAGGACGGCAGCTGGACCCGCCACATCCCCAAACTGGCCCGCGACCGCAAAGTCACCGTGCTTGGCATGGGCGAGCTGGGCAGCGCCTGCGCCACCGCCCTCGCCACGCTGGGCTTCGACGTCACCGGCTACAGCCGCTCGCCCAAATCGCATCCCGGCATCCGCTGCCTGCACGGCGCGGACGGGCTGGACCAGGCCCTGACCGGCGCCGAGATCGTCGTCCTGCTGCTGCCGAAAACCCCCGCGACCGAGAACACCCTGAACGCCCGCACGCTGTCCCTGCTGGCCCCCGGTGCCGCGATCATCAACCCCGGCCGCGGCCCGCTGATCGACGACGACGCCCTGCTCGCCGCCCTCAAGACCGGCCAGGTCAGCCGCGCCACGCTCGATGTCTTCCGGATCGAGCCTTTGCCGAAAGATCACCCCTACTGGGCTCACCCCCGCGTCACGGTGACCCCGCATATCGCGTCCGAAACCCGGCCCGAAACCGCCTCCGAAGTGATCGCCGAAAACGTCCGACGCAGCGAGGCCGGACAGCCCCTGCTCTACCTCGTCGACCGCGCCCTGGGCTACTGACGGCGCACCCCGCCCTTGGTTTCTTTCTGATCCAAATACTCAAAATCCCGCCGCCGAAACCGGCGCAGGCTTTCCCTGTGGTTTGCGGGTCAAACCCCACAAACCCCCTGAAACGATCAGCGCAGAATGGGCGGTTTGCTGGGGTCGGTGCCCGGCGCGACCCTCCCGATTTCCTGCGCCTCTTCCGGCACGGGCAGCTCGAATTGCAGGCCCCATTTGGCGAAAACCGCGGCCTTCTGGTCGCTCGCGCGGATAAAGCTGACGTCCAGCGCCCCCGCCTCGATGCCCGAGAATGTCAGCGCCTCGGACACCGCTTTCGCCAGCGCCCCCTCGGCCCCCGGCACCGCGTCCACGAAAGCCAACAGATGCGAGCGGACGCCATTTTCGTAAATGACTCCAACCAGATAGGCGCTGTGGGCCAGTCCGGCGGCGGTCGCCAGCTTGGCGTCCAGACCCGACAACAGGTTCTCGGGCATCCCGACCGGCGGGGTGACTTCGGTGATGCGTGCCTCGGCCTCGTCGGGGGCATTGCCCAGCGTTTCGTCCAGCCAAGCCACGGCCTGCGGCGGGATCAGGATCGAGGACGGCGCGACCTCCAGGTTCAGCCCCAGCCCCATGCCCTGCTGGGCCAGCAGCCCCGCCACGATCCGCCCGGAAAGCGCCGCGTAAGGCGCTGTTTTTCCAACGAAATCCGCCAGGCGCTCCTCGCGGTCAAAGACCAGGACAAAGGCCTGATCCTGCACTTCAAACACCTCGGGCGAGATGTTTTCGCCGCTCGGTTCCTCGGTCAGCAGCAGGAACAATTCGCTATCCGCCAGTCGCTCGTAAAAGCGCAGGCGGGCGGCGTCGTTGCCCTCATCTGCGATCATGGCGGCGTGGGCGGCGTCCAGGGGCGTGTGCTCAGTCATTCATAAGCCTTTGAATTTGCGTGCGAAGTTCCGGGACCAGCTCGTCCTCGAACCACGGGTTGCGGCGCAGCCAAGCGGTATTGCGCCAGGACGGATGAGGCAAGGGAAAAACCCGGGGCGCATGGTCGCGCCACGCGGCGACGCGCTGGGTCACCGGCACGCGCCCGCCCATGTGATAGCTTTGCGAATAGCCCCCCACCAGCACGATCATCCGCAGATTTGTCAGCGATTCCATGACCTTGGAGTGCCACGTCTGGCCGCAAACCTTGGGCGGCGGCAGGTCCGAGCCCTTGGCGTCATAGCCCGGAAAGCAGAACGCCATCGGCACCAGCGCCACGCGGTCGCGGTCATAGAACGCGTCCCGACCCAGCCCCAGCCAGTCGCGCAGCCGGTCGCCCGAGGCATCGTTGAACGGCAGCCCGGTCTCATGCACCCGCATCCCCGGCGCTTGCCCCGCGATCAGCACCCGCGCCGAAGGCCGGAACCAAACGACCGGATTCGGCCGGTGACGCGTCGCCGTCCCGGCAAAGCGCCCCTCGCACAGGCGACATTCCTGAATCTGCTGCGCCAGTTCGGTCATGCTTGGCATATAGCTGTCCTTCGCACTGCTTCCTACCCTCGCGTGACCTCGAAATCCGCTACATTTCGTTGGAAAATGTCAAATTCGGACCGACAAACAAGGCTTTCGGTTGCCGATTTGGCGCAAATGCCATAGGTCTCGCGACCATCCGAATACAGAACATGACGGGGAGTTGGATGTATCGCGTTTGGAATTTCGTCACCAACTATTCACTGCTGCTGATCATCGGCGCGCTGATGGCGCTGGTCTGGGCCAATGTGGATGCCGAAAGCTATCACCACTTCGTCGAGATGCCCCTGTGGGAACATGCTCCCATCGGGCATCTGCATGACGGACACCGCACGCTGACGCTGCACTATCTGGTCAACGACGTGCTGATGGCGCTGTTCTTCGCCATCGCCGCCAAGGAAGTCTGGGAAGCGGTGATCCTGAAGAACGGCTCGCTGCGCGGGAAAAAGGCCGCGACGCCGCTGATCGCCACCGCTGGCGGGATGCTGGGCCCGATCGCCGTCTACCTGGGCATGGCAGTGTTCTTCTGGCCCGACACGTTCGAAGCGGTCAAGAACGGCTGGGCCATCCCGACCGCGACCGACATCGCGTTCTCGTACCTGGTTGGCCGCCTGGTGTTCGGCGCGGGCCACCCTGCCGTGCGCTTCCTGCTGCTGTTGGCGATTGCCGATGACGCCGCTGGCCTGATCATCCTTGCGATCTTCTACCCCTCGGCCGAGCTGGCCCCGATCTGGCTGCTGGTCTCGCTGGCTGCTGCCGTCGGTGTGTTCGTGCTGTTCAACTGGCTGCCCCGCCATCTGGACCGCGGCAACCAGGATCGCCCGACCTCGACCTGGATGCGTCAGAAAATCAGCTTCTGGCCCTATCTGATCGCGGGCTGCATCAGCTGGTACGCCTTCATGCGCGCGGGTATCCACCCGGCTCTGGGCCTGCTGCCGATCGTGCCGACCATCCCGCACGCCGACCGCGCCTTTGGTATCTTCAGCGAGGCCGAGCAGTACCTGTCGGACCTGTTGAACCACATCGAACATGCGCTGAAACACCCGGTCGAGATCATCCTGTTCTTCTTTGGCCTGATGAATGCCGGCGTCGAATTCTCGGCCATCGGCGAGCCGACCTGGCTGGTGCTGGGCGGTCTGCTGATCGGCAAGCCGGTGGGCATCCTGATCATGGGCATCATCGGCGCGCATGTGTTGCGCTTTGGCCTGCCAAAAGGGATGCGGACCATCGACCTGTTCGTTCTGGGCTGCGTTGCCGCCATCGGCTTTACCGTGTCGCTGTTCGTCGCTTCGGTCGCCTTCCCGGGTGGTCCGGTGCAAGACGCCGCCAAGATGGGCGCCCTGTTCAGCTTTGCCGCCGCAGCAATGTCGCTGATTGCAGGGGTCGTCTGCCGCGTGGAAAAACGCGAACTCTGACCGGCACAACCGTTCACAATCTTGCGAAACCGGCCTCGAAAGGGGCCGGTTTCCGCATTTCCGGGCCTTATTTTCGCCCAGAAAGAATGTAAGATTTTACGTTAAACCTCGGATCGGACCGCCCAAAGATTAAACTCGTCGAAAGACGCGGCCGGTATCGAGAAGCCAAGAGCAGCGCCGGAGCCAGTGATGCTGGAGTTCGAAAATGTCAGCAAGTCCTTCTGGACGGGTACACAGCGGAAGGTGATCCTTGACCGTGTGTCCTTTCGCGTGGATTTGGGGCAGTCGCTGGGCATTCTGGCCCCCAACGGCACTGGCAAGACGACGCTGATCAACATGATGGCCGGGCTGGAAAAACCGGACGAAGGCGCCATTCGGCGCAGCTGCAATGTCAGCTTTCCGCTGGGCTTCATGGGTGGCGTCGTGAACAAGCATTCGGCGATGGAGAACAGCCGCTACATCGCGCGCCTCTATGGCCTGGACCCCGACTATGTCGAGGCATTCTGCCGCTGGCTGTGTGGCCTGGGCGAGTATTTCGACCAACCGCTGGGCACCTATAGTGCCGGGATGAAATCGCGGTTTTCCTTTGCGCTTCTGCTGGCGCTGGACTTCGATATATACCTGATCGACGAAGGGATGCCCGGCACCACCGATGTCGAGTTCAACAAGAAAGCCGGTGACATCCTGCGCGAACGGCTGAGAACCACCACGGTGATCATCGTCTCGCACCAGCCTGCAACGCTGGAAAAATTCGCCCGTTCGGCGGCCGTTCTGATGAACGGCAAGCTGCATATGTTCGATACCTTGGAAGAGGCCAAGAGGCTGTATGACTACGAAACCAAAAGCTAGAAAGTTCCGTGTCCGCCGCAGCCAGCCCCTCTCCTACGGGGGCCATCCCAGCGTCGTTGCGGAGCATATGGAGCCAGCCGAAATGGCCGAGGACCAGCCCAAGCCCGAGGCAGGCATCCGTCGCCACCTGCGCGCCGTAGCACCCGACCCCATGCCCGAACCGATGGCCGACCCCAACCGCGACCCGGGCCTGCCCGACGCGTTTGAAACCGTCGGGAAAGAGCCTGAAAAGGCGCCCGCACAGGCGGGCGAGGTCGCCTCTCCTCGGCAGGTGAAGGGCGAAAACACGATTGACGAAATCCGCCGCGAGGGGCTGACCGGCCGGCAATTGCGCATGGCCCGCCGCGTGGCGCAAAAGCACGGGCTGGCCCCGACCTCGGACTTCGACGCGGTGCGCCTGCTGCGCGCCAAGGGGATCGATCCGTTCCAACGCTCGACCATGCTGGAACTGGTGGTGCCGCAGGACAACGTCCCTGCGACCGTCGCCGCGCCCCAGTTGCCGCAAACCGTCCCGGCCCGCGAAGCGCAGCTGCCCTCGACCGAGCTGAGCCCGGCTGAACGGCGCGTGCGCGAAATCACCGAGATTCAGCGCGACATCGCCCGCCGTCGTCGCCGTAAATCCCTGCTGCTGCTGTCGCGCCTGGCGTTCTTTGTCTTCCTGCCCACGATCCTGGCCGGCTGGTATTTCTTCGCCGTCGCCTCGCCCATGTACGGCACCAAGTCCGAATTCCTGATCCTAGAGGCGGACGCCGTTGGCGGCTCGGCCCTGGGTGGGCTGCTGAGCGGCACGCAATTCGCCACCAACCAGGATGCGATCGCGGTTCAGTCCTATCTGAAATCCCGCGACGCGATGCTGCGACTAGACCGCGACCTGGGCTTCAAGGCCCATTTCAGCCAGGACGGCATCGACCCGATCCAACGGCTGGAACCCGGCGCCACGGACGAAGCGGCCTACACGATCTACAAGAAAAACGTCCAGATCGGCTATGACCCGACCGAGGGCGTGATCCGCATGGAAGTGATCGCCGCCGACCCCAAGATCAGCGCGGCGTTTTCCGAGCACCTGATCGGCTATGCTGAAGAGCGCGTCGATGACCTGTCCCGTCGCAAGCGCGAGGACCAGATGAAAGAAGCCCGTACCAGTCTGGAAGAAGCCAAGCGCGAACGCCGCGAGGCACAGGTCCGTCTGGTGCAACTGCAAGAAGGCACGCTGCTGGACCCCGAGGGCGAGATCGCCAGCATCCGCGCCCTGATGAACAACGTCGAGCTGCAGCTTCAGGAAAAGGAACTGCAACTGCAGACGCTGCTGAACAACCCGCGCCCCTCGAAACCCCGCGTCGATGCGTTGCGCACGGAAATCCGCCTGCTGAAAGAAGAGCTGACCAAGCAAAGCGCGCGCCTGACCCAAGCGACTGCTGGCGACACCTCGCTGGCGGCCAAGGCGGCGCAGATCCAGATCGCGCAGGCCGACCTTGCGACGGCTGATCTGTTCCTGCAATCGGCCCTGCAAAACGAGAAACAGACCGCGCAAGAGGCGAACCGCCAGGTGCGTTACCTGACCACTTCGGTCAAACCTGTCCCGCCGGATGCCCCCAGCTATCCCAGATCGTTCGAAAGCACCCTTTTGGCATTCTTGGTTTTCTCGGGCCTTTACCTGATGTTCTCTTTGACCGCCTCGATCCTGAGGGAACAGGTTTCCAACTGAGCAACCACCGCCGTTGCCCATAAACGCGTCACTTCCGGTTCACCTGCCGAAAAACGCGGCGCAAGAATGTTGTATTCCCCCTGCAGGGGGGGCATACCGTTAACCGGTTAGACCTTTTTTCTGATTTCAAACAGCGAGCTGACTGTGACCAAACCGAATTATATCGTCACCCCGAACACGTGGGATTTTCTGAAGTCACCGATGATCAAACCGACGGGTTTCCGCGAATATGACGCGCGCTGGAAATACCCCGACGAGATCAACCTGCCCGGCATGACGGCCCTCGGCCTGGGCATTGGCACCCAGATGCGCAAGCACGGTCTGGAGCCGGTGATCGCCGTCGGCAACGACTACCGCGACTACTCGCTGGCGATCAAGAACGCGCTGGTGATCGGCCTGATGCAGGCGGGTATCCAGGTCAAGGATATCGGCCCTTGCATCACCCCCATGGCCTATTTCAGCCAGTTCCACCTGGACGCGCCCGCCGTGGCGATGGTGACGGCCAGCCACAACCCGAACGGCTGGACCGGGGTCAAGATGGGCTTCCAGCGTCCGCTGACCCACGGCCCCGACGAGATGGCCGAACTGAAAGACATCGTGCTGAACGGCAAGGGCGAACCGGCACCCGGTGGCGGTTATGAATTCGTCGATGGCGTCTGGGATGCCTACATGGACGATCTGGTCGGCGACTTCAAAATGTCCCGCAAGCTCAAG
This sequence comes from Thalassobius vesicularis, assembly GCF_004799325.1. Lineage (GTDB taxonomy): Bacteria > Pseudomonadota > Alphaproteobacteria > Rhodobacterales > Rhodobacteraceae > Thalassobius > Thalassobius vesicularis. The sequence continues at coordinate 109,299 of NZ_SSMD01000001.1, forward strand.
GTCGTCTGCGCCACCGGCAACGGCACAGCCTCGGCCTTTGCGCCGGCGCTGTTCGAACGCATCGGCGTGGAAATCGTCCCCAGCCATAACGAGCTGGACTACACCTTCCCCAACTACAACCCGAACCCCGAAGCCATGGAAATGCTGCATGACATGGCCGACAGCGTGAAGGCCTCGGGCGCCGATTTCGCGCTTGGCTTTGACGGTGACGGCGACCGCTGTGGCGTGGTAGACGACGAGGGCGAAGAGATTTTTGCCGACAAGGTGGGCGTCATCATGGCGCGCGACCTGGCCAAGCTCTACCCCGGCTCGACCTTCGTGGCCGACGTGAAATCGACCGGCCTCTTCGCCTCGGACCCCGAACTGCAAAAGCACGGCGTCAAGGCGGACTACTGGAAAACCGGCCACAGCCACATGAAGCGCCGCGTCCACGCCCTGGGCGCGCTGGCAGGCTTTGAAAAATCCGGCCACTACTTCCTGGCCGAACCGATCGGGCGCGGCTACGACGACGGCATGCGCGTCGCGGTCGAGATCTGCAAACTGATGGACCGCAACCCCGACATGTCGATGTCGGACCTTCGCAAGGCCCTGCCGAAAACCTACTCGACCCCGACCATGTCGCCCTATGCCGCCGACGAGGAAAAATACGACATCCTCGAGCGCATCGTGCAGAAACTGGTCGCCAAGGCCGACGCCGGCGACAGCTTTGCCGGCAAAGCTGTCAAAGAGGTCGTCACCGTCAACGGTGCCCGCGTGATCCTGGAAAACGGCTCCTGGGGGCTGGTCCGTGCCTCGTCGAACACCCCCAACCTGGTGGTGGTCTGCGAAAGCAGCGAAAGCGACGCCGAGATGCGCGCCATCTTCGCCGCCGTCGACGACGTCATCCGCACCGAACCCGGTGTCGGCGACTACGACCAGACCATCTGATCTCCCATCTCAACGGAAAAGGCCCGGCACTGAACCGCCGGGCCTTCTTCTTTTTCCAAATATCCTGGGGGTGAATGCGTTGAAAATGGCTGCATTTTCAACGCAGAGGGGGCAAAGCCCCCTTTAGGCCGCCAACCCACGCCCCTTCAGCAGGGCCTCGACCCCCGGCATCCGGCCGCGGAACGCCACATACAGCGCCTCGGCATCCTCGGAACCGCCGGTCGACAGAATGTTCGCCTGCAACGCTTGCGCGGTCGCCGCGTCAAACGCATCGCCCGCCTCCTCAAACGCCTCGAATGCGTCGGCATCCATCACCTCAGACCACATGTAGCTGTAATAGCCAGCGCTATAGCCGTCGCCCGCAAAAACATGCGCGAAATGCGGGGTGGCGTGGCGCATGGCGATCTGCTTGGGCATCCCCAGCCCGGCCAGAACCTCGGCCTGCATCGCCATCGGATCGGCCGGGGCGTCGCCGCGATGGAACGCCAGATCGACCAGCGCCGAGGCGACATATTCCACCGTCTGGAACCCCTGATCGAAATTCGCCGCGCCCAGCACCTTCTCCAACATCTCGGTCGGCATCGGTGCGCCGGTTTCGGCATGGGTTGCGAACTCGGCCAGCACCTGCGGCACCTCCAGCCAGTGCTCGTAGAGCTGCGAGGGCAGTTCCACGAAATCCCGCGCGACCGAGGTGCCCGAGATGCTTTCATAGGTCACATCCGACAGCATCTGGTGCAGCGCGTGGCCAAATTCGTGGAACAGTGTCCGCGCGTCGTCATAGGACAGCAGCGCCGGGTCACCCTTGGCAAAGTTGCACACGTTGATCACGACCGGGGTCTGCACCTGCGGGAACTTCGCCTGCGCCCGCATCGCCGAGCACCACGCCCCCGAGCGCTTGGACCCGCGCGCGAAGTAATCGCCGATGAAAACGGCCACATGTTCGCCATTGCGCGTCACCTCCCACGCCCGACAATCGGGGTGGTACAAAGGCACGTCCAGCGGCGAAAACTCCAGGCCAAACAAGCGGTTGGCGCAGGCGAACGACGCTTCGATCATGCGGTCCAGCTGCAGGTAGGGCTTCAGCGCGGCCTCATCCAGATCATGTTCAGCCTTGCGACGGCGTGCAGCGTAATAGTGCCAGTCCCAGGCCTCCAGATCGCCGTTGATACCGTCCGCGTGCATCATGTCCTCCAGCACCTTGGCGTCGGCCTCGGCGCGGGCTTTGGCGGGGGTCCAGACGGCCATCAACAGCTCTTCGACGCGCTCGGGCGTCTTGGCCATCTCGGTTTCCAGCTTGTAGGCAGCAAAGCTGTCATAGCCCAAAAGCTGAGCCCGTTCCTGGCGCAACGTAAGAATTTCGGCCGAAATCGTACGATTGTCCGTCTCGCCCCCATTGGCCCCGCGCGCGATGAACGCCTTGTAGGCCACCTCGCGCAGATCGCGCCGGGACGAGAATTGCAAAAACGGCGTGATGATCGAACGCGCCAGCGTCACCACCGGCCCTGCGACGCCCTTTTCCTGACCCGCCGCGCGCATCGCCTTGACCACGAAATCGGGCAGCCCGTCCAGATCGGCCTCGGTCAGCTCCATGAACCACGCGCGTTCGTCCGCCAGCAGGTTCTGGGTGAATTGCGTGCCGAGCGAGGCCAGACGCGACTTGATCTCGGCCATGCGAGCATCCTGCGCCCCCTCCAGCGCTGCACCCGAGCGCACGAAGCCGCGATGCGTCAGCATCAGCACGCGCGCCTGTTCGGCGATCAGGCCCAGATCATCCTTGCGCGCCCACAGATCGGCCACCCGCCCGAACAGCGCCTTGTTCGAGGAAATCGCCGCCCAATGAGCTGCCAGCTTGGGGGAAAACTCGGTCTGCAGCGCCTCGCGCGCGGGGGTGCTGTCCGCGCCCGAGACCGTGTAGAACACCGACAGAACCTGATCCAACGCCTTGCCTGCGGTCTCTAGCGCCTCGACGGTATTGGCGAATGTCGGGGCTTCGGGATTGTTGGCAATCGCCGCGATCTCGGCCTTGTGCGCCTCCAGCGCCTCGGCAAAGGCGGGGGCGAAATCCTCGTCCTTGATGGCATCGAAGGGGGCCAGTTCGAACGGCGTATCCCAGTGGGACAAAAGCGGATTGGTCATGCGAAGTCTCCTTTGGAGCAACAGGTAATCACCCCGTCGCGGCCCGTCCAGAGCGCCTAGTGCATTCCCCCGCAAACCGGGCAATCGGCGCGCTTTTTCAGGGTGATCTTGCGGGTCTCACCCCAAAGCGCGTCATAAATCAGCATCTCGCCACGCAGGGGCGCGCCTGCCCCGGCGATCAGTTTGACCGCCTCGACCGCCATCATCGCGCCGATCACACCGGGCAAGGGGCCGATCACCCCGGCCTCGGCACAAGACGGGGCCAGACCTGCGGCAGGGGCCTGCGGAAACACGCATTGATAGCAGGGGCCGCCCTTGGCCGGGTCGAAGACGCTGATCTGCCCCTCCCACTGCGCCAGTGCGCCCGAGATCAGCGGGATCCCCCGCTTCACCGCCGCCGCATTCGCCAAATAGCGCGTGGTGAAATTGTCGGTACCGTCCAGCACCAGATCATACTCGGCGAACAGCGCCTCGGCATCCTCGGCGGCCAGACGGCGCTTGTAGGGGCGCACGGTGACAAAGGGGTTCTGCGCCTCCATCGCCTTTTGCGCGGAAAACACCTTGGGCATCCCGATGGCCGCGTCCGAATGGATCACCTGCCGCTGCAGGTTCGAGTTGTCCACCTCGTCATCATCAATGACCCCGATGGTGCCGACACCCGCCGCTGCCAGATACAACAAGGCGGGCGAGCCCAGCCCCCCGGCCCCGATCACCAGAACACGAGCATTCTTCAGCCGTTTCTGGCCCTTGCCACCGATTTCCCGCAGCACGATGTGGCGGGCATAGCGGTTCAATTCGGTCTCGGTGAAGGTCTGCGGCGCGGCCTCAACCACCGGAACCGCCCGCGCCCGCAGCCAGCGCAACCCGGCGCGATAAGCCAGCACCAGAGCGGCAATCCCCCCCAGCATCAGCCACGGCACAACGCTGCCGCCCGTGTTCAGCCGCAGGACATGCCCTTCGGGCAGCACAAGGTGAACCAACACCACCGCCGCCCACAGCGCACCCAGCATCACCGCGCGCACCCGGATCGGCGCCTTCATCACAACGCCCATCCCCCAGAGCGCCGCCGCCATCGCCAAGACCAGCCCCATCAGCCCCGCCCGGTCGAGCCGAACCCGCCCTCGCCACGGTCCGTTTCACTCAACGCCCCGGCCATCACGAACGCAGCCTGCACCACCGGTGCCACCACCATCTGCGCAATCCGATCACCATGCGCGATGTGGAACGACTGATCCCCCGCATTCATCACGATCACCCCCAAAGGCCCGCGATAATCGCTGTCGATCGTCCCCGGACTGTTGGGCAGTGTGATCCCATGCTTCAGCGCCAACCCGGAACGAGGGCGGATCTGCACCTCGTACCCCTGCGGGATTTCCAGCTTCAGCCCCGTCGGCACCAGCGCGCGCGCACCGGGGGCCAGAACAACGCCCTCGTCCCGCCGCGCCGCGTCGAAATTCGCGCGCAGATCAGCGCCCGCCGCGCCGGCGGTTTCGTATGACGGCAAAGGCAAACCGCGATCTGCCTCTTCAGTCCACATCAGCGCGACAGTCACCATGACGCCTTCTTCCTCTTCTTTCTGAGCCAAAATACTCCCGCCGGAGGCATCCGCACTATCCGACCAAAGCCCCGGCAATCCGTTGCGCCAGTCGCTCCGCCACGGCGTCCTTGGCCATCTTCGGCCAATCCTCGACGCCGTCGTCGCTGATCACATGAACGGTGTTCTGTGTACCCCCGAACGTCCCCGTCGCGGGCGAGACGTCATTGGCTACGATCCAGTCACAGCCCTTGCGCAGCCGCTTGGCGGTGGCGTGGGCGATCACGTTGTCGGTCTCGGCGGCAAAGCCAACCACCAGCGGCGGGCGCCCCTTGGTCATCTGGCTGACGGTCGCCAGAATGTCGGGGTTCTCGGCAAAGCTCAGGGTGGGGATTTCGCCCTTTTCCTTTTTCATCTTCGAACTGGCCGCCTGCGCCACACGCCAATCTGCCACGGCCGCAGCAAACACCGCCGCATCGGCGGGAAGAGCGGCCTGAACGGCATCCAGCATCTGCACGGCGGTTTCCACGCGCACCACCTGCACGCCCTCGGGCGGCGGCACATCTGCGGGGCCGGTCACGAACACCACCTCGGCCCCCAGCGCGACCAGTGCCTTGCCAATCGCCGTGCCCTGCGCGCCGGACGAGCGGTTCGAGATATAGCGCACCGGGTCAATCGGTTCCTGCGTCGGGCCCGAGGTGACGATCACCCGTTTGCCCTTCAGTGGCCCGTCCGACAGCGCAGCCTCGGCGGCGGCGACGATTTCCAGCGGTTCGGACATCCGGCCCGGACCGTATTCGCCGCAAGCCATGTCGCCTTCGTTCGGGCCGATCACGCGGATGCCATCGGCCTTCAGCGTGGCCAGGTTGCGCTGCGTTGCCGGGTGATCCCACATCCGCACGTTCATGGCGGGGGCGATCATCACCGGTGTGTCCGTCGCCATCAGCAGGGTCGAGGCCAGATCATTCGCCAGCCCGTTCGCCATCTTGGCCATCAGGTCCGCCGTTGCGGGGGCCACGATCACCAGATCGGCGCTGCGCGACAGCTGAATATGGCCCATCTCGGCCTCGGTGGTCAGGTCGAACAGCTGGGTGTGCACCGGCGTTCCGGCCACTGCGGCCACGGTCAGGGGCGTCACGAATTCGGCCCCGGCAGACGTCAGGACCGGCGTCACGCTCGCCCCGCGTTCGCGCAGGCGGCGGATCAGGTCAGGCGTCTTGTAGGCCGCGATTCCGCCGCCGATAATCAACAGGATACGCTTGTTTGCCAGCATCTTGTCCCCCCGAATAGATCGCGCCGACACTAGGATCAAGCACGCGGGCTGACAAGCCCGGTTACCGCCCGCTTAGCGGAACGCCTTGCACGGATCTTCGCGCGGGGCGGCTGGGGCGGACAGGGTGATGTCGTAAGAGGGATCGGCGGTTTCGTCATCCTCGGTCTGGCCGACGACGAATTGCGAGACCTCGGGGCGGACATGGGCCACAACCGCGGGCGCGCCCCAATCCTTGCGTGCGTGGCCGTTGCCGGTGATGACCATGACAGGCCCGCCGGTTTCGTCGACCGCCTGCAACACGGCCCGCGCAATTACCGCGTCGCGCAGGCGCTGCACGTCGACCATGACGGGCAGCATTTCGTCTGGCAGGGCGTTGCAATGCGCCTCTTCTTGCAGGGCTTCGCGCTGTTCCTGCTGGTCTTCGGACAGGGGTGTCGTCAGCCCGTACGCCTCGGCCTCTGGCCCGAACCAGTCGGATATGCCGGATTTCATCGCCTCACGGGTCGCCTCTCGCGGGACGGCAGCGCCGTAGATTACGGCGTTCGGGGCGGCGGCGAAAATCGGGTAGTACATCGCGAAACCCGGCCAGCCGGTATCGGCCCAGCCAAGCGCCGCTTCGAGCGATGCCTGATCGCCACGGACCGAGCCAACGGCCATCTGCGCCTGATCGGGCGTCAGCATTTCGAACACCAGGGCGCGCGGTTTGTACCGCGCCACATAGTCTGCCTGGCGCTGGTGGTGGACCGGGTTGTCGTGGGTTTCGCCCAGGTAGATCACCTCGGACGTGGCCATCTGGTCTTGGACCGGCTGGGCAAGCAACGGCTGCCCGGCCAGTACCAGCGAAAAAATCAGGGAAACTGCTTTCATGACAGCAGTTGATGCACCTCTTCGGAATGCGCTTCAAGCTGTTTGCGCATCTTGGCAAAGGCGGCTGCCTCCAGCTGGCGGACGCGTTCCTTGGACAGGTTCAGCTCTTCGCCCAGCGATTCCAGCGTGCGGGGCGGTTCGCGCAATTTGCGTTCGCGGATGATGAACTGCTCGCGCTCGTTCAGCGAGCCGATCGCCTCGACCAGCCAGGTGCGCAGGGCGGCGCGGTCGTGCCGTTCCTCGACGATCTCCGAGGATTTGGCACCTTCATCTTCCAGCGTGTCGATCCACTCGCGGCCGTCTTCGTCGCTGGATTGCGTCGCGTTCAGCGAGAAGTCAGAGCCGGACAGGCGTCCCTCCATCATCTCGACGTCATGCAGGGGCACGCCGATCTCGGTCGAGATCATGTGGCGCATCTGGTGGCGGTCCAGCTCTTCGCCGCGCGACAGGGCTTCGCGCTCCAGCCGGGCCTGAACGCGGCGCAGGTTGAAGAACAGCGACTTCTGCGAGGAGGTGGAGCCGGTGCGCACCATCGACCAGTTGCGCATCACATAGTCCTGGATGCTGGCCTTGATCCACCAGACGGCATAGGTCGAAAACCGCACGCCGCGATCCGGGTCGAACTTGTCCGCGGCCTTCATCAGGCCCAGACCCGCCTCTTGGATCAGGTCGTTCATCGGCGCGCCGTAGCGCTTGTATTTCGCCGCCATCGAGATCGCCAGACGCATATACGCCGTGATCAGACGATGCAGCGCGGCCTCGTCTCGTTGATCGCGCCAGGCATAGGCCAGCTGAAGCTCGGTTTCGGCGTCCAGCAGTTCGGCCTTCATTGCCACCCGCGACAGCGACAAGTCGTTCGGATAATCAAGAGCCATCGGTACCACCCCAGGTTCAGGCACAGTTGTGCCCCTTTTTCATTAGGACCGTGAATGATACGCACGACAAGCGCGTTTGGTTCACAATAAGGTGTGCGAAAGATGCTTGATAAACTGACCCTCGTTCTGGGCGGTGCCGGGTCGGGCAAGTCCCAATGGGCCGAAACCTTGGTGAAAAATGCCGGGGCCGACCGGATTTACCTAGCCACCGCAAGGGTTTGGGATGACGAGATGCGCGACAAGGTGGATCGCCACCGGGTTCAGCGCGGCGACGGATGGACCACGATCGAAGCACCGATGCACATCGGCCCTGCGCTGACGCAGGCTCGGCCCGAGCAGGTGGTCCTGCTGGATTGCGCCACGATGTGGCTGTCGAACCATCTGCTGGACGGCAGCGACATGGCATTGGCCGAGGCCGAGTTTCTGGCCGCGCTGGATGATTGCCGCGCCCCCGTTGTGATCGTCTCGAACGAGGTTGGCATGTCCGTCGTCCCCGAAAACGCGCTGGCGCGCCGGTTCCGCGACGCCCAGGGCGCGCTGAACCAACGTCTGGCCGCCCGCGCGGGACTGGTCGTGGCCGTGATGGCCGGATTGCCACTGGCCCTGAAAGGAACCCTGCCATGAGCCGCTTTTTCTGGGTGCGTCACGGACCGACCCACGCCAAGGGCATGGTCGGCTGGACGGATTTGCCCGCCGATTTGTCCGACATCGGGCAGTTGGAGCGCCTGTCTGCGCACTTGCCGGACGACGCGCTGGTCGTGTCCTCGGACCTTATCCGCGCGGCCGATACCGCCACCGCCATTGCGGCGCACCGAGCACGCCTACCGCATGAGCCCAACCTGCGGGAAATCAACTTTGGCACCTGGGAAATGAAGCGTCATTTCGAGATCAAGGAGCAGGATCTGGCCCGGCAATACTGGGAACGCCCCGGCGACACGCGCCCGCCGCAGGGCGAAAGCTGGAACCAGGTCTGCACCCGGGTGAACGGCGCCGTGGCACAGCTGCTGACCGCCCACCCCGGCCGCGACATCATCGCGGTGGCGCATTTCGGGGTGATCCTGACGCAGGTCCAGCGGGCGCTGGGGTTGGCCGCGTCTGAGGCATTCTCGCACCGCATCGACAACCTGTCGGTGACCGAATTGCGCCTGAAAGACGGGCAGTGGGCGGCGGATCGCATCAATCACCTTCCGTGATGGCGCCGCGCACAACAAATCGTTGTCCCGGCTGACTTTACTGGCTTAGCCTCGGCGAAACGATCCGCGAAAGGGACTGCGATGACGTACGACGTGTTTATTGGTGACAGGGTGTTTTCCAGCTGGTCAATGCGGGGCTGGCTGATGTTCGAGAAGTTCGGCATCCCCAAGAAAACCCACATGGTCGGCCTCTATGATGGCACCATGGGCGAGGATCTAGCAGACCTTGCCCCCGCCCGGCTGGTCCCAGTGATGCGCACCCCCGATGGGATCGTCGTCGGCGAGACGCTGGCGATGGCCGAAACGCTGGCCGAGCGCCACCCCGAGGCGATGATGTGGCCCACCGATCCGGCCGCGCGGGCGCTGGCCCGGTGGCTGGCTGCGGAAATGCACGCGGGCTTTGGCAACCTGCGCAGCCAATGCCCGATGCAGTTGTTGCACCAATACCAGATGCAGCCCAGCCAGTCCGTTCTGGCGGACCTCGCCCGCCTGCAAGACCTGTGGACCCTGGCCCGCACCCGGCACGGAGAGGCCGGCCCGTGGCTGTTCGGCCGCTACTCGCTGGCTGATGTGTTCTTTGCCCCGGTCGCGGCGCGGATCGCGGGGTACAACCTGCCGGTAAGCCCACTGATGCAGGAATATGTCGCCGCGACGCTGGCCGATCCGGTGTTCCGCCGCTGGCGCGCGATGGGCCTGACCAAGTCATACGACCCCGTGCCTTATGCGATGGACCTGCCGATAAAACCCTGGCCCGGCCCCGCCGCCATGCCCGCGCAGGCCGTCACCAGCGGCACACCCGAGAATGATGCCTGCCCCTATTCCGGAGAAGCGGTCACCCATATGGCCGAGTTTGACGGGCGCATCTTCGGCTTTTGCAATGCATTCTGCCGGGACAAGACTGTCGCCGATCCGCTGGCCTGGCCGAAATTCTCGGCGCTGCTGTAGGCATTAACCTTTCCTCAACCTTCCGGGGCTTAACCTTCGTTAACCTTGAAGGATGAGGAGAGCGCATGGTCGCCCGGGCATATACCGTCGCGTTCGAAGGCGTCAGCGCCCGCACGGTCGAAGTCCAATGCGCCGTCACCCCTGGCATGCCCGCGTTTTCCATCGTGGGCCTGCCGGACAAGGCGGTGTCCGAGGCGCGTGATCGCGTGCGGACGGCGTTGGCCTCGATGGCGATTGCGTTGCCGTCCAAGCGGATCACCGTCAACCTGTCCCCCGCAGACATGCCGAAAGAGGGCAGCCATTTCGACCTGCCCATCGCTCTGGCCCTTTTGGCGGCACTGGACATTATCCCGCGCGATGCGGTCGAGACGACAACCGCGCTGGGGGAATTGTCACTGGACGGATCATTGGTGCCCGTGATCGGCGCCCTGCCCGCCGCGATGGCCGCCGCCGAGGCGGATCGCCAGCTACTGTGCCCCAAACCCTCGGGGGCTGAGGCGGCGTGGGTCGGCGCCTGTCAGGTCATCGCCGCCCCCGGTTTAGCCGATGTCGTGCGCCATTTCTCAGGGCAAAACCCGTTGTCACCGGCCCTACCGGGCGAGGTTTTGGCCGATACGCAGGGCAAATGTTTGCGGGATGTAAAGGGCCAGGAACGTGCCAAACGGGCGCTGGAGATCGCAGCCGCCGGACGCCACCACCTGATGATGATCGGCACGCCCGGGTCCGGCAAATCCATGCTGGCCGCCCGCCTGCCCGGCATTCTGCCGCCGCTGACCCCGGCCGAGGCGCTGGAAACCTCGATGATCCATTCGCTGGCCGGGTTGCTGGACGAGGGTGGGATTTCCCGGATCCGCCCGTTCCGGGAACCGCATCACACCGCCTCGATGGCGGCGATTGTGGGCGGCGGGCGCGGTGCCAAACCGGGCGAGATCAGTCTGGCGCATAACGGCGTGCTGTTCATGGACGAGTTTCCGGAATTTCCGCGGACGGTGCTGGAAACCCTGCGCCAACCGATCGAGACCGGAGAGGTCATGGTCGCCCGCGCCAACGCCCATGTGAAATACCCCTGCCGGTTCATGCTGATCGCGGCGGCCAACCCCTGCCGCTGCGGGTATCTGTCCGACCCGTCGCGCGCCTGTGGCCGCGCCCCCACCTGCGGCGAGGATTATCTGGGCCGGATCAGCGGCCCGCTGATGGACCGGTTCGATCTGCGGGTCGAGGTGCCGCCAGTCAGCTACGCCGACCTTGACCTGCCGCCAAGCGGAGAGAGCTCTGCCGAGGTCGCGCTCCGCGTCGCCAACGCCCGCGCGGTTCAGGCTGACAGGTACGAAAACGAACCCGATGCGCGCCTGAATTCAGACATCGAGGGCACCTTGCTGGACCGCGTCGCAACGCCCGATGCCGCTGGCAAGGATCTGCTGACCAAGGTCGCGGACCGCCTTGGCCTGTCCGCGCGCGGCTATCACCGTGTGTTGCGTGTCGCGCGCACGATTGCTGATCTGGACGGCAGCGATGCCGTACAGCGCCACCACGTGGCCGAGGCGGTGTCGTTCCGCCTCAGCTCTGTCAGGGAAAACAGCTGATCGCGACAGCGATCAGGCGCGCTTGGCTTCGATCACTTCCCAGATCCGCGCGGCGGTGTTGGTGCCGTCAAAACGCTCCAACTCCTGAATGCCGGTGGGCGAGGTCACGTTGATCTCGGTCAGGTAGTCGCCGATCACATCGATACCGACGAAGACCAGCCCCTTTTCCTTGAGGCGCGGGCCGATCGTGGCGCAAATCTCCTGATCGCGCGCCGACAGGCCGATCTTTTCGGGACGCCCGCCGACATGCATGTTCGAGCGAGTCTCGCCCGCTTGCGGCACACGGTTGATCGCGCCAACGGGTTCGCCATCGACCAGAATGACCCGTTTGTCGCCCTTGCTGACGTCCGGCAGGTATTTCTGCACGATCAGCGGCTCGCGCGAGAATCCGGTGAACAGCTCGTGCAGGGAACTGAGGTTGCGGTCGCTTTCGGTCAGGCGGAACACGCCAGCGCCGCCGTTGCCATAAAGCGGCTTCAGGATGACATCGCCGTGCTTTTCCTTGAACGCGCGGATCGTCGGCAGGTCGCGCGCGATGGTGGTCGGCGGGGTCAGTTCGGGGAAATCCAGAACCATCAGCTTTTCAGGGTAGTTGCGCACCCAGAACGGATCGTTGACCACCAGCGTCTTGGGATGAATCCGCTCCAGCAGGTGAGTCGTGGTGATGTAGAACATGTCAAACGGCGGGTCCTGACGCAGCCAGACCACGTCGAATTCCGACAGGTCGACCTCGGTCTCGGCGCCAAGGGAGTAGTGGTTGCCTTCGACGCGTTGCACGGTCAGCGGCCAGCCCTTGGCCGTAATGCGCCCTTCCTGATAGGCGAGGCGATCCGGCGTGTAATAGAACAGCTCGTGCCCGCGCGCCTGCGCTTCGAGGGCGATGCGGAACGTGCTGTCCGCGTTGATGTTGATCGGCCCGATCGGGTCCATCTGGAAAGCGATTTTCATGCTCGGTCCCCTTGCTTGGTTGCCCCTTACATGGCGCAAGGGACCGGGCGAGGCAAATCAGAAATGGCTGAAACAATTTTCCATGATCTGCGGCGCGCCGGTCTTGTCGACACATGCCAGATCAAACCGCACCTCGGTCAGGCTGCCCGAGGGGAGCGTTCCGATGAATTCCTCGGCAGCGGCATGGATGCGGCGCATCTGCGGCGGGCCAAGCCGGGTGATGGCAGACTGGATGCTGGAGGCGGCCTTCACCTCGACGAAAACGATGGTTTCGCGGTCTTGCAGGATCAGGTCGATTTCACCGCCCCGTCCGCGCCACCGTCGGTGCAGCAGGTGCAGACCCAGGGATTGATAGTGACGCAGAACCTGATCCTCTGCGCTTTGGCCGAACTGGTATGCAACGGCGCCTTTTCGTTGGCGGTGCAGGTTCGGCGTTGTGGTCATCTGTCCTTGTCCATTTTCAGCGCGAGTTGATAGACCTGCCGGCGCGGCAGCCCGGTCTGCGCGGCCACCATGTCCGCGGCATCCCGGACCGAGCCGTTCTGCAAAGCCTGCTGGATCAGAGTCTCTAGGTCGTCTTCGTTAATTTCAGGTGAACCGGCGCGGTCGATCAGGACCACGATTTCGCCCTTCAGCGCCCGCTCCTCGCATTGCACCGCCAATTCGGACAGCGGGGCGCGCAGGACTTCCTCGAACTTCTTGGTCAGCTCGCGGCAGACGGCGGCGTCGCGGTTCGGGCCCAGAACCTCGGCCGCGTCACGCAGCATCGACGCGATCCGCTTGGGCGATTCGTAAAAGACCAGCGTCCCCGGTACGTCCTTCAACTCTCGCAGGGCGGATTTCCGCTGGCCCGACGCGTTGGGTAGAAAGCCGTTGAAGAAGAATCGGTCGGTCGGCAAACCGCCCACCGTCAGCGCGGTGATGACGGCCGAGGCGCCGGGCGCAGAGACGACGGTGTGTCCTTCTTCGCGCGCTGCGCGGGCCAGATCAAAGCCGGGATCGGCGACCATCGGCGTGCCCGCCTCAGAGGCGTAGGCGACCGATTTCCCCTCGTTCAAAAGGGCCATCAGGCGCGGGCGCATCTGTCCACCGTTGTGATCGTGATAGCTGAGGACGGGCCGGTCGCGCAGGTGGACGCCGTGAATATCCATCAGTTTGCGCAGGCTGCGGGTGTCCTCGGCCACCAGCACATCGGCCGAAGCCAGAATGTCCAACGCGCGCAAGGTTATGTCGCGCGCCGTTCCGATCGGTGTTGCAATCAGATACAGGCCGGGTGCCATCGGTGTGATTTGCGGATTCAACACTGGACCCCTTCTGCACGGTGTCTATTATCGGGCGCAAACGCCCACGGGCGTCCTTTTGCCCATTCCCAGGGAGTAAAGCCAGTCCATGTTCGCCGTTTTGTCCCGTACCCGCAACCTGATTGCCCGTTTGTTCGCCCTGCTCAGCCTTGTTGTGCTGGCCTCGTGCGAACCGATTGCGGGGGGCGGTCCGCTGATCAACACCCAAGCCCCGGTGCCCGTCGCCCTGTTGGTGCCGCGCGGCAGCGGCAATACTGGTGACGATATCCTGGCGCTGAGCCTGGAAAACGCGGCCCGTCTGGCCATCGCCGATCTGGAAGGCATCAATATCGATCTGCGGGTCTATGACACTGCTGGCGACCCCGCAACCGCGCAAAAGCAAGGCATTCGCGCCGTTGACGAAGGCGCCAAGATCGTCCTTGGCCCGGTCTACAGCGCCGAGGCCAATGCCGTTGCCGTCAGCGTCGCGGCGCGCGGGGTGAACGTGCTGTCCTTCTCGAACAACGCCACCATCGCGGGCGGCAACCTGTTCATTCTGGGCCCGACCTTTGAAAACACCGCCAAGCGGCTGGTGCGTTATGCTTCGACCCAGGGCAAGGGCAACATCGTCATCGCACATGACAACAACCTGGCCGGTCAGTTGGGCAAGAACGCCATCCAGACCGCGATTGGCCAGACCGGCGGTGCCTCGATGGCGGCCACGGTGGGCTATGAGTTCTCGCAGCAGGGGGTGGTCGATGCCATTCCGCAAATCCGCGAGGCCGTGCAAAGCGGCGCGGCCAATGCGCTGTTCCTGACCGCCAACACCGATGGCGCGCTGCCTCTGGTGACGCAGCTGCTGTCCGAAACCGGCGTGAACGCCCAGACCGTGCAGTATATCGGCCTGACCCGCTGGGACGTCCCGCCGCAAACGCTGGAGATGCCGGCGGTTCAGGGCGCGTGGTTCGCCATGCCCGACCCGACCATGACCGCGCGCTTCAGCAGCCGTTACGGCCAAGCGTATCAGTCGCAGCCGCACTCGATCGGCGGGCTGGCCTATGACGGGATCGCGGCCATTGGCGCGCTGGTCAAAGCTGGCCAAAGCGACGCCCTGACCGGGGCCGCCCTGACGCAGGGCGCGGGCTTTCAGGGTGTGAACGGCATCTTCCGTCTGCGCAGCGACGGCACCAACGAGCGTGGCCTGGCCATCGCCCAAATCCAGAACAAGAAAGTCGTGATCATCGACGCCGCCCCCCGCACTTTCGCGGGCAGCGGTATGTAATCCAAAGATCCTATCATGAAAGATACGCCTGAAGCGCCGGACAGCCTGATCTGTCCGGCAACGCGCATTTTCGATGCGGCCTCGGTGGACGCACAGATCGCCGCTGCTACCAAAGGCAAAAGCGATCCCGCTGACATCCGCTCGGCCGTGGTGCCGATCTTGCTACAGGCCCGCAAGGACGGGATGGACGCGATCGAGGCGGCCTTTACTGCCCAGCCCCTAGCGGCCCGGCCCACGACGCGGGCCTATACCTGGCTGACCGATTGCATCGTCATCACCGCAATGGACATCGCCACCCGTCTGATGGCACCGAAAGGCGCCAAGCCCGAGCAGATGACCGTGATCGCCGTCGGCGGCTATGGCCGGGGAGAGATGGCGCCGTTTTCGGACGTGGACCTGCTGTTCCTGACGCCGCACCGGATCACCCCCTGGGCCGAGCAGATCATCGAGTCGATGCTCTATATCCTGTGGGATCTGCGGCTGAAGGTCGGGCACTCGTCGCGCACCATCAAGGACTGCATCAAGCTGGGCCGCGAGGATTTCACCATCCGCACCGCCCTGCTGGAGCATCGCGTCCTCACCGGCGACCGCGCATTGGCGACTGAGCTGGACCAGCGCCTGTGGTCCGAACTTTTCAAAGGCACGGCCGCTGAATTCATCGAGGCCAAACTGGCCGAGCGCGACGCCCGCCACAACCGGCAGGGCGGCCAGCGTTACGTGGTCGAACCGAACGTGAAAGAGGGCAAGGGCGGTCTGCGCGACCTGCAATCGCTGTTCTGGATCGCCAAGTATCTGCACCAGGTTCAGGACACCGCGGAACTTGTCCGCCTGAAGGTGTTCACCGCCGACGAGTACAAGACCTTCATCCGGGCCGAGGATTTCCTCTGGGCGGTCCGCTGCCACCTGCACCTGTTCACCGGGCGCTCCTCGGACCAGCTGACGTTTGACCTGCAGGTCGAGGTCGCCGCTCGGATCGGCTATACCGACAAGGGCGGGCGCCGCGCGGTCGAGCATTTCATGCAGGACTATTTCCGCCACGCGACCGCAACCGGCGACCTGACCCGCATCTTCCTTACCAAACTGGAAGCCATGCACGTCAAAAGCGCCCCCCTGCTCGAGCGCATCTTTCGCCGGACGCCCAAGGTCAAGGGAGGCTACAAGGTCATCCACAACCGTCTGGCAATCGAGAACGAGAAAAAGTTCCTGTCCGACAAGCTGAACCTGCTGCGCCTGTTCGAAGAGGGCCTGCGGACCGGGATGCTGATCCACCCCGACGCCATGCGTCTGGTGACGGCCAACCTGCACTTGATCGACGACGACATGCGCAACGACCGCGAGGCGCAGCGCATTTTCATGGACCTGCTGCTGAAGCACGGCAACCCCGAACGCGCCCTGCGCCGCATGAACGAACTGGGCGTTCTGGCTGCCTTCATCCCCGAGTTCGAACCGATCGTGGCGATGATGCAGTTCAACATGTACCACCACTACACGGTGGACGAGCACACGATCCAATGTATCCGCGTCCTCAGCCAGCTGGAGCACGGCGACCTGATCGAGGAATTGCCGGTCGTCAGCGGCATCCTGAAACGGGGCGTGAACCGCCGCATCATCTATACGGCGCTGCTGCTGCATGACATCGGCAAAGGCCGGGACGAGGATCACTCGGTCCTTGGCGCGCAGATCGCCCGCAAGGTGGCCCCGCGCCTTGGCCTGTCCAAGGCTGATTGCGAGACGGTCGAATGGCTGGTCCGCTATCACCTGCTGATGTCCGACATGGCGCAGAAACGTGACCTGTCCGACCCGCGCACCCTGCGCGACTTTGCCAAGGCCGTGAAGAACCGCAAGCGGCTGGACCTGCTGGCCATCCTGACGGTCTGCGATATCCGGGGCGTCGGCCCGGGCACCTGGAACAACTGGAAGGCCATGCTGCTGCGCCAGTTGCACAAGGAAACCGCCCAGGCGCTGGAACACGGGCTTGAAGAGCTGAACCGCGAGAACCGGGGCGCCGAGGCACGCCGCTCGCTGCGTGATGCGCTGGACGGTTGGGACCCCGCCGCCCTGCGCCACGAAACCAGCCGGCATTATCCGCCCTACTGGCAGGGTCTGAACACGCAGACGCATGTCATCTTTGCCAACCTTCTGCGCGGCATTCCGGATGACGAGGTTCGCATCGACCTGCACTTGGACGCCGACCGCGACGCTACGCGCGCCTGCTTTGCGCTGGTGGACCACCCCGGCATCTTCTCGCGTCTGGCGGGAGCGCTGGCGCTGGTGGGCGCGAACGTCGTCGATGCGCGGACCTATACCTCGAATGACGGCTACGCCACGGCGGTGTTCTGGATTCAGGACGCCGACGGCCACCCCTTCGAGGAAGCCCGCCTGCCCCGCCTGCGCCAGATGATCCTGAAAACCCTGAAGGGCGAAGTCGTGGCCACCGAAGCCATCAAATCGCGCGACAAGATCAAGAAACGCGAACGCGCGTTCAAGGTGCCCACCTCGATCACCTTCGACAACGAAGGCTCGGACATCTACACGATCATCGAGGTCGACACCCGCGACCGCCCCGGCCTGCTGTTCGATCTGACCCGCACGATGGCCGCCAACAACGTCTATATCGCCAGCGCCGTGATCGCTACGTACGGGGAGCAAGTCGTCGACACGTTCTACGTCAAGGACATGTTCGGGCTGAAGTTCCACTCGGCCGCCAAGCAGAAGGCACTGGAACGCAAGCTGCGCGAAGCGATCGACAAAGGTGTGGAAAGGGCCATTTCGTGAAACCCATCCGCCTGATCTCGGGCTTTCTGACGGTCGGGGTCTGGACCCTGGCCAGCCGCATTCTGGGCTTTGTCCGGGATGCAATCATCCTGGCCTATCTGGGCACCGGCCCCGCGTACGAGGCCTATGTGGTGGCCTTCCGCCTGCCCAACATGTTCCGCCGCTTCTTTGCCGAGGGCGCGTTCAACATGGCCTTCATCCCGATCTTTTCCAAGAAGCTGGAGGGGGGCGAGGATGCCGAGGGCTTTGCCGCGCAGGCGTTCGCCGGGTTGGCCTCGATCCTGATCCTGATCACATTGGCTGCGCAGGCGGTGATGCCGTGGATGATCTACGGGCTGGCCTCGGGGTTTGCGGGGCAGGAACAGTTTGATTTGTCAGTGGAATTCGCGCGGATTGCCTTTCCCTACATCCTGTTCATCTCGCTGGCTGCGCTGCTGTCAGGGGTGCTGAACGCGCTGGGGCGCTTTGCCGCCGCGGCCGCAGCACCGGTGCTGCTGAACGTGCTGCTGGTGGGGGTGATGATCGTGGCCGCCCTGACCGGAGGCGACATCGCCCGCGCCCTGATCTGGACCATCCCGCTGGCGGGCATGGCGCAACTTGCGCTGGTCTGGATCGCAGCGCGCAAGGCCGGGTTCCACGTGCATTTCCAGCGTCCCCGGATGACGCCTGACATGCGCCGGCTGATCCGCGTCGCCGTACCCGCCGCGCTGGCCGGGGGCGTGGTGCAGGTAAACCTGCTGGTCGGCCAACAGGTCGCCAGCTATTTCGAGCGCGCCGTGGGCTGGCTCTATGCCGCCGACCGGCTGTATCAGCTGCCGTTGGGCGTGGTCGGCATCGCGATTGGCGTGGTGCTGCTGCCCGACCTGTCGCGCCGTCTGAAGGCCCGCGACGACGAGGGCGCGCGCAATGCGCTGTCCCGCGCGGCCGAGGTTTCCCTGGCGCTGACCATACCCGCCGCCGTGGCGCTGGTGGTCATCCCGGGGCCGTTGGTCTCGGTCCTATTCCAGCGCGGAGCGACGACATCGGCGGACGTGCAGGCGATCGCGCTGGCCGTGGCGATCTACGGGTTGGGCCTGCCTGCCTTCGTGATTCAGAAAATCCTGCAACCGCTGTTCTTTGCGCGCGAGGATACGCGCCGCCCGTTTAACTACGCGGTCGCCTCGATGGTGGTGAATGCCGGGATTGCAATCGGTCTGGCCCCGGTTGCTGGATGGATTTCCTGTGCGATTGCAACGACTTTCGCCGCCTGGGCGATGGTCGGCCTGCTGTCACGCGGCGCCCGCCCGTTCGGAGACGTGGCCCGGTTCGATGCCCGGTTCCACCGCCGGATCTGGCGGATCGTCGCAGCCTCGGGGATCATGGGCGTCTGCCTGTGGGGCGCGGCCTGGCTGATGGAGGGCGCATTGCACGCCTCCGGCCTGCGCTACGCGGCCTTGCTGGCGTTGGTTCTGATCGGCATGGTCAGCTATTTCGGCGCGGGCCAGATCATCGGCGCATTCCGTCTGGCCGAGTTCAAACGCTCGTTCAAGCGCGGCGGTTAACGGTGGCGCAGGCGGTCGCGCAAGCGCCGCCAGCCCCCCGGCACCAACACGAAGGACACCACGAACCCGACGATGAACCCGCCGACATCGGCGATCCAATCGGGCTGTCCGCCGAAAATCAGGCCGAAAATCAACTGGATACCCATCAGCACGCCGATCAGACGGAAGGCTTGCAGCCGGTTGCCGCCGACCAAGGTCTGATGGGTGAACAGCAAGAAGGAATAGGCCCCGATCAACGCATAAACGCCCGGGAACGCGCCGATCAGCGCGAATTGCGTGTCCACGATCAGCCCGTAAATCACCGCCCCCGCGACGATGCCCAGCACGAACACCAGCAGCGTCGCCAGCTGCGAGAACACCTTGCCGACCATATTCCCCAGCGCCAAAACCATGACGCCCGCGAACACGGCCTGCGTCAGGCTGCTATGGATGAACGCGTAAGAGACGAAGCGGATCAGATGCTCGGCCGGGTATTGGCCCAGTTCCAGCATCCTGTTGAAAATCAACGCAGAAAACCCGTAAGTCTGCACCGCGTCCAGCCGCCAACCCACCGCCTGCGGCCCTCCGGCCAGACCGCGCGCGCCCAGATCAAAGGCGATCTCGATCCCCATGATCAGCAGGAACAGCGCGACCACGACGGGCGGCACGGTGTTGAATGGGGCGTTATTTTCTTCGCTCATCGGGCTTTCCTTGACGCAGGTTCAGGGCATGGGTAAGCCACCCTCACCAATAAATCCAGACGGAGATACACCATGTCGGATGCGGTCCAAACGCAATCCAATCCGAACGCCGCTTTCAAACAGCGCGTGTTTTCGGGCATCCAGCCCTCGGGCGGGCTGACCCTGGGCAACTATCTGGGCGCGATCAAGCGCTTCGTGGAAAAGCAGCACGACGGGATCGAGACGATCTATTGCGTCGTGGACCTGCACGCGATCACCGTCTGGCAAGACCCCGAAGCCCTGCGCAAACAAACGCGCGAACTGACCGCCGGCTTTATCGCCAGCGGGATCGATCCGGAAAAATCCATTCTTTTCAATCAGTCGCAGGTGACCGAGCACGCTCAGCTGGGATGGATTTTCAACTGCGTGGCGCGCATGGGCTGGATGCAGCGCATGACCCAGTGGAAGGATAAGGCGGGCAAGAATGCTCAGAACGCCTCGCTGGGGTTGTTCGCTTATCCGTCGCTGATGGCGGCTGACATTCTGCTGTACCACGCGACCGAAGTTCCGGTGGGCGAGGACCAGAAACAGCACGTCGAGCTGACGCGGGACATCGCGATCAAGTTCAACCATGACTATGGCGTCGACTTCTTCCCGATCCCGGATCCGGTGATCGAAGGGGCGGCCACGCGGGTTATGTCCTTGAGAGATGGGACAAAAAAGATGTCGAAGTCCGATCCGTCGGATGCCAGCCGCATCAACATGACCGACGACGCCGACACGATCGCCAAGAAAATCCGCAAGGCCAAGACCGATCCCGAGGCTTTGCCGAGCGAAATTAAAGGCTTGGACGATCGCCCGGACGCGCGCAACCTGGTCAACATCTACGCAGCACTAGCCGACCAATCGGTGGACGCCGTTCTGGCCGAGGTTGGCGGCAAGCAGTTTTCCGAGTTCAAACCGATGCTGGCCGATCTGGCGGTTGAGAAGCTGTCGCCGATTTCCATGGAAATGCAACGGCTTATGCAAGACCCGGCCGAGATCGACCGCATCCTGGGCCGTGGTGCCGAGCGTGCGCGCGAGATCGCCGCGCCGATCCTGGCCAAGACCTATGACATCGTCGGCATGATCCGCAGCTGACGATTTCGCCCCGCGCCGGCCCACCCGGCGCGGGGCATTCATGTTCGGGTAATCCCGGAAATTGTATGATTCTCGCTGAAAATCGTACGTTCAGATCAGGCGCACGCGGGTGCCGACCTCGACCAGATCGAACAGCTCTGCAATCTTCTCGTTATAGAGGCCAATACAGCCGTCCGAGGACCGCCGACCGATCTTGCGCGTGTCGTGGGTGCCGTGGATGCGGTAGTACTGCCAGCTGAGATACAGCGCGTGGGTGCCCAGCGGATTTTGCGGCCCGGCGGGGATGAAGGCGGGGAGCGAGGGATCGCGCTCGCGCATCGAGGGGGTGGGCGTCCAACGCGGGCCCTTCACCTTTTTCACGACATGGGTATCGCCCAGCCGGGTCAGTTCACGCGACATCGGGACCGAGGTCGGATACAGGCGGTAATCCAGCCCGTCGCCCGACCAGTAGTGCAGCGCGCGCGAGTCGGTATCGGCGACGATCACCCCGACGCCAAGCGAGTCGAAATGGTCGCGCCAATCCACCCGCGCAAAGCTGGAGATGTTGCGGCGCACGGCGGGATCCGTGGCGCGCTCCTCTTGCGCGAGGGCGCGGAGCGGGAGCAGAGCGGGCGCGGCCAAGGCGGCGGCGCCCAGCATCAGGGATCGGCGGGAAACGGTCATGGGGTCCTCGGTCTTTTGCTGCAAGTGCAAAAGACCTCAGGCAGGCGCGGGGCTCAACTCACGATCCGGTGTGCTGCGCGTGAGCTTAGCCGAATTTCACGAACAGCTTGGCGTAGGGCTTTTTCAGACCGGCCAGCGCGGATTTGACGGTGGCCATGTCACCGCTGCGGGCGGCGTCCATCAGCGCGGCAACCGAGGCGGCAAATTCGGCGCTGAGCGTGTCATATTCGGCATTACCGGCCGCTTCGGGCGGGGGCGAGGCCAGCAGGTCGCCGGACAGATAGGCCAGAACGGCGGCTTTCTCGCGCAGCAGGGCCAGCGCGTCGGGCTGGGACAGATCGAAGGTCAGCACACCCTCCATCTGGGCGTGGTAGGCGTTCATGCGGTCCGAGTAGCTTTCGATGCCGTTGCGGGCATGCATGTCCGACAGCACGTCGCGGACATGTTCCAGCGTTTCGTGGGCTTCGGGCAGCTGACCGGCCAGAACCTCGGCCTGGGCGGCAGACAGCGCGGCGGTCACGTCCTGCACGGTGGCGGGCCAGCCGGTATCCTCGGCCAGATGGGCGGGGGGCGTGGCGCCGTAGCTGGCGGCGAACTGACCCCAGGCGGCGGCAAAGCCCTTCATCGCCTGCGTCGCGGTTTCGGGCGAGCCGGCGTTGGTCTGGAACAGGGCGGCGCGATAGCGGGCGTACATGCCGCGATAGGCCGCGTCGAAATCGGCCAGCGGGCCAGCGATCGCGGGGGCGGCCAGCGACAGGCCAAGGATCAGGGGAAGAAAGGCGCGTTTCATCGGGGACTCCGGGTTGGGATGGCGCACACATGCCATGCGGAGAATGTGTGCGCCTTGATTGGCGTCAAATCGCGCGGTCAGTTGGAGAAGGTGCCGTGCCGTTCGCGGCGGAAGAAGACCATGATGCCGGGTTCGCGGAAATGCACGCGGGTGCCGTTGTCATAGGCGCGGACGGTCATGCAGGTCAGATCGGCGGGCGGTGGTTCGGGGTTGAACCACTGGCAATAGAGATCGCCCTTGATCCACCAGCGGCCGGTCTTGGGATAGGTCTTGTGTTTCACCAGCAGCGGGCGCCATTGCAACACGGTGGTGCCGTCGGCGGCCCAGGTCTGGACCTCGGCGGCCATGTCGGGCGGGTTCTTGTAGTCGTCGGTTTCGCGGGGCAAGTCGTAGGTGACAGTGCGCCCTTCCAGCAGGCGCTGGATCGGGTGGCGGGTGTCGCCGGCGGGCAGGCAGGCGGCCAGCAACGGCAAGGCAAGCAGGGCAAGGAAACGGAGCATGGGAAATCCTGTGGTCTGAATGCGCGCAGTGTCGGCGGCGGCGGGGCGTTGCGTCAAGCGGGTGCGCGATCAAAACCCCGTCAAACTACGGTATCGACCCTGCCGGACACGCCCCGTAGCCTGCGCCCTCAAAGGAGCACCAAAATGGCACTGAGCAACACGATCCGCACCTATTTCAACGGCACCTGGCATCAGGGCGACGTCAACGTCATGGGGGCGGCCGATCATGGCGCCTGGCTGGGCAGCAACGTGTTCGACGGGGCGCGGTTCTTTGACGGCCTGACCCCGGATCTGGAGGCGCATTGCGCGCGGGTCAACCGCTCGGCCCGGGCGCTGATGATCGAGCCGACGGTGGAAACCGACGAGATGGTCGCGCTGGTGCGCGAGGGGCTGAAGGGGTTCCAAGCCGGCGAGGCGGTCTATATCCGCCCGATGTACTGGGCGATCAACGGCGATGCGTCCGGCATCGTGCCGACGCCCGAAGCAACCGGATTCGCGATCTGCCTGGAGGCGATCCCGATGGCCGCCCCCGAGGCCAGTACAACGCTGACCCGCACCCGTTTCCGCCGCCCGGTGCTGGAGGACGCAGTGTGCAACGCCAAGGCCGGGTGCCTGTACCCGAACAACGCGCGGATGCTGGCCGAAGCGAAGTCCAAGGGCTTTGGCAATGCGCTGGTCGCTGACGCGATGGGCAATGTCGCCGAAAGCGCCACGGCGAACGTGTTCATGGTCAAGGACGGAGAGGTGTTCACTCCGATCGCCAACGGCACCTTCCTGGCCGGGATCACCCGCGCGCGGCACATCAAGAACCTGCGGGCAGACGGAATCACCGTGCACGAGACGGTGCTGACGTTCGATGATTTCCACAAGGCGGACGAGGTGTTCCTGTCGGGCAACATGAACAAGGTCACGCCAGTGACCGCGTTCGACGACACGCGCTATGCGGTGGGGCCGGTGACGAAACGGACGCGCGAGCTGTATTGGGATTGGGCGCACTCGGGCTGAGCGGGGCGGTGCAAAATTC
The DNA here is from genome assembly GCF_004799325.1 of Thalassobius vesicularis. Classification (GTDB taxonomy): domain Bacteria; phylum Pseudomonadota; class Alphaproteobacteria; order Rhodobacterales; family Rhodobacteraceae; genus Thalassobius; species Thalassobius vesicularis. The sequence continues at coordinate 133,234 of NZ_SSMD01000001.1, forward strand.
TTTCGAAGAATTTTGCCCGGAAAATTTGAAATTTTCCGGGCCTGCGGCGCGAGTATTTGGATCAGAAAGAAACCAGGGGCAGAGTTTGGCCAGCAGGCCGCGGGCGGCATCCTCGATCAGGTCGAGCGTGCCGTCGAAATCCCGCGTGTAATAGGGATCGGGGACCGAGGTGGCGGTTTGCTGGGTGGCGAACTCGGCAAACAGGCGCAGGGGCGTGGTGTTGCCGGTGGGGCGGATCGCCTCGAGATCGGCGAGGTTGGTTTCATCCATCGCCAGGATCAGGTCGAACACGGCGAAATCGGCGGGGATAACCTGACGGGCGCGCAAGGTGGACAGGTCGTAGCCGCGCGCGTGGGCCGCCTGTTGCATCGGGGGATAGGGCGCTTCGCCGACATGCCAGGAGGACGTGCCGGCGCTGTCGAGCGCCAGATGCGGGGCCAGCTGGCGCAGTACGCCCTCGGCCGCAGGCGAGCGGCAGATGTTTCCCAGGCAGACAAGCAGGATACGGGTGGTCATCGGGGCCTCCTTCTGGTTTTGATGCTAGTGCAAGCGGGACCGCCGGTGAAAGAGGTTTCTGCACTGCCAAAACGTCGGAGGACGCCATGGACAAGATCGTGATTCTGACCGGGGCCGGAATTTCGGCAGAGAGCGGACTGGGGACGTTCCGCGACGAGGGGGGCCTGTGGGCCCGCCACCGGATCGAGGATGTCGCCACCCCCGAGGGGTTCGCGCGCAACCCCGCGCTGGTGCACGAGTTCTACAACGCGCGCCGCGTGCAGGCCGCGCAGGCTAGGCCCAATGCCGCGCATGAGGCGCTGTCCCGGCTGGAGCGCGACTACGGTGGCGAGGTGCTGATCGTCACGCAGAACGTGGACGGCCTGCACGAGGCCGCAGGATCACGCAACGTCCTGCATATGCACGGCATTCTGTCGGGGGCCCTGTGTGCCGCATGTGACCACCGCTGGCCCGCGCCCGACCACATGGCCCCCGGCCAGCAATGCCCCGTCTGCGGGGCGCCTGCTGGGCGACCTGACATCGTCTGGTTCGGCGAAATGCCCTATTACATGGACCGGATCTGGGACGAGCTGCGCAGCGCGGATGTCTTTGCCGCGATCGGCACCTCGGGCAACGTCTACCCGGCAGCGGCCTTCGTGCAGGATGCCGACCGCGCCGGCGCCCATACGGTCGAGCTGAACCTGGAACCCTCGGCCGTTGTCTCGGACTTCGCCGAAACCCATTTCGGCCCCGCGACACGGATCGTCCCTGACTGGGTCGACACCCTGCTGCGCCGTCTGGGCATGTGACAAAGCCGGCCCCGCGGGACCGGCTTTACGCTGCGACGACGGCGGCACCGCCGCCCGAGGATGAGCGTTCCCCCCTCGATCAGTTTGACATCTTCTTCATCTGGCCGTTGCCCATCTGCATGTTGCCATGCTTCATTTGGCCCTGCATGGCCTGATCGGGCTTGCGGTTCAGGTCAACGGGCACATCAACCTCGACAGCCCCGGCCTTCTCGAATTGCAGGGTGACATGCACCATGTCGCCATCGGCCAACTGACGGTTCAGGCCCAGGAACATCACGTGATGCCCGCCGCGAACCATCATGATCTTGCCGTCTTTCGGCAGGTCGAACCCTTCCGCAACGTGGATCATCCGCATCACGCCATTGGCGTCTTCCTTGTGGGTGTGCAGCTCGGTCTTTTCGGCCACATCCGAGGTCGCGCCGACCAGATGGTCGTCCTGACCCGTGTGATTCTCGATCACCATGAAAGCGGCGCCCGAGTTCGACATCATCGCCGACACGCGCGCATAAGGCTCGACCACCATGATGCCATCGGCAAATGCAGGCAGGGCCAGAGAAATAGCAGCAGTCGCCGCCAGCAAAGTGGATTTGATCGACATTCTTGTCTGTCCTTTGGTCTGTATCTGAAACAGGGCACGCAGCACCGCGCCGCGACCCGGATGGGTTCAGACGACCAGAGGAGGCCCCCGCGCCCGGGCGGGGACAGGCTGTCCGGCATCGTCATGGCGACCAACGTCGATGCGCAGGGCGGTCACACGACCCAGGGGACGCATGATCTGGGGCGGTTCCTCGCCCAACGCCGCAAACAGCGTCAGCGCGCAATCCGGACAAATATGGGGTTTCCCCACCGGCTGGCCTTTTTCATCAACCAGTACGGAGATGGGACCAGTACCCGTACATAGGACGATCTGGCCAGAGGCAGACGGAATACCCCGCGCAACGGCCATCGACTGGCCCGTCAGGGCCAGCATAAGGGCGAGGGAAATGCCCAGATATGTGCGCAGAAGTTTCGTCATGCCACGATCAGATATATGCCTGATGCGGAATATTGGAAAGCGACAAAACCGCCCAACCCCCACTGTCCGGCCTGCAGGCACGTCCGTCGGAAATTGAGTATTTAGATCAGAAAGAAGCAAGGAGTGCCGTCCTTATCCGAACCGCGCGCGGGCAAAGAAAAGGGGGCGCCTTTCGGCTTCTTTCTGAAAGAAATACTCAAATCCGCCCCCTTTCGCCGATGCAATGCTGGCGGAGAAAAGCAAACAGCCCCGCCGGGTAAGGCAGGGCTGCTAAACCTTGGAAAGGTGCGAGACTTAGGCCGAAGCCTGAGCTTTCGCGATCTCTTTCTTGATTTTCAGAGCGTTGTCCGACAGTTCGGTGTCCTTGGCTTTGGCCAGGAACGCGTCCAGACCGCCGCGGTGGTCGACCGAGCGCAGAGCCGCGGCCGAGATGCGCAGCTTGACGCCGCGACCCAGGGTCTCGGATTGCAGGGTCACGTCGTTCAGGTTCGGAAGGAACCGGCGACGGGTCTTGTTGTTTGCGTGGCTGACATTGTTGCCAGTCATCGGGCCTTTACCGGTCAGTTCGCAGCGGCGCGACATGGGTCTATCCTCATCTCGATCAGCGGGGCGCATCTGACCCCTACAACATAAATGGACGCCGCACAGGCAGCGCCCCGAATTCCGTTCGGCGTCATTAGGCGGAATCATTTGGCGCGTCAAGGGGGGTCTGGCCGGATTCCCGTCAGCCTTGCTGCATCAGCGCCAGAATCTCGGCGGCGGCTGCGGTGGGCGTGGTTTGACCCGAGGCGACCTGTGCACCGAGGTGGGTCATCATGCCTTTGACGGGTTCGCGTTCCAGCCGGGCCAGCAGGCCTTGGCGCACTTCTTGCCCGAACCAGTATTCCGCCTGCGCTGCGCGGCGGCCGGTGAAATGGCCGTTGTCGCGGCGCCAGTCGGTCAGGGTGGTCATTTCTTCCCACGCCTTGGCAAGGCCGTTTTCTTCGAGCGCCGAGACGGTCATCGCCTTGGGGAATTCTGCCGGATCCTGCGGGCGTTTGCGCAGCAGGCGCAGGGCGCCGGCGTAGTCGGCGCAGGTGCGCATGGCGGCGGGTTTCAGGTCTCCGTCCGCTTTGTTCACAAGGATGATGTCGGCCATTTCCATGATGCCGCGTTTGACGCCTTGCAGCTCATCCCCGCCCGCCGGGGCCAAGAGCAGGATGAACAGGTCGGACATTTCCGCGACCACGGTTTCGGACTGGCCGACGCCCACGGTTTCGATCAGCACCACGTCAAAGCCTGCGGCCTCGCACAGGGCCACGGCCTCGCGGGTGCGGCGGGCGACGCCGCCGAGGTGGGATTGCGAGGGGGACGGGCGGATGAAGGCGTTCGGGTCGCGGCTGAGGCGCTCCATCCGGGTTTTGTCGCCCAGGATCGAGCCACCGGAGCGAGCCGAGGACGGGTCCACCGCCAGAACGGCGACCTTCAGCCCCTGCCCGGTCAGCATCATGCCGAAGCTCTCGATAAAGGTGGATTTGCCGACGCCGGGGGTGCCGGACAGGCCGATGCGGATGGCCTGACGGTCGGACTTGCGGGCCAGTGCCTCGATCAGGTCAGCGGCCTGTTCGCGGTGGTCGGCGCGGCTGCTTTCGACCAGGGTGATGGCCCGGGCCAGAGAGCGGCGGTCGCCCGCGATGATCTTGTCACTGAGCTGTTCAATATCCATGGCACCGTCCCGTTTTTACGGGGGTCTACATGCCCCGCGCGGGGGCGATTTGTCCAGAGGCGATGGGCCTTGCCGCGATCCGTCGCATCCCCGATAAGCGGGGGATGAAGACCGATCTGCCCATTCATGATGCCCTTGACCCGTTGCTGGCCGCGTTGCGCGCGGGCGGTCGGGCGGTGTTGCAGGCGCCCCCCGGCGCGGGGAAAACCACGGTGGTGCCGCTGGCGCTGCTGGAGGTGGGGCTGGTCAAAGGCACGATCCTGATGTTGGAACCGCGCCGTCTGGCAGCGCGGGCCGCCGCCGAACGGATGGCCGAGACGCTGGGGGAACGCGCGGGCGAAACCGTGGGCTACCGCGTGCGCGGCGAGGCGAAGGTTTCGGGCAAGACCCGGATCGAGGTGGTGACCGAGGGGATTTTGACCCGGCGCATCCAGTCCGATCCAGAGCTGGCGGGCGTCGGCGCGGTGCTGTTTGACGAATTCCACGAACGCTCGCTTAACGCCGATCTGGGGTTGGCGCTGTGTCTGGAGGTGGCGGGCGCGCTGCGCGATGACCTGATGCTGATGGCGATGTCGGCGACGCTGGATGCCGGGCCGGTGGCGGCGCTGATGGGCGATGTGCCGGTGATCACGTCCGAGGGGCGCAGTTTCCCGGTCCAGATGCGGCATCTGGAGCGGCCCTTGGATAAGGGTGCGCGGCTGGAGGCGGCCTGTGCCGATCTGGTGGCGCGGGCGGTGTCCGAGACCGAGGGGGGCGTGCTGGTGTTTCTGCCCGGCGAGGGGGAAATCCGGCGGGTCGAGGGGCTGCTGAAGGGGCGTTTGCCCGGTGATTGCGCGGTGCGGCCGCTGTTCGGGGCGATGGAGTTTGCGGCGCAACGCGCGGCGATCCAGCCGGCGGCGCAGGGGCGCAAGGTGGTGCTGGCGACCTCGATCGCGGAAACCTCGCTGACCATTCAGGATGTGCGCGTGGTCGTGGATGCGGGGCGCGCGCGGCGGGCGCGGTTCGATCCGGGTTCAGGCATGGCGCGGCTGGTGACGGAACGCGTGACCAAGGCCGAGGCCGAGCAACGCGCAGGCCGCGCGGGGCGGGTCGCGCCGGGCGTGTGCTATCGGATGTGGACGAAGGGCGAAGAGGGCGGCCTGGCCCCCTACCCGCCTGCCGAGATTGAAGCCGCCGATCTGGCCGGGCTGGCGTTGGAGCTGGCGGTGTGGGGCGCGGCCCCGAGCGATCTGCCGCTGCTGACCCAGCCCAATGCGGGCTCTTACGCCGAGGCGGTGGCGCTGCTGCACATGCTGGGCGCCGTGGATGCGGCGGGCCGGGTGACGGATCACGGCAAGACGCTGGCCAAGCTGCCGCTGCATCCTCGTCTGGCGCATATGCTGGCCGTGGCCGGCGATCAGGCGGCGGAGCTGGCCGCGCTGCTGGCGGAACGCGATCCGCTGCCGTTTGCCGCCCCGGTCGATCTGGCGCTGCGGCTAGAGGCGATCCGCGATCCGCGCAGCTTTGCCGAACGCCGCCCGTGGCAGGCCAATCGCGGCGTCATCGAACGGATCAAGGCCGAGGCGAAACGCCTGCGCAGCGCCGCAAGGCGCGATGCGCAGCAGGCGATGAGCGCCGCCGAGATGGCGGCCTTGGCCTATCCCGACCGGGTCGGGCTGCGGCGCAAGGGCGATCAGGCGCGGTTCGTGTTGTCTGGCGGCAAGGGCGCAGTGCTGGACGATCACGACCCGCTGGCGAATGCGCGGCTGATCGTGGTCACCGATACAGACGGCAACCCGCGCGAGGCGAAGATCCGGCAGGCGGTGCAGATCAGCGAGGCCGAGCTGCGCGGGCTGTTTGCCGATCAGATCGACTGGCGGGACGTCTGCGAATGGTCGAAACGCGACCGGCGCGTGGTGGCGCGGCGGCAAGAGATGTTCGGCGCGGTGACGCTGGATGACCGGGTGTGGAAGGATGCGCCCTCGGACGCGGTGGCGCTGGCGATGCTGGACGGGGTGCGCGATCTGGGGATCGTGCTGTCGGACGCCGCAGCGCGCTTCGTGGCGCGGGTGGAACTGGTGCGCACCTCGGGCGAGGAGCTGCCCGAGATGACCTTGCCCACCCTGATGGACGGCCTGCACGATTGGTTGCTGCCGCATCTGCGCGGGGTGAAATCGGCCGAGGACTGGAAGCGGTTCGATCTGCTGCCCGCGCTGCGGGGGATGCTGGACTGGGGGCAGATGCAGACCCTGGACCGGGCGGCACCGGCGCATTTCACCACGCCCTTGGGGCGGCAGATCCCGATTGATTACAGCGGCGAGGCCCCCGAAATCAGCCTGCGCCTGCAAGAGATGTTCGGCCAGACCAGCCATCCGATGGTGGCGCGGCGGCCATTGCGGGTGACCTTGCTGTCGCCTGCGGGGCGGCCGGTGCAGACGACGATGGATATTCCCGGCTTCTGGGCGACGTCGTACACGGATGTGCGCAAGGACATGCGCGGGCGCTATCCGAAACACCCTTGGCCCGAGGACCCCACTCAGGCCGATCCGACGCTAAGGGCGAAACCGCGCGGCACCTGACACGCGACGCGAGACCCTTTGCAAAACCGTTACAAAACGTATATACGTTTTTGACGCGCCGGATAACCGGCCACCCAACGGACCCCGAGCAGACCGCCCATGAACGAAGGCCTGAAAAAGGCATGGACCGCGATGGTTCAGCCGCTGATCACGCGCCCGCGCCTGTTGCAGGTGGCGGCCCTGTGCGTGCGCGGCAAGGGACGGGACCAGCGAGTGCTGATGATCACTTCGCGCGGGACGGGGCGCTGGATCATCCCCAAGGGCTGGCCGATGGACGGCAAACCCAACCACGAGGCCGCCCTGACCGAAGCATGGGAAGAGGCCGGCGTCCGCAAGGCCGATGTCGACCCCATGCCGATCGGATCCTACACCTATGACAAGATCATGGGGGGCGGCGTGCCGATCCCGGTGGAGGTGCATGTCTACCTGGTGCAGGTCGAAAAGGTGATGGACGACTACCCCGAAGCCCGCCAGCGCAAGCGCAAATGGATGGCGCCGGGCCGGGCCGCTGATCAGGTGGCCGAACCGGGTCTGAAGGCCATCCTGCGACACTTGTAACGGTTTCACGACTGTTTTGTGACAATTTCCTTGATTCATGCGGGCACCCCCTCTAGGGCCGGTGCCCAAAGAACGAGGGGATCAAACATGTCGGACGCACCCAAGAACAACGAGTGGAAGACGCTGGACAAGGATCTGGGCCGTATCAGCCAGATCGAGCACGCCACGACCTATGTCGCCCGGCCGCTGGTCGCACCGGGGATCGCGCTGGCGTTCATCGTACTGGCGGGCCTGACGGCGGCCGTGTTCTTTGGCCAAAGCCCGGGCAACCTGGTGGTGGTCGCGGCGGCGGTCTTTGGTGCCTACATGGCGCTGAACATCGGCGCCAACGACGTGGCCAACAACATGGGCCCGGCGGTGGGCGCGAACGCGCTGACCATGGGCGGGGCCATCGTCATCGCCGCGGTCTGCGAAAGCGCGGGCGCGTTGCTGGCGGGGGGTGATGTGGTCTCGACCATCTCGAAGGGGATCATCGACCCGTCGGGGATGCCCAGCTCTCAGGTGTTTATCTGGGCGATGATGGCGGCGCTGGTCAGCTCGGCGCTGTGGGTGAACCTGGCGACCTGGGTCGGCGCGCCGGTGTCCACGACCCACTCGGTGGTGGGCGGCGTCATGGGCGCAGGCATCGCGGCCGAGGGTCTGATGGCCGTGAACTGGGGCAACATGGGCGCGATCGCGGCCAGCTGGGTGATCTCGCCCGTGCTGGGCGGGGCGATTGCCGCGCTGTTCCTGGCGTTCATCAAGGCCAAGATCATCTATGTCGACGACAAGATCGCCGCCGCGCGCCGCTGGGTGCCGATGCTGGTGGGCATCATGGCGGGCGTTTTCGCGACCTACCTGGCGATGAAGGGCCTGAAGCACCTGATCAAGATCGACCTGATCACCGCGCTGGTAATCGGCGCCGTGGTCGGTATCGCGACCTATGCGGCCTCGGTGCCGATGATCGCGCGCCAGTCGCAGGGGCTGGAGAACCGCAACAAGTCGCTGAAGGTGCTGTTCGGCCTGCCGCTGGTGTTCTCGGCCGCGCTGCTGAGCTTTGCGCATGGCGCCAACGACGTGGCCAACGCGGTCGGACCGCTGGCCGCCGTGGTCAGCGCCACCCAGTCGGGCCTGATCGAGGCCAAGGTGGCCATCCCCAGCTGGGTGATGGTGATCGGCGCGTTCGGGATCTCGTTCGGGCTGTTCCTGTTCGGGCCGAAGCTGATCCGCATGGTCGGCAGCCAGATCACCAAGCTGAACCCGATGCGCGCCTATTGCGTCGCTCTGTCGGCGGCAATCACGGTGATCGTGGCCAGCTGGCTGGGCCTGCCGGTGTCGTCCACGCATATCGCGGTGGGTGGCGTGTTCGGCGTCGGTTTCTTCCGCGAATGGCACGCCGAGCGCCGCCTGCGCCTGAACCTGTCCAAGGGCAAGAAAGGCAAGGTCATCGCGCCTGAAGAGCGCCGCCGCCGCAAGCTGGTGCGCCGCTCGCATTTCATGACCATCGTCGCGGCCTGGGTCATCACGGTGCCCGCCGCCGCGCTGATGTCGGCGCTGATCTTCCTGGCGCTGAACGGGCTGATGTCGGCCTGATCCGACCAGAACTGACGAAGAAAAGGGGGCTGCGGCCCCCTTTTTGCTGCGCGCTTAGCTGGCGTCCAGGATGGTCAGCAGGGGGATGTAATCGCTGAGGTGATGATCGGGGAAGATATCGATCCCCAGCGCGTTCTTGAGCAGGTAGAGGCCCAGAACCGCGGCCACCAGAACGACCAGCAGCAGCGCCCCCATGACTACGCCGAACAATACCTCGGACAGCACACCCGAGGGGCGGGCACTTTGGCGGTGCGGCGGGGTGGCGGTTGGGGGCGTCATCAAGTCTCCTCGGGGGCGAGTGTGCGGGGAGCGGGGCCCCGGATGCAACCCTTTCGCTGCCCAACCCGGCATGGCCCATGAAAAACCCCGCGGCGCAGCGCACCGCGGGGCGTATCCTTGCGGCTGATGTGGATCAGCGGCGGCGGTCGCGGCGGTTCGACATCGGCTGGAACGCCACGCCGACATGCGCCTCGCAATAGGGTTTGCCCTGCTGCACGGGCAGACCGCAGAACCAGAAATCCTCGGTCGCGGGGTCGCCGACGGGCCATTTGCAGGTGCGCTCGGTCAGCTCCAGCAGGGTCAGCTTTTTGGCCTTCTTCTCGATCTCGTTGACCTTGGCCAGCGCCTCGGGGGAAATCTCGTTCGCCGAAGGCTGCGGCGGCAGCGGCTGGCCGGCGGGGATGATCGCCTTGCGGATCGGCGTCACGTTCGAGGGACGCTCGGCCGGGGCCTCTTCGGCGGTTTCAGCGGGCTTGGGCGCGGGCTTGGCGGCGGCCGGTTTCGCGGCGGGCTTGGCCTCGGCGGCGGCGGGCTTGACCTCGGGCTTGGGCGCGGGTTTGGGTTCGGGCTTGGCCGCGGCGGGCGCAGGTGCGGCCCCCGAGCGGTTCGACAGGCCCAGGCGATGCACCTTGCCGATCACGGCATTGCGCGTCACGCCGCCCAGTTCCTTGGCGATCTGGCTGGCCGACTGGCCCTCGGACCACATTTTTTTCAACAGTTCGACGCGTTCATCGGTCCAGGACATGCGGTTTCCTTACCATAAAAAGCGGCCCCGCTTTCGCGGACCGCCCCTGTACTTTCTAGCTCGGGTCCTATTTTAGTGATCCGCGCCTGAGTTACAAGGCATCGAATCCGGTCAAACACGGGGGAAACCGCAGATGGAGACGCAGTGGCAGATGGGAACGCGCCGGTTCGGGCGGGTCAACTGGCTGGGCCTGTACACCCTGATGCGGCGCGAAGTGCTGCGCTTTGTCGTGGTCTGGAGCCAGACCCTGCTGGCGCCGCTGGCCACGGCGGCCCTGTTCCTGATGATCTTTACCATCGCCATCGGCACCCAGCGCGGGGAGGTGATGGGCGTGCCCTTCACCCATTTCATCGCGCCGGGCATCATGATGATGACGGTGATCCAGAACGCCTTTGCCAACACCACTTCGTCGATCGTGATCTCCAAGGTGCAGGGCAATATCGTGGACACGTTGATGCCGCCGCTGTCCCCGGCCGAGCTGATCCTGGGCTACCTGGCGGGCGGCGTGGCGCGCGGGCTGCTGGTGGCGTTGGCCATCGCGGCAGGCATGTACCTGTTCCTGGACATCAAGGTGGCGCACCCGATCTGGGCGCTGAGCTTTGTCATCCTGGGCGCGGCGCTGCTGGGCGCGATCGGCATCGTCGCCGGGGTGTTCGCCAACAAGTTCGACCAGATGGCCGCCATCACCAACTTCATCGTCACGCCGCTGGCGTTTCTGTCGGGGACGTTCTACTCGGTTCAGGCGCTGCCCGAGGGCATCCGTCAGCTGACCCATTTCAACCCGATCTTCTACCTGATCGACGGCGCGCGCTTTGGCGTGCTGGGCGTGTCCGACAGCTCCCCTTGGTTGGGGCTGGCCGTGGCGGGCGGCACCCTGCTGACCGTCAGCGCCATCGCCTGGGGCATGTTCCGCACCGGGTACCGGCTGAAGGCGTAACCCGCCCCGGATGTGACGGATAAGACGCACCCAACGGGCGCGCACGCATTGCCGCTGGCCAAGGCCCGCGCAAGGCGCTATTGCGGCGACATGATCAAAACCGCAGCACATATCGTTTCGATTCGACGCCGACGCACCCGCGCCTGACGTCCCGCTGCCTTTGATCCGCCGGTTATCCCGGCCCAACCCCCTAAAATCGTTGACACCCGTCCCTGTGAATGCAACCTCAGGGACTCTCTTTGGAACAAGGAATCCGCTCATGATCCCGTCCGTCCTGCCGACTTACAACCGCGCGCCGCTCTCCTTCGTGAAGGGCGAAGGCTCTTGGCTGATCGAGGCGGATGGCCGACGCTTCCTTGACCTGGGCGCCGGCATCGCCGTGAACGCCCTGGGCCACGCGCATCCCGACCTGGTCAAGGCGCTGACCGATCAGGCGCAAAAGGTGTGGCACGTGTCCAACCTGTACCACATCCCCCAGCAGCAAAAGCTGGCTGATCAGCTGGTCGAACACACCTTTGCCGACACGGTGTTCTTCACCAACTCGGGCACCGAGGCGTGCGAACTGGCCGTGAAAATGGCCCGCAAGTACTGGTACGAAAAGGGCCAGCCCGAAAAGACCGACATCATCACCTTCGAGGGCTCGTTCCACGGGCGCTCCTCGGCTGGCATCGCCGCCGCCGGGTCGGAAAAGATGGTCAAGGGCTTCGGCCCGCTGCTGCCCGGCTTCGTCCACCTGCCGTGGAACGACAAGGCAGCACTTGAGGCCGCGATCACCCCGACCGTCGGCGCCATCCTGATCGAACCCGTGCAAGGCGAAGGCGGCATCCGCCCGCTACCCGACGCCGACCTCAAGGCGCTGCGCGCGCTCTGCGACGAAAAGGGCCTGCTGCTGATCCTGGACGAGGTGCAATGCGGCATGGGCCGGACCGGCAAGCTGTTCGCCCATGAATGGGCAGGCATCACCCCGGACATCATGATGGTTGCCAAAGGCATCGGCGGCGGCTTCCCGCTGGGCGCCGTTCTGGCCACCGAAGAGGCCGCCTTCGGCATGACCGCGGGCACCCACGGCTCCACCTATGGCGGCAACCCGCTGGGCTGCGCCGTGGGCTCGGCCGTGATGGATCACGTCGCCAACCCCGACTTCCTGGGCAGCGTGCGCGCCCGCTCGGGCCACCTGCGCCAGGCGCTCGAAGGGCTGGTCGCCGCCCACCCCACCATCTTCGAAGAGGTGCGCGGCTCGGGCCTGATGCTGGGCCTCAAGTGCAAGGCCTCCAACCTCGACGTGGTCAAGGCCGGCTATGACGCCCAGGTGATCACGGTGCCCGCCGGCGACAACGTGGTGCGCCTTCTGCCGCCACTGAACATCACCGAAGACGACATCGCCGAGGCCATCGCCCGCCTCGATGCCGCCGCCACCAAACTGGAAGGCTGATCCCTTCTTCTTTTTCCAAATATCCCGGGGGTGTGGGGGCTGGCCCCCACTCCCGGACCGACCGCAAAGACCGAACCCATGAACCATTTCCTGGATATCAATGCCACCGACCCCGCCGCGCTGCGGGGGATGATCGATTCCGCCAAGGCCATGAAGGCCGCGCGCAACGGCCGCCCCAAGGGCGCGCCGGATGACGACCAGCCGCTGAAGAACCACATGGTCGCGCTGATCTTCGAAAAACCCTCGACCCGGACCCGCGTCAGCTTTGACGTGGGCGTACGCCAGCTGGGCGGCCAGACGATGGTGCTGTCCGGCACCGACATGCAGCTGGGCCATGGCGAGACCATCGCCGACACCGCCCGCGTTCTGAGCCGTTACGTCGATCTGATCATGATCCGCACCTTCGAGGAACAGACCCTGCTGGAGATGGCGGAATATGCCTCGGTCCCCGTCATCAACGGGCTGACCAACCGCACCCATCCCTGCCAGATCATGGCCGACATCCAGACCTTCGAGGAACACCGCGGCCCGATCGCCGGCAAAAAGGTGGTCTGGTGTGGCGACGGCAACAACGTCTTCGCCAGCTTCGCCCATGCCGCCGGGCAGTTCGGGTTTGATCTGGTCTTTGCCGGCCCGCCGCCGCTGGACCCCGAGATGGTGTTCGTCGAGGAAGCCCGCGCCAAGGGTGTGAACGTCGACATCATCCGCGACCCCGTTGCCGCCGTCACGGGCGCTGATCTGGTGGTCACCGACACCTGGGTCAGCATGCACGATCCGCAATCGGCCCGCGAGCGGCGTCACAACCAGCTGCGCCCCTACCAGGTGAACGAGGCGCTGATGGCCCATGCCAAGCCCGACGCGCTGTTCATGCATTGCCTGCCCGCGCATCGCGACGACGAGGCGACCAGCGCCGTGATGGACGGCCCGCACTCGGTCATCTTCGACGAGGCGGAAAACCGCCTGCATGCGCAGAAGGCGGTCATGCGCTGGTGCCTGGGCCGCTGAGTCTGGTGTAAAAGGGCGTTCGGGGGGCCAGCCCCCCGTCGCCTGCGGCTCCTCCCCCCGGAGTATTTCGGCCAGAAAGAAGACAAGGGGGCAGGAGCAGAGATGCAGCGACGGCAATTTGGGTTGGCGGTTCTGGCGGCTTTGACGCTGGCCGGGTGTGGCGGCGGGCGCCGGATGAACAGGGGCCCGGAGGTGTCACGCAACCTCTATCCCAATGAGACGCCGGAGCTGCGCAAGCTGATCAACCGTTATGCCGATCACTATGATGTGCCGCGTTCGCTGGTGCACAAGGTGGTGCAGCGCGAGAGCATGTATCGCCCCGAAGCGCGCAACGGGCCCTATTACGGGCTGATGCAGATCTTGCCGCAGACGGCGCGCGGGATGGGGTATCACGGCGCGCCCACTGGCTTGCTGGATGCCGAGACCAATCTGAAATACGGCGTCAAGTATCTGCGCGGGGCCTGGCTGGTCGCCGATGGCAGCCATGACGAGGCCGTGCGCTGGTACGCGCGGGGCTATTACTACGAGGCCAAGCGGCGCGGGATGCTGAAGGAAACCGGGCTGCGCGGCTGATCACTTCTTGTTCAGCAGGTTGAGCAGCCCTTTCTTGGCTTCTTCCTCGAGCTTGCGTTTGACCGCGTCCTCGACCTTTTCGTCGGGATTGTCGGGGTTGGTGACGCCCAGCTTTTCCTTGACCTTGTTTTCCAGCTCTTTCTTGGCCTTTTCCTTTTCTTCCTTGAAGTTCAGGTCGATGGCTTTTTCCATATCGGGGCGGATGCTGGGGCTGGACCACGGGCCCTTGATGGCGACCGGGATCGCAAGGCCCTTGCCGTCGTTGATGCTGTCGACCTTGGGGGTGAACAGGTAGTCGATGTCGCGCTTGCCAAGGCCGACGCGCCCCTCGCCGGTGGCCGAGACGGCGGGCAGTTTTAGCAGCAGGTCCTTGTTGTAGAGGTTGCCCTTGTCCATCGTGAAGGTCGCGCCGAGGCTGTCGAACACGGTGGTGCCGCCGGTAGTCATGCCCTGGCGCATCAGCTTGTCTAGGTCGATGCCCTGGATGGTGCCGCGGCCCATGCTGATGCCGCCTTTGCCCGAGATGGCGTTCATGATGGCGTGGACGGATTGGCCCGAGGACAGGAACTCGATATTCGCGTTGGCCTGGCCGGTGAAGCGGGTGATGCCCGCCAAGTCGCCCAGCAGTTTCTGCATCTCGACGCCCGAAGCCTTGACGTTGCCCGCGACCGACAGGCCCGAGCGGTTGTTGGCCACGACCGAGCCACTGATCGTGCCGTCATAGCCCGCAAGGCTGCTGAGGGTGATCGCGGCGCGCGAATTTTCGATGGTGGTTTGGGTTTTCGCGGCGCCGAAGGTCAGGCCCGCGACCGACAGGCCCTTGGCCGACAGGGCGATCTGGCCGTCCAGCATCCCCAGCGCCGAGGCGTCGATGGCGGCCTTGGACCAGCCATCCGAGGCTGCGCCGCCGCCCGAGCCGCCCTCGGACAGGCCCGTCAGATCGACGGAGCCAGCGGCGAGTTTGGCCGTCAGCACGGGCTTGGATTTGGACAGGTCAAGATCGGCCTCGCCGTTCAGGCTGTTCTGATCCAGCGTGGCCGACAGGTTGCGCAGCGACAGCAGCGCGGCGGTGGTATAGGTCAGGTCGGCCGAGACTTTGGCGGCCCGACCCAGCCCGCGCGGCAGGCTGACGCCAGTGACGCCAAGTGCGGAGAGAAAGCCCGAGGTGTCCTTCAGATCGACGGTCAGCGTGCCCTGGGCCTGGGGTTGTGTGCCCGCGCGGCCGTCAAAGCCGACCGAGCCAGCGGCGGAGGCGATCCGGGCGGAGACGGCGGTGACTTCGCCCTCGATCAGGCCAGCAAGGTTGGCGATCTGGCCCGAGAAGGTCAGCGGCTGCGCGCCGTAGGTCAGCCCGCCGGAAAACGTGGCCTGCCCGCGATAGACCGGCCATTGCAGATCAAGGTTGGCGTCGCGCACGTTCAGATCGGTGCCCGCGCCGTGATCGACATAGCGCAGCGTGCCGCCCGAGATCAGCGCACGGTCCAGCGACAGGGCCAGCTTGTTGGAGCTGCCCGCCGGTTGCCCCGAGGGGGCGACGTTGTCCACGCCCAGCTCCCAATTCACGCGGCCATCCTTGGCGCGCTCCAGCAGGATGGCGGGGCGCACGGCCTCAAGCCCGGTGATCTTGATCGCGCCGGAAAGGAGCGACATGAAATCCACCCCCACCTTCAGGCTGTCGGCGGTCATCATCGGGCCGGAGTTGGACCAGTCGGCATTGGCGATGGTCAGCTGGCCGGTAGAGACGCCCAGCACGGGGTAATAGCTGATCGTGGTGTTCCCCGACAGCGTCACCTGCCGGCCGGTCTGCGTCTTCAGCTGATCCACGGCGACCTGGGCAATCTTGTCGCCCGGCAGCATCAGCAGCCCGACCACGACCAGAATTGCCGCAATCACCAGCGCCCCGACAAGTTTCATCAACAACCGCATGGCACCCACCCCCTTTTGCCTGTTCCCTACAGCTTACGCGCGCGCCGTGGCCCTGCCAATGGGGGGCGGGTCACGGTGGCTTGAATAAGCAACGCTCTTCCTATGCGGGCCGTTCCGCCGTATATGCGCGCCATGAGTCAGAATCCGCCGAACCTTCGCCCCGACCTCGCGCCGCGTGCGCGTTTCACTGATGCCCCACGCGAGGGGCAGCCGACCATCGGCATGGTCAGCCTTGGCTGTCCGAAGGCGTTGGTGGATTCCGAACGCATCCTGACGCGCCTGCGGGCCGAAGGGTACGGGATTTCCCCCGATTACGCCGGGGCCGATGCGGTGATCGTGAACACCTGCGGGTTCCTGGACAGCGCCAAGGCCGAAAGCCTGGAGGCGATCGGCGAGGCGCTGAAGGAAAACGGCAAGGTCATCGTGACCGGCTGTCTGGGCGCCGAGCCGGAGTTCATCACCGGCGTGCACCCCAAGGTTCTGGCCGTCACCGGCCCGCATCAATACGAGCAGGTGCTGGACGCCGTGCATGGCGCGGTGCCGCCCGACCCCGATCCGTTCATCGACCTGCTGCCCGCATCCGGCGTGAAACTGACGCCGCGCCATTACAGCTATCTGAAGATTTCCGAGGGCTGCAATCACCACTGCAAATTCTGCATCATCCCCGACATGCGCGGGAAACTGGCCAGCCGCCCGCTGAAGGCGGTGATGCGCGAGGCGGAAAAGCTGGTGGAAAGCGGCGTGAAGGAATTGCTGGTGATCTCTCAGGACACCAGCGCCTATGGCACCGACTGGAAAGAGCGGGATTCGAAATTCCCCTTCCTCGATCTGGCGCGCGAGATGGGGCAGTTGGACGCCTGGGTGCGGATGCATTACGTCTATCCCTACCCGCATGTCACCGACCTGATCCCGCTGATGGCCGAGGGCGGCATCCTGCCCTATCTGGACATCCCGTTCCAGCACGCCCACCCGGATACGCTGAAACGCATGGCCCGCCCGGCCGCGGCTGAAAAGACGCTGGACCGCATCGCCGAATGGCGCGGGATTTGCCCGGACATCACGCTGCGCTCGACCTTTATCGTGGGCTACCCCGGCGAGACCGAGGCCGAGTTCCAGACCCTGCTGGACTGGATGGACGAGGCGCAGCTGGATCGCGTCGGCTGCTTCCAGTACGAAAACGTGGCGGGCGCGCGCTCGAACGACCTGCCGGACCATGTGCCGGACGAAGTGAAGCAAGAGCGCTGGGAACGCTTCATGGAGAAGGCGCAGGCGATTTCCGAGGCGAAACTGGCGGCCAAGGTCGGGCAGATCATGGACGTGATCGTCGATGATATCGACGAGGACGGCATCGCCACCTGCCGCACCAAATCCGACGCGCCCGAGATCGACGGCAACCTGTTCATCGACGAAGGCACCGAGGGGATTTCCGTGGGCGACATCGTCACCGTCGAGGTGGACGAGGCCGGGGAATACGACCTGTGGGGTCAACTGCGCTGAGGCGCGGGCAAAGGTGCGAATTCGCACGGGGCCTGTGCTTTTGCCGGAATTGACCGTCGAGGTGGACTTGGCACAGTGGGGCCAGCCAACCCTATGGAGAGCCGACATGTCCGACGCACCGATCATCGCCCAGAAATCCCCCCTGCCCGTCGAGGTGGAAGAAGGCAAAAGCTATTTCTGGTGCTCGTGCGGGAAGTCCAGCAAGCAGCCGTTCTGTGATGGCTCGCACAAGGGATCGGAATTCGCGCCCATCAAGTACACCGCTGAAGCCAGCAAGAAGGTGTTGTTTTGCGGCTGCAAGCATTCGGCCAAACAACCGCTGTGTGACGGGGCGCATAAGGGGCTCTAAGCCCCTTCACCACACCAGAACAACGATCCACGCGATGCCCGCCGCGATGGCGGCGACGGCGACGCCTGCGCTGCCGGCGTCCTTGGCTTGTTTCGCCAACTCGCGCTGATCCTTACCGATGTCGTCCACGACACGCTCGATGGCCGAGTTGATCAGCTCGAACGCCATCACCAGCACGCCAAGCGCCAGGATCAGCGCGCGCTCGGCCCCGGTGAGGGGCAGCGCAAAGGCCAGCGCGGCGCTGACCAGATTGGCCCAGACCCAACTGCGGAACGAATGCTCGTTGCGCCAGACTTCGACGCATCCGGCCCAGCTCCAGATGACGCGCAGGCGCAGACGGTGCAGAAAATACAGCATGATACCCCTCCGACCCGCAGGATGCGGCCGAAACCGTTGGGAATGCAACGAAATCTTTACGCTGCGTTAGCAAAGAAAATCATGCTGCGCTGCGACGGAACCGCGGAAGCGGGGCGTTTTACGAATGTCTCTGCCTTTGGGGCAGGGCCGGAAGGGATCTGGAAGAGTGCCAGGTTAGTGCGACCCTTCCGGTCCGATCCAGGGGCAGAGACCGGGTGTCGGCACGCCGCGCCCGTCAGATTTTCAAGCACCAAAGGTGACTATCATGTCCAGTCTTCGCCAATACGCCACCCCGCTGACCATCGGCAGTTTCGTGATGATGTCCGTGACCGGGGGATTGATGTTCTTTCACTGGGACACCGGGCTGAACAAGGTGGCCCACGAATGGCTGGGCTGGGCGATGGTGGCCGCGGTGGCGCTGCACGTGGTGCTGAACTGGCGCGCCTTCACCCTGTATTTCAAGCGCCCGCTGGCGATGGGGCTGATGGGCGCGTTCGTGGTGGCGCTGGGGCTGTCCTTTGTCATCCCCGCCCCGCAAAAAGGCGGCGGCCGACCGGAGTTTGGCGTCGCGCAGATGGTGGTGAACGCACCGGTCTCGGCGCTGGCACCGATGCTGGGCACCGATGTGGACGGCGTGATCGCCAAGCTTGCCGCGCAGGACGTGCAGGCAACGCCTGACCAGAGCCTGGCCGAGCTGGCCGGTGGCGAGACGGTCAAAGCCTCGGCCCTGCTGGTGGCGCTGCAGAAGTAACCGCAAACGCATCAAAACGCCCGAGGCCGACATGGCTTCGGGCGTTTCGCTATGTCAACAGCGAGCAGGCGATCAGCCGCGCGCCAGACCCTCCAGCAGGTCTTTGTTGCGGCAGTAATCCGGGGTCTCGGTGGCGTGGGGATGCTCGGCCATCCAGCCTTTGCATTCGCCATCATGCGAGCAATGCGAGCAGCGCATCACCGCCTCGCGGTATTTCGCGGCCACGGTCGGGTCCTGGGCGACCTTTTCGGCAAAGTCCACACCCACGGTTTCCGCCATTTTCCCCATCACCGAGGCGCGGCGGCCAATTTTATCGAACAGGCCCATCGGGCGTCTCCTTTTGTCTGTCGTTTCAGTGTTTCAGCCCGTTGAGAACCGGCGCATTCGCGCAATTCTCGGGGGCGGCATTCGCTCCAGCCCCGGAATGGGCCAGCCAGTTTTCGCATTGGGCTACGAATGGGCATTTGCGGCAGGCAGTCACCATCTGCGCGTATCCCTGCGCGGACAGCCGACCGGTGGTCATTTCCTCGGACAGGTTCAGCCCCATCGAGCGCGCGACCGACCGTGTCAGCCAGAAATGCCGCGCCGGATCGCCAAGATTGAAAATCACGCTCATCCTTGCATCCCTTCACTTGCTTCGGCCTGAAGCTCGGTCAGGCGGCCACAGTTGGCGCAGGTCTCGGGGACAGTTTCGGCCTCGGGGTGTTCCTTCAGCCAGCGATCGCAGCCCTCGGTCCAGTCGCAAGTGCGGCAATTCTGAACCAGTTCAGCCCATTCCTCTTGCGGAAGATCCCCGGCCTCATGCGCCGCAACGAGGTCGGCACCAGTGGCCTTGGCCATTTTCTGAGCCAGCCAGTAGTGTCGTTTCGTTTCGCCAAGCGGTTTCACGGGAACTCCTCCGAGTTGTTAACAGGATCAAACATACAGGCCCTACGGATGCGATTCCTTGACCCTGATCAATCGCGCGCCAAAGCGCGCAACTCGCGGAAAAGCTGTGCGTTGCGGCAGTAGTCCGGCGTTTCCTCGGCCTGCCCGTCGTCGTGCGTTTCCAGCCAGTGATCGCAACCTTCGGGGTTCGGACAGCCCGTGCAGCTCAGCACCGCGGCATCCAGTTCCTCAGGGGTCAGCACCCCCTCCATCAGGTTTTCGACAAGGTCGACACCCAAGGCATCGGCCATGTGTTCGACCAGCCGGGCATGGCGGGAAATCTTCTGGTAACTCTGCATGGCTTACCCCTTGCGGCAACGACACCACCCGGAGACAGGTTACGCAAGGTCAGGATCGGGGCCTTGACTCAGGTCAAGCGCAGTGCTTCCAGATAGGCGTTCACGCAGGTTTGGACGTGCCGAAAACGGTCGCCGCCCAGATGTTTACCGCCATACCAGCGGGTCACGACCACGATATGGCCGGTCAGGCCCTCGCGCTCCAACATCCGCAGAATCACCATGCCGGCACCGGATTCGCCGTCGTCGCCCTTGACCTGGGTGCCGTCGGAATGGATCACCGCCCAGGTGTTGTGGGTCGCCTTGGCATAGCGTTTGGCGCGCTTGAGCTCTTTCAGGAACGCCTCCACGCCCGCCGCATCGGCCACAGGCCCGCCCGACACCGCATAGCGCGAGCCGCGATCTGTCACGACATTTTCGATTTGCAGCATGGCGCCCCTCCGCCCCCCTTGTCAGGGACTCGCCGGTCGTTGTCCAGACCCGCCGGGTTTGCTCTTCCGCGCGGTGGCGCAGCGTGTCACCATGATGGCAAACGGAAAGGATGCGCCATGTTTTCAATCGAGCACGATTTCGACGCGACCGTCATAACGCTGGTGGACGAAGGCGACACCCACCTGCAGGAAGACATCACCATCAACGCCTTCGAGGATTGCATCGTGCTGGAACAGCTGGACCCGCGCACCGATCTGGTCGAACGCATCACCCTGTCGATCAGCCAGCTGAACGATCTGGCCGCCGCGCTGAACCTGCCCGAGGGCGTCTACTCGCGCGTCCGCAACCAGACCTAATCGACACGAAACACCTTGTCCCGGCTGGTCGCCCCGCGCACCAGCACCAGCCGCGATTTCGCCACGCCCATCGCCTTGGCCAGCAGCTTCTGCACATCCGCCGTGGCCTTGCCGCCCTCGGGCACGGTGGTGACATAGACCCGGATCGCCCCGTCCTCGACCACCAGCGCATTGCGCGAGGCCTTGGGCGTCACGCGCACGGCGATCTCGGTGCCCGTCTCGGCCAGATGCTCCAACTCGCGCATGCGCCCCTCCCTTCTTTCTGATCCCAAATACTCCCGCCGGAGGCGTCCGCCCCCTCCACCCGCATTTACATCACGGATTCTCCCCCCGATAGTAACAACCGGAGCAAGAGGGAGACTAGAATGGCAACGGGATTTTTCTGGGATGAGAAGTGTTTCTGGCACGCGGGCGGCAATTACGCGCTGACCCTGCCACTGGGCGGATATGTACAGCCGCTGGCCGCCGGGGGGCTGCCCGAAAACCCCGAAACCAAACGCCGCCTGAAAAACCTGATGGAGGTCTCGGGCCTGACCGACGACCTGTCGATGCGCCACGCCGCCCCCGCCAGCTGGGAAGACATGGCCCGCATCCACCCCGAAACCTACCTGACCGCGTTCAAGGACATGTCCGATGCCGGCGGCGGAGAGCTGGGCCTGCGCACCCCCTTCGCCAAGGGCGGGTTCGAGATCGCAGCCCTGTCCGCGGGTCTGGCCAAACAGGCGCTGGCCGATGTGCTGACCGGCGATCTGGACAACGCCTATGCCCTGTCGCGCCCGCCGGGGCATCACTGCCTGCCCGACTGGCCCAACGGGTTCTGCCTGCTCAACAACATCGCCATCGCGATCGAGGCCGCCCGCGCCACGGGTCTTGCCCAACGCTTTGCCGTCGTCGATTGGGACGTGCACCACGGCAACGGGACCGAGGCGATCTTTTACGACCGCGACGACGTGCTGACGATCTCGTTGCACCAAGAGGCGAACTATCCCCTCGACACCGGGGCGCTGGCGGATCGCGGGCGCGGTCCGGGCGAGGGGTACAACATCAACGTCCCGCTGCCCTCGGGCGTCGGCCATGTCGGCTATCTTGAGGCGATGGAGCGCATCACCCTGCCCGCCCTGCGCCGTTTCAAACCCGATGTCATCATCATCGCCTGCGGCTTTGACGCGGGTATCTTTGACCCCATCGCGCGGCAGCTGTGCACCGCCGAGACCTTCCGCCTGATGACCCGGCAGGTCATGCAGGCCGCCACTGACCTGTGCGGCGGCAAGCTGGTGATGGTGCACGAGGGCGGCTATTCCGAGGCCTACGTCCCCTTCTGCGGCCATGCGGTGATGGAGGAGCTTTCGGGCAGCACCCACGCGGCCCCCGACCCGATGGCCGACACCGTGGCCAAACGCCAGCCGAACGCCCGCATGAACGCGGTCTTCAGCGAACTGATCGGTGAAATGGCGACGGAATTGGGCCTGTGACGGGTTGAACCGACGCCCCAAAGGCCCGAAATAGAGCCTGAAGAACCGACAAAGGCCCCTTATGGAACAGAACCCCGCCGTGATGGAGTTTCTGCTGACGCGCCGTTCGCGTCCGCAAAAGACCCTGACCACGCCCGTCCCCTCGCGCGATCAGCTGACCCCGATCCTGACCGCCGCCCTGCGCAGCCCCGATCATGGCAAGCTGGAGCCCTGGCGCCTGATCGTGCTGGAACGCGGCGCGCTGCAGCGGCTGGGCGATCTGGCCCGCTCCCGCGCCGCCGCGCTGGAGCTGCCCGAGGACAAGGTGCTGAAAGGCCCGATGCAATTCGACACCAGCCACCTGTGCGTCGCGGTGATCGAGGTGCAGAAGGACAGCGAAAAGGTGCCCGCGATCGAACAGACCTACTCGGCCGGGGCCGTCTGTCTGGCGCTGCTGAACGCCGCGCAAGCCAGCGGCTGGGGCGCCAACTGGCTGACCGGCTGGCCCGCGCATGACCGTGGTTTCGTCGAGCAGGGCCTGGACCTTGCCGAGAACGAGCGCGTCGCCGGGCTGATCCATATCGGCACCGAAACCTCGCCCCCGCCCGACCGTCCCCGCCCCGATCTGGAGAGCATCGTCACATGGCAATCGGCCTGATCTTTTCCTCGTTCTCGCGCACGTTGGGGCAGGTCGGCGACCGCCGGTTCCGCAAGGTGCTGTTCCTGGGCATCGGCCTGACCTTTGCGCTGCTGGTCACCGTCTACGCGGCCTTCCTGTGGTTCCTGCAATGGTCTGTCGGCGACAGCACCGCCCTGCCTCTGATCGGCGAGGTCACCTGGCTGAACGATCTGGTCGGCTGGTCCAGCTTTTTCCTGATGATGATCCTGTCGGTGTTCCTGATGGTGCCGGTCGCGTCGGCCATCACCTCGATGTTCCTGGACGAGGTGGCGCAGGCGGTCGAGGATCGCCACTACCCCCACCTGCCCGCCGCCACCAAGGTGCCGCTGGGCGAGGCGATCAAGGACACGATCAACTTTCTGGGCCTGCTGATCGGGGCCAATATCGTGGCGCTGTTCCTGTACCTGATCCCGGTCCTGACGCCGTTTTCGCTGTTCATCTTCTGGGGTCTGAACGGGTTCCTGTTGGGGATGGAGTATTTCACGCTTGCCGCCATCCGCCGGGTCGGTCGCCAAGGCGCGAAAGACCTGCGCCGCCAGCACCGGGGCACGATCTGGCTGGCCGGCACGCTGATGGCCATGCCGCTGAGCCTGCCGCTGGTCAACCTGGTGATCCCGATCCTGGGCGCCGCCACCTTCACCCACATCTACCACGGGGTGACGGGGGGACGTCGCTAAACAAAAAAGGCGCCCTGCGGGGCGCCTTTTGCGTGTTGGTCCGTCGGCTTACCCCGTGGGGCCCATCCGGTTGAACCAGTCGATGTCACGCACCGAGATCCAGCCCGACAGGATGATCCCCGAAATCACGCACCACAGCACCACGGTGATCGCTGTCGTGATCATCGCCTTTTTCTTCAGGTTATGATGCTCGGGCGCGCCGGCCTGGGTGCCGGGGACGATCTTGCCCACGTCACCTTGGGTCTGCAGGCGGATCGGGATCACGATCAGGAAGGTCATGAACCAGATCACCGCGAACAGGACAAGGGCCGAGGTGATGGTCATCAGACTTGCTCCAGCTCCACCAGGGTGCCGTTCATGTCCTTGGGATGCAGGAACAGCACGGGCTTGCCGTGGGCGCCGATCTTCGGCTCGCCGTTGCCCAGAACGCGCAGGCCGTTGGCCTTCAGCTGATCACGCGCGGCCAGGATGTCGTCGACCTCGTAACACACATGGTGAATACCGCCCGAGGGGTTCTTTTCCAGAAAACCCAGGATCGGGGAGTTGTCGCCCAGCGGGTACAGCAGCTCGATCTTGGTGTTGGGCAGTTCGATGAACACTACGGTGACGCCGTGATCGGGTTCGTCCTGCGGCGGGTTCACCTTGGCCCCCAGCGCGGTGCGGTACTGCTCGGATGCGGCTTCGAGGTCGGGAACGGCGATAGCGACGTGATTCAGGCGGCCAATCATGGGGGTCTCCTTTGGATTCCAAGTTTCGCGCAGTTATGGCGGGCGACGGGGGTTTGCGCAAGCGTCCGGGCCGCTGTCACCGGGGCGTTAACGCCGCATTCACCAACCCTGTTCCATGTTGAGTCGCATGATGCCGCAGGAGGATTCCCATGGACGACAGAGACCAGTTTCAGTTCAACCGCTTTCCCACGCCTGCCCGCCCGCTGCTGGGCGTGACCATTCTGGCGGTCGAGGACAGCCGCTTCGCCTGCGAGGCGATGCGCCTGCTCTGCGTCCGATCCGGGGCGCGCATCCGGCGAGCCGACAGCATCATGGCGGCGAAACGGCACCTGATGGTCTACCGCCCGACCGTGCTGATCGTGGATCACGGCCTGCCAGATGGTGAGGGGGCCGACCTGATCCACGAGGCCGCCACCATGTCCCCGCGCATCCCCGTCATTCTGGGCACCAGCGCCGATGATCTGGCGCAGGAGTGCTGCCTGGCGGCCGGGGCGGACGGGTTCCTGCCCAAGCCCACGCGCTCTTTGGCGCAGTTCCAGGAGTTGATCCTGGCCTGCCTGCCCGCCGACCAGCGCCCGATGGGGCCGCGTGCCGTGAATGATGAGGTGATCCAGCCCGACACGCTGGCCTATCAGGACGATCTGGCCCACGCGGCCGACCTGCTGAGCGACGGCAATGACGACCAGATCCTGGACTACGTGGCGCAATTCGTGACCGGCATCGCCCGCAGCGCCGCCGACGCCCCGCTGATCACCGCCGGCGAGGCGCTGACCATCGCGCGGATGCAGGGGCGCAGTTGCGGTTCAGCCGTGGCAAATCTGGCCGGGCTGATGCAGGACCGGCTGGCCAGCCCCGTCGCCGTTTAACCGGCCAACCCCGGATCGGGTGCGACGCCCGCCAGTTTGGTCAGGTCCGACAGGCGCTCTTTCTGGCGTCCGTCGGTGGTGAAGTTGGTGGGCGACAACCAGACGCGGAAGGCCTCGCTCAGCGCGGGCCATTCCTTGTCGATGGCGGCGAACCAGGCGGTGTCGCGGTTGCGCCCCTTCACAATGGTAGCCTGCCGGAAAATCCCCTCGTAGCTCAGCCCCAGCCGCTGCGCCGCGCGTCGCGAGGGCAGGTTCAGCGCATCGCATTTCCACTCAAACCGGCGATACCCGGCCTGAAACGCCCATTGCATCGTCAGGAAAAACAGCTCGGTCGCGGCCTTGGTCTGCTGCAGGCGGGGCGCGAAATTCAGGTGGCCCAGCTCGATGGATCCGGCCTCGGGCGTGATCCGCAGATAGCTGCCGACGCCCCCATACTGGCGCGTTTCCTTGTCGTAGATCGCAAAGAAATACGGATCAGCCCCACCGGCCACGTCGCGCATCCAGCGATGGTACTGCGCGGCCGAGGAAAACGGACCGTAAGGCAGGTAATCCCACACCCAGTCGTGCCCTTCGTAGGCGCGGAACAGCAGGGCGGCGTGATGCTCGGCGTCCAGCTTTTCCAGACGGACGTATTGGCCGTCCAGCACGGCCCAATCGGGGCGCGGCGGCGGGGCCCAGTTCGGCACGGTTTCGCCCAGAATACGCGGATCGGTCATGGCGCCCTCCTATAGGATCGGGCGCAGGCTAACCCACTGCCGCAAGGCGCAAAAGCCCTAAAGGATCAGCGACGGGCGCGGCCCCAGGTCCAGCCCCGGAAAAACCGTACGCTCCAGTACTGACGCGTCCAGCCCGAACAGGCCGCGCATCACCCAGCCCGCATAGGCGCGCACGTCGCGCGTGGGCATCAGGTCGCGGCGCTGGTACAGGGCGGCCTCGGACAGGCCGGGCCAATCGCGCGCCACCTGCCCGCCCCGGATCGCACCGCCCGCCAGCAGCATCGCGCCGCCAGTGCCGTGGTCAGTGCCACGTGTGCCGTTCTCGCGCACGGTGCGTCCGAATTCCGTCATCGCCACCACGGCGGTCTTGCCCCAAGTGTCGCCCAGCGTCGATTTAAGCACCAACAGCGCGTCCGACAGCTGCGTCAACGCCCGAGGCAGCGCGCCGGGCTGGAACCTGTGCGTATCCCACCCGCCGATCGAGAACGAAGCGATGCGCGTGTCCCCCAGCAGTTTTTCCCCGGCAAAGGCGGCGACCTGCCGGATGCCCTCGGTGCCTTTCTTGGACAGGCCCGCCATGTCCATATCCGTGCCCGTCGGCACCGCCATCATGCCACCGTCACCGCTGTCCAGTTGCTGCGCGGCCTCGGCAAAGGCGTCGGCAAAGGCGGGGTCGTCGTGCATCACCAACTCGGCCAGACGGCGCCCCTGCGGCGACAGTTTCAGTCGCACATCCGGCGACCAGTTGGCCACGGGGGCCTGCCCGGTCAGGATCAGCAGGTTTTCGTGGCCGATGGCATAGGCCAGATCGGGGCGCATCCCCGGCACGGTTTGCAGCATCCGGTTCAGCCAGCCATCGCGCCCGGTGGCGGGGCCCAGATCGGGGGTGCCAGCCTCGAGCAGATCCTGCCCGTCGAAATGGCTGCGCTTGTCGCGATAGGGGGTCGAGACGGCGTGGGCAAAGCCCAACTCTCCGGCGCGCCACATTGGCATCAACGCCTCTAACGCAGGGTGAAGCGAGAAATACCCGTCCAGGTCCAGCCCGCCGCCGGCCTCTCCGCCCTTCAGGTTGGGGCGGGCGGCGGCGTAGGCCGGGTCGCCGTAGGGCTGCACCACGTCCAGCCCGTCCATCGCGCCGCGCAGGATGATGACGACCAGCCGGTTGTCCCACGGCCCGGCGGCCAGCGAAATCGGCGTCAGCAGCGGGCTGGCCGCTGCCGAGCAGCCCAGCGCCAGGGATCGGGTCAGCAGTTTGCGGCGGGTCCAGTCGGTCATCACACGCTCCTTATCGGCGCTGAAACGCCGGAGAGATCAGCACCAGCGCGATCCCTTCGGCACGGCTTTCGGCAGCTTTTGCTGCGAATCGGACGGATTCGGGCGGGTTGGGGCCCAGTGCCATCTCGACGAATTCACGGGGGTCGGGCAGCCCTTTGAGCAAGACCTGCGGCGTTTCCAGCGCCCATTCCATCCGCGTCGCCAGACCCTGCGGCGTCACCCAGGCGTCATCCTGTTCGGGCCAGCCATCGGGGCCGATCGGCAATTCCCACGGCTGCCCCATGCGTTGCAGCGGGTTCAGGAAATGCTTGCGGATGCGCTGCTCGACATCGTTGGGCTTGCCCTTGAACGGCTTGGGGTCTGCCGCGAACACACGCAGCGCGGACGAGATGAAATCGAACGGCGGCTTCACGTTCACGCGCTCGGGCGTCCATGCGTTGGGGTGGGTCAGCATGGCGCGGTAGACGCTCAGCAGATGGCCGCGGGTGTCGCGCCAGGTGCGCTCCATCGCCTCGACCACGGCGGGGTCGGGCCGGTCGCCCAGGAAATGCACCGCCAGCTTTCGTGACAGGTGCCGTGCGGTTGCCGGATGCACCGCCAGATCCGTCAGGACCGAGCGGATGTGATCCATCCGCGCGGGATCGCCGCCATAGGTCTGCGACAGCACCATCTCGCTGCCCGGTTCAGCCCAGTTTTCGCGAAACACCTGAGCGCCGTCAGCGTCGATGCCCAGCCCGGTCAGCAGCTCGGCCAGTTCGCGCACGTCTTTCTGGGTGTAGGGCGCGTCCACGCCCAGCGTGTGCAGCTCCAGCACCTCGCGGGCCAAGTTCTCGTTCAACCCGCGCGCGGGCGGCATCTTGGCCCGTGCCGGTGCGTTCGGCCCGACCGAGAATTGCTGATCCAGATAGTTCACCATCCCCGGATTGGTCACACCCGCGATCAGCAGGTCGGCATAGTGGCCGGTCATGTTGGGCCGCAGGAATGTCTCGGCCACGGGCTGGGCCACGCGGCGCATCACGGCGCCCTTGCCGATCACGGTGAAATGGTCGGTCCAGAAGGCGATCAGCCGTTCGCGGAAACCGTCCTGCGTATAGCTGCGCCGCCCCAGCACCTGCAGCATCCAGTAAGACTGGGCGCGGCGGGCATCCTGTTTCACCCGGTCATGGATCTTGGCCAGCTCGGGCGCGTTGGCGGCGTTCTTGGCCTGCCGGTACGCCTTGCCGGTCTCGCGCGCCTCGATGATGCGTTTCTGGAACGCGGGGAAGGTCTCGATCGGGTAATCGCGGGCGATCAGGTCGGGGCCGGTCAGCCTCTCTAGCATCTGGTCGACCGAGTCTGGCCCCAAAATGCGCCGCGCCAGCCCGGTGCCAAAGCGGATTTCGGCAAGTTTCGGATCGAAGGCCATCGCGCTCCTCGTGCTGTTTGGGTTCAAGATAGGGCTGATACGGGTGAATTGCAGCTTTCTTGCGGCGCGGTTCGGGGCGCGGGCGGAACATTGCCCATACCGCGCGCAAACGAAAACGCCCGGAGTTTCCCCCGGGCGTTTTGCAATCCTGTGACGGGATCAGTCCTGCGGGATGATGCGCAGCGACAGCTCCATCAGCTGGTCGCTGGACGCCTCGGAGGGCGCGTTCATCATCAGGTCCTCGGCGCGCTGGTTCATCGGGAACATGATGACCTCGCGGATGTTGGCGGTGTCGGCCAGCAGCATCACGATCCGGTCGATGCCAGCCGCGCAGCCACCGTGCGGCGGGGCGCCGTACTGGAACGCCTGATACAGCGCACCGAAACGGCTTTTCACCTCGGCCTCGTCGTAGCCGGCGATCTCGAACGCCTTCAGCATCACCTCGGGCTTGTGGTTCCGGATCGCGCCGGACACCAGCTCGTAGCCGTTGCAGGCCAGATCGTACTGGAAGCCACGGACCTCCATCGGGTCACCGTTCAGCGCGTCCAGGCCACCCTGCGGCATCGAGAACGGGTTGTGTTCGAAGTCGATCTCGCCGGTTTCCTCGTCCTGTTCGTAGATCGGGAAATCGACGATCCAGGCGAATGCGAAACGGTCGGTCTCGGTCAGGCCCAGCTCGGCGCCGATGACGTCGCGGGCCTTGCCGGCGACCTTCTCGAACGACTTGGGCTTGCCCCCCAGGAAGAACGCGGCATCGCCGACGCCCAAGCCCAGCTGCTGGCGGATCGCCTCGGTGCGCTCGGGGCCGATGTTCTTGGCCAGCGGGCCAGCGGCTTCCATGCCGTCCGCACCGTCGCGCCAGAAGATATAGCCCATGCCCGGCAGGCCCTCTTTCTGCGCAAACGCATTCATGCGGTCGCAGAACTTGCGGCTGCCGCCGGTGGGTGCGGGGATGGCGCGGATCTGGGTGCCGTCCTGCTCCAGCAGCTTGGCGAAGATTGCAAAGCCAGAGCCCGCGAAATGCTCGGACACGACCTGCATCTTGATCGGGTTGCGCAGGTCGGGCTTGTCGGTGCCGTACCACAGCGCCGAGTCCTTGTACGAGATCTGCGGCCATTCGCCGGGCGCGTCGACCTTGCGGCCACCGCCGAATTCTTCGAACACACCAGCCAGAACCGGGCTGATCGTGTCAAAGATGTCCTGCTGGGTGACGAACGACATCTCCAGGTCCAGCTGGTAGAAATCGGTGGGCGAGCGGTCGGCGCGCGGGTCTTCGTCGCGGAAGCAGGGCGCGATCTGGAAATACTTGTCGAAGCCCGACATCATGATCAGCTGCTTGAACTGCTGCGGGGCCTGCGGCAGGGCGTAGAACTTGCCCGGGTGCAGACGCGACGGCACCAGGAAGTCGCGCGCCCCTTCGGGCGACGAGGCGGTGATGATCGGGGTCTGGAATTCGCGGAAGCCGCGATCCCACATGCGGCGGCGCATCGAGGCCACCACGTCCGAGCGCAGCGTCATGTTGTCCTGCATCGCCTCGCGGCGCAGGTCCAGGTAGCGATAGCGCAGGCGGGTTTCCTCGGGGTATTCCTGATCGCCGAACACCATCAGCGGCAGTTCCTTGGCGGCGCCCAGCACTTCGATGTCACGGACGAACACTTCGATCTCGCCGGTGGGCAGCTTTGGGTTCACCAGCGATGCGTCGCGGGCCTTCACCTCGCCGTCGATGCGGATACACCACTCGCTGCGGACCTTCTCGACCTCGGCAAAGGCGGCCGAGTCCGGGTCGCACAGCACTTGCGTGACGCCGTAGTGGTCGCGCAGGTCGATGAACAGGATGCCGCCATGGTCGCGCACCCGGTGGACCCAACCCGACAGGCGGACGGTCTGGCCCACGTTATCCTTGGTCAGAGCGGCGCAGGTATGGCTGCGATATGCGTGCATGTCTTTTTTCCTTACGGTGTGGCGGCGGTTGCGCCGATACACATTGCATTGCCGCCAGTGTCAAGGGAGGCGGCCGGTTTCGCGGCCTTCTGTGCCTGAATGGCGGGGAATTCTCAACCGGTTTGCAGGGTCAGGCGCAGGGGAATCTCTGCGCGCAGCGAATTACCGGCGGTGATTGCGCGGGCATTGGCCAGATCCTGACGGGTGATCAGCGCCTCGGTCACGGCGCCCAGCGCCAACTGTTGCTGCCGGTAGATGCCCGGCAACAGCCCGCAGGACAGCGCGGGCGTCACGCGCCGCCCGTCGGCCAGCGTCACGAACAGGTTGGTGATGGTGCCCTCGCACAGATGGCCGTCGGTGTTGAAGAACACCGCCTCGCCCACCCCTTCGGGCAGCGCGGCGCGGTGCTGGTCATAAAGCGCGCGACGGGTCGTCTTGTGGCGCAGCCACGGGTCGGCGGGGTCCAGCAGGTCGGGCGCGATGATCGCCCTCCATTCGGGGGGCGAGGGCGGCAGGTCCGCGCGCGTCAGCTCCAGATCCCCAGAGGCACCCAGCGTCAGGCGGCAGCGTTGCGGGGCCTCGGCGTGGATCGTTGCGACCAACTGCTCGGCCGCGCCCCGGTCGAACGCAAAACCCAGCGCCGCGCTGCTGCGGGCCATCCGGTCCAGATGCAGCCCCAGCGCCCGCGCGCCGTGCTGCGGCAGCCAGCCGAAGGTTTCGATCAGGCGGGTATCAGCGTCCGGGCAAAGCGTGCTTTCCATAGCGCCTCCTCATATTCCGATGCGGCGGTGCTGTCCCAGACCACCCCGCCGCCGACATTCAGCGTGGCGCGCGCGCCCTCCAGCATGACGGTACGGATCGCCACGTTGAATTCCGAGCGTCCGTCCGGCGCGGCCCAGCCGATGGTGCCGCAATAGGCGTCGCGCGACCAGGGTTCCAGTTCGCGGATGATCTGCATCGCCCGCAGTTTCGGTGCCCCGGTGATCGAGCCACACGGGAACAGCGCCCGCAAAACCCCGTCCAGCCCGGTGCCCGGACGCAACCGCCCCTGCACGGTCGAGACCATCTGATGCACCGTCGCATAGGTTTCCACCGCGAACAGGTCCGGCACCCGGACCGAGCCCGCCTGACAAATCCGGCTGATGTCATTGC
The DNA here is from genome assembly GCF_004799325.1 of Thalassobius vesicularis. Taxonomy (GTDB): domain Bacteria; phylum Pseudomonadota; class Alphaproteobacteria; order Rhodobacterales; family Rhodobacteraceae; genus Thalassobius; species Thalassobius vesicularis. The sequence continues at coordinate 164,698 of NZ_SSMD01000001.1, forward strand.
GCAGCAGGTCCACGATCATCAGGTTCTCGGCCTGGTTCTTCTCATCCCCGGCCAGAATGGCGCGTTGCCGGGCATCCGCCGCCGGATCGGGCAGGCGCGGCAGGGTGCCTTTCATCGGGCGGGTCTGGATGCGCCCACCCGCATCGGTGCGAAAGAACAACTCGGGCGAGCGGGACAGCAGCGCCACCCCGTCCGTCTGGACCAGCGCGCCGTGGCCGACCGGTTGTCGCGCCACCAATGACGCATAAATCCCCGCAGCCGTTCCCTCGGCCACCGCATCCACCGGAAAGGTCAGGTTGGCCTGATAGATGTCACCGCGGCCGATATAGTCGTGCACGGCCTGAAACGCGCGGGCATAGCGCGCACCGTCCCAGCGCGGGGCCAGATCGTGCAACGCGCCCGCGCCGTTCAGCGGCGGCGCATCCTCGGGCGCCTCGTACACACCGAAGTGCAGCAACGGCAGCCGCCGGTCGTTCGGCATCAGCGCGTGCAGGCGCGGCTCCAGCGCATAACCCAGCTCGTAACTGGCATAGCCCGCCAGCCACAGCCCCCGCGCCTGAACGCGAGCCAGCTCGGCCAGGGCAGGCGCCACCTGCTCGGGCCGCTCGGCCACGATCTGCGCCACGGGACGGGCGAATACCGCCACCGCCCCCGCCGGGCCATGATCGAATCGTAGTCTCAAGGCACCTCACCCTTCGTGATCTGCCCTCCCCGGGGTGCTATAGACCAGTTGAGGGGCGAAAACAGTCCATCTGCGACAGATCGCAGATGATTCCCGTTCCCCCCTTGCACAGTCGGGACCGATGGCTATAACCCACGACAATTTGCGCGGGGTGAGTCATACCCCTGTTCAATGCTGCCCAATGCTCACAAGAGGTCCGCCATGCCCAAAAGAACCGATATCTCCTCCATCATGATCATCGGCGCCGGACCTATCGTGATCGGGCAAGCCTGCGAATTCGACTACTCTGGCGCCCAGGCCTGCAAGGCCCTGCGCGAAGAAGGTTACCGGGTCATCCTTGTGAACTCGAACCCCGCGACGATCATGACCGATCCGGGTCTGGCCGACGCCACCTATATCGAGCCGATCACCCCCGAGACCGTCGCCAAGATCATCGAGAAAGAGCGCCCCGACGCACTGCTGCCCACGATGGGCGGTCAGACCGGCCTGAACACCTCTCTGGCGCTGGCCGACATGGGCGTGCTGGAAAAATTCGGCGTCGAACTGATCGGCGCCAACCGCGAAGCCATCGAGATGGCCGAAGACCGCAAGCTGTTCCGCGAAGCGATGGACCGCATCGGCCTGGAAAACCCCAAGGCGACCATCGTGTCCTCGCCCAAGAAACCGGACGGCAAGTACGACATCAAGGCCGGCGTCGCCAAGGCGCTGGAAGCCCTTGAAGAGATCGGCCTGCCCGCCATCATCCGCCCCGCCTTTACCCTGGGCGGCACCGGCGGCGGCGTGGCGTATAACCGCGACGATTACGAATATTACTGCCGCTCGGGCCTTGAGGCCTCGCCGGTCAGCCAGATCCTGGTCGATGAATCGCTGCTGGGCTGGAAAGAATACGAGATGGAAGTCGTGCGCGACAAAGCCGACAACGCCATCATCGTCTGCTCGATCGAGAACGTCGATCCGATGGGCGTGCATACCGGCGACTCGATCACCGTGGCCCCCGCGCTGACGCTGACCGACAAGGAATACCAGATCATGCGCAACGGCTCGATCGCCGTGCTGCGTGAAATCGGCGTCGAAACCGGCGGCTCGAACGTGCAATGGGCGATCAACCCCGCTGACGGCCGCATGGTCGTGATCGAGATGAACCCCCGCGTGTCGCGTTCGTCGGCTCTGGCCTCCAAGGCGACCGGCTTCCCGATTGCCAAGATCGCTGCGAAACTGGCCGTGGGCTACACGCTGGACGAGCTGGACAACGACATCACCAAGGTGACCCCGGCCAGCTTCGAGCCGACCATCGACTATGTCGTCACCAAGATCCCCAAATTCGCGTTCGAGAAATTCCCCGGCTCCGAGCCCTACCTGACCACCGCCATGAAATCGGTGGGCGAGGCGATGGCCATCGGCCGCACCATCCACGAGTCGCTGCAAAAGGCGCTGGCTTCGATGGAATCGGGCCTGACCGGCTTTGACGAAGTCGAAATCCCCGGCGCGCCCGACAAGGCCGCCGTGATCAAGGCGATCTCGAAAACCACGCCCGACCGGATGCGCACCATCGCGCAAGCCATGCGCCACGGGCTGAGCGACGAAGAAATCCACGCCACCACCATGTTCGACCCGTGGTTCCTGGCCCGCATCCGCGAAATCGTGGAAACCGAGAACAAGATCCGCAAGGACGGCCTGCCCGTCACCGAGGACGGCCTGCGCAAGCTCAAGATGATGGGCTTCACCGACGCGCGTCTGGGCAAGCTGACCGGCCGGACCGAGGCCAACGTCCGCCGCGCCCGCCAGAACCTGGGCGTGAACGCCGTGTTCAAGCGCATCGACACCTGCGCCGCCGAGTTCGAGGCGCAGACGCCCTACATGTACTCAACCTACGAAGCCCCGATGATGGGCGAGGTTGAATGCGAAGCCCGCCCCAGCGACAAGAAGAAAGTCGTCATTCTGGGCGGCGGCCCCAACCGGATCGGTCAGGGGATCGAGTTCGACTATTGCTGCTGCCACGCCTGTTTCGCGCTGACCGACGCGGGCTATGAAACCATCATGGTCAACTGCAACCCCGAAACCGTGTCGACCGACTACGACACCTCGGACCGCCTGTATTTCGAACCGCTGACCTTTGAACACGTCATGGAAATCCTGCGGACCGAGCAGCAGAACGGCACCCTGCACGGCGTGATCGTTCAGTTCGGCGGCCAGACCCCGCTGAAACTGGCCAACGCCCTGTTCGAAGAAGGCATCCCGATCCTGGGCACCACCCCCGACGCCATCGACCTGGCCGAGGACCGCGAGCGGTTCCAGCAGCTGGTCATCCGTCTGGGCCTGAAGCAGCCGCATAACGGCATCGCAAGCACCGACGCGCAGGCGCTGGCCATCGCCGAGGAAATCGGCTTCCCGCTGGTGATCCGTCCCTCCTACGTTCTGGGTGGCCGCGCGATGGAAATCGTCCGCGACATGGCCCAGCTGGAACGCTACATCAAAGAGGCCGTCGTCGTGTCCGGCGACAGCCCCGTGCTGCTGGACAACTACCTGTCCGGTGCCATCGAATGCGACGTCGACGCGCTGTGCGACGGCAAAGAGGTCCACGTCGCCGGCATCATGCAGCACATCGAAGAGGCGGGCGTCCACTCGGGCGACTCCGCGTGCTCGCTGCCGCCCTACTCGCTGCCGCAGGACATCATCGACGAAATCCACCGCCAGACCGAGGCCCTGGCCCTGGCCCTGGGCGTTGTCGGCCTGATGAACGTGCAGTTCGCGGTCAAGGACGGCGAGATCTACCTGATCGAGGTGAACCCGCGTGCCTCGCGCACCGTGCCCTTCGTCGCCAAGGCCACCGACTCGGCCATCGCGTCGATCGCCGCGCGCCTGATGGCGGGTGAACCGCTGTCGAACTTCCCGTTCCGCGGCGAATACCCCAAGGACGCCAAGCCCGGCACCCTGCCGATGGCCGACCCGATGACCCTGGCCGATCCGAACATGCCCTGGTTCAGCGTGAAAGAGGCCGTGCTGCCCTTCGCCCGCTTCCCCGGTGTCGATACGATCCTGGGCCCGGAAATGCGCTCTACCGGCGAGGTGATGGGCTGGGACGTGTCCTTTGCGATGGCCTTCCTCAAGGCGCAGCTGGGCGCTGGCACCCATCTGCCGACCGAAGGCAAGGTGTTCGTCTCGATCAAGGACGACGACAAGACCCCCGCGATGGCACAAGCCGCCCGCACCCTGGTCGAGCTGGGCTTTGGGCTGGTCGCCACCCGTGGCACCGGCACCTGGCTGCAGGAAAACGGTATCGCCTGCGACCACGTGAACAAGGTCTACGAAGGCCGCCCGAACATCGTGGACCTGCTGAAGGACGGCCAGATCAAGCTGGTCCTGAACACCACCGAAGGCGCGCAATCGGTGTCTGACAGCCGCGAGATCCGCTCGGTCGCGCTGTACGACAAGATCCCCTACTTCACCACCGCCGCCGGCGCGCAAGCCGCCGCACAGGCGATGCAGGCCCGCGCGCAGGGTGACTTCGGCGTGATGGCGCTGCAGGGCTGATCTGACGGACAAACCAACGATTGGGGGCGGGGTCCATACGGACCTCGCCCTTTCGTTTTCGCGGGGGTGATTCGCCGTGGATTGCCCGACCCAACAGTCAGATTTCTCGTATTTAGGATATTGAATACATTTGACTCTCGCAAGGGATGTGTGGCTGCCGCATAAATAGGCACCTTTCTGAGTACGGCGAAAAAGTTTCCCAAAGGTCACCTAAGGTCAATTTGCATTTTTTTCCAACCGGTTAACGATTTCTTAACCACGCAAAAACACCGCCACCCTGTAATAATTTCCAGTACCCGCAGGGTTTGCCGTCACGGAAATGACACGACAGAAAGGCTATCAAAGCCTATACTTTAGGTTATGAGGATCGCCTGAGCCTACTCCCCAACGGGCAAGATGGCGGATCTCAGGGCCAAGGAAATACAGTCCCTCCGTCCCAATTTGGGGGCAAAGTGTTTCATAAGTCATTTCAGAAACAAGGACCTTCCGGGCAACCGGAAGGTCTTATTTTTTGGCTCACAACGGGCGTGTGCGGACCCCGGCATTGTCCATCTCGACCAGCAGATGCTCGCTTTCGCCCGTGTAGAATTGTCGGTCCGGCAGCAGGCCGGTGCTCATGGCAAGGGCGGCGATCTCGGCGCGATTGGACAGGTTGGCCTTGGCCATCAGGCTGTGCATCCGCTGCCGCAGCGCCGAGACCGAAATTCCCAGATCGGCCGCGATCTGCTTGTCCTGCAGGCCCTTGCCCACCATCTGCAGCAATTCGCGCTGCTTGTCGGTGATCTCGTTACGCTCAAAGAACTCGGCCGAGAAATGCCGCATATACCGCTGATGCGCCACCATCGCGGCCACGTTCAGCGTCCAGCCGTGCTGCGCCACGATCTCCAGCATGGCGGCGCGGTCGTGGTTCCCGGAAAAGCTGATCAACGCAGCCTGCGGCGGTACATGCACCCGCAACGGCACCGAGAACCCGGCCCGAATGCCACGCTCGGCCGCCATCTTCAGCACCTCGATCCGGCGTGGCCCCACCTCTGCCGGGTCAGTGAATTCCAGCCCGATCAGGATCGGCGTCAGGTACTGCGAGGCGTGGGCGCGAAAGGTCGACCAGCGTTGCACCTCGGGGTCAGTGTACAGATCGTTCAGCCAGTTGGAATCGTACGAGGTCCGCACGAACAACGTCCGCCGCCAATCGGCATAGCTGCTGGCGGCGATGAAATCGATGAACGGCAACTGAACCGTCCGGCCCAGTTCGACCAGCCGCTCCCACACCTGAACGGACCGCGTGCTTTGTTCGATATCGGTCAGGAAGTCCTGTAACAGCCGCGGCGTGTGCCCCTCTGCCTCTGACAGCTTGCGTGCCTTGGGCGGTTGGGGCATCGGCTCAGGTCGCCTCTTCTTCCAGGTGCAGCTTCATCTCGATCAAGACATGCTGCAGCGCCAGCGTTTCCTTCAGCAGCCGTTTGGCCTCGTTGATGGTTATGATGCCATCCTCGATCGACTGGTTGTATTCGGCCATCAGCATTGCGAACCGCTGGCTTAGCGCAATCACGTCCGAGTTGATGCCGCCCTTGTCGTTGTCGTTCCGCCGCTCGGCGGTGTAGGACAACGAGATCCCCCGCAAATCCGCCAGCGCGCTGGTCACATGCGGGAACGAGGCCGCCCCCTCCAGCATCGCAACGGCGTCGATCGGCATGAAACGGTCGGCATGTTCAGGGTTGTCCGAGTAATACCGGCCCAGCGTCGCCTTGGATTTGCCGGTAATCTCGCACGCGGCTTCGATGCCAACGTCCTTGACCAGCGCCTCTGTATGTTTCTTCAGGTACCCGGCGACAACCTTCATTCGCAAGCCTTTACACAACAGTCACTCGACAGGGGGAAAACCGTCGATCGTTTCCCATTAATCAATTTGCCCTCACATGTCATCCTTAACCGTGCCCCGAGTGTATTTATGGGGCGTCAAGTTGTTTGAAAGTAACAAGTTGCTGGTGCTTTTTGACTGGCAAATCCTGGTTTCGGACCTTTGTGTGCGGGTTCGAAGCCGGCCGGGTTTCCCGGTCGTTAAGACGGGTTCGTGGTGCCATACAGGTGCCGACCATCCCCAAGGGCCCAGGCCCGTCAGTTCCGCGGTATCGCGGACCCGTCTGCCCCCTTCAAAACGATGCTTGCAACAGCGGGCGATTGGCGGGAAAACCCGGGCCATGGCAAAGCTGTATTTCAACTACTCCACCATGAATGCGGGCAAATCGACGGTGCTGCTGCAGGCGTCGCACAACTACCGCGAACGCGGGATGCAGACCTATCTGCTGACCGCCCAGTTCGATCGCCGCGCCGGCGAAGGGCGGATTGCGTCGCGCATCGGGATCGGCTCGGACGCGGACACCTTTGGCCCGGGCGAGGACCTCTACGCGAAGCTGGCCGCCCGTCTGGATCAGGGGCCCGTCGCCTGCGTGTTCGTGGACGAGGCGCAGTTTCTGGAGAAACAGCAAGTCTGGCAACTGGCCCGCGCGGTCGATGATCTGGACGTGCCGGTGATGTGCTACGGCCTGCGCGTCGATTTCCAGGGGGAGCTGTTCCCCGGCTCGGCCGCCCTGCTGGCCCTGTCCGACGAAATGCGCGAAGTCCGCACGATCTGCCATTGCGGCAAGAAGGCGACGATGGTCGTCCGCATGGGCGGCGACGGCAAAGCCCTCCGCGAAGGCGCGCAGGTGCAGATCGGCGGCAACGAGACCTATGTCAGCCTATGCCGCCGCCACTGGCGCGAGGCCATCGGAGATCGCCCCTCCACCACGGGCTGAGCAAATTTCTTTCAAAGAAATTTGTCCGGAATTTTTCGAAAATTCCGGGGCGCTCAACGGCGCTCGACCAGAACCGATCCGACCGAATAGCCCGCTCCGAACGAGCAGATCACGCCCTTGTCGCCCGGCTGCATGTCGTCCGAATACTTCGAGAAGGCGATGATCGACCCCGCCGACGAGGTATTGGCGTAATCCTGCAGGATGTTCGGCTGCTCGCCCGGTTCCGGCTCGCGCCCCAGCACCTTGCGGCCCACGAAATCGTTCATCGACTTGTTCGCTTGGTGCAGCCACAGCCGGCGCAGGCTGGTGGGTTCGACCTCGGCGTCGGCCAAGTGGCTCAGGATATGCGCCGACACCATCGGCACCACTTCCTTGAACACTTTGCGGCCGTTCTGCATGAACTGCATGTCGCGGCGATCCACCATCCCGTCGGGCCGGTTGCGCCGCAGGAAGCCGTTGTTATTGCGGATATTGTTGGAAAACTGCGTGGCGCAGCGGGTCGAGTGCACGATGAAATGCGCGCCCTTGGCGTCCTCTTCGCGTTCCAGCACCGTCGCCGTCGCCACGTCGCCAAAGATGAAGTGGCAGTCCCGGTCGCGCCATTCCAGGTGCCCCGAGGTGATCTCGGGGTTCACCACGATCGCGCAACGGACAGAGCCCGAGCGGATCATGTCCGCCGCCGCCTGAATCCCGAAGGTCGCCGAGCTGCACGCCACGTTCATGTCGAACGCGAACCCGCCCGCGCCCAGCGCGTTCTGGATCTCGATGGCGACCGCCGGATAGGCACGCTCCATGTTCGACGCGGCGCAGATCACCAGATCCACCTCCTCGGCCGAACGCCCCGCCTGCGCCAGCGCGGTCTTGCATGCCTCCAGCGCGATCTCCGTCATGATCCCCGGCTCGTCGTCCGAGCGTTGGCGGAACCGCGGGAACATGCGGGTGGGGTCCAGCACGCCCTCTTTGTCCAGCACATAGCGTTGCTCGATCCCCGAGGCCTTGAAGATGAACTCCGAGGAGGAATGCTCCAGCGCCGTCACCTTGCCCGCCGCGATTGCATCCGCGTGCTCGGCGTTGAACAGATCGGCATAGGCGTTGAACGCCTCCACCAGCTCGTCATTGGTGATGACTTCGGACGGGGTGAAGACCCCGGTTCCGGTAATAGCCACGTTATGCATCGGCGCCCCCTGAGAAAGTGATCAAATTGATCGGGCAAGGCAGGCGCGGGGTCAAGCCCCGCTTCCCCTTGGTCAACCCCGATCAGACCGGGTTCGGCAGCGGTTTTCCGTCGAAAAACGCCGCAAGGTTATCCAAAGCCATCATGCCCATATCCGTCCGCACGTCCAGCGCGGCGGTGCCCAGATGCGGCAGCAGGGTCACGGTGTCCAACTTGCGCAGGGCGTCGGGCACCTGGGGTTCATGCTCGTAGACGTCCAGCCCCGCGCCGCCGATCTGGCCCGCTTGCAGGGCGGCGACCAGCGTGGTTTCCTCGACCACGTCCCCGCGCGAGATGTTGATAAAATGCGCATGCGGCTGCATCGCGGCCAGCACTTGCGCATCGATCAGGTGGTGCGTCTCGGCCCCGCCCGGCACGGCGGCAACCAAGATGTCCACGCGCGCGGCCAGCTCGGTCAGGCTGTCCACCTGCGTCGCCGGGAAATCCACCGATTTCGACGAGCGGTTGTGGAACAGCACCTCCATCCCGAACCCGTAGTGACAGCGCCGCGCAATGGCCTGCCCAATGCGGCCCATGCCGACGATACCGACCGTGCGGCCCGTCACATGCATCCCCAGCATCTGGGTCGGGTGCCAGCCCTGCCATTGGCCGGATCGGACCAGCCGTTCGCCCTCGGCCGCGCGGCGGGCGCTCATCAGGATCAGGGTCATGGCGATGTCGGCGGTGGCATCGGTCACGGCACCGGGGGTGTTCGTCACCTTCACCCCATGCGCGGCGGCGGCAGCCACGTCGATATGGTTATAGCCCACCCCGAAATTCGCCAGGATCCGGCAGCGAGGCCGCCCGAACTCGGCAAAAATATCCGCGCTGAAGCGATCGCCCAGCGTCGGCATCACCCCGTCATACAGCGCTAGGGCCGAGCGCATCTCGGCCCCGCTCATCGGTTGGGTATTGGCGCGCAGCTCCACGTCGAACAGCGAGCGCGCCCGCTCGATCACCGCGTCGGGCAAGGGGCGCGCGATCAGCACGCGCGGGGGGCCGGAACGCGCCATCAGAACATCCTCCCGCCCAGGGGGACGTCTTGGTCGGGGGTCAGCAGCACGACCTCTCCGTCCGCGTCGGGGACGCCCAGCACCAGCACTTCGGACATGAACTTGCCGATTTGGCGCGGGGGGAAGTTGACCACGCCCATGACGGTGCGGCCCACCAGAGTTTCAGGCGTGTAATGCGCGGTCAGTTGCGCGCTGGTCTTGCGCTCGCCGATCTCGGGGCCGAAATCGACCCACAGCTTGATCGCCGGTTTACGTGCCTCAGGATAGGGTTCGGCGCGCAGCACCTTACCCACCCGAATATCCACCTTCAGGAAGTCGTCGAACGTAATCTCAGCCACGGGCCAGCTCCTTGGATCGCAGGGTCGCGGCCGTCACGGCGCGGGTCAGCAGCGCGGGGAAACCCGCCTGTTCGTCCATCAGCACCTCCAGCGCGGCCTGCGTGGTGCCGTTCGGGCTGGTCACGTTGATCCGCAGCTGCGAGGGCGTCTCCTCCGCCGCTTCGGCCAGTGCACCGGCACCCGCCACGGTGGCCTTGGCCAGTTGCATCGCCAGATCGGCGGGCAGCCCCTGCGCTTCGCCGGCCTTGGCCAGCGTCTCGATCAGGTGGAACACGTAGGCAGGGCCCGAGCCCGACACGCCCGTCACCGCGTCCATCTGACCTTCGTCCTGCAAACGGACGACCTGCCCCACGGCGCGCAGCAGCCCCTCGGCCAGGTCCAGTTGGGCGTCACTGACATGGGCGTTCCCGATGATCGCCGTGATCCCGCGCCCCACGGCGGCAGGCGTGTTCGGCATCGCGCGCACGATCGGGGTCTGGGCGCCCAGCACCTCCTCGAACCGCGCAATCGGCGTGCCCGCAGCGACCGAAACGAACATCGTCGCGCCATTGCCCATCGCCGCCAAGGTCGGCAGCGCGTCGCCCATCATCTGCGGTTTGACAGCGACCAGCACGATCGCGGGGGCCTTGGGCAGCGCGGCGTTCACATGCACGCCTGTTGCCTTCAGCCACTCCGACGGGCGCGGGTCCAGCACCCAGACCGACGTCGCGGGCAGCCCCTGTTTCAGCCAGCCCTCCAGCATGGCCGAACCCATCTTGCCACAGCCCAGCAATACCAGCCCGGCCGTGGCCACATGTTGCATATCCATGATTATCCCCTCGCCTGTTTGGTTCGGGGCGAAGTGTTACGCGCGGCCGTAGGCCTCTGCAATGGCGACCTGCAGCGCATCTGCGGGCTCTCGCCCACCCCAGACCACCAGTTGGAAGGCGGGGTAGTAGCGTTCGCAGCTCAGCACGGCAGCGCGGATCATCGTGTCCACCTGATCGGGCGTGGCGATCTGACCGCCCGCCAGAACCAGACCGTAGCGATAGACCATCAGCTTTGGTTCTTCCCAGAAGGTGAAGGCCCCGGCCCAGCACTGATCGTTGGTTTCGTTCAGCGCGTGGTACAGCGCGGGCAGGCGATCTTCGGGGGGTTCCATCTCGAAGGTGCAGATCAGCCGCAGGGTTTCGTCGTAATCCGACCATGCCAAGGTGATCGAGTAGGTGCGCCACTGTCCTTCAACGGCCATCGCGATCTGATCGTCTGCGATGCGGTCGAATTCCCATTCGTGATGCTCGGCGATATGCTCGACCAGGTCGATGGGATGAAGGTCTTCTTGCAGAAACTGCTCGGACAATGCCATGGCGCCACCTCTTTTTTGCTGGTTAGCGTAACGGGTTTTTGACGCCCCTAACGCTAGGTGTCTGCTCTAAAGGAAGGGGAGGTTTCCGCCTTCCTTACCATATATGGTGCCTGCGCGATCGTTGTTCTGTAAAGCTAAATTTTGGGGATAACCGCAATAAGTTGTGGACGAATTGCGTTTGACCACCGAATAATGAGTAAAAAGGATGCAATAAAAACAGGCACCCGACGGATGCGGATGCCTGTGGAAAAAGTCAGCCTGTCTGACGCTCTATTTCGCGCGTTGCAGCATCCCGAACAGGTCGCGCGGGTCGTCCGGATCGGCCAGCATGTCCAGCGGTTCCGCGAAATCCGTGCCCTCGACCTTGGCGTGGACATAGCGCAGGGCCGAGAAATCCTCGATCGCAAAACCCACGCTGTCGAACAGGGTGATCTGGCGCGGATCGGTACGGCCCGGGGCCTCTCCGCGCATGACGCGCCACAGTTCGGTGACCGGATGGTCAGGGTCCAGCGCCTGAATCTCGCCCTCGATCCGGGTCTGTTCGGGGTATTCCACGAAGATATCCGCGCGCCGCAGGATGTCGCTGTGCAGTTCCGTCTTGCCGGGGCAGTCGCCGCCGATGGCGTTGATATGCACGCCCGCGCCGACCATGTTGTCGGTCAGCACCGTCGCGTATTGCTTGTCCGCCGTGCAGGTGGTGATGATCTGCGCGCCCTCGATCGCGTCATGCCCGCTGGCACAGACGACCACGTCAAAGCCCACGGCCTGCAAATTGGTGCGGGCCTTCTCCATCGCGCGCGCATCAATATCCCACAGCCGCAGCCGGTTGATCCCGCAGATCGCCCGGAACGCCAGCGCCTGGAATTCGCACTGCGCGCCGCAGCCGATCATTGCCATGACCTGCGCACCTTTGGGTGCCAGATACCGCCCCACCAGCGCCGAGGTCGCCGCCGTCCGCAGCGCCGTCAGCACGGTCATTTCCGTCAGCAGGATCGGATAGCCATTCGCGACCGAGGACAGCACACCGAACGCCGTCACCGTCTGATAGCCGCGCCGCATGTTCGCCGGGTGGCCGTTGACGTATTTGAAGCCATAGTTTTCCGCGTCGGCGGTCGGCATCAGCTCGATCACGCCCTCGCGCGAATGGCTGGCGACGCGCGGCGTTTTGTCGAACTCGGGCCAGCGTTTGAAATCGGCCTCGATATAGGTGGCCAGCTCGGTCAGGAATTGCTCTGCCCCGACATGATGCACCAGCCGCATCATGTTCTGGACGGAAACGAAGGGCACAAAGGCCAAGTGTGACGGTTCCAGCATCATGCGGCAAAGCTCCGGGTCATGCGGTCCAGAACGCGGCGGCCCATGAGCGAGGCCGTCAGATCGCACAGCAGCGACGCCGTGCGCCCGCGTTCATCCAGAAAGGGGTTCAACTCCACCAAATCCAGCGAGGTGACGAGGCCGCTGTCGCACAGCTCCTCCATGATCAGATGCGCCTCGCGGAAGGTGGCGCCGCCGGGCACGGTGGTGCCGACGGCGGGGGCGATGCCGGGGTCCAGGAAATCCACGTCGAAACTGACATGCAGCAGCCCGTTCGCCTTGGCCACGCGGGCCAGGAACGCGCGCAGCGGGGCCAGCACGCCGGTTTCGTCAATCGCGCGCATGTCGTGCACCTCGATGCCGGTGTCCGTGATGCGCGCCTGTTCCGCCGGATCGACCGAGCGAATGCCCATCATGCACACGTTCTCCGGATCGACGGCATGGGTCAGGGTCGGATAGGCGTCAAACCCCTCGGCCCCGGTAAAATACGCCACTGGCGTGCCGTGCAGATTGCCGCTGGTGGTCGAGTGCAGCGAGTGCAGGTCAGGGTGCGCGTCCAGCCACAGCACGAACTGCGGGCGGCCCAGATCGGCCGCATGACGCGCCACGCCCGCCACGGTGCCCGCCGCCATCGAGTGATCGCCGCCCATGAAGATCGGCAGATCGTGATCGCGCGCGGCGGCATGTGCGGCGGGGGTCAGCGCCTCGATCCAGGCACGGGCCTCGGCCAGGTGATGCAGCGCGGGATTGGCATGGGGCAGCGGCGCGACCGTCGGGATGCCCAGATCGCCCAGATCGCTGACCTGCCAGCCCAGTTCGCCCAGCACCCGCGCCAGTCCGGCGGTGCGCAGGCTGGCCGGGCCCATGATGCAGCCGGGTTGCGAAGCCCCCGTTTCAATCGGAGCCCCCAGAAGGGCACAGGTCTTGGTCATTGGCGCGTTCCTTTCGTTTCAAACAGGATCGCACGGGGCCTTGTCATATTGGCCTATTATTTTGCGCAAATTCGCGGCTATACTTGCCATATTGCGCAATGAAATGGACAAAACGACATGCCCACCCCACTCACCCCTGCCGACCGCGCCCTGATCTCGGCCCTGCGCCAGAACGCCCGCCTGTCGGTGACCGAGCTGGCCGCCAAGGCGGGCGTGTCGCGCACCACCGCGAAAAACCGGCTGGCATCGCTGGTCGAGGAAGGGCGCATCCGCCGCTTCACCATTGAAACCGATGTCGATGTCGAAGGAGAGGTCCGCGCGATCTCGATGGTGGAACTACAGGGGTCGATGTCGCGCGCCGTCATCCGCACGCTGACCCGCATCCCCGAGGTGTCCACCGTCTATTCCACCAACGGCGCGTGGGATCTGGTCGTCGAGATTCGTGCCGACAGCCTTGTCAGTTTCGACAATGTGCTGCGGCAAATCCGGGAAATCCCCGGCGTGGTGAACTCGGAAAGTTGCCTGTTGCTCAGCCACGTCTCGGGCTAAGCGCCCCGCCCTTGCGCCGGACGGGGCCACATCGCCTTACTTGGCGGATTTTTCCAGCGCGTCCAGACGGGCCTTCAGGGCCTCGTTCTCTTCGCGGGCTTTCTGCGCCATCAGGCGCACGGCGTCGAATTCTTCACGCGTGACGAAATCGCGGTCGGCCAGCCAGCGGTCCATCAGGCTTTTCATCGCGGTTTCCGCTTCGGTCTTGGCGCCCTGCGCCACGCCCATCGCGTTGGTCATCAATTGGGACATGTCGTCCAGAAATTTGTTCCGGGTCTGCATCTTGCGTCTCCACCGTTACGAGTTGCCCCCTATATGGGCTGTGATGGCTCCGGCCACAAGGTTGACTTTCCCACATGGCCAGAGGCACACAGACGCATGATCTACGCCATCCCCTTTCCGCCGCTGACGCCCGAGATTTTCTCGATCTCCCTGTTCGGGATCGAGTTCGCCCTGCGTTGGTACGCGCTGGCTTATATCGCGGGCATCCTGATCGGCTGGCGCATCGTTCTGGCCGCCGTCCGCCGCCCCGCCCTGTGGCGCGATCAGCCCCCCATGACCGACCGGCAGGTCGAGGATCTGCTGACCTGGATGATCCTTGGCATCATCCTTGGCGGGCGGCTGGGCTTCGTGCTGTTCTACCGCCCCGGCTATTACCTGACCCACCCCGCCGACATCCTGCGCATATGGGAGGGCGGCATGTCCTTCCACGGCGGTTTCCTTGGGGTCGTGATCGCCGCGCTGATCTTTACCGCCCGCAACCGCATCCCGCGCCTGTCCACCGGCGATCTGCTGGCGCTGGCCGTGCCGACCGGGCTGATGCTGGGCCGCATCGCCAACTTCATCAACGCGGAACTCTGGGGCCGTCCCACCGACCTGCCCTGGGGCGTGATCTTCCCCGGTGCCTCGGCCCAGACCTGCGAGGGCATCCTCGGCCTTTGCGCCCGCCACCCCTCGCAACTCTACGAGGCGGCGTTGGAGGGGTTGATCCTTGGCACCCTGCTGCTTTGGCTGGCCTTCCGCCGCGGCGCGCTGAAACGTCCCGGCCTGATCATGGGCACCTTCCTGACCGGCTACGGCCTTGCCCGCGTCATCGTGGAACATTTCCGCCAAGCTGACGACCAGTTCATCAGCGTCGACAACCCGCTGGGCCATGTCGTCCGCTTGGGCGACTGGGGCCTCAGCATGGGCCAGCTTCTGTCCCTGCCGATGGTGCTGATCGGCATCGGCTTCATCCTCTACGCCCGGCGCCGCGCATGAGCATGACCGACCACCTCATCGCCCGCATCCGCCGCACCGGCCCGCTGTCCGTGGCCGAATACATGGCCGAATGCCTGCTGCACCCCACGCTGGGCTATTACACCACGCGCGACCCGCTGGGCGCCTCGGGCGACTTCACCACCGCGCCGGAAATCAGCCAGATGTTCGGCGAATTGCTGGGCCTGTCACTGGCGCAAAGCTGGCTGGACCAAGGCGCACCGACGCCGTTTCTCCTGGCCGAGGCCGGCCCCGGCCGTGGCACCCTGATGGCCGACATCCTGCGCGCCACCCGCGCGGTTCCCGGCTTTCATGCCGCCATGCGCCTGCACCTGATCGAGGCATCGCCCACCCTGCGCGCCGAACAGGCCAGCCGCCTGACACAATACGCTCCCGTATGGCACGACACCCTTGCCAACCTGCCCGACGGCCCGACCTACTTTGTGGCCAACGAATTCTTCGACGCCCTGCCGATCCGCCAGTTCATCCGCTCCGGCGATAACTGGGCCGAGCGGCGCGTTACCGAAACCGACGGCACCCTGTCCTTTGCGCTGACCGCGCCCACCCCCGTGGCCGATCTGGACCACCGGCTAGCAGACACCGAAGACGGCAACCTGGTCGAGCTCTGCGCCCCCGCCGCCGCCATCGCCGCCGATCTGGGCACCCGCATCGCAACGCATGGCGGCGTGGCGCTGATCGTGGATTACGGCGACTGGCGCAGTCTGGGTGACACGCTGCAAGCCCTGCGCGCCCACCAGCACACCGACCCGCTGACCGACCCCGGACAGGCCGACCTGACCGCCCATGTCGACTTCGAGGCGCTGGCCCTCGCCGCCGCCCCCGCCCGTTTCACCCGCCTGTGCACGCAAGGCGTGTTCCTCGAACGGCTGGGCATCACCCAGCGCGCGCAGGCCCTGGCCCAGCGCCTGACCGGCCCCGCATTGGACGACCTGATCGCCGCACATCGCCGCTTGACGCACCCGGCCGAAATGGGGACGTTGTTCAAAGTGATCGGCCTCTATCCCGACGGACAAACCCCACCCCCCGGACTGGAACCATGACGCTTGAATTCCTGACATCGGACCTTCTGCGCGACACACAGCACGGGTTTTTCACCCGCAAGGGCGGTGCCTCGTCCGGCATTTTTTCCGGCCTGAACTGCGGCTTCGGCTCGTCCGATCAACGCGAGATCGTCTCGATCAACCGCACCCGCGTCGCCGGTGCGATGGATGTACCGCCCGAGGCGCTGGTGACCATTCACCAGACCCATTCCCCCGATGTCGTCGTCGTCACCCAGCCCGGCCCGCAATCCGGCCCCGCCGACGCGATGGTCAGCGCCACGCCCGGCATCGCCCTTGGCATCCTGACCGCCGATTGCCAGCCCGTTCTGTTTGCTGACGACTCCGCCGGGGTGATCGGCGCAGCCCATGCCGGCTGGCGCGGCGCGCTGGATGGCGTGCTCGAATCGACGCTGGACGCGATGGAGAGCCTCGGCGCCACCCGCGCCAACATCAGCGCCGTGATCGGCCCCACCATCAGCCAGCGCGCCTACGAAGTCGGGCCCGAATTCCTGGCCGCCTTTCTGGCCGAAGCCCCCGACAACGCCCGCTTCTTTGCCAAGGGTCAGGGCGACCGCATGATGTTCGACCTGCCCTCGTACGGGTTGCACCGCCTGCGCACTGCCGGGATCGGTCAGGCCGAATGGATCGGCCATTGCACCTATCACGACCCGGATCGCTTCTTCTCCTACCGCCGCACCACCCACGCGGGCGAGGCGGATTACGGACGCCTGATCTCTGTCATCCGACTCTGAGGCAGCCTGCCACAATAGTTCCCCATTCTGCGAACGCCATCGCCCAAACAATGCCTCATTGCGCGGTCAGATTGTTTCCAAGACAGACTTACCGGCAGGAGCACAGAATGGCCCGCAAGCAGAAACGCTGGATGAAATCCATCATCGAGACCTCGAAATCCGAGATGCCCGCGATGCCCTGGGCGCGCAAGCGCCCGGCTGTGAAGCCCGCCACCCCTCAGCCCGCGAAACGCGCCAGCTGATCCGATTTCCATGCGCCCAAGACTGTGATCAGGCCGCCCCCCGGGGCGGCCCTTTTTTCGCCGAATCGCAATGTGGCAGCAATGTGGCCGACTGTTCCGGCCAGACGAAACAATCCCGGCAACGGGCAGGCATTTCCCGGCGGCGCGGGACACAATAGATTGAAATCTTTGACAATACCCGCCGCAACCGGGCATTATTTCCGAACTAACAGATGGAAACTGTCCTTCTGTCGTTGTCGGTGGGGGCCGACGCGGATGCGACGAACCAGGAATGGTGCGTACATGAATAAGTTTGCCCCCGTGTTCGACACGGTTGCCCGTCCCTCGACCTTGGCCCGCCACGGTGGCGTTTCGGCGCGTCGGCCCGGCGTGACCCGGCGCTATGACATCGCCTATCTGGACGGTGACTCGCCCGCGTTCCGGCAGGTCATCGCGCCCTCCCTTCCTGCGTTCGAGGCAGCCTTCTCGGCCTTTGGCCGTGGCCTGCTGCTCAGCACTCCGAACGGCCCCTGCGCCATCGAGGATCTGCAACCCGGTATGCAGGTCGAGACGGTCGAGCACGGTTTCCAGACCGTGCAGTGGATCGGCTCGATGCAGATCATTCCCAACGTGCCGGCCGATCGGCCTGAACTCTCTCGATTGGTCCGGATCATGGCGGACCGCTTCGGGATCGGCCGGCCCGTTGTGGACACCATCCTTGGGCCGGGCGCCCGCGTTCTGCGCGGTCAGGGCCCGGATGCGGCCTATGTGCCGGTGCAGGATCTGGTCGATGGCGACGGTGTGTTCCAGCTGACCCCGCCGTCCCCGACCCGCGTGTTCCACGTCGTCCTGCCGCAGCATGCCACCATCGTGACCAGCGGCCTGCCGACCGAATCCTTCCACCCCGGCCCCCACCGCGCCGAGCTACTGGGCCCCGAGATGCTGCGCCTGTTCCTGTCGCTGTTCCCGCACCTGATCAACCTGTCGGGATTCGGCCCAATGGCGCATCGCCGCACGGATGACGCGCAGTTGCTTCAGTCCCACATTTACTAAGATCGGCCTCAGGCCAGGCGGTTCAGCCGCTCTTCCAGAACGTCGAACGGAACGCCCGGTTCGTCCTTGGCGCAGCGGATCACCAGCGAGGTTTTCACGCTCGCCACGTTTTCCGCGGCCGTCAGCTGGCCGGTCAGGAACGACTGGAACGTGCTCAGGTCCGGCGCGACGCATTTCAGGATGAAATCCACCTCGCCGTTCAGCATGTGGCATTCGCGGACCAGCGGCCAGTCGCGGCAGCGTTGCTCGAACTTGGACAGGTCCGACTCGGCCTGGCTTTGCAGCCCGACCATCGCAAAGACCTGCACCTCAAAGCCCAATTCACGCGAATCAACCTTGGCGTGATAGCCCTGGATAAAGCCCGCCTCCTCCAGCGTACGCACGCGGCGCAGGCAGGGCGGCGCGGAAATGCCCACGCGTTTGGCCAGCTCGACGTTGGTCATACGACCATCCGCCTGCAGTTCGGCCAGAATTTTACGATCAATGGGATCCAGACGCGAGGTGGGCATAACTATCCTCCTATGAGGCGGTTTCTTATAACACCCGCATTCTACACGCAATATTATTTCGTCACCCGGCAACATCGTTGCAAAACGTTTACGTGATATGCCTGTTTTCCAACCCCGGCCCATCCCATTGCAGGGGGTTTTACACCGCGCCCCGCCGGATTATATGCGTTAGCGACACATCAAGATCGAAAAGGGAAAGCCATGGCCGACACGCGACACACCAAGGTTCTGATCATCGGCTCCGGTCCGGCGGGCTACACGGCTGGCGTTTATGCCGCGCGCGCCATGCTGTCCCCGATCCTGGTGCAGGGGATTGAACCCGGCGGCCAGCTGACCACCACGACCGAGGTCGAAAACTACCCCGGCTTCGTCGAGATTCAGGGCCCCGACCTGATGATCAAGATGCAAGAGCACGCCACCGAAATGGGGTGCGAGATCATCGGCGACATCATCACCTCGCTCGACACCTCCAAGCGCCCGTTCACGGCGACCAGCGACTCGGGCACCGTCTATACCGCCGACGCGGTCATTCTAGCCACCGGCGCCCGCGCCAAGTGGCTGGGCCTGCCGTCCGAGGACGCCTACAAGGGCTTCGGCGTTTCCGCCTGCGCCACCTGTGACGGCTTCTTTTATCGCGGGCAGGAAATCGTTGTGATCGGTGGCGGCAACACCGCCGTCGAAGAGGCGCTCTTCCTGACCAACTTCGCCAGCAAGGTCACCCTGATCCACCGCCGCGACGAGCTGCGCGCCGAAAAGATCCTGATCGACCGCCTGATGAAGAACCCCAAGATCGAGCCGCTGTGGTTCCACACCCTTGACGAAGTCGTGGGCGAGGATAACCCCAAGGGCGTCTCGGCTGTGCGCGTCAAGCATGTCGAAACCGGCGAGATTTCCGAGATCCCCTGCAAGGGCGTTTTCGTTGCGATCGGCCACGCCCCCGCGAACGAGTTGGTCAAGGACGTGCTGGAAATGCACGACGGCGGCTATGTCACCGTCAAGCCCGGCTCGACCGAGACCTCGATCCCCGGCATCTTCGCCGCGGGTGACCTGACCGACCACAAGTACCGTCAGGCCATCACCTCGGCCGGGATGGGCTGCATGGCCGCGCTGGACGCGGAACGCTGGCTCGCCGGACAAGAGTAATCCGACCCATCCGTTTCGAAAGCCCGGCCAATGTGCCGGGCTTTTTCGCGTTTTGGGGATTTGGGTGGCAGAATTTCCCTTTCTCTGCGGAAAACCGGCCTGCGACAAAGTTTGTTCTTTCTTGAACGCAGATTTCCTGTATGTGTTCACCAGTGAACACACCTTGAGTCGAAGGCCATGTCGCCCAATCCCATGACCAAATCGGATGTTGCGGAAGAAGACCTGCTCTTCCGTCTCCTGCGCCAGCTTGATCAGGCGCCGGAGGCTTCGCAGCGCTCGACGGCTCAGGCGCTGGGGATTTCCCTCGGACGGCTGAACACGCAGCTGCGCGCTGCGGCAGAGGCCGGGTTCATCAAGATCACCGAACGTGCCGGACCCGACAAACGTCAACGTTTCGCCTATGCGCTGACCGCGCGCGGCGCGACGGAAAAAATCCGGCTCACCGATCGGTTCCTGACGCGCAAGCTGGCGGAATACGATCACCTCCACGCAGAACTCACCGGCACGTCCAGCGGCCTAATTACCTTGAAAACTAGGGCTAAATTCATGCAAAACAACCTTACACCGATCCCCGAACTCTATGTCTCCGCCGACTCGGCGCAGAAGCTGAAGACGGAAGCGGCCGATCTGGTCAGCTGGGATCTGACCCCGCGCCAGATCTGTGACCTGGAGCTGCTGATGAACGGCGGCTTCTACCCGCTGAAGGGCTTCCTGGGCGAAAACGACTACAACTCGGTCGTCGAAAACATGCGCCTCGAAGATGGCAGCCTGTGGCCGATGCCGATCACCCTGGACGTTGGCACCGACTTTGCCGACAAGCTGGAAATCGGTCAGGACATCGCCCTGCGCGATCAGGAAGGCGTGATCCTTGCGACCATGACCGTGACCGACCGTTGGGAAGCCGACAAATCGAACGAAGCTGAAAAGGTCTTCGGCGCCGATGACCTGGCCCACCCCGCCGTCAACTACCTGCACAACACCGCTGGCCGCATCTATCTGGGTGGCCCGATCACCGGCATCCAGCAGCCCGTGCACTACGATTTCAAGGCCCGCCGCGACACCCCGAACGAGCTGCGCGCCTACTTCCGCAAGCTGGGCTGGCGCAAGGTCGTCGCCTTCCAGACCCGCAACCCGCTGCACCGCGCCCACCAAGAGCTGACCTTCCGCGCCGCGCGCGAAGCTCAGGCCAACCTGCTGATCCACCCCGTCGTCGGCATGACCAAGCCCGGTGACGTCGACCACTTCACCCGCGTGCGCTGCTACGAGGCCGTCCTGGACAAGTACCCGGCCGCCACCACCACCATGTCGCTGCTGAACCTGGCCATGCGTATGGCTGGCCCGCGCGAAGCGGTCTGGCACGGCCTGATCCGTAAAAACCACGGCTGCACTCACTTCATCGTTGGCCGCGACCACGCCGGACCGGGCAAGAACAGCCAGGGTCAGGACTTCTACGGCCCCTACGACGCGCAGGAGCTGTTCAAGAAGCACGAAGAAGAAATCGGCCTGGAAATGGTCGACTTCAAGCACATGGTCTACGTGCAAGAGAAGGCGCAGTACTTCCCCGTTTCCGAGGTCCCCGAGGGCGATACTGTCCTGGACATCTCGGGCACCGAACTGCGTCGCCGCCTGCGTGAAGGCCTGGAGATCCCCGAGTGGTTCTCGTTCCCCGAAGTCGTGCAGGAACTGCGCCGCACCTCGCCGCCGCGCTCCAAGCAAGGCTTCACCGTGTTCTTCACCGGTCTGTCGGGTTCCGGCAAATCGACCATCGCCAACGCTCTGATGGTCAAGCTGATGGAGATGGGCGGCCGCCCCGTGACCCTGCTGGACGGCGATGTTGTGCGTAAGCACCTGTCGTCGGAACTGGGCTTCTCGAAAGAGCACCGCGACATCAACATCAAGCGGATCGGCTACGTCGCCTCCGAGATCACCAAGAATGGTGGTATCGCGATCTGTGCGCCCATCGCGCCCTACACCGCGACCCGCCGCGCCGTGCGCGAGATGGTCGAAACCTACGGCGCCTTCGTCGAAGTGCACGTCGCCACCTCGCTGGAAGAGTGCGAAGCGCGCGACCGCAAGGGCCTGTACAAGCTGGCCCGCGAAGGCAAGATCAAGGAGTTCACCGGGATTTCCGATCCCTATGAATCCCCGACCGCTGCCGAGCTGGTCGTCGAAACCGAGAACGTCGAGGTCGATCACTGCGCCCATCAGGTCCTGCTGAAGCTGGAATCGATGGGTCTGATCTCGGGCGGCTGGGGCTAAGTCCCTCGCCTTCGGAACAATCGGGCGCGCCCTTCGCGGGGCGCGCCTTTTTCATGGTCAGTGCTGAAAATAGTCATTCCATCCCTCCTGTGGCCGGGGCGCAGGGACAGGGATAGAACGGTTGCCTTAACAACAGCCTAATGGGGACGGATGTGCCGCCAAAACGGGCGTACGAAAACCGGCGAAATTCTTACGATTCTCGCGGTTAACGGATCGTTACCTCAGTGCACCGCGACCGGCGCCAGGTCGTGCTGACGGGCCAGCAGGAAGGCCAGTTTGCGGTCATTGACCAGCGCCAGACGCTCGCCCTCGACGTTGCAGACGGCATAAAGCGTCGATTTTCCCTGTGCCTGTTCGCGCAGTTCCACCGGCAGGTCGGCCACCTTGACCGAGCGGACATAGACGATCCGGTTCTGGTCGTCGGTGCCGAAATCGTATTTCGTATCCATGACTTAACCCCTTTTGATCTTGATGCTCTGCACCACCGTCTCGGGCTGGACGCGGTTCAGGTCGACGTGCAGCAGGCCGTTTTCCATCACGGCCTCGCCCACCTCGACCCCGTCCGCCAGCACGAAACTGCGCTGGAACTGTCGCGCCGCGATGCCCCGGTGCAGGAACACCCGGCCTTCCAACTCTTCGCGTTGCCGACCCCGGATCACCAGTTGCCGATCCTCAAGCGTGATCGCCAGTTCATCCTCGGCAAAACCGGCCACGGCCAGCGTAATTCTGTAAGAGTTTTCAGAGGTTTGTTCGATATTGAAGGGCGGATACCCCTCGTTGCCGGACTTCGCGTTACGCTCCAGCAGGCGTTCCAGCTGGTCAAAACCCAGCAGATACGGGTGCGACCCCAAGGTAAGTTTCGTCATCGGCACGTCCTTACGGCTAAGCGACAGTCCAAATACGCAGGCCCCGTTGCGGCGACCTACCCTTGAAATATGGGGGCGCAATGGAAAGGGCGCAAGGGCTTTGCGAAAAGGTTGGTTTTCAGTATGTTACAGCAGCAGAGAACAACAAGAATCACAGCCATGAACGCCCAAAGCGACATTTCGATGAAAACCGAAGACGTGCTGCGGGTAGAGCTGGAGGTTTTCCGCCGCGAACACCGCGATCTGGACGAGGCGATCATCGCCATGGTCGAACGCGGCACCGCCGATCAGCTGACGATCCAGCGCCTGAAAAAGAAAAAGCTGCGGCTAAAGGACATGATCGCCCTGATCGAGGATCGCCTGACCCCGGACATCATTGCGTAACGCGCCGCCTTGGCTATAGTGCGCGCTCCTGAAGGCAAAAGGGGCACGGAATGACGGACGTGAAAGTAGGCATCATCATGGGCAGCCAATCGGACTGGCCCACCATGAAAGAAGCCGCTGATATCCTTGATGAATTGGGCATCGCCTACGAGGCCAAGATCGTGTCGGCCCACCGCACGCCCGACCGTCTGTGGACCTATGGCAAGACCGCCGTGGACCGCGGCCTGCACGTCATCATCGCCGGTGCCGGCGGGGCCGCGCATTTGCCGGGCATGATGGCCTCGAAAACCCGCGTGCCGGTGATCGGCGTGCCGGTCCAGACCAAGGCCCTGTCGGGCGTCGACAGCCTCTATTCCATCCTGCAAATGCCGCGCGGTTTTCCCGTTGCCACGATGGCCATCGGCGGCGCTGGTGCCAAGAACGCAGGGCTGATGGCCGCCGCGATCCTGGCCAACACCGACCCCGAAATCGCCGCCCGTCTGGATGCCTGGCGCGACGCGCTCTCCGCCTCGATCCCCGAGGAGCCTTCGGATGACTGACACCCTCCCCACCGGCGCGACCATCGGCATTCTGGGCGGCGGTCAGCTGGGCCGCATGCTCTCGGTCGCGGCTTCGCGTTTGGGCTTCAAGACCCACATCTATGAACCCGGCGCCAACCCGCCCGCCGCCGACGTCGCCCATGCCGTGACCACCGCCCCGTACGAGGACGAAGCCGCCCTGCGCGCCTTTGCCGAAACCGTGGATGTAATCACCTATGAGTTTGAAAACATTCCTACTTCGGCGCTCGACATCCTGGAATCCTTGCGCCCGATCCGCCCCAATCGCCGCGCACTTGCCGTCAGTCAGGACCGCCTGACCGAGAAGGCATTCCTCACCGATCTGGGCCTGAAAACCGCCGCCTTCGCCGCCGTGGACGACGCCGTCGATCTGGCCGAAGCCATCGCCGAAATCGGCACGCCCGCCATCCTGAAAACCCGCCGCTTCGGCTATGACGGCAAGGGCCAGTCCCGCCTGAAATCGCCCGAGGACGCCGGGAAAGCCCTCGCCGACATGGCTGGCGCGCCCTCGATCCTCGAAGGCTTCGTGAACTTCACGCACGAGGTTTCGGTCATCGGCACCCGCAGCATCGACGGCCAGGTTGCCTGCTTTGATCCCGGCGAAAACGTCCACCGCGACGGCATCCTGCACACCACGACCGTGCCCGCGAACCTGACTGCCAGCCAGAAAATGGACGCCGTCCTGCTGACCGCGAAAATCCTGAACGCGCTGAAATACGTTGGCACGATGGGGGTCGAGCTGTTCGTCACCCCGCAGGGTCTGATCGTCAACGAAATCGCCCCGCGCGTGCACAATTCCGGCCACTGGACCCAGAACGGCTGCGCCATCGACCAGTTCGAGCAGCACATCCGCGCGGTCGCCGGCTGGCCTCTGGGCGATGGCAAACGTCATTCCGACGTGGTGATGGAAAACCTGATCGGCGCCGACATGGACCGCGTGCCCGACATCGCCAAGGAACCCAACGCCGCACTGCACCTCTATGGCAAGGCCGAAACGAAGCCCGGTCGCAAGATGGGCCACGTCAACCGCATCACGCCATAACCCCTTCTTTCTGATCAGAAATACTCCCCGCGGAGCGTCCGCACTCTCCGCGGGCGCTCACGCCAGAAAGCGTGCGGCGACCTCTCCGGCCAGATGGGTGACCCGCCCGCCCGCAATCGTCGCCCCGACCCGGCCTGCCGCATCCAGCACCACCAGATCGGCCCGCTTGCCCGGCATCAATTCGCCGCGATCCGCCAGCCCCAACACCCGCGCCGGCCCCGAGGACACCAGATCCCAGCGATCCAGCGCCAGTGCCGCCAAACGTGGCGCGGGGTAATGGTAATCCGAGGCCAGCGCGTCCCCGATCCCGCCCATCACCAGTTCTGCCGCGCTGACATTCCCGGAATGCGAGCCGCCGCGCACCACGTTCGGCGCCCCCAACACAACCGGGTCACCCGCCGCGCGGGCCGCTTCGGCCGCCTCGCGGGTCTCGGGGAATTCCGACAGCGCGACACCCATCGCACGCCATTCCGCTCGCGCCACGGCCGTGCGATCATCATGGCTGCCGATCAGCACCCCCTGCGCGCGCAACCGGTCCGCCAACCCTGTTAGCGCCGCTGGCACCTCTGGCGCACGCGCGTGAAGGTCCTGCAGCATGGCCAGATGCGCCTCGGGCGAGCGGCCGCTTTTCAGCGCCTGCCCGGTCAGTCGAGGCGGGCGCTTGCCCTTGGCCAGCGCCTCGTGCGGCAGGTGGTCGTTGAACACCACGAAACCGACGCCATACCGCGCGACGGCATCTTCGAAGCGGCTGAAATCATTCAGCAAATGGGTTTCCAGCCGCAACTGAACCCACAAATCGGTGCCCAGACCCGCATACCCTTCCAGCGCATCCAGAAAGCGCAGCGCAAATTCCGGGGCCCGCATCCCGCCTTCCCAGCTCCAGAACTGGGCCAGTGTAGCCGTGGTGATGCCATTGGCGGCCAGTTCCGCCTCGGTCGCAACCAGACCTGCAGTCAGGTCTTTCATCGCACCGCGACGCGGGGCCAGATGCCGTTCGAACCCATCGCCGTGGATGTCGACAATACCGGGCAGCACCTTGAAGCCGGATAAATCCACCCGGCGCGGGGCGCTCTGATCGGACAAGACCGCGCCATCCACGGTAATCTCATCCTGCGCCCAGCCGTCAGGACGCAGGATCGTGGCGTTTGTCAGCGTCAGATGCATCGGTGGGCCTGCTTTTGGGATCGGCCCGTTTTCCGCGATTTCGGCGCTGAACGCAATGCCGGCCTAAAGCCGCGAATAGGCGGGGGGATAGACCAGTTCGGCCTCGATCCCGGCGGTTTCGATCCGGATCGGGTACATCAACGTGTTTTCCAGCGAAAACGGAGTCTCCAACCGCTCGGCCGCCGTGCGCGTGAACCCGAAGCGCTGGTAATACCGCGCGTGGCCCAGCACCGTCACGGCCGACGCATCCTGTTGGCGCGCCGCCTCGACCGCCGCGCGCACAAGGTCGCTGCCGATGCCTGCGCCTTGTTTCTCGGGGCGGACGGCGACGGTGGCCAGGATAAACCAGCGGTCAGGATACAGGTGGCGGGCCATGCAGATATGCCCGTCCGGGCCATCGTCGCTGTCCCAGACATACTCTGCCGCGACATCCCCGTTCTCTCTCAGCGCCTCAACCAGGCACGCTTCGTAGCTGCGCGCGTAGCAATTGCCGATCAGCGTGGCCACCTGGTAACGATCTGCCGGCTGGTATGTCCGGATCATCGGAAACATCTCTTGTTCAATCAGCCGCTTAGGTCGACCTTGCCCAAGCGTAGGCCCCACTGCCTGTCAGGCTCAAGCAGCGCCGCGACGTTGGACGCCGCTTTGCCGCACAAGCAGGGAGCGCTTTGCCTGTTTCTTGTGCAAGTTCGCTCAGGCCAAGCCGTTGGACCGCGCCGCCTGCGCCACTTTTTGGGCAATCGCCGCATGCATGAGCGGATTCGGCAGATCGCGCGCGGCAAACGCCTCCATCGGGGCAAAGACCATGCCTGCCGTGCGGTCGTCAGAGCCGTCATTGGAAAGCGGCGCCTCGACCACCTGCACACAGCGTTTCTGGATGGGTTGCAGCAGGCGGTCGTTCAACAGCGGGTCCGCCCGCGTTTGCGGCATCCACAGCACCAGCGTCGGTCGGTCAATCCGCCGGATCAGGGTGACCATCGAGGTCAACCAAGCCCGCCGACACTCTGCCGCGACCTTCTCATAATTGCGCCGAGACCCGCGTTTCAACTGACCCAGCAGATGGCCCACGAAATGGAACTGCGTGAAGTCCAGCGACGGGTAAAGCTGCCGCAATGCAGCGGTCGCACGGATGAACCTGTCGTTCCGACGCGGATGAACTGAGTAAAATCCGTTCGAAACAAACTGCGGCCCCATCGCCTGCAGCACCACGTATTCCGCCTTTCGCGCGATCTCCAGCACGGCGGGGTCGCTGCGGAACGTCTCGACCCCGGCGTTGGTGACCCCAAGGTTGACGCTGGTCAGCCCGATCATGTCCTCGACCAGCGCGGGAAAGGGGCGCGCCACGAACTTCCCGTAAGTCTCTGTGCTGCCGATAAAAACCGCGTACGGCTGCGTCAGGGAACGTTCCGGACCCCGAAAATGCAGCCGCTGCTGGCCGTAATTGCATACCAAATAGTCCAGGGCACCGGCCCCGTTATGTTCATAGGTCATCTCACCCACCATGTTTTCACCCAAGGGCAAGAGTCGCTGACAGACCTTGATAATTCGCTAAACGGCAAATTTGAGTAACAATTGCCGGTTACGCTGCACTTGCAGCATGTCGGCGGTCGTGAAACAGTCCGCCCGAACCGCAGAAGGAACATCCCATGGAAATCAAATCAGTTGGCGTGATCGGCGCGGGCCAGATGGGCAATGGTATTGCTCATGTGATGGCCACGGCGGGGTTCGATGTCTTGCTGAATGATATCAGTCAGGACGCATTGGACCGCGCGATCGCCACCATCGACCGCAACCTGGAACGCCAGGTGCATCGCGGCCAGCTGAGCGAAGCGGACAAGGCAGACGCCCTGTCGCGGATCCGTCCCACCACCGCGCTGGCGGAGCTGGGCCAGCTGGATCTGGTCATCGAATCCGCCACCGAGAAAGAGGCCGTCAAAAGCGGCATCTTTGAATCCCTGCAGCCGCACCTGGCGCCGCACACCATCCTGGCGACGAACACCTCCTCGATCTCGATCACCCGCCTGGCCAGCCGCACCGACCGCCCCGAACGTTTCATGGGTCTGCACTTCATGAACCCGGTCCCGGTGATGAAACTGGTCGAGCTGATCCGCGGCATCGCCACCGATCAAAAGACCTATGACCTGTGTCTGGCGATCGTGCACAAACTGGGCAAAACCGCCGCCTCGTCCGAGGACTTCCCGGCCTTCATCGTGAACCGCGTTCTGGTGCCGATGATCAACGAGGCCTGCTATGTCCTGTACGAAGGCGTGGGTGACGTTGCCTCGATCGACAGCGCGATGAAGCTGGGCGCCAACCACCCGATGGGTCCACTGGAGCTGGCGGATTTCATCGGTCTGGATACCTGCCTGTCGATCATGCAGGTGCTGTATGACGGCCTGTCGGACACCAAGTACCGCCCCTGCCCGCTGCTGGTGAAGTACGTCGAGGCCGGCTGGCTGGGCCGCAAATCCAAGCGCGGGTTCTACGACTACAACGGCGACGAGCCGGTTCCCACCCGCTAAGATCGGCGGCGCCCGGGCTTACCGGGCGTCCTGCCCCAAGGCCAGCGTGTGCTCGCGCAGCCACGCCATGAAGCCGCGCGGATCCTTGGCCAACCGCTCCATCTGTGCGTCGGTCAGGGGATGGCCCACAACGGGTTTCTGCGGCTTGTTGCAGCTATGCACGATCTCATGCAGCAGCAGGCTTTGCCGCAGGATTGGGGAA
Source organism: Thalassobius vesicularis (assembly GCF_004799325.1). Taxonomy (GTDB): domain Bacteria; phylum Pseudomonadota; class Alphaproteobacteria; order Rhodobacterales; family Rhodobacteraceae; genus Thalassobius; species Thalassobius vesicularis. Next base: position 193,402 of record NZ_SSMD01000001.1, read on the forward strand.
ATCCGGTTCGCGATCTGATACCAGCGCGAGTTCGACCCCGGGAAAAAGATCGGCACCACCTTGGCCCCCGAACGGCGGATCATCTGGGCGGTAAACACGTTCCACTCCGCCTCCTCTGCCGGGCCGAACCAGGTTTTCGACGACATCACCACGCCCGACGGAAAGACCGAGATCAGCCCGCCGCGTTTCAGCTCGTCCATCGCGGCGGAGCGCATTTCCACGAACTTGCGCTGCGCGTCTTCCTCGTGCGGGAACGGCACCGGGATCAGGTACGAGGACGCCACCTCGTCAATTCCGGTCAGCAGGGCGCGGGTCAGGATCTTGTAATCGTCGCGCCGACGACCGACCAGATCGGCCAGGATCATGCCATCGGTCAGCCCGTGCGGATGGTTGGCCACGACGACAACCGGCCCGTCCAGCGGGATGCGGTCGATCTGGTCCTGCGGGGTTTGCAGCGAGATGCCCATCACGTCCAGCGCCGCGCGCCAGAACGCCTGACCAGTCGGGGCGCCCTGCTTTTCGAACCTGCGGACCATCCGCAGGATCGTCAGCTTGCCGCTCATCCATTCGATCGTCTTGATGACCGTCGCGGTCAGCTTGTTATCGAACGTGCTGGCATAGGTCAGGCTGCGCCTGTCATAGGTCGTCGGCTCTGCCTGGGGGTGCGAGTCGGTCACGGAACTGTCTTTCACTGAAGCAGACCCATCCTTGTTGCGCCTGCTGGCGCTTACATCTCTTCCCCGAAACGGTCGGCCACCAAGGCCTCCAACGCGTCGGCCAAGGCCGCAGCGTCCGGCCCCGAGGTCCGCACGTCGATCGAGGTTCCCTTGGACGCTGCCAGCATCAGCAGGCCCATGATACTGTCGCCCGAGGCCGACATGCCGTCGCGCGACACCTCGGCGCGAGCGTCGAAGCCTTCCACCACCTCGACCAGCTTGGCCGAGGCGCGGGCATGAAGGCCCTTCACGTTGATGATCTGCAAGGTGCGCGTGATGCTGTCGGTCATGGTATCAGTCTTTGGAAATGTTTTGGCTGTCTATGTACTTGCGTCCCGCCTCGGTCGCGGCGCGCACGGCGTCGGCCACGTCCAGATGGCGGCTTTTGGCCAGTTTGATGAGCATGGGCAGGTTCGCCCCATAGATGATGCGGCGCCCGCCCGGCTGACAGGCCAGCAGCGCCAGGTTCGACGGAGAGCCACCAAACATGTCGGTGACGACAACAACGCCCTGCCCCTGATCCACCGCGTCTGCGGCCTCGCAGATTTCGCGCTGTTTTTGGCCACGGTCGTGTTCGGATTCTATCGCGATTGCCCGGATGCCGTTCTGGGCCCCGACGACGTGCTCGACGGCAGCCAGGTATTCCCGGGCCAGCCCTCCATGCGCGACGATGACGATACCGATCACGCGTTGTCTTCCTTCATCTTGGCGATCACTGACCCAAATCCCGGCGGCTGCGGCGCAGCATTGGCCTTCCGCTCTATTTCTCGGTGCCTAGTTGACACCTGCCAACCGCGTTCCGCAAGGGCCTTCGACAGCTTTTCTGCCATTGTGACCGAGCGGTGCTGACCGCCGGTACAGCCGAACCCGATGGCAAAATGCGCCTTGCCCTCGTCCCGGTAGGCGGGCAGCAGCATTTCCGCAAGGTCCAGCACACGTTGGAAAAACCCGTCGAACCGCGCGTCCTGCGCAACATAGTCCGCCACCGCGCCCGAGCGCCCGTCAAGGCCCCGCAGGCTGGCATCCCAATAAGGGTTTCGCAGGAACCGGCAGTCCAGAACCATGTCCATGCCCCGCGGCAGGCCCCGCTTGTAGGAAAACGAGTTCACCGACACCGCCAGATGCGTGCCCTTTTCTCCCGAGAACAGTCGCTCCACCTCGGCCTTCAGGTCGTGCGGCGTCAGTTCCGAGCTGTCGATCAGGATGTCGGCGCGGGCCATGATCGGCACCAGCAGGTCGCATTCACGCTGAATCCCTTGGTCCGGGCTTTCGGCCGGAGCCATCGGGTGGCGTCTGCGCGTCTCGGAAAAGCGGCGCAGCAGCACGTCTTGCCGGCAGTCCAGATACAGCACTTCGGGCCGGATGTCGGGCATGTCGGACAGGCGGTCGATGGTCTCGATCAGTGCATTCACCGAAAAATCCCGGTTGCGCACATCCAGCCCCAGCGCCAGATCGCTGTTCAGCGGCGGCCCTTCCAGCAGGCGTGGCAACAGCGACAGCGGCAGGTTGTCGATGGCCTCATAGCCCATATCCTCCAACGTGCGGATCGCCGTACTGCGTCCGGCGCCCGACGGGCCGGTCACCAGGACGATGCGTTTGTTGGGGCGGGATGGGGTCTGCTCGGTCATTGCGTCGTGAAATCAGGCGTTTCGTCCTGCCCTGAGGTACTGGAGAATCGACGCAGCAAAATGCTGCGTCTGCGCATTGTGGACGATCGGAAGGGAAACGCCCAGACAAACCTTTTCACGCTGCGGTGGCAGTCTGTGAGGTTCCGTTTGGTCCAGATCGACCCATAGAGCCAAACGCGTGGGCCCGGCAGCGGCCGCGTTCAGAATGCCGATGCCCCGCGCCTCGATCCGCCCCTGGATCGTGTCCACCGCGTCCACCCACAGCGCCCCGTCCTGCGCCCAGATCCGGCAACCATCATCGGCCACCAGCTGTGCGCCATAGCCCATCAGTTGCAACGCCAGTCCCGATTTGCCAGACCCACTGCCCCCAGTAATGCAAACGGCGGCCCCGTTCAGGGCCACCGCAGAGGCATGCAGGATGTCGCCAGACATGTCAGACCGGCAGGCCAACCACGAAACGGGCGCCCAGCGGCTCCGAGGTCGGGTCGGCGTCGGTCGGCCGAATGTTCTCGGCCCAGATCACCCCACCATGGGCTTCGACAATCTGTTTCGAAATCGCCAGACCCAGACCAGAGTTGTTGCCGAACTGGTTTTCGGGCCGCTCCGAGTAGAAGCGTTTGAACACCTTCGTCAGCGCCTGTTCCGGGATGCCGGGGCCGGTATCCTCGACCACGACCAGCACGCGATTGTCGCGCTGACGAACCCAGACACGGATCGCATCGCCATCCTCGCAGAAGCTGATCGCGTTGGTGATCAGGTTCACGAAAACCTGCGCCAGCCGCGCCTCAAGACCGTGAATGGCAATCGGCGCATCGGGGATGTCCATGATGAACTCGATGCCCTTTTCCTCGGCCTGCTGGCCCAGGTATTCGCCCAGATTCGAGATCATTTTCAGCAGGTTGAAGCCTTCCTGCTCTTCCTTGACCAGCTCGGAATCCAGACGCGACGCGTTCGAGATGTCGCTGACCAGACGGTCCAGCCGGCGCACGTCATGTTCGATCACGTCCAGCAGTTTTTCACGCTGATCGTCACGCTTGGCGACGCGCATCGTCCCCACGGCCGAGCGCAGGCTGGCCAGCGGGTTCTTGATTTCGTGCGCGACGTCGGCGGCAAATTGTTCGTTGCTGTCGATCCGGTCATAAAGCGCCGAAACCATCCCGCGCAAGGCGGCGGACAAGCGTCCGATTTCGTCGGGTCGCGCGGTCAGATCGGGAATACGGATGCGTCCGGCGGCATGGCTGCGCCGGTCGCGCGCGCCGCCAAGTTCTGCGGCGGCCGCAAGGTCGGCCAGCGGGTTCGTGATGGTCGAGGCCAACACAAGGCTCAACCCGATCGACACCAGCGTGGCGATCAGGAACATCTGCAGGATACGCTCACGCTCGCCGCGCACCAGTTGGTCGATTTCCCCAGCCGCACTGGTCAGCGCGATCACGCCAACCGTCGCATCGCCCTGTTGAATCGGCGTTGCGGCGGCAAAATAGCTGCCCTGGGCCGTCTGCAGTCCGGTTTCGATCTGTGCACCACCCGCGACGGCCGGTTTGACCATCATGCTGACCAGCTGTTCGATATTCGGCATGGCTGTGCGGTCGCGCGGGCCGTTGATCAGGACGTCGAAGCGTTCCCAAATCTTTGCCAGCGCGTCCGAAATGATCGTCGAGCCGCCTTGATCCGTGCTGCGGGTCCGCATCACGCCCTTGCCCTGACCCGAGGAGATCAGCGCGCCGCGCTGGTCGAACACGTAAACCTCGACCCCCTTGCGCAGGTCCAGCCCTTCCAGCGTGGCTGCCACGTCGACGCCATCACCCGAGGCCAGGCTGACCGGCGCCCCTTTGGGCAGCTGCGCTTCGATCACGTCCGAGACCAGCTCGGCCTGCGCGATTAGTGCGTCGGCGCGGTCCACGACCAACGAGTCCCGCGAGGAATTGAGCAACAGCACCCCGGCAACCAGGATGTTCAGGGCGATCAGGTTGAACGTGATGATCTTGCGGGTCAGTGGCGACCGGTTCAGCGTCAGAAAACCACGCCGCGCACGCCGTGCGCGCAGCTCCTTCTCGACGGTGCTTTCGGGGGCGACAAACTCCTCGCCCAACACGACATCGCCATCGCGTTTTCCGCCTGCGTCCCGCAAATGAATCCCCTCAGCGAGAGCCATCATTCCTCGTTATATCTGTAGCCAATGCCATACAGAGTTTCGATAGCCGAAAACTCGGAATCGACCGTCCGCATCTTCTTGCGCAGGCGTTTGATGTGGCTGTCGATCGTCCGGTCGTCGACGTAGACCTGATCGTCATAGGCCACGTCCATCAGCTGATCGCGCGACTTCACAAAACCGGGGCGTTGCGCCAGGGCCTGCAGCAGCAGGAATTCGGTGACCGTCAGGGACACGTCCTGACCTTTCCAGGCCACCGCATGGCGCAGCGGGTCCATCCGCAGGTCGCCGCGCTCCATCACCTTGGTTTCTTCGGTGTCACCCACGATCTCGCCCGCGACCGCATCCTGCCGGCGCAGCAGCGCGCGGATGCGTTCGACCAGCAGGCGCTGGCTGAAGGGCTTCTTCACGTAGTCGTCCGCGCCCATGCGCAGACCCAGAACCTCGTCGATCTCGTCGTCCTTCGAGGTCAGGAAGATTACCGGCATCGACGTCCGCTGGCGCAGGCGCTGCAGCAGGTCCATCCCGTCCATCCGGGGCATCTTGATGTCCAGCACTGCCATGTCCGGCAGTTTCTTGTTGAACGCATCAAGCGCCGACTGCCCGTCATTATAGGTCTCAACCTCGAAACCTTCGGCCTCGAGAGTCATTGCCACGGACGTAAGAATATTTCTGTCGTCATCCACGAGGGCGATTTTGGCCATCTGCGAATTCCTTATTCTGCTCGATTTTGTCTTTTTATTTTCCCGACATTATGACGTCGTTTGCGCCGATCAATCAATCCCAAACTGCGAATCAGCTTGGATTTCGCATTTACTGTGCAAGCGATTCCTCAACGGTTTCATAATTTTCGCCGGTTTTGCGGCCCATCTGGCGCAGCCATCGGACAAAATTCGCCGTGATTGCGCTAACCTTCATTTGGTTGCGCTAACTGCGCCAAACCGTCCTGTTCTTCTCTGGAAGCGACATGTTAAGAGGCGCGCTATCGGGCATGTTCCCGACGCGCTGCGGGAGGGAGCCCGCACCGAAATACTGACAACGCCGCTGATTTCGCGGCTACAGGAGCTTGGCAATATGGCATTTGGACGGGTAAACCCGAACTTCCAGCTTGAGGATCAGGGGATCGAAGGGCTGGGTAATGTCTTTTACAATCTTATGGAGCCCGCGCTGATCGAAGCCGCGCTCAAGAACGGCGAAGGCAAACTGGGTAACGGCGGCGCCTTCCTGGTTTCGACCGGCAAATTCACTGGCCGTTCGCCGAAAGACAAACACGTCGTCAAAACCGACAGCGTTGTCGACACCATCTGGTGGGAAAACAACCGCGCCATGTCGCCCGAAGGCTTTGACGCGCTCTATGCCGACATGCTGGAGCACATGAAGGGCAAGGACTACTACGTTCAGGATCTGGTCGGCGGCGCTGACCCGGCCTATGCCATCAACGTCCGCATGGTGACCGAGCTGGCCTGGCACAACCTGTTCATCCGTCACATGCTGCGCCGCCCCGAGCGCGCGGCGCTGGACACCTTCCTGGCTGACTTCACCGTCATCAACTGCCCGTCGTTCCAAGCGAACCCCGAGCGTCACAACTGCCGCACCGAAACCGTCATCGCGATGAACTTCGACAAGAAGCTGATCCTGATCGGCGGCACCGAATACGCTGGCGAGAACAAGAAGTCGGTGTTCACCCTGCTGAACTACCTGCTGCCCGATCGTGGCGTGATGCCGATGCACTGCTCGGCCAACCATGCGATCGACAACCCCGTCGACACCGCCATTTTCTTTGGCCTGTCGGGCACCGGCAAGACCACCCTGTCGGCCGATCCGTCGCGCACCCTGATCGGTGACGACGAACACGGCTGGTCGGACCGCGGCACCTTCAACTTCGAAGGCGGCTGCTACGCCAAAACGATCAACCTGTCGGCCGAAGCCGAGCCGGAAATCTACGCGACCTGCTCGATGTTCGGCACCGTGATCGAGAACATGGTCTATGACGAAGAAACCTTCGAACTGGACTTCGAAGACTCGTCGCTGACTCAGAACATGCGCTGCGCCTACCCGCTCGAGTACATCTCGAACGCGTCGGCATCGGCCACCGGCGGTCACCCGAAGAACATCATCCTGCTGACCTGTGACGCGTATGGCGTCCTGCCGCCGATCTCGCGGCTGACCCCGGCACAGGCGATGTACCACTTCCTGTCGGGCTTCACCTCGAAGACCCCCGGCACCGAGCGTGGCGTCGTGGAACCCGAACCCACCTTCTCGACCTGCTTCGGCGCGCCCTTCATGCCGCGTCGTCCCGAAGCTTACGGCAACCTGCTGCGCGAAAAGATCGCCAAGCACGGCGCAACCTGCTGGCTGGTGAACACCGGCTGGACCGGCGGCGCCTTCGGCACCGGCAAGCGGATGCCGATCAAGGCCACCCGCGCCCTGCTGACCGCCGCGCTGGACGGCTCGCTGAACGATGCGACCTTCCGCAAGGATGCAAACTTCGGCTTCGAAGTGCCGGTCTCGGTGCCCGGCGTTGATGACCAGCTGCTGGACCCGCGCCAGACCTGGGCTGACGCCGCCGCCTATGACGCGCAAGCGACCAAGCTGGTGCAGATGTTCGCCAAGAACTTCGAGCAATACGTCCCCCATATCGACGAGGACGTGAAAGCCGCCGCAATCGGCTAAGGCTTTCCTGAATAATCTGACAAACGCCCCGGCCCCCCAGCCGGGGCGTTTTGTTTATGTGTGCTAGCTCACCCCCCACTCCCCAGGGTCAGGCGGCGACGGGGACGCGCTGCTCCAGAGGGACGTGGATCACGTGGCGGATGTCTTCGATGTCCATCCAGACCATGTTGCAATCCAGCGGCTCATTCCGGCCCTCGACCTTCCAGCTCAGGCAGTACGGGTCGCAGTGCATGTAGCCCTCACGCTCGGCCAGACCGCGGCGGGCGACGGTACGCAGCATGAATCCGAACACGAAATCCGGCTGCCAGTGCAGCATCGCCGTCAAAAAGGCAAACCGCGCCAGATGATCGATCAGACCACGGCCGCGATAGGCCGCATCGTCCTTCACCCACATCTCGCCGTGGTAGCAAGCGCGCCCAGTGATTCGCTTTGCACCCGGCCCCGGACGGAACCACGACCCGTCCATGTCGATGCCCACACCACCCGGGGGGAACTCGGCGAAACGGGCGCTCATGTAGCGCGCCAGAGTCTGGTCACACAGGTCCAGAAGGCGCATCGCCTGAGTATGGACCAACTGACCCTGAGCATTGCGCCCTATCACCCAAATACCTCTGGCAGAAGGCAAAAATTGCTTTGCCGGGTCAAACGGCGGGCCCAGCGGCTGTTCGGGACGGCCGGCGGAAACGATGCGGGCGTACTCCTCGAAGTCGTCCCCGACGGTCAGGAAAATCTGGTTCGCCTGAAGCGTCGACGCGGCCTCGGTCAGTAAGCGGGCGCCATCGAAAACGTCGTGAATGGTCATTTGGTCTCTCCTTTGTGTTGCAGGTCCACTCAGGATGACCAAAACGCGGGAAAGAGTCTTTTCCTTGTTATTTTAGCGCAATTGCAGGGTCTTCGCCCGACATCACCTCGTCAGCGGGCATGGATTGGATCTTGTCTGCGTCCACGCCAAAGATCGTCAGGTCGTAGCTACGCTCGACCAACGAGGCCAAGGCAAAGCTGTTATCCGGGTAGCGGCAGCCCATCAGCAGCCGCTTGTAGCTGATCGGATGCTGCGTATCGCCCTCGCCCCGCGACATCAGCGTGTGCACATGATCATAGCGCAGACCCTGTGTGGCGCGGACGTCCTCGAACGGTTGCGCCAGCAGCACCGCATGCGAAGACCCGCCCGGCAGCCCCGGCACCGAGCGCCCGACCGCGCTGCGTTCCCACGCCCAGCCGTACCACGTGGCGTAGGACGATTTGCTGCCCACCTCGCTACACACCCAGTCTTCGTCGAAGCGACGGAACACCATCAGGTAGGGGCGGATCAGTTGAAAGGCCTCGTGCTCCAGTTGCCCCTCGGCTTCGGCCCAGCATTTCAGCCCGCGCTTCAGCAACCCCGAGCTGCCCGTCCAGATCGACGAGACCGGCTGTTGCTGCAGGAAAAACTCCCAGTTCCGTTCCGGTTCGTGCTGCGAGACATGGAACAGCCCGTCGATATGCGCGGATTCGTTGTTCATCCACGCTTCGCCCCGGGCCAGCAGGGTTTCCGCCTCGCGCAGTGCGCGTCGTCCGGCATCGGTCAGGTAGTACTGGCGGTCCTCAAGGCCGAACAACGGCTCGCCTTTGAACTCTTCCAGGATGTTGATGTGGCGCCTGACTGTCTGGCGAGTCGAGTCGAGTTCGCGCACCGCGCGAGACAAATTTAGCGTGTGCGCCAACGTCACAAACGAGCGCAATAGTTCAAACAACAAACCAGACTGTTGGTTTTTCACCATGAAAAAGCCGCCTCCCGAACGGCCAACTCGTGAAAACTAAGCCCACATATCGTTACTGAGCAAGGGCTTACCCACTTTCGCCCCCTTACCCTATCCGAAATTCCCGACCGCATGGTAAATAAATCACCCATCAGGGGTAAATGCGTATACCTAAAGTTGCAACATGTAACGGATTGATCGCAAGACTAGATTTCGTATTGCTGAATGTGACAATAGATAGTGGAAGGACCCCATGTCACACCCTGTAGACGAACATGTCGGCAAAAAGCTCAAGAACCTGCGCGTGTTGCGGGGTCTGACCCAGACAGATGTTGCCAAGGGCCTGGATATCTCGTTCCAGCAAGTCCAGAAGTACGAGCTGGGCCGCAACCGCATTTCGGCCAGCAAGCTGTTCGAGATTTCGCGCATCCTGAACGTGCCGCCGTCGTATTTCTTTGACGGTCTGGGCGAAGCCGAGGAAAACGGCGGCCCCGTCATCGACGAAGAAACCGCACGCATCGCCAGCACGATCTCGAAAATCAAGGATGAGCGTCTGAAGACCCAGATCCGCTCGTTCATCGACGCGGTGGCGAACTACACCCCCGCCGCCTGAGGCTTTTGACGGGCGTTCAGCCCGTCAGCCCGCGCCGGATCAAATTCAGACCGGCCACCATCAGTACGACCAGCGTCGCCTTGCGGAATGCGGCCTGGTCGATGCGATCCTGGACCTGGAATCCCAGCCATGTCCCCGCCAGTGCCGGCACCAGCAGCGCCACCGAGAACGGCAGCGTCTGCGCCCGCATCACGCCCGATCCGACATGAGCGCCCAGCAGCGCCACAGCCCCCAGCCCATAAATCACGCCCTGAATGCGCATCTGGTCCCGCTTGGGCGTGTTGATCGCCGTCAGGTACATCACCGTGGGCGGCCCCCAGATCCCAGACATCCCGCCGATGAACCCGGCAAAGCCGCCGATCCCGGCCTCGACCACGTGATGACCGTCTTCGCGCAGGCGCAGCTTGACCCCGAACAGCTGGATCAGTGCGAAGATCACCACCGGCACCCCGATCATCAGCAGCAGCACGTTCGCGGGCAGCACCCGCACCAGCTGTGCACTGGCCACCAGCGTGACGAAGCCGCACAGCAGGAACACCCGGAATCGCTTGACCGAGGCCCAGGCCGCTGCCCGCCCCTGCCGCAACGCCTGCCACAGGTTGGTCAGCACCGTCGGCAGGATCAGCCCCGCCAGCGCCCATTCCGCCCCGACAATGCTCGAAAGGCCGGAAACCATGACCATTGGCATGGCAAATCCGACCATGCCCTTGATTACGCCAGCCACCAGCGCCACCATCAGGCACAGCGCCAAAGTCAGCGGCGTCATATCTGAGAAAAACACTTCCATGAGGCGTGCATAACACCTTCTGTGGGTGCTGCATTGCAAAATTTTTACCCGCAACTTTAGTACACTTCCCAGCAATCAAACGTATTTTTGTTGCGCTGCACTTGCGAAATGGCTAGGGAGGGGCGGATGAAAGTTAAGATATGAATCATGTCTCCACAGGACAGGAATACGCGATGACCAACCCGATCATTCTTCCCGATCTTCTGACGCTGACCGCGGCGTCGATCGCCCCGGCCGAGGCTGTGCTGGAAACCGCAACCACCACGCTGCGCGGCATGGTCAGCACCGATGGCCGCGTTTCGGCCGACCTGATCGAAGCCAACCAAAGCGCCGTGCACGGCCTGTCCTGGCTGGCCACCTACGTGGAATCGCTGCGCCAGATGCAGAACTGGGCCCTGCGCATCAAGGACGACGGCAAGTTCAACGAGACCGAGCAGCTGATCCTGCAAATCGCATTCGGCGAATACCTGCACCACATCGCAGGCGGCATCCCGATGAGCCAGAACGAGATGTTCCGCCTGGCCGACATGGGCCTGGGCTGGGACGCGCTGGCGCCCTTCCAATGCGCCGAAGTGCAGACCCTGATGGCCAAGGGCAACACCCAGGCCGCCCGCACCCGCCTGGTCGAGCTGATGCAAGAGCATTCGGCCAACATCACCGTGGGCGCCACGGGCCTCGAAGAAGAGCTGGAGATGATCCGCGAGCAGTTCCGCCGCTTCGCTGTCGAAAAGGTCGAACCCTTCGCGCATGAATGGCACCTGCAGGACCAGCTGATCCCGATGGAAATCATCGAAGAGCTGGCTGAAATGGGCGTCTTCGGCCTGACGATCCCCGAGGAATACGGCGGGTTCGGCCTGTCCAAGGCCTCGATGGTCGTGGTGTCCGAAGAACTGTCGCGCGGCTATATCGGCGTCGGCTCGCTGGGCACCCGTTCTGAAATCGCGGCCGAGCTGATCGAAGGCGGCGGCACCGACGAGCAAAAGGCCTACTGGCTGCCCAAGATCGCGGCCGCTGAAATCCTGCCGACCGCCGTGTTCACCGAACCCAACACCGGCTCGGATCTGGGCAGCTTGCGCACCCGCGCCGTCAAGGACGCGAACGGCGACTACAAAGTGACCGGCAACAAGACCTGGATCACCCACGCCGCACGGACCCACGTGATGACCCTGCTGGCCCGCACCGACCCGAACACCACGGACCACAAGGGCCTATCGATGTTCCTGGCCGAAAAGATCCCCGGCACCGACGAGAACCCCTTCCCGACCGAAGGCATGACCGGCGGCGAGATCGAGGTTCTGGGCTATCGCGGCATGAAAGAGTACGAGCTGGGCTTCGACAACTTCCATGTGAAGGGCGAAAACCTGCTGGGCGGACAAGAAGGCCAAGGCTTCAAGCAGCTAATGAAAACGTTTGAAGCCGCCCGCATCCAGACCGCCGCCCGCGCCATCGGCGTGGCCCAATCGGCGCTGGACGTGGCGATGCAATATGCGCAGGACCGCAAGCAGTTCGGCAAGTCGCTGATCAACTTCCCCCGCGTGTCGGGCAAGCTGGCGATGATGGCGGTCGAGATCATGGTCGCGCGTCAGTTGACCTATTTCTCGGCCTGGGAAAAAGACCACGGCCACCGCTGCGACCTTGAGGCCGGCATGGCCAAGCTGCTGGGCGCCCGCGTGGCCTGGGCAGCCGCCGATACCGGCCTGCAGATCCACGGCGGCAACGGTTTCGCGCTGGAATACAAGATCAGCCGCATCCTGTGCGACGCGCGCATCCTGAACATCTTTGAAGGTGCAGCCGAGATTCAGGCCCAAGTGATCGCCCGCCGCCTGCTGGGCTGATCTGGCTGACATTTGAAGACATGACGCGGCCCCTGATTTGGGGCCGCGTTTCGTTTTGGGCGGGAAAAATTCCGGGACGGAATTTTGAACGGAAAATCCGTGATTTTCCGTGCCTCCGGCGGGGATATTTGGAAAAAGAAGAAGTTGCGGGCGTGGGACCAGGCTGGCTAGGCTGCTCCTCGGGAGAGAGGAGACCGTCATGAATAATCCGCGTTGGACACACCGCCCCAAGGGCTCGACCTGGGGCGATTTTGGGCCAGACGACCAGTTGGGCCGTTTGAACCTGATAACCCCCGAAAAGGTGCGCGAGGGCGTGGCCGAGGTGCGCGAGGGGCGCACGTTCTGCCTGTCCCTGCCGCTGGATTTTCCGGGTGGAAACGGGCTGAACGCGCGCCGTCACCCACCGATCCTGCGCCCGACCGAGGGCAACGGCATCGCCTTTTTCAACCGTGAAATCGCCGGCCATACCGACGTGATTTGCGACGATCTAGCGATCCTGCATCTGCAATATTCCAGCCAGTGGGACGGGCTGAGCCATGTCGGCGGCATGTTCGACGTGGATGGTTCGGGCACTCCGCGCGCGGTCTATTACAACGGGTTCCGCGCGGGTGAGGACGTGCAGGCGGACGAGACCGGCAGTCAGGCCCTGCGTCTGGGGATCGAGAATATGGCCGCTCACGGGGTGCAGGGCCGCGCCGTGCTGATCGACCTGCGCCACCATTTCGGGGACGCCTTCCGCCATGTTTCCTACGACGATCTGATGCGCGTGATGGACGCGGACGGCGTCGAGGTCACAAAGGGGGACATGGTCTGTCTGCACACCGGTTTCGCCGATGTGGTTCTGGGCATGAACCGCCAGCCGGACAAGGATCGCCTGCACAATTCCTGCTGTGTTCTGGATGGCCGTGACGGCGCCTTGCTGAACTGGATCACCGACAGTGGGTTGTCCGCCCTGATCGCCGACAATTACGCGGTCGAGGCCTATCCCGCCAAACCCGGCGATGCCTGCTGCTCGATCCTGCCGCTGCATGAGCATTGCCTGTTCAAGCTGGGCGTCCATCTGGGCGAGTTGTGGCACCTGACCCCGCTGGCCGCGCATCTGCGCGCGCAGGGGCGGGCGCGCTTTTTGCTGACCGCGCCGCCGTTGCGGTTGCCGGGTGCGGTGGGCTCGCCTCTGACCCCGATTGCCACTGTGTAGCCTTGCCTTGACGTAACGATATGTGTCAATGTCAATCAAATTACGCGCCACAGGAATCCCCATGACCAAACCCTGCATCATCTGCTGCGCCATCACGGGCAGCTTGCCGACCAAGGCCGACAACCCTGCCGTTCCGATCACCGTCGCTGAACAGGTGGAATCCACGCAAGAGGCGTTCGAGGCCGGCGCCACCATCTGCCACGCCCATGTGCGCAACGACGAACAGACCCCCAGCTCGGACCCCGAGAAATTCGCCCGGCTGAAAGAAGGGCTGGAGAAGCACTGCCCTGGCATGATCATCCAGTTCTCGACCGGCGGGCGCTCGGGTGCCGGGCAGACGCGCGGTGGGATGCTGCCGTTGCGGCCCGACATGGCCTCGCTCTCGGTCGGGTCGAACAACTTCCCCACCCGCGTTTACGAGAACCCGCCGGATCTGGTGGACTGGCTGGCCTCGGAAATGAAAACCTACGGCATCCGCCCGGAAATCGAGGCGTTCGACCTGTCGCACATCCATCAGGCCGCGCGCATGTATGCGGACGGGCGGCTGGTCGACAGCCCCTATGTGCAATTCGTGATGGGCGTGAAGAACGCCATGCCCGTGGATCGCGACGTGTTCGATTACTACATCAAGACCATGCAGCGCCTGCTGCCCGACAGCGAATGGTGCGCCGCCGGGATCGGCAAGGACCAGATCACGATCAACGAGTGGGCCGTCTCCTCGGGCGGTCATGCCCGCGCGGGGCTGGAGGATAACATCCGTCTGGATCGCAACCATCTGGCGCCATCGAACGCGGCCCTGATCCAGCGCGTCGTCGACCTGTGCGAGAAGTACGAGCGCCCCGTCGCCACCGCGGCACAAGCGCGCGACATGCTGGGCCTGCGTCCGGCCTGACATTCGGCCTGAACCAACAGCGCGCCCCGACCGGGGCGCGTTCCCGCTTGGCAAGGCGGCGCGGGACAGATACCCCAAGGGCATCACCACCCCGGAGCCGCCATGCCCCCCCTTGTTCCCGTCAGGGTCATCCTTCTGATCTGTCTGGCCACGACCTCGATCGTGGTCGGTGACGCGGCGGGCAAGCTGCTGACCCAGGACGGCATCAGCCCCTTCTTCATCGCCTGGTCGCGTTTCGCGCTGGCCGCAGTCCTGCTGCTGCCCCTGTCCGGGATGCAGCGCGCCGAACTGCCTCAGCTGCTGAACTGGCGCGTGATCCTGCGGGCGGCCTTTATCGCGGGGGGGATTTCCTCGATCCTGACAGCCCTGCGGACCGAGCCCATCGCCAACGTCTACGGCGCGTTCTTCATCGGCCCCGTCGTCGCCTACGCGCTGGCCGTCCTGCTGCTGAACGAGCGTGTCACCCGCGCCCGCACCGCGCTGTTGGGGCTGGGCTTTGCGGGCGTCATTCTGGTGGTCCAGCCCAGTCTGGACATGGGCACGGGGATGCTGTTCGCGCTGCTGGCCGGCTGCTGCTACGGCAGCTACCTGGCCGCCACCCGCTGGCTGGCCGGCGCCTACCGCCCCCGCTTTCTGCTGACCGCGCAATTGCTGATCGGCACGGTCCTGCTGGCCCCGCTGGGTCTGACCCACCTGCCCGACGCAGGCTCCCTGTCGATCTGGGCGCTGGTGCTGCTCAGCGCGCTGGCCTCGGCCTTCGGGAACTTCTTGCTGGTGGTCATCAACCGGACCACCCCGGCCACGATCTCGGCTCCGTTGATCTATTTCCAGCTGATCGCCGCCGCCGGTCTGGGCGTGCTGGTGTTCAACGACTGGCCCGACGCGATCAGCCTATCCGGGCTGGCGGTCATCCTGATCTCGGGCTTTGGGGGCTTCGCGCTGGCCCGGCGCGACAGATAAAAGGAGCCGCGCCAGACAGACTTGGCACGGCCCCGGTACATGAGCGCCATCGTCAGGGAAGGAATCCGTCGCTCACGTATGCTGTCATTCAGGTACGCAGACCTCTCCGGCGGCCATCGCCTTGGCGGTGCGCGCGACCAGCGCGGCGATGATCACCACCAACACGGCCAGCAACCCCGTCCCCAGATAGTGATGCGCGACGCTGCCGGTCTTGGCCGCATAGGTGAAGCTGGCGATGGTCACGGCGGCGAAGGGAAAGCTTAGCGCCCAAAAGCTCATGGCGAAGGGCAGCTTGACGATGCGCGGCAGTTGCACGGCCACGATCAGCGTGAACAGGTAGGCCCCGTTCAGCAGGATGCGCGCAAAGCTGTCGACATCACCCACCAGCCGAACCCAAGCCACCATCCCCACCGCGGGCGGAGCGATCAGGATCACCAGCGTCGGCTGCAACCGGCCCGGCAGCGGATCGTGAAAGATCAGCCGGTTCACGACCAGCGTCATCAGCACGACCCAGAAGATCAGGCCGACGGACATGAAGTACCAGCTGATCTCGGGGTGACCCAGCGGGACGCCAGCGATCGGCACGATCACGTTGCCCACCGCCGGGATGAACCACGCGGGGTTCAGGTGCCCGGTCTGGAACGCACGCGCGCCGATCCAGCCCGAAACCACGGCAATCGTCAGCACGCCCTGCAGCGCCATCCCGGCCCACCACAACGGCGCGGCCATCGCAGGGGCCTGCGTCAGGCTGGCAGCCGCCAGCAGCAGCAGGGAAATCGAGATTGCCGGAAAGAACGCCAGCCGCACCGGGTGGTTCCACTCGTGCCGGACGGCCTGCGGGTACTTGGCCGCCTTGGCCAGGTAGAACACCGAGACCAGCACGAACATGGCCATCGCCACGAAATACACCGCCTTGGCGGGCATATGCCCGAACCCCCACGCGGTATCTGCGGCGTGCAGGGCCAGTGCCAGCCCCGTCATCCCCATGATCGTCGAGAAAAACGTCACCGGGTAATGCTCCAGCCGATTGGTCGCCTGAGCCTGAGTTGCGTCACTCATCTGCGAGTCCTTCCCTAAACACGCATCCGTCTTTGATATGCAATGCTTCGCATACGAAACCGTCGGACACTTTGACCTATGTCAAAAGGTGCCTGAGCCACTCATCTTTGAAAACACGAAAAAGGCCACCCCGCTGGGTGGCCTTGTCGTTTCTCTGGTCCGGTAGATCAGCCGCAGATGCGGTCCGACAGGACGGCGCCCAGATACTCGGTCCGTTTCAGGAACTGCGCGATCTGTGCGGCACCGGGATGCGCGGCAAAACGCGGGGCCAGCGCGCGCAGCAGCACCCATTCCGACAGGCCCATGAAATCGGCCGCGAAATCGGCGGGGGCGTCGGTCTTGGCCATCGCTTCGCGGGCGCGGGTCCACAGGGCCACGGCACCCTCGGGCGCGTTGTCAGAGGCAAAAGCGGCAAAGCGATCCGCCGCGACGGCGGCATTGCCCTGCAGCAGGCGCGTCGCCAGAGTCAGCGCGTGAATGCCGCTGGCCCCTTCGTAGATGCGGGTGATGCGCGAGTCGCGCCAGACCTGCTCGACCCGGTATTCCTGCAGATAACCGTAGCCGCCCAGGCACTGGATGCCCAGATCCGCCGCGCGAGACCCCGCTTCGGTGCAGAAATGCTTGGCGATCGGGGTCAGGAACTCGACCAGCATCGGGTCTTCGCCCTTTTCCAGCTCGACCACGGCCAAGTGACAGATGCCACGGCCCAGCAGCGACAGCGCGCGCATCTCGGCCAGCATGTTCTTGACGTCGGTGTGCTGGTCCAGCGTCACCGGCTTGCCGTCCGGGCCACGGCCCTGCACGCGCTCGGCGGTGTAGGCGGCGGCGATGTCATGGGCGCGGGTCGAATGCGCCACGCCTTGCAGCGCCACCTGAATCCGCGCGTGGTTCATCATGGTGAACATGGCCCGCAGGCCCTCGCCTTCGCGGCCGACCAGCTCGGCATGCGCGCCGTCAAACGCCATCTGGCAGGTGGGCGAGGCATGCAGGCCCATCTTTTCCTCGATCCGGGTGACGGTGATCGGGTTGCGGCTGCCGTCGGGCAGATCGGACAGGCAGGCGAACAGCGACAGGCCCTTCACGCCGCTGTCAGCCTCGCCGGTGCGGGCCAGAACCAGATGGAAAATGCCCTGCGACATGTCCTGATCGCCGCCCGAGATGAAAATCTTCTCGCCGGTGATCTTCCACGCGTCGCCGTCCTGCACCGCGCGGGTGCGGATGCGCCCCAGGTCCGAGCCCGCGCCCGGTTCGGTCAGGCACATGGTCGACAGCCACTCGCCCGAGGCCATGCGCGGGATAAAGGCCGCCTTTTGCGCGTCGGTGCCGAAATCCATCAGCGTCCGCACGGCGCCGGGGACCAGACCGGTGACCATCTCCAGCGCGTGGTTGGCGCCGGTGTAGATTTCCGAGATACAGGCCAGCGCGACCCCGCCCAGACCTTGGCCGTCATATTCCTCGGCGATGGTCAGCGCGGGCCAGCCCTGTTCGGCATAGGCGGCGTAGACCTCCTTGAACCCGTCGGGCATGACCACGCGGCCATCGACCAGACGGCAGCCCTGCTTGTCGCCGGTCTCGTCCAGCGGGGCGATCTCGCCCTCGGCGAAGGCGGCGAAGGCCTGGGTGATCTCGCGGGTCAGATCGCCATCCCATTCGGGCAGGGCAGCCGCGCCACCCACATGTTCCAGCGTGAAGAGAATGTCGTCGACAGGGGCCGCAAAGGGTTTCATGGCATGTCCTTTCAAAGGGCAAAAAGGGGCAGTCCCCGCCCCTGACGGGGCGGGTCATTCGCGCCGGTGCGCGGTGATTACATCAGGCCCAGCAGGCGGGCGCCGTTGTTCTTGATGATGTCTTCGCGCAGGTGGTCCTTGATCGCGATCTTCTCGAAATCGGCCAGCCAGCGTTCGGGGGTGATCATCGGCCAGTCCGAGCCGAACAGGACCTTCTTCTTCAGCAGGCCGTTGCAGTATTTCACCAGGATGTCGGGGAAATACTTGGGCGACCAGCCGCTGAGGTCGATGTAGACGTTGGGCTTGTGGGTCGCGACCGACAGCGCCTCTTCCTGCCAGGGGAAGGACGGGTGCGCGAGGATGATCTTCATGTCGGGGAAGTCCACCGCCACGTCATCCATGTACATCGGGTTCGAGTATTTCAGACGCATCCCGTTGCCGCCGGGCATGCCCGAACCAACGCCGGTCTGGCCGGTGTGGAACAGCGCGATGCCGCCCTCTTCGGCGATGGCTTCGTACAGCTCATAGGCCATGCGGTCGTTGGGGTAGAAGCCCTGCATCGTCGGGTGGAACTTGAAGCCCTTGATGCCGAAATCCTTGATCAGGCGGCGCGCTTCGCGGGCGGCCATCTTGCCCTTCCACGGGTCGATCGAGGCAAACGGGATCAGCACGTCGTCGTTTTCCGCGGCCAGCGCGGCGACTTCTTCGTTCTTGTAGCGGCGGTAGCCGGTTTCGCGTTCGGCATCGACCGGGAAGATCACCGCGGCGATGTTCTGTTCGCGGTAATGCGCGGCGGTCTGCTGGATGGTCGGCGGGTGCGTCCACGGCGCGCCGAAGTATTTCGCCATCGTGGTTTGCAGATCGTCATAACCGTCATCGGCGTGGCAGCCGCAGGGTTCCTCGGCGTGGGTGTGGAAGTCGAGGGCGCGGACTTTGGTGATATCCACCATGTTCTTATCCTTTTCAGCGTGGCGCCGGTGGCGGGGTTGGGACGCCTCCGGCGGGAGTATTTCGATCAGAAAGAAGCCTTAGACGCGGATCACATCCGGGTCGGCGTCGTCATAGATCCGGGCCACCAGGTCGGCGCGGCGCGACAGCACCTTGCGGACGTTGAGGTTGCCCTTGGCGGTGATCTCGTGGTCGGTCAGCGAGGGGGGCTCGGCCAGGACCAGCGCGCGGCCGATCCGGGTGGAGCTGCCGGTGGCGTGCTCGGCCAGCGCGGTCAGCGCGGCGCGGACCTTGTCGACGATCGCGGGGTCGGTGACGATTTCCCCGGCCTTGCCGGCGTGCGGCGGGGTCGGGAACAGCATCACGCCGATTTCCGAGCGGTCCTGGCCGGTGATCACCAGATCGCCGATCACGCCGTCCAGCGCGGTCATCAGCTGGCCACGCAGCGAGGCGCAGCGCACCCAGGTGCCCGAGGTCAGCTTGAAGTCTTCCGAGATGCGACCGTCGAAGCTGAGGCCGCGATCGGCATTGCCGGGCTCCACGAACTTCACCGCGTCGCCGGTGATCAGGTAGCCCTCGTCATCGAAGCTTTCGGCGGTTTTCGAGGGGTCCTCGAAATAGCCGGGCATGATGTTGGGGCCCTTGCAGCGCAGTTCATAGCGGGCGTCGTCGTCGGGGATCAGCTTGATCTCGGCGCCCGGGACCGGCACGCCGATGATGCCCGAGCGCTCGACCCGCTCATGCACGATCAGCGTGGCGGGCGCGGTTTCCGTCATGCCCCAGCTGGACACCATCAGCGGCACCTTGCCGGTGACTTCGGTCGCCATGTCGCCCAGGGCTTTCCAGATTTCCTGCGGCAGCGAGGCGCCGGCGTAGAAGGTGAAATCCAGACCGGTGAAGAACTTCTTGCGCAGCTCGGGGTCGGCTTTCAGTGCGGCCACCTGACGGGCGAAACCGACGGGCACGTTGAAGGCCAGTGTGCCGGTGTGCATCTTCATGTTCTCCAGCGAGCGGGGGAACAGCGCATCGGTCGGCTTGCCGTCGTCGATATAGATCGCGCCGCCATTGGCCAGCATCATGTTGAAGTTGTGCGAGCCGCCGAACACGTGGTTCCAGGGCAGCCAGTCCAGGATTTTCGGGGGACGGGCGCGCAGCACCGGGAAGGCATCCGCGATCTGGGTCTGGTTCACGCACATCATCTTGTGCGTGGTGATCACGCCCTTGGGGTGCGAGGTCGAGCCCGAGGTGAACAGGATCTTTGCCAGCGTATCGGGGGCCACGGCTGCATGGGCGGCGTCCACGTCCACGTCGGCACCGGCCAGCGCCTCGGCAAAGGGGATCACGTCGCGCGGGGCGCCTTCGGTGGCCGAGGCCAGGATGTCGAAGTCGGCCAGCGCCTCCATCGCGACGGCGTCCTTGTAGCGGCCTGCGTCATCGACGAACAGCAGGCCCGGGCGGACCTTTTCGATGATGTACAGCAGGCGGTCATGCGCGCCGGGGATCAGCGAGTATTGCTCGGCCACCGGCACGCTGGCCATACCGACATATTGCGTGGCCAGCGCCAGCAACGCGTGATCGACCGAGTTGCCGGACATCACGACGACCGGGCCCTTCTTGTCATAACCCTTGGACAGCAGCCACGCGCCGATGTTGCGCACGGCCTTCAGCGCCTGCGCATAGGTCACTTCGCGCCAGCCCGGCCCGCTGCGTTCCGCGATCAGCACCGCGTCGGGGGTCTTTTCGGCCCATTTGTGCAGCCATTCGCCGGTGGTTTTGGCGACGGGCCCCAGCTTGTGCGAGGACCGCAAGATCAGAGTGCCGTCCGCACGAGTCTCGGTCAGCACGTCATGGGGGGCGGTAATCTGGTCGGTCATTTGGGTGGATCTCCTCAATCCAGGGGGTCGATGCGGCGCAGCAGATCTGCCAGCTGGGCACGTTCTTCGGGGCTCAGATTGACCAGCCGTTCCTCCTCGGCTTTGGCCAGGGCCCGCGCGGCGGCGTCGCGCCGCTTGATCCCGGCCAGCGTCGCGCGCAGGGCATAGGATCGACGGTCGGTGGGGACGCGGAAGCGACCGATCAGGTTGATCTCTTCCAGAGAGTCGATGATCAGCACCGTGTTCGAGCGTTCCATGTTCAGCGCGGCGGCCAGTTGCGACTGGGTCACGTCCGGGTTGTCCACGATCACGCACAGCGCCGAAAAGGTCGTGATGCGCAGCCCGTAGGGGTCCAACGCCTTGGCGGCGTTGGATTGCATGATGTTGGACGCGCGCTTGATGTTGTACCCGGCATAGTCGCGCAGGTGCCGGTCCAGGGGGCCGGCCTGCTCGGGCGTTTCTTCGGGTTTGTCAGCGGTTTTGCGCACCATGGGACGTTACCGGAAGGTCGGGGTGCGCTTCTCCAGGAAGGCGCGCAGGCCCTCCTGAGCGTCCGGGCTGGTCTGGGTCAGCGCCGCGCACAGGCTTTCGGTGAACAGGCCGTCCTGCTTGGACATGTCCTCGATCCGGGCCAGGGCGTGGATCATGACGTAGTTCGACATGCCCGCGTTCTTGGCGATCTTGCCGGCCAGGTCCATCGCCAGTTCCAGCGCCTCGCCTTCACCGACCGAGTAATGCGCCAGACCCAGGGCCAGGCCCTCGTCCGCGCCGTATTTACGGCCGGTCAGCATCATTTCCGTCATGCGGTCCGCGCCCAGGATACGGCCCACGCGCACCGATGCGCCGCCGCCGACGTAGATCCCGCGCCGCCCCTCGGGCAGCTGAAAAATGGTCGAGGGTTCAGCGATCCGCACATGGGTCGAGGTCGCCAGCTCCAGCCCGCCACCGATCACCGCGCCGAACATGGCCGACACGACCGGCAGGCCGCCGAACTGGATCTTGTCCATGACACCGTGCCAGTTGCGCGAGTGGCGCATCGTGCCCTCGGCATCGCGGGCGACGTGCTCGCTCAGGTCCAGACCCGAGCAATAATGCCCGTCCACACCCGTCAGAACGACGACTTTGGCTTCGGCGGGCGGGTTCGAGAAAAACCCGTCCAGCGCAGCCAGCAGCTGATCGTTCATCGCGTTGCGCTTGCCGGGGCGGTTCATCGTCACAACGGCGATGTCGCCCTTCATCTCGACCTTGAGGATTTCGGTGTCAGTCATTGCTATCTCCACTATTAGTTATGTTCTATAGCTATATTCGCAGCCCGAGTCAAAAGATTCATGCGGTCCCGTACGGCGGATCACACAAAGAAAACGCCCCGGACCGAATGGCCGGGGCGTCTGTTTTTCTGTCGCTATATCATAGCCTTGTCAGTGCAGGATGCGGACAAGGAACAGCGTGATCGACGGGAAGGCGACCAGCAGCATCACCCGCACGATGTCCGAGGCGACAAAGTACATCACCGCCTTGTAGGTCTCGACCATCGGGGTCAGACGGTCCATCGAGTTGATGACGAACAGGTTCATCCCCACGGGTGGCGTGATCAGGCCGACCTCGACGACGATCAGAACGATGATGCCGAACCAGATCGCGACCTCTTCTGCCGTCATGCCGAAATCCATCGCCGAGATGATCGGGAAGAAGATCGGAACCGTCAGCAGGATCATCGACAGCGAATCCATCACGCAGCCAAAGATCAGGTACAGAACCAGGATCAGCGACAGCACGATCCACGGGCTCAGGCCCAGTCCGACCACGTATTCCGACAGCGCCTGCGGCACCTGGCTTTGCGCCAGGAAGCCGTTGTAGAACCCGGCACCCAGAACGATGAAGAAGATCATGCCGGTGCCGCGTGCGGTGGCGATGAAGCTTTCGATCAGCGTGTGCTTGGTCAGGCCGCCGTTGATCAGCGCGATCAGACCGGTGCCAAAGGCGCCAACTGCCGCACCCTCGGACGGGGTGAAGATGCCCAGGTAGATACCGCCGACGACCGACAGGAACACCAGCATCACCGGCCACACGTCGATCAGCGCCTGGATCCGTTCCGACATCGGCTGCGGCTCACGCACGCCGGCCGATTTGGGGTGGATACGCACGTAGATCGAGATCGTGATCATGTAGCCGATCGCCGCCAGGATGCCCGGAATGAACGCGGCCAGGAACAGCTTGGCGATGTTCTGCTCGGTCAGGATGGCGTAGATCACCAGGATGACCGACGGCGGGATCAGGATGCCCAGCGTGCCGCCCGCGGCCAGCGTGGCCGTGGAAAACCCGCCCGAATAGCCATAGCGGCGCAGTTCCGGCAGCGCGACCTGGCTCATGGTGGCCGCGGTTGCCAGCGACGACCCGCAGATCGAGCCGAAGCCCGCACACGCGCCAACAGCCGCCATTGCGACGCCGCCCTTGCGGTGACCCAGGAATGCCTCGGCCGCCTTGAACAGCGCCTGGCTCATGCCGCCCAGGGTCGCGAAATGGCCCATCAGGATGAACATCGGCACGATCGCCAGCGAGTAGCTGGAATAGGTCGAGTAGGTCTCGGTCTTCAGCTTGGCGAAGGCCACGTTGAACCCGTTGTTGATGAAGTACAGGCCGAACAGGCCGGCCAGGAACATGGCCAGACCGATCGGAACCCGCAGGAAAATCATCACCAGCAGGACCGGAAAGGACAGAAGTCCGATTTCGAGATTGGTAAAGTCCATCAGTGTTCAGCTCCCCCGCCCACATGGATGATGGTGCGCCCCGAGAAGAATTCCGCGATGCGCACGACGGCCATGTAGACGGCTACCACCGCCGCGATGACTGCGGGCACCAGGCTGGCGGCGTATGCCCACCAGATCGGGAACTGCAACAGGAAGGTTGTTTCGTTGTAACGCATCTTGGATTGCATCCCGTCATACAGACGCCATGCGATCAGGATCAGCGCAAAGCTGAACAGGATCTCGACGATCATCTGGATGAAACGGTTTGCCTTCACCGGCAAAGCCGAGGTGAAGATGTCCACCGATGCGTGTCCGCCGGTGATCTGGCACAGCGGAATAAAGGCGAAAATGGCAAAGGCGATGCCCGCCTCGACCAGCTCGAAGTCACCCAGGACGGGGCCAACGCCCGCGTCCAGCACGGCCTGTGCGGCGTCACCCAGCAGGCTTTGCGCCAGACCCGAGTGGAACAGGGTATTCAGCGCGCGCCCGGCCACCGACACGCAGGTCAGCAGCACCAGAAGGGTCAGGATGATGCCCCCCAGGATGGCCATGTAGCGGGCAATCTTGTTCATGAACTGTTGCATAGTATCCTCGTCCTTGATGCGAGAGGTACGTAGAGACCACGGCAGGATACCCTGCCGTGGCCGCAAAGGCACCAGGCCTTAGTTCGAGTACTTGGCGATCAGGCCTTTTGCCTGATCCAGCAGCGCCGCGCCGTCCATGCCCTTGTCGGTCATTTCAGCGACCCACTTGGCTTCGACGCCTTTCGACGCTTCTTTCCAGACGGCGACCTGCTCGTCGTTCAGCACGACGATGTTGTTGCCACGGTCTTGGGCGATCTTCTTGGCGGGCTCGTCGGCGGCCTGCATGGTCTTGCCGGCCCATGCCGAAACGTCCGCACCCGAGTTCGCGTCGATCACGGCCTTCAGGTCGTCGGGCAGCGCGTCGTACTTGTCCTTGTTCATCGCGAAGATGAAGTTGGTGGTGTACAGCGATGCGTTGCCGAATTCGGTGTGGTTGGTCACCAGTTCCGAAACCTTCAGCGCGGCGGTCACTTCCCACGGAATGACGGTCGCGTCGATCACGCCTTTCGACAGCGCTTCGGGCACGGCCGGAACCGGCATGCCGATCGGGGTTGCGCCCAGGTCGGTGAACAGGATGTTGGTCACGCGGGTCGGGGCGCGCAGCTTGACGCCGTTCAGGTCAGCCGGTGCGGCAACCGGGTTCTTCGAGTGGATCAGGCCCGGGCCGTGCACCCACAGGGCGATCGGCTTGAAGGTCGAGTACTCGTTGTCGAACATGTTTGCTTCGGCATATTCCCAATACGCGCGGCTGGTGGCCTCGGCGTTGGTCATCATGAACGGCAGTTCGAACACTTCTGCCTTGGGGAAACGGCCGGGGGTGTAGCCCGCAACGGTCCACACGATGTCCGCGATGCCGTCTTCCAGCTGGCCGATCAGCTCTGGCGGCTTGCCGCCCAGCTGCATCGAGGGATAACGCTCGATCTTGATACGGCCCTTCGAGTCAGCCTCGATCTTGTCGGCCCAGACGTCCAGGATCTGCGCGGGCACGTTGGCTTGTGCCGGCAGGAACTGGTGCATCTTCAGGGTCACTTCCTGAGCGATAGCCGCCGCACCGGTGCCGGCCAGGATGGCCGCCGCCGCTGCCGTACGCAGAGCAGTCTTGAAAAGTTTCATTGTCTTACCTCCCGTGGTTAAGATTGTCGGCCCACCCTTAGGCAGGCAAACGCCGTTGTCCGCGCGTCGCCCCGTGTCAGTGCGGGGCGCCGTCGGTCATGCTTCGAAATCCGGCTGCGCCTTCGGATGTGCAGCAGCGAAAGCCGGATTTGATTGACATTGTTCATAAATCGCATTGATGCGCGTCAGATGCGAAATATCAACATTAAAACGTTCGGCCGAGAAAACCTGCGGCACCAGACAGATGTCTGCCAGCCCCGGTTCGTCGCCGAAACAATAGGCCGTCGCGTCGCCGCGCTTGGCCAGGATGTCCTCGCAGGCTTGCAGCCCGTCGCCCAGCCAGCGCGCCAGCCATGCGTTGACGGCATCCTCGCCCAGGCCCAGATCGCTGCGCAGGTATTGCAGTACGCGCAGGTTCTGTAGCGGGTGGATTTCGCAGGCGATGACCTGGGCAAACGCCCGGACCTGCGCGCGCAGGTCCTTGTCCGCCGGGATCAACCGTGCGCCACCGTATGTTTCATCCAGCCACTCGATGATCGCCAGCGACTGGTACAGCTCCTGCCCGTCGTCGGTGATCAGCGCCGGTACCAGCTTTTGCGGGTTCACGGCGGCGAAATCGGCGGATTTGTGTTTGCCGCTTTTCAGGTGCACGCTTTCGAAATCGTACTCCAGCCCCTTGAGGTTGAAGGCGATCCGGCAGCGGTAGGCCGAAGAGCTGCGGAAATATCCCAGAAAGCGCATTCGCTCAGGTCTCCATGGATTGGGGGGACGGTGATCCGAGGCTCATCCGACACAGCGACGCAAGGTCCGCCCGCAGACGGGTTGCGCAATTCGCGAAGCGGTGGCCAATTGGGTCAACACGGGTCCTCCTCCTCAGGATGTGTCGTGGTCCTCTATACGATATGTATTCATATCGTTATGGATCATGTCAATCTAGTTAACACGGAAACTGAAACAACGCTACACTTGACAAATCCGACCATACGGTCGGTAATAAGAAAAAACCAGAGGGAAAATGGCTGAATTTCACGATATGCCCGGGCACCTTGTCCGGCGTGCTCACCAGGTGGCGACGGCGCTGTTTCACGACCACATGACTCGTGAAGGCATTGATATCACACCGTTTCAATTCGCCGCCATGTCCGCGATCAAGTTGCAGCCGGGGTTGGATCAGGCCACCGTCGCGGCCTGGACGGCCTGCGATCGCGCCACGATCGGCGGGGTGGTCGATCGGTTGGTCGAAAAGGGATATGTCGCCCGATCCGTGTCCGAGAAGGACCGCCGCGCCCGGGTTCTGAACCTGACTGATTCGGGCCGCGCGACGCTGGAGCAGGTGGAAACCATTGCCCGCTCGATCCAGGACGAGATCACGATGGGCCTCGATGTCGAGGAGAAAGAGACCCTTGTCCGCCTGTTGAAACGGGTCAGCGAGAACCACCCCAAGTAACGCGAAAAGGCCGGCCCAGGGGGCCGGCCTTTCCGATTGGCGCCAACAGGGATCAGTTCAGCGCCTTGTCCGTGATCATGTGGGTCCAGGCCCCTTCGGGCGCTTTCGAGATCACCGGGTCCGAACCGCCCGACAGCAGCGACGCCACCGTGCGTTCGTAGTCGGCCGGGTCCAGCGCGCCGTTCGAGCCGGCGGTCAGCTTCGCCACTTCGCCCATCATGCGTTTCTGGTGTGCTTCGGTCTGTGCGCCCGAGGCATCGTTGTCCAGCACGATCATGGCCGCGTCATCGGGGTTTTCTTCGGCCCATTTCCAGCCCTTCATCGAGGCGCGGACGAATTTCACCATCTTCTCGACGAAGGCGGGGTCTTTCAGGTTGTCTTCCAGCACGTACATGCCGTCTTCCAGCGTGGCGACGCCCTGATCCTCGTACTTGAAGACCACCAGATCGTCCGGGGACAGGCCCGCGTCGATGATCTGCCAGTATTCGTTATAGGTCATGGTCGACACGCATGCCGCCTGGCCCTGCAGGATCGGATCGACGTTGAAGCCCTGCTTCAGCACCGTCACGCCATCCGCGCCACCCTCGGTCGAGTAGCCCAGCTTGCTCATCCAGCTCAGGAACGGGTATTCGTTGCCGAAGAACCAGACGCCCAGCGTCTTGCCCTTGAAGTCGGCGGGACTGGCCACGCCGGCATCCTTGCGGCAGGTCAGCATCATGCCCGACGATTTGAACGGCTGCGCGATGTTGACCAGCGCCAGGCCCTTCTCGCGCGAGGCCAGTGCGGACGGCATCCAGTCCAGCACCACATCGGCGCCACCACCCGCGATCACCTGCGCGGGGGCAATGTCAGGGCCGCCGGGCTTGATCGTCACGTCCAGCCCTTCCTCGGCATAGAACCCCTTGTCCAGCGCGACGTAATAGCCCGCGAACTGGGCCTGCGTGACCCATTTCAGCTGCAACGTCACCTGATCTGCGGCTGCTGCCATGCCGCCCCAAAGGGCCAGCGCGGCGACGCCCAGCGATTTCACCATGGTTTTCATGTTTCATACTCTCCTAGTTAGTCGTTGATTATTGGTTAAGCCGTTGTTGTTTTTATTGCTCAGCCTCGTTGCGACGGGTGCCAGAAGGTGACTGCCTTTTCCAGCAGAGCGACCCCGCCATAGAATGCGGACCCCACGATGGCGGCGACGACGATCTCGGCCCAGACCAGGTCCAGCGCCAATTGTCCCACACTCGTGGAAATCCGGAACCCCATCCCCCGGATCGGAGACCCGAAGAACTCTGCCACGATGGCACCGATCAGGGCCAGAGTCGTGGCAATTTTCAAGCCGTTAAAGATAAACGGCATCGCCGCGGGCAGGCGCAGCTTGCGCAGCGTCGTCCAATAGCCCGAGGCATAGGTGCGCATCAGATCCCGCTGCATGGCATCCGTGGCCTGCAGCCCCTCGACCGTGTTCACCAACATCGGGAAGAACACCATGACGACGACCACGGCGGCCTTGGACTGCCAGTCAAAGCCGAACCACATCACCAGGATCGGGGCCATGCCGATGATCGGCAGCGCGGCGACGAAGTTGCCCACCGGCAGCAGCCCGCGCCGCAGGAACGGAAAGCGGTCCACCACGACGGCCGTCAGGAACGCGGCCCCGCAGCCAAAGACATACCCGCTCAGCGCGCCTTTCAGCACGGTCTGAACGAAATCCTCCCACAGGATGCCGGTCGAGGCGACGAACCGCCCCGCGATCGCGCTGGGGGCCGGCAGCAGCACCGGCGAGATGCCAAACCCGCGCACGATGCTTTCCCAGATCAGCAGCAGCGTGATGCCGAACACCACCGGCACCGCCAGACCCGTGGCCCGGCTGCGCGGCAGGCGCGACAGCCACACGTTCAGGCCCCAGCCCAGCGCCCAAGCGATTACTCCGAAGACAATCCAGCCCATCACGCCATCCCCATCCGTTTCAGCGTCACCCGCTGGATCAGCCCGATGATCGCGACCAGACAGGCCGCAAGGGCCGCCGCCATGATCAGCGCGCTCCAGATCTGGATGGTCTGGCCATAGTACGAGCCCGCCAGCAGACGCGCGCCCAGCCCGGCCACGGCACCCGTCGGCAATTCACCCACGATGGCCCCCACCAGCGACGCCGCCATCGCGATCTTCAACGAGGCGAACAGGTACGGCATCGAGCTCGGCAGGCGCAGCTTCCAGAATTGCTGCGACGCAGTGGCGTTCCACGTCCGCATCTGGTCCAGCTGCATCATGTCCGGGCTGCGCAGCCCCTTCACCATGCCCACCACGACCGGGAAAAACGACAGGTACATCGAGATGATGGCCTTCGGCAGCAGGCCAGAAATCCCCACCGCGTTCAGCACCACGATGATCATCGGCGCAATCGCCAGGATCGGGATGGTCTGGGACGCGATCACCCACGGCATCACGCTCATGTCCATGACGCGGTTATAGACGATCCCCACCGCCAGCCCGATCCCCAGAACCGTGCCCAGCACGAAGCCCAGCAAGGTCGAGCTCAGCGTGATCCCCGAATGGAACACCAACGAGCGTTTCGAGGTGATCTTCTTCTCGACCGTCGTTTCCCAGATCTCGGCCGCCACCTGGTGCGGCGCGGGCAGTTTGGGTTTGTCCTGCGCCCATGTGTCGGCCACCAGCTCGCTGAACGACAGCTCGACCCCGGCGCGTTTGGCCTGATCCTTGGCCCAGGCCGCGTTCAGCACCACGGCCATCGCGTACCACAGCACAAAGATCGCGGCGACCACGGTCAGAACGGGTAGGAAGCTCTTTCTCATGTGCGCGTCCCCCGGCCGGATCGCGGCGTACGAAAACCGGCAAGAATCGTACAATCGGGATGGTTAATCATCATATGCATGCCCCGCACGCAGCCCCTCGCGGACGCGATGGGCGATCTCCAGAAACTCGGGCGTGTCGCGGATATCCAGCGGCCGTTCGCGTGGCAGAGTGCTTTCGATCACGTCGGTAATCCGCCCCGGACGCGGCGACATCACCACGATCCGCGTGCTCAGGTACACCGCCTCGGGGATCGAGTGCGTCACGAACCCGATCGTCTTGTTCGTCCGCGCCCAAAGCTGCAGCAGCTGTTCGTTCAGGTGATCGCGCACGATCTCGTCCAGCGCGCCAAAGGGTTCGTCCATCAGCAGGATGTCCGCATCGAACGCCAACGCCCGCGCAATCGAGGCCCGCTGCTGCATCCCGCCCGACAGCTGCCAGGGGAATTTCTTTTCAAAACCAGACAGTTCCACCAGATCCAGCACGCGTTTCACGCGCTCGTCCTGATCGGATTTGGTGTAGCCCATGATCTCTAGCGGCAGGCGGATGTTGCCGCCGATGGTGCGCCACGGATACAGGCCCGCATGTTGAAACACATAGCCATAAGCCCGCGTCTTGCGCGCCTCCTCGGGGCTGACACCGTTCACGGTGATGCTGCCTGCGGTGGGTTTTTCCAGATCCGCCATGACCCGCAGGAACGTGGTCTTGCCGCATCCCGACGGGCCGATGAAACTGACGAAATCGCCCTTGTTGATCTCCAGATTCACGTCCTTCAACGCGTGGACCGGCCCGTCATTCGTCTGGAATGTCAGGTTCAGCCCCTTGGCGCTGATCACTGGTGCGGCGGTTTCGTTTGCCTGCGCTGCCGTCATTGTGGTTCAATTCTCCTTGCGCCAAACCGGCGCCGTTCTTCTAAAGAGGCCGACATGGACACGTTCCGTCCCGGGACCTGCATCAAGCTCCGCCCTGGCCAGACCTATGCGGGCAAGCAGGGCTTCAACTATTTCAATGGCATAGCCAAGGAAACCACCGGATCGCAAGCCATCTGCATGCATCTGCTGACGGTTCCGCCCGGTGGCCGCGCCAAAGCTCATAAACACGCCACGCACGAGACCGCGATCTATGTTGTGTCCGGGT
This sequence comes from Thalassobius vesicularis, assembly GCF_004799325.1. Classification (GTDB taxonomy): domain Bacteria; phylum Pseudomonadota; class Alphaproteobacteria; order Rhodobacterales; family Rhodobacteraceae; genus Thalassobius; species Thalassobius vesicularis. The sequence goes on from NZ_SSMD01000001.1 coordinate 224,030, forward strand.
CCGCCATCATGTACTGGGGCGAAAACCTGGAACATTGCATGGAAACCAGCGCGGGCGATCTGATCTACATTCCTGCCGACGTGCCGCATTTGCCGATCAATACGGGCACCGAGCCGACCCAGGCTGTCATCGCCCGGACCGACCCGCATGAGCAGGAAAGCGTGGTCTTGCTTCCGCATCTGGATGCCCTCGTGCCCTGACCCTTAAATCCCTGCCGGGATGTTCATCGGATCGCGCTTGATCATCTTCGGCGCGGTCAGTTCCTTCCACTTCGACAGCGCCACGCTGGCCGAGTTGAACGCGGGCCGCGGGATGAACCGCCCCCGTCCCGGCTGCGGCTGGCTGTTCTGACCCCAGGCCCAGATCACCTCGCCCCGGTTCAGGGTGTAACGGGCTTGCGCCGTCACCTCGAAGCCCTCGAACACGTTGTAATCCAGCACCGAATGGTGGTTCGACGCGCTGATCGTCTTGCTGATCTTCGGATCCCACACCACGATATCGGCGTCGGCCCCCTCAACAATCGCCCCCTTGCGCGGATAGATGTTCAGGATCTTCGCCACGTTGGTCGAGGTCGCCGCGACAAACTCGTTCGGCGTCAGGCGGCCGGTCTCCACGCCCTCGGTCCACAGCACGGCCAGACGTTCCTCCAACCCGTTGGACCCGTTGGGAATCTTGGTGAAATCATTGATCCCCATACGTTTCTGCTTGGTCGAGAATGCGGCATGGTCCGTCGCCACCACCTGCAACGACCCGGACTGAAGCCCCGCCCACAGGCTGTTCTGGTGCTCCTTGTTCCGGAACGGAGGCGACATCACCCGGCGTGCGGCGTGGTCCCAATCCTTGTTGAAATACTCGCTTTCATCCAGCGTCAGGAACTGGATCAGCGGCTCGCCATAGACCCGCATCCCCTTCTGCCGCGCCCGCCGGATCGCCTCATGCGCCTGCTCACAGCTGACGTGCACGATGTACAGCGGCACACCCGCCGCATCGGCAATCGTGATCGCGCGGTTGGCGGCTTCGCCCTCGAACTCGGGCGGACGGGAATAGGCGTGCGCCTCGGGGCCGGTCTTGCCTTCGGACAGCAGTTTTTCCTGCATCGCCGCGACCAGATCGCCGTTTTCCGCGTGCACCATCGCCAGCGCGCCCAGCTCCTTGCAGCGCTTGAACGAGGCGAACATCTCGTCATCCTCGACCATCAGCGCGCCCTTGTAGGCCATGAAATGCTTGAACGAGTTCACGCCCATATCCACGGCGTCTTTCATCTCGTTGAAAACATTCTCGTTCCAGCCGGTAATCGCCATGTGATAGCCGACGTCCGAGCAGATCTGCGGCGCGGATTTCCGGTGCCATTCGTTGATCGCGTTCTTGATGCTGCCATCCTCGCCCGGCAGGCAGAAATCCACCACCATCGTGGTGCCGCCAACGGCCGCGGCCCAGGTGCCGGATTCAAACGTTTCCGCCGCCGTGGTGCCCATGAACGGCATCTCCAGATGCGTATGCGGGTCGATCCCGCCGGGGATCACATAGGCGCCTTCCGCGTCGATATATTCGTCGCCCTTCAGGTCCTCGCCGATCTGCTTGATGGTCTCGCCCTCGATCAGCACATCCGCCTTCCAGGTGCGGTCCGCGGTGCAGACCATGCCGCCCTTGATGACTTTGGTCATATCAAAACTCCCTGTCTTTTCTTGTGGTTGCCCGGATCACACCGACCCGAAACACCCAATCGCATCCCCATGCACCCCGATGTCGAGCGGCCCGAAGTCCGATTCAACACAGAGTGAAAAATACCCCGCCGTGGGCAGGAAAATGACCCGGTACATCCCGTTCGATCGCGTCACGTTCCAGCATTTCTGGGTGATCCCCCCGCTGAAATTGACGGTGACAAGGCGAGGTTCGACGACCGCCTTTTTGAAGTCCTCCAGCCGGGCCGCATCCATGCGATTGGCGGGATGATACCCCGCGATCGCCTTCGCCACCTCTGCCTTGACCTCGTCCTTTGTCACCACGCCGGGACCCTCCGGTCCTTAGTCCACGATCTGCGCTGTCTCCAGCACCGCGTGCAACAGCACATCCGCGCCCGCGGCCGCCCACTCCTTCGAGATGTCCTCGGCCTCGTTATGGCTCAGCCCGTCGACACAGGGGCACATCACCATCGCGGTGGGCGCGACCTGGTTGATCCAGCAGGCATCGTGCCCCGCGCCCGAGATGATGTCCCTGTGGCTGTAGCCCAGCCGCTCGGCCGCGTTGCGAATGGCCGACACACACCCCTCATCAAAGGCGACCGGATCGAATCCGCCCACCTTTTCAAACTCTACGCCCAGGCCCATCTCATCGCAAATCTTCTGCGCGCCTTCCTTCAGCCGCGCCTCCATATCCTGGATCACGGCCAGATCGGGGCTGCGGAAATCGACGGTGAACACCACCTTGCCCGGGATCACGTTGCGCGAGTTGGGATAGACGTCGATATGGCCCGCCGCCCCCACCGCGTGGGGTTTGTGCGACCAGGCGATCTCGTCCACCAGTTCCAGCACGCGGGCCATGCCCAGCCCGGCATTCTTGCGCATCGGCATCGGGGTCGAGCCGGTATGCGCGTCCTTGCCGGTGATCGTAACCTGAATCCAGCTCAGACCCTGGCCGTGGGTGACAACACCGATATCCTTGCCCTCGATCTCCAGAATCGGGCCCTGTTCGATGTGCAGCTCAAAGAACGCGTGCATCTTGCGCGCACCGACTTCTTCCTCGCCCTTCCAGCCGATCCGCTCCAGCTCATCTCCGAATTTCTTGCCCTTGGCATCGACCCGCCCGTAAGCCCAGTCCTGCGTATGCACCCCCGCGAACACACCCGAGGCCAGCATCGCCGGCGCGAACCGGGTGCCTTCCTCGTTGGTCCAGTTGGTGGCCACGATCGGGTGCTTGGTCTTGATCCCCAGATCGTTGAGCGAGCGGACGACTTCCAGCGCGCCCAGAACCCCCAGCACCCCGTCGTATTTCCCACCGGTCGGCTGCGTATCCAGGTGGCTACCCACGTAAACCGGCAGCGCATCCGGGTCTTCGCCCGGACGCATGGCGAACATGTTGCCCATCTGGTCCACACCCATCGAGCAGCCCGCGTCCTCGCACCATTTCTGGAACAATTTACGGCCCTCGCCATCGGCATCGGTCAGCGTCTGGCGGTTGTTCCCCCCCGCGACACCCGGCCCGATCTTGGCCATTTCCATCAGGCTGTCCCACAGACGGTCCGCATTGATTTTCAGATTTTCACCCGGCGCAGGCATTGGTCGTTCCTCGTCTCTTTCCCTGTCAGTCAAGAGTTTCGCGCCTGGCTGGAGAGCGGCGCCCTCTTGCTGCTTTTTTACCATTTGGTAAATTGACGATTGCCGCCCGCCCCGCATCTGTCAAGAAAACTCTTGGCTACCTCTCGCCACCGGATAGTCTAAAAGGGCTCACGATGAATTTTTCGTCAGTTTGTTGAAAGGGGCCTGAATGAGTGCCGAGAACGCCGCGCCAGCCAAGAAACCAAGCCGGATTCAATTGCGCAATCGCAAGAAGATCCTAGAGGCCGCACTGGACGTTTTCTCGCAGCATGGCTACCGCGGCGCGACCTTGGACCAGATCGCCGAACAGGCCGGCCTGAGCAAGCCGAACATCCTGTATTACTTCGACGGCAAAGAGGCGATCCACGTCACCTTGCTCAGCAAACTGATGGAAACCTGGCTGGACCCGCTGCACGAAATGGACCCGAACGGCGAACCGCTGGACGAGATCTGCGCCTATGTCCGCCGCAAGATCCGCATGAGCCGCCAGTTCCCCCGCGAAAGCCGTCTGTTCGCCAACGAAATCCTGCAAGGCGCGCCGCGCATGGCCCCGCATCTGGAAAGCGACCTGAAACCGCTGTTCGAGGAAAAATGCGCCGTGATCCGCGAGTGGATGAAGCAGGGCAAGATCAACAAGGTCGACCCGCGCCACCTGATCTTCTCGATCTGGGCCACCACCCAGCACTACGCCGATTTCGAGGCCCAGGTCACCGTCCTGACCCCCGGCGAAAAGGACATCATCAAGGGGGCGGAAAGCTATCTGGACACGCTGTTCCGAAACCTGCTGACGCCTTGATTTATAACGAAAAGCCCCGGCAGTGCCGGGGCTTTTGCGTTACTCCGCCGCGCAGGTGTTGCCGGGGTTGTTGGGGTGCTCCAGCCAGTTGCCGTATTCCGCCGGAACCTCTTTGCCGGTGCGCTGATCAACCTGACCGGGGGCGACCCGTTCCATGGTGATGCAGCCCTCGACCGGGCAGACGTTGACGCACAGGTTGCAGGCGACGCATTCCTCGTCCTTGACGCTGAACACGCGGTCTTCGGACATCGCAATCGCCTGGTGGCTGGTGTCTTCGCAGGCGGCGTAGCAGCGCCCGCACTTGATGCAATCCGCCTCGTTGATCTTGGCCTTGGTGATGTAGTTCAGGTTCAGATACTGCCAGTCGGTCACGTTCGGCACCGCACGGCCCACCAACTCGCTGGTCGAGGTCATGCCCTTGCGATCCATGTAGTCCGACAGGCCCGAGATCATCTCTTGCACCACCTTGAACCCGTAGGTCATCGCCGCCGTGCAGACCTGCACGTTGCCCGCGCCCAGGGTCATGAACTCGGCCGCGTCGCGCCACGTGGTGACGCCGCCGATGCCGCTGATCGGCAGGCCATGCGTCTCAGGATTACGCGCGATCTCGGCCACCATGTTCAGCGCGATCGGCTTCACCGCCGGCCCGCAATAGCCGCCATGCGTGCCCTTGCCATCAATCGTCGGTTCCGGCGCGAAATCGTCCAGATCGACCGAGGTGATCGAGTTGATCGTGTTGATCAAACTCACCGCATCCGCCCCGCCACGCTTGGCCGCCTCGGCGGGTTTGCGCACGTCGGTGATGTTCGGCGTCAGCTTGACGATGCAGGGCATTCGGCTGTGTTTCTTGACCCAGCGGGTGACCATCTCGATATATTCCGGCACCTGCCCAACAGCGGATCCCATGCCCCGTTCAGCCATCCCGTGCGGGCAGCCAAAGTTCAGCTCGACCCCGTCCGCCTCGGTGTCCTCGATGCGCTTCAGGATGTCGATCCAGCTATCCTCGTCACAGGGCACCATCAGCGAAATGATCAGCGCGCGGTCCGGGTAATCCCGCTTGACCGACTTGATTTCGCGCAGGTTCACCTCCAGCGGGCGGTCGGTGATCAGCTCGATATTGTTCAGGCCCAGCAGGCGGCGATCCGCCCCCCAGATCGCGCCGTAGCGCGGGCCGTTGACGTTCACCACCGGCGGCCCTTCGGAGCCCAGAGTCTTCCACACGACACCGCCCCATCCGGCCTCGAACGCGCGGCGGACGTTGTATTCCTTGTCCGTCGGCGGGGCCGAGGCCAGCCAGAACGGGTTGGGGGATTTGATCCCGATGAATTCACTTGCGAGATTGGCCATCTGCTTATCTCCCTCTCTTACGCCATCAACGAGGCGTGAATGTCTTCGGCGGCATCGCGCCCTTCGGCGACGGCGGTCACGGTCAGGTCATCCCCGCCGCTGGCGCAATCACCCCCGGCCCAGACGCCCGCCATGCTGGTGCGGCCCGCGCCCGTGACGGCAATCTTGCGGCCGTCCAGATCGGGCAGGTCGGTGCGGCCCAAAGTCTGGCCAATCGCCTTGAACACCTGATCGGCGGCCAGGCGGAAGGCATCGCCCGTCGGCTTCAGATCGTCGCCGGTATATTCGAACTCGATCTCGCGCACCGCGCCGTTACCGATCACCGCCTTGGGCGATGCGTTCGTAATAATGCGCACACCCTTGGAGGCCGCCAGATCCTGTTCAAACACGCTCGCATTCATGCGGTCACGCCCGCGGCGATAGACCAGCGTCACGTTCAGCGCGCCCAGCAGTTTCGCCTGCACAGCGGCGTCGATCGCGGTCATCCCGCCGCCGATCACCACTACGTCGCGCCCCACCGGCACCTTGGCCAGATCCGAGGCCTGACGCAGGTCCGCGATGAACTCCACCGCGTCCAGAACACCGTCCTTGTCCTCGCCTTCCACGTCCAGCGCATTCACCCCGGCCAGACCGATGCCCAGGAACACCGCGTCGTAATCGGCCTTCAGCTTCTCCAGACACAGGCCCGCGCCCAAGGCTTCGCCGTGCTTCACGGTGATCCCACCGATCTGCATCAGCCATTCGACCTCTTTCGCGGCAAAGCCCCCCACGGATTTGTACGAGGCAATCCCGTATTCGTTCAGACCGCCCGATTTGGGGCGCGGATCGTAGATCACGACCTCATGCCCCTTCATCGCCAGACGGTGCGCGCAGGACAGGCCCGCAGGCCCCGCGCCCAGAACGGCGATGCTCTTGCCGGTCGAGGCCGCACGGCTGAACGGATGCACGCCCGCCGCCATCAACGTGTCCGTCGCATAGCGTTGCAAGCGCCCGATCTGCACCGGCTCGCCCTCGGCGGTTTCACGCACGCAGGCTTCCTCGCACAGGGTTTCCGTTGGGCAGACCCGCGCGCACATCCCGCCCAGGATGTTCTGCGACAGGATGGTTTTCGCCGCCGCCTCGGGCGTGCCGGTGGCGATCTGCCGGATGAACAGCGGGATGTCGATGCTGGTCGGGCAGGCCGTCATGCACGGGGCATCATGGCAGAAATAGCAGCGATCCGCGGCGACATGCGCCTCGTGATCGTCCAGGACCGGGTGCAGGTCACTGAAATTTTCGGCATAGGCCTTTGCCGGCAGCCGCCCTGCGGCGATACCTGGCGTCAGGGTGTTCGGACTCATTCCAACCTCCGCTGTGCTTGGTGTTCTTTTTTGTCAAAGTATTTCACGGTTTCTTTTTTTATCAACTGGTAAAATTTGACCGCTTGAAAAAGTTTCGTGTTGCGGGTCTGATTGCCTTAAATTTCATCAAACACTGGCGCGGGGCTGCAATCGCCCCGTCAGACCGGTGTCAGAACAAAGGGGCGGGCCGTGACCAAGCTATTCTCGGACAAGCATCGGCCGGTCCATCTGGGGTGCTATCCGCTGGACCGGCTGACGCGTGAGGCCACCGCCGATCTGTCCAACCTGCCCCCGTTCCAGCCCGTCAGCTTTGCCCGCCCCGCCTCACCCGAAAGCATCGTCAACGCGATGGGCGAGTATCAGGCCATGCTGGACGCCATCCGCGAGGGGCATCAGGCGCGCCTCCGCTCGGACATCCCGGCCGACCCGCAGGAACGCGCCAACCACCTGAAAGCGTTCGCCTATTTCAACGACGCCAGCATGGTCGGCATCTGCCGCATTCCGCCTCAGGCCCGGTTGCAGACCCCGGTGCGTAACCCCGACATCCAGCGTCTGGCGACCGAACTGCAGACCCGCCAGACCCAAACGCTGGCCTCGGGGATCGACGTCATCATGGCCGAACTGAAAGAGGCGATGCAGGCCCCGCCCACGGATATCGACGGCCACAGCCACGCGCTGGTCCTGCTCTACGAATACCCGCGCGACCCCGACCGGGCAGAGCCCGGCACCGACTGGATCGCCGACGCGCAGGCGCATCGGGCCTGCCTGCGCGCCTCTGAAACCGCCGTTGTTCTGGCGAATTACCTGCGCCTGTTGGGCTGGCAGGCCCGCGCCCATAGCGGCAGCACCACCGACGTTCATCTGGGTGCTCTGGCGGTCGAGTCGGGTCTGGCATGGGTCCAAGACGGCCAACTGACTGCCCCGTGGATCGGCTCGCGCTTCGGTCTGGCCGTCGTCACCTGCGATCTGGATCTGGCCACTGACCGCCCCCTCACCCCTGGTCAGACGCCACCGCGCCGCCCCGCCCGCGCCCGCGATCCCTTTGCCAAGCGCCGCTTCACCGACGGCGCCCACCCGTTCGAACGGCTGAAACGCGTCCCCACCCCCACCACCTATATCGACGAGGCGCACGTCGCCCGCGTCCCCAAACGCACCGACATGTTCGCCCGCGCGCTGTTCGGCGACCTTGGCCAGCACGTTCAGGACAAGGCCAAGAACGGCCACTACGTCCGCAAATCCGCCCCCAGCATGGCGCAACGGCGCGCGCTTGGGGCCTTTACCGTGATCCAGAACGGCGTGCCCTCGCCGGGACCCCGCCCCACAGACCCCGCCCGCAATGCCGCCAATATCAAGGCCGCCTGCTATTTCCTGGGCGTCGATGCGGTGGGGCTGTCGCGTTGCCCGGACTGGGCGTGGTATTCCCACGACGCCACCGGCACCCCGATCAAACCGCCCCACGATCAGGCCATCAGCATCATCATCGACCAGGGCTATGAGACGATGGAGGGGGCCTCGGGCGACGACTGGATCAGCGTCGCGCAATCCATGCGCGCCTATCTGCGGTTCTCGTTGCTGGGCGGCGTGCTGGCCAAGCACCTGCGCAACCTCGGTTACAGCGCCAAGGCCCACACCGTGATGGACGGCGACGTTCTGCAACCGCCCCTGCTGCTGCTCTCTGGGCTGGGCGAGGTCAGCCGCATCGGCGAGGTCATCCTGAACCCCTATCTGGGGCCGCGCCTGAAATCCGGGGTCGTCACCACGGACATGCCCGTCGCGCATGACCGGCCCATCGACTTCGGCCTGCAAGCGTTCTGCGAGTCGTGCAACAAATGCGCGCGCGAATGCCCCTCGGGCGCGATCACCGCCGGGCCGAAGCTGATGTTCAACGGCTACGAGATCTGGAAATCCGACAGCCAGAAATGCGCCACCTACCGCATCACCACCCCCGGCGGCGCGATGTGCGGGCGCTGCATGAAAACCTGCCCGTGGAACCTTGAGGGGCTGTTCACGCAGGCCCCCTTCCGCTGGGCCGCGATGCATGTCCCCGCCGCCGCCCCCGTGCTGACGCGGCTGGACGATCTGGCGGGGAATGGCGGCCTGAACCCGGTCAAGACATGGTGGTGGGATCTGGAGCTATGCCCCGACGGCGCCTATCGCCCCACCCAGCACCCGGTGAACCGGCGCGGCCTGCAGACCGACCTGAAACTGCGGTACGAGGATCAGACCCTCGCCGTTTACCCCGCACCGCTGGCCCCGCCGCCCTGGCCCTATCCCTTTCCGATGGACCGAGAGGCCGGCATCGCCGCCTACCGCGCCCTGATCCCCGCCGCCGAATACCGCGCCCGTCTGGCCCGGGGCGATCTGTCGATGGTGCACCGCTACACGGTGCCCGGCGACGCGCCCCTGCTGCGGGTCGAAGTGACCAAGGCCGAGGTGATGACCCCCGAGATCACCAAGTACGAATTCGCCTCGCTTGACGGGCTGCCCCTGCCCGACTGGACCGCAGGCGCGCATCTGGACGTGCTGGTCGCCCCGGAATTCCTGCGCCAATACTCGATGTCCGGCGATCCGCAGGCCACCGACCGCTACCAGATCGGCGTCCTGCGCGAGGATGCCGGGCGCGGTGGCTCTGCCCTGATGCACCGGATTTTCCAGCCGGGGCGCAAGGTCTTTATCTCGCGCCCCATCAACCATTTCCACCTTGATGAGGCTGCCACCCGGACCTTCCTGATGGGCGGCGGTATCGGCATCACCCCGATGATCGCCTTTGCCCATCGCCTGCACGCGCTGGGGGCCGAGTTCCAGCTGCACTACTCCTGCTCCAGCCGCGCCAACGCGGGCTATCTGGCCGATCTGGCCGCCGCCCCCTGGGCCGACCGCGTGCACCTGCATTTCAGCGACGAAGGCACCCGCGCCGACCTGTCTGCGATCCTGAAGGGCTACACCCCCGGCTGGCACGTCTACACCTGCGGGCCGGATCGCTACATGTCCTCGGTCATCGACGCGGCCACCCTGGCCGGTTTCCCCGACGACGCCCGCCACCTGGAATACTTCAACCCGCCCGAGCAGCCGGAGTACGAAAACCACCCCTTCCGCCTGCGCCTGCGCGATGGCCGCGAACTGACCGTCCCCGCGGACCAAACCGCCGCCGATGTGCTGGTGCAGAACGGCATCCGCGTCGACATCAAATGTGCCGACGGAATCTGCGGCGTCTGCAAGTGCGGCGTCCTGTCCGGCAAGGTCGAGCACCGCGATTTCGTCCTGTCCAACGCGCAGCGCCAGCACGCCATGATCCTGTGCCAATCGCGCGCCGCTGACCCGGACGGAGTGCTGGAAATCGACCTCTAGGCGGGGTGACGCCGGGGAATCAGGCAGGATTGTCACGCTTGCAGCGACAAAAGAGCCGCAAGCTTTTTCTGCGTTTGCGAAATGAATTGACCTCGCGTATCCCGATCCCATGACCAAGAAGACGCGCCTGAACCAGACCGACTGGCTGCTTGCCGGTTTCGCCGCCCTCGCCGAGGACGGCCCCGAGGCGTTGAAAGCCGAACCTCTGGCGCGCCGTCTGGGCACCACCAAGGGCTCGTTCTACTGGCATTTCGCGGATGTCCCCGCCTATCACGCGGCCATGCTGGACCTGTGGGCCGAACAGGCCACCAGCCACATCCCCGCCGCGCTCGAGGCTGAACCGACCCCCGTCGCCAAGCTGCGCCGCCTGTCCCAGATCATCGCGACGCACCGCAGCGAGTCGCTGGGCGGGGTCAAGCTGGACGCCGCCATCCGCGCCTGGTCGCGCGCCAATCCGGTCGTCGCGGAACGTCTGGCCTCTGTCGACGGCCAGCGTCTGGGTTTCCTGGAAACCCTGCTGAACGAAACTGGCATCACCAACCCGGAATGGGCGCGCATCATCTATGCCGCCGATATCGGGATGGAGGATCTGTCGGCCCGCGATTCCAACGACAACACCAGTGCCATGGGCTCACTGGTCGATCTGGTCCTCGCCCTGCGCTAAGCGCCGCCGCACCAGATCGACAAAGCGTTGCCGCGCTTCGGGCAGCGGTTTGTGCCCCAGTTCCGGCGCCATCTTGTTCATCAGAAAATGTCCCGTCGTACGCAGCCCGTCCGCGATCTCCGCATCCGTCGCGCCCCCCTGCCCCAGCAGGCACGGCGGCAGCGGCAGCAACCTGTCCGCCCATTCCCCAGCGCCCAGCCGCGACACCGCGCGCCCGGTCTTGGGCGACACATAGACCAGATCGTCCCGGCTGCCCGTGACCGCGCATTTGCGCAGGTCCAAGCCATAGCCCAGCTCCTCCAGCAGGGCCATTTCCCATTTCAGATAGGCAAAGGGCCAGATCTGCACCTCGTCCAGGATGTCCAGCAGCGCCTCGGTCCGCAGGTAAAGCGAGTGATGGTCCTCGCGCTCGGGCAGCAGGAACATCAGCAGCGCCGCCACCGCGTTCAGCCCGGCCAGCGACAGCCGGTCCCCCAGCGCCATCGCGGATCGGCTGCGCACCGGCTCCACCGTATAGCTGCCGATATGGTCGTCCAACCGCGCCCGCCATGTCAGGTCCAGCTGCGCGCCGGGTTGCAGGATCGGAGCAATCTTGCGGCTGGTCGCGCCGCGCATCACGCCCAAATGGCGGCCGCGCTCGCGCGTGAACACGTCAAGAATGGCCGAGGTTTCCCCGTGCCGCCGCACACCCAGCAAAATGCCCTGATCCCGCCATTCCATGCCGACACTATCGCCCCGCGCGGCTGCTTATTCCAGCCCCGGCTCGTCCAGCAGATGGCGGCCGTCGCGGTCCTCGACCTCGATCACCCACAGGTCCGGATCGAACCCGCGCTGCCGCCGGATCGCCGCGTCCACGTCCACCTCGGGTCCGCGCGTCAGCTCGACCCATTTGCGATCGCCGGTCATCAGATCGAACGAGCGGTGATACGCCACCGCCTGCCCATCCAGCGTGTTCAGCTTCACCAGAACCGCCCCCGCCGTGTCATCGCCATGGGCCACGACGAAGGCGGGAATCGCGTACAATTTCAGCCGATTTCTGTACGCATCCACCCAGAAACGAGACGTTAACCGAGCGTTCATGACAGCTCTGCCGCGGCCAGCAGCTCGCGCGTGTAGTCGGTTTGCGGGTTGGCAAACACGTCTGCGGCCAGCCCCGATTCCACCACATCACCGTGGCGCATGACGATCATCTTGTGGCTCATCGCGCGCACGACGTTCAGATCATGGCTGATGAACAGGTAGGCCAGCCCGTATTTCACCTGCAAATCCCGAAGCAAATCAACGATTTGCACCTGAACGGTCATGTCCAGCGCGCTGGTGGGTTCATCCAGCACCACCAGCCGGGGCCGCAGCACCATGGCCCGCGCGATGGCAATCCTTTGGCGTTGACCGCCCGAGAATTCATGCGGATAGCGGTGCATCGTGGCCGGGTCGAGGCCGACCTCCTCCATCACTTCCGCCACCAGATCCCGCGTCGAGCGCCCCGTATCAATCCGATGAACGCCCAAACCTTCCGAGATAATCTGCTCGCACGTCATCCGCGGCGACAGGCTGCCGAACGGGTCCTGGAACACGATCTGCATGTCCTTGCGCAGCGCGCGCAGCTCGGAGGTGGACCATTTTCGCACGTCTTGTCCGTCGAAATTGATGCCCCCGTCGGACCCGATCAGCCGCATCACCGCCAGCGCCAGCGTCGTCTTGCCCGAGCCGGATTCCCCAACGATCCCAAGGGTTTCCCCGGCACGCACGTTGATCGTCGCCTCGTTAACGGCCTTCACATGGCCGACCACTTTCTTGAAGAACCCGCGCTGGATCGGGAACCAGACACGCAGCTTGTCGGTGCGGATCAGCTCTTTCGCGCCCTCTGGCACCGGGGCGGGCTGACCGACCGCGCGAGCCGACAGCAGTTTGCGCGTGTAGGGGTGTTGCGGGTTTGCGAAAATCTCGGCCGTGGGGCCGGTTTCCACGATCTCGCCGTCCTTCATGACGCAGACCTTGTCGGCGATACGCTTCACGATCCCCAGATCGTGGGTGATGAACAGCAGGCCCATGTCCTCGCTGGCTTTCAACTCGGCCAGCAGCTCCAGAATCTGAGCCTGAATGGTCACGTCCAGCGCCGTTGTCGGCTCGTCCGCGATCAGGATGTCGGGCTTGTTGGCCAGCGCCATCGCGATCATCACCCGCTGCCGCTGCCCACCGGACAGCTGGTGCGGATAGGCGCCCAGTCGGCTTTCGGCGTCGCGGATTCCGACCTTTTCCAGCAGCTCCAGAATGCGGGCACGGGCGGCGTCACCGGCCAGGCCCTGGTGCAGCGCGATGCTTTCCGTCAGCTGTTTTTCGATTGTGTGCAAGGGGTTAAGGCTGGTCATCGGCTCTTGGAAGATAAAGCTGATGTCATTGCCCCGCACCTTGCGCAGATCGCGCTCGGGCGCGCCGATCATCTGTTGGCCGTCATAGGTGACCGAGCCGCCCAGCTGCGCCGCCTCGCCCAGAAGGGACACGGTGGACAGCGCCGTCACCGATTTGCCCGAGCCGCTTTCACCCACCAGCGCCACGGTTTCCCCGCGATCCACCGAGAAACTGACGCCCTTGACCGCCATATGCGTCTTGCCGTCCTGCCGGAACGAAACCGTTAGATCCTTGACCTCAAGAATGCTCATTGAAACGTCTTTCTGGGGTCAAACGCGTCGCGGACGCCCTCGAAGATGAAGACCAGCAGCGACAGCATCACCGCGAAGACGGTGAAGGCCGTGAAGGCCAGCCAGGGCGCTTGCAGGTTCTGTTTGGCTTGCAGCGTCAGTTCACCCAGTGACGGGGCCGAGGACGGCAGGCCGAAGCCCAGAAAATCCAACGACGCCAACGTGGCAATGGTGCCGGTGACGATAAAGGGCAGCATGGTCACTGTCGCCACCATCGCGTTGGGCAGCATGTGGCGGAACATGATGACCGTGTTCGACACGCCCAAGGCCTTGGCCGCGCGGACATATTCCAGGTTACGGGCACGCAGAAACTCGGCCCGCACCACGCCCACAAGCGAGGTCCAGCCGAACAGAACCGTGATGAACACCAGCAGCCAGAAACTGCGCCCCAGCACCGCGAACAGGATGATGATGACGTAAAGCGATGGGGTAGAACCCCAAATCTCGATCACCCGTTGGAAAATCAGGTCAAGCCAGCCGCCGAAATAGCCCTGCAAGGCGCCCGCCACAACGCCGACGACCGAGGCCAGCGTCGTCACGATCAGCGTGAAAAGGATCGACAGGCGGAAGCCATAGATCACGCGTGCCACCACGTCGCGCTTGGTGTCGTCGGTGCCCAGCCAGTTCTGCGCGTTGGGCGACAGCGGCGCGGCACCAGGGCGGTCCACGGTGGTGTCGTAGGAGTAGGGGATCGGCGGCCACAGCAGCCAGCCTTGGTGGAACGCCTCGACCGCGTCGCCATAATTGCCCGCGTCGATCGAGTCGATGATCCCCTCGGGGTCGTCGAAACAGTCCTCGACCCCGCCGGATTTGATCAGGCAGCGCACCTCGGGGTCGCGATAGGCGGCCTCGGTCTGGAAATCGCCGCCGAATTGCGTCTCGGGGTAGAAGTTGAAGATCGGCGTGAAATATTCGCCCCGGTATTTCACCAGGATGGGTTTGTCGTTGGCGATGAACTCGGCGAACAGCGACAGGCCGAACAAGATCACGAACAGCACCAACGACCAAAAGGCACGGCGGTTGCGTTTGAAGTTGTTCCAGCGGCGCTGGTTGAGCGGCGACAGGGCCATCAGCCTTCCCTCCGTTCGAAATCAATCCGCGGGTCGACGACCACGTACATCAGGTCCGACAGGATGCCCACGACCAGCCCGATCAGGCCAAAGATGAACAGCGTGCCAAAGATCACCGGGTAATCGCGGGCCACGGCGGCCTCGAACCCCAGTCGGCCCAGCCCGTCGAGGCTGAAGATCGTCTCGATGATCAGCGAGCCGCCAAAGAACACGCCGATGAACACCGCCGGGAAACCTGCGATCACGATCAGCATGGCATTGCGGAAAACGTGACCGTACAGCACGCGGCTTTCCGACAGGCCCTTGGCGCGGGCGGTCATCACGTAGTGTTTCTTGATCTCGTCCAGGAACGAGTTCTTCGTCAGCAGCGTCAGCGTCGCAAAGGCCGAGATGGTCGAGGCGATCACCGGCAGCGCGATGTGCCAGAAGTAATCGCCAATCTTGCCCAGCCAGGACAGTTGATCCCAGTTGTCGCTGGTCAGGCCGCGCAAGGGGAAGATTTGCCAGTATGACCCGCCCGCCAGCAGCACCAGCAGCAGGATCGCGAACAAGAAACCCGGAATCGCATAGGCGACGATGATCAGCCCGCTGGTCCATGTGTCAAAGCTGGTGCCGTCCTTGACCGCCTTGCGAATGCCCAGCGGAATCGAGACAAAATAGGCGATCAGCGTCGACCACAGTCCCAGCGTGATCGAGACCGGCATCTTCTCCAGCACCAGGTCGATCACACCGATCTTGCGAAAGTAACTCTCGCCGAAATCCAGCCGCATGTAGTTCCAGATCATGTTCAGGAACCGCTCCAGCGGTGGCTTGTCAAAGCCGAATTCCTTTTCCAGCTGGGCGATGAACTCGGGCGGCAAGCCACGCGCGCCGATATATTGCTCGTCGCCCGAGGGCATGGCGCTGCCCGCATCCTCGCCCGATCCGGCAAAACCCTGAAACACGTCGCCCTGCCCTTGCATCTGGGCGATGACTTGCTCGATCGGGCCGCCCGGCACGAACTGCACCAACGCGAAGTTGATGATCATGATGCCGATCAATGTGGGGATGATCAGCAGAAATCGTCGTAGAATATAAGCGCCCATGCGCGACTTACCTCAGCGCCCCGGCCGCTTTCAACGCGGCAGCCTTGTCGGCGTTGTACCACCAGAAATCCAGCAGACCCATCGAGTATTTCGGCATTTCCGCGGGATGTTCGAACATATCCCAATAGGCCGCCCAGCTAGAGTCGTTGTACCAGACCGGTACCATGAACCGCTCGTACCGCAGGGCACGATCCAGCGCCATCAGGGCGACGTCGCGTTCCTCGGCCGTGGTCGAGTCCAGCGAGGCGTCGATGATCTTGTCGACCAGCGGGCTGGCCAGACCGGCGGGATTGAACAGGCTGAACGCCGCCTCGGTCGAGCCATACATCTGGTGCAGCCCGGTGCCCGTGTCCAAGAAGGTACGGTAGCCGTCGAACACCAGATCATAATCACGATCCCGTTCGCGCAGGGTGTATTGTGAGGGGTCCACCTTCTCGAACTTGGCGTCGATGCCCATCGCCCGCAGGTTCTGGGTAAAGGTTTCCACGACCGCTTCCATCGTCGCCGAACCGCTGGAGGCGATCGGGAACTCGATCGTCATCAGCTGCCCCTGCGCGTTCCGGCGCATCCCGTCGCTGCCAACGGGCCAGCCTGCTTCGTCCAGCAGTTTCATCGCTTTACGCAGGTTGCGGCGGTCGCTCAGCCGATCGGCGTTCGACTCGTGCGCGGTCACCGCAGGTTCGGTCAGCATGTCAGCAGGCACCAGATCGCCCAGCGATTTCAGCAGCTCCAGCTCGGCCCCTTCGGGCGGGCCTTTCGCCTCTAGGTGCGAGCCCTGCACGAACGAATGGCGCTGTTTGAACAGCCCGTATTGCAGCGACTGGTTGGTCCATTCGAAGTTGAACGCCAGCGAGACCGCCTCGCGCACGCGCTTGTCCTTGAAGACCTCGCGCCCCAAGTTGAAGATGATGCCCGTGGGATCGGGCGGCGTGCCATCGGGCAGGGTTTCCAGCTTCACCCACTCTTTCTTGACCGCCGGGAAATCGTACCCCGTCGCCCATTGCTTGGAGTTCCCCTCGGCGCGGAAGGTGTATTCGCCGGCTTTGAACGCCTCAAACGCGGCCGAATCGTCGCCGAAATACTCGATGCGGATGCGGTCAAAGTTGTGGCGGCCGACATTGATCGGCAGGTCCTTGCCCCAGTAATCGGGGTTGCGCTTGTAGACGATCCGGCGGTTCACCTCGTAGCTGTCCAGCATGTACGGCCCCGAGCCGGGCGCCGCATCCATGCGCGGCTCGTCCAGGCGGGCGCCGGTCTTTTCGAACCAGGCCTTGGGCCAGACCGGCACGCCGCCGACCTGATCAATCAGGCTGCGCCGGGAAATTCCGGTGGCAAAGGTGAACCGGACGGTGTGGTCGTCCAGCGCCTCGGCACTCAGAACGCGTTTCTTCACAGCCTGCGCGTACGACGGCAGTCCCTGCTCCAGCAGCAGGTTGTGCGAGAACACCACGTCATGCGCTGTCAGCGGCGAGCCGTCAGAGAACTTCGCCTCGGGGCGCATGTGGAAGATGACCCAGGTTTTGCCCTCATCATATTCCAGGCTTTCGGCCAGCAGGCCGTAGGCCTCGTCATTCACGTCCGCCGGTGCGCTGCCGCCCGAACTGGGCTCCTCGCCCAGCAGGCTTTCGTACACCATCCAGCTATAGCGGCCCGCGCGGCCCTTGCGGCTGTAGGGGTTCATCGAATCGAATGTCCCCGGCGCCCAAAGCGCGATTTCCCCACCCTTCGGCGCATCCGGGTTCACATAGTCGAAATGCTTGTAATCGGCGGGGTATTTCAGATTCCCGAAATACGAATAGCCGTGCGACTTGATGATCTTCTGTGCCCCGGCCCAAGCGGGCATCGCCAGCAGCATCGCCCCAAGGGCCATCAGCGCCAGCATCCATGCCATCGGCAGGGTCGAGCACGTTTTCGCGCGAACATTGGAACGGATCGGTTTCAATTGCTCGTCCTCCTCAGCGGATTGTTCCCGCGAAGGTAAAGGGCCGGTGCGACCATGTTCAAGCGGGTAATCCGTTGCTCACCGGGATTTGTGCGACTGCGAGGGGCACAAAAGCAAAGGCCGCCGCCCAATGGGCAGCGGCCTGAATTTCGCGGTGCAGGATGCTTACTTGATGGTTGCCAGGTAAGCGACCAGATCTGCGCGTTCTTCGATCTTTTTCAAGCCGGCGAACGACATCTTGGTGCCGGGAGCAAAGCCCTTCGGGTTTTCCAGGAAGTGGTTCAGGTTCTCCGGCGACCAAACGTCCGCAACGGCTTCGAATGCGCCCGAGTAGGAGTAGCCGTTGGCAGCGTCGACCGGACGGCCAACAACGCCGGACAGGTACGGGCCGGTTGCGTTGGCGCCATCTTCCAGCTTGTGGCAGGCCTTGCACTTGCCGAACAGCTTTTCGCCTTTGGCGACGTCAGCAGCTGCCAGCAGCGCGTTGAAGTCAGGTGCGTCCGCCTCTTCCTTGGCTTCACCATGCGAATCGTCCGCGCCGGTGTCGATCACATAGGCTTGCTCGGCATGGTCACCGTGACCGCCGCCGACATGGTACAGCGACTCTGCCGCCCAGTTGCCCAGCAGGAACACCAGAAGCGAGCCACAGAGTGCGCCGCCGACTTTGGTAAGGGTCATCGTGTCAAACATGGTTCGCCCGTCTATTTCGTGTCTGTCGGCGCGTATGTATCCGCTTCCCCTTGCATTACGCAAGGTGTAGTTTCCGCGACCAAACGCCCAAGAGGCAGAAAAATCGACAGGAATGACAGAAAATGACCAATCGCATTGCCTTTCAGGGTGAACCGGGCGCCTATTCCCACCAAGCCTGCCGTCAGGCCCGCCCCGACATGGAGGCCCTGCCCTGCCGCACCTTCGAGGACGCGATCGACGCCGTGAACTCGGGCGAGGCTGATCTGGCGATGCTGCCGGTCGAAAATTCGACCTATGGCCGCGTGGCTGACATCCACTCTCTGCTGCCCGAATCCGGCCTGCACATCATCGAGGAACATTTCGTCCGTGTGCACATCAACCTGCTGGCCCTGCCCGGCACCAAACTGGCCGACGTGAAAACCGCGATGAGCCACACCGTCCTGCTGGGCCAGTGCCACGGCTTTCTGCGTGAACACGGCATCCGTCGCATCATCGGCGCGGACACCGCAGGCTCGGCTCGGCATGTGGCCGAACAGCACGATGCGTCGCTGGCGGCGCTGGCCAGCGAACTGGCGGGCGAGATCTACGGCCTGGACGTGCTGGCCCGCCACATCGAGGATCAGGGCAACAACACCACCCGCTTCCTGCTGATGAGCCGCGAAGCCGACCATTCGCGCCGCGGCGGCAATGGCATGATCACCAGCTTCGTGTTCGAGGTCCGCAACATTCCGGCGGCGCTGTATAAGGCGATGGGCGGTTTTGCCACCAACGGCATCAACATGACCAAGCTGGAAAGCTACATGGTCGGCGGCTCGTTCACCGCGACGCAGTTCTATGCCGATATCGAAGGCCACCCCGAAGACCCCAACGTCAAGCTGGCGCTTGAGGAACTGGACTACTTCACCACCAACGTGAAGATTCTGGGCGTCTACCCGGCGGATGAGCGGCGCCACTAAGGCGCCCGCTTACCACCCCGGCAGAGGGTCAGTGCGCGCCCATCTTGGTGTGCCGCTTTTCCAGCTGCCGGGCGTAATCGGCCATCATGCCTTCGAACCGGCGACCGATCTGGCCCTTTGCCAGTTTCAGCGATTGCAGCAGCAGGCGGGCGGACAGGGTTTTCGCCTCCATCCCGACGGTCGTCGCCATCCGGGTGCGGGTGCGTGACATCGGCAGCAACTCGATCTGCATCAGCGCCTCCATCCCCTGCCCCACGGCGCGATAGCACGCCTTTTCCGTCGGCTCGTAATCAACCAGCTCGACCGAGATTTCGCGGGGTTTGCCCCTGAAACTGAAGTTCACACGCCATTTCGCACCCGGCCCCAAGGGACCGTCGCCATCGACCCGCTCGACCTCGGCCCCGCGGCGCAGCGCGGCCTTTTCGAAACTCTGGAAGTCGGACAGGCATTCAAAGACGTAGTCCGCCGGCGCTGCGATGTCTTCGCGGGTGGTAATTTCCATCCTGTAGCTCTCGTTCTTGCTCTGCTCTGGCGGCAGTTTTGCGTCAATCCAACCGGTCGGCAAGCCAGTTCCGCAAAAGGAACTGCGCAATGGCCCCTTTTCGCGCAGGCATCAGACCCGGATGCCGCCCAGAGAACGCCAGCATGATCTCTTCGCGGGCAAACCAGCGCGCATCCTCGATCTCTTTGGGGTCGATATTGATGTCCCGGCTCAACGCCCGGCCACGGCAACCGAACATCAGCGAGGACGGAAACGCCCAGGGCTGGCTGGCAAGATAACCGACCTCTCCCACCTTCACGCCCGCCTCTTCGCGCACTTCGCGGCGCACGGCGGCTTCGATGGTTTCGCCCGGTTCGACGAACCCGGCCAGCAGCGAGTACATCCCCTTTGGCCAGCCATGCGAGCGGCCCAGCAGCACGTCATTGCCATGCGTGATCAGCATGATGACGACCGGGTCGGTGCGAGGGAAATGCTGGCCGCCGCAAGACGGGCAATTGCGCTGCCAACCGGCCATCGCCTGCTGGCTTTCAGCACCGCACATCGCGCAGAACCGGTGCGAGCGGTGCCAGCTGAACAAGGCCCGCGCGGTCGCTGCCAGTTCGGCATCGCGGGCGCTGATCCGGGTCATCACGCCCCGCAGTTCCGAGAACAGAAAATGTGGCGGCAGCGCCGGATGGTGCTGCTCGCTGCGGTCCATGAAGCTGTTCAGCTGCGCCAGATCCACGTCATCGGGATCCCAGCCCGAGATATCCTGCGCGAAGACCGGCCCCTCGTCCTCAATCCCCAGGAAAATCGGATCGGCCTTTGCCTCGGACAGAACGGGGTGATCCATTTGCACCCGCGCCAGATCGGCCGATCGGTCCGGCAGCCAAGCCATCAGCGGCTTGCCACGCCATAGAACGATCGAAACCGCACGCGGATCGGCCTGCAACTCGGCCAGACGCGCCGCATCGCCCCGAAATTCCGCCGCGCGCTCCAACCCCGAGCCGCCAAATGTCACCTGTTCCGCCAGTTTCATCGCTGTCTCCCATCACCCTCGGCCTCGACTTAAGCGATTATGCTGGGCATTTTCACCCGAAAAATCATATCCTTGCCGCAAAGTAGAAAAGCGAGGTCACAAATACGCTTTAATCTGAACATGTTTTCTATTCAAAACCATAACGAACCTGAACTTTTAGGCCACGCACACAACCTAAAGGCAAATGGCGTCCATGCCCAAGACCGAACAAAGCGGGTTTCGACCTGCACCAATAGAAATTTGCGACGAAGAAATTCATCTGAGGCTGCTTCAGACGACCGACATCCACGTCAACCTGCTGCCCTACAATTACTTCACCGATCGTCCTGACCCCCAGGTGGGTCTGTCACAGCTTGCCGGCATGATTCGCCAGGCGCGTGCCGAGGTGCCGAACACCTTGTTGCTGGAAACCGGGGATTTCCTGCAAGGTACGCCGCTTGGCGATGTCTACGCCGAGCGCAATCCCGAGGGCGAAGCCCTTCACCCCGCCATTACCATGATGAACGCGCTGTCCTATGACGCCTGCGGGCCGGGCAATCACGAGTTCAACTACGGGCTGGAGTTTCTGACAAACGTCGTCTCGGGCGCCCAGTTTCCCGTCGTGCTGGCCAACGCCGCCCGCAAACTGGGTCCGACGCCAGATCAGGACGACACGCTTTTCCCGCCCTTTACGCTGCTTGAACGAACGTTCACCGACCAGGCGGGCCAGTCCCACAGCCTGAAGATCGGCGTCATCGGCTTTGTGCCGCCGCAGATCTCGATTTGGGACCGGCGGCATCTGGAAAACAAGCTTTACGTCCGCGGCATCACGCAGGCGGCGCGGGCATGGGTGCCCAAGCTGAAACAGGCCGGGGCCGATCTGATCATCGCACTCAGCCATTCCGGGATCGGCAACGCCGAGGATTTTGACCTGCAGGAAAACGCCAGCATCCCGCTGGCAGCCATCGACGGCATCGACGTGCTGTTGTGCGGCCACCAGCACCGCCGTTTTCCCGGCCCGACCTTCGAAGGTGTCGAAGGCGTGGACCACATCCGCGGTACTCTGCACGGTAAACCCGCGGTGATGGCGGGGTTCTTTGGCTCGGACCTTGGCGTGATCGAGCTGGCCCTGAAACGCGACGACGCTGGCAAATGGCAGATCGCGCGACACAAATCCTACCTGAAACCCATCCCCGAGGACGTGCTGGAAAACGCACAGATCCCGGTCGAGATGGAGGCCGAGCATACCGAAACACTCTGTCATATCAGGACGGCGGTGGCCACGGTGGCGCAGCCGCTGCACACCTATTTCGCATTCGCCGGGTTCGATCTGGCGACGCGTGCGGTGGCGATGGCACAACTGGATTTCGTGCGTCAAAAGCTTGGCGAGCAGGACATTCCGCTGCTTTCGGCTGCCTCGCCGTTCCGCGCGGGTGGCCATGCCGGCCCCGACAACTATACCGAGGTGCCCGCAGGCGCACTGACCCTGCGCGGCTTGGCCGACCTTTATCAGTTTCCCAACACGCTGAACGTGCTGCGTGTCTCCGGTGCGCAGCTGCGCGACTGGCTGGAGCGCGCGGCGGGCAAGTTCCGCCAACTTTTGCCGGGGCGTCCGGATCAGCCTTTGCTGGACCCCGACTTCCCCAGCTACAATTTCGACTCGATCTTCGGGCTGGATTACCAGATCGACCTGTCGCAACCGGCCAAATTCGCGCTGGACGGCAGCTTGGCCCACCCCTCCGGCACGCGCATCCGCGATCTGGAATATCAGGGCAATCCGCTGAAGGACGATCAGGAATTTCTGCTGGTCACCAACAGCTACCGCGCGGGTGGTGGCGGCAATTTCGCCGGGGCGGGGCCAAAACAGCAGGTTCTGGCCGTCACCGAGGAAATCCGCACGATCCTATCGGATTGGGCACGCGGCAAGCAGCTGGAAATCCCGCGGCAAATGAACTGGCGGTTCCGCCCGATGCCCGGCACGACGACCCTGTTGGAATCCGCCCCCAAGGCGCGCGATTACCTGTCGGGGCTGCCGCTGAACCTGACCGAAGCAGGCCCCGCCGAGAACGGGTTCAGCTACTACCGGCTGGCGCTGTAACCGAAGGATGACGCAACGCCTTGCGAATCCGGGGCCACACTCCTATATGGACCCCTGAGAGGTTGGCGCGGGCAAGCTCCTCGCCAACCCGGTCAGGTCCGGAAGGAAGCAGCCGTAACGAGTCCCGCTTGGGTCGTTGTCCAGCCTCTCACCTACGCCTTAACGCCACGCCACAGGAGGGTTTCGATGATTGTCGCACGTTTTGCCCTTCGGGCAGTTGCAGCCTAAGGCCAGCGCCATTTCCGGATTGCCCGAAACCGTTTCGCCCCGCCGCCCGACCGGCACGGGGTGTCTTTCTGCGTTTTTGAAGGCAGACCGATGACATTCGACCTGAAAACCCTTGGCTGGACCCAGCATTTCACAGGCCAGCTGAGCCCCGAAGAATTTGAAACCCTGACGCCCGTGCGCATCGCCGAGGTGCGCCGCCGCAGCCTGATCGCGCTGGATGCAGCGCAAACCCGGCACGAACTGGCCCTGACCGGCGAGTTTATTGCCAGCGACTTTGCCGTGGGCGATTTCGCCCTGTCTGATGGCGAGCGGATCATCCGCCTGCTGGACCGGCGCTCGCTGATTTCGCGCAAGGCGGCCGGGATCGCGTCCGAAACCCAGCTGATCGCGGCGAATATCGACACGCTGTTCATCACCACCTCGTGCAACCACGACTTCAACGAGGCCCGGCTGGAACGCTACCTGGCCATCGCGATCGAGGCCGGGATCGACCCGGTGATCGTCATCACCAAGGCCGACAAGCCCGAGGAGATGAGCGCCGACGCCTACACCGATCGTGCCCGCGCGCTCTATCGCGATTTGCAGGTGGTGACGCTGAACGCCAAGGACCCCGCCGACATCGCGCGGCTGGCCCCCTGGTGCGGCACCGGGCAGACGTTGGCGCTGGTCGGCTCGTCCGGCGTGGGCAAATCCACCGTCGCGCGCGGCCTGACCGGCGAAGACCTGGCCGTTGCCGATATCCGCGAGGATGACGCCAAGGGCCGCCACACCACCACCGCGCGTTCGATGTACCGGATGCACGATGGCGGCTGGCTGATCGACACGCCAGGAATGCGAGAGCTGGCCCTGCACGACGCCGCCGACGGGATCGACGCGCTGTTCTCTGACATCACCGATCTGGCGGCGACCTGCAAATTCTCGGACTGCCAGCACGAAACCGAACCCGGCTGCGCCATCCGCGCCGCCATCGACTCCGGTGATCTGGACGAGGACCGGCTGGACCGCTGGCGCAAGCTGAAGGACGAGGACGCGCGCAACTCGGAAACCGTGGCCGAGGCACGCCAGCGCGGCCGCAAGTTCAGCAAGATGGCGAAATCGGTGATGAAGGCCAAACGCGCCCGCCGCGGCGAGTAAGCCCAGCGGCAATCCGGCGCGTTGCCGGGTTGCCCGGTGCGGGTCATCATACCCCTTCGGTTCAGTCGCGAGGGAGACGCCCATGACCCGCATTTTCACTCTGATCACGTTGGCGGTGACGCTGTTGTCCGGGCCTGTTTCGGCCCAGATGACCGTTACGCAGATCGCACCCGACACCTATGCGCTGGTGGGGCCGCTGGGCAATCGCGACTCTGAAAACCTGGGCAACAACGCCACGTTCGGGCTGGTTGTGACGACCGAAGGCGCGATCCTGATCGACGCGGGCGGCAGCTACAAGGGCGCGCAGATGCTGGACCAGACGATCCGCACGGTGACGGATCAGCCGGTGAAATACGTCATCAATACCGGCGGGCAAGATCACCGCTGGATTGGCAACAGCTACTGGAAAGAGCACGGCGCAACCGTCATCGCCTCAGCGGATGCGGTGGCGGACCAGACCGCCCGCGCCTCGATGCAGCAGACGGGGCTGTCGATGCTGATCGGCACAGACGGGCTGGCCGGCACCAATCCCGCCTATGCCGACATCACCTTTGACGAATGGTACGACCTGACCCTTGGCGGCGTGACGCTGCAGATCAGCCATCAGGGTGGGGCACATACCCCCGGCGACAGCTTTGTCTGGCATCCCGCTGCGCAGACGGTCTTTGCCGGTGATATCGTTTACGTCCAACGCATCCTTGGCGTGCTGGAGGTTTCGGACGCCGCCAACTGGCTGACCGCATTTGACGCGATGGCCGCGTTGAACCCGGCCCATATCGTCCCCGGCCACGGCGATGTGACGGACCTCGCAACCGCCACCCGCGACACCCGCGACTACCTGCAAAACCTGCGGGACCGGATTCGCGCGCATATCGACGAAGGCGGGGACATCATCGGCTCGGTCGAGGTGAACCAGTCGGCGTTTGAATACCTGGAAAATTTCGACATTCTGGCCCGCCGTAACGCGCAGGCCGTTTTCAGCCAGATGGAGTGGGAGTAGTCGCCCATTTCATCTGCTCGTCGGTCTCGACCGCGCAGGGCCTGATCCGGCGCAGATGGGCAAGTGCTGCGTCCGGTTTCTCTCCGGCCTCGATCATCAGGCGCAGCGCCGCCATGCCTGATCGCCCGCACCCGCCCATGCAGTGGATCAGCACCCGGCCACCCCCGGCCAGCGCCTGACGGGCGGCGCGGCTGACCTCGGGCCAGTGTTCTGCGACCTGCGCGTTGGGCGTTCCGAAATCCGCGACCGGCAAGTGATGCCAGCGCGCGCCCCTGTCCTGAATATCCGCCCCGAGCGTCTGCGCCCCGTGCGCCGTCATCTCGGCCAGTGTCGTCATCGAGATCAGCATCGCCGGCTGCCATTCCCGCAAATGCTCCAGATCGGCGGCATAGCTGCCACCGCGTCCGGGCAGAGGGGAAATCGCCAGTATCCCGTTTCCGACCTGCAAGGCGTGTATGACGAAATCCGGCACCCCGCCCCCCTATGGATTACGGACCGACCAGGTATCGCAGCTGTCGATCTTGCCGCTTTTGTACCCGGTTGCGAACCAGCGCGCCCGCTGCGCGGATGTGCCATGCGTAAAGGTATGAGGCTGCGGCACCCGGCCCGCCCGCTTTTGCAGGTGATCGTCCCCGATCATGCGGGCTGCATTCAGCGCTTCCTCGATGTCGCCCGGCTCCAGCATTCCGCCGACCTGACGCGCCCAGACACCCGACAGGCAATCAGCCTGCAGCTCCAGCCGCACGGTCAGCGCGTTCGCCTCGGTCTGGCTGGCCTTCTGGCGGGCGGCGTTCACCTGTTCAAGGATCCCCAGCTCGTTCTGAACATGGTGCGCCACTTCGTGCGCGATCACATAGGCCGCCGCGAAATCCCCCCGCGCGCCCAGCTGGCGGGACAGGGTGGCAAAGAAATCGGTGTCCAGATACGCCTTTTCATCCGACGGGCAATAGAACGGCCCCGTCGCCCCGCTGGCCCCGCCGCACGGGCTTTGCGTGACACCGGAATACAGCACCAGAATGGGCGGCTGATACTCGGCATCCAGCTGGTCGGCGAACAGGTCGGTCCACACGTCCTCGGTCGTCGTCAACACGCGCGAGGAAAACTGCGCCGCCTTCTCCTCTTCCGCCGTCAATTCACGAGGGGTAACGGCCTGCGAACTGGTCGCCCCGTCCAGCAGGGGCGAGACATCAATCCCCGCGAAATAGCCGATGGCCAGAATGATCAGCAAACCCACGCCGCCGATCCCCGCCTTGCCACCCGCGCCACCGCTGCGGCGGCGATCCTCGATGTTGCGGCTGCCGCGGACACCTTTCAGACGCATGACATTCCCCCCGTTTTTATCGACGTTAGCGCCTTTGCCCCTTTCTGCACATGGAAAATCCGGCACCGTTTTCCCCGTGACCCACGGGCCCCTGCGTCAACACGCGGCGCGGGCGGGCGGTTCCCACGGGCATTCCGGTAGACGCGCCGCCCCGTCCCGCTTACCTTGGCCCGGTACGACGAATCCGAAGGCACCTCATGAGCGACACCCCAACCAAAGGCTATCAGGTTCTGGCCCGCAAATACCGGCCCGAGACCTTTGCCGATCTCGTCGGGCAGGATGCGATGGTCCGCACCCTGAAGAACGCGTTCGAGGCGGACCGCATCGCGCAGGCCTTCATCATGACCGGCATCCGTGGCACCGGCAAAACCACCACCGCCCGGATCATTGCCAAGGGCATGAACTGCATCGGCCACGATGGCACAGGCGGCCCCACCACCGAACCCTGCGGCAAGTGTGAGCACTGCGTCGCCATCATGGAAGGCCGCCATGTCGACGTGATGGAGATGGACGCCGCATCGCGCACCGGCGTCAACGACATCCGCGAAATAATCGACAGCGTGCACTACCGCGCGGCCTCGGCCCGCTACAAGATCTACATCATCGACGAAGTGCACATGCTCTCGACCAGCGCCTTCAACGCGCTGCTCAAGACGCTCGAAGAACCGCCCGCGCATGTGAAATTCATCTTCGCCACCACCGAGATCCGCAAGGTTCCCGTCACCGTCCTGTCGCGCTGCCAGCGCTTCGACCTGCGCCGGATCGAACCCGAGGTGATGATCGCCCTGCTGCGCAAGATCGCCACCGCCGAAAACGCGCAGATCACCGACGACGCGCTGGCGCTGATCACCCGCGCCGCCGAAGGTTCGGCCCGTGATGCGACCTCGCTCTTGGATCAGGCGATCAGCCACGGGGCCGGCGAAACCACCGCCGATCAGGTCCGCGCGATGCTGGGCCTGGCCGATCGTGGCCGCGTGCTGGACCTGTTCGACCTGATCATGAAAGGCGACGCCGCCGGCGCCCTGACCGAGCTGAGCGCGCAATATGCCGACGGTGCCGACCCGATGGCCATCCTGCGCGATCTGGCCGAGGTCACGCATTGGGTCTCGGTCGTGCAGATCACGCCCGAAGCCGCCGAAGACCCCACCGTATCCCCCGACGAACGCGCCCGCGGGCAGGAAATGGCCAAGGCCCTACCGATGCGCATCCTGTCGCGCATGTGGCAAATGCTGCTCAAGGCGCTGGACGAGGTCGGCAGCGCCCCCAACTCCATGATGGCCGCCGAAATGGCCGTGATCCGCCTGACCCACGTCGCCGAACTGCCCACCCCCGAAGACCTGGTGCGCAAGCTTCAGAACGCAACACCCCCGCCAGCCCCCGGTCCGGGCGGCGGCGGCATGTCCGCCCCCGGCAACGGTGGCGGCGGACGTGGTGGCATGACCTCGGCCTATTCCGGCGCGACCACGGGGGGCAACCCCGGCGGTAACGGCCCGATGATGGCCCTTGCGCAGGATGTCGATCAGGCCCTGGCCCGCTTCCCCACCTTTGAACACGTGGTCGAGTTGATCCGAACCAACCGCGACGCGAAACTGCTGGTCGATGTCGAAACCGGCGTCCGGCTGGCCGCCTACCGCCCGGGCCGGATCGAGTTTCAACCCTCGGACAAGGCCCCCTCGGACCTCGCCTCGCGCCTCGGCAGCGCCCTGCAACGCTGGACCGGCAATCGCTGGGTCGTGACCCTGGTCAAGGACGGCGGCGCCGAAACCATCGCCCAGAAACGCGACGCCGCGGACCTTGCGATCAAGGCCGAAGCCGCGCAACACCCGATGGTGCAAGCCGTTCTGGCCGCCTTCCCCACGGCCCGCATCACCGAGGTCCGCACCCGTCAGGAACTGGCCGCCGAAATCCAGGCCGAAGCCCTGCCCGAGGTCGAAGACGAATGGGACCCGTTCGAAGAGGACTGAGACGCTTTGCCTGTCGCCATTCCCGGCGCCATATGCTTAACACCCCGCGACACAAGATGCGGCCCCGGCCGCCCATGCAGACGGAGAGACGAACATGCTGAAAGGACTCGGCGGCCTTGGCGACATGGCCAAGATGATGAAAGCAGCCAAGGAAATGCAGGAGAAAATGGCCACCCTGCAAGACGACATGGCCCGCATGACCGTGACCGGTGAATCCGGCGCCGGGCTGGTCAAGGCAACCTGCACCCTGAAATCCGAACTGACCGCGCTGGACATCGACCCCTCGATCTTCAACGCCGATGACAAGGAAGTCGTCGAAGACCTGATCCTGGCCGCCATCAAGGACGCCCAAGGCAAAGCCGCCGAAGCCGCCCAGGCCGAAATGTCGAAACTGACCGAAGGGCTGGGCCTGCCCGCCGACATGAAGCTGCCGTTCTGATCGCAGCCCGAACATGAGCAGCAACCGCGACATCGACGCCCTCATCGAGATGATGGCGAAACTGCCGGGACTGGGCCCACGGTCCGCCCGGCGCGCGGTGCTGCACATGATCCGCAAGCGCGGCCTGCTTCTGACGCCACTGGCCGAGCTGATGCAAACCGTCGCCGCCTCGGCACGCGAATGCCTGAACTGCGGCAATATCGGCACCGGCGACATCTGCGACATCTGCGCCTCCGAGGCACGCGCCAACGGCCTGCTCTGCGTGGTCGAGGACGTGGCCGACCTCTGGGCGATGGAACGCTCCGGCGTGTTCAAGGGCCGTTACCACGTGCTGGGCGGAACCCTGTCGGCCCTGGCCTCGGTCGGTCCGGAAGACCTGCGCATCCCCCGCCTGCTGGACCGCGTGAAAACCGAAGGCATCACCGAGGTCATCCTGGCCCTGAACGCCACCGTCGACGGCCAGACCACGGCCCATTACATCGCTGACCAGCTCGAAGGCACGGTCGCGCTCAGCTCTCTTGCCCAGGGCGTCCCGATAGGCGGCGAGCTGGACTACCTGGACGATGGCACCATCACCGCCGCGCTGAACGCACGTAAACGGTTCTAGGGGGCGCTGCCCCCGTCGCCTTGCAGGCGACTCCCCCGGGATATTTTCAAAAAGAAGAAGAACAAGGCGCGTCGCGCCCCTGGTTTCTTTCTGATCCAAATACTCATGACCGAACGCGGCAGCCTGCGAAACGACAAAGGCCCGGACGATCGCCGGGCCTTGCGTTTTGAACGTACCTGAAATCAGGGCTGTTCGTCGTCGTCCGAGCCGCCCGGCAGGTTAAAGAAGCTGTCGGCGTCGATGATGTCGTCGTCCTTGTCGTCCTCGTCATCCTCGCGCAGGCTGAAGGTTTCCAGGCCTTCGATCGCAGTGGGAATCTTGGGCTCGGGCGCCATGCCCAGCGACTGTTCGGTCGACAGCAGCTTGCGGCGCTCATCGTCCGACATCGCGGCGCCATCGGCGGCGCGCTTGGCGGCGGCCTTCTGCACGGCCGCGTCCAGTTCGGACTGTTTGCACAGGCCCAGAGCGACCGGGTCGATCGGCTGCATGTTGGCGATGTTCCAGTGGGTCCGCTCGCGGATCGACTGGATGGTCGGTTTGGTGGTGCCCACCAGCTTGGCGATCTGGCCGTCGGTCAGCTCGGGGTGGAATTTCACCAGCCACAGGATCGAGTTCGGGCGGTCCTGACGCTTGGACAGCGGGGTGTAGCGCGGGCCGCGGCGTTTTTCTTCGCCTTGGGCGGCGGCGTTGAACTTCAGCTTCAGCTTGTGCAGCGGGCTTTTCTCGGCCTTGGCGATCTCGTCCTCGGTCAGCTGGTTGTTGGCCACCGGGTCAAAGCCTTTGACGCCCGGCGCCACGTCGCCATCCGCGATGCCCTGGATTTCAAGCTCGTGCATTCCGACGAAATCGGCGATCTGCTTGAAGCTGATCGTGGTGTTGTCGATCAGCCAGACAGCGGTCGCTTTCGCCATGATCGGTTTGGACATGTCATCTCTCCTTGACGCAAAACTTCCCCGTTGCCTGAAATCAGGCGGCCCTTGCGGGGCAGGTTACCTTGTTGGGGAA
Organism: Thalassobius vesicularis; assembly: GCF_004799325.1. Taxonomy (GTDB): domain Bacteria; phylum Pseudomonadota; class Alphaproteobacteria; order Rhodobacterales; family Rhodobacteraceae; genus Thalassobius; species Thalassobius vesicularis. The sequence continues at coordinate 254,576 of NZ_SSMD01000001.1, forward strand.
CTTGGCGCCTATATAGTGCCGTTAATGACGGAAGGAAAGAGTTTATGCGATTTGCCCTGTTTGCCCTGGTTTTTGCGCTGAATTTCGCAGGTTTCGCCCGTGCGGACGGAGAGCGCGCGGGCGCGTTCGATTACTACGTGCTGTCGCTCAGCTGGTCACCGACCTGGTGCGCGCTCGAGGGGGACGCCCGCAATTCCCCGCAATGCGACCCGCGCGCCGATTACGGCTGGGTGCTGCATGGGCTGTGGCCGCAGTACCATCGCGGCTGGCCCTCCTACTGCCGCACGACCGAGCCGATGCCCACCCGCTTCATGACCGAAGGGATGGAGGACATCATGGGATCCTCGGGTCTGGCCTGGTATCAGTGGAAAAAGCATGGCGTCTGCTCTGGCCTGTCTGCCGCGCAGTATTTCGCCCTGGCCCGCCGCGCCTATGAACAGGTCAACCGGCCCGCGATCTTTCGCAAGCTGAACCGCGCGGTCACGCTGCCCGCCACCGTCATCGAAGATGCGTTCCTGAAAGAAAACCCCGGATGGGAGCGTGACATGCTGACCATCACGTGTCAGGCGGGCCGCATTCAAGAGGCCCGCCTGTGTCTGTCGAAAGACCTGCGCCCCGTGCCCTGTGGCCGGGATGTCGTGCAGGATTGCCGCCTCAAGGACGCCCTGTTCGAACCGATCCGCTGATTACAGCGACAGGTCCTCGGGCGACTTGCCGGCCTCCAGCGCAGCGATGAACCAGTCGGGGCGACGGCCCTTGCCAGTCCAGGTTTGCGCGGGGTTGGCGGGGTTGGCGTATTTCGGCACACCGCGCGATTTCGCCTTGGGGGCAACGCCGGTCAATTCCGCCAGCGAAAAGCCCAATTCCTTGGCCTTGACCTCCAGCGCGGCCAGTGCGGCCTGACGCTGGCGATCCTCGAAGCCGGCGATCGCTTTTGCAACCTTCCGTTCCAGCGATTTCAGCTCGTCCAGGGACAGGGCATTCAGCTGGTCTGCGGAAATCTGAGCAATATCAGTCACGAGACGAATTCCTTTTTCGTGTCTTTTCTCTGAAGCCCAAATAGCATTAGACGATGCCGATTAGCAAATTGAGTTCAATAAAAGCCGTAGAAATCCACTGAATTGACCGGAAGTACGCGGAATAATCTACTTAAAATAGAAACCGCCGAATGCCGGATATAAAAAAGGGGGCAAAGCCCCCTTCTTTTGTCGTCACAATTCCAGAACCGTACTGCCGGTGGTCTGTCGCGCCTCTAGCGCGCGCTGCGCGTCGGCGACCTGATCCAGCGGGAAACGCTGGTCGATCCGGATCGTCACGTCGCCCGACAGCACCTTGTCGAACAGGTGCTTGGCCATCGCCTGGCAGTCCTCGTGCTTGGCGATATGCGTGAACAGGGTCGGGCGGGTGATCTTCAGCGACCCGCGCGAGGCCAGCTCGGCCAGACCGAACGGCGCGACCGGCCCCGAGGCGTTGCCGAACGAGATCATCATCCCCAGCGGTTTCAGGCTGTCCAGCGAGCCCTTGAACGTGTCCGCGCCAACCGCGTCCATCACCACGTCCACGCCCTTGCCGCCGGTCAGCTCGCGCACCTTGGCGACCCAATCGCCATCGCGGTAGTTGATGCAATGGGCCGCGCCGTGGTCCAGCGCCAGCTGGCATTTGTCGTCCGTGCCGGCGGTGCCGATCAGCGTGATCCCTTCGGACCGCGCCCATTGGCAAGCGATCAGCCCCACACCGCCAGCAGCTGCGTGGAACAGCACCGTGTCCCCGGCCTTCAGCGGCGTGGTGCGGTGGAACAGGTATTCCACGGTCATGCCCTTCAGCATCATCGCGGCGCCCTGCTCAAAGCTGATCCCCTCGGGCAGCGGGCAGACCTGGGCAGCGGGCATCACCCGCGCCTCGCAATATGACCCCGGCGGCATCGCCGCATAGGCCGCGCGGTCGCCCACCTTCAGATGGGTCACGCCTTCGCCGACGGCTTCGATGACGCCGGCGGCCTCCATGCCCATCGCGGCGGGCATTTGCAGCGGGTACAGCCCCGAGCGCTGATACACGTCGATGAAGTTCAGCCCGCAGACCTTGTGCGCGATTCGCACCTGTCCGGGGCCGGGCTCGCCCACCGGGCGATCGACGATTTTCAGAACTTCGGGTCCGCCGTGTTCCTCGATAATGACTGTACGTGCCATGTTTCCTCCCTCGGGGCTCAGTCGCCCGCCACCTTCAACACGATCTTGCCGATATGGCCGCTTGCCTCCATGTGGGCGTGGGCCTTGTTCGCTTCACCTAGCGCGAATTCGCTGTCCATCACGGGGGCAACCTTGCCCGCGTCCAGCAGCGGCCAGACATTGGCGCGCAGGCTGTCAGCGATCATCGCCTTGGCCAGGTCGCTTTGCGGCCGCAAGGTGGATCCGGTGATCGTCAGCCGCCGGGTCATGACCTGGACAAAGTTCATCTCGGCCACTTTCGGCCCCTGAAGGAAGGCGATCTGCACCAGACGCCCATCATCGGCCAGAGACCGGATGTTGCGCGGGATATACAGCCCGCCCACCATGTCCAGGATCAGGTCTGCGCCCCCTTCCGAGGTCATCACCTCGACGAAATCCTCGTCCTTGTAGATGATCGTGCGCTCGGCCCCCAGCGCCTTGCAGGCGGCGGCCTTGTCCTGGCTGCCCACGGTCACGAAAACCCGCGCGCCGAATTCCCGCGCCAGCTGGATCGCCGTCGTCCCAATGCCAGACGAGCCGCCGTGGATCAGGAACTTCTCGCCCGCCTTCAGCCCGCCGCGCTGAAACACGTTGGACCAGACGGTGTAGAACGTCTCGGGCAGGCAGGCGGCCTCTTTCATGCCCATGCCGTGCGGGATCGGCAGGCAATGCGCCGCCGGGGTGGCCACGTATTCGGCATAGCCACCGCCCGGCAGCAGCGCGCAAACCTGATCGCCGATCGCCCAGCCGCTGACGCCCTCGCCCATCGCCACGATCGTACCCGAGGCTTCCAGCCCCGGCAGATCGCTGGCCGTCGGCGGCGGCGCATAGCGCCCGGCGCGTTGCAGCGCATCGGGGCGGTTCACCCCGGCATAGGCCACCTTGATCACCACCTGTCCAGCCGCTGGCTGCGGCACCGGCCGCTTGCAGGGTTTCAGCACATCGGGGCCACCCGGCTCGGTGATTTCCACCGCCCGCATCATCTCGGTCATCTCGCTCTCCTCAGTTGGTGCCGCCCATATGGCCCGGCATGTCGTCGCGCCGCTTGGGGGCCTTGATTGCCCCCAGCACGGCCATCGGCCCTGCCAGCAGCGCGCTCAATGGTTTGTTCGCCCGCACGCTGGCCTTGAACTTCTCGAACCGCATAACGTCGTCGATGCGGCGGTCCAAGAACTCCCACGTGGCCTGTTCACCCTGCGAATCGTCGCCCAGCCAGTACAGCACGGTCGAGGAATAAACCCCGCTCAGCGTCATCCGCTTGGTGTACCAGTTCACATCGTCCGAGCTGTCGCCCAGCAGGTTCCAGATCAGATCGCAGGTGTTCCAGATCAGCCGCGCCCCGTCGGCGGCATATTGCGGCAGCGTGAACAGGGTCGTGCCCCGGCGCACCGCTTCCTTGTCGTCGGCGGCTTCGATCCGGAACCGGACCAGCGCGGCCACCTTTTCCGAATAGCGCAGGCCGGTCATGTCCTCGGCCGCGAATCGGGCGGCCATCAGGCGGTCGCCCCGCTGGTGATAGGCCATCGCCAGATCCACCGCGCCGCGCGGACACACCGCCCGCGCCACCGCCATATCCACCCCGCAATCGGCCACCGCAGCGGCAAAGGTTTCGGCGCTCCAGCCGTCAAAGGCGACGTGGATCAGCGCGGCATCCAGCAGAGTTTCCTTCACATCGGGCGCGGTCATGTCAGGCTCCTTCGTGTCTGTCCGGCACACCCTAGACAAATAGGGCGGCCTTTGCTATATGGCCACCTCCTGCAATTCCTTGCAACTCAACTTAGAAAGGTGGTGAAAACCACATGCAGGTGAGCGTTCGCGACAATAACGTCGATCAGGCACTCCGTGCCCTGAAGAAAAAGCTGCAGCGTGAAGGCGTGTTCCGTGAAATGAAGCTTAAGCAACATTTCGAGAAACCGTCGGTCAAGAAAGCGCGCGAGAAAGCTGAAGCAGTTCGCCGTGCCCGGAAACTGGCACGCAAGAAAGCACAGCGTGAAGGTCTTCTCTAAGACCTCCTCGACAGCTTGAATGCTGAAGACGACCCCCGCGGCCCTGCCCGGGGGTTTGTCGTTTCTGGAGCATCGGAAACGAAAAAGGCGCGCCCGGCTCATCCCCGTGCGCGCCTTTCTGTTACGTCAATTCCGGCCTGACCACCCGCTCGCCGTCGAAAGAGGAGCGCGGGAGACAGAACCACGGGCAGTCAGGCCGAAACCGGACGTGCGGGCCCCGGTGGGCGGGGCCCGACCGAGTTCCCTTAGAAGAAGCCCAGCTTGTTCGGGTTGTAGCTGACCAGCATGTTCTTGGTCTGCTGGTAGTGGTCCAGCATCATCTTGTGGGTCTCACGACCGATGCCCGACTGCTTGTATCCACCGAATGCCGCGTGGGCCGGGTAGGCGTGGTAGTTGTTCACCCAGACGCGGCCCGCTTCGATGTTGCGGCCAAAGCGGTAGGCGCGGGTGCCGTCACGGGTCCACACGCCGGCGCCCAGACCGTACATGGTGTCGTTGGCGATCGCCAGCGCCTCGGCCTCGTCCTTGAAGGTGGTCACGGACACGACCGGGCCAAAGATCTCCTCTTGGAACACACGCATCTTGTTGTGGCCCTTCAGGATGGTCGGCTGGATGTAGTAGCCGTTCGACAGCTCGCCGTTGAAGCGTTCCGCGTCGCCGCCCACCAGCACTTCGGCACCTTCTTCGCGGCCGATGGTCAGGTAGGACAGGATTTTCTCCTGTTGTTCCTGCGATGCCTGTGCGCCGACCATGGTGTTCAGGTCACGCGGGTCGCCGCGCTTGATGGCCTTCACACGCTCGATGCAGCGGGCGATGAACTCTTCGTAGATGTCTTCCTGGATCAGCGCGCGCGACGGGCAGGTGCAGACTTCGCCCTGGTTGAAGGCGAACAGCACGAAGCCCTCGACCGCCTTGTCCAGATACGCGTCGTCCTGCGCCATCACGTCCGAGAAGAAGATGTTCGGAGACTTGCCACCCAGCTCCAGCGTGACGGGGATCAGGTTCTTGGTCGCGGCCTTCATGATGATGCGGCCGGTTTCGGTCGAGCCCGTGAACGCGATCTTGGCGATACGGCTGGATTCGGCCAGCGGGCCGCCGACATCCGGGCCCATGCCGTTGACGATGTTCAGCACACCGGCGGGCAGCAGGTCAGCGATGACCTCGGCCAGCACCATGATCGCGGCGGGGGTTTGCTCGGCCGGCTTCAGCACGATGCAGTTGCCAGCCGCCAGCGCGGGCGCCAGTTTCCACGCCGCCATCAGGATCGAGAAGTTCCACGGAATGATCTGGCCAACAACGCCCAGCGGTTCGTGGAAGTGATACGCCACGGTGTCGTGGTCGATTTCCGACATGGTGCCCTCTTGCGAGCGCAGCACACCGGCGAAATAGCGGAAGTGGTCGACCGACAGCGGGATGTCCGCGGCCATCGTCTCGCGGATCGGCTTGCCGTTGTCCCAGGTCTCGGCGGTGGCGATCAGCTCCAGGTTTTCTTCGATGCGGTCGGCGATCTTCAGCAGGATGTTCGAACGCTCGGCGGCCGAGGTCTTGCCCCACGCTTCCTTGGCGGCGTGTGCGGCGTCCAGCGCCAGCTCGACATCGGCAGCGTCCGAGCGCGCGACTTCACAGCACTTCAGGCCGGTGATCGGGGTGATGTTGTCAAAGTAGCGGCCATTCACCGGGGCGACGAAATTGCCGCCGATGAAGTTGTCGTAGCGTGCCTTGAACGGCGAGGCATACTGGGTGGCGCTGGATTGGCTCATGTCATTCATTTGGAAACTCCTCCTCATTTGCCGGATGGTCCGGCGAATGAAAGGAAGCGTTCCCTGAAACACTGATTCCCGCATCCCCACCCCGGGGGAGGAGCGGCAGGATGTGTCTCAGAACTGAGACAGCGAGACAGGAAATTGCGAGGCTCAGTCCAGGCCCAGGCGCTTCATCCGGCGATACAGCGTCGCGCGCCCGATCCCCAGCGCCCGTGCCGCCGCACTGGCATTGCCGCCCGCACGCGCCAACGCCCGGCGCAGGGCCGCGCGTTCGGCGTGGTCCAGCCCGGCCGCGTCGGGGCGCATGCCCAGCAGGTCGGCCGCCGGCAGCGGGTTGGCGAAACTGTCCGCCGTCAGCCCCAGCTTGCGCCGCGCCGCGCGGGTGGCTCCGATCACCAGATCGTCACGGTCCACCGCCAGCAGCAGCGTTTCCTCGGGGCGGTCCGCGCCGACATCAACGAACCGCGCCCCGGCAAAAGCCGCACGGAAATGCGCCGTCTCGATCTGCCGGGCGGTCTGCGCCACGGCGCCCGCGATCAGACGGGTGTAGCCCTCGGTCTGGTCGGCCCGGCACGAGGACACGTCCAGCGCCGCCACCACCTCTCCGTCCGCGTCATAGATCGGCGCGTCCATGCAGCTCATGCCGGTGTTGCGGCTGTGGAAATGTTCGTCGCGGTGGATGACGACCTGCCGCTTTTCGGCCAGGCAGGTGCCGATGCCGTTGGTGCCTTCGGTCTGTTCGCTCCAGACCGCGCCTTCCCACAGGCCCCAGCTTTGGAACACCGCCCGATCCGAATCCGAGCACCGCTGCTCCAGCACCACGCCCTCGGCGTCGGTCAGCAGCACGCAGCAGCCGGTATTACCCACCATGCGGAACAGCTGATCCAGCTGCGGCGTGGCCAGCGCCAGGAACGCGCCCATCGCATCGCGCCGATAACCGACATTGCTTTGATCCACCCGTTCGGGGGCGCGGCTATTGCGCGGGTCCAGCCCGTACGTGACCGCCGATCGCCGCCAGGACGCAGCCAAGCGCGAGGTCGCCGCGGCCCGCGGCGAAAATGCGTCTTCCAGAACCTTGTCGGCGTGATGCAGCCACGACATGCGGGGCCCTCCGGTCTCCTCAGCCTGGGTGATACCACGCCCGGGGCCGGAAAACAAAAGCGTTCAGGCCTATATAGACCAACGTCGTACGGCCCGTGCAAAGCGGGTGCCATAGCGGCGCGCGGTCTCGACGTCGCCGTCTGAAACCAGCAGTTCCTTGTCGCGCACCGTGGTCGCCGCCAGCCCCAGCCAGGTGCCGCTTTCGTTGATGCCGACCTGGTTGCGGTTGACCGGCGCGCCGATCTGATCCTGCCCGACCCACAGCATCCCGTGCTGCATGGCAAAGGTACTCAGCTGTTGCAGCGCCACGATCTTGTCCCCGCCCGGAAAGGTCGCCACCGTGAACCCGCCCGCCAGCTTGTCGGCCCATTTCTGGCCGCTCCAGATGTCACTGGTGGCATCCATGAAGCCTTTGTACTCGGCCGCGACGCTGCCCATGTAGGTGGGCGCGCCGAACAGGATACCGTCCGCGGCCTCCATCGCCTGCCAGTCGGTCTCGCTCATCTCCATGACGTCGATCAGCCGGGCCGAGCACCCCTCAGTCCCCAGCGCCCGCGCCAGGGTGACCGCCAGTTTGCGGGTGTGCCCCCGCCCCGAGAAAAAGGTGATCGCTACATTCGCCATGTCCTCGCATTGCCACGCCTTAGCGGGCGGATGCAAGGATCATGTCACTGGCCTTCTCGGCGATCATGATGGTGGGCGAGTTGGTGTTGCCGCTGGTGATGCTGGGCATGACCGAGCAATCAACCACCCGCAGCCCGCCGATCCCGCGCATCCGCAGCTGCCCGTCCAGCGGGGCCGCGTCATCCGCACCCATCCGCACCGTACCGGAGGGATGGAAGATCGTCGTGCCGATATCGCCCGCAGCGCGGGCCAGTTCGGCATCGGTGTCGCCAACGGGGCCGGGCTTCATTTCTTCGGGGGCGTATTTCGCCATGGCCGACTGCGCCATGATCCGCCGCGACAGCCGGATCGAGTCCGCCGCGACCTTGCGGTCCCCTTCGGTGGACAGATAGTTCGGCGCGATGCGCGGCTTGGCCTTGGGGTCCGGGCTGGTGATTTCCACCACGCCCCGGCTTTCGGGCCGCAGGTTGCACACGCTGGCCGTCATTGCCGGGAAATCGTGCAGCGGCTGGCCGAATGCCTCCAGTGTCAGGGGCTGGACGTGGAATTCCAGATCGGGCGTCTCCAGTTCCGGGCGCGACTTGGCGAACGCCCCCAGCTGCGAGGGCGCCATCGACATCGGCCCGCGCCGCCGGAACACGTAGTCCATCCCGATCATCGCCTTGCCGAACAGGCTGTTGGCCATCGTGTTCAGCGTCTTGGCCCCCTGCAGTTTCCACGCACAGCGCAGCTGCAAATGGTCCTGCAGGTTGGCCCCGATCCCGGCCATTTCGTGCTGCACCGCGATGCCATGTTTCTGCAACAAGGCCCCCGGCCCGATCCCCGACAGCTGCAGGATCTGCGGCGAGCCGATCGCCCCCGCCGACAGGATCACCTCTCCGGCCCGCGCCGTATGCACCTGGCCGTTCTGTTCGTATTCCACGCCGACGCAGCGCCCGCCCTCCAGCAGCACGCGCCGCGTATGCGCGTGGGTTTCCACCTTCAGCGCCTGCCCGCTGCGCGTCCGCAGGAACGCCTTGGCGGTGTTCATCCGCCAGCCGCGCCGCTGGTTGACGCGGAAATAGCCGACGCCCTCGTTATTGCCCCGGTTGAAGTCGGTGGTCTTGGGCAGCCCCTCTTGCGCGGCCGCCTCCATCCAGTCGTCCAGCACGTCCCAGTGCAGGCGCTGATTGTCCACGCGCCATTCGCCGCCCGCGCCGTGCAGGTCCGACGGGCCGTCCACGTAATCCTCGGACTTCATGAAATAGGGCAGCACATCGTCCCAGCCCCAGCCGGTCAGGCCGGTTTGCCGCCAGCCGTCATAATCCGCCGCCTGCCCACGCAGATACAGCATCCCGTTGATCGACGAGCACCCGCCCAGCAACTTGCCCCGCGGGTAGATCAGCGAGCGCCCATTCAGCCCGGCATCCGCCTCGGTCTTGAACATCCAGTCGGTGCGCGGGTTGCCGATGCAATAGAGATACCCCATCGGGATATGGACCCAGTGGTAGAAATCGCTGCCGCCCGCCTCCAGCAGAAGAACTTTCTTGTTCGCATCGGCCAGCCGTTTGGCCAAAACGCATCCCGCACTTCCGGCGCCAACGATGATGTAGTCCCACTGCATAGCTCTCTCCCGCTGTACGAAATGACGTTACGGCAGAAGTAACGTCAAATGTCTTACATTTACAATATCAAAAGTCAGGCATTTAAACCGGCAACGCTGTCGTCTTGAACACCGTCCGCAGGGCAAAGCTGCTTTGCATCTGCGCGACACCCGGCAATCGGGTCAGGTGCTGGCGGTGGATGCGCGCGAAATCCTCGGTGTTTTCGGCGACGACCTTCAGAATGTAATCCGCCGTCCCGGCCATCAGGTGGCACTCCAACACGTCCGGAATCCGCGACACGGCCTTTTCGAACGCATCCAGAATCTCGTCCGCCTGACCCTGTAGCGTGATCTCGACAAACACGGTCGTCGGCACGCTCAGCTTGCGCGGGTCCAGCAGCGCGACATAGCCCTTGATGAACCCGTCATCCTCCAGCCGCTGCACCCGCCGGTGACAGGCCGAGGGCGACAGGTTCACCTGTTCGGACAGCTCGGCATTCGAGATCCGCCCCTTGCGTTGCAGCACCCGCAGGATACGCCGATCTGTTTCATCCAGCGACATTTGCGCAAAATCCTTCGCAGAAACTTCATTTCCTTCGCAGGATATTCACAAAAATCGCCGCTTGGCGACCCGTTTTTCAAAGCACTTGCGCCGAGGCTGCGACATCCTGACCGCAGGAAAGAACTTACATGATCCTTGGGAGGACCTCATGAAAATCGGCTGCCCCACCGAAATCAAACCGCAGGAATTCCGCGTCGGCATGACGCCCAACGCCGCACAAGAGGCCGTCGCGCACGGCCATCAGGTCTTTATCCAAAAAGGCGCTGGTGCGGGTTCGGGCTTTGACGACGCCGCCTATGTCGCTGCTGGCGCGACCATTCTGAACACCGCCGCCGAGGTCTTCGGGACCGCCGACATGATCGTCAAGGTCAAGGAACCCCAGGCCGGCGAGCGCAAGATGCTGCGCGAAGGCCAGCTGCTGTTCACCTACCTGCACCTGGCCCCCGACCCCGAGCAGACCCATGACCTGCTGGCCTCGGGTTGCACCGCGATCGCCTATGAAACCGTGACCGACCGCAACGGCGGCCTGCCCCTGCTGGCCCCGATGTCCGAGGTTGCGGGCAAGCTGGCCCCGCAGGTCGGCGCCTGGACCCTGCAAAAAGCGAACGGCGGCCGTGGCGTCCTGCTGGGCGGCGTGCCCGGCGTTGGCCCGGCCAAGGTCGTCGTGATTGGCGGTGGTGTCGTCGGCACCCATGCCGCCCGCGTGGCTGCCGGGATGGGCGCGGATGTGACCGTGCTGGACATGTCCCTGCCCCGCTTGCGCTATCTGGACGATGCCTTCCGCGGAGAATTCCGCACCGGCTATGCCTCCAAGGGCTACACCGCCGAGCTGGTCGAGCAGGCCGACATGGTCATCGGCGCCGTGCTGATCCCCGGTGCTGCCGCGCCGAAACTGGTCAGCCGCGCGCAACTGGCCACGATGAAGCCGGGTGCCGCACTGGTGGACGTTGCCATCGACCAGGGTGGCTGCTTTGAAACCTCGCGTGCCACCACCCATGCCGATCCCATCTATGACGTCGACGGCATCATGCACTACTGCGTCGCCAACATGCCCGGCGCCGTGGCCCGCACCTCGACCATCGCGCTTGGCAACGCCACCATGCCCTTCCTGCTGGCCTTGGCCAACAAGGGCTGGAAACAGGCCTGCGCTGACGATGTGCACCTGCTGAATGGCCTGAACGTGCATGCTGGCCAGCTGACTTATGCCGCCGTCGGCACTGCACTGGGCATCGATGTCGTGTCGCCGCAGGCGGTCATCAAATAAATTTCGCATTTCGCGAAATTTCTTCGGAACCTTTTCAGCGCGCCTGCGTTGGCCCGCTGAAGAGACCTTGATCCCTGGCACCGGACGGTGCTTTCCTCCCATGGGACCCCGTGCTCGGCCCCTTCCCGAGCACGGGGATTTTTTATCCTCACCCTTGCCCCGACTGCCCGGAATGCTTAGGTCCGAAGGGCCGAAAAATGACAGGCCGGTACGGTTATTCCGGCCCTTGCTGCGCAAGAATTAGTCCCTCGGGAACCCACGGCATCCACCGCTTGGCGGTAGGGTGCCCATGTCACGGACCCTCCGCCCCCTGTTGAAAGGAGTGTCCATGCAAGACAGGAAAATCATCATCGTCGCGCAGCTGTTCATCTCGGCCATGATGGCCTTTTTGATGACCGGCATTTTTGGAGCGCTGAACCTTGGCCTGACCCGGGAATGGCTGGCCCATTGGCCCGAAAGCTTTTTCACCGCCTGGCCCATCGCGTTTGCGCTGTCGATGATCGTCAGCCCGATCGCATTCGGCCTGTCGTGGCGGGTGAACCGCCTGCTGTTCCGGGCCGAATGAAAAAACCCTCCGCCAAGGCGGAGGATTTCACATCTTATTTCTTCAGCGCGTCCCGGATTTCCAGCAGCACGTCCAGCTCGGACGGACCGGCGGGGGCTGCCTCTGCGGGGGCGGCCGCCTCTTCCTCGCGGATGGCGGCGTCTTTGACGCGGTTGACCATCTTGACCAGCATGAACACCACGAAGGCGATGATCAGGAAGTTGATGACGGCCATCGCAAAGGCGCCGTAGGCAAAGATCGAGGCCCCGGCCTCGCGCGCGGCATCCAGGCTGGAGCCTTCGGGCACTTCGCCCGACAGCACGACGTAGTTGTTGGTGAAATCGATCCCGCCAGTGAACAGGCCGATGATCGGGTTGATCAGATCCTTGACCACCGATTGCACGATCGCCGTAAAGGCCGCGCCGACGATGATACCGACGGCCATGTCCATCACGTTGCCCTTGGCGATGAACGATTTGAATTCGTTAAGCATGTTTGTCCCCTTTTTCCCCAGCTGCGGGTGCTGTTTCGCGCGTTTCCACACAGCCAATGCGGCGATATTCCACAATCACCGGCCTGTTGCATCGGGAATTTTGGTCTAAATTCCCCCTCAGGTGACCGAACAGGAGCAACCATGACCTTCCCCGAGGATTTCCCGATCAACGCCCGCTGGCCCGCGCAGAACCCGGACGTGCTCCAGTTGTACTCTTTTCCGACGCCGAACGGGGTGAAGATCTCGATCATGCTCGAGGAGATTGGCCTGCCCTACGAGGCGCACCGCGTCACCCTGTCGGATGTCGATGTGAAATCGCCCGAGTTCCTGTCGCTGAACCCCAACAACAAGATCCCCGCCATCATCGACCCGCACGGGCCCGGCGGGCAGCCTATGCCGCTGTGGGAATCCGGCGCGATCCTGATCTACCTGGCTGAAAAGACCGGCCAGCTGCTGCCGCAAGACCCCGCACAGCGTTACACCGTGATCCAGTGGCTGATGTTCCAAATGGGCGGCGTCGGCCCGATGTTCGGGCAAATGGGCTGGTTCCACGCCGGCGGAGGCAAGGATTTCGAAGACACCCGCCCCCGCGACCGCTACGTCGCAGAAGTGCGCCGCCTGCTGGCGGTGATCGAGAAACGGCTGGACGGGCGCGAGTGGATCTGCGGCGACTACTCGATCGCCGATATTGCGCTGGGGGGCTGGATGCGGATGCCCGAACGCTATGACGCGGTCGAGCTGACGGGCTGGAATGACTTCCCCAACTGCCAGGCCTACCTGCAACGGTTCCTGGCGCGGCCCGCCGTGCAGCGCGGCCTGAACATCCCGCCGCGCGAGGGCTGACAAGGGGCGAGAGGGGGCGCTGCCCCCTCGGCCTGCGGCCTCACCCCCGGGATATTTTCAAAAAGAAGAAGGACGATCAGGTCGGCGCGCGCATGGTGTGGGCGATTTTTTCGGCCATCATGATCGTGGGCGCATTGGTATTGCCCCCGATCAGGCGCGGCATCAGCGAGGCGTCGACGACGCGCAGCCCCTGCACCCCGTGGACGCGGCCCTGTGTGTCGGTGACGGCCATCGCATCCGTGCCCATGCGGCAGGTGCCGACCGGGTGGTAAATTGTGTCGGCGCGCGCGCGGATGTCGGCCTCGAGCGCCGCGTCGCCGCCGTCATGGGGATAGAGCCGCTTGCCCCGCCAGGGGGCGAGGGCGGGGGCGTCGAGGATCCCCTCCATCTGGCGGGCGGCGCGCATCAGCAGCGGCAGGTCGCGCGGATCGGAGAGGAAGGCCGGGTCGATCAACGGTGCGGCCTCGGGCGCGGCCGAGTGCAGGCCGACGCGGCCGCGCGACCAGGGTCGCAGCGCGCAGACATGGCAGGAGTAGCCGTATTTGAAGTGCAGCTTGCGCATGTGTTGATCGACGATCCCGATCACGAAATGCAGCTGGATGTCGGGGCGATCCAGGCCCGGTTCGCTCCGCAGAAACGCCGCCCCTTCGGCATAGGGCGTCGCAAACATGCCCTGTCCGGTCGTACGCCATTGCAGCCCCGCCCGTGTCAGCGCCGCCAGCCCCGAAGGGTTCAGCCCCAGCACGTCGTCGCGTTTCGAGTGGTAGGAGATGACATAATCCAGGTGGTCCTGCAGGTTCTGCCCAACGCCCGGCAGCGCGTGGACCGGTTCGATACCGTGGGCGCTCAGCTCGTCCTCGGGGCCGATGCCCGACAGCATCAGCAGCTGCGGCGTCTTCAGCGCGCCGGCGGACAGGATCACCTCTTGCCGCGCGTCGATGCGTTTGACGGCCCCGGCATGGCGCAGCTCGACCGCCACCGCGCGCCCCTGGTCCAGCACCACGCGGTGGACCTGCGCACCGGTCAGCACCGTCAGGTTCGCCCGCCCCATCGCCGGGAACAGGTAGGCCGCCGCCGAAGAGCACCGCTCGCCCCGCTTCTCGCCGTCAAAGAACTGGGTCACCTGGTAGAACCCGGCGCCCTCTTGCCGCTCACCGTTGAAATCCGCGTTGCGCCGGATCTGCATCTGTCCAGCTGCCTCGACAAACGCCTCCGAGATCGCCCGTGGCGCGCTTTGATCCGCCACCTGCAGCGGCCCGTCACCCCCGTGCCACGCGTCCGCCCCGCGCATGTTGCGCTCGGCCTTGCGAAAGAACGGGAACACGCTGTCCCAATCCCAGCCATCGCAGCCCAGATCGGCCCATTCGTCGTAATCCTTGCGGTGGCCGCGGATGTACAGCATCGCGTTGATCGCACTCGATCCCCCCAACGCACGCCCCCGCGGCTGATACCCCCGCCGCCCGTTCAACCCGGCCTGAGGCACCGTCTGGAACGCCCAGTTGTTGATCTTTGGCCGCCCCGAGACCATCCCTGCCACCAGCGCAGGCGCCCGGATCATCAGGTCGCGCCCGCCGCCGCCCGCCTCCAGCAGGCACACGCTGACAGATGCATCCTCGCTCAGCCGTGCGGCCATCACCGCCCCGGCCGAACCACCCCCAACGATCACGTAATCATAAGCCATGCCAGATCCTCCCCGCGCGCAGGCTACGCCCGGGGCCCTGAAATCCCAAAGCATGACCTTGCGCGAGGCAGCAAAAAGGGGCGCCTGCGCGCCCCCTTCTTTCTGATCCAAATACTCTCGCCGAAGGCGTCAGCGCTTAGCCGCGCAGCACGCCGCCGGTGGCTTTGGCGACCTTCTCGACGATCTTGGCGGCGACCGCCTCGATGTCCTTTTCGGTCAGCGTCTTTTCGGTCGGCTGGATGCGCACCGTGATGGCGATGGACTTCTTGCCCTCGCCCAGCGAGCCGCCAACGAACTGGTCGAAGACGCGCACGTCCTCGATCAGCGCCTTGTCCGAGCCCGCCGCCGCGTTCACCAGCGTCAGCGCCTCGACGCCCGCATCGACGACAAAGGCAAAGTCACGCTCCACCGCCTGCAGGTCGCGCAACTCCAGCGCGGGGCGGGTGGCGGTGCGGGTCTTCGGCTCCGGCACTTCCTCGGGCCAGATGGTAAAGGCCACGGCAGGGCCCTTCACGTCCATCTCGGCCAGCACCTTGGGGTGCAGCTCGCCGAACGTGCCCAGCACCTTCTTCGGGCCCAGGCAGATCTGGCCGTGACGACCGGGGTGCCACCAGCCTTCGCCATTGCGCAACACCTGCACCTTGGCGGGGGCGCCGATGGCGGCCAGCACGGCCTCGGCATCGGCCTTGGCGTCGAACACGTCGACCGAGCGCGCCGCGCCATGCACGTCCTTCGGACCGGTCTTGCCGATCAGCACGCCCGAGATCTGCATCCGCTGTTCACCCGGCTCACCGCCGTTGAACACCGGGCCGACCTCGAACAGGGCCAGGTCCATGAAGCCGCGCGACTGGTTACGCGCCGCCGCTTGCAGCAGCCCGGCCAGCAGGTCGGGGCGCATGTGGCTCATCTCGGACGAAATCGGGTTCTCCAGCATGGTCACATCGGTGCCACCGCCGAACAGCCCCGCCGATTTCTGGTCGATGAACGAGTACGTCACGCACTCGTTATATCCCAGCGCCGCCGCGGTCCGCCGCGCGATCTGCTCGCGCTTTTGCTTCAGCGACAGGATCGGTTTGGGCACACCAGCGGTGCCACGCGGCATCGGCTTGCCAACCAGCTTGGTCAGCGAGGCCACGCGCGCCACCTCTTCCACCAGGTCCGCCTCGCCCAGGATGTCCGGGCGCCAGGACGGCACGTGGGCCAGGTTGCCCTCCAGCTTGAAGCCCAGACGCGTCAGGATCTGGCGCTGCTCGGCCTCGGGGATGTCCATGCCCACCAGCGACTGGATGCGCGCGGCGTCCAGCTTGTAGGCGCGGCTGACATCCGGCACGGCCCCGGCGACCACCAGGTTCGACGGCTCGCCGCCGCACAGCTCCAGGATCATCTGGGTCGCATCGTCCAGCGCCTGCATGTTGTAGGCCGGGTCGATCCCGCGTTCGTTGCGATAGCGCGCGTCGGTGTTGATCTTCAGCGCACGGCCCGTGGTCGCGATCTGCACGCGCTCCCACACGGCGGCCTCAAGGAACACGTTCACGGTTTCCTCGGTGCAGCCCGACACTTCGCCGCCCATGATGCCGCCGATGGATTCCACGCCGTTGTCGTCGGAAATCACCACCTGGCCTGCGCCAAAGGTGTACTCCTTCTCGTCCAGGCCCAGCATGGTTTCGCCACCCACGGTGCGGTGCACCCGCAGGCCACCCTTCACCTTGTCCGCGTCGAACACGTGCAGCGGGCGGTTGCGGTCATAGGTGAAGAAGTTGGTCACATCCACCAAGGCCGAGATCGGACGCAGGCCGATCGCCTTCAGCCGCTGTTGCAGCCAGTCCGGGCTGGGGCCGTTCTTCACACCACGGATCAGACGGCCGGCGAACACTTCGCAGCCGTTTTCACGGGTGTCTTCGTCGATCGTCACGGTGACGGGGCACGGGTACTGGCCCTCGATATGCGCGGTCTTGGCGGGCTTCATCACGCCCAGCCCCCGCGCCGCCAGATCCAGCGCAACCCCGCGCACACCCAGCGCATCCGGGCGGTTCGGAGTGATCGCGATCTCGATCACCGGGTCCACCTTGGCCGGGTCGTTCTGCGCCAGCCAGTCGGTGAATTTCTGACCCACCTCGCCGCTCGGCAGCTCGATAATCCCGTTATGCTCGTCCGACAGCTCCAGCTCGCGCTCCGAGGCCATCATCCCGTGGCTTTCCACGCCGCGGATCTTGCCGACGCTCAGCGTGACGTCGATGCCGGGCACGTAATCGCCGGGCTTGCACAGCACCACGGTGATGCCAGCCCGCGCATTGGGGGCGCCACAAACGATCTGCTTGTCGCCCTCGTCGGTTTCGACGGTGCACACGCGCAGACGGTCCGCATCGGGGTGCTGCTCGGCGTGCTTGACCTTGGCCAGCGTGAAATTGGCCAGCTTCGAGGCCGGATTTTCCACGCCTTCGACCTCCAGACCCAGATCGGTCAGGGCATAGAGGATGTCATCCAAAGAGGCCTGCGTATCCAGGTGCTCTTTCAGCCAGGAGAGGGTGAATTTCATCGGGACAGCCCCCCGTGCAAAGTGGGTACATCAAGCGACGCGAAACCATAATGGCGCAGCCAGCGCAGGTCGCTATCGAAGAACGCGCGCAAATCGGGGATGCCGTATTTCAGCATCGCGATCCGGTCGATCCCCATGCCAAAGGCAAAGCCCTGCCATTCGTTCGGGTCGATCCCGCCCGCTTGCAGCACCTTGGGGTGCACCATGCCGCTGCCCAGAATCTCCAGCCAGTCGTCGCCTTCGCCGACCTTCAGCGTGCCGCCTTCCCAGCTGCAACGGATGTCCACCTCGGCCGACGGCTCCGTGAACGGGAAGTGCGACGCGCGGAAGCGCAGCTCGACGTCGTCCACCTCGAAGAAGGCTTTCACGAACTCTTCCAGCACCCATTTCAGGTTCGCCATCGAGATGTTCTTGTCGATGGCCAGCCCCTCGACCTGGTGGAACATCGGCGTGTGGGTCTGGTCATAGTCGGCGCGGTACACGCCGCCCGGACAGATCACGCGGATCGGCGCGCCGTGCTTCTCCATCGAGCGGATCTGCACCGGGCTGGTATGCGTCCGCAGCACGTGCGGCGGGCGATTATCGCCCTCGGCGCGGTGCATGTAGAACGTGTCCATTTCCGCCCGCGCGGGGTGGTGGCCGGGGATGTTCAGCGCGTCGAAGTTATACCAGTCGGTCTCGACCCGAGGCCCCTCGGCGACCGAGAAACCCATATCGGCGAAGATCGCGCTGACTTCCTCGGTGACCTGGCTGATCGGGTGGATGGTGCCCTGACGGCGCGGGCGCACCGGCAGCGTCACGTCCAGCCATTCGGTGCGCAGGCGTTCATCCAGCGCGGCGTCGGCCAGCGCGGATTTCTTGGCGGCCAGCGCGCTGTTGATCTCGTCCTTCAGCGCGTTCAGCTTGGGGCCCATGGTCTGGCGCTCTTCCGGGCTCATCTTGCCCAGCTCGCGCATCTTCAGGGCGACCTCGCCCTTCTTGCCCACGGCTTGCAGACGGATGTCCTCCAGCGCGGCCTCGTCACCGGCGCCTGCGATTGCGCCCAGATACTTGTCTCTCAGATCGTCCATCCGACCCTCCGTTACCGTTGGCACCCTGCTACCCAGCGGACGCCCAAAACGCAAGAAGCCGCGAGACCCCAAAAGGTCCGCGGCTTCTCAATGTGTCACCCGGATAGGGTTACGCGAGCGCGGCCTTCGCCTTTTCGACGATGGCGCCAAACGCTGCGGGCTCGTGCACGGCCAGGTCGGCCAGAACCTTACGGTCGACTTCGATACCGGCCAGGTTCAGGCCGTTGATGAAGCGCGAGTAGGTCAGGGCTTCGTCGTGCAGACGGACAGCAGCGTTGATCCGCTGGATCCACAGCGCGCGGAAATTCCGCTTGCGGGTCTTACGGTCACGAGTTGCGTACTGGTTTGCCTTGTCAACGGCCTGGGTCGCCACCTTGAAGGTGTTCTTGCGACGGCCATAGTAGCCTTTGGCTGCCTTGATGACTTTCTTGTGGCGGGCGTGGGTCGTGGTACCACCTTTGACGCGGGACATTGATCAATCTCCTCTTAGCGGTCGTAGGGCATGTAGCCCTTGACGATCTTGGCGTCGGGTGCGGACAGCGTGGTGGTGCCGCGAGCGTCGCGAATGAATTTCTTGGTGCGCTTGATCATGCCGTGGCGTTTGCCAGCCTGAGCAGCGACGACTTTACCGGAAGCCGTCATCTTGAAGCGCTTCTTGGCGCTCGACTTGGTCTTCATCTTGGGCATTTCCGTCTCCTTGTCTTTCTCAACGGTTGAAACACGACTCGGCATGCCTCTTCGGCCGGTCGCGCAGACAGGGGGGCCGTATACGAGCCATTCCCCGGCCTGACAAGGGGGTGTCAGATGATTTTCGCCACCAATTTATAGATCAGGTGCGGAATCTCGTCGAAATGATAGCCGCCGGGCTTGTGCGTGTGGGCCCAGACCATCATCCCCCCGCCCAGAATCAGCACGATCGCGGCGACGCGCGGCACTTCGTTATCACTCCAGGCGGACACGATCGAGGGCACCGCCATCACGGCGATGAACAGCCCGATCACAAACAGTGAATCCATATCCGAGATCATACCTACGCTCCCACCACTTACCGGGCCAGATTAGCCCGGATCGGTCGCGTAGATCAAACGCTCGTCGCACGGCGCGACGCGCAGGATGTTCGTGGTGCCCGGCTGGTTGAACGGCACGCCCGCGATCACCACGATCTGGTCGGTCACGTCTGCATAGCCCTGCGCCCGCGCCGCCCGGGCCGAGTTCACGACCGCCTCCTTGAACCGTGTCACTGCGCCGGTCATCACGCAATTCGTGCCCCAGCTCAGCGCCAGCCGCTGTGCGGTGCGGCGCAGGCTGGTCATGGCGATGATCGGCACGCGCGGGCGTTCCCGCGCCGTCAGCAGCGCCGTCGTGCCCGATTGGGTGTAGCAGCAGATCGCCTTGATGTCGGTGGTTTCCGCGATTTCCCGCGCCGCCGCCACGATCCCGTCCGCGACCGAGGTCCGCACCGCCTGCCGCGACGCCTCGATGATGTCGCGATAGGTGGGGTCGCTTTCGACCGCGACCGCGACGTCGTTCATCGTGGTCACCGCCTCGACCGGGTAATTCCCTGCCGCCGATTCCGCGCTCAGCATCACCGCGTCGGCGCCTTCGTAGATCGCCGTCGCCACGTCGGACACTTCGGCCCGCGTCGGCATCGGCGACTCGATCATGCTTTCCAGCATCTGCGTCGCCACGATCACCGGTTTCCCGGCCGAGCGGCACTTGCGGATCAGCCGCTTCTGGATCGGCGGCACGGCACTGACCGGCAGTTCGACCCCCAGATCGCCCCGCGCCACCATGATGCCGTCGCTGACCTCCAGGATCGCCTCAAAGCTTTTCACGGCGGCGGGCTTCTCGATCTTCGACAGGATCGCCGCCCGCCCCTTGGCCAGCGCGCGCGCCTCGTTCACGTCCTCGGGGCGCTGCACAAAGGACAGCGCCAGCCAGTCCACGCCCAGCTCGCACACGAATTCCAGATCCGCGCGGTCCTTTTCCGACAGCGCCGCCAAGGGCAGCAGCACGTCCGGCACGTTCACGCCCTTGCGGTTAGAGATCGTGCCCCCCGTCACCACGGTGCAATCCGCGAAATCCGGGCCACAAGCGGTGACCTTCAGCCGGATCTTGCCGTCGTTCACCAGCAGGCTCGCGCCCGGTTCCAGGGCGGCGAAAATCTCGGGGTGCGGCAGGCAGACTCGCGTTGCATCCCCCTCGGCCTTGTCCAGATCCAGCCGGAAGGGCGCCCCCTCGACCAGCTCCTCGGCCCCATTGGCGAACACACCGACCCGCAGCTTCGGCCCCTGCAAGTCCGCCAGAATGCCGATCGGGCTTTGCAGATCGTCGCCGACCTGCCGGATCATGCGGTGACGCTCGCGGATTTCCTCATGGCTGCCGTGGCTCATGTTCAGGCGGAACACGTCCGCGCCGGCCTCGTGCAGCTTGCGGATCATCTCATAGGTGTTCGACGCCGGTCCCAGCGTTGCCACGATCTTTACGTTCCGAAGCCGTCTCATCCTGCCATCCATCCGTTTCTTGGCGCATCCTTGCGCTTTCGCCACTGTTAACGCTAACTTATGCGCTTCGGGCGGCAAGGACAATTCCATATCCGGCAATTCTGTCCTAGATCGGCTGCAAAGGACGTGAATTTTCGATGACATACGAACCCTATCAGATCATCGGGGCAGATCGCCCCTCGCGCTGGCTGGTCACCTGCGATCATGCCGCCAATACCGTGCCCGATTTCGTGAATGGCGGCAGCCTTGGCCTGGCCGCGGGCGACATGAACCGCCACATCGCCTATGACGTTGGCGCCGCCGGTGTGTCCAAGGCACTGGGGGAATTGCTGGACGCCCCCGTCATCCTGTCCAACTTCTCGCGGCTGGTGATCGACCCCAACCGCGGCGAGGATGACCCGACCCTGCTGATGCGGCTCTATGACGGCTCGATCATCCCCGCCAACCGCCACGCCGATCAGGCCGAGCTGGAGAAGCGCCTGAACCGCTGCTACCGCCCCTATCACACCGCATTGGCCCAGCTGGCCGCGCGCCGGGACGACACCGTGATCCTGTCGATCCACAGCTTCACCCGCCAATTGCAGGGCCGCGCGCCGCGTCCGTGGCAGGTCGGCATCCTCTATGCCGCCGATACGCGCCTGTCCAAGCCCTTGATCCGGCTTCTGAATCAGGAACCCGACCTCTGCGTGGGCGAGAATGAGCCCTACGGCGGCCACCTGCCCGGCGACGCCATCGCGCGCCACGCCATCGCCATGCAGCGCCACAACACGCTGGTCGAGGTGCGCAATGATCTAATCGAAACGCCCGACCAGCAACGCGCCTGGGCACAGCGCCTGGCCCCGATCCTGACCGCCGCCCTGGCCGAGTGCGTGGACTGACGTCGCATTGGCCCCGTGCCCTGCGCGTGCTAGATCACGGCCAACCCGCTGAAAGGACCAGACATGGACGACCAGACCCGCATCGAGATCGAAGCCGCCGCCTTCCGCGCCCTGCGTGAACACCTGATGGACAAGCGCACCGACGTGCAGAACATCGACATGATGAATCTGGCGGGCTTCTGCCGGAACTGCCTGTCGCGCTGGTACCAAGAGGCGGCCAACGAACGCGGCATCGCCATGACCAAGGATGAAGCCCGCGAAATCTACTACGGCATGCCCTATGACGACTGGAAGGACCGCTTCCAGACCGAGGCGGATGCCGACAAGCAGGCTGCCTTCAAGGTCGCCTATGCCGAAAACGTCGGCGAGGGGAAATAACCTCGCCCACGGGGGTATACCCGTTCGGACAGGCGCTCATCCGGCTGCCCATTAGGCACTTTTCGGTGTCCGGCGTATCACGTTCTCATGGAACATGCATTCGCCCCGGATTTCTATGTTGTCGGCGCCGCCAAAGCGGGAACCACCGCGCTTCGGTCCTGGCTGAGTGCGCATCCCGACGTGTTCCTGCCCACCACGGCCGAGCCCGGCCACTTTGCCTGCGTCGGCACTGACCCGCGCCCCGCCGACGGGCTGTTCGATGCCCAATCCGTGCTGCGCATGACGCCCGACGCCCGCGACTATGCCGCGCTTTATGCGCCGGCGAACGGGCGGATGACGGGGGATTGCTCCTCGGTCTACCTGCATTCGCTGGACGCCGCACAGCGCATCGCCGCCGCCCGCCCGGATGCCCGCATCATCATCCTGCTGCGCAACCCGACGGACCGCGCCTATGCCCAATACCGCCAGCACATCCGCGCGGGGCTGGAACCGATCCGCGATTTCCGCGCCGCCGTTTATGCCGAATCCAATCGCCTGAAAACCGGCTGGAGCTGGGCCCACGCCTATACCGGCGCCAGCGTCTACGCCCCCAAGATCGCCCGTTTTCAGCAGCATTTCCCGCACGAACAGATCCTGTTCCTGCGGCACGAGGACCTGCGCGACCGCCCCCAAGTCGCGTGGGTCCAAGTCCTGACGCATCTGGGCCTGTCCCCCTGCCCGCTACCCGCGCGCAGCCAGACCCAGATGCCCCACCCCCAACCCGGTCCCGTTCAGAACCTGCTGAACCGGGTAATTTCGTCCCAGCTACGCGCGGGATTTGTCCGCGCGCTGGCAGCCTCGGCCCGTCCCGTGCCACCACTCACCCTGTCCACCCGGGTCGAGCTGTCAGCCCTTTTTGCCCCCGACCTGCGCCGCACCGCCGCGCTGACCGGCCTCGACCTGAGCGATTGGCTACGGCCGCCGGCCCACCAGACCTGCCTCGACCAGTTGCGCGAACATTTCGACGGTCGCGGCCCCCACGGGACGATAGGTCAGACCAAGTTCGCGGCGTGATTTGCCGTTATCCCCGCGCCACGGATAGCCGAACGCCCGCGACACCAGCTTGCGGGTGATCTGGCGGCTCAGCAACGGGCCGACCAGCCACAGCAGCGCCTTGGGCAATTCCCGCTCCGGGATCGGATAGCCGGGAAAGGCCGGTTTCAGCACCTTCGCCAGATCCAGAAAACTGTAGGGCGCTTCGAACACCATATGCCGCCCCTCGGCATCCGGCAGGAACCCCGCGCGCAGATGCGCCTCGGCCACGTCGCGCACGTCGACCATGCCGATCTCATACGCTGGCACGCCGGACTTCATCTTGCCGTTGCCCAGCTGCCGGATCATCCCGAACGATTCAGACCGGCCCACGCCGCTGACCCCCGGCCCCACCACCAGCCCCGGATTGATCACCACCAGCCGCCAGCGATCCTGCGCATTCGCCATCTCCCAAGCCGCGCCCTCGGCCAGCGTTTTCGAATAAGAATACGGCTGGTGCGTCAGGTTCGAGGTCGTGTTCCAGTAAATCTCGCTCAGCACGCCGCCGGGGATGTCCTGCAAATCCGCCTGATCCCCGAACACCGCCGCGATCGAGCTGGTCAGCACCACCCGCTCCACGCTCGCCGTCCGGTTCGCGCTGCCCAGCACATTGCGCGTGCCCTTCAGCGCCGGATCCACCAGGTCGCGCTGCGCGTCCCGGATCACCGTCACGAAGGGCGAGGCCGTGTGAAACACCACCCCGCAGCCCGCCATCGCCGCGTCATAGCTGCCCTCGTCCAGCAGGTCCGCCTTGAACAGCCGCACCGTGCCCGGCGTCCCCTCGCCCAGCGCCACCACGGCGCCCGCCCGATCCGGGTCGCGCACGGCGGCATGAACCGTCAGCCCCGCCTCCAACAAGCGTTTCACCAGCCACCCGGCCACATAGCCCGTGGCCCCCGTCACCAGAACCGGCTTGTCCGTCGCAATCTGCATATCCCGTACCCCTGAAACGAAAACGGCGCCCCGAAAGGCGCCGCTTGAACCCGTGTAGCCCGGATCAGACCGCCGCCTTGCGGCTTTCCTCCAGATAAATCTCGCGCAGGCGCGGGGCAACACTGCCCACCTTGCCGCCACCGATCGCCGCACCGTCGATTTCCACGACCGGCATCACAAAGGCCGACGCCGAGGTAAAGAACGCCTCGTCCGCCTGTTTCGCCTCTTCGATGGTGAACGGCCGCTCTTCGACCTCCATCTGCGCCTCTTTTGCGAACTTCAGCACCGCCGCGCGGGTGATCCCGTGCAGGATGTCATTCGACAGGTTGCGCGTGATGATCTTGCCACCCTTGACGATGTAAGTGTTGTTCGAGGTCCCCTCGGTCACGAACCCGTCCTCGACCAGCCACGCATCATCGCAGCCCGCCTTCTTGGCCATCATCTTGCCCATCGACGGGTACAGCAGCTGCACCGTCTTGATGTCGCGACGACCCCAGCGGATATCCTCGATCGAGATCACCTTGATCCCCACCTTGGCCTGCGGGTTGTCCGCCAGCCCCGGCTTGTTCTGGGTGAACAGCACCACGGTCGGGCGCGTGTCCTTCGGCGGGAATGCGAAATCGCGGTCGCCCGGCGCGCCACGGGTGATCTGCAGGTAGACCATGCCCTCGTTCACGCCATTCTCGGCCACCAGCTTGCGATGGATCTCCAGCAGGTCGTCGAACTCGGGCGGGGTCGGGATGTCCAGCTCGGACAGCGAGCGCGCCAGCCGGTTGGCATGGCCGGCAAAGTCGATCAGCTTGCCGTCCAGCACGCTGGTCACCTCGTAAACGCCATCCGCCATCAGGAACGCCCGGTCAAAGATCGAGACCTTGGCCTCATTCTCCGGCAGATACTCTCCGTTCACGTAAACAGTGCGGGTCATGGGCGTCTCCTTATCCCCAAAGCGCGGCACTGGGCGGATGCACACCGGCCGCATCGAATTGCAAAGCGTTGTCCCGGTCTTCGGCCAACAAAAGCGGCCCGTCAAGGTCTGTTACCATTGCGCCCTGCGCCACCAACGTCGCCGGAGCCATCGCCAAGGACGATCCCACCATGCAGCCGACCATCACCTGATACCCCTCGCGCAGCGCCTGCTCGCGCAGCGCCAGCGCCTCGGTCAACCCGCCGGTCTTGTCCAGCTTGATGTTCACCACGTCATACTTGCCCTTCAGATGCGGCAAGGACGCCCGGTCATGGCAGCTCTCATCGGCGCACACCGGCACCGGCCGCGCCATCCCGATCAGCGCCTCATCCTGCGACGCGGGCAAGGGTTGTTCCACCAGCGCCACGCCCAACCGCACCAGATGCGGCGCCAGATCGGCGTACACGTCCGCACTCCAACCCTCATTCGCATCCACGATGATCTTGGCATCGGGCGCGCCTGCCCGCACCGCCTCCAGCCGGGGCATATCGTCCGGCGTGCCCAGCTTGATCTTCAACAAAGGCCGAAACGCATTCTTCGCCGCCTGCGCCCGCATCTCCTCGGGCTCGGCCAGGCTCAGCGTATACGCCGTGATCTCCGGCCCCGGTGCCGCCAGCCCTGCCAGCTCCCACACGCGCTTACCGGCCTGCTTGGCCTCCAGATCCCACAGGGCGCAATCCACGGCATTCCGTGCCGCACCGGCGGGCAGCAACTCCTGCAGCATCCCGCGCGTCACTTCGCTCGGCAGGCCCAATATCTCCTGCGTCACCGAATCCAGCGTCTCATCGTACCGCGCATAGGGCACGCATTCGCCCCAGCCCGTCAGCCCGCCCCGGCTCACCCGAACCGTCAAAACCTGAGCCTCCGTCCGGCTCCCGCGCGAAATGGTGAACACCTGCGCCAGACGAAAAACGTCCCGCTCCACGGTAATCGTCATGACACCGCCCCCTGCTTCTTTCTGATCCCAAATACTCAAAAGGCCAGAGCGCACCACGCGCGCTCCGGCCCCATTTCATCAGATCGCTTCCAGAGCGTCCACCAGCTTGCCCGCGCCATAGCGGAACGGGTCAGTCGCCGGCAGACCCAGCTCGGCCTCGACACCCGCCAGGTAGGACTTGGCGTCGTCATCGCTCATGTGCTGCGTATTGATCGCATAGCCCACGACCACGCAGGCCGGGTTGGCAACGCGCGCCAGCTCCAGCGCCATGTCGCGCACCGCCGCCATGCTCGGCAGGCGATAGCCCGGCAGACCGCGCATGTGGTCACGGGTCGGCTCGTGGCACACGATCAGCGCGTCCGGCTGGCCGCCATGCACCAGCGCCATCGTCACGCCCGAGTACGACACGTGGAACAGGCTGCCCTGCCCCTCGATGATGTCCCAATGGTTCGGGTCGTTGTCGGGGGTCAGATACTCGATCGAGCCCGCCATGAAGTCCGCAATCACCGCGTCCAGCGGCACGCCGCCGCCGGTGATCAGGATACCGGTCTGACCCGTCGCCCGGAAATCCGCATCCATGCCGCGCGCGCGCATTTCCTTTTCCACGCACAGCGCGGTGTACATCTTGCCGACCGAGCAATCGGTGCCCACGGCCAGGCAACGCTTGCCGGTCCGCTTCACGCCGTTCGCGATGGGGTACTTCACCGACGGGATCCGCACGTCGTGCAGCTTGCGCCCGCAGGCTTCGGCAACGGCGACCAGGTCCGGTTCGTCCTTCAGCAGGTTGTGCAGCCCCGAGGCCAGATCGAACCCTTCCTCCAGCGCCTGCACCAGCACCTTTTTCCACGCCTGGCTGATGATACCGCCGCGGTTGGCCACGCCGATCACCAGGGTTTTCGCGCCGGCGGCCTTGGCCTCTTCCAGCGTCATGTCGGTCAGTTTCATGTCGGCCTTGCAGCCGTCCATGCGGAACTGGCCCACGGCGAATTCGGGGCGCCAATCCTTGATGCCCTGCGCCACTTTGGCAGCCAGTTGGTCGGGCGCGTCGCCCAGGAACAGGAGGTACGGAGTCTCGATCATGTCACGGCCCTTCAAAGCTGATGTCCCGATCAGTGTTCCGGATTCTCTTCGGGATAAGCTTGCAAAAGCAGCGTCCACCCGCCCCCGCGCGCAAGAATCTTCGACCAGCACGCGGAAATTCAGCAGATTCTCCCGCCCAGATCAGCCTTCCTGCCCAATCTTGCGCCGCGACGCGGCGATCCTTGCCGCAACCGCGAAATCGCTTGCGAAGTGGTGCGCAATTTAATAACCCTCACCCCCAGAATTGCGTAATTTCCTTACCCAAGAGGTCATCCATGAGCTTCCGCCTCCAGCCCACGCCGATTGCCCGCCCGAACCGCTGCCAGCTGTTCGGGCCTGGCTCGAACACCAAACTCTTCGCCAAGATGGCCGCCTCGGCTGCGGACGTGATCAACCTCGACCTCGAAGATTCGGTGGCCCCCTCGGACAAGGACGCGGCCCGCGCGAACATCATCCAGGCGATCAGCGAATACGACTGGGGCAACAAGACCCTGTCGGTGCGCATCAATTCGCTGGACACGCCCTATTGGTACAAGGACGTCGTGGACCTGCTGGAACAGGCCGGCGAGCGTCTGGACCAGATCATGATCCCCAAGGTCGGCTGCGCCGAGGACATCTACGCCGTTGACGCGCTGGTGACCGCGATCGAACGCGCCAAGGGCCGCACCAAGAAGATCAACTTCGAGGTGATCATCGAATCCGCCGCCGGCATCGCCCATGTCGAAGAAATCGCAGCCGCCTCGCCCCGTCTGGTGGCGATGTCGCTGGGCGCGGCCGACTTTGCCGCCTCGATGGGGATGCAGACCACCGGCATCGGTGGCACGCAGGAAAACTACTACATGCTGCGCGGCGATCAGAAATACTGGTCGGATCCGTGGCACTGGGCGCAGGCCGCCATCGTCGCCGCCTGCCGCACCCACGGCGTTCTGCCCGTGGACGGCCCGTTTGGCGATTTCTCGGACGACGAGGGCTATATCGCGCAGGCCAAGCGTTCGGCGACTCTGGGCATGGTCGGCAAATGGGCCATCCACCCCAAGCAGATCGCCCTGGCCAACCAGGTTTTCACCCCCTCCGAAGAGGCCGTGCTTGAGGCGCGCGAGATCCTGGCCGCGATGGAGCAGGCCAAGGCCAACGGCGAAGGCGCCACCGTCTACAAAGGCCGTCTGGTCGACATCGCCTCGATCAAGCAGGCCGAGGTGATCGTGGCCCAGGCCGAACTGATCGCGAACAGCTGATCGCTATATGATCCGGATTGGCGGCCCTTCGGGGCCGCTTTTCTTTTGTGCGTATGGCTAACCCTCCGTTCAGATTCGGGGTCCAGCATCGCACGGCATCGTTTCGACGGGGTTAACGTGGCCCCTGCGCCGAATCGTACGAAAACCCGCCAAAATCTGGCGATTTTCCCGGTTAACCAAACCTTTCAGGCCCGGTCATCCTTGGGCGATCCCATCACCACGTAGGACGTGATCGAGGCCACCTGCGGCAGCGTTCCCAGCACGTCCGTGTGGAACCGTTTATACGCCGCCAGATCCGCCGCCTCGACCCGCAGCAGGTATTCGACATTGCCGGTGATGTTGTGGCATTCGCGCACTTCCGGGGCCAGCGCGATCGAGCGTTCGAACGATTCCTGCGAAGATTTCGTATGCAGACTCAGCCCGACCGCAATATATGCCACGAACCCGACCCCCATCGCCTGCGGGTTCAGCACCGCGCGATAGCCGCTGATGACGCCCGAGCGTTCCAGCTCCTGCACCCGGCGCAGGCAGGCCGAGGGGGACAGGCCGACTCGTTCCGCAAGGTCCAGATTGCTGATCCGGCCGTCGCGCGACAATTCTCGCAATATCTTTTGGTTAATGGCGTCAATCTTCGTCATATATTGCTCAATTCCCGCCATTACGACGCTGATTTCAATTTCATGGCGTCCTTCCCACAATATCCTGCGCCGCATGAGCACACAACTGATCACTGCCCTTGCGGCCTTTGCCTTTGTCACCTCGGTCACGCCGGGGCCGAACAACCTGATGCTGATGGCCTCGGGCGCGAATTACGGATTCCGCCGCACCATCCCCCATATGTTGGGGATCGGAATCGGCTTTACGCTAATGGTTGCGCTTGTTGGGCTGGGCCTGATGCAGGTGTTCGACGCCTTTCCGGTGATGCACACGGTGCTGAAATACGCCGGGGCCGCCTATCTGATCTGGCTGGCGCTGAAGATCGCGCGCTCGGAAATGCCGGACACCGCCCAGACCAAGGGCCGCCCGATGCGCTTTATCGAAGCCGCGCTTTTTCAATGGGTTAACCCCAAGGCGTGGCAGATGGCGCTGACCGCGATCACCCTCTACGCCCCGGGACGAGAGCTGTGGGCGATCCTGATGGTGGCCGGCATGTTCGGCCTGATCAACCTGCCCACCGTCAGCCTGTGGACCGTGCTGGGCCAGCAAATGCGCCGGATTTTGTCCAATCGCAGCCGATTGATCGCGTTCAACTGGACGATGGCCCTTCTTCTTGTGGCGACTCTGATCCCGGTGCTGTAACCTTGGGTCATGCGGCTGACCTTTGTGCACACGGCGCAGGTTCATTGCGCCACGTTCGACGGTTTGCGTGACCGGATCACCCCGGAAACGCAGTTGGATCATATCGTGCGCGCGGATTGGTTGGCGCGGGCCCAAGGCGGCATCGACGACACGCTGACTCAGGAAATTACCCAATCGATTCAAGCGATTGAGACGCCGGTCATCTGCACCTGCACGACCCTGGGCGAGGTGGCCGAGGCCGCGGGCGCGATCCGGATCGACCGACCCATGATGCGTCGCGCCGCCGAGACATGGGGCGATATCCTGCTGGTCTTCACCCTGAAATCGACCGAGGCACCCAGCACCGCCCTGCTGCGGGACGAATTGGACCGCGCCGGCAATCCGCGCCAGATCGTGCCCCTGCTGCTGGATCGCCACTGGCCGCTGTTCGAGGACGGACGCCCCCACGCCTTTGCCCGCGCGATTGCCTCCGATGTGCGCTCGGCCGTGACGCAGCGCCCGGGGCTGAAGGCGATCGTTCTGGCCCAGGCGTCCATGGCGGGCGCGGCGGTGCTGCTGTCGGACCTGCCCATCCCCGTGCTGTCCTCGCCCGTGCTGGCGCTGAAGGAAGGGTTGGCGCGCTTGTAGCCCGCCCCATGCAACGCTTGTTGCATCTGGACGCCGGGGAAGCCATATATCCCCTCAATCTTGGTGGAGAATGACAGATGACCAACTACCTCGACTTTGAACGCCCGCTGGCGGAAATCGAAGGCAAAGCCGAAGAACTGCGGGCAATGGCCCGTCAGAACGAGGAAATGGACATCGAGGCCGAGGCCGCCGCGCTGGACAAGAAAGCCAAGGACCTGCTGAAGGATCTGTACAAGAACCTGACGCCTTGGCGGAAATGCCAGGTCGCCCGCCATCCCGACCGGCCGCATTGCATCGACTACATCAACGCGCTGTTCACCGAATACACGCCGCTGGCCGGTGACCGGAACTTTGCCGACGACCACGCCGTGATGGGTGGTCTTGCGCGCTTCAACGACCAGCCGGTGATGGTGATCGGCCACGAAAAGGGCAACGACACCAAGACCCGGATCGAGCGCAACTTCGGCATGGCCCGCCCCGAGGGCTACCGCAAGGCGATCCGCCTGATGGAGATGGCGGACAAGTTCAACCTGCCCGTCGTCACGCTGGTGGACACCCCCGGTGCCTATCCCGGCAAGGGCGCCGAAGAACGCGGCCAGTCCGAAGCGATCGCCCGCAGCACTGAAAAATGCCTGCAGATCGGCGTGCCGCTGGTCAGCGTCGTCATCGGCGAGGGTGGCTCGGGCGGGGCTGTGGCCTTTGCCACGGCGAACCGCGTCGCGATGCTGGAACACTCGGTCTACTCGGTGATCTCGCCCGAGGGCTGCGCCTCGATCCTGTGGAAAGACTCCGACAAGATGCGCGAAGCCGCCGAGGCGCTGCGCCTGACCGCGCAAGACCTGAAGAATCTGGGCGTCTGCGACCGCATCATCCCCGAACCGCTGGGCGGCGCGCATCGCAACAGCGCCACAGCGATCGCCGAGGTTGGCAAGGCCATCGCGGCCATGCTGGCGGAACTGTCGGGCAAGACCGGCAAGAAACTGATCGCCGACCGTCGCCAGAAATTCCTGTCGATGGGCGACAAGGGTCTGGCTGCGTGATCACCCGTTGATCACGCTTTCCAGCCCCAGACTGGCGATCAGCCGGTAATAGCTGAACAGAACGGCCACGAAGAACGCGATCAGGATCAGCTCGTGTTTCCAGTGATGCGCGTGGAAAAACGCGCGATCACGGTGGTGCAGCACATCCATCAGCTCGTCTCCGAAGCGGATCGACAGGAAGGTGCCGATGCCGGACAGCGCGATGATGCTCCAATACGGCCAGGGCATCGTCAGGATCTGGTGCAGCAGCCGCGACAGGATCGTGGTGTCGTAATAGTGCGGGGCCCATGCCAGCACGGCCCCGTTCAGCCCGATGGCGATGGCCCAGACCGCGACCTCGGACAGCACCATGCGGATGCCGAACAGCAGGCGCAGCGGGAAATCCAGCAGGAACCCCGCATCGGCCACCGGCGTGCACAGCACGAAAAAGCTCCATGTCAGGCCGGCGGCCACGCCCCCGGTGGCAAAGTCGTACTTGAAGCCGAGGTACAGGAAATACCCCACCAGCAGCGCCAGCAACGCCACGAACTTGAAGATCACCTGAGTCTTTGGATGTGCGCCATGAGTACCCATGGCCCGATCATGCGGCAAAATCGGCGGGGTGCAAGCGGCTCAGCCCGCCAGCATCTTCAGCCCTTGCGTCACGTCCGAGCGCACCGCCAGCCGCAGCCCCGGTTCGTCCCCGGCCTTCAGCGCGGCGATGATCAGCCGGTGATATTGCGGCGGATCCTTGCGCTTCAGCCGCCCGTACAGCGCCCGCATGGTCGGCCCCAGCTGCAGCCAGACGGTTTCGGCCATCGCCAGCATCGCAGGCGCCTGCGCGCGCAGATACAGGGTGCGGTGGAACTCCAGATTCGTGCGGATATAGCCCACGGCATCCTGCCGGGCGATCATCTCGGTCACGGTGTTGTTGATGGCCTGCAAACGGTCGATCAGCGCCATGTGGGCGCGCGGCAGGGCACGGCTGGCCAGCTCGACCTCCAGCAGGGATCGCAGCACCGCCAGTTCCTCGATCCGTTCGTTCGACAGCTCGGGCGTCGACACCCGCCCCGAGGACGACATCTGTAGCGCCCCCTCGGCCACCAGCCGGTTCAGCGCCTCGCGCGCGGGGGTCATCGACACGTCGAACTCGCGCCCCACACCGCGCAGCGTCAGCGCCTGTCCGGGCGCGATTTCGCCATGCATGATCCGGCTGCGCATGCCGCGATACACGCGTTCATGCGCCGAGGTATTCGGATCGGGGCGGCCAGTGCTCAACATGCTGGCATTTGTGATCACAAACGCGCCGTGCGTCAATCGCCAAAGCGATAGCGGTGCAACTGGTTGCCGTGGCTGCGCAGCCATTTGCGCTGGGTCTCGTACGGGCCATACAGCTGCGTGACCGTGTTCCAGAACGCGGGCGAGTGGTTCATCTGCGCCAGATGCGCGACCTCATGCGCCGCGACATAGGCCAGCACCGGCGGCGGCGCCAACACCAGACGCCACGAATACATCAGCCCGCCCCGTGACGAACACGACCCCCAGCGCGAGCGTGCGTCCCGCAGCGTCACCCCATCATAGCCGCGCCCCAACTTCTGGGCATAGTGATCCGAGGCCGCGACCAGCCGATCCCGCGCCAGTTCACGTAGCCAGGCCGCCAGCCGCGCGGCGACGCGATCCTCGGGGCCCGGCACGCCCAGCGTCTCGGCGCCCAGGATGACACGGCGGCCCGCAACCGGCTCGATCTGCCGTGGCACGCCCTCGACCGGCAGGGTCACGCCATGCCCGATCTGCACCACGTCCGGCTGCTGTTGCAGGTGGCTGCGAATCCAGTCGGCCTTTTCGCGGGCAAAGGCCAGCGCCTCGGCCTCGCGCACGTTTGGGGGGGCTGTCAGCACCACGCGCCCATCCAGCCCGGACACCCGCAGCGAAATCCTGCGCGCCCGCGCGGATCGCCTCAAATGAACTGGAATCGGGGGGTTGCCCGGCAGGACGTGATGCCCCATATCGCCTCCTGACTGCGAATCCTTGTGCGGGCCCGGAAAGGCTTTGACACACGGGAACTGTTATGGCAGTTGGCGCGGATCGTCGACAAGACCACATGGATCAAGAGGGGATTAACCATGCCCAAGGAAGAATGGGGCACTAAGCGTATTTGCCCGACCACCGGCAAACGGTTTTATGACCTGAACAGAAACCCGATCGTCAGCCCCTACACGGGCGAGGTCGTGGAACTGGAAACCACCAAGGCCCGCATGATCGCTGCTGACGCAGCGGATGCCGCCAACAAGAAGATGCGCTCGGCCGATCTGGACGGCGATGATGACGTTCTGGACGATGACGTTGACGTCGATCTGGATGACGATCTGCTGGACGAAGACGAAGACGATGAAAACGTCTCGCTGGACGACTTGGCAGACGTTGCTTCGGACGATGACGACTCCTGAGATCAGGGCTGAATAATTCTTTCCAGGGGCGGAATTTTCCGCTTGATCCCGCCCCCGGCTTCCCATAGATAGCGGCCCACGGATCAGATTGGTCCGTTGGTTACGGGGCCTTAGCTCAGCTGGGAGAGCGCTTGCATGGCATGCAAGAGGTCAGGGGTTCGATCCCCCTAGGCTCCACCAAACCTCCTCTTCAGGACAGATTTTGGTACGGGATTTCGCGCAGGCGAAGGCCCGTTTTTGCCGTTTCTCGGGCCCGGTTTCGGTGCCCGCAAAAAGGGCCTGCCCCGTTGTACGGAACAGGCCCAAAATCTTACGATTCTCCGGGTAAAGCAGAGGTTACACCAGCGCCCCGCCTCAGTAGATCAGCCGCACCAGCAGCATCGTGATCGACGGAAAGGCGACCAGAACGATGATCCGCAGGATGTCCGACACCACGAAGGGCAGCGCCCCGCGATAGGTTTCCGCGATACCGGTTCGCGTAGACAAGGCGTTGATAACAAACAGATTCATCCCAACCGGCGGGGTGATCAGCCCGATTTCGGCCGACATCAGCACCAGGATGCCGAACCAGATGCCCACCTCGGCCTGCGGGATGCCGAAATCCAGCCCGGTGATGATCGGAATAAAGATCGGAACGGTCAGGAAAATCATCGCCAGCGAGTCCATGACCGTGCCTAACACCAAGTAAAGTAACAACATTCCGCTGAGGATCAGCCAGGGGCTGACTTGTGTCTCCAGGAAAAACTGGGCCAGGGTCTGGGGCACTTGCGCCGCGGCAAGGAATGAGTTGTAGACCCCCGCCGCCAGGATGATGAAGAAAATCATGGCCGAGGTTTGCCCCGCCGACAGAAGCGATGCCTTGATTTCCCGCAGGCTCAACCCGCCTTTCACCCACGCCACAATTGCCGTCCCCGCAACGCCGACAGCCGCCGCGGCGGTGGGTGAAAACGCGCCGGAATAGATCCCGCCGATGACCAGCGCAAAGATGGTCATGACCGGCCAGACCTGCACCAACGCCTTGAAACGTTTGGAATAATCCAGACGAGGCAGCGCGTTTCCGGACCCTGGAACCAGCCTCGCATAGACCGCGATCGTGGCCATGTAGCCCAGCATCGCGATGATGCCCGGCACGAAGGCGGCGACGAACAGCTTCTCGATATTTTCCTCGGCCAGGATCGCGTAGACGACCAGCACGACGGACGGCGGGATCAGAATGCCCAGCGTCCCACCGGCCGCCAGCGCCCCCGTGGCCAGCGCACCCGAGTAGCCCGCGCGCTCAAGTTCAGGAAGGGCAACGCGCCCCATCGCCGACGCCGTCGCCAAGGACGAGCCGCACACCGCCCCGAACCCCGCGGAGGCGCCGATCGCCGCCATCGCCAACCCGCCCCGACGATGGCCCAGCCATGCCTCGGCGGCTTTGAACAGGGCTGCGGACATGCCGCCCCGGGTGGCGAATTCGCTCATCAACAGGAACAGCGGGATGATCGACAGCGAGTAGCTAGTCATCGTTCCATAAGTGAATGTTTTCAATTGGCTATCCATCATCCGCATGTTGCCGGACACGACATAGGTGCCCAGCAATCCGGTGATGAACATTGCGGCCGACAGCGGCAGACGAAATGCGATCAAGACCAGCAGAAACGGAAAGCTGAGCAAGCCGATCTGGAAGCTCGAGAAGTGAGTGGTGACGAAGTCCAGCATGGCGGCCCACACGTTAGGCGGTCAGTGCGCGCAGGCTGCGCAGAACGCAGAAGGCGGCGACCAGGAAGAAGGAGATGGTGCAAAGCTCGGCCACGACATAGGTCGGCCACAGGGGCAGGCCAAGGATCTGGCTTTCCTGCGCAGTCCGAACGCGGTCGGCAAAGCCCGAAAGGTCGCCGCTGACCAGCAGATCCAGCGCGCCGGCCTGCTTGCCCCGCGGCTTATCGAAGATCAGATACCATTGCCGTGTCATGACCATCCACGCGATGGCGCACAGGGACAGGTCCGCAAGGACATCCAATACACGATTGAAACCATTGCCAAATTTGGATTCGAACAGGTCTATACGGATGTGGCCGCGGCGGATCATGACCCAAGGCAGCGCCGAGAACAGGGCCAAACCGACACCGTAGGTGACCAGCTCCTCCTCTCCCAGGATGGCGCGCAGCCAGGGCGCGCTGTCGGTCAGGGCATCGACGCCAAACGCGGTGTCCAACATGCGGCGGGCCAGCTTCAGGATGATCGACAGACAGGTGACGACGGTGGCGAAAATCAGCCCAAGGCCACCCAGCAGGGCGATGCCTTCGGCAAAGCGGGTAAAGGCCCGCTCGGTTCGGTCGAAAAGGGTCATGGGGGGTATCCAGACAAGGCGGCCCCCGCAGGGGCCGCGCTGAGTTACTGATTGGCCGCGATCAGGGCCTTGGCTTGTTCGATCGCCGCAGTGCCGTCGAACCCTTCGCCGGTGGCGCGCTCGACCCAGCGGTCGTAGACGGGTTTGGAGGCCGCGATCCACCGCGCCACCTCCGCCTCATCCAGCTGGATGATGGCGTTGCCTTCGGCCTTGGACCGGCCGAACGTGTCCGCGTCGCGCATGACTTCGCCGGCGAACTGGGACAGGGCCTTGCCGGTCTCTGCATCCAGGATTGCGCGCAGGTCGTCGGGCATGCCCTCGTAGACATCCCAGTTCATCGCCAGCACGAAGGTCGAGGTGTACAGCGCCTTGGCCCCGCCCAGCTCGGTGTGATTGTGAACCAGTTCGGCCAGCTTGATCGAGGGCGTCACCTCCCACGGGATCACGGTGCCGTTGATCACGCCCTTGGACAGGTTTTCCGGGATCTTCGGCAGAGGCATCCCGACCGGGGTCGCGCCCAGTTCGGCCAGCAGGTCGGTCACGATACGGGTCGGACCGCGCATCTCCTTGCCGGCCATATCCTCCAGCTTGGTGATCGGATCTTTGGAGTGGATGACGCCAGGACCGTGGACCCAGCCCGCCAGAATCTTGGTGTCCTTGAATTCGCCATCCTGCAGATCGCTTTGGACCAGATCCCAGAATGCCTTGGAGGTCGCAACCGAGTCCTCCATGATGAAGGGCAGTTCGAACACTTCGGCACGGTTGAACCGACCCGTGGTGTAGCCCGGCAGCGTCAGCACTGCCTCGACCGCGCCATCGGCCGCCTGATCGTACAGATCGCCCGGACGGCCGCCCAGGGACATGCTGTCATAGGGTTCGATCTTGATGCGGCCGTTGCTGGCGGCGGCGACGCGCTCGGCCCACGGCACCAGGAATTTGGAGTGCAGCGGCGCTTTCTGAGACATGAAGTGATGGACGCGAATGGTGACGTCTTGTGCCTGCGCAAAGCCTGCGGCGGCGGTCAGGACCAAGGCGCCCAAGGTGGATTTCAAAAGTCTTTGCATAAGTTCCTCCCCAATGCTGACGATTGGCAGAGAGGTATCATCGGGACCGTTCCTGCGATAATTGGAAGGCGGCGACCACTATTAATTTTTGCTATAAACTTAGTTTTCACCAAACTCTGTGGCGAGCTCCCGCAGGATCGACATCAACGTCTTTTGGGTCTGGGTCGGTCGCCAATCTGCGCGCCATGTCATACCGATTTCCCTCGGGCTATCGCTCAGATCAATCGGTATTCTGTACAGCGACCCGGTGCGGAGCTCTTCGCTGACCTGGTTGGCTGAGATCATCGTCAGCCTGTCGCTGTCCTGCAAAAGTCCACGCACCAGCAGCATCGCGTTCGACTCGATCACCGCGCCGTGTCGCCCCCCGAAGAACGCATCGAAATGCGCGCGCGTTGGTGTGCCTTTGCGGGCCACCACCCAAGGATACGCGGCCAGATCGGTCTTGGAGGGGCGGGTGTCGCGTAAGGGATGGGACGGACCGCAGAACACACCCAGACGGTCGGTGAACAGCGTTTCCTGCACAACGTCGGGGGCTGGGGCGGGCCAGCGCAACGCGCCCAGCATCAGGTCAATTTCGCCGTGCCGCAAGGCGTGCAGCATCTCGTCATACGAGCTGTCGCTCACCGATATTTGCAGACGCGGACGCAGACTTGCCAGTTGGTTGAGCGCTCGCGGAAGGATGGTGCCCCTGGCCAAAGGCAGGCTGCCGATGCGCAAAACGCCTCTCTCAACCCCTTGTAATTGACCGATATCGTCGATGGCGTGATCCATCTCGGCAAAGGCCAGACGAGCGGCGCGGACAAGTAGTTCGGCGGCTGGGGTCAACTCGATCCCCTTTGGGCGCTTCACAAAAAGGGGTTGTTCAGACAGCGCCTCCAGATCCCGCGCGGTTCGGTAGAGCGACGGCTGGGACACCCCCACAGACCGCGCCGCGACCGAGAAATTTCCATGCCCGGCCACCGCGATCAAGGCGCGCAACTGGGTGCTGGTCAGCTGGTCGGCAAAGCCCGCACCCTTACGCGTCTTTTGCGCGGCGGCCCTGAGCAGATCCAACGCCCGCAGGGTTCGCAAATACAGAATTTCGGCGGCTTGCGTCGGCACCATGCCCTTGCTGGACCGGGCAAATAGCTGGACGCCAAAGTCGTTTTCCAGCCGTGCAATCGCTTGGGTAATGGCGGGTTGGGACAGATGCACTGCCCCGGTCGCAGCTGATATCCCGCCACTTCGGCACACCTCGGCAAAAGCTTTCAGGTGTCTGAGGTTGAAATTCTGGCCCTGCAATTTTCAAAATCCCTATAGCTAAATCAAATAGTGCTGCACCGGGAATGAAATGGCAAGTCGTGTGGGCCACCGTCATGTTGCGTCCAAACCTGTCAGGGGGAGAACAACATTGACTGATAAGAAAACCGCACTGGTGATTTCCGCACACGCCGCCGATTTTGTCTGGCGCTGCGGTGGGGCGATCGCGCTGCATCAGAAACTCGGTTACGAGGTGACGGTCGCCTGCCTGTCCTATGGCGAGCGTGGCGAAAGCGCCCGCCTGTGGAAAGAGGGCAAGTCTCTGGACCAGGTCAAATCGATCCGGCGCACCGAGGCGGAAAACGCCGCTGCCGCGCTGCACGTCCACGATATCCAGTTTCTGGACCTTGGGGATTACCCTCTGAACCTGGGGCAAGAGGCGCAGGAACGCGTGGTGGATATCATCCGCGCCGTTCAGCCGCGCTTTATGCTCAGCCACTCGCAATATGACCCGTACAACACCGACCACATGCGCACGACCGAGTTCGTGCTGACCTGCCGGATGATCGCGCAGGCCTGGGGTCACAATCCGGGGCAAAAGGTGCTGGGCGCGCCGCAGTTGTACCTGTTCGAACCGCACCAGACCGAGCAGATGGGATGGAAACCCGACACCTTCCTGGACATCACCGAGGTCTGGGACCAGAAGCGCGCCGCTATCGAGTGCATGGAGGGGCAGCACCACCTTTGGGACTACTACACCAACGTGGCACAGAACCGGGGCAACCATTTTCGTAGGAACTCGGGCGGGCAGGCGGGTGGGCGCGCAGCCCGGTATGCCGAGGGCTTTCAATCCGTGTTCCCCCGCACCGTCGACGAGCTTTGAGGAGGGCCCGATGAACGCACCGACCAACCCGTCCTTCGATATCGCGCATCTGGCGCATGTCGAGATTTACACCGACAAATTCGACGAAAGCCTGGACTTTTTCACCCGCGTCTTCGGGCTGAAACTGTCCGGTCAGGATGACACCAGCGCCTATCTGCGGGCTTGGGACGATTACGAATACCACTCGTTGAAGCTGACCCGCCACCACACCACCGGCGTCGGGCATATCGGCTATCGCGCCGCCAGCCCCGAGGCGTTAGAGCGTCGCGTGGCCGCCATCACCGCGTCAGGCTACACCGTTCATGGCTGGAACGACGGCGATCTGGGGCATGGTCGCGCGTTCCGGTTCGAGGACCCGTTCGGGCACGTTTTCGAAATCTACTACGACACCCAACGCGCCCCGGCGGACGATCCCTCGGCGCTGAAAAACATGGCGTCGCGGTTCCATGCACAGGGGGCCTGCCCGCGCCGGATCGACCACCTGAACTTGCTCAGCGCGGACGTTACCGAGTTCCGCCGCTTCATGGAAACCTGTCTGGGCAGCCGCGTGACCGAGATGATCCAGCTGGACAACGGACGCTTGGGCGGTTGCTGGTTCACGGTCAACAACAAGACCTACGACCTTGCCTGCACCGAGGAACACGGTGGTGGCAACGGCCGTCTGCACCACGTCACCTATGCCACCGATCAGCGCGAGGACATCCTGCGCGCCGCGGACGTGTTCCTGGAAAACGGCATCCACATCGAAACCGGGCCACACAAGCACGCCATTCAGGGCACGTTCTTTCTGTACGTCTGGGAACCGGCGGGCAACCGGGTGGAGCTGGCCAACGCCGGCGCGCGCCTGATCCTAGCCCCGGATTGGGAACCCGTCGTCTGGACCGAAGCCGACCGCAAGAAGGGTCAGGCCTGGGGGTTGAAAACGATCGAGAGCTTCCACACGCACGGCACACCTCCTGTAAGCCGCTGACCTGAAACAGTAAAAAGGAACAGACTCATGGGTGTCGTGGTTCAAAACATCAAACGGACAGAGGCAGAGGTCATCGCGAAACTGGGGCAAGCGGGTGTCGCAACCGTCCACGAAGCCCAAGGTCGGGCCGGCCTTATGAGCGCGCGGATGCGGCCCATTCAGCGGGATATGTCCATTGCAGGCTCTGCCGTCACCATCAGCGCACCGCCCGGTGACAACTGGATGATCCACGTCGCGATCGAGCAGTTGCAGCCCGGCGATATCCTGGTTCTGGCCCCGACTGCGCCTTGCGATATGGGCTATTTCGGTGACCTTCTGGCGACCTCAGCGATGGCGCGGGGCTGTACTGCGCTGGTGATCGACGCAGGTGTGCGCGACACGCGCGATCTGCGAGCGATGGGGTTCGGCGTGTGGTCCTCGGCCGTTTCGGCCCAAGGGACGGTGAAAGAGACGGTTGGTTCAGTCAACGTGTCATTGGTCTGCGCCGGGGCGTTGGTCCATCCGGGGGACGTGATCGTGGCCGATGACGACGGGGTTTGCGTGGTTCCTCGCGAACAGGCCGGGGCGGTCGCGCAGGCCGCCGCGCAACGTTTACATGCCGAGGAGGAGAAACGCCAACGGCTGGCGGCAGGAGAGCTGGGCCTCGACATCTACAACATGCGCGCGGCGCTTGCGGCGAAGGGGCTGAAATATGTCTGATGGCACACGCGTCATGTGGATGCGCGGGGGCACCTCGAAGGGCGGGTATTTCCTAGCGGACGATCTGCCCTCGGACAGGTCTTTGCGCGACGAGTTGCTGCTGCGGATCATGGGCTCGCCCGATCCACGGCAGATCGACGGGTTGGGCGGGGCGGATCCACTGACCTCGAAAGTGGCCGTGGTGCGCCCGTCCAAACGCGACGGGGTCGATGTCGACTATCTGTTCCTGCAAGTGTTTCCGGATCGTCCCGTGGTTTCGGATTCGCAGAATTGCGGGAACATTCTGGCCGGCGTCGGCCCCTTCGCGATCGAACGAGGCATGGTGTCCGCACAGGACGGTGAAACTCAAGTCACTGTTTTTATGGAGAATACAGGGCAGATCGCCGTGTTGCGAGTGCAGACCCCCTCCAATACGGTAACGTATGGTGGTCTTGCGCGGATCGACGGCGTCCCCGGCACCGCCGCGCCTGTGCAGATCGAGTTCCGCGACACCGCCGGGTCCTCCTGCGGCGCCCTACTGCCCAGTGGGCGCGTGGTGGATGTCATCGACGGGATCGAAGCAACCCTGATCGACAACGGCATGCCCTGTGTGGTGATGCGCGCCGCAGATTTCGGGTTGAGCGGGCAGGAAACGCCTGAGGAGTTGGAGGCCAACTCCGCCTTGCGCGAAAGGCTGGAGGCGATCCGCCTGCAGACTGGGCCGTTGATGAACCTTGGCGACGTGTCCGCGAAATCAGTGCCCAAGATGGTGCTGCTCAGCCCTGCTTTGCACGGCGGGGCCATTCAGACCCGCAGCTTCATCCCGCACAGGAGCCACAAGGCGATCGGGGTTCTGGGCGCGGTCAGCGTCGCCTCGGCCTGCCTGACGCCGGGCGCTGTTGGGAACGATCTGGCAACCCTGCCCCATGGCAACCCTAAGCCCCTGTCGATCGAGCATCCGACAGGTGAAATGACGGTCATCGGCCATCTGGATGGCAACCAACTGGTACGGGCCGAGGTTTTGCGCACGGCCCGTAAGCTGTTGGATGGGTTTGCTTTTTAGACGTCAGTAGATGGTATAACCGCCGTCGATCACAAAGCACTGACCGGTGTGATAGCTGGACAGGCCGGACATCAGATAGGACGCGATGCCGCCGTAATCGTCGGGCCGCCCAAAGCGGCGCATGGGGATGCGCGGGATCACGTTTTGCACGAATTTGTCGTTGGACATCAGGCCGGCGGTCATCTCGGACTCGGCGTATCCGGGCAAGATCGCGTTGACGGTAATGCCGTGGCGGGCGACCTCGACCGCCGTCGCGCGCACCAGCGAGTTCAGGGCGCCTTTCGACGCGCCGTAGTGCTCGTTAAAGGCCGCGCCGTCGATGGAGGCCACGGACGAGGTGCAGATCAGGCGGCCAAACGCGTCGCCTTGGGCGGCGCGCTCCATCATGTGCATGGCGGCAACCTGGAAACAGCGAACGACGCCTTCGACGTTTGCGGACAGCATATCGCGCCACTCCTGGGCGGTGCGCTGCACAAAGGGTTTCGGCCCGCCACCGACACCGGCATTGGCGATCATGCCGTCAACTCGGCCATATTTTTCAAGGGTTTGCGCCATCGCTGCGTCGATCTGATCCCAGTCGCAGATATCCACCGCAAGCGCCGAGTGATCGCCACCATGTTTCTGGATCGCCTCTAGTGCCGCGGCGTTCTTGGCGGGATTTCTGCCCCAAATACAGACACTTGCGCCAAGCTCGGCCAGTGTGTTGGCCATACCCAGACCAAGGCCACCGTTGCCGCCGGTGATGACGACGACACGGCCTGTCAGATCGAACGGATGGTTACTCATTTACTTCCTCCCTCATGTTGCGGTCAGGATAATCAGGGTGCGAAGAATTTCCACGCAAGAGTGCAGCCACGACGCGGCGTAAAATGACCGCAAAACAGGAGGCCCCATGACCGAACCCCGATTCGAAACCGTTCTGTACGAGCGTGACGGTGCTGTAGCGATTTTGACACTTAATCGTCCTGAGGC
The DNA here is from genome assembly GCF_004799325.1 of Thalassobius vesicularis. Classification (GTDB taxonomy): domain Bacteria; phylum Pseudomonadota; class Alphaproteobacteria; order Rhodobacterales; family Rhodobacteraceae; genus Thalassobius; species Thalassobius vesicularis. The sequence goes on from NZ_SSMD01000001.1 coordinate 297,422, forward strand.
ACTGAACGCGCTGTCCGTCCAGTTGCGCGCCGAGCTGGCCGCCGCCCTGCGCATGGCCGAGGATGACGACGAGGTTCGGGCCATCGTTCTGACCGGCGCGGGGGAACGGTCGTTCAGCGTAGGCCTTGATTTAAAAGAACTTACTGCGGATCCGTCCAAGCTGAGAAGCGCCACGCACGGACAACCCGCAGACAGCCCAAGCAAGGCGCTGGAGGACTGCACCTGCCCGATCATCTGCGCTGTCAACGGGTTCGCCATCACCGGGGGATTCGAGCTGGCCTTGGCGTGCGACGTGTTAATCGCGTCTGAAAACGCCAGCTTTGGCGATACGCATGCAAAAGTGGGGGCGATGCCGGGGTGGGGGTTGTCGCAGCGGCTGAGCCGCATCATCGGACCCAGCCGGGCCAAGGAAATGCACTTTGGCTGCCAACGGATCGACGCGGCGACCGCCAACGCCTGGGGGCTGGTCAGCCGCGTGGTGCCGCTGGCCGATTTGCGCAGGCAAGCCGTTGAAATGGCGCATACTTTTTCCGCCCACGACCCCAAGATCATTGCCGAAATGAAGCGCGTTGTGGACCGGGGATATGCCCTGCCCTTTGGCGACGGGATGGAGCTGGAGGGCGCTGCGGCGCGCGACTGGAACAGCAGCGCCACCCCGGTGGACGTGTCGAAAACGGGTCGTTAACCGGGCGAATCGTAAGATTTCTGGCGAAAAGCGTACGTCGAAAATCGGGGCGAAAATGGTTAACTCGGGCTGATCGACCGGCCCGTTCGCGCGGCCTGTACCAGTGCCGGGGCGGGCATCCAGACGACCGCGTCTTCGGCCTGTAGCGTGCTCAGCGCGTCAACGATTTCGGACAGGCCAAGCTGGTCGGCGCAGGTCAGGATGCCGCCCCAGTCGGCGGGAAAGCCGAGGGCGTGCACGCTGATCAGATCGAGGTCGGCGGCGGTGACACCGGCGGAAAGCAGCAGGGCCGCCTCGTTGATCTGGGCCAGCAGCAGGCGTTCGCGCAGGTCGTCCTCGGGGATGTGGCGCGGGGTGACACGGGCAAAGTGTGCCTCGATCCGGCAGAGATCTTCGACCAGTGGGTCGATGACCTTGCCCTCGCCGCCGGGGTAGCGATACCAACCGACGCTGGCCTTTTTGCCCAAGCGCCCCTCTTCGACGGCGCGGTCGGCGATGGGGATGTAGCGGCGGGCCGGATCGCGCACCATACGCTGACGTATGGCATAGGCGACATCCATGCCGATCAGATCCTGCGCCTCGTAAACGCCCATCGGGTAGCCGAACGCCTCGAGCGCCTCGTCGATTTCCCACGGGGTGGAGCCATCCATCAGCAGGGTGTCGGCGGCCTCGAGCAGGCGCATTTGCAGACGTTCCGAGGTGAAGCCGTCGGGCGTGGCCATGACCGGGGTCTTGCCGATCTGCGCGGCGAAACGGCGGGCGGTGACCAGCGTGGCGGCGTCGGTCTGGGGATGCGGGGCCAGCTCGACGATGCGCGAGGTGGCGGCGGGGGTGAAGACCTGCGCCCCGATCACGCGGGACGGGTTGGGCAGGTGGGCGGCGAGTTCGGACAGGTCGGCCCCGGCGAGGTTCACCAGCAGGGGCGTATCGGCGGGCAGATGGGCGGCGAGCCGGGACAGTTCCGCGGCTTTGTGGGCCAAGGGTTCGATCGTGCGGTCGATCAGCAGATCCGAGGGGGACACGTCCGCCGGCTCGGTCGAGAAGGTCAGCGTCGGGGGCGGCATGGGTGTGAGGCGGGTCAGGTAGTGCTGCGCGCGCTCCATGCTGGCGGCGTCTTCTTCGAAGAACAGGACAGGGATGCCGGCGGCGGTCAGCGAGAGGGCGACGCCAAGGCCCGTGGCGGCCCCACCCACAACGGTGACGCGGGTCAGCGGCGCACCGGGGTCAGGCAGGCGTTCCAGCGCGGTCAGGCGGGCGCGGTTGGCGTCGCGCCGGGGCTGGGGCAGATCGGTCAGCAGGGGGATGCGCATCCGGGCCCCTCAGCCCAGAAACTTGTGATCCTGGATCAGCCGCAGCAGCTCCTCAAGCGATTGGTCCATCGACTTGCCCGAGGTGTCCAGGCTGACGAGCGCCTTTTCGTACAGCGTTTCGCGGCTGGTCAGGATCGACTTCAGCTCTTTCATCGCTTCGGGGTTGCCGGCCATCGGGCGGGTGTCACCCTGGGCACGGACGCGGTCCATATGCTCGGACGGAGACGCCTTGACCCAGATCGTGTGGAAACGGTTCAGCAGGGTCGTATAGGTGTCGGGCGCGGCGACGATACCACCGGCGACGGCAAGGATCATGGTGTCATGGGTCTGGATCACGCGGGACACGGCCTGTGCTTCGAGCTTGCGATAGCCCTCTTGGCCATAGAGCGCCATGACCTCGTTCACGGGCATGCCGGACTGTTCCTCGATCTCGCGGTTCAGTTCGACGAAGGGGATGTTCAGGCGTTCACCGGCGCGGATGCCCAGCGTGGATTTCCCGGCGCCGCGCAGACCGATCAGGCAGATCCGGTGCGCCCGCATTTCCTGCGCGCTTTCGGGGCGCAGCAGGCGGGTGACGCGCTGGCGGGTTTCGGTGTTGGCAGAGCGGTAAAGCTCGGCCACTTGCAGCACCTCGGAGTTCCAGGGGTCGTCCTCGGTCATCAGCCATTCTATGCGGTGGTCCAGCGCGATGGCGACGCGCTGCAACAACCCGATCGAGATGTTGCCCTCGCCTGCCTCAAGCTGGGCCAGATAGCGCGGCGAGACACCCGAGATTTCGGACAGGACGCGGCGGGGAATGCCCTTGCGTTCACGGGCTTTGCGGACACGCTCACCAACGCGGACGATCAGGGCGCGCACTTCCTCTTCACCCAGCGAGCGGGTCTCGCTTGGGGTGGCTTCGCCCCGGAAGTTGGTGATTTCGCCCATGTCCCCTGTCCCTATGCGGAATAGCGCAACATGCGCCTTTCGCTATGCATTATATTTCACAGGTTAGCGCGAAAATTCAGCGATTTGCAATGAAATTCGCGCCTTTCACCCGGCGTCGGGGGATACCAGCAAGGGGGTGACAATGTCCACGATCTCTTGCGGGGCGGGACGCTTGGTGAAGGTGTCAGCCTGCGTGAAAACACAGACGAAACGGCCGGTAAAACAATCCACCCCGTCCTGCCGCCCGATGACGCGGAAGGTGATCGAGGTGGTGCCCAGTTTCAGCGGATCGACCTGACACATCAGCCGGTGGCGCGGCGTGACGGGCGAGGTGAAATCCAGGCTCATGTGCACGAAGGGCGTGCCCATGTTGCGGTCCAGCTCCATCTGGAACCAGCCGTCGCCGCCCAGGTGGTCCTCCCACCAGGCGTTGATGGCGTCCAGCGCGAACCACGGCAGGCGCGCGGTATAGGCGATCTTGGCCGGGTCGCAATCGCCCCAGGTCACACGGATTTCGTGGATGAAGGGCGATTGGTCTGGTTTGGTCATTCCGGCCTCAGTAGGTTTCGACGTGATAGCGGCCTTCTTCGCGCATCGTGTCGCGCAGGGCAACCCATTGCACGCCGATGCTTTCGGCGATGTTGGTCAGGGCCTTGCCGACGCCTTCTTCCATCCCGCGCAGACCGCAGATGTAGATATGGGTGTTCGGATCGCCCAGCATCTCGGCCACGGCGTCCTGTTCGACCATCATCCGATCCTGCACGTATTCCTTGGGCTGATCCGGCAGGCGCGAGAACACCATGTGGGTTTTCAGCAGCCCCTCGGGCACCTTTTTCAGCGGGCCGAAATAGGGCAGCGTGTCCGCCGAGCGGGCCCCGAAGAACATGGTCATGCCGCCGGATTTGGCGCCCACGGTGCGCTGACGGCGCATGGTGAAGGCCCGCATCGGGGCCGAGCCGGTGCCGGTGCAGATCATCAGCAGGCGGGCCTGCGGGTCGTCGGGCAGCAGGAAGGTCGCGCCGAACGGGCCGGTGACCTTGACCTTGTCGCCCGGTTTCAGGTCGCAGACGTAGTTCGAGCAGATGCCGTGCTCTTCGCGCTTCACGGTCAGCGAGACGTTGCCGTAGTTCGGACGCTCGCCGTCACGCGGGCTGGAGACGGAGTAGAGGCGCGGCAGGTGCGGCTGGCCCTTGTCGTCGGTGCCGGGGGCCATGATGCCGATGCTTTGCCCCTCCAGAACGGGGAACGGCTTGCCGTCGAACGCCAGGATGATGTGGCGGATGTCGCTGTCGGACCCGTCGGCGGTCAGGCGGTAGTTGCCCTGAACGGTCGCCTCGATCGGGTTGGCGAGGTTGTACATGTTCACCGTCGGCTTGGCGGCGGATGCGGGCGCCTTGGCCTTGCCACCGGCACCGGCATGCGCCTCGGCCAGAAGGGCGGCCATCGCGGCGTCCAACGCCTCCATACCACCGGCGGCTTCGTTCTGGGTGATCTCGGCCTGCGCGGGCAGTTCTTCCCATCCGAATTGTTCGTCCACCGAGTAGGGCTGGGTCACGACGCGCCATTCGTCGATCGAGCCGGTCGGGCACACGGGGATGCAGGCCATGCAGTAGTCGCATTTGTCGGCATCGACGACGACGTTGTTGTCGTCATGCACGATGGCCTCGATCGGGCAGGTCATTTCACAGGTGTAGCAGCGGATGCAGATCTCGGGGTCGATGAGATGCTGCTTGATGGGCGTATTCATGTTCTTCAGTCCGTGTTCGCGCGGGCAGGTTGGCGATCTGGCGGGGTTAACCGCGGTTCAGGATCGCCTCGGGGAAGGTGATGACCTCGATCAGAGCCTGGCACAGACCACGGCAGTTCGTACAGCCCACACAGCTGCCGCCAAGTGCGCTGACGGTGGGACCGATCGCGGCGGTGCGGGGTGCGTTTGCAATCTGACGTTCGACTTTCATGTTCTCCTCCCAAAGCTCATGTGCTTGCGGGCCGGGGCGATCGGGCCGCCCCGGCCGTGTTTTCGCTTACGCCATGTGGAGTTTGACGTATTCGAAATCACCCGGCTTGTTGTCGATGCCGACCTTCGGCGGGCAGATCCAGCCGGCGTATTTGCCGGGCTCGGTGACGGGCTTCATCAGCGACTGGATGAAGTCGCCATCGGCCTTGGTCGGCAGCCATTCGTTGACCTTTGCGTCATACTCGGCGCCGGTCAGCAGGTTGCCTTCGGGGTCGAAGTTGTGGCCGGCAAAGACGCCGATCTGACGGTGGAAGCTTTCGTGCGGCAGCTTCATTTCGAACTCGATCCCGGCTTTCTCGATGATCTTGTTCCAGCGGCCCACGCCACCGGCGGCATCGCGCGAGTAGTCGTCGCGCAGGCGCATGTTGATCGCGGTCAGGGCGGGCACCTCGTGGCGGACCAGCTTGCCATCGACCATGTCCCACACCGGGTAGGTGTCGTTGGTCAGCTTGTGGTCGTCGTCGATGCGGTTCTCCATGTAGCGGCCCTTGATGCCCGCGTTGAAGGCGTTGGCCGCGTTGGTCGAGACCTCCTGGCCGAACAGGTCCAGCGACAGGGTGTAGTGCAGGTTCAGCTTTTTCTGGATGGTCGGCAGGTCGATGACACCCAGATCGCGGATCTTGTTGATGTCATAGGGATCGGTGATGCCGTTTTCGTTCATGACCTGGCAGGTCCGCTCGATCGTGCGGCCCACGCCGGTTTCGCCCACGAACATGTGGTGCGCTTCTTCGGTCAGCATGAAGCGGCAGGTGCGCGACAGCGGGTCGAAACCCGACTGAGCCAAGCTCTCCAGCTGCATCTTGCCGTCACGGTCGGTGAAGTAGGTGAACATGAAGAAGGACAGCCAGTCCGGGGTTTCCTCGTTGAAGGCGCCCAGCATACGCGGTGCTTCCTCGGAGCCCGACTGACGGCGCAGCAGATCGTCTGCTTCTTCGCGGCCATCGGCGCCGAAGTATTTGTGCAGCAGGTAGACCATCGCCCACAGGTGGCGGCCTTCCTCGACGTTGACCTGGAACAGGTTGCGCATGTCATAAAGCGACGGCGCGGTCAGACCCAGGAAACGCTGCTGCTCGACCGAGGCCGGCTCGGTGTCGCCCTGGATGACGATCAGGCGCTTCATCAGGTTGCGGTATTCACCGGGGACTTCCTGCCATGCGGGCTGACCGGCATGTTCGCCGCAGGGAATGGTGCGGCCTTCGACCTGCGGGGCCAGCAGAACGCCCCAGCGGTATTCCGGCATCTTCACATAGTCGAATTTCGCCCAGCCCTTGGGGTCCACGGACACGGCGGTACGCAGGTAGACCAGCGACTGCTGGAAGTTCTGCGGGATCAGGTCCGACCACCAGTTGATGTAACCGGGGTGCCATTTTTCCAGCGCCTTCAGGACGCGCTTGTCCGAGGACAGGCCCACGTTGTTCGGAATTTGGGTGTCATAGCTGACGTTGATCAAATCGAGCATTTTTCTCTCCCTAGGGCCGTGCCGGACCAACTGTTCGACCGGACGGCAATAATTTGGGGTGGGCACCATAGCCCACCCCGATCATCACACACGTTGCATGTTGTAATCGCCGCGCACGCCGGTGCCGTACCGCTGCAGGGCGCCGTCCTTGCCGACCGCGTTGGGGCGCTGGAAGATCCAGTTCTGCCAGGCGGTCAGGCGGCCGAAGATGCGGGTTTCCATGGTTTCCGGGCCAGCGAAACGCAGGTTCGCCTCCATGCCGGTCATCGCGTCGGGGCTGAAGCTGGCGCGCTCTTCCATGAAGATGCGGATTTCGTCTTCCCAGTCGATGTCGTCATAGATGTAGGTGACCAGTCCCAGTTCGTTGGCTTGATCGGCCTCGATCTCTTCGCCGATATGGGATTTCAGCGTGTCGACCTGCTCGGGCGTGCCCAGGAAACGGGTTTCCAGGCGGGTCAGGTCGTTGCCCATCGGGTAGGTGCCGAAGTTGCTGTCCGACATGACGATCTTGGCCATCGGGCGGTTGTCGCCTTCGAACTCGTCTTCCATCATGTAGGTGCGGTCGACGGCCCAGAGCAGCTCGGCCAGGACACCGACGAAGCACGAGCCGTGCTCGACCAGGGCCACCAGCGAGCGCGAGGTCACGTCGACCCGCTTCAGGACGCGCTTCCAGTACTGGGTGATCTCGTGGGCCAGCCAGTTGTCGTCGTTGTCCAGCAGGATCTTTTCGTTGGCCAGCACCGCGTCGGCGTCGCCCTGGCTGCGGATGACCCACAGGCCCAGCTCTTTTTCGTTGTTGCGCAGGTGCAGGATCGCGTCGTCGAATTCACGCGCCAGACGCAGCAGGTAGGACTGATCGCCCAGAGCCATCACTTCGTCCATCGAGGCGGGCACAGCGGCGTCGGGGCCGTTCAGGGTGATGGTCGCCTTGCGGGCGGCGCGGTCCAGTTCGACCTCGACCAGCGAGTAGCTGATGGCGTTTTCGCTGAAGGTACGCTGGATCGGGCCCAGGGTGATACCCTTGGTGGCCTTGGTCGGGGTGGCGTCGGCGAATTCCTTGGCGCGGGCGGCGACGGTTTCGTCGAACTTCGAGTTCGGCACGACCTCGTCCACCAGTTTCCAGTCTTTCGCACGCTTGCCGCGCACGCCTTCTTCCATTGCGCAGAACACGTCGGCCAGATCGCGGCGGACCTTGCGCTTGTCGGTGACGCGGGTCAGGCCACCGGTGCCGGGCAGCACGGCCAGCAGCGGCACTTCGGGCAGCGCCACGGCCGAGGAGCTGTCGTCGGTCAGGATGATGTGGTTGCAGGCCAGCGCCAGCTCATAGCCGCCACCTGCGCAGGAGCCTTTGACGGCCGCGACGTATTTCTGGCCCGAGTCTTTCTCGGCGGCCTCGAAGGTGTTGCGGGTCTCGTTGGTGAATTTGCAGAAGTTCACCTTGTGGGCGTGCTCGGCGCCGCCCAGCATGCGGATGTTCGCACCGGCACAGAACACCTTGTCCTTGCCCGACTGCATCACCACGACTTTGACTTCGGGATGCTCGAAGCGCATGCGCTGGACCACGTCGGCCAGCTCGATATCAACACCCAGATCGTAGGAGTTAAGCTTCAGCTGGTAGCCATCGAACAGGCCCCCGTTTTCATCCACGTCCATTACGAGGCGTGCAACGTCGCCTTCGTATTGCACTTTCCAGTGGCGGTACTTAGACGGGTCCGTCTGAAAGTCGATCACTTTGGTCACGTCGGCGTCTCCTCATAACCTATTCGCGTTTTTCTGCACTATAATGCGCCAAACCCCCTCTGGGAAGCCCTTTATGCGCTATAGTGACAAATCTTTCGTCATTTCTGGGCTGGTTTGGCGCTGATTGCGCAAATCGCCCGGCTCATTTGTGCATTATCATGCACCTCAATGCCGATCCGGCGAGTCCCGCCGAATCTGATTCTCCAGCGCGTGGATCGCGTCACGCAGGTCTTCCAGCGGCTGGCCCATGACCGGGCCTTGGCCCAGGTGGTCCAGATGGCCGGCCACGATGCGGCACAGGCGCAGGACCGCGCGGGGGCGGCCCATCTCTCGTTTCAGGCAGGCATTGGCCAGCTGGATCAGCGCCTGCACCATCTCGCGCTCGCGCGAGCCGCGGGGCAGCGCCAGCCAGATCGGCTCCAGCACCTCGTGGGCCTCCCAGTAGAAACCGTCCTCCAGATAGGCCAAACCGGCAGCCCAGGCGGGCGTGGCGGCAAGCTCTGCCGGCGAGGCGCCCTGCCGCGCGGTGGCGCGGATCGCGTCGAACTGTCCCTCGGGGTGGCGCGGAGTCCGGCCGGGCACGTAGGGATATGCCGGATAGGTCAGCTGCATCCGTCAGACCCCTTCCGGCTGCGCGGCTTCGATCCGGGCCAGACGGGCGGTGAATTCGGCCACGACGGCCAGCACCTTGTCGGTCTGATCGAATTGCGGGGCGTGGCCGCAGGCGTCCAGCACCTCGACATCCACGGGGGCGTAGGAACGGTTGGCGATCTCGTCGATCTGCGCGAGCGAGCCGTATTCGTCGTCACGGCCCTGAATGGCAAGGGTCGGCACGCGCAGATAGTCGATCACGTCGGCCACATTCCACGACTGGAACTTGGGGTTCAGCCAGGAATTGTTCCAACCGCGAAAGGCGTTGTCGGGGTTGCGGTGATACTTGCCCAGCTTGGCCTTCAGATCGCCGGTGTCGTAGACCTCTTTCGCCTTGGCGATCGAGGCCAAGCCCATCGGTTCAGTGAAATAGTGCGGGGCCATCACGACCAGCCCGCGCACGCGCATATCCGACACGCCGCCGCAATAGATGCTGGCGATGGTCGCGCCGTCTGAATGGCCCATCAGCACGCCCGAGCGGAACCCGATCGCGTCCAGCACATGCGGCAGGACGTCGACGGCCTCGTCGGTCATATAGTGCACAGGCCAGGGCAGCGGCTTGCCGTCCGACTGGCCATAGCCCGCGCGGGAATAGGCCAGCACGCCCCAGCCCGTCGCCGCGGCCAGTTTCGCCGGGAAATCGCGCCACAGGGCGACGCAACCCAGCCCTTCGTGCAGCAGAACGATGGTGGGGGCCTGATCGGGCGCGGGGCCCCAGCAGGCATATTCCAGCTTTACACCATTGGCGTCTAGAAAGCCGTTACCGGCGGACCAGTCCATCATGCGCCCTCACGCAGTTTGAATCGCTGGATCTTGCCCGTTGCGGTTTTCGGCAGGTCTTTGACCACCTCGACCCAGCGCGGGTATTTCCATTTGCCGATCTTCTGTTTGACGAACTCTTTCAGCTCGTCCAGCTCGCTCTCTCCGTGGCCGGGTTTCAGGACGACGAAGGCCTTGGGTTTTTCCAGCCCTTCCTCGTCGCGCCACGCCACCACGGCAGCCTCCAGCACGGCAGGATAGGCGATCAGGGCTTGTTCAACCTCGAACGGCGAGACCCAGATGCCCGAGACCTTGAACATGTCGTCGGTGCGGCCGCAGTAGATGAAGCGGCCCGTTTCGGTGCGTTCGTATTTGTCGCCGGTGCGGGTCCAGTGGCCCTCGAAGGTCGAGCGCGACTTGCCCCGGTTGTTCCAGTAGCCATCGGCCGCCGAGGGGCCGCTGACCAGCAATTCACCGACGCCGCCGGGGCCGACATCGGCACCGTCTTCGTCAACAAGGCGAACGTCGTAGCCCGGAACCGGCAAACCCGAGGTGCCATAGATCACATCACCCGGACGGTTGGACAGGAAGATGTGCAGCATCTCGGTCGAGCCGACGCCGTCCAGAATATCGACGCCCCAGCGGGCGAACCATTTCTTGCCGATCTCCTCGGGCAGCGCCTCGCCAGCGGAAATGCAGGTGCGCAGCTTGGTGTCGGGCAGGGCTTTGCCGTCCTCCCAATAATGCACCATGGCGGCGTAAAGCGTTGGGACGCCACAGAAAATCGTGGGCTTGTGGATGTCCATGATCTCGGCCGCGACGTCCGGCGTGGGACGGCCCGAGAACAGGATCGCCGTCGCGCCGACCGACATCGGGAAGGTCATGCCGTTGCCAAGGCCGTAAGCGAAGAACAGCTTTGCGACCGAATAGACGACGTCATCCTCGCGGATGCCCAGCACATGCGCGCCGTAGGTGTCGGCGGTGGCGCAGAGGCTGCCGTGGACGTGCTTCACGCCCTTCGGCTGGCCGGTCGAGCCGGAGGAGTAGAGCCAGAAGGCGATCTCATCCTCGGAGGTTTCGACGGTCTGCGCGGGCTCGGCCCCCTGCATGAAGGCGTCATAGGTGATCGCGCCCTGCGGCGCGTCGTCGGCGATGATGATGACCTCGCGCAGGAACGGGTTGTCCTGCAGCGCGGGGGCGACGACCGGGTAAAGCGACTCGGACACGAACAGGGCGACGGCGCGGCTGTCGCGCAGGATCACGTCATAGACCGACGCGGCCAGCAGGGTGTTCAGCGGAATGGGGATGACCCCGGCCTTTAGCGCGCCCCAGAACAGCACGGGCATTTCCTGCTGGTCCAGCACCAGCAGCGCCACGCGTTCTTCGCGGTTGATACCCACCTTGCGAAAGGCCGCAGCGGCGCGGGCGGTCTGGTCGGCCAGCTGGGCATAGGTGATGTCACGCTGTTTGCCATCGGCCTCGCGGAAGGCCAGCTTATCACCGCGCCCCTCCGATACATGCCGATCCACGAAATGGGTCGCGGCGTTCTTGCAATCCGTCATAAGGCTCCTCCCTTTGCCCGGGAGGGTGCAAGACATTCCCGGGCGCCTTGTCCTGTGCCGGCGATGTCGATGCCTGGCTGGGGTCCTCCTCCCTGCCGGTGGAATCGACGCGTCGCACGGCTGCGCGAGTCATATGCTCTATAATGCACTATTTCGCATCACTCGCAAGCATCAGATCGGCATTTGTGCACTTTTTCGCATAAACGAAAAAGGGGCCGCGGTGTTGCCACCACGACCCCTCCACGGGAGCGTTCAGATCACTTCGTATATTGAGCGATCAAAGCGCTGGCTTCGTCGATCAGAGCCTGACCGTCGATTCCCTTGCCCTTCACGTCTGCGATCCATTCGTCGTAGACGGGCTGAGCGGCTTTCTTCCACTCTGCGGTTTCTTCGGCCGACAGGGTGATGATGTTGTTGCCCAGTTCCACGGCCTTCTGGCGCGCGGGACCATCGGCATCCGCCTGGGTGCCACCTGCGAACACCGAGAATTCTTCGCCGGAGTTGGCGTCGATCACGGCCTTCAGGTCATCGGGCAGGCTGTTGTACTTGTCCTTGTTCATCGCCAGAACGAAGGTGATGGTGTACAGCGCCTTGCCGGTGAATTCGGTGTGGTTCTTCACCAGTTCGGGCACTTTCAGCGCGGCGGTCACTTCCCACGGAATGGTGGTGCCGTCGATCACGCCCTTGGACAGCGCCTCGGACACGGCCGGAACGGGCATCCCGACGGGGGTTGCACCCAGCACGGTCAGCAGCGAGTTCACGGGGCGCGAGCCGCCGCGGATCTTCATGCCGTTCATGTCTTCGGGCTTATGCACCGGCTTGTTGGTGTGGATCATGCCGGGGCCGTGGACCCAGGCGCCCAGGATGTGGACGTCCTTGAATTCGGTGTCTTTCCAGTGCTTGTCGAACATCTGCCAATAGGCGCGCGACACGGCACGGGCATCGGTCATCATGAAGGGCAGCTCGAACACCTCGGTCGAGGGGAAACGGCCCGGGGTGTAGCCGACCACGGTCCAGACGATGTCGGCGACGCCGTCAATGGCCTGGTCCATCAGCTCTGGCGGCTTGCCGCCCAGCTGCATCGAGGGATAACGCTCGACCTTGATGCGGCCCTTGGAGTCAGCCTCGACCTTGTCGGCCCAGACATCCAGCACCAGCTTGGGCACGTTGGCCTGAGCGGGCAGGAACTGGTGCAGCTTCAGGGTGACTTCTTGTGCCATAGCCGGAGCGGCGGTGAAGGCCGTGGCCAGCGCGGCGAAAGCCGCCCCACCCAGCACGCCCAGAATGGTTCTGCGGTTCGTCATGTATCTCCTCCCATGCGCCGAGTTTTCGGCATTATAGTGCCTAAATCTATGCACATGGTGCACCATATTGCTAGAAGAATCTGCGCCCTTTTGCGTGATTTTGGCAGGTTTTCGGCGGAATTCGGGACTGGCGTCCGCGCCACCGCGTTACGGGCCCACGACCGGCGGGCGAATGTGGCACCGATTCGACGGGCGGGACTCTGGCGCCTTGGGCGGCACTGTCGAAAGCACGGAAACAACGGGTCAGTCTGCCCCAAAACCGTTTCCGAAACTGCCCAGATACGGACGCAACCTATCACTGTATTGCCCCCTGCCCTGCCCAAATTCGCCACATTTAGAGTCAAATCTGAACAGGAGAAAAAATCCGTCCCAGGCCCTGGAAACGCCATGTGGACGCGGTCGATTTGGGTGAGATGAAATGAAGATACTGGCAGTTGACGACGATCCAATGGTGCTGGACCTGCTGCAGGGCGCATTGCCCAAAGCGGGGTTCCCGGACATCACCACCGCCGCCTCGGCCGCCGAGGCGATGGACCTGATCCAGACCGCGGACAAGCCCTTTGACTGCTTCCTGCTGGACATCCAGATGCCGCAGATGTCGGGCATCGAGCTGTGCGACTGGATCCGTTACATCCCCGAATATTCCGAAGTGCCGATCCTGATGGTCACGGCCATGTCGGACAAGGTGTTCATCAACCAGGCGTTCGCCGCCGGTGCCTCGGACTATGTGACCAAGCCGTTCGACCCGCTGGAGCTGACCACGCGGATGCGTGTCGCCGAACGCCTGAACCAGAAAAGCCGCGACGCCCGCCAGAACGGCGAGATGGTACAGGCGCTGCTGAACGACAACTTCCGTGGGCCGAAGTTCAACTTCGACACCGCCTTTACGGTGCGCGATGTGGCCGGCGTGATCGACCGCGTGGCGCTGGAGAACTTCCTGCTGCAGTTGGGCCGCGGCGGCATGTTCGCCACCAACGTCTTTGCGTTCCAGATGGTCAACGCGCGCGAGCTGTACGACAGCTGCACCCCCGAAGAGTATTTCTATACGGTGACGGACGTGGCCGAGGCGATCTCGGACAGCCTGAGCTATGGTGAAAGCTTTGTCGCCCATGCCGGGCGGGGCGCGTTTGTCTGCGTCTGCCACGGGCGCGACCAGATCGATGCCGAAGAGCTGCAGATCTCGGTTCAGCAGGCCATCGACAAGATGGAGCTGGCCTATGACGACTGGCGCGAAATGGACGTGCAGGTCACGATCAGCCCGGTTCAGCGGATGGGTCTGCGCTCGGGTCGGTCGGCGATCGACGCGATGGACGCCGCGCTGGACAAGGCGCGCAAGGCGGCCAGCGAGGCCGTGCACACCAGCGAATATGCTGGCTGGAAGCGCGACCTGATCAAAGCCTTCGCCTGGGCGGGCTAAGCCATGGCCGCCGACGCAATCCAGGCGGCCCGTGCCGCCGCCCATGCCGAGCTGTTCGCCGCCAAACTGGCCGAGATGCGCCCGCGTTTCGCGGCCACCTTGGTCGAACGGCTGGACCACATGGAAGAGATGCGCGACAGCCCCACGCTGGAGACCAATCCGGCCGAAGCGATGGAGCTGTTCAAGCACTACGCCCACAAGACCGCCGGCATGGCCGCGACGATGGGGTTCCCGGAACTGGGCGAGCTGAGCTTTGCCGCGGAGGCCGCCGTGAACAGTTTCCTGCGCCGGGAAAGCGGCATCGGCCCCGCGCTGGACGCGGTGGATGACATGCTGGGCGAGATGGCCCTGATCGTCGAAAACAACACCTGACAGCGACAGGTATTCAGACAAAAGGCCCCCACGGGGGCCTTTTTGCTGTCAGCGGGAGGCCCAGAAATCCTTGATCCGGTCGGCCAGGGTCATCGCATCGAAGGGTTTGACGATCACCGCGTCGCCGCCCTGTTTCAGCAGCGCCGAATGTTCCGAGCTTTGCGCGCGGGCGGTCATGAAGATCGCGGGGATGTCGGCCATTCCGGGCAGAGCGCGCAGCGCGTTCAGCGTTTCGATCCCGTCCATGTCGGGCATCGACATGTCCAGCAGGAACAGATCCGGCGCGATTTCGGGGGCGCTGGCGATGGCCTCGGTCCCGGATTCGCACTGCACGACCTCTAGCCCACCAATGACGTTCAGCGCCAGCCGCGCGATTTCGCGGATGTCAGCGTCGTCCTCGACATGCAGGATTTTCGGCAGTTCCGGCATGGTGCCCTCTTATTCTGTTGCGACACGCCACGCCCCGAACGGAACCCGAAAGGGGGCGCGAAATCAGGCCGCGACCTCGTCCAGCGAACCCATCTTGGGGATGTCAAAATAGAAAACCGCCCCGTCGCCAGCTTCGGAATCGAACCCGATAGACCCGCTATGCGCTTCGACGATGCGTTTTGCAATGCTCAGACCCAGACCGGTGCTTGCGACTTTACGTTGCACCTGGGGGCCTTGCTGATAAGGCTCGAACAAGGAATTCCGGAGCTTTTCGGGAATGCCAGGGCCATGATCGACGACCTCAACGCGAATATGCCGGTCCATGTCGCGGGCCAGGATGACCACCTCGTCACGCGGGGCGGAGTGCTTGATCGCGTTGGACAAAAGGTTCGCCAGAACCTGCATCAGACGGGTGCGGTCGGCCAGAACCATGCCGCCATCGGCCAGCTCTGCGGTGACGCGGACCGAGACGTCGAATTGGCGGGCATAGCCCTGGATATCCTGCGCGCCGTCACGAACGAGCGAGGACAGCGAGACCGGTTCGAAGTCGCAGCGCATCTGGCCAGCGTCCATCTTTTGCAGGTCCAGAATGTCGTTGGTCAGCCGCAACAGGCGGTCAACATTGCGCTGCGCGACGCCAAGGGTGGCAGCGGCGCCGCCCGACAGCTCGCCCATCTTGCCCGAGGCGATCAGCTCGACCGCGCCCTTGATCGAGGTCAGCGGGGTGCGCATCTCGTGGCTGAGGGTGGCGACGTAATCGGATTGGGCGCGGGCCTCGTTCACGCGACCCGAGATGTCGCGCAGAATGGCCATGAAATAGACCTTGTCCTTGTCCTCGCGGATCAGTTTCATGGTCAGCTCGCAGGGGGCATCCGCGGCGTTCAGTTCGAACACGATCGAGTCCAGGCTGGAGCGCATCAGGTTGCGGGCGGCCTCGACGATGATCTGCCGGTTGGTGGCGGGCAGGATGTCGGGGAAACGCACCTTGTCCTTGCTGAGCCCCAGATCCGCGACGCGCTTTTGCGCCTTGGCGTTCATGAAGGACACGCTGAAATCGTTGGGCGAAAAGACGAACACCTCGTCCAGCAGGGCGGTAAAGGCGCCTTGCAACAACCGGGTGGTGCCGCTGGTGGTGGGTTTGGCCGGGGCCTCGGCTGGCGGTTGGGGGTCGGCCAGCAGGGTCATGGTGTCGTTCAGGCGCGGCAGCGGCGGTTGCGCGGGCTGTTTGGCGCCTTCGGCCACAAAGGGGCGCGGCTGCACAAAGGCCCGAACGGCCAGCAGCGCAACGATCAGCAGAAGCAGGCTGTTGAACGGGGTCAGCCCCATCGGCAGAGACGCCGCGGCACGCACCGCACCCTCTGTCGCTTCAACGTTAATAGCTTCGACGATCGCCATACCCAGCGTCCCCTCCTGTCGGATTCGGGTCCACCCAAACCTGAATCACTCAATACAAACTCTTACCCCCCAAGATGGCGGGCGAGATTGTCGGCATTAGGGTTCGATCTCGGCCATTTTATGGCAAAGGCGAGCGAAATTTTATTCACTCGCCTTAAGGGTTAACAGCCTGTCAAATTTGATTGTTCTTGTTTATTAACAGCAGGTTAACAATTTTCTCCGCGCGCTTTGTCAGAACAGGAACCGGGGGATGAACAGGGTCATCTGGGGGACGAGCGCGATCAGGGTCAGCACGGCCAGACAGATGCCGATCAGGGGCAGCGCCTCGCGGATGACGCGGGTCACGGGTTCGCCCGAGATGGCCGAGGCGATGAACAGCAGGATGCCGACGGGCGGCGTGGCCATGCCGATCACCACGTTCAGAACCACCACCGTGCCGAACTGGACCGAGTCCATGCCGATCATGGCCTGAAACTTCAGCAGGATGGGCATGGTCAAGATCAGGATCGAGATCGGTTCAAGGAACATGCCCAGGATCAGCAGGAAGATGTTCAGCAGCAGCAGGATCATCCACGGGTTATCGGTCAGCGACAGCATCAGGTCGGCGATCAGCTGCGGCACCTGTTCCAGCGTGAAGACGAAGGACACGATGCTGGCCATCGAGGTGATGAACAGGATCGAGGCCGAGACCAGCGCGGTGGCGATCAGCGCGTCCCAGACCCGTTGCAGGGTCAGGTCGCGATAGACGAAGCCGATGATCAGCGCGTAACCGACGGCGACGGCGGCGGCCTCGGTCGGGGTGAAGATGCCGCCCTTGATGCCGACGAGGATAATGAGCGGCAGGATCAGGGCCGGCAGGGTGCGCTTGGTCGCAGCCAGACGTTCGCGGGCACCCATGCGGGGGGTGACGGGAAAGCCGTCGCGCTTAGCCCGCCAGGTGGCGTAGATCAGCAGGCCCACAGCGATACCGATGCCGGGGACAACACCCGCCAGGAACAGCTGGCCGATCGAGGCGCCGGACAGCACGCCGTAGATGATCATGGTGATCGAGGGCGGGATGATCGGCCCCATGACCGAGCTGACGGCGATCAGCGCGGCGGCATAGGCCGGGGGCATCCCCTGCTTGGACATCGAGGGGATCAGGATCGCGCCAAGGGCCGACGCCTCGGCGGTGGCGCTGCCCGAGATACCCGCGAAGAACCCCGAGGACAGGATCGAGACCGAGGACATGCCGCCCCGGCGGTGCCCGACCATGGCGCGGGCGAAGGTGACGATACGCTCGGTCACGCCGCCGACATTCATCAGCGCGCCGGCCAGCAGGAACAGCGGGATGGTCAGCAGCACGAACTGGTCGATGCCGGCGATCATGCGTTGCGGCAGCATCAGCATCATCATGCCGTTGCCCGACAGGTACAGATAGGCGGTGCCCGCGATCCCCAGCGCCAACGCAATCGGAATGCCCGAGGCAAGGAACCCCGCGAACAGGATAAAGAAGGCGCCCATCAGTGGGTCTCCTCGGGTTTGGTGGGGTCGATGTTGTCGCGGAATTGCGGGCCGAAGCGGACGATGAGGTCTGCCAGCACGTGCAGGCCCATCAGGCCCATGCCCACGGTGACCGAGACATAGACCCAGCGGATCGACAGGCCCAGGGCGTGGCCGGTCAGGGCCGTCCAGATGAAATCCAGCGCCGGGATGGTCTGGCGGTCAAAGCGCGAGGCGAAGTCGTAGCCGTACCAGGCGATCACGGTCAGGAAGGCCAGGATCGGCACCGCCATGACGGCCCGCAGCACCCATTTGCCGCGCGGGGAAAGGGCGTCGGGCAGGAAATCCAGCGTGACGAACTCGCCCCGCGAATAGGCTAGGCCCAGTACAAGGAAGGTTTGCCAGATGAGCAGGTAGCGGCACAGCTCCTCGGCCCAGATCAGGCTTTCGCCAAGGACGTAGCGGTAATAGACCTGCGCGACCATGATGACGACGATCAGCGCCATGCTGACCCCGGCCAGAAGGCGGATCACGCGCAGGTATCCCCCGATCAGGCGGGACAGGGCGCCGGTTGGGCTGTTCATCCGAAATATCCCTTCGAAAGATCGGCCGGGCGGGGTTGCCCCCGCCCGACGCGCATCAGCTGGCTTGTGCGGCGGCGACCAGTTCCGCGATCAGCGGATCCTTGGCAGCCCATTCCGAGGTCATGCCTGCCACACGGGCCTTCATGTCGTCCAGATCGGACAGCGCGACGATGTCCACGCCCTTCGACTTGAGGGTTTCGCGGCCTTCGAGGTCCTGGGTCTTGGCATAGGCCAGCGTTTTCGAGACCGAGCGACGGCCCGCCTCGGTAACGGCGGCTTTTTCCTCGTCGTTCAGGGTATCCCAGTAGCGTTGCGACATCAGCGTCGCCATGTGCCACGGGTAATGGCCGGTCAGGGTGAAGTGCTTGCCGACTTCCCACAGGTTTTCGCCCAGCATCGAAGAGACGTTGATCTCGACCGCGTCGATGACGCCGGTTTCAAGCGCGCCGTAGATTTCGCCATACGGCAGGCCGACGGGCGCGGTGCCGACGGTTTCCCAGATCTGCTTGTGCAGGGGGACGGGCACGATGCGGGTTTTCAGACCCGAGAAATCCGGGACCGAGGCAACGGTGTTCTTGACCGACAGGAAGTTGCGCTGACCGGTGTCGGCAGTGGCCAGGCCAATCAGACCGGCGGGGCGCAGGTCGTCCAGGATCTTCTGGCCGGTTTCGCCCAGGGCCAGGGTGCCGAAGTGGTCGTAGTCACGCACCAGGAACGGCATCTGCCAGGCGTTCATGCCCTGACGGCCAGTGACCAGCGGGATCAGCACGCCGGAAACGGCGGTGACATCCATCGTGCCCGCAACGGTGCCTTCCAGCAGCTGCTTGTCGTCGCCCAGTTGGCGGTTCGGGAAGATTTGCACGTTGAAGGCGCCGGGCATCAGCTCTTCCAGGCCCTCGGCGAAGCTGGTCGCCAGGATGTGGCCGGGGTGCACTTCGTTCGCGGCATGGGCGATGCGCATCGTCTTGCCAGCGGCACGCGCAACATGGGGCATGGCCAGAGCAGCGCCAAAGGCGGCGCCGGTTTGCAGCAGGGTACGTCTGTTGATCATTTGGGTCTCCTCCCAAGTTGTTGTCATTGGGCCGTTATTCGGGGATCGGATAATCGGCGGCGTTCAGAACCCAGCCCGGCTTGGCCGAGAAATCATGGCGCGGCGGGCTGAAAATATCGACGAGAACATTGCTGGCCGCGCCGGTGGCGCGGGTCGTGTGGATCACCGGCGGCGGGATCACCAAAAGCGACGGTGCCCCCATTTCGACGGCCTGATCGGCGCGCCAGTCGGCCATGTCGCTGGTCCAGGGCCAACGCAAGTAATGGGTGAACTCGCCGCTCAGGGCGAGAGAGCCCTGCTCGAAGTCGTCGTGGTGATGCGGGGACATCTTGGAGGGGTCGCGCGGGCCGTCGAAGGGCTCCAGCACGTTCACCATCAGGGTCGTGCAGCGGAAGATGCGGCCAAAGCGGCCCGGCTCGGCCGGGACGTCCAGCGAATAGGCGCGAATTTTCCAGCCGCCCACGGGGTCGGGCCAGGGCTGGAACGGCGGGATATGCGTGCGCGGACGGTCATAGCCGGTGGCGTTGCTGCACGCCTGCGCCAGATCGGCGTTCTGGGTCGAGAACATGCGCACCAGAATGCCGCCCTCGGGCAGGGTCACGCTGCTGTCGCCGGGCGGCACGAAGGCGATCGAGTTGCCCGCCACCTGTTGCGACGCGCCGTTCCAGTCGATCACCGCGCCAGCCTTGGGCAGCAACACACAGTATTCGTCGGGCTGCCCCGCACGCGCAAACGTCGCACCGGGTTCGGCCTGCGTATAGGCGATCAGGAAATTGTGGCCGCGCTGCAGCCAGGTATTGCCGCTGGCATCCTGCAGCTGGGGGGCGTCCTCGTAGAACCGCCCCTCTTGTGCGTCGGCGACCAGACCGGTCTGGCCCAGCATCGATCCGGCCTTGGCCGGCGCCAACGAGGCCCTCGGGTCAGATTTGTCGTACATGGGCTCTCCTCCCTGGCGGTATGGCCGCAGATTTCGGCGGCCATTTCACATTTCTCAAGTTTTGTTTCGTATAGCGATACATCGTTCTTTTGTTCGGAACATATTTGCGTAATGGTGGGGCTGTCAAGCATTGCGTTGCCCTTTCGTCAAAGGCACCCTTGCGCGGCGCGGAAAAACCGAAGAGGAAGTCTGTCATGACAGGCGAAACACCCGACAAGACGGATATGATCCAAAGCGTTGCGATGGCGCTGCAGGTCCTGGAGGCATTGGCCCAGGCCGAAGGCGACGTCGGCGTCACCGCCCTGGCCTCGGCGCTTGGCACCACCAAGAGCCGAATTCACCGCCACCTGCGCACGCTGGTGACGTTGGGCTACATCTCGCAATCCGAGGAAACCGAACGCTACCGAATCGGCGCGCGGCTGATCGCGCTGGGGCGTGCGGCGTCCGGCACGGTGGATCTGTCGTGGATCGCGCAACCGCATATGCGCACCCTACGTGACCAGACCGGACAGGCCGTCAGCCTGGGCCAGGTCGAGGATACCGGCATCCGCATCCTGAACACGCTGCACGGCCGGATGCAGATCGAGGTGGGTGTGCGTCCCGGCTCGATCCTGGGCTATTGCAACTCGGCGCAGGGTAAGGTGGCGCTGGCCGCGTTTGCGCCCGACCGTCAGGCCGAGCTGATGGCCATGCCCTGCCCCGCCTCGACCGAGTTCACCATCACCGGACGGGATGAGCTGGCCGCGCATATCGCCGAAGTGGGCGCGCGCGGCTGGGCGACGGCGCCGAACGAAACGATGCTGGGGCTGAACGCGCTGGCCTGTCCGATCTTCAACGCGGACAAAGAGCCGGTGGCCACGATCGCCATCGTCAGCCTGACCCAGTATATCGAAACCCCGCCGCATCCCGACCAGATCGCCGCGGTGAAAGAGGCCGCCGCCCGCATCTCGGCCGAGCTGGGCTATACCGGCTGACACCCCGCCCAAGGCCACACGATTTTCGCACCCCCGACCCCGCGTCGGGGGTGTTTTCGTTTTCTGCGCTCTGGGGGCTTGCAGTTTTTTCGGAACAGTGTTCTTCTTAGCGAAACGCTGGTTCGCAGAACGTAACATGAGATCCGCGCCGCCGGATCGGGAGGAACACCATGGCATCCGAAGACCTGAACGCGCATATCGATGCCCTTTTGCAGGGCGCGGTGGACCCGCATGTGCATAGCGGCCCCTCGATCGCGCCACGTGCGCTGGACCATCTGGAACTGGCCGAGATGCTGTCGGCCGCCGGTTTTTCCGCTGCCGTGACCAAGGATCACGACTATTCCGGGGTCATCACCGCGCGCATGATCCGCGACCACAATCCTGATCTGAAGACCAAGATCTACTCGGGCATCGTGCTGAATAACGTGGTCGGCGGGCTGAACCCGTATGGCGTTGAGCATACCGCCGCGATGGACGGGCGCATCGTGTGGCTGCCGACGCTGGCCGCCGAAAACCACCTGTCGTGGGAGAAAAGCTCGGGCTGGGTGCATCCGGCCTCGACCCAGAAAATCCGGCCTGCAACGGCGGTGCCGCTGTTCGAAGACGGCAAGATGCGCCCCGAGCTGCTGGACATTCTGGACGTGGTCGCGGCAACCGGCATGGCGCTGGCCAGCGGGCATATCCATGTGTCGGAAACCAAAATCGTCTTTGCCGAGGCCCGCAAGCGCGGGGTCGAGCGGCTGATCTTTACCCACCCCGAGGACATCGTCGGTGCCTCGATGGACGACACCAAGGAAATCGCGGACATGGGCGCCTTTGTCGAGCATTCGCTTGCGTTCTTTCTGGAAGGGTCGAAGTTCCGCACCCGCACCTATGACGACCTGCGCGCGTTTATCGATTTGGTCGGCGCGGAACGGACGATCCTGTGCTCGGACCTGGGGCAGGTCGGCACGCTGGACCCGCTGGAAGGGTTCCGCAAGGCAGTCGGCGTCTGTCTGGACATGGGCTATTCCGACGCGCAAATCCACGCGATGGTGGCGACGAACTCGGCCCAGGTCATCGGGCTGGAGGCGTAAGATGGCGCAAGACCTGAGAACGCGCATCCGCCGGGGCGATCTGCTGGTCGGCACCTTCGTCAAGACGCCCTCGCCGCATGTGGTGGAAATTCTGGGCCATGCCGGGCTGGATTTCGCGGTGATCGATCAGGAGCACGCGCCCATCGGAATCGCGCAGATGGACATGCTGGTGTTGGCTGGCCGGGCGGCGGGTCTGCCGCTGCTGTCGCGCCGTTGGGGCGGGGCCAAGGACTGGATCGCGCCGCTGCTGGACCTGGGTCTGGACGGGGTGATGGTGCCGCATGTTCTGGATCCCGATACAGCCGAGGCAGTCTGCGACGCGGTGCGGTTCTCGCGCGGCAAGCGGGGGCTGTCGCCTTCGCCGCGCGCGGGCAATTACGGCGGCATGGGGCTGGCCGAGTACCGCGAAACCAGCGATGCCCGCAGTATCGTGATGCTGCAGATCGAGGATGAATGCGCACTGGATCACCTGGACGCCATCGCCGCACTCTCTGATGTGGACATGCTGTTCGTCGGGCCTGCGGACCTGTCGCAGTCGATGGGCGTGGCCATGCCCTCGCCCGAGCTGGACGCCGCGATCGAGCGCATCATCGCCGCCGGGCGCAAGGCCGGTGTCGCGGTGGGGCTGTTCGTCGGTGACCCGGCCCAGATCGCGGGCTGGCATGCGAAGGGCGTCAGCCTGTTCGTCTGCGGCTCGGATCAGGCGATGCTGCGCAAGGCGGCGTCGCGGATGATGGCCGACCTCGGCGGCTGACAGCCGAGCGCCACCGGCAGCGTCGGAACGTCGCCCCCCGGGCGGCATCGCGCTATTCCCACATGAGCGTTCCTGGTCTATGCACCTGACAACAGGCCACCAGACCGGAGCCCCGCGGTTGTCCAGACTTGCCGTACAGACGCTGCGCAACCTTGCGCCGATCCTTGTGGGGGCGGTGCTGTTCGCGATGGGTCTGTACGCGCTGCTGCACCTGCTGAAACCCGTCCATTTCTCGGATATCGTCGCCCAGGTCCGCGCCATGCCCGCGCCCGTTCTGGCCGGGGCCGGTCTGGCCACGGTTGCGGCCTATGCGGCGCTGGTCGCCTATGACTGGTTCGCACTGCGCTATATCGGCAAGACCTTGTCATGGCCGGTTGTCACCATCGGTGGCTTTCTGGGTTATGCCTTTGGCAACACGGTCGGGGTCAGCGTCATTTCGGGCGGGGCCGTACGCTACCGTATCTATTCCGCCGCCGGGCTGAACGCGTTCGAGGTGGCCGCCGTGTCCGGCTATATCGCGCTGGCGCTGGGGACGGGGCTGACGCTGATCGGGCTGGCCGCCCTTGCCATCCACCCCGGCGCGGTTGCCGCTTATCTGCCCTATGGCCAAGGGGTCGTGCAGCTGATCGCGCTGGCGCTGGTGCTGTCCTCGGTCGGGTTGATCGCGTGGCTTTCCGTCAGCCAGCGGACGTTTCGGTTTCGCGCGTTCCAGCTGCACATGCCGCCCCCGCGCGACCTGCTGGGCCAGCTGATCGCCACGCTGGTGGATGTCGCCGCCGCGGCCTTTGCACTGTGGGTGCTGCTACCCGCTGGCAAGCCCGACTTTGCCACGTTCATCGCGGTCTACTCGGCGGCGATGATGATTGGCGTGCTTAGCCACGTGCCCGGCGGCGTCGGCGTGTTCGAGACCGTGGTGATCGGCACCCTTCCCGCCGATGTGCCGGTCAGCGACGCTGCCGCCGCACTGCTGATGTTCCGGCTGATCTACTACCTGATCCCCTTTGCACTGGGGTTCCTGATCGTCGCGCTGAACGAGGTGCGCCTCGCCGGAGGGGCCCTGAGCCGCTATTTCGGCCGGCTGCAAGGGGCGCAACCCGCCCTGTCCACGCTGCATGGGCTGTCGCCGGGACTGGTGGCGGCGGTGGCCTTCGGGTTCGGCGTCTACCTGCTGTTGGTCTCGATGGTGCCCGCCGTTCAGCAGGACGCAATTGCAGAGCGAGAGCTGGTCGCCACCCTGCTGCGCGAGGGCGGGACGATTGCCCTGACCGTCGCGGGCGTGTCGCTGCTGATCCTGTCGCACGGGCTGGCGCGGCGGGTGTCCTCGGCGTTTTGGCTGGCGGTGGCTGCGCTGGCGGCCGGTGCAGTGGCCGCATTGCTGAACGATGCGGACGTCAAGAATGCCACGCTGCTGTGCGTCGGCGCGCTGGCGCTGCTGCCGTTCCGCCGCGCGTTTGACCGGCCCGGGCACCTGACCAGCGACGTGTTCGAACTGCGCTGGTTCCTGGCTGTCGGCGGAACTCTGGCGACCATCGCGGCCTTCTTCTTTTTCGCACACAAAAGCAGCCCGACGTCCGATGCAATCTGGGTCGGCTTCAACGCGATTTCCGAGACCCAGCGCGCGCTGCGGGCGGGCCTGATCGCCTCGTCCGTGTTGCTGGTGTTCGGGGTTTATCTGTTCACGCGGCCCGTACGGCTGAAGCCGGCCGTGGATGCGGACGGGGACGCGCTGGCATTGGCGGCCGGGATCGTCGAGCGCAGCGAAACCCCGCTGGCCTGGCTGAGCCAGACCGGCGACAAGCGGTTCCTGTTCTCGGATTCGGGACGCTCGTTCCTGATGTATGCGGTGCAGGGACGGTCGTGGGTCGCTTACGGCAACCCCGTCGGCGACATCCGCGAGTTTGAACCGTTGTGCTGGTCCTTTGCTGAACAGGCCGCGAAATCGGGCTGCCATCCGGTGATGTACGAGGTGCAGCCGCTGGACACCCCCCTGTGCGAAGGGCTGGGCCTGACGCTGAACCGCATCGGCGAAGAGGCGGTGATCCAGTTGGCCGGGTTCGATGCAAGCGCCCCGGCGCTGGCGGCGTTCACGGGCGAGGCGCCGGTCGAGGTTCTGCTGCCACCGCATTCCGCGGACACGCTGGCCGCGTTGCGCTCGGTCTCGGACGTGTGGCTGTCCGGGCGCGACGGGGCCGAGAAGCAGTTCTCGGTCGGGCGGTTCTCGGACGCGTACATGAACCTGTTCCCGATTGCCGTGCTGCGCGAGGCGGGGCAGATCGTGGCCTTTGCCAACCTGATGTTCACGCAAGGCGGCCGCTATGGCGCGGTGGATCTGATCCGCTTTCTGCCGGACCAGGGCCGAGAGGTTCTGGGCAGGCTGTTCCTGGGGCTGATCACCTATTGCAAGGCCAACGGCACGCAGGAGATCAGCCTGGGCATGGTGCCGCTGGCGGGGCTGTCCAGCCGCTCGGTCGCGCATTCGTGGGATCGCTTTGGCCGACTGATCTATCGCCACGGCGGCGCGTTCGAGGATTTCGAGGACCTGCGGACCTTCAAAAGCGCGTTCCAGCCGGACTGGCGGCCCAGATACCTAGCGCTGCCGGCCAAGGTGTCGCTGCTGACCGCGATGCGGGACGTGGCGATCCTGATCGCGGGCACCGACAGCGGCCTGTCCGGCAAGTAACGCTCAGTGTGAAATCATCCATGGCCGCGCCGAGGGGAAACTTTTCGAGCCGTCGGGCCGGTGCAGCGTCTTGCTGGGTTTCTTGGATGCGCCAGACGAACAGCACGAACAGCCCGCGCCGTGTTTCCTTGTCGATTTCGGCTCGTGCGAGGCGCGTTCGTTGGTTTCGTGCGCACGGCGGACGGTGCTGCTAACGGCCGAGAGTTTCGGCGCGGTGATCAACACTCGGCGCGCGCTGGTGCCGCAATCGGGGCAGAAGTAATCGTAGTAGGGCATCGTCTTCTTCCGGAATGGAGGTCGCGCCGCGTGACAGGTCCTTGATGTCACAGTTGCCGCCATGTTCGCGCGGCGGCAAGGTGCAGGCGGCCTCGGCGGCGGCGGCCATCACGCCCATATGCGCGCTTTGGGTGGTCGGCAGCGCGGCCAGATGCGGCACGCGGTCGGGTTCAGTATCGAACAGCACCTTTTCACGGGCGTTCCACATGTCCAGCATCTTGCGGCTGGGCAGGCAGCCGATCAGGCCGGTGTGAATGAGGCCTGCGTATTTCACGCCGGGGACGTGGCGGGACTTGGTGAACATGCCGCCGCCCGAGATCAGGCCACGCAGGCAGGGATGCCGGGGGTGGACTGGATTTCCGTGTTCTCAGGGGTCGAGGCCTCGAGCTTGAGGAACATCGCCATGCAATAGCCCCCCAGCACAGCACCAACCCGATCGCCACGAAGGCATAGGTCAGGTACTTGGCGGACAGGTTCAGGCGGAAGGTGTCCAGCAGCAGCGGGAACACGGCGAAGATGACGACTAGGAAGGTGTCCACGATGCAGAGCTGACCTGCGGTCGGGCCGGTCGAGCCCATCGTCCATTCGGGGATGGTGACGCCGACCTCGCACGCGCCGAACACGGAACGGTAGATCTGTTGCAGGATCAGGCTGAGGCCCCAGGTGGCCCGCCGCGTGTCCAGCGGACGTTTATAAAGATGGCGTATGAGCGCCCATTCGACGAGCATCCCCAACGCGCCACTGGCGATTAAGGCCAATATCATCGCCACGAAGTAATAGCCCGAGAAAAGGATCAGTCCGGCAATGCCCTGCATGGCGAAGATGGCGGTCAGCTCACCCATGGAGTAGTCGGAAAACATGGCTCGTTCCTTTGAAAGCGGTGGCGGCGCCCGCGCCGCAAGTGCTGCGGCGCGGGGTGGAAATCCCGAAGGTTGGGAAAGGGCTGGCCGGGGATGCGTAAGACCAGCCCGATCCGGCGTTACTGGTAGCCTTCGGGGAACGGGTTGGGTTCGACCAGATCGTCGGTTTCGAACACGACCTCGTACTGGCCATCCGCCTTGGCCAGACCGACGCGGGTCTTCGACCACGGGTGATGGTTTTTGTGGACCTTCAACTAGCCTTCGGGGGCGGTGGTCAGTTTGATGCCGGGGCTGGCTTCCTTGATCTTGCCGATACCGGCGGCCTTCAGCTGCTTGGAGAAGGCCACGTTCGAGCCACCCACGATGATCGCACAGATCGGGGAGCAGGCGACTTCCTGCGCTTCCTGCCCGAGCCGAAAACCCCCGCTCAAACACGAGCACGGCGCCACCGAAGCCTGCATCCTGTACAACTATCGCCTTGGCGCCGAGGACATGACGCATTGCCCGTTCCACGCCGGACCGATCTGTTCGCTGTGCTGCACGCTGGACAGTTCGTGCCGGGACAGCTGCAAGCCGCATGGCCGGCTGGACGCGATGCTGGTGTCGACGATCCGGTCCACCCTGCCGCAGCGGATTGCCGATGCACTGATGTCGCGCCTGTCGATCTTTCTGATTTCCACGGCGATTCCGGCCTCGGTCTTTGGGATGGTGCTGCTGTTCATCCGCGCCCACGAAGGGGCCGAGAATTTCGACGCGGTGCTGACGGTGATCCTCGCCTCGGTTCTGGTGGTGATCGACATCATTGCCTGGACCCTGATCCTGGCCACCGAAAACCAGAAACAGGCCCGCGACGAGGCCGACCGCCAGACCCAGCGCCTGCTGCGCGAAGTGCGCGTCACGAACGGACCGATGCGGTCAGCACGATCCGGCGCAGCTCGGAACATCTGGCGGGGTTGATCGACAACCTGCTGGAGATTTCGCGCGACCGCATCCACTTGCCAGCGTTGCTGCACCATATCGTCTCGATCTTCGAGGGGCAGGCCCGCGCAAAATGGTGATGGTGGTCGATGACGACCAAAGCCACCTGCGGCTGGTCGAAACCGTGAAGCGGCCGCTGGGCTTTCTGGTGCAGACCGTGCCGGATGCGGCGACCGCGCTGGAAATTCTACAGGACGCCGCGCCGGACATATTCCTGCTGGATATCGACATGCCCGGCAAGGATGGCTGGGCACTGGCCAGCCGCATCCGCGCCCTGCCCACCCACCGCAACACGCCGATCCTAATGGTCTCGGGCCACGCGCTGGAGGCGCGCCACCCGGTCGAGCGTGAGGGGCTGTATGATGCGTTTATCGTCAAGCCCTACTCGGTCCATGACATGCTGCGCCGGTTGGCGGACCTGCCGAAGGTCACGCTGGTGCATCGACAAACCGACACTGAAGACGACGACCCCAAGCAGGTGCCCGAAACCGTGGTGGAACGTCTACGCGAACTGGCCAGCATTGGCCACGCCGCCAGCCTGCGCCTGATCGAGGAGTTCAAGAACCGTGCCGCCTGAACAGTACAGATCTGCCATGCCCGCCCGTTCCATCGCGCTGGTGATTGACGCCGCGACCGAAACGCTGGGGCCGGTCTTGACCGCGCTGGAGGAAAACGGAATGACCGTGCTGATCGCGGTCCGGCCGTGGCGCGACGGGGAAAACGAGTCGGAACTGGTCGAGGAATTCGGCCTGACCCAGCGCGAAGCCGAAGTGCTGGTGTGGCTGTCGCGGGGCAAGACCAACCGGGATATCGCGGACATTCTGGAGCTGTCGGCGCGCACCGTGAACAAGCATCTGGAAACCGTGTTCCAGAAGATGGGTGCGGACGACCGGACCTCGGCCGCGGTGATGGCCGACCGTGTCTTACAGCCGCTCAGCCAGTAGAGACAAAGAAACCCCGGCAACGGGACGTGCCGGGGTTCCAATGTGCGCCGCAGGCAAGGAGCGGCGCACGATTCCGGGGATTGGCGTTCAAACAATCCTTGGCCGGAAAACCTATTTCAGCATCATGCCGGGCAGCCAAAGCGTGATCTCGGGCACCAGCAACAGCAGTAGCAGCACGACCAGTTCCATCAAAAAGAACGGCAGGATCCCGCGAAAAATCTTGCTGAGCGGCACCCCAGTCTGCGCCGAGGCGACGTAGACATTCAGGCCCAAAGGCGGGGTCAGCAGGCCGATCTCGACCGTCTTGGTGACGACGATGCCGAACCACACCGGATCGTAATCCAGCGCCATTGCCGTCGGAAAGGCCAGCGGCATTGCCAGCGACAGGATCGCCAACTGGTCCATGAACATGCCCATCACCAACAGGGCCACGATGATGATCGCCATGATCTGGCCGCGGGACATGTCGGTGGTTGCGACGAACTCCAGCAGGCCGTGGGTGATGCGGGTGAAGGCCAGGTAATTCGAGAAGATCGCCGAGCAGGCCACGATGGCCACGATCATCACCGTCGCCCGGATCGCGCCAGAAACGCTGCGGCTGAACTCCAGAAAGCTGAGCGTGCGTTGCAGCAGCACCAGGATCAACGAGCCCATCACACCCAGCGCCGCTGCCTCGGACGGCGAGGCGATACCGCCGTAAATCGCGCCGATCACCAGCACCATCAGCACCGTCAGCGGCAAGATGTGGCGGCTGGCCTTGACGGCGCGGCCCAGATCGAACGGGTCGCCCTTGGGGGCCTGATCGGTAGTATGGGCGATCACCTTGATGACGACGACCAGCCCCAGCGCGGTCAGCAGGCCGGGGATGATCCCGGCGATGAACAGCTTGCCGATCGAGGTCTCGGTCAGCACGCCATAAACCACCAGCACGATCGAGGGCGGCACCACGACGGCCAGCGTTCCGCCGACAGACACCACGGCGGCGGCCAGACGTTGGGAATAGTTGTGGTTGCGCATCTCGGGGAAGGCCGAGGCCGACATCGCCGCCGTTGACGCGGTCGAGCTGCCAACCAGCGCCGCAAGGATGACCGACGCCCCGACCGTCGCCATGGCCAGCCCGCCTTTGACATGGCCCAGCCACGCCTGGCAGGCAAAGATTGCGCGACGGGTGACATCGCCCGAGGTCAGCAGTTCGGCCATCAGGATGAACAGCGGGATCGCCACCAGGATGAACGAGGCCGAGCTGTCGAAAAAGGTCCGCTCAAGCACCGCAAAGGCGGGGCGCGGACCCAGCTGGACGGCCAGCCCGACAAAGCCGGAAATCCCCATGGCAAAGGCGATCGGCATGCGGAAGGCCATAAGCACAGCCAAAAGAGCGAGTATTGCGAAAAACGTCATCATAGAGCGACTGAATGCCCCTTTTTGGGCGGCCGACCGCTAGGATCGGCCGCCTGTTTGTCAGGTTCAGGGTTACTGGCTCAGCTGGGCGTTGTAGCTGTCCAGCACCTGCTGCGCCTTCTCGCCGCCCATGCGCTCGACCCAGTCCTGGGTGACCGGCGCCATCGCTGCGTTCAGGGCCGCCATCTCGTCCGAGGTGAAGCTGTAGGTGTCGATGCCGTCGGCTTTCCACTGGGCGATCAATTCGTTCACGCTGTCATCCTGCGCTTGGGCCACGTGCAGCGCGGTTTCGTCACCGGCGGCGATCATGGCCTGCTGGGCGTCGGCGTCCAACGCGTTGAACAGGTCCGAGCGCACCACCATCACAAAGCTGTAGCCCCCGAACGACCCGTTGGTCGAGATGTGGCTGACCACCTCGTTCAGCTTGTAGCCCGGCACCGAGGCCAGCGGGAACAGCACCGCGTCCAGACGGCCGCGCTCGATCGCGGTGTAGACTTCGGGGCCGGGGATCGAGATGCCCACAGCGCCCAGGCTGCGCGCGGTCATCGCCTGGGTCGAGCCCGAGGTCCGTACGTCCTGCGCCTGCCAATCGGCCGGCATGCCCAGCCGCGTCTTGGCCAGCACCTGATAAGGCGGCAGCACGAAGCCGTAGATCGGGGTCACGCCGGTGGCCAGGATCTCGTCCCGCATCGGGCCTTCTTTCAGCATCGCCTGGATCGCCTTGGTCCCGGCCACGGCCGAGCCATAGTAGCCCGGCAACCCGACGACCGAGTTCAACGGCAGCACGTCGGCGTGGTACAGAACGCCCAACAGGGCCGCGTCCAGAATGCCACTGCTGACGGCATCCAGCTGCGCCTTGGACTTTGCCGCCTGTTCAGACGGGAAGTGGTTGAAGGTGATCTTGCCTTCGGTCGCCTTTTCGACGGCGGCCATCCACTTGGTCGTGCCTTCGACGGACACGATGTGGCTGGTGGATTGGAAATCCCCCAGGCTAAGCGTTTCCGACAGGGCGCCCGAGGCCCCCAGTGCAAACACGCTGGCCATGGTGGCAATGCTCAGTTTCGCGATCTTCATTTTCAGTCTCCTCCCTGAAATGATGAATGTTTTATTGGGTTTCCTCTGACGCCCTCGGGATGAGGGCGTCAAAGAGCAGCCGCATGGCCAGAACCGAGCATCCCACCGGGACCACGGCATAGGCCCAGCCAAGGGGCCAATCGACGACTCCGTATTCGATGTCTCCGTGCAGCAACGCGTGAACCGCGAAGCTTCCGGATTTCCACGACACAGCGGCGAAGAAGGCGGCTGGCAGCAGCAGGCGCAGCTTGGCCACGACCTGTCCCGCCAGACCGGGAAGCAATTCCGGCACGAAATCCAGCGCCAGGTGGCCCCCGACCCGGAACACCCAGGACAGGGACAACGTGGCAAGCGCGGGCATCAGGTAGAGCTCGGTCAGCTCGAACTGGAATTGCACCGGCAGCTTGAACAGCAACCGCAGCAAGATGTCCGCGTTTATCAGCCCGACAACGGCCAGAAGGCCGAGGCACCCCAGCAGATGCAGGGTATCCTCGATTTTTTCCAGGATTTTTCCAAACACGTTCAACCTGTCCTCCGTTGGTTGACGCGTCGGTTCCCTTAGCGTTTGGGAAGCTCGACGATGGCGGAACCGATGGCGGACATTTCGCCGTCCTGCTGCTCGGCGCGTTGCTGGATTTCCAGCAGATACCGGCCGTTCTCTTCGAACTTGCGGGTCACGGTGCCGTGGATCAGGATGATGTCGCCTTCGGGGTTGTGACGGCGGACCTGGCATTTTGCCTGACGCAGGAAGCCATCATCGCCCATCCAGTTGGTGATCTGATGGGTCAACCACGAGGTCCGCTCGGGGCCGTAGTCGTAGGCACCGGGGGCGCCGACCTCCAGCGCGAACTCTTCTTCCCAGTGAACGCGCTCGGGGCAATCGGGGATGCCAAAGCGGTTCTTGATCCCGGCCGAGGGGTGTTTCTGCTGCAGCTGCCACGCCAGTTTGTTGGCGCGGATGTACAGACCGCCCCAGCCCTGCGCGTAAGCGATAAAGCCGGTGGCCGTCATCGGGCCCTTGACCATCGTCGGCAGGTCGTCCCCTGCGTTCACGTCATCCCAGTAGCGGGTTTCGGCACCGCGGATTTCCTCGGTCTCGTAGTACTTGTTGTACTTGTCCAGTTCTTCCTGGGTATAGACGCGACGGCCACGTTCCTTGGCCTCGGTGTACTTGGTGCCGTTTTCGCGCGCGGCATCGCGGTCGGTCCGGAAGCACCAGCTGTCCGCATCGGCCAGCAGCTTGCCGCTGTCGGCGTCGTAGAAATCGACGTGATAGATCTGCTGAACGGCCTTACCGGCAAAGCGGGTTTCGTGCTCGATCAGGTCTTTCAGGTACGCTTCGGTGCGGAACACGGTGTTGCGCGGAATGACGTCGTGCCAGTTCCAGTTCGCACCCGACCACATCGCGTGGACACCCGGCAGACCGCCGACATAGCCCGAGATGATCCGGCTGGTCGAGAACAGGAAGCTGGGCAGCGCAAGGACGTCACCATACTTGGTGGTCTTGGCGTATTCGGGATCGCACCACAGCGGGTTGTCGTCGCCGATGCCGTGGGCATAGTGACGGATGTTGTCGCGGGTCGCCTCATAGCACCAGGGCTCGACCGTCTTTTCGATCTTCACGCCGATCCGTTGGCGCAGATCATCCAGACCTTCCTGGGTGATTTTCGGAAATTTCCGGGTCATGTCGTTCATCTTGTTCCTCCTTGAAAGATGGCTGCCGGGGCGGGGTTATTGGGCCGCGGCAAGTTTCTGAGCCTGCATGTCGCGCAGGATTTTTCGGTTCACCTTGCCCGCCGGGGTTTTCGGCAGCTCGGTGACGAATTCGATTTGTCGGGGGTATTCATGGGCGGCCAGCTTGGCGCGCACATGGTTCTGGATGCTTTCCGCCAAGCCCGGGGTCTCGGGCTCTTTCAGAATGATGTAGGCTTTGACGACCAGCCCGCGCAGGGCGTCGGGTGCACCGATCACGCCGCATTCGGCGACCGCCGGATGGGACAGCACGGCGTCCTCGACCTCGACCGCGCCGATGGTCCAGCCGGCCGAGATGATCACGTCATCCGCGCGGCCGCCGTGGTAGAAATAGCCGTCGGCATCGACGCGCCCCAGATCCTTGGTCGGGAACCATTTACCCGCCTTCTTGACCATCAGCTCGCCGGTTTCGCCGGGATTGCAGGGCTGGCCGTTGGCGTCCTGCACCTCGACCTCGACGCCCGGAACGGCCTTGCCCATGGCGCCGTCGCGGACCTCCAGATCGTCAGCGCCGGGGTAGTTGGCGATGATGACGCCGATCTCGGTCGTGCCATACATCGAGCGGACCTTGGTGCCGAACACGCGCTCGACAAAGACGGCGGTTTCGCTGTCGATCGGCTCGCCGGTGAAGGACAGCTTGTCGAAGCAATAGGTGAAATCCTCGGCCCGGCCCGAATTGCGCATCATGCGGTAATGCGTGGCGGCGGCGGTCAGGTTGGTGATGCGGAAATCCTGTAGCGCCTTCAGCAGACGCACCGGATCGAATTTCCCCGAGAACGTCCCCGTCGACACGCCCATCGCCAGCGGTGCCAGCGTGCCGTGCCAGAACCCATGCCCCCAAGCGGGCGAGGACGGACAGAAGAACCGATCGCCCGGACGGATGCCGGTGGCGTAAAGCGCGGCCACCATCAGCGTCACGATCGAGCGGTGGTTATGCTCGACCGCCGCCGGCAACTGGCGCGTCGTCCCCGAGGTGTATTGCAGAACCGCCAGATCATCGGCGCTGGTGGTGCAGTCGAACCGTCCCGGCAGGTTGTCCAGGCTGTCCAGAAACTCGGCATCCGCAACGATTACGTTGGCGGCGCCGCCGTTGCGGGCGTCGTCGGCCTTTTCGGCGTTGGTGAACATCACCTTGGGTTGGCAATCCTCGACCCGCAGGCGGATGCCGTCCGGGCCGAACAGGGTGAACATCGGCACCGCCACGGCGCCCAGTTTGATCGCGCCGAACATCGCGCAGTAGAACGGCAGCGAGGGCTCGATCATCACCGCGACGCGGTCGCCCTTGCCAACGCCCTGCGACGCCAGGAAGTGCGCCACCTGAGAGGATCGGCTCGACAACTCGGCGAAGGAAATCACCTCGTCCCCACCAGAGGCATGGGCGATCCGCAGCGCGATCTGGTCATCGCCGACATGGCGATCAACGCATTCATGCGCGATGTTGAAATGGCTGCGATCCCCGTCAAACAGCGCCCATAGCGCTTGCTTCGAGTAGTGCGTCTGAGCGTCCGCGTAGGACGTGAAATCCGTCAGGCGTTGCATCCCCGATCCTCTCCCTTTTCGTCGTCTCGGTGGCCACGGCTGCATGGGCCACCTGTCGTTGACAAAGGTAGGGATCGAGATATTGTATTGTCAATACGCTATTATTATTGTATATAGACAATGAAATCAAGCGTCATAGAGGCAAGACATGACCGAAAAATCGACTGAATCGACCAACAAAAGACAGGTGCCTGCCGTCACCCGAGCCGTTGCAATCCTTAGGTTTTTGGCCCGCGCGGACGAACCCGTCGGCGTCAATCCGATTGCACGAGAGCTGAAACTGGTGCCCAGCACCTGTCTGCACATCCTGCGCGTTCTGCAGGACGAGGGGCTGGTCGAATTTGATTCGAACACCAAGCGGTATTCGATCGGAATCGGCATCCTGCCACTGGCCCGTTCGGCGCTACAGAAGAACACCTTCTCGGTGCTGGTGCAGCCGTTGCTGTCGAACCTGTCCGAGACATACGGCGTCACCTCGATCGCCACGCAACTGGCCGAGCCGTCGCAAATGGTGGTGATCGCGCTGTCGCAATCCTCGATGCCGTTCCGCCTGCAGGTGGATCTGGGCAGCCGCTTTCCGATCCTGATCAGCGCCACGGGCCGCCTGTTCGCCGCGTTCAACGTCACCGACCCGAACGGCCTGCGCAAAGCCTTTGACAAGCTGGTCTGGGATCACCCCCCCAGCTTTGAGACCTGGCTGGAGGAGATCGAACAGACCCGCGCGCGTGGCTATGCCGTCGACCGGGGCACCTATATCTCGGGCGTTACCGTTGTCGCCGCGCCGGTGTTTGACCCGACGGGCAAGGTCAACCGCTCGCTCGTCGCCATCGGGATTTCCGAGCGTATGGACGACAAACAGGTCACCGCACTGGCCAAATCCCTGCTGCAAGTGCGCGACCAGATCATTGCAATGCAAATCGAAACAGGGAGTTAGACCTTGCCCCCCAGCAACGAAGAAACCAGTTGGAAAGAGCTGAAAGCCGGCCCCTTTATGGACGGGATCGGCCCGGTTCTGCGCGCGAAAGCTCAGGACGGCACCAACCTTTATGCGCTGCGCACGGACACGTCGATGTGCAACGCGATTGGCACGATTCACGGCGGGGTGCTGACCAGCCTGCTGGATCAGGCCATCGCGATCGAGGCGTGGAACGCGGCCGAGCGCCAGCCCACCGTAACGCTGCAAATGGACACGCGGTTCATCAGCGCGGCGCGGGCGGGGGACTTCCTTCAGGCGCGGGCAGTGTTGCGGCACGGCACACGCTCCATGCTGTTCGTCGATGCCGATCTGCTGTGCGAGGGCAAGCTGATTGCCACCGCGACCGCCGTCATGAAAATCGTTGCTTCCAAGGAAAAACCATGAGCCACACCGCCCCCCAACCCCGTTCCGGTCCCTTGTCTGGGATCAGGGTCCTCGACTTTTCACGCATCCTGTCGGGTCCCTATGCCAGCATGATCCTGGCCGATCTGGGCGCCGAGGTTATCAAGCTGGAGCCCATCGAAAAGGGCGACGAGACCCGGAATTTTCCGCCTTTCGTCAATGGGATGAGCCATTATTACATCGCCCTGAACCGCAGCAAGAAAAGCGTGGCGCTGGATCTGAAATCCCCCGAGGGCGTGCAGATCGCCAAGGAGCTGGCGGCCCAAAGCGACATCGTGCTGGAGAATTTTCGCCCCGGCGTGATGGACCGGCTTGGGCTGGGCTATGACGTGCTGAAGGCGCTGAACCCGGCGTTGATCTATTGCTCGATCACCGGGTTCGGGCGCAACAGCCCGCATGGCGACAAACCGGCCTTTGACATCGTCGCACAGGCCCTGTCCGGTGTGATGAGCGTGAACCGCGAACCCGGCCAGGCCCCCAACAAGCTGGGGCTGCCGCTGGGCGACATGGCGGGCAGCATCTTTTCGCTATTCGGGGTGCTGGCCGCCCTGCACGAACGCAACGCCACCGGCGAAGGGCGGCATGTCGAAATCGCCATGCTGGACAGCCTGATCGCCATGCAGGGCTACCTGTCGCAAATCTACTTTGTCACCGGCGACAGCCCGCAGCCCGTCGGCACTCAGCACCCCAGCATCGTGCCCTATGGCTCGTTCCCGACACAGGACGGGCACGTGATTGTCGCCTGCCTGACCGAACGGTTCTGGCATAACTTCGCGCGCAGTCTGGACCGCGCGGACCTGATCGACGACCCGCGTTTTGGGCAGTACCAGGCCCGTCTGGCCAACCGCGACGCGTTGGAGCCGATCATCCACGAACGCATGACGCGCGACAGCACCGAATACTGGCTGGATCGCCTGACCGAATTCGACGTGCCGAACGCGCCTATCCTGTCGATCGGAGAGGCGCTCTCGCAAGAGCATGTCGCCGCCCATGATCTGATCGAGACCGTGGACCACCCGCAGATCGGATCGCTGCGCATGGTCCGCACCCCGATCCTGTTCGACGGCGAAGGCAGCGCGTGCGCCGAGGCGCCATCAACGCTGGGTCAGGACACGGACGAGGTGCTGCGCGACAAGCTTGGCTATTCGGCCGAGCAGATCGCGGCGCTGCAACGCAAGGGCGCGGTCTCGTAAAGCAGCGAGCGATCAGCCCTTACCCTTGGTCTTGGTCGCGCCTTCGCGGGCGTTTTTCTCGACGAACTCGATGATCTTGCCCGCGATGTCGATGCCAGTTGCCTGCTCGACCCCTTCCAGACCCGGAGAGGAGTTGACCTCCATCACCACCGGCCCGTGGTTCGAGCGCAGCATGTCCACGCCGCACACGTTCAACCCCATCGACTTGGCCGCCCGAATGGCGGTCGAGCGTTCCTCGGGGCTGATCTTGATCGGCTTGGCCGAGCCGCCGCGATGCAGGTTGGAGCGGAACTCGCCCTCGGCCCCCGTCCGCTGCATCGCTGCCACGACCTTGCCGCCGACAACCAGCGCCCGGATGTCGGTGCCGCCGGCCTCTTTGATGTATTCCTGCACAAGGATGTTCACGTCAGCGCCCCGGAACGCCTCGATCACCGACTTGGCCGAGCGTTCGGTATCCGCCAGCACCACGCCGATGCCCTGTGTGCCTTCCAGCAGCTTGATGACAACAGGCGCGCCACCGGCCATGCGCACGACCTCTTCGGCCTGCTTGGGGTCATGGGCAAAGGTGGTCACCGGCAGGCCGATCCCGTCCCGCGCCAGCAGCTGCATCGAGCGCAGCTTGTCCCGCGAGCGCCCGATCGCCACGGATTCGTTCAGGGGATAGACGCCCATCATCTCGAACTGGCGCAGCACGGCCAGCCCGTAGAACGTGATCGAAGCGCCAATGCGGGGGATCACCGCGTCGTATTGCGGCAGCTTGCGCCCCTCATACCAGATCTCGGGCCGGCGCGAGGCGATGTTCATCGTGCAGCGCAGCGTGTTGATCATGTCCAGGGTGTGCCCGCGCGCCTCGGCCGCCTCTTTCAGGCGCTGGTGCGAATACAGATTGGGGCTGCGGGTCATCATGACCAGTTTCATTCGGAAAACCTTTCAGGAGCCGGGAACGCGACGCGGGCGGCTATGCCCACATTCACACCCGGGATGTGTCAATCGGATGACCCGCCAGCCACGAACGCCCCGCATCCACCAGAATGCCGTGTCGGCGGATCGCCGTTCGGCCCAGGATCAGCGGCAGGCTCATGTTGCTGCGGTCGGCCAGGGTCATCTCGATGCGCCATCGGCGCGCGCCCAGATGCAGGGTGGTTTCGATGACCAGGCGTTCTTCGGGGATGCCCGAGGTGTTCTTGACCGCGCGGGTTTCGACCAGCGGCGCCTCGATGTCGCGCGCCTTCAGGCCTGATCCATGCGGGACGTGGAACCGCACCCATTGGGCACCGTCCCGTTCGAACTGGCGGATACGGCTGGCATGCAGGGCCGAACTGCGCGCGCCGGTGTCGATCTTGGCCACCGCCAGCGGGATGCCCAGATCCGGCAGGGCGATCCGTTCGCGCCAGCCAATCACCAGAGGCGCGCGTTTGACCGGCAGCTTGGGCATGTCGGAGTCCTCTGGAATGGAAGGGCGATTCTGTGGCGGGGTCTTGCGGGCTGGGCGTAGCCGCGCCCGGCAATACTGTCCATCGGCAAAAGAAAACCCCCGCGGAAAACCGCGGGGGTGTGTGGCGTGATCCGGATCGGATCAGGCCAGGTACTTGGTGGTGCGCAGGTAGGGCAGCTTGACGTCGATCGCGCCGAACTTTTCGCGCGCCTGGTCGTCGTTCAGCGACAGCGCGACGATCACGTCCTGGCCTGCGGTCCAGTTGGCGGGGGTGGCAATCGGCACGCCATAGGTGGCCTGCAGACCGTCCAGCGCGCGCAGCACCTCGGCAAAGTTACGGCCCACCGACATCGGGTAGGTCATGATCAGCTGAACCTTCTTGTTCGGCGCGATGATGAACACCGAACGCACCGAGGCCGAATCCGCAGCCGTACGGCCATCGGGCAGGTAGGCTTCGGCGGGCAGCATGTCGAACATCTTCGACACTTCCAGCGATTCATCCGCGATGATCGGGAAGCCAGCCTTGGCGCCCGAGAAGCCCTCGATGTCCGATTTCCACTTCACGTGCTCGGCAGCCGAATCGACGGACAG
This sequence comes from Thalassobius vesicularis, assembly GCF_004799325.1. Taxonomy (GTDB): domain Bacteria; phylum Pseudomonadota; class Alphaproteobacteria; order Rhodobacterales; family Rhodobacteraceae; genus Thalassobius; species Thalassobius vesicularis. Next base: position 336,405 of record NZ_SSMD01000001.1, read on the forward strand.
GCCGATCACCTTGGTGTTGCGCTTGGTCCATTCGTCGGCCAGCTGCGCGACGGCACCGAATTCGGTGGTGCAGACGGGAGTGAAATCCTTGGGGTGCGAGAACAGAATCGCCCAGCTGTCACCGATCCAGTCGTGGAACGTGATCGTCCCCTGATCGGTTTCCGCAGTGAAATTCGGCACGATGTCGTTGATGCGCAGGCCCATTCTGATCTCCTGTTCAAATGGTCGGATTTACATTCCGCAACTTAGATACGTTCTAAATAAACTAATGGAACCCCTTGACGGGGCGACATAGTAATCTGCGGACAGAATGTCGCAGTTTCGCCACCTAACGTAATTTGATCAAATTTTTGAAACCGATCAGACTCGGACTTGCGGCGGGTGCAAAGCCCTGACAAACTGCGCCCTAACGCTGCGGCATGGATTTCCGCATAACGGAAACGCACCGCAGGACGGGAAACGCTTTTGGAGGTCGACAATGATCGAGAAACGTCAGTTCTATATCAACGGGGAATGGGTGGACCCCGTCGAGCCGCGCGACTACGCGGTAATTGATCCCTCCACCGAAGAACCCTGCGCAGTGATCTCGCTGGGTGGCAAGGCAGATGCCGACAAGGCAGTGGCAGCCGCCAAGGCCGCCTTCCCCGCGTGGATGGCAACCCCGGCCGAAGAGCGCATCGCGCTGGTCGAAAAGCTGCTGGAAATCTACAAGGCCCGCAGCGCCGAGATGGGTGCCGCGATCTCGATCGAGATGGGCGCGCCGATCGACATGGCCAGCACTTCGCAGGTCGGTGCCGGGACCTGGCACATCACCAACTTCATCCGCGCCGCCAAGAACTTCAAGTTCATCCGCCCGCTGGGTGATCACGCCCCCGAAGACCGGATCATCTATGAACCGATCGGCGTGTGCGCTCTGATCACTCCGTGGAACTGGCCGATGAACCAGGTCACGCTGAAGGTGGTCGCCGCGGCCATCGCTGGCTGCACCATGGTGCTGAAACCGTCCGAAGAAAGCCCGCTGGACGCCATCCTGTTCGCAGAGATGATGCATGACGCTGGCTTCCCCAAGGGTGTGTTCAACCTGGTGAACGGCGACGGCATGGGCGTCGGCAGCACCCTGTCCGGCCACCCGGACGTGGATATGGTCAGCTTCACCGGCTCGACCCGCGCAGGCATCGCGATCTCGCAGAACGCGGCCCTGACGCTGAAGCGTGTCCACCTGGAGCTGGGCGGCAAAGGCGCCAACATCATCTTCGCGGATGCCGACGACAAGGCCGTCAAGCGTGGCGTGCTGCACATGATGAACAACACCGGCCAGTCGTGCAACGCACCCAGCCGGATGCTGGTTCAGCGCGACATCTACGAGCAAGCCGTTGAAACCGCAGCCGAAGTTGCGAAATCCGTCACCGTTGGCCCCGCCAGCGAGCACGGCAAGCACATCGGCCCCGTGGTGAACGAAGCGCAGTGGAACAAGATCCAGGGCCTGATCCAGAAGGGCATCGACGAAGGCGCCCGCCTGGTCGCCGGTGGCTTGGGTCGTCCGGACGGTCTGAACAAGGGCTTCTTCGTGCGTCCCACCGTGTTCGCCGACGTGAACAACGAGATGACCATCGCACGCGAAGAAATCTTCGGCCCGGTGCTGTCGATCATCCCGTTCGAGACCGAGGAAGAAGCGGTGCAGATCGCCAATGACACGGTCTACGGCCTGACCAACTACGTGCAGACGCAGGACGGCACCAAGGCCAACCGCCTGGCGCAGCAGCTGCGCTCGGGCATGGTCGAGATGAACGGCAAGTCCCGCGGCGCGGGCGCTCCGTTCGGCGGCATGAAGCAGTCGGGCAACGGTCGCGAAGGTGGCGTTTGGGGCATCGAGGACTTCCTCGAAGTCAAATCCGTCGCCGGCTGGGCCGCCGAGTAACCTGTATCCCGTTGCAACACGGGTCGATCCGGGGCTATCACGGCCCCGGATTTGCTATTTGGGGGGTCACGTGGCTGAGTACCGCTCGATCCAGCGTTTCGTGCCGGACACGGTGCTGAAACGCGACGTGTTTTCCGAAACCGTGATGGGCCATCTGGCGGATGACCCTACGGTCAAGGTCGTGCTGCGCCGTCTGGATGGGGTGCCGTGGTGGGCCCGCCCGCTGTCGCAAGCCCTGGCCCGGAAAGAGGCGCGCGGCCTGCGTGCCGTGCAGGGCATCGAGGGCACACCCGTGCTGCTGGAGGCCGACGCGGGCGGCATCCTGCGCGTCTGGGCCGAGGGCACGCCGCTGCACCTGGCCAAACCCTCTGACCCGCTGTGGTACAAGGACGCCCGACGCCTGCTGCGCGAGATGCGCCGCCGGGGCGTGTGCCATAACGACATCGCCAAGCCGCAAAACTGGCTGATGCTGCCGGACGGTCGGGCGGGGGTGATCGACTTCCAGCTGGCCTCGGTCCATCGGCGCAAGGGCGTGCTGTTCCGCACCGCCGCGCGCGAGGATCTGCGGCACATGCTCAAGCAAAAGCGCAACTTCGCCAATGCCTTGCTGACCCCGTCGGAACGCAATCTGCTGGCCCGCAAATCGCTACCCTCGCGCATCTGGATGGCCACCGGCAAGCGGCTGTATAACTTTATCACCCGGCGTCTGATGCACTGGTCCGATGGTGAGGGAACCGAGAACCGCATCGCGCTGGACGGCCCCGCGATCCGCGACGCATTGCTGGCCAACGGGGCGCGCGACGTGGCGTTTGCCGCCTATGCGCTGTCGGCGGGGGGCGTGGGCCTCTATGCCTTTGCCGAGGCAGATGCGCCCGTCCAGATGCCCACCTCCGGCCCGCAACCCAACCTGCTGCAAGTGGTCCCCGCCCTGCCCCGCAACGTTGATGGCACTGTCCGCACCGACCTGTTGGAGCTGATCGCCACCAACCGTCTGGACGCGCTGGAACAGATGCAGGCGGGCGATGCCGAGCTGGCGCAAGTGGTCCGTCCGATCGTCGCCGGACGACTGAACCTGACGGATCGGCGGATTCGTTAGAACGGCGCCTTGGCGCGGAAGGCCAGCCCCTTGCCGCTGTCGGGATGGTTGATCCGCAACTCCTCGGAATGCAGCATCAGGCGCGGGAAATCCGCCGCCGGACCCTCGGCATAGATCGGGTCGCCCAGGATGACATGCCCCAGCGCCAGCATATGCACCCGCAACTGGTGCGAGCGCCCGGTGCGCGGCATCAGCCGGACCCGCGACTCGGTCGCGTTGGACTTCAGCACCCGATAATCGGTGACGGCGGGCTTGCCGTTCTCATGGTCCACCATCTGACGCGGACGGTTCGGCCAATCCACGATCAGCGGCAGATCGACGGTGCCGGTTTTCGGCTCCAACTGGCCCCAGACGCGGGCGACATAGGTCTTTTTCGTGCTGCGCTTTTCGAACTGCATCGACAGGTTGCGCTGCGCATGGGGTGTCAGCGCGAACACCATCACGCCCGAGGTATCCCGATCCAGCCGGTGCACCAGCAGCGCCTCGGGGAACACCGCCTGGACGCGGCTCAGCAGGCAATCGGCCAGATGCTCGCCCCGCCCCGGCACCGACAACAGCCCCGAGGGTTTGTTCACGGCGATCAGTTGGTGATCCTGATACAGAATCTCCAGCGGGTCGGTCGGGGGCGTGTATTCGGTGCTGAGCGTCATGGGATCGGATTACGCTGGGGCGCGGCGCGGTGCAACCCGGCGTCACGCTTGCCGCATCGTGCGCGCCGGTGCAGCCTGCCGGAAGGGAGGACCAAACAATGCATCCGACAATCCAACGCATGACTGAAATCGTCGCCTCGGGCGAGGACGAAAAGATCGGCACGATCCTGGCCGAGAACGTGGCATTCCTGCCGCCGACCTACTGGAAAACCTGGACGGGGCGCGACGCGGTGGCCGCCGTTCTGGGCCATGTCGGGCAGGTGTTTTCCGACTTCCGCTATCGCCGGATCATGGGCGAGGGCAACGACTGGGCGCTGGAGTTCCAGTGCAAGATCGGCGACATGGACGCCGTCGGCGTCGACCTGATCACGCTGGGCGCGGACGGGCTGATTGAGACGTTCGAGGTGGTGATGCGCCCGCACAGCTCGGTCGGGGCACTGCGCGAGGCGATGAACCAGCGGGTAAAGACCGACGCCCGTTTCCTGAAATTCCGCGAGGCCCTGTCCTAAGGCCCCGCAGGTCAGGTTCGCGCGCGACCGTTCCGCATCTGGCGGACCATCGGCACGGTGTAGACCACCAGCGCCGCCCAGATCATCGGAAACGCGATCATGCGGGCCTGACCGAACGGCTCATCAAAGACGAACACGGCGGTAAGGAAGATCATCGTCGGCGCGATGTATTGCAGGATCGCAATCGTCGACAACCGCAGCAGTTTCGCGCCGTTGGCATAGACGATCAGGGGCACGGCCGTGACGATGCCCGCCCCGACCAGCAGAACCGTATCCTGCACGTCCCCGCCGAATGCGCCCTCGGGCGACAACCAGATCAGATACCCCAGCGAGGGCACCGACAGGATCAGCACCTCTAGCAGGAAGCCCTGGTTCGGGCCGATAGGCAGGGATTTCTTGAAATAGGCGTAGAAGCCCCAGCTGACCATCAGCACCAGCGCCGGCCACGGCAGGCTGCCCGCGTCATACCACAGCACCCCGACCGCGCATCCGGCCAAGGCGACCGATACCATCTGCGTGGCATTCAGGCGTTCGCCCAGCAGCACCGCCCCCAGCAGGACCGAGAACAACGGATTGATGTAGTACCCCAGTGCCGCGTCCAGAGTCCGCCCCGCGCCGATGGCCCAGACATAGGTGCCCCAGTTGATGGTGATCAGCCCGGCCGTCAGACTGGCCATCGCCAGCATCTTGGGCGAACGCAGCGCGGCGCTCAGATCACGGGTGCGTCCCAGCGCGACCAGCAACAGCCCGGCCACCGGCACCGACCACAGGATGCGGTGGGCGACGACCTCGGCCGGGGGGATATGGGCCATCGCTTTCAGATACAGGGGCAAAAACCCCCACATGAAGTAAGCGGCAAGCGCAAAGGCCAGGCCCCGCGGGCTGTCTGCAGTCTGATTGGTCATGGGATTCTCCTGCAGGCGGTGTAGACCGGTCTGGCCCGCAGCGAAAGGCCGTGCGAGTACGGTCAGGGCCTTTGCGGCAGTCCGTCCGCGATGTCGTAGTAATCGCCCTTGTCGGCGGTGAATATGTGTCGCTCCAGCCGCAGGCCGGTGGTGCCATCCACCGCCCCCAGCGCAAAGCTGATCATGTCCTCGCCGGTGCCGTGCCAGAACAGGAACGCCCCGCAGTCCGGGCAGATCCCGCGCCGCGCCTTTGGCGTCAGCTCCAACCAGCGCACCGGCCCGTCGATCGTCAGGTCGCTGACCGGAACCTGGGCCGAGGCCCAGCTATGCCCCGACATCTTACGGCATTGGGTGCAATGGCACGACGAGGCGCCAAACGGCGCCGCACTGGTCGAAAACCGAATGGCGCCGCACGCGCAGGAGCCGTTCATCATCCCTGATCCCTCGGCCGGTGTGCGTGTCAGACCCGCTCGATCGCGATTGCGGTGCCCTCGCCGCCGCCGATGCAGATCGCCGCGATACCACGTTTCAGCCCGCGTTTTTCCAGCGCGTTCAACAGCGTCACCATGATCCGCGCCCCGGACGCCCCGATCGGGTGCCCCAACGCACAGGCCCCGCCGTTGACGTTCATGATGTCGCGCGGAATGCCCATTTCCTTCATGAAGGCCATGGGGACGACCGCAAAGGCTTCGTTCACCTCCCACAGGTCCACGTCCGAGGTTTTCCACCCCAGCCGTTCCAGCAGCTTGCGCGCGGCAGGGACCGGCGCGGTCGGGAATTGCGCGGGGGCCTGCGCGTGGCTGGCATGGCCCAGAATGCGGGCACGGATGTTCATGCCCCGGCTTTCGGCCGCGTCCTGCGACGCCAGAACCAGCGCCGCCGCCCCGTCCGAAATCGACGAGGAATTGGCCGCCGTCACCGTCCCATCCTTGCGGAACGCGGGTTTCAGCAGCGGGATCTTCTGCGGCTTGGCCTTGGCCGGCTGTTCGTCACGGGTGATGATCTCTTCGCCCGTGCGCGCGTGCAGGACGACCGGACAAATCTCGCCCTCGAACGCGCCCGAACGCTCCGCCTCCAGCGCATTGTCCAGCGAGGCGATGGCATAGCGGTCCTGCGCTTCGCGGGTGAACTGGAACGCCTCGGCGCAATCCTCGGCAAAGGTGCCCATCAGGCGACCTTTGTCATAGGCGTCCTCCAGCCCGTCCAGGAACATGTGGTCCTGCACGCTGGAATGCCCGATCCGCGCCCCACCGCGCATTTTCGGCAGCAGGTAGGGGGCGTTGGTCATGCTCTCCATCCCGCCCGCGATCATTGCGTTGGCATGGCCCAGCGCGATCTGGTCAAAGGCGATCATCGCCGCCTTCATCCCGCTGCCGCACATCTTGTTGATCGTGGTGGCGGGCACTTCTTGCCCCAGTCCGCCCGCGAACAGCGCCTGCCGCGCCGGGGCCTGCCCCTGACCAGCGGGCAGAACGCAGCCCATGATGACCTCGTCCACGGTTTTCGTCCCCGCGTCCGACAAGGCGCCCCGAATCGCGTGCCCGCCCAGCGCTGCAGCGTCCACGCCCTCGAAAACACCTTGGAACCCGCCCATGGGGGTGCGCGCCGCCCCGGCAATGACCACAGATTTCATAAGAACTCCTCCTGCTGCGATGTTGAAAACCGATTGGTAAGGATTTGGACCTAGCTTCCTCCAAGCAAGACCGAAGTGAAAGGAGATTTCATGCAGATGTCCAGTACGGAGAGAGAGGGCTTTCAAGTCGTCTCGGTCGAGGAAAGCCGGATCGACGCCGCCGTGGCGATCGCCTTCAAGGACCGTATGCGCCAACTGACCGAAAGCGGGCCCAGCCAGGTCATTTTGGACCTGAGCACCGTGGATTTCATCGACTCCAGCGGGCTGGGGGCCATCGTCGCGGCGATGAAACAGCTGGGCACTGCGCGCAAACTCCACTTGGCGGGCCTGCTGCCGAACGTCGCCAAGGTGTTTCGCCTGACCCGGATGGACATGGTCTTTGCCATCCATCCCAGCGTGGCCGAGGCAACGGGCCGCCGTGCTGACAGCGCCTGAATCGGGGACGAACCACACCGGTATGAGCGCCATGACCCTTCCGACGAAACTGGCGATCCGCTTTGATGCCACGGAAATGGCCGTCCGGGATGCGCTGGCGCAGGTGCTGGCGTTCCTGCGCGATGCCGGTTTGGATTCCGACAACAGCGGCAAGGCCGAGATCGTTCTGGCAGAGGCGCTGAACAACATCGTCGAACACGCCTATTGCGATATCGCCCACGGCAAGGTCGAGCTTCAGTGCACCCGTCATCCCTCGCGCCTAGAAGTGACGATTCTGGATCAGGGAAAGCCGGTGCCGGTGCATGTCTTCGCCAAGCGCGGATACCCCGACACGGACAGCGCCCTTCCCGACCTTCCCGAAGGCGGATTCGGCTGGCTGTTGATCCAGACCCTTGCGGAAAACCTGACCTATCAGCGGGTCGGAGACACAAATTGCCTGCGCCTGACGATACCCTTGTTAGTTGCAGCCTGACGCAAATCAACACGCCGCAGAATTGCCCCAATCCCCCCATATTCACGCCTGAAACACCCGTCAAAAAGACACTGTAGCTGCAAGAGCTTCCCTCGGCGTCGCGTGTTTACAGCCCCCACCCAGTACGCGGCGCCGAGGACTTCCTCCTCAAACCCATGGACTTGGCCGACAAGACACCTAAAGTCTGTCGCGGGAACGAGGGGAGACTTCCATGAGAGATTTTCACAAGCCGGGACGCTCGGCTGTTTACGCGTCGAATGGCATGTGCGCGACATCGCACCCATTGGCCGCCAAGGTCGCCGTCGACATTCTGTCCCGGGGTGGTAACGCTATGGATGCGGCCATCGCGGGTGCGGTCTTGCTTGGCATCTGCGAGCCGCAAATGACCGGCATCGGCGGTGATTGCTTTGTCCTGTACAACCTGCCCGGCAGCGACCAGATCCACGCGCTGAATGGCTCGGGCCGCGCCCCGGCCGCCGCCAAGGCTGCCGACCTGCGCGCGCGTGGCCTGTCCGCCGTACCGCTGAATGGCCCCGAGGCCGTGACCATCCCCGGTGCCGTGGACGCGTTCTGCCACCTGTCCGAAACCGTCGGCCGGCTGGGTCTGGACGCGCTGCTGGCCCCGGCCATCCACTACGCCGAAGAAGGCGTTCCCGTCGCGCCGCGCGTCGCCTTTGACTGGCCCATCGCTGGCAAAAGCCTGAACGCCGATGGCCGCCGTCACTACATGATCGACGGGCAACCCGCTCGCGTCGGCCAGATTTTCCGCGCACCGGGACAGGCCGAGGTGCTGCGCCGGATCGCCCGCGATGGCCGCAAGGCATTCTACGAAGGCGAAGTCGCGCAGGACATGGTTGGCGCGCTGACCGCCCTTGGCGGCGTGCATACTGAACAGGATTTCGCCGCCACGCGCTGCACGCCTACCGACCCCGTCGGTGGCCAGTACAAGCATATGGACCTGCTGGAGCATCCGCCAAACGGCCAGGGCGCTACCGCAATCCTGATGCTCAACATCTTGAAACATTTCGATATCTCCGGGATGGCCCCATTCGGCAGCCAGCGCGCGCATATCGAGACCGAGGTCGCCAAACTGGCCTACGACGCCCGCAACCGCTTTATCGCGGACGCCGACCACACCTCGCGCCTTCAGCACATGCTGGCGCCCGAGACGGCGGCGAAACTGGCTGCGCTGATCGACCCCAAGCGCGCCATGCCCTCGGCCGCGCCGCTGACCGAGTCAGTGCACAAGGACACGATCTACATCACCGTCGTCGACAAGGACCGTATGGCGGTTTCGCTGATCTACTCGATCTTCCACGGCTTCGGCTCGGGCATTGCCAGCCCGAAATTCGGCATCCTGCTGCAGAACCGCGGGGCGGGCTTCTCGCTGACCGAGGGGCATGCCAACGAGATGCTGGGCGGCAAGCGCCCCATGCACACGATCATCCCCGGCATGCTGAAACAGGACGGGCGCGTGGTGATGCCGTTTGGCGTGATGGGCGGGGCGTATCAGCCCAACGGTCATGCGCGCTTTGTCTCGAACCTGGTGGATTTCGGGATGGAGCCGCAAGACGCCATCGACGCCCCCCGCGCTTTCTGCGACGCCGGAGAGATGCGGGTCGAGCGTGGCTATGCCGACTCTGTCCGGCAGGAGCTGGCGGATATGGGCCACAATGTCGTCACCCCCGAACAGCCGATCGGCGGCGCCCAGGCGATCCTGATCCGCGAGGATGGCGTTCTCGAAGGCGCATCTGACCCGCGCAAGGACGGCTGCGCGCTGGGATACTGAACGCAAGCGGCGCCCCCCGGGGCGCCGTTTTCAGTTCAGCTGGAATTGCAGGGGATAGTGACCGTCCTGAAACGGGCCAAACAGATCGGGAATATCCGGGTGGCTGACCGGCTGACCCGAATAGTCGGCGATCAGGTTCTGCTCGGACACATAGGCCACGTAGTAGCTTTGATCGTTCTCGGCCAGCAGGTGGTAGAACGGCTGCTCTTTGGACGGACGGCTTTCTTCGGGAATGGAGTGATACCATTCCTCGGTGTTGTTGAACCGCGGATCGACGTCGAAGACCACACCGCGGAACGGGTGTTTCTTGTGACGGACGATCTGTCCAAGATGATATTTAGCACGCGTCTTCAGCATTGCATTGCAGCCCCTCGTCGCCTTGGATAGACGCAAACGCGGTCATTTGTCCACGAATTCAACGAAAACAAAGGGAAACAGTCTGTGAACCTTGCTCTAACAGTGCTCGAAATCACGGCACCGGTGTTCATTCTGGCTGCGGTCGGGTTTGCCTGGGTGAAGGCCGGGTTCGAATACCGGGTCGAGTTCGTCACCCGCTTGGCGATGACCCTGTCGGTGCCCTGCCTGATCTTCACCGCCCTGATGAAGACCCAGATCGACCCGCAGGCGCTGACCACGTTGTCTGTGGCCGCCGCTGCCGCTTACGGCCTGCTGTCCATCGTCGCCTGGGCACTGGTCAAGCTGACCCGGCTGGACGTGCGCACCTTCCTTGCGCCGATCATTTTCGGCAACACCGGCAACCTGGGCCTGCCCCTTGCCATGTTCGCCTTTGGCGAGGTCGGGCTGGGCTATGCCGTGGTCGTTTTCGCGGTCATGGCGATCTGGTCGTTCACCTTTGGCGTCTGGCTGGTGGCGGGCGGCGGATCGCTGACCAAGGTCGTCAAGGAGCCGCTGGTCGGCGCGACCCTGCTGGGCGGGCTGTTCCTGTGGCAGGGCTGGCACACGCCGGTTTTCCTGACCAATGCGCTGCAACTGATCGGTCAGATGGCGATTCCGATCATGCTGATCACGCTGGGCGTGGCGGTTGCGCGGATGACGCCGGGCCATGTCGGGCGCGCGCTGTGGATCTCGGCTCTGAAGCTGGTGTTGTGCTTTGGGCTGACCTGGGGCGTGGGCGTCTGGTTCGAGCTGGACAAGACCGCCTTTGCCGTTCTGGTGCTGCAATTGTCGACGCCGGTCGCCGTCACCTCTTACCTGCTGGCCGAGAAATACGGCGCCGATGCCGAGTCCGTCGCTGGCCTGGTCGTGGTGTCCACCCTGATGTCTGTTGCAGCGATTCCGCTCATGCTGGCTGTCCTGCTCTGAGCGCTTGAATTGGCATTCCCCTGCCTCTCGTTTTTCGCTAAAATACCGAAAAACAAAGAAAGCGAGAGGCAGATGAGCAGAACTCTTCGCGTTGTAATTCTGTTTGTGCTGCTGGCGGCTTGCGGCGGCGGAAATTACACGCCCCCACGCAATCTGGACGACGCCTGTTCGATCCTGAGCCAACGACCCAAATATGCCCGCGCCTTCCGCGCGACCGAGCGCCGCTGGGGCGTTCCTGTGCATGTGCAGATGGCAACGATTTACCAGGAAAGCAAATTCGTCGGCAACGCCCGCACCCCCTACCGCTTTGTGCTGGGCGTGATCCCGATGGGCCGCCAAAGCTCGGCCTACGGGTACGCGCAGGCGATCGATTCCACTTGGGACGATTACAAGGACGACGCCGGCGGCTGGGGCGCGCGCCGTGATGACATCCGCGACGCGACCGACTTCATGGGCTGGTACATGAACAAGACCCGCGACAAGAACGGCGTCTCGTTGCACAACGCCCAGCACCAGTACCTAGCCTATCACGAAGGGCACTACGGCTACTCGCGCGGCACGTACCGGCGCAAAAGCTGGCTGATGCGGATCTCGGGTCAGGTTCAGCGGCGTGCAGACATGTACCAGGCTCAGCTGGCCACCTGCCCGCGTCACCTGCGTTAACGGCCCTTGGTCACCTTGTCGGACTGGCTGCGGATATCGAACAAAGAGTTCCGCACCGGTTCGTCAAACGCCATCTCGCCCAGCACCACGGTGGTTGCCCCCCCGGCCTGATCGTTGATGACCCACTGGCGCAGCTGCACCGGGTTGTCGGTGAACACCAGCTGGATATTGCCGTATTCGGCGTTTTCCGGGTCCGCGGCCGTGACGGTGGTCGCGGTGCCATCATAAATCTTGCCCATCACCATATCTGACTTGGCCAGATCCACATCGCGCCGCAGAACGATGCTCAGCGGGGTCTGGTTCAACGGATAGGTCTCTGGCCCGGTGTTGCTTTTGGGATCAAAGATCGCCACGGCACCCTGCCCGGCCAGCACCAGCGCGGCCTCGGGCGGGTTGTATTCGAACCGCGCGCGACCGGGCCGTTTCAGCCAGATCTTGCCCGTCGAGATCGAGCCATCGTCGTTGATCTGCGTGAACTCGCCCTGCGCGGTGGCAAAGCTGTTCAGATAGGCCGAGATCTGATCCAGACTCAGCTCGGCCGCCCCGGCAGGGACGGCCAGCAGCGCCAGAACCGGCGCAAGGGTATAGCGGTTCATCTTCATGCCCCAAACATAATCACGGCGCAGGTGCAGCGCACCTGACTTTCGTGTCACAACTCCGCGATGGGCGGACCTGTTCCCCGATTACTGCTCGGGGACCAGAATTTCGCGTTTGCCGACGTGGTTGGCGGAGCTGACGATGCCCTGCTCTTCCATCTGTTCGACCAGCCGCGCGGCCTTGTTGTAGCCGATCGCCAGTTTGCGCTGGATGTACGAGGTCGAGCATTTGCGATCCTTGATCACGATCGCCACGGCGGTGTCATAGAGGGCGTCCTCCATATCCGTGTTGCCGCCGGTATTCAGGCCCAGCACCGCGTCGATATTGTCGGCCTTGTCGTCATCCGGCCCTTCGACCACGCCGCCCACATAATCGGGCGGGCCAAAGGATTTCAGGTGACGGACGATTTCCTCGACCTCTTCATCGGACACAAACGGCCCGTGGCAGCGGGTGATTTTCGCACCACCGGCCATGTACAACATATCGCCCATGCCCAGCAGCTGCTCGGCCCCCATCTCGCCCAGGATCGTCCGGCTATCGACCTTCGAGGTCACCTGGAAACTGATCCGGGTCGGGAAGTTGGCCTTGATCGTGCCGGTGATCACGTCCACCGAGGGTCGCTGCGTCGCCATGATGATATGGATGCCCGAGGCCCGCGCCATCTGCGCCAGACGCTGGATGCAGGCTTCGATTTCCTTACCGGCGACCATCATCAGGTCGGCCATTTCGTCAACGATCACAACGATATAGGGCATCTTGACCGGGGTGATTTCCTCGGTCTCGAAAATCGGATCGCCGGTTTCGTCGTCAAAGCCCGTCTGCACGGTGCGGCTAAAGGTTTCGCCACGCGACAGCGCATCCTCGACCCGGCTGTTATAGCCGTCGATGTTGCGCACGCCCATCTTGGACATCTTGCGATAGCGATCTTCCATCTCGCCCACGGTCCATTTCAGCGCGACCACGGCCTTTTTCGGGTCGGTCACCACGGGGGACAGCAGGTGCGGGATGCCGTCGTAAACCGACAGTTCCAGCATCTTGGGGTCGATCATGATCAGGCGGCATTCCTCGGGCGTCAGGCGGTACAGCAGCGACAGGATCATCGTGTTGATCGCCACCGATTTACCCGACCCCGTGGTCCCCGCGATCAGCAGGTGAGGCATCTTTGCCAGGTTCGCCACCATCGGCTCGCCGCCGATATCCTTGCCCAGGGCCAGCGGCAGTTTCATGTTCGCATCGCCGTAGGAGCGCGCGGCCAGGATTTCCCGCAGCACCACCTTTTCGCGGTGCTCGTTCGGCAGTTCGATCCCGATCACGCTACGCCCCGGAACCGTGGACACACGCGCCGACAGCGCCGACATCGAGCGCGCGATGTCGTCCGCCAGACCGATCACGCGGCTGGCTTTCAGGCCCGGCGCGGGCTCCAGCTCGTACATGGTGACGACGGGGCCGGGGCGGACCGAAACGATGTCGCCCTTGACGCCGTAATCGTCCAGAACGTTCTCCAACATCCGCGCGTTTTCCTCCAGCGCCTCATCGGACAGATGGTGACGCTGGATATTCGCGGGGTTCGCAAGCAGGTTCAGCGGCGGCAGCTCATAGGCATGGCCCGGCTCCTCGAACGCCAGCGAGGGCTGCGCCTCGCTCTGTGCGCGGGTGGACGGCTGGATCGGCTTGCGGTTCAGCGGCTGCACCACCACCTTGCGCGGGGCCTGCACCGGGATCGACGGGCGCGCGGCAGGCGTGGGCTGGTCATAGCTTTCCAGCGGCACGTCGTCGGCCATGTCAAAGATGTTCTCGTCCGGCAGCTCGTCCGTGTAGGTGTCGAAGTCCTCGAAGCTGGCTTCGAAATTCTGTTCCACATACTCGGGCTGCACCTGCATCTCGGGCTGCGACCAGGGGCGCGGCTCGGGCGTGGGTTCGGCAGCCTTGCGGGTCATCGTCGGCTCGGTCGGCAGCGTGTGGCGCGGGCCGGTCATCGGCGGCTCGGGCGGCAGGGTCGGACGGCGCGAGGTGTCCAGCACCAGCGCGGACGGCCCACGCGGGCGATCCTTCACCGCGGCAATCACCGGGCTTTGCGGGGCCACCGGGGCCGGATGCACGGCACGCGAGCGGATCACATCCGCGATCTTGGCCTTGATGCGGTCGTCACCCGGCGCGAATTGCGGGTCGGCGGCCAGCTCAGGCTCGACCAGTTCGGGTTCGGGCATCGGCTCGGGGCGGCGGATCAAGCCCGGCACACGGCCCAGCAGGCCCGGTTTCGGCGCGGGTTGCGGCTCGGGCTGTTCCCAGGTCTCCATCACCTCGTCAAAGGGCTCGACCCATTCCTCTTGCGGTTCGTCCGGCGTGGCGGCGGCTCGGCTTGCACGGCGATCACGTTGACGCGCCTGCATGGATTGCGCGGCGCTGAAGGCACCGGTGGCCCCCCGCCCCAGCACGGCCAGCAGCAGCGCGTACATCATGACCACGCCCAGCACGAGGAACCGGAAAATCCGACGCAGTTCGGTGACAGAGAACCCCAGCACGAACGCACCCAGGCCCACCATCATCACGGCGAACACCACCGACATCATCTTGATGCCGAAGGCCATGCTGACCGGCAGCACGCCCAGCAGGACGCCCAGCACGGTATCGCCGAAATGGCCGCCCAGACCAAAGCCCTGCCCCCAGTCCGGCCCCGGCGCCAAGGTCGAGGCATAGACCGAGATCACAGCCATCCAGATCGGAGTCATCAGCGCTCGGGACAGCGCGCGCTCTTCGCCCTGGTGCAGGCCAAAACGGAATCCCCAGGCCAGCAGCGCAATCGCCAGACCCCACGATCCCAGTCCCAGGATCATGAACAGCGGCGCCGCGATCGAGGCCCCGATCCGTCCCAGCAGGTTCTGCACTGGCGCATCCGTGGCCAGCATGAACGAGGGATCGTTCGCGCTGTACGAGGCCATCATCGCCACCGCAGCCGCGCCCAGCACGACCAGCGCAATGCCGATCAATTCCTTGCCGCGCTTCTCGATCGCGGCCTGCATGTCACTGTCGAACAGCGGGTCCCGTCCCCTTGTCTGAAATGCCATCCTGCCCTCGTTCCGTTATCTGTAGATGCAGTCGCGCAGGCGGATCAGGCCTTCGCGCAGCTCTTCTTTTGGGGCCACCATGGCGACCCGGATATATCCTTTGCCGGGGTTATCCCCGTTCACGTCCTTGCTCAGATACGCGCCCGGCAGCACGCGCACGCCGGTCTCGCGCCATGCTTTCAGCGCGGCCTCTTCGCCGTCCTCGACCGGCAACCACAGGAAAAACCCAGCCTCGGGGCCCTTGTAGCCCTGGATGCTGGCGAACACCTCGTCGGCCACCGCGTATTTTTCGCCATACAGGCGGCGGTTCTCGATGACGTGCTCTTCGTCTTCCCACACCTTCTGCGAGACATGCTGAACCGGCAGCGGCAGCGGTGCCCCCGCATAGGCGCGCAACTGCTTGATCTGCTTCAGGCTTTCCGGCCCACCAGCCACAAACCCCGAGCGCAGCCCCGGCAGGTTCGACCGTTTCGACAGCGAGTGGAAAATCACCACCCGTTCGGGATGCGCGCCCAGCTCTTGCGCAACTTCCATCGCGCCGGGGGGCGGCGTGTCGCGGTAAATCTCGGAATAGCACTCATCCGCGAAAATCTGGAAATCGTGCTTTTCAGCCAGCCGGATCAGCTCGGCCCAATAGGCGCGATCCGCGACCGAGCCCTGCGGGTTCGCCGGGCTGCAAATATAGGCGGCGGCGACGCGGTCCAGCACTTCGGCGGGCAGCGCGGTGTAGTCGGGCAGATAGCCGTTTTCGCGCGTGGCGGCGATGAACATCGGTTCAGCCTGCACGGAAATCGCGCCGATCATGTAGACCTGATAGAACGGGTTCGGCATCAGCACGATCGGGCGCTGGCCATTCTTTTGCTCGGGGATCAGCGCCATCGCGGCGTTGTACAGCCCCTCGCGCGTGCCGTTCAGCGGCATGATCTGCGTCTCGGGGTCGACCTCAACGCCGTAACGGCGCTTCAGGAACCCGGCAATCGCGGCGCGCAGGGCCGGGGTGCCCTCGTTCGGCGGGTATTGCGCGAAGCCAGCCACGGATTCGACCACCAGATCGTGCACCCAGTCGGGGAAAGCGTGTTTCGGCTCGCCAATCGTCATGTGCATGACCGGCCCGCCGGGTTCGTGCGCGTCCAACAGGGCGCGCAGACGCGGAAACGCATAAGCCGGTAGGTTGGCAAACCGCTCGGGAAACATTCTGTACTGCCTCAGTCTGACGGGATCATTGGCGCCCCGTTTCGGATCAGAGTACCGAACGAGACGCCTTTCGTCCAGACAAAGCAGCGTAAGGCCTTACGTCTGTGGCGAATTTGATTCGCCCTCAGGCGCCGCGCAGCACCGGTTCAGCGGCCGCCGCGACGCGCAGCAGACGTTCCTCTTGCATCGGTTTGCCCATCAGGATGATCCCGCAAGACGGCACCCCCGTTGGCATCGACATCGCGCAGACGCCCATCAGGTTGCCCACACGGGTGTTCTGCAGCGCCAGCAGGTTCTCGGTGACGTAATAGTCGTCATCCGTCAGCAAACGCTCGGTCTTGGGCGGCAGAATCGGAGAGCTGGGGCACAGCACCGCATCAAACCGCGCCACACGCGCGTTCCAAGTGGCGCGGCACTCCTCCAGTTCCAGCCATGCTTGCACGTAGTCCGGGCCGCTGACCTTTGCGCCGCCACGGAAGCGTTCCAGAATGCGGGCGAACATCAGGCCGGGGTTGGCCTCGATCACATCGCGCCACTGGCCGTACGCTTCGGGCGCGAACAGCGGCCCCGCCAGATCCATCGCGCGGGCCACTTCGGGGGCGTCCAGCTCCTCTAGCACCGCGCCCGCGTCGATCAGCCGGTCCAGTGCGGTCTGATAGGCCTTCAGAGGCTCGAGTCGGATACCCTGCATCACAACGGTGTTCAGCACCGCAAAGCGTTTGCCCTTCAGCGTGGCCCCGGTCAGATCGGCGGGCTTGCCGCCTTCCAGCGCCGCCAGCATCAGCGCGGCATCCTCGGTCGTGCGGCACAGCGGGCCGATCGTGTCGAACTTCTGGCACAGTGGCACCACGCCGGTCAGCGGGATGCGCCCGGCGGTGGTTTTCAGCCCCACCAGATCGTTCCACGCCGACGGAATTCGCACCGACCCCCCGGTGTCCGAGCCGATCCCGCAGGCCGCCAGCCCAAACGCCACCGAAGTCGCCGCCCCCGAAGATGACCCCCCCGAGACCGCCTCATGATCATTCACGCAGGGCGAGGTTTCCGTCACCGGGTTCAGCCCCAGCCCGGAAAACGCCAGCTCGCTCATATGCGTCTTGCCCAGGCACACCAGCCCCAGCGCCGTCGCATTGCGCAGCACCCACGCGTCCGAGCTTGGCACCCGGTCCTTCAGCAGCGCGCTGCCCGCCTCGGTCGCCACACCGGCGCTGTCGAACAGGTCTTTCCAGCTGATCGGCACCCCGTCCAGCGGCGACAGGCGCAACCCGGCCTTGGCGCGCTCGGCGGCGGCCCCAGCCTCGGCCATCGCGCGATCCGCCGTCACGCGCGCATAGATGCGGTCGCGGAACGGATGCGCGTCGATCGCCTCCAGATAGGTGCGCGTCAGCGCCACCGGGTCAATCGCCCCGCTGCCGATCCCCCGCCCCAACTCGGCCGCACTTTGCCAAAGCCATTCACTCATGCCCATTGCTCCCCTAAGCATTTTCCCAGACGGTAGCGGCAGCACGGCGCATGGACAATCCCGCATTCCTCACCATATTTGCGACATGAGCACCACGTCCGATATCCTGATCGTTGGCGGCGGCCAGAACGGCCCCGCTTTGGCCTTGGCCCTGGCGCAGGCTGGCCTGCGTTCCACCGTGATCGACGCCCTGCCGCCCGGCCGCCAGACCGACGACAATTTCGACGGGCGCGGCTATGCGCTGGCGCTGGCCTCCAAACGCCTGCTGGCCGCGATTGGCGTCTGGCCTCGCGTCGCCCGCCAATCCCAGCCCATGCTGGAGATCAAGGTCACCGATGGCCGCGCCGGCGAGGGGCCGCTCTCGCCCTTCTTCCTGCATTTCGACCACGCCGAGATCGAAGAAGGCCTGATGGGCTTCATGCTCGAAGACCGCTTCCTGCGCCGCGCCCTGTCCGAGGCGATGGCCGAAAACCCCCTGATCACCGTGCTAGAGGGCGAAACCGTCACCGCCCAAACCGTGGATCAGACTGGCGTCACCCTAACGCTCGCCTCTGGCACCACCCTGCGCGGCCGCCTGCTGGTCGGCGCCGACGGCCGCCGCTCCGGCACCGCCGAGCGCGCTGGCATCAAGCGCACCGGCTGGGATTACGGCCAAACCGCACTGGTCTGCGCCATCGAGCACGACCTGCCCCACCACGGCATTGCCCACCAGTTCTTCATGCCGCCGGGCCCGCTGGCCATCCTGCCGCTGCCGGGCAACATGTCCTCGATCGTGTGGTCCGAAACCCACGAAAACGCCGCCCATATCCACGCCCTGTCCGACGAGGATTACATCCAGGTCCTGCGCCCCCGCTTCGGCGACTTCCTGGGCAACATCCGGCTGGTCGGCAAACGCTTCACCTACCCGCTGAACCTGACGCTGGCCAACAGCTTCACCGCCGAACGCCTCGCGCTGGTCGGCGATGCGGCCCACGGGATGCACCCTATCGCAGGCCAGGGCCTGAACGCCGGCTTGCGCGACGTAGCCGCGCTGGCCCACGTCATCACCCACGCCCAACGGCGCGGCGAGGATTACGCCTCCGAATTGGTGCTGGACCGCTACCGCGAATGGCGCCGCTTCGACACGGCCACACTCGCCGTGACCACGGACCTAACAAACAAACTCTTCTCGAACGACAACCCGTTCCTGCGTCTTGCCCGCAACATCGGCATGGGTGCGGTCAACGCCCTCCCCAGCCTGCGCCGCACCTTCATCCGCGAAGCCGCCGGACTGAACGGCGACCTCCCCGACCTGATGCGCTGACTTCACCCTCGGGATTTGAGTATTTTCGTCAGAAAGAAGCCAGCTTGCGGCGTCCTTTCCCGCCCGCGCGCGGTAAGGAGAAGGACGGCACCTTGGCTTCTTTCTGAACCAAATACTCCCGCCGGAGGCATCCGCGGTTCACACTTGCGCGGCCAATGAAAAAAGCCCCGCCGATCTGGCAGGGCTTTCTCTTTTTTAGATCCAGTCAGGCTCAGGCCTTCTTGGCGGCTTTCTTGACCGGCGCCCAGATGCGCTTGTTGGTCAGGTACAGCAGGACCGACAGGATGGTCAGCATCAGCACGGCGACGAAACCGGCGTGCTGGCGTGCCATCATTTTCGGCTCTGCGGCCCACATCAGGAAGGCTGCGAGATCTTCGGCCTCGTGGTGCAGCTCGTTCGAATGACCATCGGCGAATTCCACGTCCTCGCCCGACAGCGGCGGGGGCATGGCGATCCAGCCACCCGGGAAGGCGGTGTTGGCGTAGAAGGTGGTGCCCGCTTCCTCTTTCTCCTCGCCGGTGTAGCCGGTCAGGATCGAGACGATGTATTCGGGGCCACCGATGCCGTTGAACAGCTGGCTCATGCCCGAACCATAGGGTCCGTGGAAGCCAGCGCGGGCTTTGGCCATCAGCGACAGGTCAGGTGCCTTGGGGTCGCCACCGGCCGGGAACTTGTCCGCGGGGGTCCGGGGGCGGGTGTCGTCCAGCTCGGCATCGTAGATGTCGAACTGGGCGGCGTAGGCGCGAACCTGGTCTTCGGGCAGCTGCGGGCCGCCTTCGTCCGACAGGGTGCGGATCGGCACGAACTTCATGCCGTGGCACGCCGCGCAGACCTCGGTGTAGACCTGCAGGCCGCGTTGCAGCTGCATCTGGTCGAACTTACCGAAGGGCCCCTCGAACGAGAAGTCCACGTCGTGAATGTGGCCCGAAGCGCCCGCGGCCAGAGTGCTGCCGGCCGAAAGGGTCAGGGCGGCAACTGCGGTAATCGCAAGTTTCTTAAGCATAATCCCGTTCCTTACTTATTCGGCAGGCTTGCCATAGTGGTCGTTGAAGTCTTCCTCGATCGTGGCCGGCGCGGCGGTCGGCTTTTCGATCACACCCAGCAGCGGCAGGATGACCAGGAAGTACGCGAACCAGTAGGTGGCACCGATCAGCGAGATGGTCGAGTACGGCGGCTCGGCGGGCATTGCGCCGGCCCACATCAGGACCATGAAGTCGACGGCCAGCAGCCAGAACCACCACTTGAACATCGGACGGTAACGGCCTGAACGCACGCGCGAGGTATCCAGCCAGGGCGCCAGAGCCATCACGGCGATTGCGCCGAACATGGCCAGCACGCCGAAGAACTTGGCGTCGACGATGCCGCCGGTGATCCAGCTGGCGAACATCACAACCCAGACGTCACCGGTAAAGGCGCGCAGGATTGCGTAGAACGGCAGGAAGTACCATTCCGGAACGATGTGTGCGGGGGTCGCCAGCGGGTTTGCCTCGATGTAGTTGTCGGGGTGACCCAGGTAGTTCGGCATGAAGCCGACCACGGCGAAGAACACCAGCAGCACGACGGCCAGCGCGAACACGTCCTTGATGACGAAGTACGGCCAGAACGGAACGGTGTCTTTCTTGGCTTCTTCTTTCGAGCCGCGACGCACGTCGACACCTGCCGGGTTGTTGTTGCCGGTGGTGTGGAAGGCCCAGATGTGGACGGCGACCAGCGCAGCAATCACGAAGGGCAGCAGGTAGTGCAGCGAGAAGAAGCGGTTCAGCGTGGCGTTGTCCACGGCCGGTCCGCCCAGCAGCCAGGTCTGGATCGGCTCACCGATGAACGGAATTGCGCCGAACAGGCCGGTGATCACGGTCGCGCCCCAGAAGGACATCTGACCCCAGGGCAGAACGTAGCCCATGAAGGCGGTGCCCATCATGCACAGGTAGATCAGCATACCGATGATCCAGGTGATCTCGCGCGGGGCTTTGTACGACCCGTAGTACAGACCACGGAAGATGTGCAGGTAGACGGCAACGAAGAACAGCGAAGCGCCGTTTGCGTGCAGGTAACGCAGCATGTGGCCGCCGTTCACGTCGCGCATGATGTGCTCGACCGAGGCGAATGCCAGCGAAACGTGCGGGGTGTAGTGCATCACCAGAACGATGCCGGTGACGATTTGCAGCGCCAGGCAGAAGGTCAGGATGATGCCCCAGATCCACATCCAGTTCAGGTTCTTCGGAGTGGGGATCATGATGGTGTCATAGAGAAGGCCCACGATGGGCAGGCGCGAATGCAGCCACTTCTCAGCGCCCGTTTTGGGCTCGTAATGATCGTGCGGAATGCCGGACATGAATGCGTTTCCTTATCCCAGTTTGATCGTGGTTTCGTCTTCGAACGCAGCGACAGGGACGTCGAGGTTCCGCGGTGCCGGGCCTTTGCGGATACGGCCAGCCGTATCGTAGTGCGAACCGTGGCAGGGGCAGAACCAGCCGCCAAAGTCGCCTGCAGCGTTGCCGATCGGCACGCAACCCAGGTGAGTACACACGCCGATCATCACCAGCCATTCGCCAGCTTCGTCCAGGGTGCGGTTTTCGTCCGATGCATCAGCGCCGGGCTTGTTCTTGTTTTCGGCGTTGCCGTCGATCAGTTCAGAAACCTGAACTGCGCGGCCAGCGGCGATCTCATCCTCGGTCCGCCGACGAATGAAGACCGGCTTACCCAGCCATTTCACGGTCAGCTGCGTGCCGACCTCGACGCCGGAAACGTCAACGCGGATCGAGGACAGAGCCTGCACATCTGCGGAGGGGTTCATCTGATTGACAAGCGGCCAGACGGCGGCACCGGTCGCCACGGCACCTGCACCGGCGGTGGCGTAGTACAGGAAATCCCTGCGGGTGCCTTCGTGATCTTCTGCGTGGGACACGAGGTTTTCTCCATTCTTCGGCCGAAACCGGCCTATACGATGTGGGGCCACGGGTTGCGCAGCCTTTCCGTGGCGCTATTTAGCCGGGGTTTTCCGTTCAGTCCAGCAGACAATGCCCCTCAAGGGTTGCTGAATCGCAACAGGTGCGTAAGTGTCGCGCTTGAGGGTTCCCGCAGACGGACGTATTCTGCTTTTTGAACCTGTTACATTAACCAAATGGAATACTTCCATGACTCGCTCCCTGATTGCGGCCGCTGTTCTGGCCATCTCCAGCGCCGCTGCCGCGCAAGCCGAAACCGAAATCAGCTTTTACGGCGGCTGGCAGACCTCGCCGCATTCGATTCTGACGGGCACCCTGCCTGCCGGCGTCACCTTCCCCGGGCCCGTGCGCAAGCGCATCGGCTGGGACGGCAAGTCGTTCACCATGCCCCCCTACTACGGTGGCCGCGTGACCTTCTGGAATGCGGGCAACACCGGCTGGGGCTTCGAGCTGAGCCACGATAAAGCCTATGCAGGCGCCGATATGGCCCCCGAATTCACCCGTCTGGAGTTCACGGACGGTCACAACATCATTACCGTGAACTACTCCAAGCGTTGGCCGAACAAGTGGAAGACCTTCACGCCCTACCTGTCGGCAGGTCTTGGCGTTGCGCTGCCGCACGTCGATGTCACCCCCACCGGTGGCACCCGTACCTACGGCTACCAGATGACCGGCCCGGCCATGCGCCTGACCGCCGGTGCCAGCTACGCGCTGAACGACCACTGGAAACTGTTCACCGAGTATCAGTTCACCGCCTCGGACAACGATGTCAGCCTGGATGGCGGCGGCGATCTGCACACCCGCCTGATCACCAACGCCATCAACTTCGGCGTCAGCTACGGCTTCTGATTCGCCTGCCGGATCGCAAAAGGGCCCGCCAACCGGCGGGCCCTTTCGTTTGAGTACCAGCGCCTATTATTGCGGCATCGTCGCCTTCATGCTGTCGCGTTCCGAGAACACGGCATACCAATCGTCCAGCGCACCGCGCCCATCGCGCCAGTTGCGCGCGCCGTGACGGAAGTCCAGATAGCCCAGCGCACAGGCCACGGCGATCTGCCCCATGTTCAGCGGGCCGTTCAGCATGCCCATCCAGCGTTCGTTCAGCGCGTCCAGCGCGCCGGTGACCTTGGACCACTGCCCCTCGACCCAATCGTCGAAAATCAGGTGGTTCGGACGCAGGCGCCCCTCGTAGACCATCAGCACGGCGGCATCCATGATCCCGTCGGCGGTGGCCTCCAGCGTCAGCACCTCCCACAGCTCGTCTTCCGGGTACAGGCCGGCGTCCATCTTGTCGTCCAGATAGCGGCAGATCACCCGGCTGTCGTAGATCGCCGGCCCATCAGGGCGGATCAGCGCGGGGATCTTGCCCACCGGATTCGCCGCGCGCACCTCGGCCGCCGTGGCCAGGGGCGACGTTGCAACGCTGATAAGATCGACCTGGTCGGCGATTCCCGCTTCGTGCGTCAGCACGCGGACCTTGCGCACAAAGGGCGAGGCCGAGGCATAGATCAGTTTCATGGATGTTCCCTCCAAAGCTCCGATCAGCAGAGTAGGATCACCGCTTGCGCCTGTCCATCACTCCGACGCAGGCGGATCGCGCATCAACGCCGCCAGCGCCGCGACCTCTGATCCCAGCCCATGCGACTCGACCCCGTCAGCGGCCGCCAGACGCACCGCATCGGCCTTGTTCTGGTTCAGCTTCCACGTCCCCTGAACATCGGTGATCTGCATCGCGCACGGCACGATTTGCCGCATCAGGCGCTGCAACGGCTCTTCGGCGACCTTGGACATCTTCCAGATCGGTTTCGGCAGCAGCGCCGCTTCGAACCGGTCGGACAGCCGGTCCAGCACGCCGTGCAGTTCTTCCTGAGGCAACAGCTGCACCGGGCCGGACAGATGCACAGCCACGTAGTTCCACGTTGGCACCTGATCCTCGACCCCATACCAGTCCGGAGAGACGTACGATTCGGGGCCTAAAACTGACAATTTCCCGGGTAAAGGATTTCCAGCCAACCGAGCGATGGGGTTACTTCTGACCAGATGAAACACCGCCCGGTCGCCCTCGATCAGGAACGGGATATGCGACAGCAGGGGCATCCCGCCCTCGCCCGCAACGGCCAAGGTGCCAAAGCCACGCTCGGCTGCGTAGACCAGATTCCTGTCCTGGTGTACGTATCGATAGGCGGGGTTCGGGTGCATGTCGGTATCCTGCTGTTTGGGGCAGGTTAGGCCAGCAAATGGTCCCCGTCACGTCCGGAAATCACCACCTCGATGATCTCACCCTCGGGCTGATCGCTGGTGAAATGCACCTCGGTGAACTGCTCGGTCCGACCCATGCGCGGCCCCTCGATCAAGACCTTGTGGGTCTTGCCGATCTGCGCCCCCAGATGCAGATCAACCCGGCGATCCCCGGCGGCGCGCAGCAGGGCGGCGCGCTCCTTGATCTTGCGCCCGTTCACCTGCGGCATCCGCGCGGCAGGCGTGCCGGGGCGGGGGCTGTAGGGGAAGACGTGCAGCCAGGTCAGGTTGCACTCGTCCACCAGCTTCAGCGAGTTTTCGAAATGCGCGTCCGTCTCGGTCGGGAAACCCGCGATGATATCCGCGCCAAAGGTCATGTCGGGGCGCAGTTTCAGCGCCTCTTCGCAGAATCGAATCGCGTCGTCGCGCAGGTGGCGGCGCTTCATCCGCTTCAGGATCAGGTCGTCGCCATGCTGCAAGGACAGGTGCAGGTGCGGCATCAGGCGCGACTCGGTGGCAATCGCCTGCATCAGGTTTTCGTCTACCTCTATGGAATCAATAGAGGAAATCCGTAGGCGAGGCAGATCCGGCACCAGTTTCAGGATGCGCATCACCAGGTCGCCCAGCTTCGGCTCACCCGGCAGGTCGGCACCCCAGCTGGTCAGATCGACGCCGGTCAGCACGACCTCGTTGAAATTTTTTTCGACCAGCCGTTTGATTTGCTCCACCACCACCCCGGCAGGCACCGAGCGCGAGTTGCCCCGGCCATAAGGAATGATGCAGAACGTGCAGCGGTGATCGCATCCGTTCTGGACCTGCACATAGGCACGGTGGCGGCCGAATCCGTCGATCAGATGGCCAGCGGTCTCGGTGACCGACATGATGTCATCCACCTGAATACGCTCGGTTTTTCCGATGAAGTCGGGGCCCATCGCGGCCCAGGTTTCGGGCTGCATCTTTTCAGTATTGCCCAGCACGACGTCGACCTCGTCCATACTGGCAAAGGTCTCAGGCTCGGTCTGGGCGGCGCATCCGGTGACGATGATCTTGGCGTCCGGATGGTCGCGCCGCAGCTTGCGGATTTCCTGCCGGGCCTTGCGCACGGCCTCGGATGTGACGGCGCAGGTGTTCACAATCACGGCACCGTTAACCCCTGCGGCCTCGGCCAATTCCTTCATGGCCTCGGTCTCATAGGCGTTCAAACGGCAGCCAAGAGTGGAAAAAACGGGTGGTTTCAAGGACATACGCGTGCCAAAAATTCCGGGGTCAGGGTGGCGGTAAAAACGTGCTCGGTCCCGCCGGTCATCCAGACCCCGTCCTCGCGCCACTCCACCCACAAAGTTCCGCCGTCCAAATCGATCCGCACCTTGCGCCCGGTCAGCCCCCGACGCGCAGCAGCAACGGCGGTCGCGCAGGACGACGACCCCGAGGCCAGCGTCACCCCCACGCCCCGCTCCCACACCCGCATCCGCAGGTGATCCGGGCCGATCAGGCTGGCGAATTGCACATTGGTGCGCTGCGGGTACAGCGGGTGATGCTCGATCTCGGCGCCGCGTTTTTCCAGGTCCACCGCCTCGGCATCCTCCACGAAAAAGGTGCAATGCGGGTTGCCCATGCCGGTGGCCGTGGGCGCACCCTCGATCGGCAGTTCAAGCGTATCCATTTGATGCGACAGCGGAATTTCGTGCCATTCCAGCTGCGGCTGCCCCATATTGACCGAGGTCAGCCCGTTCCCCGCCTCAACTGCATACAGGTCGCCGCGATCCGTGGTTAGGTGCAGACGGTCTTTGCCCGTCTCCTCCATCAGGTAGCGCGCGATGCAGCGTGTGGCGTTCCCGCAGGCCGCCGAAGTCGATCCATCCGCGTTGTAGAACACAAGATGCGCATCACCCGCGCCCTGCTCGATCACGGCCAGCTGGTCATAACCCACGCCCTTGTGCCGGTCGGCAATTGCCACGACCAACGCGGGCGGCAACGGCACCGGATGCGCGCGCGCGTCGACAACGACGAAATCGTTACCGAGGCCGTGCATCTTCATAAATGGCAGAGGGGAGTGCGCAGTGTTTTCCATCGCGCGGATATACGCCCGATCCTTGCGCTTTTCCAGCCTTTGCCTCGCCGAAATCGGCGGCCGCCCAGAGCCGCGAAACCAAGTCTTTTGAAAAACTTTCAAAAACCCCGCTTTTCGGGGTTGACCCTGTCACCGTCTATTTCTAGAAGCTGCCTCCACAGTGGGCCGTTAGCTCAGTTGGTAGAGCAACTGACTTTTAATCAGTGGGTCGCAGGTTCGAATCCTGCACGGCTCACCACTTTCACCAGACAGCAAAGTTTAGCGAAAGTGGTGCCCCACCCGGGCGGGTGGGAACTTCCCTGTTACATTTATATTGTTGTCAAAACGGGACATCGTCGGAGCAGACCAGATGCCTGCCCGTCAACTGCTGCTGACTGCCGCTCCGACTTTTGCAATCAAGAGAATCCGGAAAAAACAAAGGCGCCCGAAGGCGCCTTGTTTCATGGTCGGAGTGAGAGGATTCGAACCTCCGGCCCCTGCCTCCCGAAGACAGTGCTCTACCAGGCTGAGCTACACTCCGACTGTGAGGCCGTCGATTATACGGCAGCGATCGGATTTGCAAGGGGATAAATCCGAAATCACGGGGATTCAGGGTGCTTGTTTCCTCGGATTGAAAGGGCCATGATTCTCAAGGGAAAAATGGCAAACTCTACGGACCTTCTGGCCGCCTTGGGTGGCATTGGCATGTTCCTGTTGGGCATGGAGACGATGACAGCCGCCTTGCGCGCGCTGGCCGGGGGACAATTACGGCAACTGCTGGCGCGGGTGACGACGTCGCCGCTGCGTGGTGTACTGACCGGGGCCGGGGTTACGGCGGTCATCCAGTCCTCCAGCGCGACGACGGTGATGACCGTGGGGTTCGTCGGAGCGGGCCTGCTAACGCTGCACCAAGCCATCGGGATTCTGCTGGGCGCCAATATCGGCACGACCGCCACGGGCTGGCTGGTGACGCTGCTGGGCTTCAAACTGGCCCTTGGAACGGTGGCGATGGCGACGCTGCTGCCATCGGCGCTGGCGATGCTGCTGGGCCACGGCACAGTCGAGCGGATCGGGCGGCTGCTGGCGGGCCTCAGCCTGCTGCTGATCGGGCTGGAGATGATGCAGAAAGGCGTCGGCGACACCACCGGCCTGCTGACGCCCGACATGATCCCTGGCGATGGTGTGTGGGGCAGCTTGCTGCTGGTCATGGTGGGGCTGGTGGTCACTGTTGTAATCCAGTCCTCCAGCGCGGCGGTGGCGCTGGCGCTGGTCCTGCTGGGGTCTGGTGCCATTTCGGTGATGCAGGCGGCGATGATGGTCGTGGGCATGAATGTAGGGACCACGTTCACCGCCATTCTGGCCTCGCTTGGCGGGTCGCGGGTGATGCGGCAGGCGGCAGTCGCGAACCTTACCTTCAACCTTGTCACGGCGGCGCTGGCGCTGCCTATTCTGTGGCTCGGGCATGGCGCGCTGGAATGGATCGCCGAGACGGCGGATTCGCTGACCGCGCTCCTGGTGTTCCACACGGGCTTCAACGTCGTTGGCACGGTGCTGTTTCTGCCCTTCACACAACAATTGGTCGATTTGGTGCGCCGCTGGGTGCCCGATGACAAGGATGAGGCCCGGATACGCCTTGATCCCACGCTGCTGCGCGACAGTGACACCGCGTTGATGGCCGCGCATGCCGCGACCCGGCAGCTGGCTGGCCAGCTGTTCCGCTCAATAGCCGCTGCGATGTCTTCCACGCCGGACTATCGCGCCCTGTCCACGCTGGGCCAGACCTTGCCCCCCGCGCTGGACGAGCTGAGCGAATA
The DNA here is from genome assembly GCF_004799325.1 of Thalassobius vesicularis. GTDB lineage: Bacteria > Pseudomonadota > Alphaproteobacteria > Rhodobacterales > Rhodobacteraceae > Thalassobius > Thalassobius vesicularis. Next base: position 364,463 of record NZ_SSMD01000001.1, read on the forward strand.
CCTAGCCAAGATCGGGGCCGCACGGGATCATGACCCGGTCGCGTATTCGGCCTTGCTGCACCAGACGGATCACCTGATGCGACTGGCAGCGCGGGCACAGCAGACGTCGAACATGCCGGTGCTATCCGAGGACAAGGCATTGCGCCGCCCCTCGCTGCTGCTGGCAAAGTCGCTGGAGCGCGCCGCACTGGATGGCCTTGCATCGCTGGACATCAACCGGTTGCTACGGATTGAAACGCTGTTGGCAAAACGCGCGGCAAAGCACCGGCGCGGGATGCTGCTGGGCGAACATGCGGGTCTGTACGGGGTGCGGGATGTGTTCCAGCACACGGATGCGATGCGATGGCTGCAACGGGTGCTGCATCATGTGCAGCGGATCGGCGAGTATGACCGGGCCGCCGACCCGGTGAAACGGGACCGGGCCACACAGCCCGATCCCGCCGCTTGATTACAGGCTGGCGTCCAGCGCGGCCACGATCGCGTCACCCATCTGCGCGGTGCTGATCGGGCTTCCGCCTTCCGGGCCCAGCAGGTCGCCGGTGCGGGCACCATCGGCCAGCACTTTTTCAATGGCGGCTTCCAGGCGGGTTGCCTCGTCGCCCATGTCGAACGAGTAGCGCAGCGCCATTGCGAACGACAGGATGCAGGCGATCGGGTTGGCCTTGCCCTGACCCGCGATGTCGGGGGCCGAACCGTGCACCGGCTCGTACATGGCTTTCGGACGGCCATTGGCCATCGGTGCGCCCAAGGACGCCGACGGCAGCATGCCCAGCGAACCGGTCAGCATTGCAGCGGCATCCGACAGCAGGTCGCCGAACAGGTTGTCGGTGACGATCACGTCAAACTGCTTGGGCCAGCGGCACAGCTGCATCGCGCCAGCGTCGGCATACATGTGCGACAGCTGCACGTCGGGGTATTCGGTGTCGTGCACGCGCTGGACGACTTCGCGCCACAGGATGCCCGATTCCATCACGTTGGCCTTCTCCATCGAGCAGACCTTGTTGTTGCGGCGGCGGGCCAGCTCGAACGCCGAACGCGCGACGCGCTCGATTTCCGACTCGGTGTAGCGCTGGGTGTTGATGCCGACGCGCTCGTTGCCTTCCTTGAAGATGCCGCGCGGCTCGCCGAAGTAGATGCCCGAGGTCAGCTCGCGCACGATCATGATGTCCAGACCGGCGACCACGTCTTTTTTCAGCGACGAGAAATCGGCCAGCGCGTCAAAGCACTGCGCGGGGCGCAGGTTGGCGTACAGGTCCATTTCCTTGCGCAGGCGCAGCAGGCCGCGCTCGGGCTTCACGCTGAAATCCAGGTTGTCGTATTGCGGGCCACCCACGGCGCCCAGCAGAACCGCGTCAACCGACTGCGCCAGCTCCATCGTCTCGTCCGTCAGGGGGGTGCCGTGCACGTCGTAGCTGCAGCCACCGACCAAGCCCTCGGAGACGTCGAAATGCACGTCGCGCTTGTCGCCATACCAAGCGATGATCTTGCGCACTTCGGCCATGACTTCGGGGCCGATCCCGTCACCGGGCAGGATAAGAAGCGAGGGGTTGGTCATGATTGCGGTCCTTCGTGAGAAATCGTTGCGCACGGCCTATCTGTTGCGGGCCGTAGGGTCAAGAAACGAAGGGGGAAAGGCCCTTCTCAAGCGCCGTCCAGACCGCAGAAACCCGCGGCGTCCGGCGTGTCGCCGAAGGGGCAGCCAGCCAGACCGGCAAACCGGGGATCGGCACGCCCAGATCCAAGGCTTCGACGGTTGGGTCGCGTTCGATCAGCATCTTCTGGCCAAACCCGATTCCACAGCCCGCGCGGATCAGCTCCCAATACACCGGCTGGTCGTCGCAACGGGTCGCGAACCAGTCACGCGCAGCCTTGATCCCCAGTTCCTGCATACCCCGCAGGATCAGCTCCGAACGGTCGTAACCCACCATCGCATGTTGTCCCAGCTCGGCGATTGAGCGTGGCCGCCCGTGTCGCTCCAGATAGCTGCGGGCGGCACAAACTCCGATGGAGATGTCCCCCAAGTGGCGGGTCACGATATCCAACTGCTGCGGCCGATACATGCGTACGGCGATGTCGGCCTCGCGGAACAGCAGGTTTTCAGTGCTGTCATTGGCGACAAGTTCGATCTGGATTTGTGGATGCTCCTCGCGCAGTTCTGCAATGATCGGCGGCAGGATGTATTGCGAGACGATCTGGCTGGCCGTGATCCGGACCGTGCCCGACAGCTGCTGGTCCCGTCCCGCCATCGTCAGCGTGATCTCTTGCATGGCGGCGCGCATTTGCCGGGCGTGGGGCAGCACCGACTGCCCCGCTTCGGACAGCGCCAGCCCCCGCGCGTGACGCACGAACAGCTCGGCGCCCAGTTGCTCCTCTAACTGGCGGATCTGACGGCCCAGCGTCGGCTGGCTTTGCCCAAGCACCCGCGCAGCGGCGGACAGCGATCCGCTCTCGGCCACCGCGATAAATGCCTGCACCAAGGCCCAGTCGTTCAAGATTGGCTTGTCCATTCAATATTGAATACCATATGTCCGAATTTTCGCAATATTCATTCATTTTCACGACACCTATCCTTCCTGCAGACCCTCAAGACAGGAGTGCAAAATGGCTGAAAAAGCATTGATCCTCGGAGCCTCCGGCCGGTTTGGCCGCAACGTGGCGGACGCATTTCAGGCGGCAGGCTGGACCAGGCGTCGGTTCGATCGCCGCACCGACCGGCTAGAGGATGCCGCCCAAGGCGCGGACGTCATCGTTGCCGGATGGAACCCCAAATACCAGGACTGGGCCGCTCAAGTGCCGGGCCAGCAGGCGCAAATCCGGCGCGTCGCGCTTGCGAACGATGCCACCGTGATCTTTCCGGGCAACGTCTACGTCTTTGGCCCCGACTCGCCCATGCCCTGGGGGGCGAAGTCTCCGCATCTGGCGACAAACCCTCTGGGCATGATCCGCCGCAAGGCCGAAGATGCCTTGCGTGACGAGGGCGTGAAAACGATCGTGCTGCGGGCTGGCGACTTTCTGGACACTGAACCCTCGGGCAATTGGTTCGACATGATGATGGCCAAGACCCTGCCCAAAGGCCGCCTGACCTATCCCGGACGCACGGACGCCGTACATGCCTGGGCCTACCTGCCGGATCTGGCCCGTGCAGCTGTGGCGCTGGCACAAAAGCGTGACTCGCTGGCGCGTTTCGAGGACGTCGCCTTTCCCGGCTACACCCTGACCGGGACGCAAATGGCGCAGGCGCTTGCACCAGTCATGGAGCGGCCCGTCATGGCGCGGCAAATGTCGTGGTTGCCGCTGCATCTGGCGCGGCCGTTCATGCCGATGGCCAAGCATCTGTTCGAGATGCGCTATCTGTGGAACCTGCCGCATCAACTGTCGTCCGAGCGGTTCGATGCGCTGTTGCCCGACTTCCAGCACACCCCGCTGCAAGAGGCGCTGAGCCGTGCGACGGCTCATCTGCCGCGCTAGGGTTCAATATCGACCCAGACCAGCCGGTGTCGGCTGGCCTCGGGCGCAGGAGGTGCCAAACCGGCGTTCTGTTCGCCCAAAGAGCGGTCTGGCAGCACATAATCCACACGCATCAACCCCAGCCCCAATGCGCTCCAATCCACGGTCGGGTGCCCCGCCAACGGATCGGCAAGGCGCGGATGGGTCAGCAGCGCGTTGATCCCCTCCTTGCGGCCCTCACCGGCCTGCGGATCATTATTGGCGTCCCCCAGCACGACGACCGGCTCGGGGATGCTGTCCAGCAAATGCGCCCAAAACAGCAACTGATCGCGGTTGCGCAGACCATTGCGATCCTCGGGGCCGTCGAAAACCGGCGGGCAGGCGTGAAAGGCCAACAGATTCACCGGCCCGGACGGCGCGTCGACTCGCACCCGCCACGCCCCGACCGAGGCAAGCCTGAGGATCGACGCAGCCGCCCCCCATGCCTGGCTGATCGCATGTCGATCCGCCCATGCCTGATCGGCCCACAACAGCCCCGAGTAATCCTGCGCCTCGATCACCGGGAAACGGGACAGAAGCACCATGCCCCCCTGCCCCGCAAATCGGCCGAACCCCTGCGCGTCTGCGGCGCCATCGGTGTACCCGTCGCCATCCAGATCCAGACCCGTCGGAACGCCCGAGTTCGGAGGGAACGCAACGATGTGCGGCAGGAAATGACCGGCTGTCGAAATGCGGTCGCGCAGGGCTTTGACCGCCAACTGCTCGACGTCGTAGTCAACGCCTTGCAAAAGGATCACATCCGGCGCGGACTTTGCGATGACCTGCGCAACCGCAAGCACCTGTGCGTCCCCGCGCAACGCATCGCGCAGCAGCAGGCCGGGGCCTTCCCTTGTCAGCTCTGTGTTGAAGGTTGCGACCCGCAGCGGCTCGGCGAAGGCTGGCAACGCCAGCAGCGCGAGGACGGCGATCAGATAGTTTGCAATGCCTGGCCTTCGGCCTCGGCATAGGCGCGACGGCGTTTTTCTTCGATCATGTCCGCGACACGACCGATTGCGATCCCCCGCATGATCATCGAAGCCGGCACCAAAGCCCATGCTGTCATTGTCCAAATCAGCGTCTGCGAATGCGCCAGCGTGATCGGATCGACCAGGGTCGACATCAGCTTCACGATGACCGGGATCAAGAATGGCAGCACAAACCCTAACGCAATGTTAATGCGCGCGTCCCGATAGAGCCGCGGCAGCACATCGCCCATCGTCGGATCGAACATCGGCAGGTTGATCCAGACGTTGAACGCGCCGGTACGGGCAGGCCATCCCAGAAAGCGCACGGCGAACAGGAACAGGAACATCATCACCAGCGACGCGAAATAGGCCAGACCAGCGGCGATGCGGACATCGGCGATCAGCTCTTTCGGGGCGTTGATGGGCATCATCAGAACGACCAGGCGAACCGGGGAGTACGGGAAATCAATGGTATTGCCCAGCAGGCGACCGATCGAGGTCAGGCCTTGGCTAAGCTCGGTCGGATGAACCTTGCCGCGAGCGATCAGCGTCAGGACCACGACCAGCAGGAACACGGCCGCGAAGCGCAGGCGGTTGAACGGCGGGGCATAGCGGAACTCGACCACGCTGGGGAAATCGCTGTTGTATTCCAGAAAGGTCAGGATCGCGGCAACCAAGGTCAGGATCAGCACAAGCGCGGTCGAATCCGACAGCGTTCCCGGCAGGAACATGGATGGCAACGCCACCAGCAAAGCCACCAAAAACGCGCGAAACGCCGCGCCTGCAACACGTTCGATCACTGCCCGATCCCTTCAAACTGGCCGAGCGCGATACGATGCCGCGCCCTGTATCCAACTTGATCCCGCCGTTTGTGGCGGTATGCCTCATTATTGCCTAAATGTTGCCTTCTTTCATTTGTCCACTCAAGCGATAGGCGAGTAAAAACGAAAGATTGGGGCAAATTCGTGGCAAATGTGGTGCGAGAATGCATCAAGCCTGACGACCCGAGCGACCAGAAATTGGCGAAATCGCAATATGTTGTGTGACACTCTTAACGTCACCACTAGGGCAACAGACACCACCGACACTCGAAAAGTGAAAAATTTAGTCACCCTTTGAGGTAGTAAAGCAAAAAGGCCGCCCGTTGGGGCGGCCTTCTGTGTTTCTGTTTGCTGGATCAGACCCAGGGACGCTCGGCGGCCATCTTCTTTTCGAAAGAGGCGATCGAGTCGGCCTTTTCCATGGTCAGGCCGATGTCATCCAGACCGTTCAGCAGGCAATGCTTCTTGAACGCATCCACTTCGAAGGGGATCACCTGACCGTCCGAGGTGGTGATTTCCTGCGCTTCCAGATCGACGGTGACGCGGGCGTTCTCGCCCTTTTCAGCGTCGGCCATCAGGACGTCGACCTGCTCTTGCGGCAGGACGATCGGCAGGATGCCGTTCTTGAAGCAGTTGTTGAAGAAAATGTCGGCGAACGAGGTCGAGATCACGCACTTGATGCCGAAATCCGCGATGGCCCAGGGCGCGTGTTCGCGCGACGAACCACAACCGAAGTTGTCGCCAGCGACCAGGATCTGGGCGTTGCGGTACTGCGGCTTGTTCAGCACGAAATCAGGCAGCTCGTTACCGTTGCGGTCATAGCGCATCTCGTCGAACAGGTTCACACCCAGACCCGAACGTTTGATCGTCTTCAGAAAGATCTTGGGGATGATCATATCGGTGTCGATGTTCACCAGCGGCATGGGCGCGGCGACGCCTTGCAGTTTTTCAAACTTTTCCATTTTGCTGGCTCCTTACATCAGTTCGCGAACGTCGGTCAGGTGACCGGTCAGGGCTGCGGCGGCGGCCATGGCCGGGCTGACCAGGTGGGTACGGCCCTTATAGCCCTGACGCCCCTCGAAGTTGCGGTTCGAGGTCGATGCGCAACGCTCGCCCTCGGACAACTGGTCGGGGTTCATCGCCAGGCACATCGAGCACCCTGCCAGACGCCATTCGAACCCGGCGTCAATGAAGATCTGGGCGATGCCCTCTTCCTCGGCCTGAGCGCGGACCAGACCCGAGCCGGGCACGACCATCGCCCGCATCCCGTCCTTGATCTTCTTGCCCTTCAGGATCTCGGCGGCGGCGCGCAGATCCTCGATCCGGCCGTTGGTGCACGAGCCGATGAACACGGTGTCGATCTGGATGTCGGTCAGTTTCTGACCGGCTTTCAGGCCCATGTACTCGATCGAGCGCTTGGCCGCTTCGACCTTGCCGCCCTTGAACGATTCAGGCGCGGGGACGACGGCGGAAATCGGCAGCACGTCCTCGGGCGAGGTGCCCCAGGTGACGACGGGTTCGATCTCTTCGCCTTTCAGGGTGACGACCTTGTCGAAATGCGCGCCTTCGTCGGTGAACAGGGTTTTCCAGTAGGCGACAGCGGCGTCGTACTGTTCGCCCTTGGGCGCGTGCGGACGGCCCTTGACGTAGTCAAAGGTCTTCTGGTCGGGCGCGATCAGGCCGGCGCGGGCGCCGCCTTCGATGGCCATGTTGCAAACGGTCATGCGGCCTTCCATCGACAGATCGCGGATCGCTTCGCCGCAATATTCGATGACATAGCCGGTGCCGCCCGCAGTGCCGGTTGCACCGATCACGGCCAGGGTGATGTCCTTGGCGGTCACGCCCGGCTTCAGCTTGCCGGTGATCTCGACCTTCATGTTCTTCGATTTCTTCTGGATCAGCGTCTGGGTGGCCAGAACGTGCTCGACCTCAGAGGTGCCGATGCCATGCGCCAGAGCGCCAAATGCGCCGTGGGTCGCGGTGTGGCTGTCGCCGCACACGACGGTCATGCCGGGCAGGGTCCAGCCCTGTTCCGGGCCGACGATGTGCACGATGCCCTGACGGACGTCGGACACCGGGTAGTAGTGCACGCCGAATTCCTTGGCGTTCTTGTCCAGCGCCTCGACCTGAATGCGCGATTCCTCGGTCATCTGGCTGGGGTCCTGACGGCCCGCGGTGGTGGGCACGTTGTGGTCCGGAACGGCGATGGTTTTCTCGGGCGAATGCACTTTGCGGCCGGCCATGCGCAGGCCTTCGAACGCCTGCGGGCTGGTCACTTCGTGCACCAGGTGGCGGTCGATATACAGAAGGCAGGTGCCGTCGTCGGCCTCGTGGGCGACGTGGGCATCCCAGATTTTGTCATAGAGTGTCTTCGGGGCGGTCATGGTCCTCTCCCGTGGATATGTGGGTAAATTCAGGGTGTGACAGGGATGGGCGCGCCTTATAGGCGGGCCAGTACAGTGTGCGATGCGCCGAAAAACCGCCAAGGCAGCCGCGCGCGATCATCCATGTCGAAAAACCGTGTCATGCAAGGGCAGATACTCTTTCGCATGGATTCTATCAAGAGGCACGATCACCCAGTCTACCCTTGCCCACAGAGTCTGGACCGTGCCACTCTGACGATATGGAGAAAACTGCCGAAACGCCGACCGAGACGACTTGGGATCTGATCCTGGACCTGCTGCTGCAGGCCGAGAAATTCGTTCTTGGCCTTCTGCGGCCCTGGAATGCCTATCAGGTTCTGATCGCTCTGGGTGTACTGATCCTTGCCCACTTGGCCGCAAAGGTGCTGGCGCCAAGGTTCCAGGCGTGGATGCGTACGCGCGATGGCTGGCCGATGTGGCGGATGCGGTTCCTGGTGCTGATCCACCGTCGAATGCGCCTGATCATGTTCGTGCTGCTGATCTGGCCCGTGATCTGGTTCATGCGGGACTGGACGTGGCCGTCGCGCTCCTACTTGCTGGGGATCATCGGGCAGCTGGCCGTGGCCTGGCTGGTCATCGCGATCGCGACCCGTCTGATCAACAACAACCTGCTGCGCATGCTGGTTCGCTATTCCGGTTGGGTCTGGGTGACGCTGTCGATCCTGAGCCTGACGGACGACGCCATCTCTTTGCTGGACAGCTTTGCCTTCAATATCGGGGAAACGAGGATTTCCCTGTGGCTGACGCTGCAAGCGGTCGCAATGCTGGCCGTCTTGATGGCGGGCGCGCGGTTCCTGTCCGGCTCGGCCTCGACCACGATCAAAAAGAATACCGATATCAGCCCCTCGATGCAGGTGCTGGCGATCAAGTTCCTGCAGGTGGTGCTGTACGGCGCCGCGTTCTTCATCGGCCTGCGCGCGGTCGGGGTGGACCTGACCGGCCTTGCGGTGCTGTCCGGTGCCATCGGTGTGGGCCTGGGCTTCGGCCTGCAAAAGGTCGTGTCCAACCTAGTCTCGGGCATCATCATCCTGCTGGACAAGTCGATCAAGCCGGGCGACGTCATCAGCCTGGGGGAAACCTTCGGCTGGATCCAGTCGCTGGGCGCGCGCTATGTCAGCGTCGTCACCCGTGACGGCAAGGAATACCTGATCCCGAACGAGGATCTGATCACCGGACAGGTGGTGAACTGGTCCCACTCGAACGACTTCGTGCGGCTCGACATCTTTTTCGGCACTGCGTATGAGGATGACCCCCACAAGGTCCGCGCCATCGCCATCGCCGCCGCCAACAGCGTGTCGCGCGTCCTCAGCTTCAAGCCACCGGTCTGCCATATCGTGGGGTTCGGCGACTCCAGCGTGGACTATATCCTGCGCTTTTGGATTCAGGATCCGACCGCCGGCCTGACCAATATCCGGGGCGACGTGTTCCTGGCGCTGTGGGACGCGTTCAAGGAAAACGGCATCTCGATCCCCTTCCCGCAGCGCGAGGTCAAAGTGCTGCCCGGCTCGGAATTACGCACCCGAAGCGACGAGGACACGGACAAAACGGCCTCTTGAACCATCCGTTGAGATTTTCCATATGCGGTGCTAGCCTGAAAATGTCCGGCACCGGGACTCTGTCGGTGCAAGAAACCCCAGGAGGACAATGTCCTGTCACTCAACTTCAGCGCGGCTCATGTCGCGGAAACGGGGGCTGTGATGGCCGCAACCCCCAAGAACGCAACCAGCGAAATCCTGCTGGAGGCAATCATCAACTCACTCGAAGACGACAAAGCCGAGGAAATCGTGCAGATCGACCTGCGCGGCAAATCCTCGATTGGCGACTACATGGTCGTCTGCTCTGGCCGCTCGTCGCGCCAGGTGGCTGCGATCGCCGAAAAGCTGGTGGACCGCCTGAAGCAGGACTACGGTCGCCATTGCCGCATCGAAGGCAAGGAAACCGGCGACTGGGTGCTGATCGACACGGGCGACGTGATCGTCCACGTGTTCCGCCCCGAAGTGCGTGAGTTCTACCAGATCGAGAAGATGTGGCTGCCCGCGGGCGCCATTGCCTCCGGGGTCTGATGCGCATCCATATCTGCTGCGTGGGTCGGCTGCGCTCGGGGCCCGAGCGTGCGCTGATCGACGACTACCTGACGCGGTTCGATCGGACGGGCCGCGCCTTGGGGCTGGGGCCCGCGCAAATCCATGAGGTCGAGGATAAGAAGGGGGGCGGCATGAGTGCCGAAGCCGCCCTGCTTGAACGCGCCCTGCCCAAAGGTGCCGTCATCTGTGCGATGGACGAACGCGGCACCGTGATGACCTCGCCCGAGTTTGCCGACAAACTGGCCACCTGGCGCGACGCCGGCCGAAGCGATCTGGCCTTTGTCATCGGCGGCGCGGACGGGATCGACCCCGCCCTGCGCGCGCAGGCCGATTTCAGCCTGTCCTTCGGCAAGATGGTCTGGCCCCACATGCTTGCCCGCGCGATGCTGACGGAACAGCTGTACCGCGCTGCCTCGATCTTGGCCGGCAGCCCCTATCACCGGGTCTGATTTTGCGACTGTGGCGGTTTGAGTGGTTCACCCCGCCGCGCGAACCCGCTAGAAGCAAGCCAAATTGACCGGAGCCGTAAGACATGACCACGCCCAAACCCGTTGTTCTGTGCATTCTGGATGGCTGGGGCCTGAGCGCCGACACCAAGGCCAACGCGCCCCTTCTGGCTAAGACGCCGACCTTTGACAAACTGATGGCCAGCTGCCCCAACAACACGCTGATCACGCATGGCCGCGATGTGGGTCTGCCGACCGGGCAGATGGGAAACTCCGAGGTGGGGCACACCAATATCGGCGCGGGCCGCGTGGTGGCGATGGACCTGGGCCAGATCGACTTGGCGATCGAGGAAGGCTCTTTCCAGAAGAACCCCGCTCTGCTGGCCTTTATCGACACGCTGAAACAAAACGGCGGGACGGCGCACCTGATGGGTCTGGTCTCGGACGGCGGGGTGCACGGGCACTTGGTCCACATCATCGCCGCGATCCGCGCGATTGCCGAGGCAGGGGTTCCCGTCGTGCTGCACGCCGTTACCGATGGCCGTGATGTGGCCCCGAAATCGGCCTTCACCTATTTCCGCGACCTTGAAGACGCGCTGCCCGCTGGTGCCACCATCGGCACCGTCACCGGCCGCTATTACGCGATGGACCGCGACAACCGTTGGGAACGCGTCAGCGAAGCCTACGAGGCGATGATCCACGGCAAGGGCAACAAATCCGTCAGCGCGCACAAGGCCGTCGATTCCTCCTATCAGCGCGAGGAAACCGACGAATTCATCGCCGCCACCGTGATCGGCGACTACAAGGGTGCCAAGGATGGCGACGGGTTCTTCTGCCTGAACTTCCGCGCCGACCGCGCCCGCGAGATCCTGCGCGCCGTGGCCGAGCCGGGGTTCGATGCCTTCGACGTGGGCGTGCGTCCCGAATGGGCCGCGCTGCTGGGGATGGTCGAGTATTCCGAGGGCCACAACGCCTATATGAAAACCGTTTTCCCGCCGCGCGACATCCGCAACACGCTGGGGGAATGGGTCTCGAAGCAGGGCAAGACGCAGTTTCACCTGGCCGAGACCGAGAAATACCCGCACGTGACCTTCTTCCTCAACGGCGGCAAGGAAGACCCCGAGGCTGGCGAAGATCGCTACATGGCTGCCTCGCCCAAGGTTGCCACCTATGACCTGCAGCCCGAGATGAGCGCCGGCGAAGTGACTGATGCCTTCGTCAAGGCAATCGAGCATGGCTATGACCTGATCGTGACCAACTACGCCAACCCCGACATGGTCGGCCATACCGGCGATCTGAAGGCCGCGATGAAGGCGTGTGAAGCCGTAGATCAGGGCCTGACCCGCGTTGTGGCTGCACTGGAAAAGGTGGGCGGCGCGATGATCGTCACCGCTGACCACGGCAACTGCGAAACGATGGTCGATCCCGTGACTGGCGGCCCGCACACCGCGCATACGACCAACCCGGTTCCGGTGATCCTGTTCGGCGGACCTGCCGGGGCCAAGCTGCGCTCGGGCGGGCGACTGGCCGATCTGGCGCCGACTCTGCTGCAGCTGATGAACCTGCCGCAACCCGAAGAAATGACCGGCAAGAGCCTGCTGGAATGATCCGACTGGCCGCACTTCTGGCGCTGTGCTTGTGGCCCCTGACGGTCTGGGCAGAAACCGACGACCCGGCCACGGCGGCCCGGGCGGCGGCCAAGGCGCTAGAGGAGGCGGCGATTTCCCTGTCCAAGGCGGATAGCGCGCGAGACCGGGTGAAGGCCCTGACCCAGACCCTGAAAGCCTACGAAGACGGGCTGGAGGCGATGCGCGACGGGCTGCGCCGTGTCTCGCTGCGCGAGGCGCGACTGACGCAGGATCTGCAAGCGCGCGAGGCCGAGGTGGCGCAATTGCTGGGCGTGTTGCAAAGCATCGCCGCCGCGCCCGCGCCCGTGGCAATGATCCACCCGCAAGGCCCGACCGGCACCGCCCGCGCCGGGATGTTGGTCGCGGATGTGACCCCCGCGCTGAACGCCAAGGCGCAAACCCTGCGCACCAAGCTGGAAGAGGTGCAGACCCTGCGCACCCTGCAGGAAAGCGCCGCGAATACCCTGCGCTCGGGTCTGGACGGGGTGCAAAAGGCGCGGGCCGAGCTGAGCCAGGCCCTGGCCGACCGCACCGACCTGCCCAAACGCTTTACCGAAGACCCGGTGAAAACGGCGATCCTGATCTCCTCGACCGAGACGCTGGAAGGGTTCGCCAGCGGCCTTTACGACATCACCGAGGATGAGGTCGCCGGCAGCCTGCCCGACATCAGCGACCGGATGGGCACCCTGCCGATGCCGGTACAGGGTCGGGTTCTGTTGCGCTCGGGCGAGACGGATGCCGCGGGCATCGCCCGTCCCGGCGTCGTTCTGGCCACGCGGCCGCGCGCGCTTGTGACCTCGCCCACGGCCGCAACTGTTCGTTATCTTGGCCCGCTTCTGGATTACGGCAACGTGATGATTCTGGAACCGCAGGCCGGTCTATTGTTCGTGCTGGCAGGTTTGGACGCGGTTTACGGGCAGGCAGGTCAGGTTCTGCCGGCGGGCAGTCCGGTCGGCCTGATGGGGGGGCAAGATGCCGGACCGGGCACAATTCTGTCACAAGCGGGCGATGGGGCTGGAACTCAGGCGTCGGAAACGCTCTATATAGAGGTCAGACAGGACAATCAGGCCGTCGATCCGGCGCTGTGGTTCAAAATGCAGAAGGATGAGTGATCCATGAAGAAGTTCGTCATGGCTGCGGTGAGCGGTACGCTGGCAGGTGTCCTGGTGACCACGCAGGTCGCCGGTCCGCTGCTGGCGCAGGAAAGCGCGCAGAAGACCAATGTCTATGAACAGCTGGACCTGTTCGGCGATATCTTCGAGCGCATTCGCGCCCAGTATGTCGAAGAAGTGGACGAAAAGAAGCTGATCGAGGCGGCCATCAACGGGATGCTGACCTCGCTTGACCCACACTCCAGCTACCTGCCGCCGCAGGACGCCGCCGATATGCGGATGCAGACGCGCGGTGAGTTCGGCGGGCTGGGGATCGAGGTCACTCAGGAAGAGGGCTTTATCAAGGTCGTCTCGCCGATGGACGGCACGCCGGCGCAGGCCGCTGGCATCGAATCGGGCGATTTCATCACCCATGTGAACGGCGAAAGCCTGCTGGGCCTGTCGCTGGACGAAGCGGTCGAGATGATGCGCGGCCCGGTCGGCAGCGAAATCATCCTGACCGTCGTGCGCGAAGGCAAGACCGAGCCGTTCGACGTCTCGATCATCCGCGACACCATCAAGCTGACCGCCGCACGCGTGCGCCGCGAGGGCGACTCGGTCGTCGCGCGGATCACCACCTTCAACGACCAGACCTATCCCAACGTCGAAGAAGGCCTGAAAAAGGCCATCGAGGAAGCGGGCGGCCTGGACAAGATCAACGGCGTCGTGCTGGACCTGCGCAACAACCCCGGCGGCCTGCTGACGCAAGCGATCCGCATCTCGGACGCGTTCCTGGAATCGGGCGAGATCGTCTCGACCCGCGGCCGCAACCCCGAGGACGGCGACCGCTACAACGCCACCCCCGGCGACCTGATCGAGGGCAAGCCCATCGTCGTGCTGATCAACGGCGGCTCGGCCTCGGCGTCGGAAATCGTCTCGGGCGCGCTGAAGGATCACCACCGCGCCATCGTCGTCGGCACCAAGAGCTTCGGCAAGGGCTCGGTCCAGACGGTGATGCCGCTGCGGGGCGACGGCGCGATGCGCCTGACCACGGCGCGGTACTACACACCCTCCGGGCGCTCGATCCAGAATCTGGGCGTGTCGCCGGATATCGTGGTGGAACAACCCCGCCGCCCGATGGCCGAGGAAGAGGACACCAAGACCAACGCTCGCCGCACCCGTTCCGAGGCGGATCTGCGTGGCACCCTGTCCAACGACAGCCTGACCGAAGACGAGATCAAGCAGATCGAGGAAGACCGCGCCAAGGCCGAAGAGGCCGCCAAACTGCGCGAGGAAGACTTCCAGCTGGCCTATGCGCTGGACCTGCTGAAGGGCCTGTCGGTGGCTGGTCGTCAGTAAGCCTGTTTGCTGATCTGAAACATAAGGGTCGCAGCCGGATTATCCGCTGCGGCCCTTTTCATTTGCCCGGAATACTGCGGCAAAAAATGTCAGGCATTTCCGCTTGCTGCCGTCATGAAGGCTCGCCATATTAAATGTCAGACATTTATCGCGACAGCGTAGGAGGAACCCATGTCCGACCACCCGATCAGCCGTTTCCCGGTGCCCGATGTCAACGATTTGCCCGATGATCTGAAGCAGATGATGCTGGGTGTTCAGGAAAAGGCCGGGTTCATTCCCAACGTGTTCCTGACGCTGGCCCACCGCCCGGACGAACTGCGCGCTTTCATCGCCTATCACGACGCGCTGATGGAAAAAGACAGCGGCCTGACCAAAGCCGACCGCGAAATGATCGTGGTCGTCACCTCGGCTGACAACAGCTGCCAGTATTGCGTGGTGGCGCATGGCGCGATCCTGCGTATCCGTGCCAAACACTCGACCATCGCGGATCAAGTCACCGCCAACTACCGCAAATCCGACATCACCCCGCGCCAAAAGGCGATGCTGGATTTCGCGATGAAGGTCTCGAACAACGCCAAATCGATCAACGACGCCGATTTCGAAACCCTGCGCGAGCACGGCTTCAGCGACGAGGATATCTGGGACATCGCCGGCGTCACTGCCTTCTTCGGGCTGTCGAACCGGATGGCGAATTTCACCTCGATGCGGCCGAATGACGAATTCTACATGATGGGCCGCAAATAAGCGCAGATTGGGATGTGGACCTTGCCGGGTCCGCATCCTAATGTCCCGGCGAACTCAACAGGGACCAGACCGATGACACCCGAGGAAATCGCCAAACTTCCCTATCGCCGCAATGTCGGCGTGATGCTGATGAACGCCGACGGGCATGTCTTTGTGGGCCAACGGCTGGATAACCCCGGCCCGGCTTGGCAGATGCCGCAAGGCGGGATCGACAAGGGCGAGGAACCCCGCGACGCTGCCCTGCGCGAGCTTGAGGAAGAAACCGGCGTGCCCGCGCATCTGGTTGAACTGGTCGCCGAAACCGACGGCTGGCTGCCCTACGATCTGCCGCACGATCTGGTGCCGCGCATCTGGAAAGGCCGCTATCGTGGGCAGGAGCAGAAATGGTACCTGCTGCGTTTTACCGGCGCGGACGCGGACGTGAATATCCAGACCTCGCACCCCGAGTTTTCGGAATGGCGCTGGCTGGCGCCGTCGGATCTGGTGGACAACATCGTCCCCTTCAAGCGCGAGGTTTATGAGCGCGTACTGAACGCGTTTGCGGATCACCTGTAAGCGGGAATGCCTGCGAGAAACTGAAGCGGCGCGCGGGTGGTATCCGCGCGCCGTTTGAGTATTTGAATCAGAAAGAAGCAGCAGGTCAGAGGAGACCGGCAGCGGGGCGCAGGATGCCAGTTTCCACGCCGCGGCGGTTGCGGATCGGGGTGTTCATGCGTTTGCGGGTCGCGGGATGGTCGAGGTCCAGCAGGCCGTATTTGACCAGGATTGCCGCGATTGCGCATTCCGAGCCACGCGTGGTGCCGTCTGCGACCTTGAGCGCGATGCCCCAGCCCTTTTCCGGGACGATGGCGATGAAGAACGCCTCGGCCCCGGTTTTCAAGGCGACGCGGCCGTCCATGGCGCGCATCAGCTCGGTGCAGGCGCGGCCTTCGCCAGCGACCAGTTCGGGGTAGGCGGTCATGGCGTCGCGCAGGCGGGCGGCGGCGCTGGCACGGGTGCCCTGCCCCTCGCTTGCCGTGGCGAAGAAGGCCATTGCGCGGGCCATGCCGTAGAGCGAGGTCGCGAAGTTGGGGGCCGAGCAGCCGTCAATGCCGAAGCCAGGGCTGGTTTCACCGGTCAGATCCTCGAACGCTTCGAGCACGGCTTTTTGCACGGGATGCTCGGGGCGGACATATTCCGGGTCGCCGCCGATATGTTTGTTCAGCGTCAGGAAGCCCGAATGCTTGCCCGAGCAGTTGTTATGGTACTGACAGGGCGAGCTGTCCGAGCACAGCAGCGATTTATGCGCGACCGGATCATCGGGCATCTGCGGGCCACAGCGGAAATCGTCATCGCCCATACCCAGATGTGACAGCCAGGCCTGAACCCGGTCGGTATGGATCGCGGCACCGTTATGCGAGGCGCAGGCCAAGGCCAGATGCTCGGTCTTCAGGCCGAAAGCGTCGGCGGCGCCGGACTCGATCAGCGGCAGGGCTTGCAGCATTTTCGAGGAACTGCGCGGCAGCACGATCGCGGCGGGATCGCCCCAGGCCTGCACGATCTGACCGCTGCCATCCACGATCACCGCGTGCCCCATATGGACGCTTTCCAGGAACGGTCCACGCCAGATTTCAGCCAGTGGGACGGGGTTTGTCATGATCGGTGCCTCTTCAACTCTGTGTCAGCGCTGTGCGAAATTCCGCCAATGGCTCTTTCGTCCGTGGCGCAAATTGGGCTATTGTTGCATTGTCGAGACGAAAATGACGCGCCGGTCAAGAAAGTCCATAACAGAAGCGGCACGTCGATCAGGATTTGAGGCAAGCTACAGCTTGGAGGCTGGGAATATGGGATCACCTTTTGTGCGCGGCATGGCCGGAGCCCTGATGGCGCTGGCAGCGACGGGTGTCTGGGCGCAGAGTGCCAGCGACAATCAGGTCGCCGCGAAAACCGACTGGAGCGTCTTCGAAGACAAGGACCCCAAGGAATGCTGGGCCGTGTCCGCTCCGAAGGAAACGGTCAACACCAAGGACGGCCGCGTCGTGGCTGTTCGCCGTGGCGACATCCTGCTGATGGCGTTTTTCCGCCCCGCAGCTGGCGTGAAAGGCCAACTGACCTTTACCGGCGGCTATCCGTTCGCCAAGGGCGTTCCGGTGACGCTGGAGGTGGGCGGCGCATCGTTCGACCTGTTCAGCGAGGGCGAATGGGCGTGGCCGGCATCGGCCTCGGACGACGCCAAGATCATCGCCGCCATGAAGCGCGGCAGCGAGGCCGTCCTGACCGCCCGGTCCGCACGCGGCACGCAAACCAAGGACAAGTTCAGCCTGCTGGGTTTCACCGCGGCACTGGACGAGGCCGAGAAACGCTGCAACTGACGCGACCGCTCGCGCAGATGTGACGGCCCCTTTGGGGGCCGTTTTTCGTATCGGCAACATATCTTTTGGCAATTGCCCAAGAATCCTGTATGGACCCGTTTCATCCCGCGAAAAGGACCATGCGATGTCGGCCTCCGCTCCGATCACCCAGGACGTCATGACTATTCCCCGGAAGCTGCCCGAGGGGCCGACCAACATCGTCGGCCTGACCCGGG
This sequence comes from Thalassobius vesicularis, assembly GCF_004799325.1. Taxonomy (GTDB): domain Bacteria; phylum Pseudomonadota; class Alphaproteobacteria; order Rhodobacterales; family Rhodobacteraceae; genus Thalassobius; species Thalassobius vesicularis. The sequence continues at coordinate 382,076 of NZ_SSMD01000001.1, forward strand.
ATCAATTGCGCGACGCGCTGCTGGCGATGGGGACGCCCGAAAAGCAGGTCAAGATGCGGGTAAACCAGGTCTGGCAATGGGTCTACCAGTGGGGCGTGCGCGACTTTGACGCCATGACCAACCTGGCCAAGGCTTATCGCCAGCAGCTGGCCGAGAATTTCGTGATCGAGATCCCCGAGGTCGTCAGCAAACAAGTCTCGATGGACGGCACCCGCAAGTACCTTGTCCGCATCGCCGGCGGGCACGAGGTCGAGGTTGTTTACATCCCGGAAACCGATCGCGGTACTCTGTGCGTCAGCTCGCAGGTGGGCTGCACACTGACCTGTTCGTTCTGCCATACCGGCACGCAGAAACTGGTGCGCAACCTGACCTCGGCCGAGATCGTGGGCCAGATCATGATGGCGCGCGACGATCTGGACGAATGGCCCCAACCCGGTGTCGGCACCGGCGACGCCGGCCCGCGCCTGCTGTCCAACGTCGTGCTGATGGGCATGGGCGAGCCGCTCTATAACTTCGACAACGTGCGCGACGCGATGAAGATCGCGATGGATGGCGAGGGGATTTCCCTGTCGCGTCGCCGCATTACCTTGTCCACCAGCGGCGTCGTGCCCGAGATCGCCAAATGCGCCGAAGAGATCGGCTGCATGCTGGCCGTCAGCTTCCACGCCACTACAGACGAGGTGCGCGACAAACTGGTGCCGATCAACAAACGCTGGAACATCAAGGAACTGCTGGACGCCCTGCGCGCCTATCCGAAACTGTCGAACAGCGAGCGCATCACCTTTGAATACGTGATGCTGAAGGACGTGAACGACACCGACGCGGACGCCCGCCGCCTGGTCAAGCTGATCCAGGGCATCCCGGCCAAGATCAACCTGATCCCGTTCAACGAATGGCCCGGCAGCCCCTATCAGCGCAGCGATTGGGACCGGATCGAGAAGTTCGCGGACATCATCTACAAGGCCGGTTACGCCAGCCCGATCCGCACCCCGCGCGGAGAGGACATCATGGCCGCCTGTGGTCAGCTGAAATCCGCGACCGAGCGCGCACGCAAGTCCCGCGCCCAGATCGAGGCCGAAGCAGGCGTCGCGCAACAATCCTGACAAACCACAGGATTTGTTTCTGATTTCACACAAATGCCCCAATCTGGGGCATTTCGCGCCCCAATCCGGCAACAGACTGTTTCCAGAAGCAAGTTCCACTGGAGACAGGACAATGCAGAAAATCGAAGCCATCACCCCCGCCATCACCAGCACTGTGCTGGAGCTGATCCGTCAGGAGCGCGCGAAATCCGTGTCCGTGCGGGAATGGAAATTCCGCCTGATGGGCTATGGCTACCGCGTCATGAACACCGACCATGGCGAAGTCATCGCGACCCTGCGCCAGCAGGAAATCTGCGCCATCCCCGCCGAGCTGCTGCACTAAGACTTACCGCCCCGGGATATGCGCCCGCTTGGTGCCCGCGCCGTCCCAGTTGTGCATCGCGTCGAACGCCTCTTCGGCGGTTTCGACATAGCGGAACAGCGCCAGATCTTCTCGGCTGATCGTGCCGGCCTCGGCCAGCGCCTCCCAGTTGATGATGTTGCACCAGAACTCGCAGCCGAACAGCAAGAACGGCACGCGTTTCATCCGTCCGGTCTGGATCAGGGTCAGCGCCTCGAACATCTCGTCCAGGGTGCCAAAGCCACCCGGAAACACGCAGATCGCATTCGCTCGCATCAGGAAATGCATCTTGCGGATCGCGAAATAGTGGAAGTTGAAGCACAGCTCGGGCGTCACGTACGGGTTCGGAGCCTGCTCGTGCGGCAGCACGATGTTCAAACCCACGGTCAACCCACCTGCCTCGGCCGCGCCTCGATTGCCTGCCTCCATCACACCGGGCCCGCCGCCAGTGCAGATGACGTTCTCGCCCCCGCCTGATTTCAACGACTCTTCGGTGATCATGAAGGCCAGCTTGCGGGCCTCCTCGTAATATTTCGACAGTTCAGCCAGCGTCTTGGTCTTTGCGCTTTCCTTACCCTCGGGCGAGGGCACACGCGCGCCGCCGAACAGCACGACGGTGCTGTTGATGCCGTGTTCATCCAGCATCAGCTGCGGTTTCAGCAGTTCCAGCTGCAGGCGCACCGGACGCAATTCGTCCCGGCACATGAAATCGAAATCATCAAAGGCCAGCTTGTACGAATCCGAACGTGTCTGCGGCGTGTCCGGAACCTGGCGCGCCGTGCGTCGATCGATGTGGGCGTCGCGGAATGGGCTGTTGCGGTCGTCTTTCATTGGTTTTTTCCCTGCTGCGCCTGTCACCTAACAGCTAGCGCGCCTTGCGTGTCATTGCCAGAGGATTGCGGCAGCCAGTACACCCGCGCATACCCACTGGCACGTTGCACGCAGCCGCGCAGCGCCTTATAGGCAATGTCGAACCTGAATGCCTGACCTAGGGAGAGAGCCATGTCGAACGCCCAGCTCGAAGCTGCGATCGAAGCCGCGTGGGAAGCACGCGACACCATCACCCCCGCCACCACCGGCGAAACCCGCGACGCCATCGAGGACACGCTGAACGCGCTGGACTCGGGCAAGCTGCGCGTTGCTGAAAAGCAGGCGGACGGCAACTGGCACGTGAACCAGTGGGCCAAGAAGGCGGTGCTGCTGGGCTTCCGCATCAAGGACATGGAAATCCAGTCCGGCGGCCCGCAAGGCGGCGGCTGGTGGGACAAGGTGGACAGCAAGTTCGCCGGTTGGCAGGAAGGCGACTGGAAAGCCGCCGGTTTCCGCGCCGTTCCCAACTGCGTCGTGCGCAAGTCCGCCTATATCGCGCCGGGCGTGGTGCTGATGCCGTCCTTCGTTAACCTCGGCGCGCACGTGGACACCGGCACCATGGTGGACACCTGGGCGACCGTCGGCAGCTGCGCGCAGATCGGTAAGAACGTGCACCTGTCCGGTGGCGTCGGCATCGGCGGCGTGCTGGAGCCGATGCAGGCTGGCCCGACCATCATCGAGGACAACTGCTTTATCGGCGCGCGTTCGGAAGTTGTCGAAGGCGTGATCGTCCGCGAAGGCTCGGTCCTGGGCATGGGCGTTTACATCGGCCAGTCGACCAAGATCGTCGACCGCGAGTCCGGCGAAGTCATGTATGGCGAAGTGCCCGCGGGTTCGGTGGTCGTGTCCGGCTCGATGCCGTCGAAAAACGGCGTGCACCTGTACTGCGCCGTGATCGTGAAGCGCGTGGACGCCAAGACCCGCTCCAAGACCTCGATCAACGAGCTGCTGCGGGATTGATCCCCGTCTAACCGATTGAAAACGCGCCTTTCGGGGCGCGTTTTTTCATGCCCGCGCCAGCAGCACCCGCGCCTCGAACGGGCGCAGCGACAGGCGGGCGGAGGGGCCATAGCTGGTGTCGGTGATATCCTCCAACCCCGGCATCAGGCGCAGGATTTCATCACGGGTATCAGCGTCAAAGCTGTCCAGCGTCGCCTGTCCCGGATGGTAGCTTTCGCTGTCCAACCCGTTGGCCGAGACGATCTCGTGCCGGTCGAACAGCAGGTGGACATAGGTCACGGGCTGCCCGTCGGCGCGCACGGTGATCGACGCACCATTCACCAGATCACGGGCTTTCACCAGCACCTCACCCTCGCCGAACAGCAGAACAGCACGGGGCGAGCGGACCAAAACCCGGTGGTTAGGCGAAAACTCGACGCTGTCATGCGGCCCCAGCACGCCGGCGGCGAAGCGTACCGGCGCGTCCGGCCCGAACGCCCGCCGGGTCGAGGTGCCGATCCAGCGCAGCGCTTGCAGACCGTTGTCGCGCGTGACCACCAGATCGCCGGGGCGTAGCCGTTCCACCGCAACAGGGCCGCGCGGGGTCAGCACCCGGGTTCCGGCGGTAAAGCACGGCGTCGTCTCAACCGTGACATAGCCGACATCGGTGTTCCCGGCGCCGTCCGTCACCTCATAAGTGAAAGTATTCTCGCCCTCGTCCCCGTCAGCCCAGAGCGTGATCGTACCGTCCGGGTTCAGCACGATCACCTCGCCTGTGGACAGGGTGATGCTGTCGCCCGCCACCACCGGATGGCCATTGATCGCGGTGATCCTTAGCTCAGGCCCGACCGAGGAGCTGTCGTTGCCCAGCAGGTCCACCGTCCGCGACCCGTCCGCCTGAACCGAAACGTGATCGTCGCCCGCCACCAGCGCGCATTGCACGGAATCTCCTGCAATCAACAGGTTACTGTCATAGGAATGGTCCCCGCCATCGGCGATCCCGATGCGGATCGTGTTCACCTGCCCCGCATTTACCGGCGCGCGCAGCGACAGGGTGACGGTGAAACCGTCCATCTCGGTGTTGGCGACCTCGTCGTTGGCGGCGTTGTTGATGTAGAGGTTCGAGTTCGACTCGTCGTTGATATTGTTGATGGTGATGTCGCCGTCGCCCACTGTCAGCGTGGCCTGCTGACCGTTCACCCAGACCCCAACCGCATCGTTGAAGCCCGAACCGCAATATTCAAGGTACTCCTCGGATGAGAACGTCACCTGCATGGTCAGGGTCGAGCCGTCAGGGATGAACGTCGCCTCAAAAATCGCGGCATCATAGGTCTGCACGCCGGCGATCTGGTTCAGGTCGGCGTCACCGCCCGTATGCATGTTCCCCGAGGTCGAGGCCGACGTATTCGCGTCGCCCGAGCTGTTGGTGATCGAGGTCGCCCGGCCCGTGGACAGGATCACGCCGGTATCCGAGGGGGTGATGTCCGGCGCGACCTCATCCCCGTTGGTGTAGATGCCCGAGGACGCGGACGCCCCGGTGTAATCCGCCGACACGATCTGGACGCCCGATCCGAACATCGTTTCGGCCATCTCCATCGCGGTGGCGTTGGTGTCGATCGGCAGCTCTTGCGCCTGAACCGACGTGGACGTCTGCGCGGTCTGGGAAAACGAGGAATATTTCGGCATGGCACCCCCTTTTGATTGGGGATAGGCGCCACTGGTTCACAAACCGTTGCTACAGAACGATTTTTCCCGCGGATTTTACGAAAATGCGGAAATTTATTCAGAACAAAATGGCGTAAGTGAATCCGTTTATTCAACATTTTTTTCTCAATTAGGGCGCGCCATATTCCCCTCATCGAAACGCGGAACACAGCCCGCACCCAACTGGAGACCCCGAAATGAAACTGCAAACCACCCTTATCGCCGCCCTGATCGGCAGCACCTTTGCCGCCCCCGTTCTGGCCGAAAACAACGCCGCTGCCGTGGCTGCGCTGGCCGAGTTGGCCAAGGTTCAGGCCGAGCAGGCCCGGATCGAGAAGAACCTGGAAACGTTCGATATTCTGGACTTCGACGTGTTCTCGGGCCAGCACTGGGACCGCCTGCACGAAAGCCACGCGGACAACATCGTCGTGCACTGGCCCGATGGCCGCACCACGACCGGTCTGGACGCACACATCGCGGACCTGGAGGCGTTCTTTGTCTACGCCCCCGACACCCGGATCGAGACCCACCCCATCCGCATCGGCCAAGGTGAATGGACCGGCGTCGTCGGCGTGATCGAGGGCACCTTCAGCGCGCCCATGCCGATCGGCGACGGCAAGTTCATCGAGCCCACCGGCAAACCCTACAAGCTGACCATGGCCACCATCGGCCACTGGAACGCCGAAGGCGTCATGGACGAAGAATACCTGTTCTGGGACAACCTGACCTTCATGCGTCAGATCGGCCTGGCACAGTAACAACCTTCTGATTTTCCAAACAAAACGGCTGTGTGGGCAACCACGCAGCCGTTGCGCGTTGCGATTGCGCTGGACCTTTGCGCCGGTTTTCGGCATGTCAGGGCGGTCAGTACACGAGGCCCGAAATGTCCGACTCCACGCCCGAAAAACCCAGCAAACAATCGCGCCAGAAGGTCTATACCCTGCTGGTTCAGGTCGGTCGGAAAGACGGCGACGGGCTGCCCAAGGGCGCAACCGGGGCGGCGCTGATGTGCTATGCCAGCGGCGTGGACGAGGCCGAAGCGGTGCGCGAAACCGTCGCCATCCTGAAGCAAGCCGACCTGGCGCCGCTGGACGTCACCGGCTACGGCACCGCCGAGGAACGGCTGGAGCAGGGCCACGATATCGAGCAGGACGAGCTGGACCTGATGAAGCGCGCGCTGGACGAAAACTCGGTCATCGTGGCGCAAATGACGCCGTTTTTCGGCGATGACGGCGGGGCCGACGCGAAGCATTAACGGCTGCGTAACCGGCCGAATCGTAAGATTTCGGCCGATTTTCGTACGCCGATTTTACTGCTGCTCGACGCCGAACCAGCTTTCGCGGATTTCCTCGTATTTGCCGTTCTCGCGCAGGGACAGCAGGGCGCGGTTGACCTCTTCGGTCAGCTGGCTGCCGGTCGGGAAGGCGATGCCGTAGTTTTCGCGCAGGAAGACCGAGCCGGTCATCTGGGCCTTACCCTGCGAGCGGGTCTTGACGTAGTAGGCCAAGATCGGGGCGTCGAAGATGATGGCGTCCAGCTCGTCGGACTCGAAGGCGGTCAGAACCTGATCCAGACCGGCGTATTTCACATAGTCCAGATCGCGGTTGTCCATGTAGTTCGCGGCGGTCGATCCGGCGACGGTGCCGACGCGCTTGCCGTAGAGGTCGTTGACCGAGTTGACCGAGGATGTGATCGCCTCGACCGTCATGGCCGAGGTGACGTAGGCGACGAAGACCGAGACGAAGAACAGCGACACGATCACCATGGCCACGCCCATCAGGCGGCCAAGCGCGGTGCGGGGGACGCGTTCCTCGAACCCGCCGTTGACGATCAGGTTCAGCGCCCACCAGAAGGCGGGGAACATCGCCTGCTTGGCGGGAACGGCGAAATAATCCTGATGGCGGCGTTCCAGCCACCACATCAGCATGCCGATCCCCAACAGCGCGGCAAAGGCGGCGAGGACCGAGAGGATCAGCTCTTTCTTGAACAGGGTGTCCCAGAGGGCGCTGGAATTGCTGTCCACCGGGGTCATGATCTGCAGGCCCGAGCCAAAGATCGGCTGGCTGAAATCCATCACCTCTTCGCGGGCGGCGGTGATCGAGATGTTGGCGATCGACAGGTCGACCTGGCCGGTCTCGGCGGCCTTCAGCATGTCCCCGAATTTCTCGAACCGTTCGATCCGGTAGGTGTGGCCCATCGAGGTTGCCAGCGCATCCCACAGGTCGATCGAGAAACCCAGATCGGTCCCGGCCAGCGACATCGAGAAAGGCGGACGCGTGACCGTGCCCACGACCAGTTCGCGGGACATGGATTTCGCGGGCCACAGTGCCAGAACTGTCACCAAAGCAAGAATGATACGCTGCATTTACCGAATTTCCCCGTTTAAGACCGGATAGGCCATGCCGGGTAACGACGCAAGGATTTCACCGGGTCAAGCGGCGCGGTGCTGCAGCAGGGTCGCGGCCTCGATCGCGCGCAGGACGGGAAACGGCGGGCGGGCGTGTTCCGGCAGGCGCGTACGATCCATCCCGGCCAGCAGCGAGGCGGCGATCTGGTCGGGCTTGCGGCGCATCCGGCCAAGGTAAAGCGATTGCATCGGGGCGCCTGCGGCCAGCACGGCCTGCGCTTGCGACAGCAGCAGTTGATGCCAGGTGACGACAGGGGGGCAGTCGACATACCAGGCCGAGACTCCGTTCACCAAGTGGCGGGCGGGCAATTGCACGGCGGGGCTGCCGAACAGGAACTCGACATCCGAGCCAGACACGCACAGCCGCTGCGAGGGCGCGACGGTGATATCGCGTTGCAGCCCGAAATAGGGCGCGCGCAGGCGGATCGGGCGGAAGCTGCCGCGCGCGGGCAGGCTGTGGCGCAGGTTGGCCAGAACCGGAACCAGATCGCCCGCAGAGGTGCGGACCAGATCGCCGCTGCGGATCTGGCGGATCGGGCGGTAGCCTTGCTCGGTCAGGATCGGGACGTCGGGGGCGAGGCTGGGCATCGGGCCGATGGGCTGGATGCTGTCGGATAACGCGGCAAAGGCGACCTGCCGGTCCATGTCGGCGGCCGAGGGGTGCTGAAAGATCGCCTGAAGATCGCCCAGCGACAGGGGCAGCGGGTTGGCCACGGGTTGCAGGTACATCCGGCCCGTGTCCAGCGATTTCACCGACAGATGCCCGGTGCGGGCGGGCGCGTCCCAGACATAGCTGACGCACAGGGTATGGCCCTGCCCGGTCAGCCCGTGATGCAGCACGGAATGCACGACACTGCCGCCCTGCGTAACCACCAGAACGACCGAGCCGTCGGGCAAGGCGTGCAGGGCAAGGCCACGCTCCCACGGGTGGAGATGGTGGTAGGACAGCAGCATTTGCGGGCGGGAATGGCAGGGCACTCCGGTTTCCAGCATCAGCGTGCCGCGCGCCAGCAGGTCGGCGGGGCCGGGGCGCTCGGGCGTGGACGCGGTCAGGCCGCCCGTGTGGAACAGGGCGGTGGTGCGGTCTGCCAGGCCAATCCAGTGCTGGGGCCAGTGCTGGGCCATGTCTGCGGTGCCTCGGGTGAAGCCGGGTTGTCCCGGTCTGTCTGCTGGCTTCGTCATAGCACGGGCGGGCGGGCGCGTGAATCCCCCAGCACGGGGTTTGCGCATCGGGCCGATCCGCGATAGCCAAGGAACAAAGCCGCACAGGAGCCCCCATGACCAACGCCCCCCTTCCGCCCGTCGATGCCGCCGAGCTGACCGCCCGGCTGATCCGCTGCCCCTCGGTCACGCCTGACGAAGGCGGCGCGCTGGTGCTGTTGCAGGACCTGCTGGAAAGCGCAGGGTTCGACTGCACCCGCGTGGATCGCGGCGAGGTGTCGAACCTGTTCGCCCGTTGGGGTGCCAAGGGCGCGGCCAAGACATTCGGGTTCAACGGGCATACCGATGTGGTGCCGGTGGGCGATGCCGCCGCCTGGACGGTGGACCCGTTCGGAGCCGAGGTGAAGGACGGCATGATGTGGGGGCGCGGGGCGACCGACATGAAATCCGGCGTGGCGGCCTTTGTCGCGGCGGCGGTCGATCTGGTGACGCAGACGCCGCCCGATGGGGCCGTCATCATCACCATCACCGGCGATGAGGAAGGCGACGCCGTGGATGGCACCGTTGCCCTGCTGGACTGGATGGATCGCGCGCAGGAAAAGATGTCGGTTTGTCTGGTGGGTGAACCCACCTGCCCCAACGAGATGGGCGAGATGATGAAGATCGGGCGTCGCGGCTCTATGACGGCGTTCTTTACGGTGACGGGGGTGCAGGGGCACTCGGCCTATCCGCATCGGGCCAAGAACCCGGTGCCGGCGCTGGCGCGGCTGGTGGACCGGCTGGCCAGCCATGAGTTGGATCAGGGCACGGACCATTTCGATGCCTCGACGCTGGCGGTGGTGACGTTCGACACGGGCAACCCGGCGACCAACGTCATTCCGGCGCAGTGCAAGGCGACCGCGAATATCCGCTTCAACGACGCGCATTCCAGCGCCAGCCTGACCGAGTGGTTGCAGGCCGAAGCGGACCGCGTGGCGGCTGAATACGACGTGCGGGTCGAGATGAAGGTGAAGGTCTCGGGCGAGAGCTTTGTCACGCCGCCGGGGCCGCTGTCGCAGATGGTCAGCGCGGCGGTGCAGGCCGAAACGGGCGTGGAGCCGGTGCTGTCGACCAGCGGCGGAACCTCGGACGCGCGGTTCGTGCAGCATCACTGCCCGGTGGTCGAGTTCGGGCTGGTCGGCAAGACCATGCACCAGGTCGATGAACGAGTGGACGTGGCGCAGATCCACCAGCTGAAGGCGATCTACGGACGCATCCTGCGGGACTATTTCGCGTGAACTGGCAGATCGAGGAGGCCGAGGGGCTGGACGAGGTCCACGCCCTGCGCCGCACCGTGTTCATCGAGGAACAGGGCGTTCCCGAGGCCGACGAATGGGATGATCTGGACGGATCGGCCGTGCATCTGCTGGCGCGGGTGGACGGGGTGCCGGTGGGCACCGCGCGGCTGCTGATCGACGGGGACACGGGCCGGATCGGGCGCATTTGCGTGGCGCGTGCGGCGCGCGGCACGGGGCTGGGTGCGGCGTTGGTGCAGGACGGGATCGCGCGACTGCGAGCGCAGGGGCTGCGCATGGTGCGGCTGGGCGCGCAGGTCCATGCGACCGGGTTTTACGAAAAGCTGGGCTTTGCCGTTTGCGGGCCGGTCTATGACGACGCCGGGATTGATCACCACGAGATGGAGCAGACCTTGTGAAAGGGACGCTGGTCATCATGCTGAAAGAGCCGGTCCCGGGGCGGGTCAAGACCCGGCTGGGGCGGGAGATCGGCATGATCCCGGCGACATGGTGGTTCCGGCATCAGGTCGCGCGCCTGCTGCGCCGGATCGAGGACCCGCGCTGGCGCGTGGTGCTGGCGGTGGCACCTGACCGGGCGGTTGGGTCTCGGGTCTGGCCGGGGCGGTTCGCGCGGGTGCCGCAGGGGCGCGGCGATCTGGGGCAGCGAATGGCGCGGCAGTTACGGGGGATGCCGCGGGGGCCGGTCTGCGTGATCGGGGCGGATATTCCGGGGGTCACACGCGCCCATGTGGCGCGGGCTTTTGCGGCTTTGGGGCGGGCCGAGGCGGTGTTCGGGCCGGCGCCGGACGGGGGCTATTGGCTGGTGGGGCTGAAGGGGCCCGTGCCGGCGGAGCTGTTCAAGGGGGTGCGGTGGTCCTCGGAGCATGCGTTGGCGGACAGCATCGCCAGTTTGCAAGGGCGGCGCGTGGCGCTGGTGGATGTGCTGGCGGATGTGGACCGGGCGGCGGATTTGTGACGCACGCCGGGGGCGCTGCCCCCGGACCCCCGGGATATTTGCAAAAAGAAGAAGCCCGATGACGGGATTGTGGGTTGGCCGGTTTGCTTTGACGGGGCAGGATCGGGGCGACACAGGAGGATTTTTGATGCGGTTTGGTTGGGTTTTGGCGGTGATGTTGGCGGGGCCGGTGGCGGCGCAGCAGATGAGTCACGATCACGCGATGATGCATGGTGGTGGGGCGGAAGTTCAGGCGACGCAGGCGGGGCAATCGGCCTTTGCCGCCATTCAGGAGATCGTGGGGATTCTGGAGGCTGATCCGGCGACGGATTGGACCTTGGTCAACATTGATGCGCTGCGCGAGCATCTGGTGGACATGGATAATGTCACGTTGCGGGCCGTGGTGAGGGCGCAGCCGATCAAGGGCGGGATGGCGTTCATCGTGTCGTCCGAGGATGCGGGGGTGATTGCCTCGATCCAGCGGATGGTGGTGGCGCATGCGGCGGTGATGGATGGCGTGGACGGGATGCGGATGAAAGCCTCGGAGCGGCCATATGGTGCGATGCTGGGGATCGAGGGCGACGAGGCCAGGCTAAGGGGGCTGGGGTTCTTCGGGATCATGGCCTCGGGGATGCACCATCAGGCGCATCATCTGGCGATCGCGCGCGGGGGCAATCCGCATCACTAGGCGGGGCGGGCGATTTCTGGATGTCGGACGTTTTCCCGCATGACGGCGTTTTGCGGCTGTGATAGGCGGAAGATATGAGCAACATGCCCTCGAAATCCGAGATCCTGGATTGGATCGCGGAGAACCCGACCCTCTCTGCAAAACGTGACATCGCCAAGGCCTTTGGCATCAAGGGGGCTGCGCGGATCGACCTGAAGCGCATCCTCAAGGAGCTGGAGGACGAGGGCCATCTGGAAAAGCGCAAGAAGACCTATCGCGACCCGGATCGGCTGCCGCCTGTCAGCGTGCTGAAAATCCGCGAGATCGGGCCGGATGGCGATCTGTTCGCGCAACCGATGGAATGGCAGGGCGAGGGCGTGGAGCCGAACGTGCTGCTGATCCCGCGCGAAAGCGACCCGGCGTTGGGTGTGGGCGACCGCATTCTGGCGCGGGTGCAAGAGGTCAAGGGCGAGGACTATCACTATACCGCGCGGCTGGTGCGGCGGATCGGGCATAACCCGCACAAGGTGCTGGGCGTCTTCCGCAAGGGGGCCGAGGGCGGGCGGATCATCCCGATCGACAAGGGCGACGGCAAGGAATGGCTGGTGCCCGAGGGGGCCACTGGCGGGGCCAAGGATGGCGAGCTGGTCGAGGCGGAACAGAGCGGGCCGAAGGGGCGGATGGGTCTGCCCCGGGCGCGGATCGTGAACCGGTTGGGGGATCCGACGGCGCCCAAGGCGGTGTCGCTGATCGCCATTCACCAGCATGGCATCCCCGACGATTTCCCCGACAAGGTGATCGCCGAGGCGGATGCGATGAAGCCCGCGGGCCTGTCGGGCCGGGTGGACATGCGGGATATGCCGCTGGTCACCATCGACCCCTCGGACGCGCGCGACCACGACGACGCGTGCTGGGCGCATGAGGATGACGACCCCAAGAACCCCGGTGGTTACGTGATCTGGGTCGCGATTGCGGATGTGGCGCATTACGTCACACCGGGCAGCGCGCTGGATCGCGAGGCGAAGAACCGGGGCAACTCCAGCTATTTCCCTGACCGGGTGGTGCCGATGCTGCCGGACCGGCTGTCGGGTGATCTGTGTTCGCTGCACGAAGGGGTGCCGCGCGCCTGTGTCGCCGTGCGGATGCAGGTGGATGCGAACGGCGTCAAGATCGGGCACCGGTTCCAGCGGGGGCTGATGCGCTCGGTCGCGTCTTTGAATTACGAAGAGGTGCAGGCGGCGCGGGACGGCAGCCCGAATGAGAAATGCGCGCCCCTGATGGATGAGGTGATTGCACCGCTTTACGAGGCCTATGCCCTGCTGGATCGCGCCCGCAAGAACCGCCAGCCGCTGGACCTGGACCTGCCGGAACGCAAGGTCGTGCTGTCGGACGAAGGCAAGGTTCTGTCGGTGAATTTCCGCGACCGGCTGGACGCGCACAAGCTGATCGAAGAGTTCATGATCCTAGCCAACGTGGCTGCGGCCGAGACGCTGATTCAGCGCAAATCCCCGCTGTTGTTCCGGGTGCACGAGGAACCCAGCCCCGAGAAACTGGAGGCGCTGCGCGAGACGGCGACCTCGGCCGGGTTGACGCTGGCCAAGGGGCAGGTGCTGCAAACGCGCCACCTGAACGCGCTGCTGAACGCCGCCGAGGGCACGGATTTCGACGAGCTGATCAACATCTCGACCCTGCGGGCCATGACGCAGGCCTATTACAGCCCGGTGAATTTCGGCCATTTCGGGCTGGCGCTGCGGAACTACGCGCATTTCACCTCGCCCATCCGGCGGTATTCGGACCTGATCGTGCATCGCGGGCTGATCAGCGCGCATAAATGGGGTGATGATGGCCTCAGCCCCGAGGATATCGAGCGGCTGGAAAGCACGGCGACGCATATCAGCGATACCGAGCGGCGGTCCATGATGGCCGAACGGGACACGACGGATCGCTACCTGGCGGCCTTCCTGTCCGAACGTGTGGGCAACGAATTCACCGGGCGCATCAGCGGCATCGCCAAGTTCGGCGTCTTCGTGCGGATGGACGAAACCGGCGCGGACGGGCTGATCCCAATCCGCTCGCTTGGCCGGGAATATTTCCACTACGACCGCGAAAGCAACACGCTGATGGGCGCCGATACCGGCCTGACCCTGGGGCTGGGCCAGCGCGTCACCGTGAAACTGACCGAGGCGCTGCCCGTCACCGGCGGCATCGCGCTGGAGCTTGTCAGCCTGGACGGCAAAGACTTCCCGCGCGGCCCCTCGGCCGGACGCGGCAAGCCGGGCAAGCGGCAACTGGGCCGCGCCAAGGCCAAGGCCGCCAAGGTCAAACGCAAGGTCGAACGCACCCGGCGGAACAAATAAGCGGGCGGTCGCGGATCGCGGCCCCTGCCCATTTGCGCGCTTTGACGGGGCCGGGTTTCGCGATAGACTCTGCTTAAAGGTCCACAAGAACAACGAGGCCGGGCATGAGCATCAAGACGATTCTGGCAGCCGCTGCGCTGCTTTCTTTTGGCACGTCGGCACAGGCTAGCGCCGTGACCGAGTCGCTGCGGCCACAACCGCGCCCCGACGCGCAACTGGCCAGCGCCGAGGTGCGCCTGTCCACCTCGAACCTGGGGTTCCAACGCTGGATCCGGCTGTTCCGCGCGCGTGCCAATGCGGCGGGCATCCATAACAGCACGCTGGACCGCGCCTTTGACGGGGTGCAGTACAACACCGACGTGATCCAGCGCGACCGCAACCAGTCGGAATTCACCAAGACGCTGTGGGAATACCTGGACAGCGCCGCCTCGGACACGCGGGTGTCGAACGGCAAGGCGGCCCTGCGCGACCATAACCGCGTGCTGCGCCAGATCGAGGCGAAATACGGCGTCGACAAAGAGGTGGTGGCCGCGATCTGGGGCCTGGAAAGCGCCTATGGCACCTTCCGCGGCAAGAACGACATCGTCGAGTCGCTGGCCACGCTGGCCTATGACGGGCGGCGCGGAAAATTCTTTGAACAACAGCTGATCGCGGCGCTGAAGATCCTGCAATCGGGCGACGTGGACGCGCGGCACATGACCGGTTCCTGGGCCGGGGCGATGGGGCACACACAGTTCATCCCGACCTCGTACCTGGCCTATGCGGTGGATTTCACCGGCGACGGCAAACGCGACATCTGGAGCGAAAATCCCGCCGACGCGCTGGCCTCGACCGCCGCCTACCTGGCGCGGCACGGCTGGGTGAAAGGCCAACCCTGGGGCGTCGAGGTGAAACTGCCAGCCAAGTTCAACTACGCGCTGGCCAACCGCAAAATCCAGAAATCCCCGTCGGAATGGGCGCGGCTGGGGGTGACCGACATGTCCGGGCTTGCGGTGCCGAACCACGGCCAGGCCTCGCTGTTGCTACCGGCGGGCTCGGATGGCGCGGCGTTCCTGATCTTCAAGAACTTCTCGGTGATCGAGACCTACAATGCTGCCGACGCCTACGTGATCGGCGTCGGCCACCTCAGCGACCGCCTGAAAGGCGGCTCGAAGATTCAGGCCAACTGGCCCCGCGGTGACCGCGCCCTGACCTTCGTTGAACGCAAGGAAATGCAGCACCTGCTGACCGAGCGCGGCTTCAACACCAAGGGCGTGGACGGCCGGATCGGCCCGCTGACGATCGACGCCGTGCGCGATTTCCAACGCGCGCAGGGGCTGACACCGGACGGATACCCGTCGCTCAGGCTGCTGAAACGGCTGCGTCAGGGACAGAAATACAGCCGCTGAAACGGCCTTCTGGCTTCTTTCTGATCCAAATACTCACGGTGCGACATCCCGGCCTTTGCAACGCCGGGATGAGTGCCATCCGGCCTCACACAGCCGCGAAATCCGCTTTCGCGTAGCCCTGCACATACAGCAGCGCGGTCAGGTCGCCGTGGTTGATCCGCACCTCGCACTCCGCCGCGACCGAGGGCTTGGCGTGCAGCGCAACGCCCGTCCCCGCACGGCCCAGCATGCCCAGATCGTTGGCGCCGTCACCCACGGCGATCACGTCGGCCTCGGCGATGCCCAGCTTGGCGGTGATGCGCTCCAGCGCGTCTACCTTGGCCTGACGGCCCAGGATCGGACGGCCCACGTCACCCGACAGTTTGCCGTCCTCGACCAGCAGCGTGTTGGCGTGGTTTTCATCGAACCCCAGCGCCGCCGCGACCTTGGCGGTGAAGGCCGTGAACCCGCCCGAGACCAGCGCCGCATAGCCGCCGTTCGCGCGCATCGTCGCCACCAGCTCGGCCCCGCCGGGCATGAAGGTGATGCGTTCGTCCAGCACCTGCTGGATGATGCCTTCGGGCAGGCCCTTCAGCAGGCCGACGCGCTCGGTCAGCGCGCCTTCGAAGTCCAGTTCGCCGTTCATGGCACGGGCGGTGATGTCCTTGACGCGCGCGCCGACGCCGGCCATGTCGGCCAGCTCGTCGATGCATTCCTGCTGGATCATGGTGCTGTCCATGTCGGCCAGCAGCATCTTCTTGCGGCGCCCCTGCTCGGGCTGGATCACAAGGTCCACGCCCATCTGTTGCAGGTCGGCCCAGACATCCCAGCGATTGTCGGGCAGCGCGGTCAGCGAAAACTCGGCCGCTTCGGCCTCGGCCAGCCAGACCACATCGCCACCGCCCCACGCGTTGCGCAGCGAATCAAGCAGCGCCGCCTCGAGGGTCCGGGCCTTCGGCGAAGTCAGAAGAGTGGCGACATACATGGGAAAGTTTCCGATCGTAGCTGTTGGGGGTCGCAAATCCGCGCTCAAGCGGCGCTATAGCCGCATTTTCACCATTGTGAAAGAACCCGGCGGGCATTATCTGCGTCAGCGGGACACCTCTCCCCAACGAGAGGCGCTTATCTGGAAGGGTAGCTACATGGCTATTGCACACCCGGCATCGCGGCCGGCAAATCCGCGGTTCTCCTCTGGCCCCTGCGCCAAAATCCCCCATTTTTCGCTGGATATGCTTGCTGACGCCCCGCTGGGCCGTTCGCACCGTGCCGCTGTCGGCAAGGACAAGCTGAAAGCCGCGATCGAAGGCACCCGCGAAGTGCTGGGCATCCCCGCCGACTACAAGATCGGCATCGTGCCCGCCTCGGACACCGGCGCTGTCGAAATGGCCATGTGGTCCCTGCTGGGCGCCCGTGGCGTCGAGATGCTGGCCTGGGAATCGTTCGGGTCCGGCTGGGTCACCGATGTCGTCAAGCAGCTGAAGCTGGACGCCGTGGTGAAGACCGCGGACTACGGCCAGATCGTCGATTTCGCGACCGTCGATTTCAACAAGGACGTCGTGTTCACCTGGAACGGCACCACCTCGGGCGTGCGCGTGGCCAATGGCGATGCGATCCCCGCAGACCGCGAAGGCCTGACCATCTGTGACGCGACCTCGGCCGCGTTCGCGATGGACCTGCCCTGGGACAAGCTGGATGTGACCACGTTCAGCTGGC
This sequence comes from Thalassobius vesicularis, assembly GCF_004799325.1. Lineage (GTDB taxonomy): Bacteria > Pseudomonadota > Alphaproteobacteria > Rhodobacterales > Rhodobacteraceae > Thalassobius > Thalassobius vesicularis. Next base: position 398,933 of record NZ_SSMD01000001.1, read on the forward strand.
AGAAGGTCATGGGCGGCGAAGCAGCCCACGGTATGATCATCCTGTCGCCCCGCGCCGTCGAGCGCCTGGAAAGCTACACCCCCGCCTGGCCGATGCCGAAGATCTTCCGCATGACCAAGGGCGGCAAGCTGATCGAAGGTATCTTCAAGGGCGAGACCATCAACACCCCGTCGATGCTGGCGGTTGAGGACTACCTGGTCGCACTGGACTGGGCCCGCAAGATTGGCGGCCTGGACGGTCTGATCAAGCGCTCGACCACCAACGCCAAGGTGCTGTGGGACTTCTGCGACCGTCACGACTGGATCGCCAACCTGGCCGAAGACGACGCAACGCGCTCGAACACCTCGGTCTGCCTGAAGTTCACCGACGACCGCATCAAGGACGGCGCGGCATTCGCCAAGGCCGTGGCCAAGAAGCTGGAAACCTACAACGCCGCCTATGACGTGGGCGCGTATCGGGATGCGCCGGCCGGGCTGCGCGTGTGGTGCGGTGCAACGGTCGAGGCGTCGGATGTCGAAGCCCTGACCCTGTGGCTGAAATGGGCCTTCGAGGCCTGCCTGGAAGAACAGGCATAAGACAGCGATCCAGCCGGGCCGCCGGCTGCGGAATTTTGAAAAAATTCCGGTGAAAATTCTTCGAAAGAATTTTCGCGCCCAGCGGCCCGGTTCTTTCCCCAATTTCTGACGTAAGGACCAACTGACATGGCCCCCAAAGTTCTGATCTCTGACAAACTGTCCGACGCCGCCATCCAGATCTTCAAGGATCGCGGGATCGAAGTCGACTTCCGCCCCGAGCTGGGCAAGGACAAGGACGCCCTGGCCGCCGTCATCGGCGACTATGACGGCCTGGCGATCCGCTCGGCCACCAAGGTGACCCCGAGCCTGCTGGAAAAAGCCACCAAGCTGAAGGTCGTCGGCCGCGCCGGTATCGGCACCGACAACGTGGACAAGGAAGCCGCATCCAAGAAGGGCGTGATCGTCATGAACACCCCCTTCGGCAACATGATCACCACCGCCGAGCACGCCATCGCGCTGATGTTCGCCGTGGCCCGCCAGATCCCCGAGGCGGATGCCTCGACCCAGGCTGGCAAGTGGGAAAAGTCGAAGTTCATGGGCGTCGAGCTGACCGCCAAGACCCTGGGCGTCATCGGCGCGGGCAACATCGGTGGCATCGTGTGCAACCGCGCCCTGGGCCTGAAGATGAAGGTCATCGCGTTCGACCCGTTCCTGTCGGACGAAAAAGCCGCCAAGATGGGCGTCGAGAAGGTCGAGCTGGAAGAGCTGCTGAAGCGTTCGGACTTCATCACGCTGCACGTTCCGCTGACCGACGGCACCCGCAACATCCTGTCGCGTGAAAACCTGGCCAAGACCAAGAAGGGCGTTCGCGTCATCAACTGTGCCCGCGGTGGCCTGGTTGACGAAGAAGCCCTGGCCGACATGATCAAGTCGGGCCACGTGGCTGGCGCGGCGTTTGACGTGTTCTCGGAAGAGCCGGCAACCAACAACGTGCTGTTCGGCCTGCCGAACGTCGTCTGCACCCCGCACCTGGGCGCGTCGACCTCGGAAGCGCAGGAAAACGTGGCGCTGCAAGTCGCCGAGCAGATGTCGAACTACCTGCTGGACGGCGCTGTTGAAAACGCGCTGAACCTGCCCTCGATGACCGCCGAAGAAGCCAAGGTCATGGGCCCCTGGGTTGCCCTGGCGGGTCACCTGGGCGGTTTCATCGGTCAGCTGACCGACGAGCCGATCAAGGCGATCAACATCCTGTACGATGGCGTTGTCTCGACCATGAACCTGCCGGCGCTGAACTGCTCGGTCGTGGCGGGCATCATGAAGAAGTCGAACCCCGACGTGAACATGGTTTCGGCCCCGGTCGTCGCCAAAGAGCGTGGCGTTCAGATCTCGACCACCAACCAGGACAAGTCGGGCGCGTTCGAAGGCTACGTGAAAGTCACCGTGGTGACCGACAAGCGCGAACGCTCGATCGCGGGCACCGTGTTCTCGGACGGCAAGCCGCGCTTCATCCAGATCAAGGGCATCAACATCGACGCCGAAGTTGGTGAGCACATGCTGTACACCACCAACGAGGACGTGCCGGGCATCATCGGCACCCTGGGCGGCGTGCTGGGCAAGCATGGCATGAACATCGCCAACTTCACCCTGGGCCGCGCGAAAGCCGGTGGTGAGGCGATCGCCATCCTGTACATGGACGAAGCAGCCAAGCCCGAAGTGCTGGCCGAACTGGCCGCAACCGGCCTGTTCAAGCAGATCCAGCCGCTGGAATTCAACGTCTGATCTGTCTGGCAGACGTGAATATACCCCCGTCCGGTTCGTCCGGGCGGGGGTTTTTCTTTGGGATCAGTCGCGCGCTTTGCCGGTTTTCACCACGGTGATCAGGAAGATCACCATCGACACCAGCGTGATGATCGAGCCGATGGCGGCCAGGCCCTCGGTCTGTTTGGTGATCGCCAAGGCGATGCCGGGGACGATGGTGACGACACCGGCGGTGGCGACGGCCAGGTGGATCTTGGCCAACAGCCCCTGCCCCGCCTGCGGCACGATGTGGTAGTAGATGGCAAACAGCGCCATCGTCACCCAACCGATCAGGTTCAGGTGCGCGTGGACCGGTGCCAAGGTGTGGTCATGCGAGATGGCCATATGGATGCCCAACGCCATGCCACAGGTGACGGAGATCACCGCCAACACCATGAAATAAAAAGAAATACCCTTCATTCTGTCTCTCCCTGTTTTATTAGTTCACCGCCAGCGGCGGGCCGGTGAAGGTAAGATTGTACCGTTCGGCAATCGTGATGATGTCCGCCATGTCCTGCGGGATGCGGAACGCCCCCGCAGCCATTTCGGCAAAGAACCCCTCGAACCCGCCGGGGTTGAGGATGGTCAGCATCCGCGCGGGGCGCGTCCCGACGACCTGAAACGTGTGCTCGGCCCCGCGAGGGACGAACACGGTGTCGCCGGGCCCTTTGGCGAGGGTCTCGCCTTCGAGCCAGAACGACACATCTCCGGAGAGCAGGACAAAGGTTTCGTCGGCATCAAGGTGCACATGCCGGGGCGGGCCGCCGCCGGGTTGGGTGACACTGTCGAACACCGACAACCGACCCTGCGCCGCCGCCGCGGGCAACAGGGTGCGATACGTGGTCTGTAGCCAGGTGATCGCGTCCGGCTGATGAGAAGAAAGCGATGGGGTCATGTCGCGTTCCGTTGTCCTGGGTTGACGATACCAGAGAAGGTGGCGCGAAAAATATCATAAGATAAATAAATTGTTCTTATGATATATATTCATATCATGAATTTCAGAACCTTCGACCTGAACCTTTTGCGCGTGCTGGATGCCCTGCTGGACACCGGCAGCACCGTCGCGGCGGCCCAGCGGCTGCATATGTCCCAGCCGGCGATCTCGGCGGCGCTGGGGCGGTTGCGGCACGCGCTGAAGGACCCGCTGTTCGTGCGGCAGGGGCGGAACCTGCGGCCGACCGAGTTTGCCTCGGCGATGCAGGGGCCGCTGCGCGATCTGCTGAACCAGACCGAGGCCCTGCTGCGTGGCCCCGACGGGTTCGATGCGGCGCGGGCCGAAATGGCGTTCAAGATCTCGGGCTCGGACTATTTCGCGGAACTGCTGATGCCGCAACTGGCCGAGCATCTGGCGCGCGTGGCGCCGCTGGTGCAGGTGCAGTTGGTGAACCTGGTGCCCGACAGCTATATCGAGTCGCTGGACACGTTCGGCGTGGACGTGGCGCTGATCCCCCGGTTAGAGCTGCCGCCCTGGGCCGAGCAGGAGGTGGTGTTCCATTCCCGCTTTGCGGTGATCGCGCGGACGGGGAACCCTCGGCTGGCCCATGCCGGGCTGGTGCCGGGGGACACGGTGCCGCTGGACCTGTTTTGCGACATGGGACACGTGCTGTTTTCCCCCGATGGCAACCTGAAGGGCATGGGCGACGCGGCGCTGGCGCGGCTGGGACGGGAACGGCGGGTGGTGATGACCCTGCCGGTGTTTTCGGGGGTCTATAACGCGGTGGCGGCCAGCGATCTGATCGCTCTTTTGCCGCGCTCTCTGGCGCAGCGGATGGCGCCGCGCGTGGGGCTGGAGCTGTACGAGCCGCCGATGCAGGTGCCGATCGTGCCGCTGTGCATGGCGTGGCACCGGCGGTTCAGCCACGACCCCGCACATCAATGGCTGCGGGCGCAGTTGCGCACGATTCTGACCCCGCTGGACGACCCCGCGCCGCTGGCCTAGGGTGCCGAAAATTCAGGAGGCCGCATGACCCCGATCTACGCCGTTGGCGACATTCACGGACAGCTGGAGATGCTGGAAACCGCCCTGTCTCGGATCGAGGCGGATGGCGGTCCGGACGCCAAGATCGTCTTTGTCGGCGATCTGGTGGACCGGGGGGCTGGCAGCCGCCAGGTGATCGAGCGACTGATGCAGGGCCAGGCCGAGGGGCGCGACTGGACGGTGCTGAGCGGCAACCACGACGACCTGTTTGTCGGCTTTCTGGAACGCGGCGCGGACCATGACCCGCGCATCCTGTCGGGTGTCCCGTGGAGCGGCCCGCGCATCGGCGGCAAGGCGACGCTGGCCTCGTACGGGATGCAGGATCTGGACCGCCCGATCGAAGCCCTGCTGGAGGAGGCGCGGCAGGTGGTGCCCCCGGCTCATCTGGCGTTTCTGAAGGGTTTGCCGCTGCACCACGAGGCGGGCGCGTTGCTGTTCGTCCATGCGGGCATCCGGCCCGGGGTCGCGCTGAAGGATCAGACGCGCGATGACCAGATGTGGATCCGGGGTGATTTCCTGAACGACACCCGCGCACATCCCTGGCTTGTGGTGCACGGCCATACCGCCGTCGAGGCGCCCGAGCATCACGGCAACCGTGTCAATCTGGACAGCGGCGCGGGCTATGGCCGGCCGATCACGGCAGCGGTGTTCGAGGGACGCGAGGTCTGGACACTGGAGGCGAAGGGCCGCGCCACGCTGCTGGCGAACCCGTAAAACCTTAGGGATAAGTCACAATCCCGCCACGCGCCGCGCCGTATTTGCGCGCCCAACCGGGCGCAGCCTCAGAACATGGTTCAACGGAGGAAACGCCATGTTCTACGAGAAAATCGACCCATCCCAAGCCCAGAAACTGATGCCCGAATTCCTGCAGGGCGCGGCGGGTCTGCCCAAAAATGATGCATCCGCAGAGCCGGGCGTGCTGCGCCTTCTGCGCGAGTTGACGCAAAGTAACATTTTCACCCCGACTGAGTGAAAACGCCCCACCGTCATAGCGGCGGTGGGCCAGATTTTTCTGTCTTCGAATGGGCAGATCAGATAGCTTCCGCGTGATTTCACTCTGCGGGAGAAAGCAAATGACCGATATCGTAATTCTGGACGGTGTGCGCACGGCAATCGGCACCTTCGGTGGCTCGCTGGCGGGGGTCGCTCCGACCCAGCTGGGCGCCATCGTGACCAAGGAAGCCATGGCGCGCGCCGGGGTTGAGCCGGGTCAGATTGGCCACGTCGTCTTTGGCCACGTCATCAACACCGAGCCGCGCGATATGTACCTGTCCCGCGTCGCCGCCGTGGATGCCGGTATCCCCAACACCACCCCCGCGATGAACGTGAACCGCCTGTGCGGGTCCGGCGCGCAGGCCATCGTCTCGGCCACCCAGTCGCTGATGCTGGGCGACGCCGATTTCGCCGTTGCCGGCGGTGCCGAGAACATGTCGCGCTCGCCCTACATCGTGCCCGAGCAGCGCTGGGGCCAAAAGATGGGCGACGTCCGCACCATCGACATGATGCTGGGCGCGCTGAACTGCCCGTTCGGCACCGGCCACATGGGCATCACCGCAGAAAACGTCGCGTGCGAGCATAACGTCACCCGCGAACAGATGGATGCCTTTGCCGCTGAATCGCAGCGCCGTGCGCTGGCCGCGATTGCCGAAGGCCATTTCGCCAGCCAGATCGTGCCGGTCGAAGTGAAGGTCAAGCGCGACATGGTCGCCTTTGCCACCGACGAACACGCCAAGGCCACCACCGTGGAAACCCTGGCTGGTCTGCGCCCCGCGTTCAAGAAGGACGGCTCGGTCACCGCAGGGAACGCCTCGGGCCTGAACGACGGTGCTGCCGCGCTGGTTCTGGCGCGCGCGGATGCCGCTGAAAAGGCCGGGCTGAAGCCCAAGGCCCGCGTGATCGGCTACGCCCATGCCGGCGTCCGCCCCGAGGTGATGGGCATCGGCCCGGTCCCCGCCGTGGAAAACCTGATGGCCAAGACCGGCCTGAAGATCAGCGATTTCGACGTGATCGAATCGAACGAAGCCTTCGCCGCACAGGCGATTGCCGTGAACAACGGTCTGGGTCTGGACACCGCCAAGGTAAACCCGAACGGCGGCGCGATTGCCCTGGGTCACCCGATCGGCGCCACCGGCGCGCTGATCACCGTGAAGGCCCTGTACGAGCTGGAGCGGATCGGCGGCAAGAAGGCCCTGATCACCATGTGCATCGGCGGCGGTCAGGGTATCGCCATCGCGATCGAGCGCATCTAATCCATACGCTAACGTATGCAAAAAGGGCGGGATTTTCCCCGCCCTTTTTCGTTGGCCTCAGTCGACGCGGATATTCACCCGGTCCGACCGCCCCTGCGCGTCGATCACCGACAGGGTGACAAAGCCCTTGCCCATCGCGGGCAGCATCACCTCTCGGTCGCGGCCGCCGGTCAGAATGGGTTGGCCGTTGGCAAGGAGGGTAAATGGCGGGCGGCCATCGCGGAGTTTGACGACCAGCCCGTGCGAGTCCAGCGGCAGGCGCGCGCCATCCGGCGGGAAGGCCAGTTTCGGCGCGTCGGCATCGGGCAGGAACGCGGCGTCTCGGCCCCGGAACCGGCGCAGGGGTTGCGGCAACAGCGAGGCGGTGACCAGCAGGGTTTCGGGCGGCGGGGGCGGCAGCGGGTCCAGCTGGGGTTTGAGGCGCTGAAACGCCTCGAACAGGACGGGGGCGGCGACGTCTCCGCCGAAGGCGCCGGGTACGGGGGTGCCATCGGGGCGGCCGATCCAGACGCCAATCACATGGGTGCCGTCAAAGCCGATCGCCCAGGCATCGCGGTGCCCGTAAGAGGTGCCGGTCTTGTAGGCCAGCCGGTTCGCGGGCGCGCCGGGGGGCGGGGTCATTCCGGACAGGATATAGCCGACCTGCCACGCCGCCGAGCGGCTGACAAAGCGCGCGCCGGGTTGCGCCGCGCCGGTTTCGTGCAGCGCGACGGCCTGCCCGCCATTGGCCAGACCGGCGTAAAGCTGGACCAGATCGCGCAGGGTGACGCCGACTCCGCCCAAAGCAACGGCAAGGCCGGGTTTCCCGCCGGGGATCACCGGCTGCGCACCGGACTGGCGCAGCGCGGACATCAGGCGCAGGGGGCCCAGCTGGTCGGTCAGCAGCACGACGGGGATGTTCAGCGACTGGCGCAGGGCGTCGGCGACCTTGATCTGGCCACGGAACTGGCCGTCAAAGTTTTGCGGAGCGTAGCGGCCAAAGCTGACGGGGCGGTCGTCGATCAGGGTTTCGGGATGCGCCAGCCCTTGGTCGAAGGCCATCGCGTAGACCAGCGGCTTCAGCGTGGACCCCGGCGAGCGCAGCGCCGTGGTCATGTCGATAAAGCCCTGCCCCTGCCCCGGTGCGTAGCCAGCCGAGCCGACGGAGGCGAGGATCTCTCCGTCCTCGATCCGGGCGGCGAGGAGGGCGATGGACAGCTCCCCTCGTTTGCCGCGCAGGGCGTCGGTGGCCAGCGCCTCGAGCTGGGATTGCAGGATGGAGTCCAGCGTCAGGTCGTGGCGCTGCCGGTCGGGGGCGGCGGAGATCATGCGGTCGGCGACGTGCGGAGCCAGCGAGGGGAACGGCTGGCGCGCGGTGGGGACCGGGTCAAGACGGGCGGCTTGCAGGTTCTCGGCGGTCAGAACGCCGGCCTCTTGCATCCGTTGCAACACGCGTTCGCGGGCGTCGGCGGCGCTGTTGCCGGGGCGGTCGGGGCGGCGCGCCTCGGGCGCTTGCGGCAGGGCGACCAGCAGGGCGGCCTCGGCCGGGGTCAGGCGGGTGGGTTCCTTGCCGAACCAGGCCAGCGTGGCGGCGCGGATGCCTTCGATATTGCCGCCATAGGGGGCCAGCGACAGGTACAGGTTCAGGATCTGCGCCTTGGTCAGGTGCCGTTCCAGCGCGAGGGCGACGCGCAACTGGCGGAGCTTGCCGCGCCATTGCCCGGTGGGGCCGTTTTCCAGCAGGCGGGCCACCTGCATGGTCAGGGTCGAGCCGCCCGAGACAACGCGCCCGTTCAGAACAGCCTGCCCGGTGGCGCGCAGCAGGGCCAGCGCATCGACGCCGGAATGGTCGTAGAAACGCCCGTCCTCGTAGGCCAGCAGCATCCGGATGAAGCGCGGATCGACCTGATCTGCGCTGACCGGCAAGCGCCACCGACCATCCGCTACCGTATAGGCGCGCAGCAGGATGCCGTTGCGGTCGCGCACCTCGGTCGAGTGTTCGACGACCGTCACGGGCAGATCGGTGCGCGCCACCCAGTCATCGACCGCATCGCGCGCGGCGGCCCCGGCCCACAGGGCCAGGACCAGCGCGAAGGGGGCCAGCCGTGTCATTCTGCGATGGTCACGCTGCCCGACGAGGTGTTGGCCGCGTATTGCGGACGGTACATGTCCTCGACGGTGGCGGCGGGCTGGTGGAACGTGCCGGGGCTGATCGCGCGGACGATATAGGCCAGCTGGAACGGCTTGTCCGTGCGCCAGTCGACGGCTGCGATGAAGCGGTCATCGCGGAACTCGGCCATCTCGGTGTTGGCCGGGTCCAGCCAGTCCAGCGCGCGCACATCGCCCGAGCGCAACAGCGACGGGTTGTCGATCTCAAGCCCCGCAGGCAGCGGGTCGTTGACCATCAGTCGCGCGCCGCCCTTTTCGAACGGGGTCACCGTCAGCACCGCGACCAGACGCTCGCCGGTCTTGACCGAGGCCAGATCGCGCGGTTGCCCTTCGGTGGTGAAGTAGGCCCGTTCGATGCGGTAGCCGTAGCCGCCCGCAGTAACGTCATGATCGGGCACGCCGGTGGTTGTCAGCGTGATTTGCACCGGGTTGGCACGGGTGTTGCGGATCGCGGCGGGCTGGACAGACAGGTTATCCTGCAGCATCCGGACCAGCGGACCCGAGGCCGGGGTGCCGTCGATCTCGATCCCGGAAACGCCGGGGTCCTGCACCATCGCGTGCGCGGCCATCAGCGCCCAAGCGCTTTCCTGGGTCGAGAGCGTGCGGTTGGTCTGCGCGATGCGGCCGGCCAGCGCCGAGGCGTCGATGGCAGAGGAGCCAGCCTCGACCGCGAGGGCCAGAACGGCGGCGGTATCCCGCAGGTTCGAGCCGTAGTCAGCGCGCCAGACGGCGGCGCTGTTGCCTTCTTCGGGCTGGATCATGCGGGCGGCGCGGGTGAACATCGCGTCGGCGCGTGTCTGATCGCCGTACATGGCCAGCGCGGCAGCGACCTGAGCGGCGGCCATTGGGGTGCTGAACGCGTCGCCCTTCACGTCGGCGTAGTAGCGCAGGTCGCTCATCGAGGCGGCCCCTTCGCGGGCCAGAACCATCAGCGCATAGGCCAGTGCATCGCCGCCGTAATCGAAATCGGCGGAATAATTCAGCTGGTTGCGCAGATTGTCTAGCGCGATGCGGAAGGCAAGGTCCGGCACCGGATACCCGGCGGCGCGGGCGCGGGACAGGAAATCCGTGACATAGGCATCCAGCCAGAAATCACCGGACGACGCGCTCCACAGCCCGAAGGCACCGTTGGAGCCCTGACGGGTCAGCACGCGTTCCACCGCCTGATTGATGCGCTTGTCGATGTCGATGACCCCACCCAGCCCCATCGCCTGCGCGACCGAGGACAGGTAGAGCAGCGGCATCGCGGTGCTGGTGACTTGCTCGGTGCAGCCATAGGGGTAGCGGTCGAGCGAGGCCAGCAGTGCGGGCGCGTTCAGCTGGGCCAGCGGCCCAGCGGTGAAGGTGGCCAGACCAGTGCCGCTGCGCAGCCCGGCAAAGACGTTGGTGTCGAGGGTGAAAGTCTTGCCTGCGGCCAGCTCGAACCGGCGGGTGGTGGAAATCGCCGGGTCGTTCTGACGGATCGGGACGGTCAGCTGTTTGACCAACTGCTTGCCATCCGGCGTGGTCAGGGCGATGCGGATCGTGTGATCGCCCACTTCGCCCGCGGTGACGGGCAACCGCAGCACGGTCTTGCCATGCTCGGCCAGGTCCAGGCCCGAGGGCGGCGGCGCGCTGAGGGTCAGGCCATCGGCGGTGACGTCCAGACCCATGCGGCCTGCGGGGCCGGTGGCGTGGACAATCTCCAACATCAGGCGCGAGGTGTCGCCGGGGGCGAGGAAACGCGGCAGGCTGGCGGTGACGACCACGGGATCGCGCACCAGCACATCGGCTTGGGCCTGGCCGACGGCGGTGTCGGACCACGCCACGGCCATCAGGCGGACGGTGCCGTTGAAGGCGGGCAGGTCAAAGGCGACCTGCGCCCGGCCATCGGGGCCGACCTGAACGGGGCCGCTGAAATAGGCGACCAGCTCCTCGGTCGGCGGAGGCGACTGGAAGCGCGCCCCGTTACCGGCGTCACCGCCCGAGCGCACCAGCCCCATCGCGCCGTTCATGCCGTCGATCAGGCGGCCATAGACGTCGCGGATCTCGACGCCCAGACGGCGCTGCCCGAAGTAATGAGCGGACGGATCAGGGGATTTGAAGCCGGTCAGGTTCAGGATACCCACATCGACGGCGGCCACGGTGACATAGGCGGTGTCGCCTGCGGCCACGCCCTCGACCTTGACCGCGGCAGAAAGGGTGCCGCGCGGGTCGGCCTGTTCGGGGGCCTCAACCGTCACGGACAGCTGTTTCGCGCCGGGGTCGATCTTGGCGTAGGACAGGCCCAGCGCGCGGGCGGGGTTATGGCCTGCGGCCACGTCCATCGGCCGGATGACCGAGGCGGTGACATAGGCGCCGGCGCCCCATTCCTCGGTGACCTCAAGCGGGATCAGGTTCTCGCCCTCGGTGACCTCGACGGTTTTCATGGCGATCACGCGGTTGGACATCACGGTGACCAGCGCGGTGCCCGCATAGCGCGGCACGATGCGCAGGGTCGCGGTGTCGCCGGAGTGATAGCCGGGCTGATCCAGCGACAGCTCCAGCGTGTCGGGGGTGGTGGTGACATCGGCGGGGGCGTACCAACCGGCGTAGAACTCGGTCGCGGCCGAGACGCTGTCATCCTCGGTGCTTTCGACGATCAGCTCGTAACGCCCCCACTGCACGGGGGCGGTCACGGTCAGCGGGTCGGTGCCCAGCGTGACCTCGCCCGAGGCGACGCGGGACCGGGTGGTGATCGGTTCCCAGTTCCAGCTGCCCCATTCCTGATACCACTGATAGCGCGTCTCGACCCGGTTCACCGTCCAGCGCACGGGCATGGCGGCGGGGGCCAGGGAGGCGTCCAGCGCCATCAGTTGCAGCGCGGCCTCGGTCCCTTCGGGGAGGACATCGTTGAACAGCGGCTTGATCCCGATCAGCGGCTTTTCGGGGGCCAAGATGCGCTGGATTTCGCGCTGCACCGGACGGCCCGAGCCTTCGTACATGTTGACGACGATGCGGGCGGTCATCGGGCCGTAGGTGTCCTCGATCATGTCGGACATGATGGGCAAGGTGGTGACGCCATCGGCATCGGTGTCCTCGGCGCTCAGGTACTGGGTGCGCGCGGTGAAGGGCCGGTCATAGCGGCCAAAGCGGTAGCCGGGAAAGGTGTCGAGGCTGCGGGCCTCGCTGAGCAGGATCATCCCATCGGCCTTGAGCCCGGCCCCGGGGGCGCCGAACAGGTAACGGGCGGTGATCTTCATCTCGGGCATGTCGGCAAGGCGCAGGGTGCCTTCGGGCAGGTCCATGGCAAAGTCGATCCGTTCGGGCAGGAAGTCCTCGACCAGGAATTTCGCGGTGGCCAGCGGGGCGGCGTTGACGTCGGCCTTGATGTCCACCTTCCACGTGCCGCGCGGCGCGGTCGAGCCGATGGGCATTTGCAGCACATGGCCGCCCTGCGCATCCTGAACCGAGAGGTGGCGGGCATATTCAACGCCGTCCGGGCGGGTCAGGATCGCGGTGATCGGCAGGTCGGTCAGGGCATGGGCCAGCCCGTCGCGGGTCAGCACGGTCATGTAGACGGTTTCACCAGCGCGGTAAGCACCACGGTCGGTGGCGGCGAACACGTCGATGGGCGGGGCCGGTTCGCGGCCCTCGACGCCACGGTCGGACAGATCGAACGCCGGGTCCTTCAGCGACAGGAAGGCGATGTCCTGATCGCCTTTCTCGACCACCAGCAGCGCGGGTGCGGCACCCGAGGTGCCACGGATCAGCCCTGCCTCGAACTGGGCGTGGCCGTTTTCGTCGGTGGTGGTGGTGCCCAGCACGCGGTTGGCGTTGGACAACAGGGTCACGGTCAGGCCGGGTTCCGCCCCGGCATTCGCCAGCGAACGGACAAAGACGTGCATCCCGTCGGTGCCGGACAGGCTGCTGACGCCCAGATCGGACAGCACGAACCATTGCGTCGCGGCGGGGTGATCGTAGGGATCAGTGCCCGGAATACTGGCCGACAGGGCATAGATGCCGGCGGGCAGGTCCTGGATCATCTCGCCGATGGGCAGGCGGGTGGTCATGTCGCGGTTCATCTCTTCGGCGACGTCGCCGGTGCCGGACCAGACCTCTTCGGCGATGTTGTCGGCGAAATCCTCGTCCTCCCAATACGAAAGCGGGCGGCCGAAATAGCTTTCCTGGATGGCGCGCAGCAGGTTGCGGTCGCTGACCCGGCGCAGTTTCAGATCAACGCGGGACAGGTTGACCGTTTCGATGGGCAGCGCTGCGTCGGCGGTGCGGGGCAGCACATAGCCACGGCCGGGGAACGTAACCGCGGGGCTGCGGTCGCGGACATAGACCGTCAGGTCGATGTCCTTGGCCATCTGCTCGCCGCTGGCGGCGGGCAGGCCCTGGCGGAAAGTGATGCGGTAGCGGCTACCATGCTCGACCCCCTCGACACAGACCGAGGTGTCGTTTGCGACCACGTTCAGACCTGCCGACGGCAGGCGCACATAGGTCGAATAATCGACGCCGCTGGTGACCAGCGACTCGGAGAATTCGGCACAGATGCGCGGGGCGGCCAGATCGCTTTCGACCTTGTGTTCAACGACGCGGAACCCGTATTTGCCGATCGCCCCGTCCAGCGCATCCGAGATGTCCTGGCGATTGGGCTGCAGGTCCAGCGCCAGTCGCAGCGCGGGGATCATCTGACGGCCACGGTCGGTGCGCTCCATCCCTTCGGCCATGATTTGCAGCGCGGTGACCTGCTGGGCGGCGTTTTCCGCACGCAGGTAGGCGTTGATCGCGGCCAACCGTCCCCGGTTCGAATACTTGCTACGCTCGGAGTTGTTCGCGGGCTCGATTGTCAGGTTCAGACGGGCGTATTCGGCCCACAAATCGCCTCGGTCCAGATGGCTGAGGGCCGCCCCGGTCCAGCGCATCGCGTTCAGCCAGTCTTGCTCTTTCAGGCGCTCTTGGGCAGCGGTCAGCAGATCCTTTGGAACGTATTGGCCCGACGGGTGGGTGCCGCCAATGTCACGCGCCAGATCGCGGGCGGCACGCATATCGTATTCGTTGATGAAGACCAGATCGGGGGCGCGTTTCGCCGCCAGATCCTTGACCGATTGCGAGGTGTCCACCACCTCGGCCGACCATGCGCCATCGTATGGTTTGCGTTCCGAGACCGAGGATTTCGCAAAGCAGGCCTTTGACTTGCCGTTATATGTGAAGGCGCGGCAGCTTGCGTCGGACAGGCACAGGTTCATACACGCCTGATAGGTCGTGTCGAACAGCGAGCCCAGATCCGCCCCGTAGAAATCCACGTTGCTGGTTACGATCAGGCGTTTTTCCGGCACCTCGTCCGCCGCGAAAGCCGGAGCCATGCCAAGGGTGGCCGCAACGGCGGCCATAAGAAAACGACGCATCAAAGATCTCCTTCAACAATGCCGGGATCGTGGCACGGGGCCGTTCGCAAAATCAATGATTCAGACGCTCAACTGTCTTCACGTTTTTAAGCGGATGTTCACCATCGGCGGACCAATCTCGGGCCCAGCGATTCTGCAATGACCGGGAACCCTGAGATGAGTCTTGCCCAGAAACTGGCCGAGGAAAGGCGCGCCCGCTTGGCCGCCGAACGGCTGTTGGAGCTGAAGCAAGCCGAACTCTTTGCCGCCAACCAGACGCTGGGCCGTCATGCCCGCGCCCTGTCCGAAGAGATCGTGGAAACCCGCGCGCAGGTCGAATCCATCCGGAACGAGGCGCAGCAGGTACGCTCGGACCTGACGGTGGCGCACCAGAAGGTCGAGATCGCCGAGCGGCGCCTGTGGCACTCGATCGAGACGATCCAGGACGGGTTCGCGTTTTTCGACGTGGACAGCCACCTGATCGCCGCGAACCACGCCTACCTGGCGGTTTTCGACGGGCTGGAGGAGATCGCCCCGGGCGTATCTTACGCCCGCATCCTGCAGCTGATGACCGAGGAAGGCATCGTCAACATCGGCGACTACGCCCCGGCCAACTGGCGCGCGATGATGCAGAAACGCTGGGAAACGCCGTCGCCGCCGCCGATCGTGGTGCGGCTGTGGAACGACACCTACATCAAGCTGATCGACCAACGCGGCCACGGCGGCGACGTGGTCAGCCTGGCGCTGGATATCACCGAAACCGTCCGATACGAGAAAGAGCTGAAAGAGGCGCGCGCCAAGGCCGAGGCCGCCAGCCGCGCCAAATCCGCCTTTCTGGCCAATATGAGCCACGAAATCCGCACCCCCATGAACGGGGTCGTCGGCATGGCCGAGCTGCTGTCCGACACGCCGCTGTCGCAGGAACAGCAGCTATATGTGCAGACCATCAAATCCTCGGGCGAGGCGCTGCTGGTCATCATCAACGACGTGCTGGACTACTCGAAGATCGAGGCCAAGAAGCTGGAGCTGCACCCCGAGCCCTTCGATCTGGAACGGTGCATCCACGAGATCGTCATGCTGCTGCAGCCGCTGGCGCGGGACAAGAACATCGACCTGCTGGTGGATTACGACCTGTTCCTGCCCACCATGTTCATCGGCGATCCGGGCCGCATCCGGCAGGTTCTGACCAACCTTCTGGGCAACGCGGTGAAGTTCACGCAAGAGGGCCACGTGCTGGTTCGGGTGGTCGGCGTGCAACCCGGTGAAAGCCTGGACACCCATGTCCACGTCACGATCGAGGACACCGGCATCGGCATTCCCGCCGACAAGGTCGAGCACATTTTTGGCGAGTTCAACCAGGTCGAGGACGAGCGGAACCGCAAGTTCGAAGGCACCGGGCTGGGGCTGGCGATCACGCAGCGCCTGATCGACCTGATGCAGGGCAGCATCTGGGTGGACAGCGAAGAGGGGGTCGGCTCTGCCTTTGGGTTCCGGATCACTCTGCCTGCGACTGATGCCATCGACGCGGCGCCGGTACTGCCGGAAAAACTGAAAAAGGCGATGGTAGTCGACGACCTGTCGGTGAACCGCGAAATCCTGGCCAAGCAGATGGCGATCCTTGGGATTGAGACGCAGGTTTGCGCCAGCGGGGCAGAGGCGCTGGACATGCTGGACGACAGTTTCGACGTGGTGCTGACTGATCACAACATGCCCGAAATGGACGGGATCGAGCTGTCCCGTGCCATCCGCGACCGCGGCAGTCAGGTGCCGATCCTGCTGTTCAGCTCGAACTCGACCTATGCCGAGATGAACCGCGGCCGCGCTTTTGTGCAGGCGATCATGCAAAAGCCGATCCCGCGCCGCGACCTGTTCGCCCGCCTGCAGGCGCTGGGGGCCGACATCGACGCGCCTGACCCCGAGAAAACCAGCGCCGCCCCACCCACCGACGCGCGCCTGATGCGGGTTCTGGCGGCCGAGGATAACCGGACGAACCAGCTGGTATTCCGCAAGATGGTCAAGGACGCGCGGATCGACCTGTCCTTTGCCAATGACGGGGCCGAGGCGCTGGCGCTGTACCAATCAATGAAACCGGACGTAGTGTTCATGGACATCTCGATGCCCGGCATGGACGGCAAGGAAGCCACGCGGAAGATACGCGAGTTGGAGGCCGACAGCGGCGGCCACGTGCCGATCATCGCGATGACCGCCCACGCGATGGAGGGGGACGGCGAAGGTATCCTGGCGGCTGGTCTGGATTTCTACCTGACCAAACCCCTGCGCAAATCCGCGATTCTGGAGGCGCTGGTCCGTCACCGGCCGCCCGCCGCACAGGCACCGGTGAGCGAGGCGGATCAGGCGGCCTCGGCCACCTGAGCGCTGCGGATGAAGACGGGGCGGTCGGGCTCCGACATCTCGGGGCTGTAGCGATAGCCGCCGGTGTCGAACTCGGTCAGGGCGGCGGGGTCGGTCAGGCGGCGCTGGATGATGTAGCGTGCCATCGCGCCGCGTGCGCGTTTCGCGTAGAAGCTGACGATCTTCGGGCCGCCGGGCTTTTCCTCCATGAAGACGGGGGAAATGACGCGCAACGACAGCGCCTTGGTGTCGACCGCGCCGAAATATTCCTGGCTGGCGCAGTTGACCAGCACGTCGGTGCCCAGCTGTTCGGCCTGCGCGTTCAGCGCCTGTGCGATGTCGGTGCCCCAGAAGTCATAAAGCGTTTTGCCGCGCGGGTTTTTCAGGCGGCTGCCCATTTCCAGCCGGTAGGGGCGGATGGCGTCCAGCGGGCGCAGCAGGCCGTAAAGCCCAGACAGGATGCGGAAATGGCTTTGGGCCCAGTCCATCTCGTCTGGTTCGAGCGAACCCGCCTCAAGGCCCACATAGGTATCGCCGGCAAAGGCCAGCGCGGCGGGTTTGCTGTCCAGCGTGTCGAAATCGCGGAACCGCTCGTAGTTCAGCTTGGCCAGCGCATCGCTGATATGCATCAGCTTTTGCAGATCGCCCGTCGACAGATCCCGCGCGACCTGGACCAGTTCGGCGGCCTTTGCCTGGAATTGCGGTTTGGTCGGCGTCAGGCCGGTCACCGGGGTGGTGTCGATCTTTTTGGCGGGGGATACGACGATCAGCATGGTGGCTCCTGTTGGTTTAGAACAGTTCTAACCGGCTTCGCGCAGAACGTCCAGAAAGGCCGCGCCAAAGCGTTCGGCCCGCCGGTCGCCAAGGATACGCACCATCGCGGCATCGTCCTGCGGGCGGGTCTGCGCGATCTTGGCCAAGAGCGAGGCCGAACAGCTGAGTGGTTTGTCCAGCCCGTCCTCGCCACGCGACAGATCGGCCTGCACCTCGAGCAGTCGGTCATAAAGGCTGCCTGCCTCGCGCCCGGCCAGTTTGCGACGCTGGGGGTGGACGGCCTCGGCCGCGCCAGTGATCACCTCAAGGAAAGTGTCGCCGTAGCGTTCCAGTTTTTTCGCGCCAACGCCGCTGACGCCCGCCATCTGGTCCAGCGTGGTGGGGCGGCGCTCGGCCATCTCGATCAGGGTGCGGTCGTTGAAGATGACGTAGGCGGGGACGTTCGCGGCCTCGGCCAGCGCGCGGCGTTTGGCCTTGAGCGCAGAGAGCAACGGCGCGTCCTCGTCCGAGACCAGCGCCTTGACGGCGGGGCGGCGGGGCGCGTCGCGGATGGTGTCGCGGCGCAGGTCGATCTGGGCCTCGCCGCGCAGGATCGGGCGGGCGGCCTCGGTCATTTGCAGCGCGCCGTGGCGGTCGGGGTTGGGGCGGATCAGGTCGTGCCCCATCATCTGCCGGAAAATCGCCTGCCACTGGCGTTTGTCATACTCGCGTCCGACGCCAAAGGTGGGCAGCGTGTCGTGCCCTTTCTCGCGGATGCGGTCGGTCAGGTTGCCCAGCAGGATGTCGATCAGGTGGCCCGAGCCGTACCATTCCTCGGTCCGCAGGATGGCGGACAGGGCCATGCGGACGGGCTGCGTGCCGTCGAAGATTTCGGGCGGAGAGTCGCACAGATCGCAGTTGCCGCACTTCACCTCGGTTTCCCCGAAGTAGCGCAGCAGGGTGGCGCGCCGACAGTGCAGAGCCTCGGCCAGACCCAGCAGGGCGTTCAGGCGGGCGTGATCGGCAGAGCGGCGTTCGGGCGGGGCGAGCCCCTCGTCGATTTGGGCGCGGCGCAGGCGGATGTCATCGGGGCCGAACAGGGTCAGGGTTTCGGCGGGGGCGCCGTCACGACCCGCGCGGCCGATTTCCTGGTAATACGCCTCGATGGATTTGGGCAGGTCGGCGTGGGCGACCCAGCGGATGTCGGGCTTGTCGATGCCCATCCCGAAGGCGACCGTGGCGACGACGATCAGGCCGTCCTCGCGCTGGAAGCGGGTTTCGGTGTGGCGACGGTCGTCGGCCTCCATCCCGCCGTGATAGTGGCAGGCGGCATGGCCAGCCTCGCGCAGGGCCTGGGCCAGCGCCTCGGTCTTGGCGCGGGTGCCGCAATAGACGATGCCGGACTGGCCTTTGCGGGCGGCGGCGAAGCTCAGGATCTGCTGGCGCGGGTTGTTTTTCGCGGCAAAGGCCAGGTGGATGTTGGGCCGGTCAAACCCGCGCAGGAAGGTTTGCGGCGGTTGGCCGTCGAACAGACGCTCGACAATCTCGGCGCGGGTTTCGGCGTCGGCGGTGGCGGTGAAGGCCGCCAGAGGCACATTCAGCGCGCGGCGCAATTCGCCGATCCGCAGGTAGTCGGGACGGAAATCGTGGCCCCATTGGCTAACGCAATGCGCCTCGTCCACGGCGATCAGGTTCACGCCGATGCGGCGCAGCATCCCGAGGGAGGACCCGGCGGACAGGCGTTCGGGCGCGATGTAGAGCAGCTTCAGCCGGCCGGCCTCCAGCGCCTCCCACACGGCATCGGTTTCCTCAGGCGTGTTGCCGCTGGTCAGTGCGCCGGCCTCGACCCCCGCTTCGCGCAGGGCGCGGACCTGATCGCGCATCAACGCAATCAACGGGGAAATCACGACCGTCACCCCGTCACGCAGCAGCGCGGGCAGCTGGAAACACAGGGATTTGCCCCCGCCCGTCGGCATGATCGCCAGCACGTTCTGCCCGGCGGCGACCGCTTGCACGACGTCATCCTGGCCGTCGCGAAAGGCGTCGAATCCGAATACGTCCTTCAGGATGGTCTGCGCGGGGGACATGGGCCTGTTTTCTATATCTGCTCAGGCCCAAGTTTTCCCACACTACGGGTAGTGGGGCAAGGGCGCGATCAGTAGAACAGCGCCATATTGTTCACCAGAATGATGCGCAGCATGATGATGCCAAGGATCACCACCAGCGGCGCCAGATCCAGCCCGCCCATCGAAGGCAGCACGCGGCGGATCGGGCCGTAGAGCGGCTCTAGCAGCCGGTTCAGGCCGTACCAGATCTGCGCGACGAATTGCTGACGCAGGTTCAACACCTGAAAGCTGATCAGCCAGCTCATGATGACATGGGCCAGGATCACGTACCAGACCAGGTCCAGCAGCAGCATCAGGATTTGAAACAGTGACATCATGGGGCAATTCTCCGTCTTTGCCCAACAGGTAAGCATCCGCGACGCAAAGGGCAAGCGTTTGACGCCCGGTTCGGGTTGACGGCGTTTCGCAGTTGCAGCATCTGGCAGGGAAAGGAGTCCGCCCATGTACCCCGTCCTGCGCTTTACCAAGGAATTCATCAAATTCCGCAACGCCCCGGCGCTGCCCTTTGACGGCACGCATGTGTCGCATCACATGTGCCTGCCCTGGGACATCGACCTGTGGATGGAGCTGAACAACGGCCGGACGCTGACCCTGTACGATCTGGGCCGGATGATCCTGGCCAAACGCGCGGGCCTGCTGGGCGCGATGAAGCGCAACCGCTGGGGCATGACGATGGCCGGGGCCTGCGTCCGCTATCGCCGCCGCATCCGGGTGTTCGAGGTGATCGAGATGCGCTCGCGCGCGGTGTGCTGGGACAACCGCTTCATCTATATCGAGCAGTCGATGTGGAAATCCGACGGCGAATGCGCCAACCATATCGTCTACCGAACCGCCGTCACGGACCGGAACGGGATCGTCGCGCCCGAGACGGTGATCCGCGACATCATGGTCACCGTCCCCGAGGTCAAAACCCCCGAATGGATCGCCACCTGGATCGCTGCCGAGGGTCAGCGCCCTTGGCCGCCGATGCAGGATTGACTTGCCAGCGTTACATTTAGCCTGCCATAACCTTGATTAACTTGTGGTCTAGCCAAGGATGATTGGGGCAATCCATGCGCAAACGCATCTGGGGATGGTTTTTCTTTGACTGGGCCAGCCAGCCGTATAACACGCTGCTGATCACGTTCATTTTTGCGCCATATATCAAAGAGTTGCTGGGCGACGGCACCGCTGCCCAATCGGCGTGGGGCTTTGGCATCGGTGCGGCGGGCTTCGTGATCGCCGTTCTGGCGCCGATCCTGGGCGCGATGGCGGACACCTCGGGCAACCGGATGCGCTGGATCTGGCTGTTCTCGGTCATGTACGTGCTGGGTGCGTTCGGCCTGTGGTGGGCCGCCCCCGGCCATTTCAACCTGACCCTGACCCTGCTGTGGTTCGCCGTCGGCATGATCGGGATGGAGTTCGCGACGATCTTTACCAACTCGATGCTGCCCGATCTGGGCACCGAGGAAGACATAGGCCGGATTTCCGGCAACGGCTGGGCGTTCGGCTATGTCGGCGGGCTGTTTGCGCTGGTCATCATGCTGGTGTTCTTTGCCGAAAGCGCGACCACCGGCAAAACCTTTGTCGGCCTGTCCCCTGCCCTGGGTCTGGATGCCGAAGCGCGCGAAGGCACCCGTTTCGTCGGCCCGCTGACGGCGATCTGGTACGCGGTTTTCATGATCCCGTTCTTCCTGTGGGTCCGCGATCCCAAACCCGCCAAACCGCCCAAAGGCGCCGTGCAGAAAGCATTGAAAGAGGTCGTCAGCACCCTGAAGGCCCTGCCATCCAACCCGTCGCTGTTCGCCTATCTGGCCTCGTCGATGTTCTACCGGGACGCGCTGAACGGCATGTACGTGTTCGGCGGCATCTACGCCGCGGGCGTGCTGGGCTGGAGCGTCGTGGACACCGGTGTGTTCGGCATCCTGGCCATCATCTCGGGCGCGATCTTTGCCTGGCTGGGCGGCCATGCGGACAAGAAATTTGGCCCCAAACCTGTGATCAAGGCGTGCATCCTGGTCCTCAGCTTCGTGGCGATCTCGATCGTGTTCGTGGCGCGTGACAGCGTGTACGGCATTCCGGTTGCCGAAGGCTCGAAACTGCCGGACATCGTGTTCTACGTGCTGGGCGCGTTGATCGGCGCGGCAGGGGGCGTGATCCAGTCGGCCAGCCGGACGATGATGGTGCGCCAAGCCAACCCCGAAAAGATGACCGAGGCCTTCGGGCTGTACGCATTGGCGGGCAAGGCGACCTCGTTCCTGGCGCCGCTGTCCATCGGTGTGATGACGGCAGTGACACAAAGCCAGCAACTGGGCGTTTCTCCGCTGATCGTGCTTTTCCTTATCGGACTGGTCCTGCTACGCTGGGTCAAACCCGAAGGGAACCGCCAAACATGGTCCGACGCCTCCTCCTGATTGCCACTGCGTTTTTGATCGCCTCTTGCGGCGGGACGACGACCCCGGTGCCGCATCGCGCGGCGCAGGCTGATATTCCGATCGCCATGCGCTCGGTCGAGGCGAAGAAGCTGTTCGGCGCGCAGTCCAAGGGCTCGGCCCAACCGGCGGAACCGCTGGGCAGCTACGCCAAGGGCTGTCTGGCCGGCGGCGCGCAATTGCCCGAGACCGGCCCGACCTGGCAAGCCATGCGCCTGAGCCGCAACCGCAACTGGGGCTATCCCGAGACGCTGGGATTCATCCGCGACCTGTCGGCCAAAGCGGCGCAAATGCCGGGCTGGAAGGGGCTGTATATCGGCGACGTCAGCCAGCCGCGCGGCGGGCCGATGCTGACCGGGCACCGGAGCCACCAGATCGGTCTGGACATCGACGTCTGGATGCTGCCGCCCAAACGGCTGGACCTGAGCCGCGCCGAACGCGAGGCTATCTCCTCGATTTCATTGAGAAAATCCAACGGTGCCTATGTCAATGAGAACTGGACACCGCAGCACCACGAGCTGATGAAGGCCGCCGCGCAAGACCCGCGTGTCGCCCGGATTTTCGTGTTCCCCGGTGCCAAGGTGCGCATGTGCCAGGACGAAAAGGGCGACCGTTCGTATCTGCGCAAGATCCGGCCGTGGTGGGGGCATCACTACCATTTCCACGTCCGGCTGAACTGCCCGGCGGGTGCGAATTGCGATGAGCAGGATGCTCCGCCGCCCGGCGACGGCTGCAAGGATGCCGAGCAGTGGGTCTATGACATCCTGCACCCCAAACCGCCGGACCCCAACGCGCCGAAACCCAAGCCGCGGCGTGAACTGACAATGAGCGACCTGCCCGGCCAATGCGTCAACGTCTTGCAATCGCAGTAATTTTTCTGGCTCTGCTGGTCGGCCTTGCCGACCGGCGGCCGTTTGATCCCGGCCCGGCTTTGCTGGATCGGGTGCTGGATTTGCCTCGGGACCGGTCCCGGCTGGGGGGCTATTCGGGGCTGCATCTGGCGGAGGACGGGGCGGAATTCGTCATCGTCTCGGATCGCGGGCGCGTGTTGCGGGGAAGCCTGCTGCGCGAGGGCGGGCACCTGTCCGGAGTGCGCGCGAAACCGATTTTGTCGCTGCGGGATACGCGGGGCAAACCGGTGCGGGGGATGGCAAATGACGCCGAAGGGGTGGCCGTTGCGCCGGACGGCACGCTGTTCGTCAGTTTTGAGGGCGCGCATCAGATACTTGCCTATCCCGTCGGCGAAACGACCGGCGCACGCATTGAAACGCCCATCTTTTTCGCCACCCTGCCGAGCAACGGCGGGCTGGAGGCGCTGGCGATCGACCCCGAGGGCCGCCTGATCACCATCCCCGAGCGCAGTTTCCGGCGCAATCGCGCAACCCCCGTCTATCGGCAGGACGTGGACGGCTGGACCGAGCTGCCGGGATACGTGCGCAGCCACGGATTTCTGCCGGTCGGCGCGGATGTCGGCCCCGACGGACGGCTGTATATTCTGGAACGGCACTTTGCCGGATTGGGCTTTGCTAGCCGGGTCCGCTCGTTCGCGCTGGGGCCGGAGCTGAGCGACGCGCGGCTGATCCTGCGCACCCCCGCCCGCCGGCATGGCAACCTGGAGGGGCTGTCGGTCTGGCGCGACGGGCAAGGGCAAATCCGGCTGACCATGATCTCGGACGACAATTTCCTGGCGCTGCTGCCCGGCCAGATCGTGGAATACATTTTGCCGAAATCCCTTGCAAACAAGGGCGCAACCCACTAAACGCCGCCCGTTCCCGATGGTCGGGAACCATGTCGCCGCTACCATGTAAAAACGGATCAGAAAATGAACCGCACCCATATTCCTGGCATTCTTGCCATGGCTGCCATCGTTGTGGCCGCCAATATCCTCGTCCAATTCCTGTTCGGCCAATGGCTGACCTGGGGGGCGTTTACCTATCCCTTCACTTTCCTGGTCACCGACGTGATGAACCGCGTCTATGGCGCAGGCCCCGCGCGCAAGGTCGTCGTGGCCGGTTTCGTCGTGGGCGTCATCTGCTCGCTGATCGGCACGCAGATCATGCTTGAGGGCGACGGCTACACCTATCCGGCCGTCACGCTGCGTATCGCCATCGGCTCGGGCCTGGCGTTCCTTGTGGCGCAACTTGTTGATATCTCTGTGTTTAACAGCCTGCGCAACGGCAGCTGGTGGCGCGCGCCGCTGGCCTCGACGCTGGTGGGCAGCTCGCTGGACACGGCGATCTTCTTCAGCATCGCGTTTTCGGCGGCCCTGACCGGGCTGGAACCGATGAACGATGTCAGCTGGGCGAACGAAGCCCTGCCGCTGATCGGCGTCGGCCCCGTGGTGCCGCTGTGGGTCTCGCTGGGCTTTGCCGACTGGCTGGTGAAGCTGTCGCTTGCTTTGGTGGCACTTGTGCCGTTCCGCATCATCGTGGGGGCACTTACTACCCGCACCACATGATTTTGTTTTGACATTGAGCATTTCTGTGCCACGCTACCAGTGTGAACAACATTCGAAAGGAGGTGCTCTAGTGTCTAACGGGATCGCGGAGAATGGTGTTGGGACAGCGTGGAGGATACGCTAACGGGGCAACCCTCGGGTGCGTAAATCCAAGTTGGTGACCATCTAACCAGGGCCACCTCCTTCAATCTCTGGGGGCCGCACCGCAAGGGCGGCCCTCTTGCTTTGCCGATGGTGTTACAATCGGTTAACCCCGGAAACTGTAAGAAAACCGCCGAAAACCGTACGATTCGAAAATGCTGCGCATCACCGACACGATCACCATTCACGACTGGGAGCTGACCGAGCAGTTCATGCGCGCCTCGGGCCCCGGCGGGCAGAACGTGAACAAGGTGTCCTCGGCGGTGGAACTGCGGTTCGAGGCAGAGCGCAGCCCCTCGCTGACGCCGCCGGTCAAGGCGCGGCTGAAACGGCTGGCCGGTCGGCGCTGGACAAAGGACGGCGCGATCGTGCTGCAATGCGACGAGACCCGCAGCCAGACCCGCAACCGCGAGATCGTGCGCCAACGCCTGGCCGAACTGATCGAACAGGCCACCCACGCGCCCAAGCGGCGCATCCCCACCAAACCGACCAAAGCCAGCCAACGCCGCCGGATCGAGGCCAAGAAACAACGCGGAGAGGTCAAGGCCCTGCGCACCCGCCCCGGCCAGCCAGAATGATCCAGCCGGAATAATACGGGCTGGACAGACGCTCGATTGGCGCAGAATGTCGCCCACATGGGAGCAGATATTCTGGATAGCCGTTACGCGTGGCTCCGCCTTGGAGTGTCGTTGCTGATCGGGATGATCGGCAATATCGGCATGTGGGTGGTGATCGTCGTCATGCCCGCCGTGCAAGCCGAATTCGGGCTAGAGCGCGCGGCGGCCTCGTACCCCTACACCATGACGATGATGGGCTTTGCGCTGGGGAATTTCGCCATCGGTCGCATCGTGGACCGGTTCGGAATCACGGTGGCGCTGTCGGGGGCGGCGGTGATGATCGGGGCCAGCTTCGCGGCGGCAGCTATCAGCCCGACGGTACTGATCCTGACGGCGCTGCACTTCTTCGTGGGCTTCGGCACGGCGGCCAGTTTCGGCCCGCTGATCGCGGATGTCTCGCTGTGGTTCCTGAAACGACGCGGCATCGCGGTGGCCATCGCGGCCAGCGGCAACTACCTGTCTGGCGCAATCTGGCCGGTACTTCTGGCCGGGGTGCAGGCAACGATGGGCTGGCGCGGAGTCTACATGGTGCTGGCGGTGATCGTCGTCGGCGCGGTGGTGCCGCTGTCGCTGTTCCTGCGCCGGCGCGTCCCACTGGAGGCAACGGCCCATTCAGACGCGATCTCGGGCCAACGCGCCCGCTCGGCCGGCTTCAAGCCGGCCACGCTGGCCTGGCTGTTGGGCATTGCGGGGATCGGCTGCTGCATGGCGATGTCGATGCCGCAGGTCCATATCGTCAGCTTCTGCGTAGATCTGGGATATGGTCCGGCGGTGGGCAGCCAAATGCTGTCGCTGATGCTACTGGGAGGCGTGGTCTCACGCCTGATCTCGGGCATGCTGAGCGACCGTCTGGGCGGCGTGAAAACGCTGCTGATCGGGTCGACCCTGCAATGCCTGGCGCTGTTCTTGTACCTGCCCTTCGACGGGCTGGTCTCGCTCTACGTGGTCTCGGCGATCTTCGGCCTCAGCCAGGGCGGCATCGTGCCCAGCTACGCAGTGATCGTGCGCGAATACATGCCCGCGAAAGAAGCCGGCGCCCGCGTCGGTTTCGTCATGATGGCCACGATCCTGGGCATGGCCCTGGGCGGCTGGATGTCGGGCTGGATCTACGACGTGACCGGCAGCTACCAGATGGCCTTCTGGAACGGGATCGTGTGGAATTTCCTGAATATCGGGATCATGCTGCTGATCCTGACCCGCTCGCGCCCCCGTCTGCCGCGCCCCGCCTCTGGCACGGTCACGCCGTGAGTATTTAAGATCAGAAAGAAGCAGAAAGCCGCGCCCTGCCCTTCTTCTTTTTCCAAATATCCCGGGGGTGAGGCCGCAGGCCGAGGGGGCTGGCCCCCTCCTCTACGGTTCAGTCTGAACAGGCAGCAGGGGGACGCGCCGCGCCAGCTCGCTTTGAATCAGGTCTGCAGGGTAGATTTGGCGCAGGTCCAGTTGGGCCAATTCGGGAAGGGCGCGCAGGAAATCGTTGGGGGTTTGGTCGGGCACGTATCGGCGGGCGATTTCGCTGAGCCAGGCGAAGGTCAGTGTGGCATTGAACTTCTTGGGCGCGCCGGCGGCGGTGGTCAGGCGTTGCAGGCCGCGGGCGATGCGGGCGTGGGCGGTGTAGAAGTCGCCTTCGGTCAGCGCCTGTACGGTAATGCCGATATGGGCCGTGTGGCTGAATGTGGACGGGTCCAGAGTGCCTGCGTCCAGCTGGGCCAGCATCTGTGCATAGTCAGGCATCGGGCGTTTCCCGCAGTTTGTGGCTGTCGGCGGCGCTCAGGTCCAACTCGTAGACCTGTTTCAGCAGTGCGATCTTTTCCAGCGTGGCGGGCGAGAACGGCGCCTTGCCTTCGAAGGCGTGCAGCGCCATGCCCTCGACCAGTTCGGCGACGGGCATATCCAGGTGTTCGGCCAGGGCCTTCATCACCTTGAGCAGGCGTTTTTCCAGACGCAGGCCGGTTTGTGTGCGTTCGATCTGTTTCATGCGGCAATCTTGGTACCTTGGTACCTGATTCGCAAGCGCAAAGATTGACGCCGCCGGACGTGCGCCCTACGCCTTTGCACAAAGGAGAGCCGAGATGACCCAAGCCCTGATCGTGATCGACGTGCAGAACGATTTTTGCCCCGGCGGCGCGCTGGCTGTGCCCGAGGGCGACCTGATCGTCCCGGGGATCAACCGGCTGATGGAGGAGGCTGAAACCGTCGTGCTGACGCAGGATTGGCACCCGTCCGACCACAGCTCTTTCGCGTCGCAGCATGACGGGGCGGCGCCGTTCAGCCTGACGCAGATGAGCTATGGCCCGCAGGTTCTGTGGCCGGATCATTGCGTGCAGGGGACGGATGGCGCGGCGTTTCACGCTGATCTGGCGGTGGACCGGGCGCAGATGATCCTGCGCAAGGGGTTTCGGCGCGGGATCGACAGCTACTCGGCCTTTTTCGAGAACGACCATGTGACGCCGACCGGGCTGGAGGGGTATCTGCGCACGCGTGGGGTGACGCGCGTGCGGATGGTCGGGCTGGCGACGGATTTCTGCGTGAATTTCTCGGCCGTGGATGCGGCCCGGCTGGGGTTCGAGGTCGAGGTGCGGCTGGACCTGTGCCGGGCGATTGATCTGGACGGCTCGCTTGCCGCCGCGCTGGAGGGGATGCGGGCGGCCGGGGTGAAACTTTCGGACGGCTGATAAGGCCCTGTTTACCATTGCTGGCGGATAGTGCGGGGCAAGACCCCTGGCACGGACCCGCACATGACCGACACTGCCTCTACCGTCGAAACCTTCGACGCGCGCTATACGCCCGAGGGGCGACTGCGGCGCTATGCGCAGGGCAGGCTGCGCAGTTTCTGGTCGCGGCAGATTTTGACGCTGTCGGGATCAGTTTTTCTGGTGTTCCTGGTCTCGCCGGTGATCGGCGCCATCGCCTGCGCGCTGGCCCTGCTGGGCGAGGCGCTGGACTGCCTGCTGCTGCGGCGCGTGCCCTTGATGCTGGACCGGGGCGTGCCGTTCGTGCGGGTCCGGCTGTGGACGACCGTGACGGGTGCCGTGCAGGCGATGACGATCTCAGGCGCGGTGGCGCTGTCTTGGTTCAACACCCCGCATGAGGGCGGGACGTTCTTTACCCTGGCCTACCTGACCGGCGCGGTGATCAATGCCGGGATCGTGCTGCCGTTCCATCCGGCGGCGACTCTGGCGCGGCTGGGGGTCTATGCCAGCTGCGTGGTGCTGCTGTTCGCGCATATGGCGCTGTTCGCCCTGCCCGACCCGCCGGAATTGATGATTTTCGACCTGCTGGGCGCGACGATGATGGCCTACATGGCGCATATCTTCGTGCGCTACATGGTGCAGGGGTTTGCGCGCCAACGGCAAAACCGGCGCGACGCCCTGCTGCGGAGCGAGGATCTGGCCCGCGCCTATGTCGAGCTGCGCGAGAACCAGAAAGACGCCCGCCGCCTGTCTCTGGTCGCGCGCCACGCGATGGACAGCGTGATCATGTCGGACGCAGAGGGCCGCATTCAGTGGGTCAATCACACGTTCGAAAAGGTGACCGGCTACAGCATGGCGGAGGTGCTGGGCCGCCGCCCGAGCGAGTTTCTGAACGGCCCCGAAACCAGCGCGGCCGTCTCGGACCAAATCGCTGCCGCGATCGGCGCGGGGCGGTCGCACCGGGCCGAGATTCTGAACTATCGCAAGGACGGCCAGAAAATCTGGATGGAGATCACGCTGGTCCCCGTGCTCGACGAAACCGGCGCGGTCGAGACGGTCGTCTCGGTCGAGCGGGACGTGACGCAAGCGCGCAAACACGCGCAGGAACTGGCCCGCGCCAAGCTGGATGCCGAAGCGGCCACGCGCGCGAAATCGGACTTCCTGGCCACGATGAGCCACGAAATCCGCACCCCGATGAACGGCGTGATCGGCATGGCCGACCTGCTGTGCGAGGCGGATTTGCCGCCCACTTATCACGACTATGCCGAAACCATCCGCCACTCGGCCGAGGCGCTGCTGACCATCCTGAACGACATCCTGGACTTGTCCAAGCTAGAGGCCGGGCGGGTCGAACTGAGTCCGATCGACTTTGACCCCGGCGCATGCCTGGACAACGTGGTCCGGCTATTGCGGTCACAGGCCAGCGCGCGGGGGCTGTATCTGGGCCTGGAAACCGACGGCGTCCCGCCACATCTGCGCGGTGACGACACGCGGTTGCGGCAGGTGCTGCTGAACGTGATCGGTAACGCAGTGAAATTCACCGAAGCCGGCGGCGTCACCGTCCACGCTCATGCCCGCCCGGAGAGTGACGGCTGGCGACTGAGGATCGAGATTCGCGACACCGGTGTCGGCATTCCGCAGGACCGGCTGGACCACATCTTTGACCCGTTCGCGCAGGCCGACGCCGCCACCACGCGCCGGTTCGGCGGCACCGGGCTGGGGCTGTCGATCTCGCGCCGGCTGTGCGAGGCGATGGGCGGCACGATTTCCGCCCGGTCCGAACCCGGAAGCGGCTCGTGCTTTGTGATCGACCTGCCGATGGCGCGCGCTTTGAGCCCCGGGGCAGAGGCTGGTTCGTCCCTGTCGGACGCCGGGCTGCCCGAAGCTCTGACCGTGCTGGTCGCCGAAGACAACAGCACCAACCGCAAAATCATCGAGAAATTCCTGCAAAAGACCCCGATCCGGCTGCTGTTTGCATTGGACGGGGTCGAAGCGATCGAAATGGTCCAGCATCACCGACCGGACATCGTGTACATGGATATGGCGATGCCGCGGATGGACGGGCTGACCGCGACCCGCCACATACGGGACGGCCCCGGACCGCAACCGCGCATCGTGGCACTGACGGCAAACGGGTTTGCCAGCGACAGGGCCGCCTGTCTGGCCGCCGGCATGGACGGGTTCCTGACCAAACCGCTGCGCAAGGCCGATTTGTACCGCAACCTGTCCGAGATGCGGCCGACCAGCTGACTGCGAAAGGGCTTTTCCCACGGATTCCGCTGACGTATCAACGGTGTGAAGCATCAAAAGGACCGCACCGTTGGACATCGCCACCCGAGTCTGGAGCCACAAGTGGAAGATCGACCCGATCGTGCGGTCTTTGATCGACACGGATTTCTACAAGCTGCTGATGTGCCAGTCGGTGTTTCGCAACAACCCGGACACGCAGGTGACGTTCAGCCTGATCAACCGATCCAGCTCGATCCGGCTGGCCGATCTGATCGACGAGGGCGAGTTGCGCGAACAGCTGGACCACATCCGGTCGCTGTCGCTGAGCCGGGGGGAGTCGACGTGGCTGCGCGGGAACACCTTTTACGGCAAACGCCAGATGTTCCGGCCCGATTTCATGGAGTGGTTCGAGGCGCTGCGGCTGCCGGATTACCACCTGGAAAAACGCGACGGGCAGTATGAGCTGACCTTTGAGGGCAGCTGGCCCGAGGTGATGATGTGGGAAATCCCGGCGCTGGCCGTGCTGATGGAACTGCGCGGACGCGCGGTGCTGCACGACATGGGCCGGTTCGAATTGCAGGTGCTGTACGCCCGCGCGATGACCAAGCTGTGGGGCAAGGTCGAAAACCTGCGCGACATCCCGGGGCTGAAGATCGCGGATTTCGGGACGCGGCGGCGGCACTCGTTCCTGTGGCAGGACTGGTGCGTGCAGGCCATGTGCGAGGGGCTGGGGGGCGCATTCGTGGGCACCTCGAACTGCCTGATCGCCAAGAGCCGGGATCTGGAGGCGATCGGCACCAACGCGCATGAGCTGCCGATGGTCTATGCGGCGCTGGCTGAGAGCGATGCCGCACTGGCGCAGGCGCCCTATCAGGTGCTGGCCGACTGGCATGAAGAGCACGACGGCAACCTGCGGATCATCCTGCCGGATACATACGGCACCGAAGGGTTTCTGCGCAACGCGCCGGACTGGCTGGCGGGCTGGACGGGGATCCGGATCGACAGCGGCGACCCGGCGGCGGGTGCCGAGACGGCGATCCGCTGGTGGCGCGAGCGCGGCGAGGATCCGACGCAGAAGATGGTGATCTTCTCGGACGGGTTGGAGGTGGACAAGATCCGCGAGTTGCACCAGCAGTTTGCGGGACGGTGCCGCCCCTCGTTCGGGTGGGGGACATTGCTGACCAACGATTTCCGCGGCCTGACCGAGGGCGACGCGCTGGCGCCGTTTTCACTGGTGTGCAAGGCGGTGAGCGCGAACGGGCGGCCGACGGTGAAGCTGTCGGACAACCCCAACAAGGCGATGGGCCCGGCGGACGAGATTGCGCGGTACAAGCGCGTGTTCGGCGTGGGCGCTCAGGACCGGATGGACGTGATCGTGTGAGACGGGCGAGGGGCCAGCCCCTCGCGCACCCCGGGATATTTGGAAAAAGAAGAAGGCAGGGTCAGAGACCCTGCGCGGCCTTGATGATGTTGCGGGCGATGATGATCTGCTGGATCTGGCTGGTGCCTTCGTAGATGCGCAGCAGGCGGGCGTCGCGGTAGAGGCGCTCGATCGGGTATTCGGCCATGTAGCCGGCGCCGCCGTGGACCTGAACGGCGCGGTCGGCGACGCGGCCGGCCATTTCGGTGCAGAAATATTTGGCGCAGGAGGCTTCGAGGGCAGCGGCCCCGGTGGCGTCGTATTTGCGGGCGGTTTCGCGGACGAGGGCGCGGCCGGCGGCCAGTTCGGCCTGGCAATCGGCCAGCAGGCCCTGCACCAGTTGGTGGTCGCTGATCGGGACACCGAATTGCTGGCGGGTCATGGCGTAGGTCAGCGCCTCGTCCAGCATGCGTTGGGCGGTGCCGACGGCCATCGAGGAGACGTGGATGCGGCCACGGTCCAGCACCTTCATCGCGGTGCGGAAGCCGCGGTTGAGGTTTTTCGGGCCGCCGACGATACAGTCTGCCGGGATGCGGACGTCTTCGAGGATAACGTCCGAGGTTTTGGTGCCCTTCTGCCCCATCTTCTTGTCGGGCGTGGCGATGGTGATGCCCGGCGTGTCGGCGGGCAGCAGGAAGGCCGAGACGCCGCCCGCGCCGGGATCGTCGGGATTGGTGCGCGCGAACAGGGTGAAGACGTCGGCGCGGATGGCGTTGGTGATGTAACGCTTGGTGCCGTTGATGATGAAATCGCTGCCATCGGCGCGGGCCGAGGTGCGGATATGCGAGGCGTCGGAGCCGTGGTCAGGTTCCGTCAGCGCGAAGGAGGCGATCAGTTCGCCCGAGGCGAGGCCGGGCAGGTATTGCTGTTTCTGGGCCTCGGTCCCCTCCATCACGATGCCCTGCGCGCCGATGCCGACATTGGTGCCGACGAGCGAGCGGAAGGACATGGAGGCGTAGCACAGCGCCTCGACCACTTGGGATTCTTGCAGGGTGGACAGGGCAAGGCCGCCGTATTCCTCGGGGATGGACAGGCCGAACAGGCCCAGATCGCGCATGTCCTGCACGATGTCGGCGGGGATGTCGTCCAGCGCCTCGAGCTGCGGTTCGGCGGGGACCAGGCGTTCGCGGGCAAACCGGCGGACGGTGTCCAGCACCTGGCTAAAGGTTTCGTCGTCCATGGCGTGTGTCATGTGCCCCTCCCTCGGCAATGCTTTCCGGCTAATTATTCACATGCTATCAATTTTGAAAACCCCCTTGCGACTGGACGGGGGCGCGGCAGTTTGATTTGATTTGGCAATCAAAGACGGCCGTTTTGACAGGGAATCATGATTACCAAGCTGGAAATGCTGATTGCACTGGCGAAGGAACGCCATTTCGGACGGGCGGCGGAAAGTCTGGGCATCACGCAGCCCAGCCTGTCGGCGGGCATCAAGCAGCTGGAGGAACAGCTGGGCGTCAAGCTGGTGCAGCGGGGATCTCGATTCGGCGGGCTGACGCCCGAGGGGCAACGGGCGCTGGAGATGGCGCGCGGGATCGTGCGGGACACACGGCGCCTGCGCGAGGAGATGCGCGCCTCGCGGCACGGGTTGGCAGGGCAGATCCGGCTGGCGGTGATCCCAACGGCGCTGACATGGGCCTCGTCCCTGGCGACGCGGTTCAACGCGGCG
This sequence comes from Thalassobius vesicularis, assembly GCF_004799325.1. GTDB lineage: Bacteria > Pseudomonadota > Alphaproteobacteria > Rhodobacterales > Rhodobacteraceae > Thalassobius > Thalassobius vesicularis. The sequence goes on from NZ_SSMD01000001.1 coordinate 431,837, forward strand.
CATCCGAATGTGGGGTTCTCGATCATGTCGCGCAGTTCGACCGAGGTGCTGGACATGATCGCCAACCTGGAGGCGGATGCCGGGATTTCCTATCTGGATAACGAGCCGCTGGGCCGGATGGCCGTGCAGACGCTGTACCGCGAACGCTATACGCTGGTGTGTCATCAGGCGCATCCGCTGGCGCGGCGGGCCTCGGTCGGGTGGCGGGATCTGACGGGGCTGAAGCTGTGCCTGCTGTCGCCGGACATGCAGAACCGGCGGATCATCAACCGCAACTTTGCCGAAGCGGGGCTGGTACCCGAGGCGATGATCGAGTCGAACTCGACCGTGGTACTGGTGTCGAACGTGGCGGCGGGCGAGTGGGTGACCATTCTGCCGACCGATCTGGCCGGGTTCCTGTCGGCCGGGCATCCGCTGAGCGTGGTGCCGCTGGAGGGGGGGATCAGCGCGCATTCGGTGGGCCTGATCGCCCCGCATCAGGAGCCGCAGACGCCGCTGCTGGGGGCGCTGTTCGAGGCGGGTCTGGGGCTGGCAGAACGATAGGCAATGTCTATCGTTTGACGGATCAGCAATATTGATTGACGATTGAACTGAGCGTAGCAGGGGGTTGGAATTTCAGTCGAGGCCCGCATGACCCAGATCACGCCCGCACCGCGCCCCGAGGACCTTCGGGAGCTGATCGCCAGCCAGATGCATCTTGAAGGGCCGCTGCTGCCCATTTTGCACGCGATTCAAGAGAGTTACGGACATGTGCCGCAAAGCGCCGTGCCGCTGATTGCGGACGCGCTGAACATCGGCAAGGCCGAGGTGCACGGGGTCATCAGCTTTTACCACGATTTCCGGGATGCTCCGGCCGGGCGGCATGTCGTCAAGATTTGCCGGGCCGAGGCGTGTCAGGCGGTCGGCGGCACGGCGGTGGCCGAGCACGCGTTGCAGCGGTTGGGTGTCGAATGGCACGGCACCACGGCCAATGGCGCGGTGACGATCGAGCCGGTCTATTGCCTGGGCCTGTGCGCCTGCGCGCCGGCGGCGATGGTGGACGGGCGCGTCGTGGGTCGGGTGGACGCGGCACGGATGGATGAGTTGCTGTCGGAGGCGGGCGCATGAAGATTTACGTCTCGATGGACAGTGCGGCCAAGGCGGTGGGCGCGGATCAGGTGGCTGAGGCCTTGGCGGCCGAGGTGGCGGCCCACGGGCTGGACGCGCAGATCGTGCGGACCGGCAGCCGGGGCATGATCTGGCTGGAGCCTCTGGTCGAGGTGGATCGCGGCGCGGGGCGTGTGGCCTATGGCAACGCGGCGCCTGCGGATGCGGCCGGGATCGTCGCGGGCACGGCCCCGGATCTGGGCCTGACCGAGGAGATCCCGTTCTTCGCGGCGCAAACGCGGCTGACCTTTGCCCGCTGCGGCGTGACGGACCCGCTGTCGCTGAGCGATTACGAGGCGCATGGCGGGCTGGCGGGCCTGCGCCGCGCGCTGGGAATGGACCGGGCCGCGATGGTGGACGAGGTGAAGACATCGGGCCTGCGCGGGCGCGGTGGGGCGGGGTTCCCGACGGGGATCAAGTGGGAGACCGTCTCGAACGCCAAGGCCGATCAGAAATACATCGTGTGCAACGCGGATGAGGGCGACAGTGGCACATTTGCCGACCGGATGATCATGGAGGGCGACCCGTTCTGCCTGATCGAAGGAATGGTGATTGCCGGGCTGGCGACCGGGGCGACCAAGGGCTTCGTCTATCTGCGCAGCGAGTACCCCGATGCGATCGTGGTGATGCAGCGCGCCGTGGAACTGGCGCGCGACGCCGGGGTTCTGGGGGCGTCTGTGCTGGGCAGCGGCCATGCGTTCGATATGGAAATCCGCGTGGGTGCGGGGGCCTATGTGTGCGGCGAGGAGACGAGCCTGCTGAACTCGCTGGAGGGCAAGCGCGGGATCGTGCGGGCCAAGCCGCCGCTGCCGGCGCTGGAGGGCTTCTTGGGCAAGCCCACCGTGGTGAACAACGTGCTGTCGCTGGCGACGATCCCGGTGATCTTTGAAAAAGGCGCGGCGCATTATTCGGGCTTTGGGCTGGGCCGGTCGCGCGGAACGATGCCGATCCAGCTGGCGGGAAATATCCGCCACGGCGGGCTGTTCGAGACGGCGTTCGGGATGCCTTTGGGTGAGCTGGTCAATGGGATCGGGGGCGGCACGGCCTCGGGGAGGGCGGTGAAGGCGGTGCAGGTGGGCGGGCCTTTGGGGGCCTATCTGCCGGTCTCGAAATTCGACACGGCCTTTGGGTACGAGGAGTTCGACCGCGAAGGCGCCTTGATTGGGCACGCGGGTGTGGTGGTGTTCGATGAGAGCGCCGACATGCTGAAGATGGCGCGGTTCGCGATGGAGTTCTGCGCGGTGGAAAGCTGCGGGAAATGCACGCCCTGCCGCATCGGCGCGGTGCGCGGGGTCGAGACGATTGACCGGATCGCGGCAGGTGATGCCGGGGCGGTCGAGGTGCTGGAAGACCTGTGCGAAGTGATGAAGGACGGGTCTTTGTGCGCGTTAGGTGGGTTCACGCCTTTCCCGGTGATGTCGGCGCTGCGGGAATTCCCCGAGGATTTCCCGGTGGTGCGGGAGGCGGCGGAATGATGGCGCGCGCTGGTTTTGAGTGCGGGAGCGAGGGGCCAGCCCCTCGCGCACCCCGGGATATTTGGAAAAAGAAGAAGGGGGCGGGGCTGTGAAGGATTTCATTATTCCCTGGGATGACCGGGACATGGGCACGCCTGCGAAGACGGGTAAGCCGGTGACGCTGACCGTGGATGGCGTTGAGGTGGTGGTGCCCGAGGGGACGTCGGTCATGCGGGCGGCGGCTGAGGCGGGGATTTCGGTGCCCAAGCTGTGTGCGACGGATTCGGTGGAGGCGTTCGGGTCTTGCCGCTTGTGCGTGGTGGAGATCGAGGGGAGGCGGGGAACGCCGGCGTCCTGTACCACGCCGGTTGCGCCGGGGATGGTGGTGCATACGCAATCGTCCAAGGTGCGCAAGATCCGCAAGGGGGTGATGGAGCTGTATATCAGCGACCACCCGCTGGATTGCCTGACCTGCGCGGCCAATGGTGATTGCGAGTTGCAGGACATGGCCGGGGCCGTGGGGCTGCGGGATGTGCGCTATGCGCCGGGCGAGAACCATTTCGAGGTACGCTCGAGTGGCGAGGCGAATGCGCGGTATATTCCGAAGGATGAGAGCAACCCGTATTTCACCTATGACCCGCAGAAATGCATCGTCTGCTCGCGCTGTGTGCGGGCCTGCGAGGAGGTTCAGGGGACATTCGCGCTGACCATCGAGGGGCGCGGGTTTGACAGCCGGGTCAAGGCGGGGATGGCGGGGGATGACTTCCTGTCGTCGGATTGCGTGAGCTGTGGGGCCTGTGTGCAGGCCTGTCCAACCTCGACCCTGCAGGAGAAATCGGTGATCGAACTGGGCACGCCGGAGCGGTCGGTGGTGACGACCTGCGCCTATTGCGGGGTGGGCTGTTCGTTCAAGGCCGAGATGCAGGGCGATCAGTTGGTCCGCATGGTGCCGCACAAGCAGGGCAAGGCGAACCGGGGGCATTCCTGTGTGAAGGGGCGGTTTGCCTGGGGCTATGCCACGCATAAGGAGCGTATCCTGAACCCGATGATCCGCGACAGCATCGACCAGCCGTGGCAGGAGGTCAGCTGGGACGAGGCGATCGGCTTTGCGGCGGAGCGGATGCGCGGGCTGCAGGAGAAGTACGGGCGGCGCTCGGTCGGGGTGATTACCTCGTCGCGGTGCACGAACGAGGAAACGTTCCTGGTGCAGAAGCTGACCCGCGCGGTGTTTGGCAATAACAACACGGATACTTGCGCGCGGGTGTGTCACTCGCCCACCGGGTATGGGCTGGGGCAGACGTTTGGGACCAGCGCGGGGACGCAGGATTTCGACTCGGTCGAGCATACGGATGTGGTGATCATCATCGGGGCGAACCCGACGGATGGGCACCCGGTGTTTGCCAGCCGTCTGAAGAAGCGGTTGCGCAAGGGCGCCAAGCTGATCGTGATCGACCCGCGCCGGACGGATATGGTGAAGTCGGCGCATATTCAGGCGGCGCATCACCTGGCGCTGCGGCCCGGCACCAACGTGGCCGTGGTGACGGCGCTAGCGCATGTGATCGTGACCGAGGGGCTGGCGGATGAGGCGTTTATCCGTGAGCGCTGCGATTGGGATGAGTTCCGCGAGTATGCCGAGTTCGCGAGCGACCCGCGTCATGCGCCCGAGGCCGTTGAGGCGCTGACTGGCGTCCCGGCCGAGGAGCTGCGCAAAGCGGCGCGGCTGTTCGCCACTGGCGGCAATGGGGCGATTTATTATGGGCTGGGGGTGACAGAGCATTCTCAGGGCTCGACCACCGTGATCGGCATTGCCAACCTGGCGATGATGACCGGCAATATCGGGCGGACCGGCGTGGGGGTGAACCCGCTGCGGGGGCAGAACAACGTGCAGGGCTCGTGCGATATGGGGTCGTTCCCCCATGAATTGCCGGGCTATCGCCATGTCAAACTGCCCGAGGTCCGCGCGATTTTCGAAAACGCCTGGGGTGTGCAGATCGACCCCGAGCCGGGCTTGCGCATCCCCAACATGCTGGATGCCGCGGTGGAGGGGACGTTCAAGGGCCTGTATTGTCAGGGTGAGGATATCCTGCAATCGGACCCCGATACCAAGCACGTCGCCGCCGGTCTGGCCGCGATGGAATGCGTGATCGTGCATGACCTGTTCCTGAACGAGACCGCGAATTACGCGCATGTGTTCCTGCCGGGGTCCACGTTCCTTGAAAAGAACGGGACGTTCACGAATGCTGAACGCCGCATCAACATGGTGCGCAAGGTGATGGCGCCGCTGAACGGGTACGAGGATTGGCAAGTCACCCAGATGCTGGCCAACGCGATGGGGGCCGGGTGGGACTACACCCATCCCAGGCAGATCATGGCGGAAATCGCGGCGACGACGCCCTCGTTCGCGGGCGTGACGTATGAGAAGATCGACGAGATGGGGTCGGTCCAGTGGCCGTGCAATGAGGCGAACCCGGATGGTACTCCGCTGATGCATGTGGACGGCTTCGTGCGGGGCAAGGGGCGATTCATCGTTACCGAATACGTGCCGACGCTGGAGAAGACGGGGCCACGCTTCCCGCTGCTGCTGACCACGGGGCGGATCCTGTCGCAGTATAACGTGGGCGCGCAGACACGGCGGACAGATAACGTGGTCTGGCACGATCAGGACGTGCTGGAGATCCACCCCCATGATGCCGAAACGCGCGGCGTGAAGGACGGGGATTTCGTGAAGCTGGCCTCGCGCTCGGGGGAGACGACGCTGCGGGCGCAGATCACCGACCGGGTCAGCCCCGGCGTGGTCTACACCACGTTCCATCATCCGGACACGCAGGCCAACGTGGTCACCACCGACTTCAGCGACTGGGCCACGAACTGCCCGGAATACAAGGTGACGGCGGTGCAGGTCAGCCCCTCGAACGGGCCAAGCGACTGGCAAGAGGATTACGCCGCACAGGCCGCGCAATCGCGCCGGATTCAGGCGGCGGAATGAAGCGGCCTGTCGCCTCTTGCCCCGGTGTGTCCGTCCAGCAGGGCGGACAGCGGGCCGTGCTGCGCGCCCTGCCCGAAGAGGTGCCGGTGGCGCTGGTCTTCAACGGGGAAACGCAGGCGGTGATGATGGCCTCGCCCTGCGATCTGGAGGATTTCGCGGCCGGTTTCGCGCTTGGCGAGGGGATCGTGCAGCGGATCGACCAGATCGAGGCGATCGAGGTCGTCACCCATGACCACGGCATCGAGGCGCAGATGGAGCTGACGCCCGACGCAGCCAAGGCCCTGCATCTGCGCCGCCGCGCCATGACCGGGCCGGTGGGCTGCGGGCTGTGCGGGATCGACAGCCTGGATCAGGCGATCCGCCCCCTGCCCCACCTCTCTGGCGAGCTGCGGCTGACGCATGAGGCCGTCGCAGGCGCAACCGAGGCGCTACGCGCACATCAGCCGTTGCACGACCAGACCCACGGCACCCACGCCGCCGGGTTCCTGACGGCGGATGGCACAATCGCGCTGGTGCGCGAGGATGTCGGCCGTCACAACGCGCTGGACAAGCTGATCGGCGCGCTGGCCCGTACGGGGATCGACCCGGCGAGCGGTGCGATGGTGCTGACCAGCCGTGTCTCGGTCGAGCTGATCCAGAAGGCGGCCTTTGCCGGTTGTCCGGTGCTGATCGCCGTTTCCGCCCCCACCGCACTGGCCCTGCGCCAAGCCGATCAGGCCGGGATCACGCTGGCCGCCTTTGCCCGCGGCGGCGGGTTCGACCTGTATTCCCACCCCCACCGCATCCAGACCGGAGCCACCGATGTCGCCTGAAAAAATGGTCCTGATGGCCAACCAGATCGCCACGTTCTTCAAGACCCAACCCGGCGAGGATCAGGCCCAACGCGTGGCCGATCACCTGAACGATTTCTGGGAACCCCGGATGCGGCGGCAGCTGATCGCGCATGTCGACGCAGGCGGCGCAGGGCTGGAGCCGCTGGTGCTGGAAGCAATGGCCAAGGTCCGCGTCCCGGCGGATTAAGGGGCGGTTTTCAGCACGCGCGCCGGCACTCCGCCGACCACGGTATTGGCCGCAACATCACCCGTGACCACCGCATTGGCCGCGATCACCGCGTTGTCGCCAATGGTGACCCCCGGCAGGATGGTGGCCTTGGCCCCGATCCACACGTTGTCCCCGATGGCGATATCGGCGCAGACAAATCCCTGTTTGCGAGTGGGGCGCCCGGATTTGTAATCGTGGTTCTGATCGCGGATCGTGACATACTCGGCGATCAGGCAATCCGCCCCGATCCTGATCGATTGCCGCGCGATGATGGTGCAGCCGTGGCCGACATAGCCGTCCGGCCCGATGCTAAGGTCACCGTATTTGGCGATCAGCGTGGCGTGGCGGTCGATCACCGTCCGCTGGCCCAGCGCGACGCACCCCCCGTTGGTGGCTTTCATCACGACGCCTGCATTGATCTGGCAGCCAGTGTCGCAGCGTACATTCCAAAGGGTCGTGATCGCCTTCTGGCGGAAAAAACTGCGCAGCTTTCGCAAAAATCCGATCAAAGCCAACCCCGCAATGGCACCTGTTTCTTTCTTAACGGGCCATGAAACCAATGGGAAGCATTCGAGGCGCAGGACAGGGCTGACGCCCTCTGCGCACGCCACGACTGGTACCATTTCGAGACTTTTTGAGACCAGAATATTAGACACAACAAGCAAGCAGGCCTAACATTCATATTATATTGAATATTTTGCACATAATATGTAAATCTCGCAGGGAGACTAACTGCCAGAGGTCCACTGGTGGCGATACCCTTTGCCTTGATTATGCTGCTCTATGCCTTCGCGTATTTTCTCGTGGGCAAGGTCGTCTATCCGACACAGCTTTTGCTGATGCCGGATGTTGCCCCTTATGCAAGCCTTTGTTTCTTGCCGCATGGCATCCGAACCATCGCGACCTGGTACTACAAGCGTGCAGCTATCATACCGCTGTTTATCGCTTCGGCTGCGGTGGGTTACTATTATCAATACCCGGCGCCGCTTGAAATCCAGCTTGGGTTGGCGCTCTGGTCTGCCTCGGCGGCCTATCTGGCATTCAAATTGATGGATCAGGTTGGGCTGTATTCGTTCTTTGACCCAAACCAGCCCATATCAAGGCCCTACGTGCCCATCTTTATCGGCGGGTTTATCGCCTCGATCCTGAATATGCTTGGATTGCTGGCCGTGTCTCAGAGCATCATGTTCAGCGACGTCGCTGTTCCTGCCACACTGGCGCTGGCGACGGGTGACTTCCTTGGTCTGGTCATGACCTTCGTGCTGTTGTCGCTTTGGTTTCGTGTCGAGCGCAGGTTTATCTGGCTCACGAACCGCCGCTGACCCTCACGTAGGTGCCACTGCGGGGGCTGCCGATTTTCTCGATCCATCCGGCATTCTGCAAGGATTTGATCGCCCGAAAAATTGTAGGACGCGAATACCGGCTATAGAGCGAACTGCCAAGAACGGCCCCGACATCAAATTCCTTTGAATTGCCCAACCACTCTGGCGCGCACAGAATATCCCGCTCGCATTCGGACAGATCCTGGATTCCCAGGTCGTGTTCCAAAGTGCGCACAGACGCACGGAGTTGAGAGAACAAAGAATTTGACACGTTAACTTGACCTTTATCTTAAGTATCGCTAAGATACTTATACGGAGGGTGTATCACAATCCGTAATATAAGAAAGTTATACCTAGTTATCATCCTCGCCAAGCCCCAAACTTGGCGGGGATATTTCTTTTTGATACTTTTGAACATAAACTATACCGATGATATGCGCGCCTTGTCACTTCGACAGGGTCAACCTAGGCACAGGCAAAGCATATTTCGGGCTGACACTGGCAGATCACCGAGTTGCAAGCATCTTGGCGCCATCGCCAAGAATCGAACAGGCAGAGCAAACACCCAGCCAGCGCCTTCTCAACAATTGGCAGATTGGTGACCCCGGCAGGATTCGAACCTGCAACCTGCCCCTTAGGAGGGGGCTGCTCTATCCAGTTGAGCCACGGGACCACGCAAAGCGGTGTAGCCCGATGCTGGCGCTTGAACAAGGGTCGGAGTTCGCGCTAACACTAACGAACACGCAATTCCCAGGACCCGGAATTTGAGCCGAAAAGACCACCGCCCCCTGACCCTGCGCGACGTGTCCGAAGCCTCGGGCGTGTCCGAGATGACCGTCAGCCGCGTCCTGCGCAACCGCAGCGACGTCAGCGAGGCGACGCGGGAAAAGGTGCTGCGCGCGGCGAAACAGCTGGGCTATGTGCCCAACAAGATCGCCGGCGCATTGGCCAGTCAGCGCGTGAACTTGGTCGCTGTCATCATCCCGTCGCTGTCGAACATGGTCTTCCCCGAGGTACTGAACGGCATCAGCCGCACGCTCGAGGATACCGGCCTGCAGCCCGTCGTGGGCGTGACCGACTACAACCCCGAGAAAGAGGAAAAGGTGCTGTACGAGATGCTCTCGTGGCGGCCCTCGGGGGTGATCATCGCAGGGCTGGAACATTCGGACGCCGCACGCGCCATGCTGCGGGCGGCAGGCATTCCGGTGGTCGAGGTGATGGATGTGGACGGCGAACCCGTCGACACCTGCGTGGGCATTTCGCACAGACGGGCCGGGCGCGAGATCGGCAAGGCCATCGTCGCGGCAGGCTACAAGCGGATCGGGTTCCTGGGCACCAAGATGCCGATGGACCACCGCGCCCGCAAACGGTTCGAGGGCTTCACCCAGGCACTGGCCAAAGGCGGGATCGAGGTCGCGGACCAGGAATTCTACTCGGGCGGCTCGGCGCTGGCCAAGGGGCGCGAAATGACCGCCGCCATGCTGCAGCGCACGCCCGATCTGGATTTTCTCTACTACTCGAACGACATGATCGGCGCGGGCGGGCTGCTGTACCTGATCGAAAAGGGCTATGACATTCCCGGCCAAATCGGTCTGGCGGGCTTCAACGGGGTCGAGCTGCTGCAAGGCCTGCCCAAGAAGCTGGCCACGATGGATGCCTGCCGCGCGGAAATCGGTCGTCGCGCCGCAGAACTGATCCTGCAACGGATCGAAACGGCCGATATGGACAGCCCCGACCGGATCGAGCTGACCCCGACCCTGTCGCGCGGCGATACACTGCGCGGCTGACCCCTTCTTCTTTTTGAAAATATCCTCGGGGGGGCCCGAAGGGCGGGGGGCAGACAGCCCCCCTCTGCGCTCGCCGCAGGCGCATCAGATCATCTTGATGACGTCTTTATCCACGGCCAGCATATAGCCCTTGCGGGCGATGTTCTTGACCAGCAACTCGCTGACCATCTGGTTGCCCAGTGTGTCGCGCAGGCGTTTGATCCGGGTCGCGCCCGCCGCCTCATCGCAATCGGCCGAGTCGCGGCCCGACACCATCGCCTCGATCTGCGCGCCGGACAGCACGTCCTCGTCCATCCGCGCCTCGGCCAGCACCGAGAGGGTCTCCATCGCGGCCTCGGTCAGCTTGAAGCCCATGTTGTTCAGGTAAACCGTGTTCTCATCCCGCGAAATCAACAGCGAGGACACCTGAATCCCCGAATGCTCGATCTGCGCCATGCGCCGGTTCAGCGTCACCAGCATGACCAGGAACACCAGCGCCGCCAGCAACAGCGCCGTGGCAAAGACCAGCAGCACGAAGATCACCATCCGGTAGCTGGCCAGCACGTCGGAAAAGGCGGTGCCGGATTGGGCCAAGATCTCCAGCAGCTTGATCTCGGTGGCGCCGGTCAGCAGGTCGTTCTCGACAAAGATCCGCTCGACCCGCGCGTTGAAGGCGTTGGCGTCGGGCAGGGTCAGCAACAGCACCGCCCCCGCCACCAGCAGGATGCCGACGATGGCGACGATGCCGAATGTCACGATCCGTCCGCCCGAGCGGCGCACCTCAGAAGCGGAGGAAATACCGTCCTGCACTGTCCTTCCTTTCCTTCAGCCCGTCTTTGCCGAAAACCGACAGCACGTTCAGCAAGACCCACCCTTCTCGCGACAGGCGGGCGCCGACCTCGGCCCGGGCCGAGCCTGCATCGCAGGCCCCGTCCAAGCGTATGACACCGTAGTGCAGGCGCAAGGGATTATCTTGCTTGGCCTTGTAATCGGCATAGCAGTCATCCCCGGCCCAGGCGGGCAAGGCGGGGATCACAAGGGCTGCGGACAGCAAAAGGGCGAGGATCTGTTTCATGCCGTCACCATGCGCGCCCGGCCCCGGTTATTCAATAACCAAAGGGGTTTGCGCCCGTTGATATCCAATAACAGGCCGCCGTTATTGAGCGACTTTGCCGGTCGGGGCCAGGGTGATCCCACACCGCCCGGCCAACGAGGTTCGGGCCCACAGAATCGCAACGCATCTACAGGAGGACACGCCATGTCCCGCAAATTCATCGCTTCCGTTCTGGCTGCTTCTCTGGCTGTCACGACCGTTTCCGCAGTGCCCGCGAAGGCCGACAACGATGCCCTGATCGGCCTGCTGGCCGGGGCCACCGCGCTGGTCATCATCGGCAACGCGCTGGAGGACGACAACCGTGACTCGCGTCGTCATGAGCGTCGTCATGACCGCCGTGACGATCGTTGGACCGACGGGCGCGGCGGTCATGGTGGTCATGGCGATCACCGTCGCGAGGATGGCTGGAACGATGGCCGGGGTGGCCACGGCGACCACCGTTGGGATGACCGTCGCGATGGTCGCCGTGATGATCGTCGGGACGACCGCCGCGGTGGCCGCTATGGCCATGACACCCCGCCCACGGTCTACTTTGACCGTCGCCACGACCCGCGTGCGACCCGCGACGTGGATCAGCGGACGGGCCGGAACGTGCTGCCGGGCCATTGCCGCAGCAGCTTTTGGACGCCGGACGGCAACCGCTCGTACATGGACACCGAGTGCCTGCAGAACACCTTTCGGTTCCAGCGTGACCTGCCGCGTCAGTGCCGTATCACCGTGCTGGACCACAACCGCCGCAAGTCCGGCTATTCGATCAGCTGCCTGACCGACAACGGCTATCGGATCGCCGGCCGCTGACCCTTGCACCAAGGCCCGGGTTGTGCGTTACCAAGGTATGAGCACACCCGATTACAGCATCGAGCAGACCATCCACGCGCAGGGCTTCCGGCGCGTGGTTGGCGTTGACGAGGTGGGGCGCGGGCCGCTGGCCGGCCCCGTGACCGCCGCCGCCGTCATCCTGGACCCCGCGCATATCCCCGAGGGGCTGAACGATTCCAAGAAGCTGACACCAAAGAAACGCGCCGCCGCCCTTGAGGCTCTGCTGGCCAGCGCCGAGGTGTCCGTCGCCCATGCCAGCGTCGAGGAAATCGACGAGCTGAACATCCTGCGCGCCAGCCATCTGGCGATGATGCGGGCGATCCAGGGGCTGTCCACCCCGCCCGATTACGCGCTGATCGACGGCAACCTGCTGCCCCGCGACCTGACGCTGCCAGCGCATGCGGTGATCAAAGGGGATGCGCTGTCTTTGTCGATTGCGGCGGCCTCAATTGCGGCAAAAATAAGGCGCGACGAGGTGATGGCGGCACTGGCGCAACAGTTTCCCGGTTATGGCTGGGAGAAGAACGCCGGATACCCCTCAAAACAGCACCGCGAGGCGCTCCAAGATTTGGGGATTACCCCACACCATAGGCGTTCGTTCAAGCCCGTGCACAATATCTTGTATCAACAAAAAAATCTAAGTGACTGATTCAAAAAAGAAATTGACCGCGAATCAGCTTTGACTCATGTTTGTCGTCAACCAAAGAGCGCAAAAATGCGCCGTGGCACTGAGGCAGAGAATGACGACAATGACCAAAAGCAAGGGCGCGGCGGCGCTCCCTCTCAACACGATTCTGGCTGGCGACTGTATCGAGATGATGAACAGTCTGCCCGAAAATTCGATCGACCTGATCTTCGCGGACCCGCCCTATAACCTTCAGCTGAAGGGCGATCTGCACCGGCCCGACAACTCCAAGGTCGATGCGGTGGACGACGCCTGGGATCAGTTTTCCTCGTTCGCGGCCTACGACCGTTTCACCCGTGACTGGCTGGCCGCTGCGCGCCGCCTGCTGAAGCCGAACGGCGCGATCTGGGTGATCGGCAGCTATCACAACATCTTCCGCGTCGGCGCGTCCTTGCAGGATGCGGGCTTCTGGATTCTGAACGACGTGGTGTGGCGCAAGTCGAACCCGATGCCGAACTTCCGCGGCAAGCGTTTCACCAACGCGCATGAGACGATGATCTGGGCCTCCAAATCCGAGGGCGCGAAATACACGTTCAACTACGAGGCGCTGAAGTCGCTGAACGAAGGCGTGCAGATGCGGTCCGACTGGGTTCTGCCGATCTGCAACGGCGGCGAGCGTCTGAAGGATGACAACGGCGACAAGGCCCACCCGACGCAAAAACCCGAGAGCCTGCTGCACCGCGTGCTGGTGGGGTCCACGAACCCCGGCGATGTGGTGCTGGACCCGTTCTTTGGCACCGGCACGACCGGCGCCGTGGCGAAAATGCTGGGCCGCGATTTCATCGGGATCGAGCGCGAGGAGGCGTACCGCAAGGTCGCGCAGAAGCGCCTGGACAGCATCCGCAAATTCGACCGTGAGGCGCTGCAAGTGAGCGCGTCCAAGCGTGCCGAGCCGCGTGTTCCCTTCGGCCAGCTGGTCGAGCGCGGAATGCTGCGTCCGGGCGAGGAGCTGTACTCGATCAACGGTCGTTTCAAGGCCAAGGTGCGCGCCGATGGCACGCTGGTGGGCAAGGACGTCAAGGGCTCGATCCACCAGGTGGGGGCCGCGATGGAAGGCGCACCCAGCTGCAACGGCTGGACCTACTGGGCATTCAAACGCGAGGGGCAGATCGTGCCGATCGACGTGCTGCGCCAGCAGATCCGGGCCGAACTGGCCAACTGATTTCAACAAGTTACCGCCGGTGCCTGTGGCCTGAACACGGCACCAACCTTCCCCGCCGGTTTCACCCGGCGGGGCTTTTTCGTTTTGGCGTCAGAGGACGCGCAGCACCAGCGCCATCGCGGAATCGCCCGCAGCGCAGCCCTGGAACAGGCCGATGCCGCCGCCGCGGATTTCCAGCTCTTCGATCATCTCGATGATGGCGCGCAGGCCGGTGGGGCCTTGCGGGTGGCCCCAGATCAGGGACGAGCCGTAGTTGTTCATCTTGCGCCAATCCAGATCGAAGGCGCGGGCAAAGGCGATGTCATTCACCGCAAAGGGGTTGTGCGATTTGAACACGTCGATGTCGGTGATGCTGAAGCCGGTCTGGCGCAGCACGTTTTCGGCAGCCTTGATCGGGGCGGCGGGCATGAATCCCTTCTCTTCTCGGGCCTGAGCGACACCAAGGATTTCGATCACCGGGTTGGAGCCGCCAACCAGATCGGCCGCGCGTTCGGCACTGTCCACGACGATCATGCCAGCCGCGCCGTCGGCGGGGTGGGTCTGACCGGCGAAGGTGACGGTGCCGCCGGGGACGACAGGTTTCAGGGCGGCCAGTTTCTCGGGGTTCGAGGGGTAGACGCCTTCGTCGCCCGACAGCACCTTCACGGTTTTCTTGAAACGGGCATCCGGCACCTCGAACGCGGCGTCCATGTAGCGTTTCTGGAAGGCGCGGTCATCGGCCAGCGCGTCCTGATATTGCGCCTCGCGGTGGAGGACGACCTCATGCTGTTCCTCGGTGCCGATGCCAAAGCGGTTGGCGACGTTTTCGGCGGTCTGCACCATCGCGCCCTTGGCCCACGGGTCGTAGTTGAAGCTGCCCAGCACCCAATCCTCGGCCTGTCCGGTGCCTCCGGGGCCAGAGGGCGCGGGGTAATACACATGCGCGCCGTTCGAGGTGCGATCCCCCGAGGCCAGCAGCACGGTGGAGGCGCTGCCCAAGGCAATCTCGCCCATCGCGGCAGAGATCAGTCGCGGGCCGGTGGCGCAGGCCTGGTTCAGGATTGGACCGCCCAGATGTTCAGCCCCGATCATCGCGTTGAACCACGGCGCCGCGTAGAAACAGCCGGGCTGGATCACGGTCATGCCATAGGCGGCATAGTCGATCTGGTCGGTCGTGATCTGCCGCTGGGCCAGCGCGTTTTTCGCAACGTGGGCGGCCAGTTCGATCGAGTTCAGATGCGACAGGGACCCCTGCCAACGCGCGAACGGGGTGGACCAGTAAGCTCCGTAAGGGATGTAGCTGGGCATGGGCTCCTCCTCTCATGCTATGCATTATAATGCTATATATTGCATCATAGTTATAAGCAATAGCGAATCAGGGGGCGCTTTCTGCATTAAACTGCATTATGCTTGGCGAGGTAGCGGGTTCGTGGCGGCCTTGTAGGCGCTCCAATCCTCGATCTGCGGGTAGTATTGCCGCCGCCATGCGCGCACACGCGGGTTCATCATGCGCCGCCAGACGGGCGGGATGGTGGCGATGGCGGCCATCAGCGGATAGCCGTAGGGCAGCTGCGGGGCCTGCGTTTCGTCATAGGTTTGCAGCAGGGGAAAACGACGGTCGGGCTTGTAATGGTGGTCCGAGTGGCGCTGGAGGTTGATCAGCAGCCAGTTGGTGGCCGTATGGGCGGCGTTCCAGCTGTGATGCGGTTTGACGTGCTCGTATTTGCCGTCACCCAGGTGTTCGCGGGTCAGGCCATAGTGTTCGACATAGTTGGTCAGTTCCAGCTGCCAGACGGCGCTGAAGGCTTGCAGCAGGAACAGCCCCAGCCCAGCCCAGCCGCCGAGCGCCAAGGCCAGCCCGAGTGCGGCCAGTTGCAGGATGGCATAACGCCAGAACGGGTTGCGCAGGCTGGTCATGGGCAGGTTGCGCCGGGCCAGAAGCGCCTTTTCCGCCGCCCAGGCGGAACGGGGGCATTCCCACAGAACGCGGAAGAAAAAGCGGTGAAAATTCTCGTTATACCGGGCGGTGACGGCGTCGCGGGGGGTGCCGACGTGGCGGTGGTGGACCAGCAAATGCTCGGTTCGGAAGTGGGAGTAGAGGACGCTCGCCAGCAGCAGATCACCCAGCCACCGTTCAAGCGGGTTCGACTGGTGCAGCAGTTCGTGCGCGTAGACGATGCCGATGGTGCCGGACAGCACGCCGAGGCCGAAGAACAGCACGATCTGTTCCCACGTAGCCAGATGGCCCGCGTGGGTGACGTGCCAGATCAGGCCGAACACGGTGATCGCCTGCACCGGAAACCAAAGCATCGTGATGGCGCGGTACCAGGTCAGGTCGGCGTCTGAATTCGGGTCGGGATTGTCAGTATTCAGGCCCAGAACCGCGTCCAGCCCGGTGAAGACCCACCAGCCCAGCAAGGGTAGCAGGAACACCGTCCAGCCGCCGTAGAGGCCGCCGATCCACGCCAGCGGCACCAGCCCCAGCGACATCCAGAAGGGGGCGGCGCGGTGGAAAGAGGCGATGGGGGCGCTCATGGGCTGCTCCGGTCGTTAGTCGGGGGGAGTGTCGAACTCCGCCCGGGCAAGGTCAAACGCCTTTCGCATCACGGTGGGCAGATCCGAGGGGCGAAAGGTCGCGGGCGGCAGGAACTGGCCGGTCTGCGGGTTGGCGTGCCCGACGTCGGCGACCATCACCGTGAGGCGCAGGTGGAAATGGGTGAAGGTGTGCAGGGCCTGCGCGGGCAGCGCGCGCCAGTCGGCTTGCATAGGGGGCGCGGGGTCTGGCGTGTCGGTCCAGTCCGAGCCGGGCCAGCCCAGCATCCCGCCCAGAAGGCCTTTATCGGGGCGGCGTTCCAGCAGAAAGGCCCCATCGTTGCGGCGGGCGATATAGGCGATGCCGTGACGGGTGGGCTTGGGTTTCTTTGGCTCTTTGCGGGGCAGATCGGCGGCGGTGCCGTTGGTGCGGGCCAGACAGGGATCGCGCCATGGGCAGATACCGCAAGCAGGGCTGCGCGGGGTGCAGATCGTGGCGCCAAGGTCCATCACGGCCTGTGCGTAGTCGCCGGGGCGCGCTTGGGGCGTCAGGGCGGCGGCCAGCGCGGTCAGCTCGGGCTTGGCGCGGGGCAAGGGCGTGTGGACGTCGTGGAGGCGGGCCATGACACGCTCGACATTGCCGTCGACCACGGTTTCGGGGCGGTCAAAGGCGATCGAGGCGATGGCAGAGGCCGTGTAAGGCCCGATGCCGGGCAATTGCAGCAACCCCTCGCGCGCGTCGGGGAAGGTGCCGCCGTGCTGGTCTGCCACCACGCGGGCGCATTTCAGCAGGTTGCGGGCGCGGGCGTAATAGCCAAGACCGGCCCATTCACCCATGACGTCCGCATCCTCGGCCGCGGCCAGATCCAGCACGGTGGGCCAGCGCGCGATGAAACGGTGGAAGTAGTCGCGCACGGCGGCGACGGTGGTCTGTTGCAGCATCACCTCGGACAGCCAGACGCGGTACGGGTCGGGGCGCACGCCATCACGCCGGTCGTGCGGACCCACCCGCCAAGGCATGACGCGGGCGTTCCTGTCGTACCAGTCCAACAGATCGGCGGCGGTGGCCACGGTCCCGTCACGCAATGTTTATCTCCTGTCAGCTTCGTATTCGCTGGAATCCACCAGCCTGCCGTTACTAGAATAGCGCGCAAGCAAGGGATGCAAGTCATGGCCACTCGCCACAGCACAACCAAGGGGTTCGCGCGGACCTCGAGCCTGTTACAGGCCCGAATCCGCAAGGCCGGGGAATCGCGCGGTTTCGCCGTGACCCGCCTGCTGACCCATTGGCCCGAGGTGGTGGGCGAGGACATCGCCGCCATCGCCCGCCCGGTCGAGGTGAAATACGGCCGGCAGGGGCTGGGGGCGACGCTGACGCTGCTGACCACGGGCGCACAGGCCCCGATGCTGGAGATGCAAAAGGACCGCATCCGCGAGAAGGTGAACGCCACTTACGGCTACAACGCCATCTCGCGCATCCGCATCACGCAGACCGCGCCCACCGGGTTTGCTGAAGGGCAGGCCGCCTTTACATACCGCCAGAAAGAGGCCCCCAAGGCGCCCGACCCGCAGGTCGTGGCTGAGGCGCAGGCGCTGGCACAGGGAACAACGGATGACGCGTTGCGACAGGCGCTTGAAGCGCTGGCCCGGAACGTTCTATCCAAGTCGAAACGTTAAGAAAGGTTTTCAACATGGACCGCAGATTTGCATTGGGCGTGATCGGCGCCGCAGCCGTAGCCGGGGGCGCATGGACGCTGACCCGCCGCGACGATGGCTTTCCGCCGATGGCCGCACTGGCCGAAGGCAGCGGTGACGCCGCCTCGGTCATGGAAATGACCATGGGCCCCGAGGATGCGAAGGTAACCCTGATGGAGTATGCCTCGTTCACCTGCCCGCACTGCGCCAATTTCCACAACGGCCCGCTGAAGAAAATCAAGGACGAGTACGTCAAGTCCGGCAAGATTCGCTTTGTGTATCGCGACGTCTATTTCGACCGTCCCGGCCTGTGGGCGTCGATGGTCGCGCGCTGCGATGAGGCCAAGTTCTTTGGCATCTCGGACCTGCTGTATGCGGACCAGAAGGCGTGGATCGGCTCAGGTGACCCGACCGTCATCGCCGAGAACTTGCGCAAGATTGGCCGCATCGCGGGCCTGACCGACGACCAGTTGGACACCTGCCTGTCGGACGGCGAAAAGGCGCAGTCCCTGTACACCTGGTATCAGGACAACATGAAGGCCGATGACGTGGACAGCACCCCCACCCTGTTCATCAACGGCAAGAAATACTCGAACATGTCCTATGAAGAGCTGAAGGCCCTGCTGGACGAGGCGCTGGCCTGATGAGCAGCCCGCTGGAAGGTGTCAAAGTCGTCGAACTGGCGCGCATTTTGGCCGGCCCCTGGGCCGGTCAGGCGCTGTCGGATCTGGGTGCCGAAGTCATCAAGGTCGAAGCGCCCGAAGGCGACGACACCCGCCAATGGGGCCCGCCGTTTATCGAGCGCGAGGGCGACACCACCGCCGCCTATTTCCATTCGTGCAACCGGGGCAAACACTCGGTCACCGTCGATTTCCGCACGCCCGAGGGCCAGGAAAAGGTGCGCGAACTGGTGCGCGATGCCGACGTTCTGATCGAGAACTTCAAACTGGGCGGGCTGAAGAAATATGGGCTGGATTACGACTCGCTGCGCGAGATCAATCCGCGGCTGATCTATTGCTCGATCACCGGGTTTGGGCAGACCGGACCCTACGCGCACCGGGCAGGCTATGATTACATCATCCAGGGCATGTCCGGGCTGATGTCCATCACCGGCGACCCGGACGGCCAGCCGCAGCGCGCGGGCGTGGCGGTGACGGACCTGTTCACGGGGATGTACTCGGTCACCGGGATCCTGTCGGCGCTGTACATGCGCGAGCGGACGGGTGTTGGCCAGCACATCGACATGGCGCTGTTGGATTGCGCCGTGGCGGTGACGGCGAACCAGGCGATGAACTACCTGTCCACGGGTGTGCCGCCGGGGCGGACGGGGAACTATCACCCCAACTTGACGCCCTATCAGGTGTTCGACTGCGCGGACGGGTTCATCATCATCGCGACGGGCAATGACGGGCAATATCAGCGCCTGTGCAAGCTGCTGGGCGTGGACTGGATGGCCGAGGCGCCGGAATTCCTGAAGAACGTCGACCGGGTTGCCAATCGCGAGCGGATGATCGGCCTACTGATGGACGAGACCCGGAAATGGACCAAGGCGGACCTGCTGGATGGGTGCGAAGCCCAGGGCATTCCGGCAGGGCCGATCAACGACATGGCCGAGGTGTTCGCGGACCCGCAGGTCAAGGCGCGCGGGATGCAGATCGCACTGGAGGGCGTGCCGGGCGTGCGGATGCCGATCATGTTCTCAGGGGCCGAGCTGAACCTGAAGCGCCCCTCGCCGCGGCTGGGCGAAGACGACTGATGGCGATGGGGGGCGCTGCCCCCCGCGTCGAAAATCGCTGATTTTCAACGCTCCCCCCGGGATATTTTCAAAAAGAAGAAGGGCTTAGGCGTAGTCGCGGGCCCCGAAGATGGCGCTGCCGACACGGACGTGGGTGGCGCCTTGGGCGATGGCTTTCTCGAAGTCGTCGGACATGCCCATGGAGAGTTGGGTCAGATCGTTGCGGGCGGCGATCTTGCGTAGAAGCGCGAAGTGGAGGCTGGATTCCTCGTCGACCGGGGGGATACACATCAGGCCCCGGATGGGCAGGTCGAGCGCGCGGCATTCGGCGATGAAGGCGTCGGCCTCGGTCGGCAGGATGCCGGCCTTTTGCGGCTCTTCCCCGGTGTTGACCTGGATGAACAGATCGGGGCAATGGCCGAGTTCCTGCGCCAGTCGGGCCAGCGTGTGGGCCAGTTTGGGGCGGTCGACGGAGTGGATCGCCTCGAACAGTTGCATGGCCTGGCGGGCCTTGTTGGTTTGCAGCGGGCCGATTAGGTGGACGTTCACGCCCGCATATTGCGCGCGGAAGTCGGGCCATTTACCGGCGGCTTCCTGCACCTTGTTTTCCCCGAACAGGCGGTGGCCTTCGTCCAGAACGGCCTGGACGCGTTCGTTCGGCTGGACCTTGGAGACGGCGATCAGCTGAACCGAACCGGGGGCGCGGCCGGCGGCGGCCTCGGCCTTGGCGATGCGGGATTTGATCAGGGAAAGGGACATGGGGGCCTCCGGGTTCTTTGCGCTTCATCAACCACAGTTTGCGGGCGAGGTCAAAACCGTCAGCACAAAAGAAAAGAGCGGGCGCAAGGCCCGCTCTTCCCTATACAGTCTTCTGGTTCGATTAGAACGCGAAGAAGAAACCAGCCGAGATCTGGTTCATGTCGGTGATGTCGTTGCGGGTCCAGCCTGCTTCGATCGATGCACCGCCCAGGTCGTGGCTGACGCCCAGACCGAAGGTTTCGCCCAGGTCTTCCGACGCGACGAAGCCGTACAGGTAGGTAGCTGCGCCAACGTTTGCGCCGCCCTTCAGAGCGAACTTGTCAACGCCGTCGTTGTCTGCGTAGGCCAGGGTGAAGTCTGCTGCGCCCAGCTTGCCGCCGAAGGTCACGACGGTTTTCTGGTTGGCTGCGGTGTCCGAGTCCTGAACTGCGACAGCTGCGGTGTAGTCGCCGAACTTGTACGACAGAGCCAGTGCGTCACGGTTCGAGTCCGAAACCGACAGGTGTGCGGTGAAGCCGTTTGCCGAGTAGATCACTTCGACGCCGTTTGCTGCACCAACGCCGCCCGACGAGTAAGCGTCCCAGTTCCAGTAGCCGTTACCTGCGGTGTTGGTCACCAGCGAGGTGAAGCCGTTGCCTTCCAGGCCGGTGCCACCCGATTTGGTGTTCATGTACAGGCCGGGCATTGCTTCGATTGCGCCCAGGATGTTGCCGCCAGCAATGGTCAGGCCGCCGGTGGTGATGTAGAAGCGAACGCCGTTGCCTGCGCCCATGCCGTTTTCTTCGGTCTGGATACGCTGACGTGCGCCAACTTTCATGCCCGACTGGGTTTCAGCCGACACGTCGATCTGGATGCGCAGACGCGAAATGAAGTTGGTGGCGTCGGTGACGTCGTTGTACAGGGCGCCAAAACGGCCGTAGCCCGACAGTTTGATGTCTGCAGCTGCCATGCCAGCGGTGGCGATCAGGGCAGTCGTTGCGAAGAGAACTTTTTTCATCAGATTTTCCCTCGGTTTTCCAATCATGCGCCCAACACGGGGAATCCGAATTGGGTATGGCGGTTGTGTCGCTCTTTTGGGGGGGCGTTTGCAAGCGCGTGGTCAAGCGCTCGGCTCATTGCCGAATACGTGGTGCAGCTTTGCCACAGTCTGTCCGAGCGGCCCGATGTGCAGAGGACCGCCTGCAGCCGACTAAGTCCTTGCCCAGATCGGGGCGGTTGGATAGGAAGGTTCTCATCTATTTAAGGGATCTGGGCGTGGGTATGATGTTGACCGGCTTCACGACAAAAGCGATTTGCCTGGCGGCTCTGGTTGGTCTGGCGGGCTGTAGCGCCGGGCAGCCGCCGTCGGCCGAGACGGAAAATCACCTGCTGACTCCGCAGGAGCGCGTGACCAAAACGCAGGGCACCACTCTGTTTGATGCATTCCGCCGCAAGAACTCGGACGTGAATGTGGCCGTGAACCGGTTCATCTGGAACGCCGCCCTGGAAACGCTGAACTTTCTGCCAGTGGAATCGATTGATCCGTTCACCGGCGTGATCGTGATGGGATACGGCACCCCGCCGGGTGGCGGCCGCGCCTATCGCGCCACCGTATATGTTAAGGATCCGGCGCTGGAGGCGCGCTCGCTGGTCGTTGCGATGCAGACCCGTGGTGGTGGCCCGGTCAGCGCCAGCACCCAGCGCGCAGTCGAGGATGCGATCCTGTCGCGCGCGCGGCAGCTACGTATTCAGGACAAACGCTTCTGATCTTCTGACCGGATTTCGGCTGATACGAGACCTTGCCCCCGGGCAAGGTCTTTTTCGTTCCGCCGGACAAAGAGCGCGCAAAATTCTTACAAAGAATTTTGACCGGAAAATTTGGAATTTTCCGGGCCTGTGTCGCGCGGGTTATTTCTTGCCGACCGACCCGCCCAGTGTTTGCAGATTCGCTTGATCGACCAGCGTCCAGGGCAGGCCCTCATTTCTGAAGATTCGCTTTTGCTGGTCGGGATAGTCGCCCACGTCATGGGCAAGGCGTTCCCCGACGACCAGACACCGGAGCGTCTCATTGCCCGTGTTGCGGATCGAATGCGCCAGTCCGCCCTTGCGGTAGCCGAGGAAATCGCCAGGGCCAACCGGGTGCTCTTGCTCTCCGATCCGCGCGATTCCCGTTCCGGACAGGATATAGACGCATTCGTCCTCATGGTGATGGCAGTGAAATTCGGTGGTGTCATGGCCCGAGCCGACCTCGATCAGGTGGACGCCGATTCCCGTCAGTCCCACCGCGTCGCCCAGCGATTTGTTCAGGCGTTGCGCATTGGGGTTCAGGAAGTGGGTCTTTTGCGTCCCTTCCATCGCTTCGATCTGCGCGGCGGTTAACAGATAGGTCTCGTCACTCATATCACTCTCCGGCGTCAATCATGGACACGGCCCGGGGCCATTTCGTGCAACCGGTCGATCCAGTCCAGCTGACGCGGCAGGCAGATGGTTTGCAGGTCGTAGTTCTGAACGATGTGCTCGCGCGCGGCCTTGCCCAGACTTTCGCGTGCGGGAGCGTCTTCCAGCAGGTCGCAGACCTGATCCACCAGCGCGTCACCGTCGAAGAAGTCGACCAGACGGCCGTTGACGTCATGCTCCAGCGCCTCTTGGACCGGAGCTGTCGCGCCGGCGACGATGGCGGCCTGAACGGACATCGCCTCGAACATCGACCAGGACAGAACGAAGGGATAGGTCAGGTAGACATGCACGCGGCTGACCTGCAGCAGGCTGACGAACTGGTCATAAGGAATGCGCCCCAGGAAATGCACGCGTTCCCAGGCCGGGGTCGGGATGCGGCCGCGCACCTCGTCGATGAAGATCTGTTTCCAGGTCTGGCCCTTGGGCGGGCGCGAGCCGTAGCTGACCTCGTCCCCGCCGACGATCAGCACCTTGGCGTTGGGCCGCTCTTTCAGCAGGCGCGGCAGGGCGCGCATGAAGATGTGATAGCCGCGATAGGGTTCGAGGTTGCGGTTGACGAAGGTGATCACCTCGTCCGAGCGGGTGACGGTGCTGCCATCGGGCAGGGTCAGGCTGGCATTTTCGTTGGGCACCAGATGATTGGTGTCGATGCCGTCATGAATGACGCTGATCTTATTGCGCCATTCCTCGGGGAAGGTGCCGGCCTGGAACTGCGTCGGCGAGATCGCCAGATCGGCGACCGGGAAATGCAGCAGGTTGTTGAGGTTCTTGAGCCGGATTCGCAGCGGCTCTCCGGGGCCGCCCTTGGGCTGGAATTCGGGGTCAAAGCCGGTGTGGTCGGGCCCCGACAGGTGATACAGCTCGCAATATAGGCCGATCCGGGCTGTGGGCCAGACGTCGCGCAGGAACATGGTTTCGCCCCAGCCGTGGTGGCCCACGATGATATCGGGGGTAAAGCCTTGCTCTCTCAGGCGCATGGCAGCGGCGAAACAAGCCTCGGCGCGGATGACCTTGGTGTCGAAATCCTGCACCCAAGGATGCATGCCCGAGCCTTGCTTGCGCTTGATGCCATAGGGAATCACCCGGACGCCCTGCCAGGTCGATGCCTCTTTGACGCGCAGGGTCAGCGCCACGCATTGATGGCCCCGCGCGGCCAGCGCCGGGGCAAGGTGTTTGTACTGACCGGGGAAATTCTGGTGGATAAAAAGGATCTTCATGAATGCTATCGCCTGTGTTTTCCCTGTTATACCCCGGCATTTCGCGCTGAACAGACCCGGATTTGGCGACTTCCCCCTAGACCACGCGGGCTTGCGGGCCTATCACCCCTTCCGACACGCGACTAAGGAAAGGTCCGCCCGACATGACGCGCTATTCTGCCGGCGAAATCGAAGCCAAGTGGCAAGCAGCCTGGGAACAGGCCGGAATCTTCAAGGCTGTCCGCAGCGACGACAAGCCGAAGTATTACGTGCTGGAGATGTTCCCCTATCCGTCGGGCCGCATCCATATCGGGCACGTGCGCAACTACACGATGGGCGACGTGATCGCGCGCTACAAGATGGCGACCGGGCATAACGTGCTGCACCCGATGGGCTTTGACGCTTTCGGGATGCCGGCGGAAAACGCCGCGATGGCCTCGGGTGGGCATCCGAAGGAATGGACCTATAACAACATCGACACGATGGTCGGGCAGATGAAGCCTCTGGGCTTTGCGCTGGACTGGACGCGGATGTTTGCGACCTGCGACCCGGAATACTACGGGCAGCAGCAGTCGATGTTCATCGACTTCATCGAGAAGGGCCTGGTCTACCGCAAGAACGCCGTGGTCAACTGGGACCCGGTGGACATGACCGTTCTGGCCAACGAACAGGTGATCGACGGCAAGGGCTGGCGCTCGGGCGCGGATGTGGAGCGGCGCGAGCTGACGCAGTGGTTCTTCAAGATCTCCGATTTCAGCGAGGAGCTGCTGGACGCGCTGGATGGGCTGGACGATTGGCCCGCCAAGGTGAAGCTGATGCAGGCCAACTGGATCGGCAAATCGCGCGGTCTGCAGTTTGCGTTCAGCGTGATTGACGGGCCGACCGACAGGATCGAGGTCTATACGACCCGCCCCGACACGCTGATGGGCGCGTCCTTCGTGGGCATTTCGCCGGATCACCCGCTGGCCAAGCAGCTGGAACGCGAGCGCGAAGATGTCGCCGCCTTCTGTGCCGAGGCCCGCAAGGGTGGCACCACCGCCGAAGCGATCGAGACCGCCGAGAAGCTGGGCTTTGACACCGGCATCCGCGTGCGCCACCCCTTCGACACCTCGTGGGAGCTGCCGGTCTATATCGCCAACTTCATCCTGATGGACTACGGCACCGGCGCGATCTTCGGCTGCCCGGCGCATGACCAGCGCGACTTTGAATTCGCGACCAAGTACGACCTGCCAATCACCCCGGTCTTTGTGGCCGAAGGCGCCGAAGAGGCCGCGCTGACCGAAGCCTATGTGCCGCTGAAGACCGAGAAAGTCCGCTATGTGCGCGGCTTCGCTGGCGATGAGGTGCAGACGGGCGACGAGGGCGTGAATACCGCCGTTGATTTCTGCGAGGCGAATGGCGTCGGCCAGGGCGTGACCAAGTTCCGCCTGCGCGACTGGGGTCTGAGCCGTCAGCGGTACTGGGGTTGCCCGATTCCCGTGGTGCATTGCGACACCTGCGGCGTGGTGCCTGAAAAGAAAGAAAACCTGCCGATCCGCCTGCCCGATGACGTCACCTTTGACGTGCCCGGCAACCCGCTGGATCGCCATCCGACGTGGCGGCAATGCGCTTGCCCCTCTTGCGGGGCGGACGCGCTGCGCGAGACGGATACGATGGACACGTTCGTGGACAGCTCGTGGTATTTCGCGCGCTTCACCGCGCCGCGTGCGGACACGCCGACGGTGCTGGAGGATGCCGACTACTGGATGAACGTCGACCAGTATATCGGCGGGATCGAGCACGCGATTCTGCACCTGCTGTACTCGCGCTTCTTTGCCCGTGCGATGCATCTGTGCGGCCACCTGCCCGAGAAGTCCAAGGAACCCTTCAACGCGCTGTTCACGCAAGGGATGGTGACGCACGCGATCTATCAGACCCGCGACGAAAACGACCGCCCCGTCTACCACTACCCCGAAGAGGTGGAACTGCGCGACGGCAAGGGCTTCCTCAAGGATGGGCGCGAGGT
The DNA here is from genome assembly GCF_004799325.1 of Thalassobius vesicularis. Lineage (GTDB taxonomy): Bacteria > Pseudomonadota > Alphaproteobacteria > Rhodobacterales > Rhodobacteraceae > Thalassobius > Thalassobius vesicularis. The sequence continues at coordinate 457,669 of NZ_SSMD01000001.1, forward strand.
GACGATCATCCCCTCGGCCAAGATGTCGAAGTCCAAGAACAACGTGGTCGATCCGGTGCAGATCATCCAGCAGTACGGCGCCGATACCGCGCGCTGGTTCGTGCTGAGCGACTCGCCCCCCGAACGTGACGTGGAATGGACCGCCGCGGGCGCCGAAGCTGCAGCCAAGCACCTGGCGCGCGTCTACCGCATCGCCGCCGATCTGGCCGAGGCCAATGACGCCCCCAACGCCGCCGAGGACGACGCCCTGCTGCGCGCCATGCACAAATGCATCCACGAGGTGACGCAGGGCATCGAGAGCTTCGGCTTCAACGCCTCGATCGCCAAGCTGTACGGGTTCACCAACACTCTGGCCAAGTCGAAGGCCGGCACGATGGCCAAGGTTCTGGCCGCACGCACGCTGGCACAGCTGATGTCGCCGATGACGCCGCACCTGTCCGAATCCGTCTGGGAAATGCTGGGCGGCGAAGGTCTGATCGCCACCGCCGACTGGCCGCAAGCCGACGAGGCGATGCTGGTCGATGACACGGTCACCCTGCCGATCCAGATCAACGGCAAACGCCGCGCGGAAATCAGCGTGCCCGCCGACATGCCCAAGGAAGAGGTTGAAAAGCTGGTCCTGGCGCATGATGCTGTGGTCAAGGCCCTGGACGGGGGCCAGCCGAAAAAGCTGATTGTCGTGCCGGGGCGCATCGTGAATGTGGTTGTTTGACCGCCGAACTCTTTTGATCCTGACTGCCGCAGCCCTGACGGGCTGTGGTTTTGCGCCCGCCTATGGCCCCAGCGGCCCGGCGGCACAATTGCTGGACGGCGTCACGGTAGACGCGCCCAAAACCCGCGACGAACAGCTGCTGGTGCAAGAGCTTGAAACCCGGCTGGGCCGCACCGATCAGGGGCGGTTTGAACTGGGTTATGTCCTGAGCTTTGCCGAAAAGCGCATGGCGGTGACCGCCGACAACATCACCACCCGGTTCAATCTGGTCGGGACTGTGGAATATGCCTTGCGCAACCCTGACGACGGCACCGTGCTGACCAAGGGCTCGGTCAGCAGTTTTACCGGGTATTCGACGACCTCCAGCACGGTGGCAACGCTGGCCTCGGAACGCGATGCGCGGCGCAGGTTGGCGACGATTCTGGCGGATCAGATCGTGACGCGGCTGATCGCGGCCTCGCCGGGTCTGCCGGAATGAAGCTGCCTCCGCGCGAGTTGGGCCGCTACTTCGCCAAGCCCGACCCGGGCAAGGCGGGGCTGCTGATCTTCGGCAAGGACTCGATGCGGGTCGCGCTGAAACGGCAAGAGGCGATCGCCGCGCTGATCGGCCCGCAAGGCGAAGAGGAAATGCGCCTGACCCGGATGCAGGGTGCCGAACTGCGCAAAGACCCGGCGATGCTGCTGGACGCGGTCAAGTCGATCAGCTTTTTCCCCGGCCAACGCGTCGCTTTCGTCGAGGACGCCAACGATACCGCCGCCGACGCGATCCTGAACGCGCTGAGCGATTGGCGCGACGGAGATGCGCAGATCGTGGTGACGGCGGGCGATTTGAAGCCGACCTCGAAAATCCGCAAGGCGTTCGAGGCGCACCCGAATGCCTACGCCGCCGCGCTTTACGACAATCCGATGACCCGCGAAGAGATCGAGGCAGAGCTGAAGCGCTCCGGCCTGACGCGGCTGGACCCCAGCGCGTTGCAGGACCTGTCGGCGCTGGCGCGGCAGCTGCAACCGGGCGATTTCCGGCAGATGCTGGAAAAGCTGGCCTTGTACAAACGCGGCGACGAAACACCGGTGACGGGCGCGGATGTGGCGGCGTGCGCCCCCGCCTCGACCGAGGCGGCGCTGGACGATCTGCTGAACGTCGTGGCCGAAGGGCGCGACGGAGAGCTGGACCCGATGCTGAAGAAAATGCAGGCGCAGGGCGCGAACGCGGTCAGCCTGTGCATCGGCGCGATGCGGCACTTCAAGACGCTGTACTCGGTCGCGGCCAATCCCGGCGGGCGCGTATTCATCCCCGGCAGCCCGATGCAGAAAGAACGTATCCAGCGCCAGGCCCAGACCTTGGGCGCCGAGCGGCTGGAACAGGCGCTGACCCAGATCACCGATACCGATCTGCAGCTGCGCTCGGCCGGGCAGCACGCCCCGGCGATGGCGCTGGTCGAGCGGATGCTGATCCGTCTGGCCCGGATGAACCGCCGCTAGGTTCCACTGGATTTCCCGCCTGATCTGCGCCACCCTGCCCGGGTGGAGACGACCGCGCCCGGCGCGCGAACAGGGAGAAAAGACAGATGTATCAAGTGATCGGCGAAACCCAGAGCCGCGCCTTCAGGGTGACCTGGATGCTGGAAGAACTTGGCCAGCCCTATGAGCAGATCAAGGTGAAGCCGCACTCGGACGAGGCATTTGCCTGCAACCAGTCGGGCAAAATCCCGGCGCTGAAGGTGGACGGCGAGACCCTAACGGATTCCACGGCGATCCTGACCTATCTGGCGGATAAACATGGGGCGCTGACCTATCCGGCGGGCACGATAGAGCGGGCGAAACAGGACGGGATGACCCACCTGGTTCTGGACGAGTTGGACGCGGTGCTGTGGACCGGCGCGCGGCACACCTTTGTGCTGCCCGAGGACAAGCGCGTGCCCGAGGTTAAGGAAAGCCTGCGCTGGGAATTTCTGCGCAACAGCAACCGTCTGGCCAACTGCCTGAAGGGTCCGTACCTGATGGGCGACAAGATGACGATCGCGGATATTATCGCCACCCATTGCCTGAACTGGGCCTTCGCCGCGAAATTCCCGATCGAGGACGAGCGCCTGCTGGCCTATGCCAAGGCAATGCGCGGGCGCGAGGCGTTCAAGCGCGCTGTCGCGAACTGATCTGGTGTTGGGGGGCGCTGCCCCCCACGTTGAAAATCGCGCATTTTCAACGCTCCCCCCGGGATATTTTCAAAAAGAAGAAGCGGAAAGCCGGCGCGCTGCGGATGCGCCGGCCCATTTGCCCGTGGCAAGACAGGCCGTCAGCAGGTAGCCGCCGGTCGGGGCTTCCCAATCCAGCATTTCACCGGCGGCGTAGAGGCCGGGGTGGGATTTAAGCTGCAGATCGTCGGTAAGGGATGACAGGCGCAGGCCACCTGCGGTCGAGATCGCCTCGTCCAGCGGATAGGGAGCGGTGACGGGGATGGTCAAGGATTTCAGCAGCGGGGCCGGGTCGGGCGGCAATGGGCGGGCGAACTCCATCACAAGCGCCTGTTTTACCGGGTCGCGCAGCAGTTTGCGCAGACGGTTCGAGAGGGACTGTTTGGGGTTTGTGGCGAGGCGTTTGCGGATGGTTTCGGTGTCCAGGTCGGGCAGCAGATCCAGCGTCAGGGGGGCGCCGTCCCGCAGGGCGCGTGAGACGGCGTAGATGCCGCCGCCCTCGACGCCGCGGCGCGAGAGGACGAATTCGGCGCGGATTTGCGTGGGGCCGGCTTGCAGGATCACATTCTTTACCGGGGCGCCGAAATGCGGCTGCATGTGGGGCGACCAATCCACCAGAAAGCCCATGTTGGCAGGCTGGAACGGGGCGCAATCGTTGGGCAGATGCTGCGCCCAGGTGCCGTCAGAGCCGAGCCGGGCCCAACTGCCTCCGCCGCAGGCCAGAATCACCACGTCGGGGTGCAGGGTTTGCACACCGTCGGGCGTGTCGAATTGCGGTGTGGTCAGGCCGCCGGTCCAGCGCCAGCGGGTGCGGAGGTGCACGCCCTGCGCCTCGAGCCGGTGGAGCCACGCGCGCAGGAGGGGGGAGGCTTTCATCGCGACGGGAAAGACACGGCCGGAGGAGCCGGTGAACACCTCTTGCCCCAGGCTGCGCGCCCAGTCCTGAACCTGCTCGGGGCCAAATTCCGCCAGTATCGGGCGCAGGAAAGGCGCGGCCTCGGCGTAGTGGGACAGGAAGGCGTCGAAGGGTTCGTCCTTGGTCAGGTTCAGGCCCGATTTCCCCGCCATCAGCAGCTTACGTCCGACCGAGGGCTTGGCCTCGGCCACCAGAACGGAGTGACCGGCGGCCGACACTACGTCTGCCGCCATCAGCCCCGCAGGCCCCGCGCCGATAATGACCGCCCTTGCCAACATGTGTTCAGGCTCCGTACCTTTTGTCATGCCCGATCCGATCTGTCCCCTGTGCCAACGCCCGATCCCGCCGGACGCCCGCCAAAGCCTGCACCATCTGGTGCCAAAGCTCAAAGGCGGCAAGGGCGGGCCGACCGTGTTGCTGCACCAGATCTGCCACAACGAAATCCACGCCACCCTGACCGAGGCAGAACTGGCCCGCGACTACCACACCATCGACGCGCTGCGCGGTCATCCCCGGCTGGCGAAGTTCATCGCCTGGGTCGGGAAACGACCGCCGGGGTTTCATTCGAAAACCCCGGGCGCGCGGCGCAAGCGGTGAGTCAGTTGCACAGTGCCTTGATGCCCGCAGCGATCTCGGGCTTGGCGGCGAGCGTGTCTGTTGCGATCTCTTTCGCCGCTGCCACCACGTCGCCGTCGATCAGCCGATCCACAAGGCCAAAGGCCAGCGCCTCTTCTGCGGGGATCTTTTGGCCGCCCATCAGGATCAGCTTGGTCCGGGACGGGCCGATCAGCGCGGCCATGCGGCCCGGATCGGAGGGTTGCGGCAGGTAGCCCAGCTTCATCACCGGGTAAAAGAACTTGGCGCCCGGCACGGCCAGACGGATATCGCAGGCCAGCACCATGCCGTTCGCGCCACCGGCCAGCGTGCCGTTCAGCGCGGCGATGGTCAGGCCCGGTAGAGCCGCGACGGTGCCCGACAGACGTTCCCACAGGGGCGAAGTCGCCAGACCGGCGCGCGCTTCGTCCAGATCGGCCCCGGCGCTGAACACCTTGCCCGTACCGGTCAGGATCACCACGCGGGCCTCGGCGGCGCCTTCGTAGATTTCGCACAGCTGCTCCAGCATGCCGGCGGTCAGCGAGTTTGCCTTGTCGGGGCGGTTGATCGTGACCACCCACAGCCCGTTGTCTTTTTCCAGCTCGATCATATCAGGCCCACCTTTTTACGAATGTCTTCGTCGCGCAGCGACACTTCTTGTCCACACAGATCGTCGCCTGCCGGGCCTGCCATCCACATCAGGCAGCGCGCGGGCCAATCGGGGGGAATGTGGTCTTCCCACTCCAACTGGGCGACGGGGTTGAGGCCGCTGGCCTTGATCTCGCGCTGCATCTGGGTAGCGACGGTGCCGGGCGACAGGCCCATGATGCGCAGGCCCTGACCGCGCAGTTCCAGATCGGCGTTGCGGGTCAGCATCGCGGCCCCGGCCTTGGAGCTGCAGTAGTGGCTCCACCCCTCCAGCGGGTTGTGCGCCGCGCCCGAGCTGATCGTGATGATCGTCCCACCGCCTGCGGCCACCATGACCGGGGCCGCCGCGCGCATGCCGTAGAACACGCCCTTGAGGTTGATGTCGATCGCGGTGCCCCACCCCTCTGGGTCGGCGGTCAACAGCGGAGAGATCGGCTCGATCACGCCGGCATTGTTGATCAGGATGTCCAGCTTGCCGAACGCCTGAACGCAGGTCTGGATCGCGCGATCCACATCCGCCCAGACGCCGACATCACCGGTGATGGCAATCGTGTCAGCGCCGATTTCATCGCAGATCGCGCCGATCCGATCCGCCGAACGCGCCATCAAAGCGACCTTTGCCCCCGATTGCGCGAACAGTCGCGCCGCGTGTTCGCCGATGCCGCGGCTGGCGCCGGTGATCAGTACCGTTTTCCCTTGGAATTCCATCATCTTCCCCTCGCGTTTGATCCCTGTGGTAAACCGCAAGTGACCGCTGGTCCAGACGCTTGGCCCTTGACCGCGCAAGGCATTGGTCGGAAGCTGAGGCAAATTTCAAAGGAAGGGTTCATTATGAAACACTGGACTGTATTGAAAACCAGCGCGGCGACCGCGCTTTGCATGACGGGTTCGGCGGGTTTTGCCGATGTGACGGCTCAGGATGTCTGGGCAGCCTGGACCGAGCAGATGACTCAGTACGGCTATAGCATCAAGGCCGACGAAAACATGTCGGGCGGGCTGCTGAGCCTGACCAACATCGCGATGCATATCGACCTGCCCGAAGACGGCGGCGTTCTGGACCTGACGGTGCCCGAGATGGGTTTCCGCGAGAATGGCGACGGCACCGTCCAAATGGTGATGCCGGCCTCGATGCCTGTGAAAATGCATGTCGCCCCGAAAGAGGGCGAGGTCGTGGACCTGACGATCACCTATGCCACCCAGGGGCTGGCCGCAGTGATCTCGGGCAATCCCGGCGCGATGACGCATAACTACACCGCCGCCAGCGCGGCGCTGGCACTGAGCGATCTGGTCGTCGACGGCAAGCCGGTCGAAATCGGCCAAATTTCGATGACCATGACCAACGTTCAGGGCAGCTCCTCGACCGAGAAGGGCGCGGTCATTTCGGCCAAACAGCGATTCGCGGCGGATACGCTGGATTACACCGTCGACATGATGGACCCCAAAGGCTCGGGCGAGCGGGTATTTCTGAAAGGCGGTCTAAAGGGGCTGGATGGCGGCGGGTATTCCAACATGCCCGAAGGCGCCGACATGCAGGACATGGCCGCCGCGATGAAGGCCGGATTCGGCTTTGACGGCTCGTTCTCGCACAAGGGCGGCTCGAACGAGTTCTCGTTCAACGGCAAAAGCGACCAGATGCAGGGCAAAAGCAGCTCGGGCGGCGGGATGATCCGTGTTGCGATGGATGCGGGCCGCCTGATCTATGACGTGATGGCCAGCGGCGTCAGCCTTGAGGCAATGTCGTCGGAACTGCCCTTGCCGATCTCGCTGCAGATGGCGCAGGCCGGGTTCAAGCTGGCGATGCCGCTGATGGCCTCGGACGCGGCGCAGGATTACCAAGTATCGGTGACGCTGGGCGATTTCACCATGGCAGACATGCTGTGGGGCATCTTCGACCCGACCGGCCAGTTGCCCCGCGACCCGGCAACGATCGCGCTGGACATCAGCGGCCAGGCCAAGCTGTCGCATGACCTGCTGGACGAAACCCAGATGAAAGATCTGGGCGAAGGCGCGCCGGGTCAGATCGACTCGGCCAACATCAATGCGCTGACGGTGCGCGTCGCCGGGGCAGAACTGACCGGCGCAGGCGGGTTCACCTTCGACAACACCGACACGACCAGCTTTGACGGCATCCCGCGCCCGCAGGGCCAGATGAACCTGAAACTGGTCGGCGGCAACGGCCTGCTGGACAAGCTGGTGGCCATGGGCTTCGTCCCCGAGGATCAGGCCATGGGTGCGCGCATGATGATGGGCCTGTTCGCGGTGCCGGGTGACGGCCCGGATACCCTGAACTCGAAGATCGAGGTGAATGCCGAAGGTCACGTCCTGGCCAACGGGCAACGCCTGAAATAACGCCCGACCGGGCAAATCAGGGCCGCGGGCAAGCCTGTCCGCGGCCTTTTCGCGCCCCGCGCTTGCACCGATGGGCAGGGGCCGCTACCTGAAACGGGTAACCTTGGAAGGCCCGCATGACCGACACGCTGAACACCCTGACCGCCGCCCTGCTGGAGGCCGCCCGCAAGGCCGGTGCCGACGCCGCCGATGCCATCGCCGTGACCGGCACCTCGGTGTCCATCGACGTGCGCGGCGGGGTGCTGGAACAGGCCGAACGCTCGGAAGGGGTGGATATCGGCCTGCGCGTGTTCATCGGGCAACGGCAGGCCAATGTCTCGGCCTCGGACACCCGGCCCGCGACGCTGGCGGCGATGGCTGAACGTGCCGTCGCGATGGCCCGCGAGGCGCCCGAAGACCCGGATATCGGTCTGGCCGACCCGTCCCAATACGCGCGTGACTGGGATGTGGCCGCGCTAGAGCTTTGTGACGCCACCCCCGAACCCGATCCCGCCGCTCTGCAAGCCGATGCGCAAGAGGCCGAGGCCGCCGCGCTGGCCGTGCAGGGCGTGACCAAGGTCAGCGGGGCCAACGCGGCCTATGGGCTGCGCGCGATCCACATGGCCACCTCGAACGGGTTTTCCGGCGGGTACGAACGGACGGACCGCGCCGTCAGCTGCGTGGCCATCGCGGGCACCGGCACGGGGATGGAGCGTGATTACGACGGCGACACCCGGATTTTCCAGGCCGATCTGCGCAGCGCCACCGATGTGGGCCGTACCGCTGGCGATCGTGCGGTCGAACGGCTGGGCGCCCGCAAACCCAAGACCGGGACGTACCCGGTGCTGTTCGATGAACGGATTTCCTCGTCCCTGATCGGGCATCTGCTGGCCGCGATCAATGGCGGCGCCATTGCGCGAGGCTCGTCCTGGCTGCTGGACGCGCTGGGGCAGCAGGTGATGCCCGAGGGGCTGTCGCTGATCGAAGACCCCCTGCGCCCGCGCGTCACCGCCACCCGCCCGTTTGACGCCGAAGGGCTGCCGACCCAGCGCCGCCTGATCGTGGAGAACGGCGTGCTGACCGGCTGGACGCTGGATCTGGCGACCGCCCGCAAGCTGGGGATGCAATCCACGGCGAATGCGGCGCGCGGCGTGTCGGCACCGCCCTCGCCCAGTGCGTGGAACGTGTCGATGACACAGGGCACCCGCAGCCGTGACGACCTGATCCGCGACATGGGGACGGGGCTGCTGGTGACCTCGATGATCGGGGCGACGATCAACCCCAACACCGGGGACTATTCGCGCGGGGCCGCCGGGTTCTGGGTGGAAAACGGCCAGATTGCCTATCCGGTCAATGAATGCACCATCGCGGGCAACCTGCGCGACATGCTGAAGCGGATGATCCCGGCCAATGACGCACGGACCTATCTGTCGCGCGTCGTCCCGTCCGTGCTGATCGAAGGGATGACCCTTGCCGGCGCGTGATCTCGACCTCTTGATCCAGGCCGCAGAAGAGGCCGGCCGGATCGCCACGCAATACACCGGCAAGTCCGCCAAGGCTTGGCACAAACCCGGCGATCTGGGTCCGGTGACCGAGGCCGATCTGGCCGTGAACGAGATGCTGCACCGTGAACTGGCCGCCGCCCGACCCGATTACGGCTGGCTGTCAGAGGAAACCGAGGACAGCAACGTCCGGCTGGGGCATGACCGCATCTTTATCGTGGACCCGATCGACGGCACCCGCAGCTTTATCGAGGGCGCCGACACCTGGGCGCACTCGCTGGCGGTGTCGGAGGGCGGCGTGATCACCGCCGCCGCCGTGTTCCTACCGCTGAAGAAAAAGCTGTATACCGCCGCTGCCGGGCAGGGCGCATTCCTGAACGGGGTGCCGATCCGCGCCTCGGATCGTGCGGCCCTGACTGGCGCGTCGATGATCGCCGCCAAGCCGAATTACGATCCGTCCAACTGGCGTGGCGGTCTGGTCCCGGATGTGCGCCGGGTCTATCGCCCCTCATTGGCGTATCGGCTTTCGCTGGTGGCCGAGGGGCGGTTCGATGCGATGCTGACCCTGCGCGACAGCTGGGAATGGGACATCGCGGCGGGCGATCTGATCCTGCGCGAGGCCGGGGCCACCATCACCGACCGTTTTGGCGCGCCCCTGCGGTTCAACAACCCCTATCCACAGGTCAAGGGCGTAGTCGCCGCCGGGTCCGCCTTGCATGGCGATCTGTCCGACCGGCTAGCCCAATGGCCCTAGGGGCTTGGCTTTTCGCGGCACTCCGTTAACCTGTTAACCGGAGAGCGAAGGGAGAACCGCATGAAACTGGGATACAAAGATCTGTTGGCGCAGGCCGACGCGCAGGTCAAATCCTACGAACCGACCGAGGCACCGGCCCTGATGGCCGATCCGGGCATCGTGCTGGTGGACATCCGCGACCCGCGTGAGTTGGAGCGCGACGGCAAGATCCCCGGCGCCCATCATGCGCCACGCGGGATGCTGGAGTTCTGGATCGACCCGGAAAGCCCCTACCACAAACCCTATTTCGCTGAGGACAAGGAGTTCGTCTTTTACTGCGCTTCGGGGTGGCGGTCGTTGCTGGCCGCTCAGGTCGCGCAGGTGATGGGGCTGCGCAGCGCCAGCCTGCGGGGCGGCTTTGGCGATTATCGACGTGCGGGGCACCCGGTCGAGGCGCGCGACCACCGCTAGGCACATTTCGCCGCCTTGCAGCATTGACGCCGCCGCAGTAGGGTGCGCGCATTCTGACAGGAGGCCCCCTCATGACCCAACGCCTGCATCTGGTCTTCGGCGGCGAGCTGGTTGACCCCGGCAGCACCGAGTTCAAGAACGTCGATGACATCCACATCGTCGGCCTGTTCCCCGACTACGCCAGCGCCTACGACGCCTGGAAAGCCGAAGCACAGCGCACTGTCGACAACGCCCACATGCGCTATTTCGTGGCCCATGTGCACCGGCTGATGGAACAGGATCTGGCCGGCCCTGCTGCTGGCTGACGGCCTAGATGGCGTCACTCAGCCTCGCTGCCTATCTGGCTTTGGTTCGTCGCGCGCCGCGCGATGCGATGTCGTTTCCCCGCGAACGACCCAAGGGGCAGTTGATCTGGGGACACGCGACCAACCTGTCAAAGGCCGCGGCTTTGCTGCAACTGGTTCAGCGCCTGCGGGCGCAGGGTTCAGATGTGTCCCTGTTGCTGACGACGCCCCACGACCTGCCACAACCTGACCACCTGAAACCGTATGTCACCTGGCAGTCCCTGCCCGAGGACAACGTGGCCGAAGCCCGCCGATTCCTGGCCCATTGGAAGCCGGACCTGATGCTGTGGACCTGCGGCAACCTGCAACCGGCGATGATCCATTCCACCGCACGAGCCGGCATCAAAATGATCCTGGTGGATGCCGAAGAAGACGCCTTTGACGGGCACCGCTTCCAATGGCTGCCCGACCTGACGCGTCAGGTGGTCGACCTGTTCGATCACATCATGGCCTCGGACCAAGCGGCGTCGCGCAAGCTGATCCGGTTGGGCTTGCCAGCCGCCAAGGTCGCCGTCACTGGCCGCCTGCAAGAGGCCGCGACCGCCCTGCCCTGCAACGTCGCAATGCGTGACGAGTTGGCCGAAACCCTGGCCGGTCGCTCGCTCTGGCTGGCTGCAATGGTGCAACCTGAAGAGCTGGAGACGATCCTTGAGGCGCACCGCGCCTCGCTGCGGTATTCGCACCGGCAGTTGCTGGTCCTTGTCCCCGACGACGAAACCCGCGGCCCCAACTTCCAGGCCCGGCTCGAGGCAGACGGCTGGCGCTTTGCCACCTGGTCCCACGGCGACATGCCCGAGGAAACCACGCAGATTCTGCTGGCCGACACGCGCGGGGAAATGGGGCTGTGGTACAGGCTGGCTCCGATCACCTTCATGGCCTCGTCGCTGGTGTCGGGACATGGCGGGCGCGACCCGTGGGAACCTGCAGCCTTGGGATCTGCCATCTTGTACGGTCCGAATGTCGGGCGTTACCTGTCCGCATATTCCCGCCTTGCAGGGGCGGGTGCTGCGCGAATCGTACGGGATGCCGATACGCTGTCGGCCGCGATTACCCGGTTGTCCGCACCCGATCAGGCCGCCATCATGGCCCACGCCGCGTGGGAGGTGTCCTCGGAAGGGGCCGAAGCGACCGACCGCCTGATGACACAGATCCAGGACATCCTGGACCGCAAGGAATAAGCCCATGCAACCGCCCCGGTTCTGGTACACGTCCCCCGACCGCGCCACCCTGATGGCGCGACTGCTGGCCCCGTTGGGCGCACTATACGCATCGCTGACCAAACGGCGGGTCAACAGCGCTCCGGGCTATCGCGCCAAGATCCCGGTGATCTGCGTCGGCAACCTGAACGCCGGCGGCACCGGCAAGACGCCCACCACCATTGAACTGGTCCAGCGGCTGCACGGGATGGGAGTCGTCCCTTGCGTCGTCTCGCGCGGGTATGGCGGCCAGCTGGAAGGCCCCGTCGAGGTCGACCCAACGCACCACACAGCCACCGATGTCGGGGACGAGCCGCTGCTGATGGCCGCTTTCGGCCCGGTGATCGTCGCCAAGGACCGTGCCGCAGGCGCACGACTGGCCGAGCAGATGGGTGCGGGCGCGATCGTGATGGATGACGGGTTTCAGAACCCGGCGCTGCGCAAAGACCTGTCCATCATCGTCGTCGATGCGATGAAAGGGTTCGGCAACGGGCGCTGCATGCCCGCCGGGCCACTGCGTGAACCCGTGACCGAAGGGCTGAAACGCGCCGATCTGGTGCTGTCGATTGGCGATACCGAGACGCAAAAGGATTTTGCCAATCAGTGGGGCAGCAGGCTGAGCATACCGCACTTGACCGGCCACCTAGCCCCGCTGGAAACCGGCATGGACTGGACCGACACGCCATTCCTGGCCTTCGCCGGGATTGGTCACCCCGAGAAATTCTTTCGCACGCTGAGGGGCCTCGGCGCGAACGTCATCCGGACCGAAGCGCTGGACGACCACCAAACCCTGACCCCAGCCCTGATGAACCGGTTGGAGACAGAGGCGAAACTGCGTGGCGCACAACTGGTAACGACCGAAAAGGACGCCGTGCGCCTGCCCGCAGGGTTTCAGCAAAAGGTCATTACACTGCCCGTGCGGCTGACAGTGGACCAAGGCAATCAGCTGAACACCCTTTTGAAACGTGTGATTGGCGCGCAGCCGCTTTCTTGAAAAGAAAGCGATCCGAAATCTTTGAAAGATTTCGGTGCCCTAGCGGATGATCAGGCGCGACTCGGGACGCAAATTCTGCGCGATGAACAAAAGATCAGCGCGGGAAAACGCCACGCATCCCGCCGTCGGCCACCCGGGTCTGCGCCATTGGTGTACGAAAATGGCCGACCCTTTGCCCGGCATGGCCTTGGGATAGTTCCAATCGGTCACAAGGATCAGGTCATACATCGGGTCCGTCCGCCTCAGGCGCTCATGGCTCGGTGCGTAAGGCGCGCGGACGGGCTGGTTATAAGCCGCATCGTCAGAGGCATCGGACCACAGATCATTGGGCCCGATCGGACGCGCCCAAGTCACAGGTGGGGCCATTCGATCCGCGCGGTACAGCACATCAACAATGCGATGAACACCGCGCGGCGTTGCCCCGTCGCCTTCGCGTTTGTCGTCGGTCAGCCCACCCCGCCCGATCGAGCACGGAAACCGGCTGTTCAGAAACCGGACGTGACCGGGCATCAGGACCAGATCAAACGCCTTCATAACAAATGGCCGGATTTTTTCGCCTTCGTCGCCAGGTAGCCGCGATTATGATGGGTCTCGCCCACCTTCAGCGGCACCCGCTCGGTCACGGCCACACCGTTTTTTTCCATCATGGCGATCTTGCGCGGGTTGTTTGTCAGCAGGCGGACGGATTTGAACCCCATCTGTTTGAGGATCTGAGCGCCCAGTTTGAAATCGCGCTCATCATCCTCGAAACCCAGTCGATGGTTAGCCTCGACCGTGTCAAAGCCCTGATCCTGAAGCGAATAGGCCCGCATCTTGTTGGCCAGCCCGATGCCGCGCCCCTCTTGGTTGAGGTACAGCAGAACCCCTGCCCCTTCCTCGCCCATCTGGGCCAGCGCGCCCCGCAGTTGCGGGCCGCAATCGCACTTCAGGCTTCCCATCACGTCACCCGTAAAACAGGCCGAGTGCAGGCGCGCCAGCACCGGTTCGTCGCGGGACGGAGAGCCGATTTCAAACGCATAATGCTCTTCACCGCCGTCCTCGGGTCGAAAAATGTGCAAGCGGCCCTTTTCGTGTGCCTCGACCGGCAAACGCGCACTGACCACCGGATGCGGGATCGGGGACGCAGCCAGCAAGGGCGCGGCGACGGGGGCGTTTACCAGGGTCAGCGCATTCTCGGCGGCGAAACTGGCGGGGTCAGTCAGGCGCAGAACCACCACCGCGGGCAGAAGATGCGCGGATTTGGCCAACGCCACGCCCAGTCGGTGCAAATCGGCGTCACCCTCGCGCTGGCTGATCAGCGGCCCCTTCATCGGCGTTCGCAGATCGTCGGCCGGATCGGCGACCCCCATGATCCAGCCAAGTGCCGCGTCCGTCGGCAGTTTTACCCGTGCGACGTCACCGTCATAGGCGCGCGCTTTCAGGGTTTCGGCGCGCCGCGCGGTGATCGTCAGTACCGGCTCTCCGCCCAAGGCGCGCAGATCAGCCAGACGCTGCGGGGTCAGCGTTTCGGCCGCCAGCACCAGCGCGCCACCCTCGCCACACAGCACGACAGGCACGCCCATACGCAGATCGGCACGGGCGCGGGCCAGGATTTCTGTTACATCGGGGACAAAGCTCATCGGCGATTTCCGGCAAATTCCCGGAACATGTACGTCTTTTTCATTGGCTTTGAAACATTTCCGCCACGAAAAACACGAGGGCGTGAGAGTTTTCGCCGTCAACTTGTCGAAACAATTCCGTGACCTCATCTTTTTGTCATCACTGATGGAGGGCCCACACATGGGACAACTCAAGAAAATTCTGCTGGTCGACGATGACGAAGACCTGCGCGAGGCGCTCAGCGAACAGCTGGTGATGACCGAGGATTTCGACGTCTTCGAAGCCGGTTCGGGCAGCGAAGCGATGAAGAAGGCCAAGGAAGGCATTTACGATCTGGTGATCTTGGACGTCGGCCTGCCGGACACTGACGGACGAGAGTTGTGCCGCCTGATGCGCAAACAGGGCGTGAAGTCTCCGATTCTGATGCTGACCGGCCATGACAGCGACGCCGACACCATTCTGGGTTTGGACGCGGGCGCGAATGACTACGTGACCAAGCCGTTCAAATTCCCAGTTCTGCTTGCCCGTATCCGTGCCCAGTTGCGGCAACACGAACAGTCCGAGGACGCCGTATTCCAGTTGGGGCCGTACAGTTTCCGCCCCGCGATGAAGATGCTAGTGACCGAGGATGACAAAAAGATCCGCCTGACGGAAAAGGAAACCAACATCCTGAAGTTCCTGTACCGCGCACCCGAAGGCGTGGTCCCGCGCGATGTGCTGCTGCACGAGGTCTGGGGCTATAACGCGGGCGTCACCACCCACACGCTGGAAACCCACATCTACCGACTGCGGCAAAAGATCGAGCTCGACCCCTCGAACGCCCGTCTGTTGGTGACTGAATCGGGTGGCTACAAGCTGGTGGCCTGAAATTTGAGGCAGATCAAAGAGAGGTTCACGCCGAATCTTTTATAGATCACTTAACCCGTCGCATATGCGGGCCCTCATATGCACCTCCCTGTTGGACTGACCCGGGCGCTGACCCGGGTCTTTTTTTGTTCAACACAGCAAATTGTCATGCTCGGCGACGGAGGGGACAGATCTCGAGACACGCCATTCGCTATCGGACAACAAACTCCGCATGCAGGGCCCCGGCCGCTTTGATGCTTTTCAGGATATCGATCATGTCGCGCGGGGAAACGCCCAGCGAATTCAGCCCGGCAACGACCTCAGAGAGTGACGCGCCGCCGCTGACTTCGGCCAGATTGGGGCCATCCTCTTCGGTCAGATCGACCCGGGATCGTGGCACCACCACAGTTTCGCCTTCGGCGAATGGGTTGGGCTGGACCGCAAGGGGCGTTTCCTGAATTCGCAGCGTCAAATTCCCCTGTGAAACTGCCACGCGGGAAATCCGAACGTCCTCGCCCATCACGATTGTCCCGGACCGCTGATCGACAACAACGCGCGCCTTTCGTTCAGGCTCGACCGAGAGGTTTTCCACCCGGCTGAGCACATGTGCGACCGAATTCATCCGCGTCGCCTCAATATCCAGGCTCACCGTACCAGAGTCCTGCATCCGCGCGACCGCCCGACCGAAATCATTGTTAATCGCTTTCTCGATCCGGCCGGCCGTTGTGAAGTCCGGTTCCCGCAGAGCCAGTCGAACGGTGCTCATCGAGGACAAATCAAACAGGACCTCACGTTCCACCCGCGCGCCCGAAGGGATGACACCTGCGGTCGGGACGCCCTGGGTGACGCTCGCACCGTCGCCTTCGGCTGACGCACCGCTTGCGATTATGGTCCCCTGCGCAACGGCGTAAATCTGACCATCGGCGGCGTTCAGAGGGGTCATGATCAGGGTTCCACCCAACAGGCTTTTCGCATCCCCGATCGCAGACACGGTAACATCCACCTGCGATCCCGTTCGCGCAAATGCTTGCAGCGAGGCCGTCACCAAAACCGCAGCGACGTTTTTTGGACGAAACTGCTCGCCCGTGACGTTGACGCCAAGCCGCTCCAGAATGTTCGACATGATCTCTTCGGTGAATGGCGAATTGCGCAAACCGTCGCCCGTGCCATTCAGGCCTACGACAAGACCATAACCAACCAAGTCGTTGCCGCGAACGCCGTCAAACTCAACCAGATCTTTCAAGCGGACCACGCCCGCTTCGGCTAAAAACGGGGCCAAGCCAAGAACCAGAACGATTGCGGAAAAGAGGCGTGAGATCATAGGAAATTCACCAGAGACAGGCCCGAGAGGCGCGAAGTGACCGTGTAGAGCGCTTCCAGCTGGAACTGGACGTTCTCGATATTCGTCGCCGTCTCGAATTGATCGACACCCAGCAAAGCCTCTTTTGCATAGCTCAATGAAACTCGTTCCGATGCCAAACGCGTACCGATTTCTTCGATGCGCGCCTCGGCAAACCCAAGGTCCGAGCGCAATGCAGTCAACCCGCCCTGCGCATTCAGCAACCCTTTTGCCGACCCTTTCTGTAGCGAAATCTGAACCAGTGGATCGGAAACTTCTGCGCTCATCACGGTAATCGCGACTTCGGCCATGACGGCACGTAACTCTGCTGCGTCAGCGCGCAAATCAAGATGCACGCGATCTTGGCCGCCCAAACGGAACGGGGTCAAGTTTTCCTGAGAACCGACATAGGCAGAGGTTTCGAAACCCGAGGGCGAATCGAACCATGTTTCTACCGCCGCACGGATGTCTTCGGCGGTCGTCTTGCCTGCGACCTCTGCTCTGACGCTTTGCAGGATGGTTTCAACGTCCGCCAAGGCCTGAGCCGGCGTTGCATCGCCGGCGAAAAGGGCGCGGCCAGCAAAATGGCTGTTCAGACTGGAAATGATCTGGGCAAACTGAACTTCTGCATTTTCAGCAACGACTTTTCGCGATTCAGCCGTCGACTGTTCGGCCCCCATCAAATCGGCTGTAAGCTGTTCGACTTCCCCCTGAATGCTGCCCAGTGCAGCCTGCATGGCCGCCGAAAAACCCTGAGCCTCTGACGCCGCATTTTCATAGGCGTTGTTTACCACCATGCTGCGTTCGATATCCGAGAGATACCGGTAATCGCCGCCCAGATGCCGCGTCAGGTCTGCCGTTTTGCCGGTGCTCAACTCTTCGGTAAGCCGAACAAGTTGCTGGTTCAGCGAAGTGCCTTGTCGACGCAACGACCAAGTCTGCGCCATGTCCCCGAATGAAGCGAGTTTCATCAGCCAATCTCCATCAATCTTTGCAACATCTCATCGACGGCCTGAATGATTTTGGCATTCGCTGCGTAGGCTTGCTCGACCATCAGCAAATGCTGAAGTTCAGCATCCGTATCCACACCGAGGGTTAGTTCCATCTCTTTCAATTCGGATTGTCGCGCAGACGCGAAGCTCGTTCGCTGCTCTGCGTTCGACTCTCTCAAGCCCAAGGCAGAGTGGAAATCCGAAAAGAGGGTCGCCAGGTCCCGTTCAACAGCTCCAAGGATTGTCGCATCAGGCACCTTGGAGGCGGACAGCCCATCCAGCATCGCCTGCAGGATTTCGCTATTGCCAGAAGCTTCGGGACTGGTTGCAGAAAGGCCGTCGCGCAGGCGCCAAACTTCACCCCCCTTGGACGGGTCCACCAATGCATTCAGCGTGATCCGGCCAGCGATGCCTGTAACACTGGATGCAACCGCACCTGAATCGGTAAACAGGCCGGGTGCGTCAGGCGGCAAGGTCGGATCCACCCCTGTTTCAAATCGCTGAATAAGGTCGAGGGCAAGCGTGTCCAACTCGCCCTGTACGGCCGTCAAGGTTTGATCGCGCACAAGGAATGTTGCACCGAGAGTGCTGCCAGAAATCGGACCATCAGGACCGACATCAATTGCACTTCCGTTGATGGACAGACCGCCCAGAAGCCCGTTTTCGACGGTCATATGTGCTGCGACCGTATTCCGCGGTGTGAACGACACTTCGGCCGCCTCCCCATCCAACAGGACTGCGCCACCGGGCGTCACCAGCGCGACGCTGCCCATGTCCCTCGGCAACTCCTTTACGGGGACGATCGTCGAGATTTCATCGATAAGCGCCTGTCTTTGATCCAGCAAGCCTGCATGCTCGCGCCCCTGGCCACGCGCCGCGATAATGCTGCGATTGAGAGTCTCAACCTCGCCGAGCGCATCGTTCAGTCGTTGGACCTGGGTGTCGATGGATCGGTCAGCCTCGGCGCGCAGGGACTGGACGCTGGTGCTCAGTTTATTCAGGCCGTTAGCCACACCTGCGGCCGCTTCAGCCGCTGACGCCAGGCGAATTTCCGACTCTGGGAGGGCCGCCGCTGCGATCAAGGTGCTTTCGAACTCTGCCAGCAGGCCCGTCAACGAATGCGCATCTGTCGGGTCGCCCGCGACCGCTGAGATGCGCGAGAGATAGCGGTTCTGAACTTCAGAGGCAGACAGTTCTGCATCAGCGCCACGCCTTTCGCCCAGCAATGCCTGATCGACGCGGCGCGTGATGCCTTCGACGGAAACACCCCCGTCCGCGCCCCAACTGCGGGCTGACAATGTCAGCCCCCGGGTGGCGTATCCCTCGGTCATGGCGTTTGCCAGGTTGGACGAGATGACGCTTGCGCCTCGGGCCGAAGCTGTCAGCCCGGACAAAGCGTTCGATAGGGCGCTGGTCAGAGACATACTCTTTCCTTTCAGAGATCAGTTGAAGGGGCCGCGTTACCGTTTGATATTGGTCGTTTCCTGCAACATCTCATCGACGGTCTGAATGACCTTGGCATTTGACGAATACGCCCGCTGGGTCTGGATCATGTCGGTCAGTTCACCCGCCACGTCGGTCGTCGATTCCTCCAGCGCGTAGGACACGATGTCCCCGGTCGGGCCATCGCCCGCATCCCACAGGAAGAACGTGCCGCTGTCCGGAGAGGTCGCGAAGGTCTGATGATCCAGAGCCACCAGCCCGTTCGGGTTGGGCATATCGACCAGCGGGATCTGGAAGATGGTCCGCGTGATCCCGGTGTCATAGATCGCGTGAACAAACCCGTTCGAATCCACCTCGACCGAGGTCATGTTGCCGACCGGGTAGCCATCCTTGTCGATCGACACAGGGGCAAAGCTGCTGGACAGTTGCGTCAGCCCATCGGGATCGCCGGGTTGGCCGATGTTGATTTCCAGCGGCCCGCCAGCCACATCGACGATCAGCGACCCCGTCGCATCATCGTAGGCGCCGCCGGACACTACGGTGACGCCGCTCAGCGTACCGCCTGCATCGCGCCCATCATCAAAGCTTAGGACATATTCGCCAATCACGGCCCCGTCCTGAGCCGTGTCGCGCAGGATCATCGTCCATTCGTTCGACGACCCGTCGGCGGGGATGGTCGGCGTGAACTCGATCTCGATGTTCTGCGAAATCCCCAGGTTGTCATAGTACTCGATCGACAGGGCCTGAGAGTCGCCCGTACTGCTCGCATCGGTCTCAGTCGCGGGCAGGTTGACGCCAAGAGAGATCCGCGTTGTCGGCTCTCCGGTCAATTGGTTGACGTTGACCTGCACGGGCTCCAACCCCGCACCGGTATCGCGCGGATAGGTCGGAACGCTTCCATTAGCCAGGGCCGGCCAACCCATCAGGGTCAGGCCAGACGGTGTCACCAGATAGCCGTTGCTGTCGGTCTGAAACGACCCTGTGGTCGTCAGCAGCATCTGGGCGTCCCCGTTATCCAGATTGATCCGCGACGACGATGCGACCGGCAGGAAACCACGCCCCCGAACCGCCAGATCAGTCGGGTTCGACGTGGTCACCAGCGAACCCGAGGCGCTGACCATACGCTGCGTCGTCACCCGAACGCCGCCCGCCGAATAGGCCCCCCCGCGACTGGACGAAATCACCATCGAGTGGAAATCCGTCTGCATCCGCTTGTACCCGTAGGTCGAGGAGTTCGCGATATTGTCGGAAATCGTCGCCAGACGGTTGGCATTGGCCGCAAGCCCGGCCACGCCCGCGTTCAAGGAAGAGGAAATCGTCATGGATACGCCTTTCTGCTGCATCAACCCGAAGTTGACACAGCTTTACAGGGCGTAACTTAACAGCGCGCTAATAGCTCAAATTGCGCAGAGTTTCCTCTGTCAAAGCCCCTCTCTCAGCAGGATCACCTCAAGGCGGTTGTTGCGCTCGCTGGATGGATCATCGACCGCCATCTCCTTGTCGGCATGTCCGGTCACCCGTTTCACGCGGTCGAAATGCATCCCCGCATCCTGCAGCAAACGCCGCATCCGATCGGCCCGAGCCGCGGACAGGGTCCAGACCGGGTTGTCTTTCAAAACAACGGGATAAGCACGCGTATGACCATCGACGGCGACGTCGTTCGTGACCAGCCCGAACACCCGCACCATCATCTTGGACAGTTCAACCAGCAGTACGGTCGGCCGGTCACTATCTGCCTCGAACAAGGTCGCATCAGGCGTGTCGAACAACTCGACG
The DNA here is from genome assembly GCF_004799325.1 of Thalassobius vesicularis. Lineage (GTDB taxonomy): Bacteria > Pseudomonadota > Alphaproteobacteria > Rhodobacterales > Rhodobacteraceae > Thalassobius > Thalassobius vesicularis. Next base: position 478,294 of record NZ_SSMD01000001.1, read on the forward strand.
ATTAGCCCTTCGTCGGTAAGGCGTGTGATAATGTGGCGCTGAAGATCAGTGCTCATCATGCTTTCACCGCCACGTCCCATCAGGGCCGCTTCCATCTCGCGCAGCGCCTTGTCCTGGGCATCCAGGCCCGCGTCGTCGCCGATTTCACCGCGCGCCTGTTTCGACTCGGTCGGACGCAGGTTCGTTGCGCCCGTGCCGTTTTGCGGCAGCACCACCTCGGAGAACACGGACTCTCCGCCAAAGGCACCATCGCCCCCGCCCGACACACGGCTGATCGCCACGGTCGGACTGAAATAATCCGCAATCCCCTTGCGTTGTTTTTCGGTTGTTGCGTTCAGCAGCCACATCAACATGAAGAAGGCCATCATCGCGGTCACGAAATCGGCATAGGCAACCTTCCACGCCCCACCGTGGTGCCCGTCGCCGCCGACGACCTTCTTCCTCTTGATGATGACTGGAGCCGCATTCGCATGCGAAGCCATCTCACCACCTCTTTCTCACCCGTTAACAGGGATATCAGCCGAGGTGTTATCAATGTCCTAACAGATAAAATTCACCGTTTATTAGGACACCCGATTGCCCTGAACCCAGGTGCCCCGCACGACCGGCGCGCCGGCGATCCGTTTCACCCGGATCAGATCGGCGCGTTCGCCCAAGGCGATCCGCCCGCGATCCGTCAGGCCCGAGGCATCGGCGGGCGCCTTCGTCACCGTCGCGATCCCGCGCGCCATGTTGCCCCACATATCCCCCAGCAGCAGCGCCGAGGCCAGCAAGGCAGCCGGCACGTAGTCCGAGGACACGATGTCCAGCAGGTCCAGCTCGGCCAGCTCTCCGGCCGCAACATTCCCCGAATGGGAGCCACCCCGGATCAGGTTCGGCGCACCCATCATCACGGCGATCCCGTGGGCATGACAGGCGCGCGCGGCCTCGACGGTGGTCGGGAACTCGGCCAGACGGATACCGTGCGAGGCGGACGTTTTGACATGTGCTTCGGTGGTGTCATCATGGCTGGCCAGAACCGCGCCGTAACGACGGGCGGCCTCGACGGCCAGCACCTCGTGTCGCTCGCCATTGCGCGCCCGCATCTCGCGCAGCTGCGCAACGTGTTCGGCAAAGTCGTCCTCGGTCATGTTGTTCTTGCCCATGACATAGGCCTTTAGCTTGCTGATATCGCGGAACTGCCGCTGGCCGGGCGTGTGATCCATCAGGCTTACGATGCCGACGCGATCATCGGGACCGAATTCACCCATCTCCTCTTCCAGCGTTTCCGAGCACACCTCGGCCCGCAGGTGCAGGTAATGACTGATCTTCAACGCACCCGCCTGGCGCAGCTCCAGCAACTCGCGCGACAGAGAGCGCGCGTATTTCAGATAGCGCCCCTTGCCCGACGGGATCGAGCCAACCCGCATCGCATCGAACACCGTGGTGATCCCGACGCTGGCCAGCTCAGCGTCGTGGGCGACGATGGCGGCGGCGTGGGGCCAGTCGACCTTGGGGCGGGGCTGGATGTGCCGCTCCAGGTTATCGGTATGCAGCTCAATCAGGCCGGGGCACAGCAGATCCCCCTCCATGTCCAGCGCGCCGGGGGGCACCTCGCTGCCACTGTCCAAAGCCGCGATCACGCCGTCCTTGACGACCACCGTGCCACGGATGGCTTCGTTTTCCAGCACCAGATTGGCATTGGCCAGGATCAGTTGATTTGTCATGCTCTTGTTACCTTACGGCCTCATGCCGCCTTGCAAAGAAAAACAGAGGCCACATCGTGACCAAATTCAAACGTTTCGCCGTGTATTTCGCGCCCGAGCCCGGCCTGCTTGCCGAATTTGGCGCAGATTGGCTGGGCTGGGATCTGGCCAAGGGCCAACCCGCCGAACATCCGGTGATCGAGGGGCTGGACATTGCCGCCCTGACCGCCACGCCGCGCAAATACGGGCTGCACGGCACGATCAAACCGCCGTTCCGGCTGGCCGAAGGCACGGACTCCCCGGCGCTTGAGGCCGCCGTGGCTGCGCTGTGTGCCATCCTGCGTCCGCTGACGCTGGACGGGCTGGAGCTGACGCGTTTGGGCGGGTTTCTGGCCCTGACCGTGACAGGCGACACCGCCCCGCTCAGCACCCTCGCCGCCCACGTCGTTCGGGATCTGGACAGCTTTCGCGCCCCCCCGTCCGAGGCCGAGTTGCTCCGCCGCCGCAAAGCCAACCTGTCGCCCCGGCAAGAGGAACTGCTGACGCGCTGGGGCTACCCCTACGTGATGGAGGAGTTCCGTTTCCACATCACCCTGACCGGCAAGATGCCCCGCAATCATGCCGAAACGGTGCATCAACAAATGGACCCCGTGATCGCCCCGCTGCTGCCGCGGCCCTTCGTGGTCAGTTCGCTCTGTCTGGTGGGCGAGGATGAGGACGGCATGTTCCATCTGATCCACCGCTACGCCCTTTCCGGCTGAAGCGCCGCCTCAAACGCGGCCACCGCCGTCTCAAGCGTGCCCTCGTTGCGGATCACGACAGGCGAAATCCCAGCCGGCAGCGCAAAATCCGCGCGCTCCAGCCGTTTGGCCATGTCCTCGGCGCTCTCGCGCCCCCGGTCCTGCAAGCGCTGCGCAAGCACATCTGCAGACGCCGTGATGACCACCGTCATCGACCGCTCAAACCGATCTGACATCAGCGGCAGCACCGCGCGAGAAAGATTCGCCAGCACATCCCGCCCCTCGGCAAGGTGCTGATCGACGCTCGCCGGGATACCGTATGCCAGCCCATGCGCCCGCCAGTGCAGCGCGAACGCGCCTGCCGCCACCATCTCTGTAAACTCCGCCTCACTGACCGAGGTTGCATCCTCGCCAGCCGCCTCCGGGCTGCGCGTGATGACACGCGTGACCCGGTAAATCTCGGGATGGCGCGTACAAACGGCCTCCATGACCGTGTCCTTGCCCGCCCCGGACGGGCCGACAACCGCGATGAACCGCCCCGTCATGCCACCGCCTTCGGCGCAAAGCCCGTCACATCGACCTCGCGGTCACACACCCGCTCGCGCGCGGCCTTGTCGTGGAAAATCCCGATGATCGCCGCCCCGCGCGCCTTGGCCTCTTCAATCAGGCCCAGCACCACCTCGCGGTTCTTCGCGTCCAGACTGGCGGTCGGTTCATCCAGCAGCATCGCCGGAAACGCATGAGCAAAGCCGCGCGCGATGTTCACCCGCTGCTGCTCGCCCCCTGAAAACGTGGTGGGGGACAGCGCCCACAACCGTTCCGGAATGTTCAACCGCCCCAGCAAATCCCGCGCCCGCTCGTGCGCTTCCTCGACACCAACGCCCACGTTCAGCAACGGCTCGGCCACCACATCCAGCGTCGGCACGCGCGGCACCACCCGCAAAAACTGGCTGACATAGCCCAACACCTCGCGGCGCAACGCCAATATCTCGCGCGGCTCAGCCCGTGCGAGATCGACATCCCCCACTAGGATCGAGCCGCCATTGGCCAAATAATTCCCATAAATCATCCGCATCAGCGTCGATTTCCCCGCGCCCGACGCCCCGACCAACGCCACGCATTCGCCCGGCGCCACGCTCAGCGATCCACCCGCCATCACGGGGATCACCGCGCCACCCTGATTATGCAGCACGAACTCTTTCGACAGGTCCCTGATCTCAATCATCTTCTTCTTTTCCCAAATATCCTCGGGGGGTGTGGGGGGCAGACAGCCCCCCACCTCACACCTGCAACACAGAGCTGACCAGAAGTTGCGTATAGCCATGCTGTGGGTCGTCCAACACCTGATCGGTCAGCCCGCTTTCCACCACATGGCCGGATTTCATCACCATCAGCCGGTCCGCCAGCAACCGCACCACCGCCAGGTCATGGGTCACGATGATAGCGCTCAGCCCCATCTCGCGCACCAGCCCGCGCAGCAGGTCCAGCAGCCGCGCCTGCACCGAGACGTCCAGCCCCCCCGTCGGCTCGTCCATGAACACCAGCCGAGGCCCCGTCACCAGGTTCCGCGCAATCTGCAAGCGTTGCTGCATCCCGCCACTGAACGCACTGGGGCGGTCGTCCACGCGGTCCTCGGCGATCTCGACCCGTTCCAGCCAGTCGATCGCCTTGGCGCGGATGTCGCCGTAATTGCGCGCGCCCACGGCCATCAGCCGCTCGCCGACATTGCCGCCCGCGCTGACGCCCATCCGCAACCCGTCCCGCGCGTGCTGATGTACAAAGGCCCAGTCGGTGCGGCCCAGCATCCGGCGCTCGGGTTCGCTCATCGTCACGGTGTCGCGCAATCCATCCGCTCGCGTATGAAACAGCACCTCGCCTGCGTCCGGCTCCAGACGACCGGCAAGACAGTTCAGCAGCGTCGACTTCCCCGAGCCGCTTTCACCGACAATCCCCATCACCTCACCGGGGTACAGATCAAAGGACACGTCATTGCACCCGATCCGGTTGCCATAGAATTTCGACAGGTTGTTGACCTTCAGAAGCGGCGTCATGCTGCGTCCTCCTCAAACGGGGCACCTTGCGCACCGATATGTCCCTCGGCCCGGCGTCCCCGGCAGAAATCGGTATCCGAACACACGAACATCCGCCCACCCGCGTCATCGACGATGACCTCGTCCAGATAGGATGTATCGCAGCCGCAAAGATCGCAGGCATGGTCGGCCTTGCTGGCCTCGAACGGGTAATCCTCGAAATCCAAACTGACGGCCTTGGTGTAGGGCGGCAGCGCATAAATCCGCTGTTCGCGCCCGGCGCCGAACAGTTGGATCGCGGCCATCTCCAGCTTGGGGTTATCGAATTTCGGGATCGGCGATGGGTCCATCACATAGCGCCCCTCGACCTTCACCGGATAGGCATAGGCCGTCGAAATCGCCCCATTGCGCGAGATATCCTCGTACAGTTTCACATGCATCAAGCCGTATTCCTCCAGCGCGTGCATCTTGCGGGTCTCAGTCTCGCGCGGCTCCAGAAAGCGCAGGGGTTCGGGGATCGGCACCTGGTAAACCAGGATCTGATCCTCGCGCAGCGGCTCTTCGGGGATGCGGTGGCGGGTCTGGATCACATCCGCGTCCGAGGTCCGCTCGGTCACCGCAACACCAGCAGTCTTTTGGAAAAACTTGCGGATTGAGACGGCATTCGTGGTGTCATCGGCACCCTGGTCGATCACCTTCATCGTGTCCTCGGGCGTCAGCACAGCGGCGCTGACCTGCACGCCGCCGGTGCCCCAGCCATAGGGCATCGGCATCTCGCGGCTGGCAAACGGCACCTGATAGCCGGGGATCGCCAACCCTTTCAGGATGGCCCGCCGGATCATGCGTTTGGTCTGTTCATCCAGATAGGCAAAGTTGTAGGCTTCGCTCATTGTTCGATCTCCTGCGCGCAAAGGGCCGCACGATGCTGGGCACCGCCGTCACCATTGCGATTGTCGTTGCCTTTGCGGGCATGCTGGGCCTGTTCGGCCGCAAGAAGCGCCCGCCGCGCTATGATCCGAATGTCAGCACCGATGGCGGCGATGACGTTGGCTGGTCCGACGGGGACGGAGATGGGGACGGCGATTAAGCGCATTCCGCCGCCTCCCGCAGGGCCGTCGTCGCCTCGGCGCGCATTTTGCGGACCAGTTCCAGTTCGGACTGGAAATCAACGTAGTGGGGCAGCTTGATATGCTCCAGGAACCCGGTCGCCTGAATGTTGTCGGCGTGGTACAGCACGAATTCCTCGTCCTGCGCCGGGGCGCCTTCGAAGTCCTCGCCCAGTTCTTTCCAGCGCAGTGCACGGTCGACCAAGGCCATCGAGATCGCCTTGCGCTCGGTCTGACCGAATACCAGCCCATAGCCACGGGTGAATTGCGGCGGCTCAACCTTCGAGCCTTTGAACTGGTTTACCGTCTCGCATTCGGTCAGCTCGACCTCGCCGATGTCGATGGCGAAGCCCAGCTCGGGGATCTCCATCTCGACTGCGCAGGTACCGATCCGCAGCTCGCCAACAAAGGCGTGATTGCGGGCATAGCCGCGCTGGGTCGAATAGGCCATGCCCAGCACAAACCCCTCGTCCCCACGGGTCAGCGATTGTAACCGCAGCGCCCGCGCGGCGGGCAACTCCAGCGGTTCGCGCGTCAGGTCGGGCGGGGTCTGGTCGCTGTCGGCCTCGGTCTGGATCAAGCCTTCCTTGTTCAGGAATTCGGTGATGTGAGGCACTGGGCCGGGGGTGGTATCGCGGGTCGGCGCGTCGGGCACCTCGCCCTCGGCGGCCAGTTTGAAATCCAGCAGGCGGTGCGTGTAGTCAAACGTCGGCCCCAGCACCTGCCCGCCCGGAGCGTCCTTGAACGTCGCGCTGATGCGGCGGATGCAGTCCATCCGCTCGGTCTCAATCGGCAGGGTGTAGCCAAAGCGCGGCAACGTAGTGCGATAGGCGCGGATCAAAAAGATCGCCTCGATCAGATCGCCACGCGCCTGTTTGATCGCCAGTGCGGCCAGATCGGGATCGTAGAGCGAACCCTCGGCCATCACCCGGTTCACCGCCAGCGTCATCTGTTCGCGTATCTGCGCGACCGACAGCTCGGGGATCGCGGTGTCGCCCCGGCGTTCCTCAGCCAGCCAGGAATGGGCGGCGTCGATCGCCTTCTCTCCGCCTTTGACAGCAACGTACATCAGGCCACCTCCGGTTTGGTGCTGCGCGGCAGGGCCGCCAGCGCGTCGCCATGTGTCAGGAAGAAATCCAGCCCCAGCGGGAACAGCGCGGCATTGCGCGCCATCAGGGCAGGGTCGGGCAAGTTCAGCGCCGCCGTTTCCGCGATACCCGGACCGCGCAGGGTGGTGCCGCTGGCGGTCAGTTCGGGCATTTCGACGATCAGCGTGGCGCTGCGGTCGGGATATTCCGAGGTGCCGATACGGTAGCCCTGCAAGGGCAGCAGGTCGTCCCACGAACCAATCGCAAAGGCACAGAATTCATGCCTCGCAAAGGGCGCGCCGGTGTGAAAGGTGATCCAGTCGCGCACCGCTGCGCAGTCCAGGGCACCGGCCAGATAGACCGGGGTTTCCGCGTCCAGCAGCGTCAGCGCCAGAACGCCCGCCGCCACCGACATCGGCGCCGGAGGGGTCGCGCCCTCGACCATCTGGATTGTGCCGGGGCGCGCCATTGCGTTCATCGCCGCACGGAACGCGCGCGCCGACTGCTGCGGAGCCTGACTGAACCCACCGGACAAAGCTGCGTGCTGCATCAGTCCTCTCCTCGTACCATCGTGAAGAACTCCACCTTCGTTGCCGCCGCTTTCGAGGCGCGAAGGGCGCGCTGCGTCTGCAAGTGATCCACCAGCGGGGTCAGGATCGTCGCCCGAACTACGTCGGCCTGCGGACCCTGCATCAGGGCATCAACCAGCGCGGCGATCCGCGCCTTGGCCTTGTCACGGCCTTGCACATAGGCATGACCCACTTCGCCACTGCCCAATTGCAACGAGCAACGCGTCACGGTCATTTCCCCAAGATTGAAGGCAGCACCAGTGCCGCCCATCCGGCCACGCACCATCGCGCCGCCAACCTCGGGGGTGCGCAGGAATTCGAACTCCGGGGTCTCTCCGAAATCCGCCCACAGGCGCGACAGCAGCTCTGCCGGTGCTTTTGCCAGCGTGCTCATCCACGCCTTGCGATCTGTATTCGCGTCCATCTAGACACCTTGCCAATTTGTCTACGTATCTATACAACTAGACAAATATTGCACCGACTCACCCGGCCAAGCAACCCGGGTTTTGTGAATTCTTGGTGACACTTGATGCCCAAAACGCCCGTCTGGCGCGCGATTGCCGCCACGCTCATGGATGAAATCGCCAGCGGCCATTACCGGCCCGGTGACAAACTGCCGACCGAGGCCGAGCTGTCCACGCGGTTCGGCGTCAACCGCCACACCGTCCGCCGCGCCCTGGCCGAACTAGGCACGCTGGGCCTGACTCATGCGCGGCGCGGGGCCGGCGTGTTCGTGCTGTCCGAGCCGACGGATTACCGCATCGGCAAGCGCGTCCGCTTTCACCAGAACCTGACCGAGGCCGGACGCCTGCCCGCCAAGCGCATACTGACCCTGCAAACCCGCCCCAGCGATAAAGACGAGGCTGAGGCACTGGCCCTGCCCCCCGGCGCCTCGGTCCATGTATACGAAGGTTTGTCGCTGGCTGACGGCACGCCGGTGGCCCTGTTCCGCTCCGTCTTTCCGGCGCAGCCCTTTCCGAACCTGCTGGCCGATCTGCAGTTCCACCAATCCGTCACCAAGGCCTTGGCCGCCGCCGGGATCGAGGATTACACCCGCGCTTCTACCCGGCTGACGGCCAAAACGGCCACCGCAACGCAGGCCCTGCAACTGGGCATATCCGAAGGCGCCCCGATCCTGCGCACCGTCGCCATCAACCATGACACCACGGGCAGACCCATCGAATACGGCCACACCTGGTTCGTCGGGGATCGCATCACGCTGGTGGTCGCGGACTAGGCGTTTCACCCGCTACATCCGCGCGATCATTGTCACAATCGCGACACGCAACCTCTTTAGAACAAGGCAAATCGTTCTAAGGCAGTTTGCAATCATGACCCGAATGCTCCCCCCTTTGCGCTTGGTTGGCGCCACCGTTCTGCGTGACGGAGAGATGCAGGAAAGGTCAGTGGTGATCGAGGACGGGTGCATCTCCAAGGGCCCCCGACCGGCGGTGGACCTGAGCGGCTATTACATCCTGCCGGGCATCATCGACCTGCACGGCGACGCGTTCGAACGTCACATAGCGCCGCGCCCCTCGGCATTGTTCCCGATCGCCACCGGCCTGCGCAACACCGACCGCGATGCGGCCGCCAACGGCATCACCACCGCCTGGCTGGCCCAAAGCTGGAGCTGGGAAGGCGGAATGCGCAGCCCCGAGTTCGCCGAGACATTCCTGGACGCACTCAGCGCCTACCGTCCCTTCGCCCTGACCGATCTGCGCGCCCAGATCCGCTATGAAACGCATATGATCGACACCGAGACCCGCCTGCTGGACGCGATCCGCAAGCACGGCATCGACTACGTGGTCTTCAACAACCACCTCGTCAAAACCGTCGAGATGTCGGACGAGGCCCTGACCGGCTACGCCGCCCGCTTTGGCATGACCGGCGCACACCTGCGCGACATCGCCAAACAGGCGCTGGCCCGCACGCGCGAAGTTCCCCGCCACCTGTGCCGACTGGCCGAAGCCTTTGACGGTCTGGGCGTGACCTATGGCTCGCATGACGACCACGACGCCGAGGGGCGCGAGCACTACGCCATGATCGGCGCCCGCGTCTGCGAGTTCCCAACCTGCCGCCCGCCGGCCGCCGCCGCCGCCGCGATGGGCGACCCGGTGCTGATGGGCGCGCCGAACGTGGTGCGTGGCGGCTCGCAATCTGGCGGCGTCCCGGCGGTGCAGATGATCCGCGACCGCCTGGTGACCGCTCTGGTTTCTGACTATTTCTACCCGTCGCTGGCCCGCGCCGCCTTCCACCTGGTCGAAAGCAACCTGCTGAGCCTGCCGCGCGCCTGGGCGCTGATCTCGACCAACCCCGCGCATATCCTGCGCCTGCACGATCGCGGTGTGATCGACTACGGCAAACGCGCCGATCTGGTGGTGATCAACAAGGCGACGCAAGCCGTCGAAGCGACGATTGCCAACGGCTGCCTGTCGCACCTGTCGGGCGAGGCCGCGCGCCGCTTCATGCAACAGGACCAGCCGATGCAGATGGCCGCCGAGTGACGGCGGCCTTCTGATTTCACTCGTATTTTTCCAGGAATGCCTCGACGCTCAGCGCCTGGAAATCCATCAGTGCCTCACGCAGGCGGGCATGATCCCAGTCCCACCACGCCAGCGCGATCAGGCGCTCGCCAATCCCTTGCGGGAACCGCTCGCGCAGCGGAACGGCGGGCACACCGGCCACGATCATGTAGGGCGGCACGTCCTTCGTCACCACCGCGCCCGAGGCAACGATGGCCCCGTGCCCAATCGTCACCTCAGGCTTGACCTGCACATTGTGCCCCAGCCAGGTGTCATGACCGATCGTCGCGCGCCGGGCGTGGCGGCGCTCGAAAAACGCCTCGTCCCGCGCCGCATCGTCCCAATACTCGTGCGAACGGTACAAAAAATGATGCAGGCTCGCGCGTTCCCACGGATGGTCCGTCGCGCCGATCCGCACGAAGCTGGCGATGTTTGCAAACTTCCCGACATCGGCATTCGCGATATCCGCATAACGGTCACAATACGAATAATCGTCCATCCGCACATGGGCCAGACGGCTTCCCTTGCCCACTTCGCAGAACCGACCGAACGACACCTCGGTCAGCTCGACGCCCTCATGGATAAACGGTTGATTTTCTTCAAGTCTTGGCATTCTTTCTGATCCCAAATACTCCCGCCGGAGGCGAAAAATCCCGACCTACCCGCTCAGCCCTTGATCAGTTTCTGACGCAGGATGCCCGAAATCCAATCCATCAACATCACCATCCCGATGATCAGCACGATGTAATAGCTGACCTCTTCCCAATCTTTCTGGGTGATGATCGCCTGCGTCAACAACAGGCCGATGCCGCCGCCGGTGATTGCGCCGATGATCGTGGCGCTGCGGGTATTGGACTCCAGAAAGTACAAAACCTGGCTCAAAAACACCGGAGTCACCTGCGGGATGACCCCGAACCGGTACCGTTGCAGCGGTTTTGCGCCCGTCGACTGGACCCCTTCAATCTGTTTTCCGTCAACGTTTTCAAGTGCTTCCGAGAACATCTTGCCAAAGCTGCCGGTGTCCGTGATCAGGATTGCCAAGGCCCCCGTCAACGGCCCCGGTCCGAAGGCTCTGGCCAGGACGATTGTCCAGATCAGGGCGTCTACGCCGCGGAAGAAGTCGAACAGGCGGCGGGCGGCGAAGCGCAGGGTTAACAGCGGGGTGAAGTTGCGGGCCGCCAGAAAGGCCAGCGGCAGGGCGACCAGGGCCGCGCCGAATGTGCCCAGAAAGGCCATCAGCACCGTCTCGAACATCGCCCAGGCGACGTCGGCGTGGCGCCACATCGCGTTGCCCCAGAAGTCGCTGAAGATCGCCCCGGCCTCGCCCGAAAAAGCGTGCGAAATCAGGTCGGTAAAGGCCATGCCGTGATAGGGGCTGTCGAGCGTGAAGAAGAACAGTTCCCAGCCGAAGGCATAGCGGAACACCTCGGACCGGTTGCGGGTGATGGTCAGGCGCGCGTCGGGCAGCGTGACCACGACCCGGTTTTTCGAGGCGTTGATCCATGCGGGCAGATCGCCCGACGGAAAGCTTGCGTTAACCCCTTTGTTATCGGGGCGCGCGGTCAGTTCGTAACCGTCACCGCCGGAAAATTGTATGATTCCGGCCGAAAAACGTACGCTGTTTCCGTGGCTCAGATCGACCACGGTTTCGGCCCCGTTTTCGGTGACCCAATCGGGGTGCTGACCGGCGGGATAGGTGCCCTTGCGCTCGCCCTCGACGGCGTAGACGACCTGATGCGTGCGGTTGTCCATCGTGACGTGGGTCTTGTAGCTGTAGCTGTCGCGGATCAGGGTCTTGCCGTTCTCCAGATTGGCGCGCTCGGCCAGGCCGGGGATGTCGAAGCTGACGAAGATGTAGCCCAGATAGGCCAGGATCACGAGCGGCAGCGCGAAAGCGGTCAGGCGCTTGCGCAGGAACAGCGCGTCGGCCTGCGTCTTGAGGGTGGCAGCGGTCATAGGGTGGCCTCCAGTCGGGTGCCGTAGGTCAGGCGATCGCGCAGGACCGAGGACAGTTGGTCAACGATCACGATGGTGCCGAACAGCAGCAGGAAGATGGCGGCGGCCTCGTCATACTGGCCCTTGCCCCAGCTCATGGCGTTTTTCAGGTCGTAGCCGATGCCGCCCGCGCCGACGAAGCCAAGGATGGCCGAGGCGCGGATGTTGATTTCAAAGCGCAGCAGGGCGTAGGACAGGTAGTTCGGCGCGACCTGCGGCACGACGCCCAGCATCATGCGCTGCAACCACGAGGCACCGACGGAATGCAGCCCCTCGATGGGTTTGAGAGAGGCGTTCTCGTTCACCTCGGAAAACAGTTTGCCCAGCGCGCCGGTGGTGTGAAAGGCGATGGCGATCATCGCGGGCACGGGACCGCCACCCAGCACGAAGATCAGCACCAGCGCGACCACGATTTCCGGCATCGCGCGGGTGATGTCCATCGCGCGGCGGAACAGCGGGATCAGGCGGGGCCAGCGGGCCATGCCCTTGGTCGCCAGCATCGACAGCACCATCGCGAACAGCGCACCGATCAGGGTCGAGGCGCCGGCGATGTTGATCGTCTCGATCAGCGAGGGGGCGTATTTGACGATATGCGCGGGCAGATCGGGGAGCTTCTGGGCGGCTTCGGACAGAACCTCGGCCGGGAAGTCAAAGATGCGGTGCAGGCCGGACCAGAAGCCCCCTGCGTTGCGGTCGTCGGCCAGTACAAAGCCCGAGGCCATCAGCGCCACGAAAACAGCCAGCAGGATGCCGGAATACAGGCGCTTGCGGTGGGTCATCGCCATGTAGTCGGCGCGGACCTGGGTCAGGGGAATGTCGGCCATGGGAACCTGCGGAAAAAAGGCAGGCCCCCGGACGGAGGCCTGCCGTGTTGCGACTTAGTTCGACTTCAGCTTGCGGGCTTCGATGATCACGTCATAGGCGTCATGGGTGATCGGCATGAAGCCTTTGGCGTCGCCTGCGGCCACACCGTAGAAGCACTCGTCGTCCATCGACTTGAGCGAGGCCATCAGGCCGGTCATCTTCAGCTTGACGTTTTCCGGCAGGGCCTTGCGCAGAACGACGGGGCCTTCGGGGATCGGCTTCGACTTCCAGATCTCGACCAGGTCGTTCATGTCGACCAGGCCAGCGTCGACGGCCTTGCGCAGCGCGCCCGAGCTGTAGCCGTCTTCCCAGTTGCCCAGACCGTCGGCCCAGGTCACACCGGCGTCGATGTCACCGTTGGCGACGGCGACGATGGTTTGTTCGTGACCGCCGGTGAAGCGGACTTCGCCGAAGTAGTCGCCCGAGGTCATGGTGGCGCCGGTCACCAGCGGGATCTCGATCGAGGGGATCAGGAAGCCAGAGGTCGAGTTCGGATCGCCGAAGCCAAAGACTTTGCCTTTGACGTCTTCCAGTTTGGTGATGCCGCTGTCCTTGCGAGCGAAACCGATGGAGTAGTAGCCGTAGCTGCCGTCGTTGTTGACCTTGACCAGCACGGGTTCCACGGCTTCGGGGTCGGACAGGTAGGTTTTGGCATAGCCCGACGCGCCCAGCCAGGCCATGTCGATGGTGCCACCCAGCAGGCCCTGGATCACGCCGTTATAGTCGGCAGGGGCGAACAGCTTGGTTTCGACGCCCAGCAGGTCCTGGGTCTTGGCGCGCAGGCATTCGTTGCTGTTCAGGCGGTCTTGGGCGTTTTCACCGCCCAGGATGCCGATGCGGAATTCGGTGATCTCGTCCGCCAGAACCGGGGTGGTCAGGGCAGTGGTTGCCAGAACGGCAGCAATCAGTTTTTTCATCGTCTCTCTCTCCGATTGTGATGAAGGTCAGGCCCTTTCGGCCCGTTTCGCCTGAGTGGGGCGGTCCAGCGTGTCGATGCTGGTGCTGGTCGCGGCCTCGGAAAACGAGGCGTCCGCGCCATAGATGTCCCGCGCCACGCCGGTGGTCAGCTGGGCGGGGGTTCCGTCGAACACCACGCGGCCGGCGCGCATCCCGATGACGCGGTCGCAATAGCGGCGGGCGGTGTCCAAAGTGTGCAGGTTGGCGATGACCATGCGGCCGTCCTCGTCATGGATGCGGCGCAGGTCGTCCATGACGATCTGGGCATTCATCGGGTCGAGCGACGCAATCGGTTCATCGGCCAGAACGATCTTTGGGTTCTGCATCACGGCGCGGGCGATGGCGACGCGCTGTTGCTGACCGCCGGACAGGGCCTCGGCCCGTTTGGCGGCGTGGGCGGCGATGCCCAGGCGATCCAGAATGTCGATGGCGCGGTGGATGTCGGCCTGCGGATAGAGGTTGAACATCGTCGCAATGGTCGAGCGGCGGTTCAGCGTGCCGTGCAGCACGTTGGAAACAACATCCATCCGCGGCACAAGGTTGAACTGCTGAAAGATCATCGCGCAGTCGGCCTGCCAGCGGCGCTTGTCCCCACCCTTCAGCGCGCTGATTTCGCGGCCTTCGAAGGTGATGGTGCCCGAGGTCTCGGTTTCCAGACGGTTCAGCATCCGCAGCAGGGTGGATTTGCCCGCGCCCGACGCGCCGATCACGCCGATCATCATCGGACGGTCGAAATGAAGGCTTACGTTGTCGACGGCCTTGTTCGCGCCGAATGCCTTGGTCAGGTTCTGAATGGTCAGCATGCGTTTCCCCGCTTTCTGAGCGAGCGAGGTACGGGGCGACCGACAAGGAAATTTAAAGAAACGCTGAAACTTTTGTGACGGTGGGCGTCAGGCCGTCAGTTGCGCCCCCGCATCGAGAGCGACTGAAACAGGTGCCCCGGCAGGATGCGAAAGCACCGCATGTAGCGCATGAACAGGCGGCCGGGGTTTTCCAGCATCCGCCAGAGCCACTCCATTTGGATGGCGCGCACCCAGCGCGGCGCGCGTTTCTGTTGGCCCGACAGGAAATCCAGCCCCGCGCCAATCGAGGCGAACCCGACCGAGGGCGCGACGGTGCGGCCGTGGGCGGCGAACAGCTCTTGCTTGGGGGCGCCAAGGGCGATGAAGCACAGGCCGATCCCGGCGGTTTGCAGGCGGGTCAGGATCGCGTCGGCCTCCTCCCCCTGCGGGTCGAACCCAAAGGGCGGCGCGATGCATTCGGTGACGCGCAGCCCCGGCACTTGGTTCGTCAGCGTGGCGGCAGCGCGTTCCAGACTGGGCTGGGTGGTGCCGACCAGCGCCACGGGCACATCGGCCTGCGCGGCCAGATAGCACAGCGGCAGGATCATGTCCGAGCCGGGCAACAGTTGCAGCGGCTGACCGGCAAGGCGCGACATCCAGACGATGGGATTGCCGTCGGCAACGATCAGATCCTGCGCCTGATAGGCCGCGCGGAACCCGTCATCGGTGCGCAGCTTGACCAGGTGATCCAGGTTCAGCGTGGCCAGCGCAAACCCCTGACGCGCGGCAAACCGGGCCAGAACATGCGATCTGAGCGCGTCCCAGTCGGGCACGTTGACCGCAAGCTGATAGGTTCCGATAATGAATTGCACGCCCAGCCGCCCCTTGTTTGCGCTGGCAGAATAGGCGGCGGACGTTCCAAGGCAAAGGCTCTTTCCCCGAAACGGCTTTGTCAGGGACAAACTGTTGACATTTTCTTATGCTGTTCTGCGGCAATGGGCAGTAAACACGACGGTTTCGCAACAATGCGGGTGGTCATGGCAGCAAAACTCCAAACGCAGGGGCGCCGGGTATGAGCGGCGTCACCCTGATCGGATGCGGATTCGTCGCGGATCTGTACATGCGCTCGCTTCAGGCGTCGGGGATTCCCGTGCTTGGCGTCTACGACATGCGGGCCGAGCGGCTGGCCCAGTTCTGCGCGCATTACAACGTGCCCCGGCTGGACAGCCTTGAGGCGCTGTTCGCAGCACAACCCCGCGACGGGGTGATCCTGAACCTGACCAATCCCTCGGCCCATTACGAGGTGAACCGCGCCTGTCTGATGGCCGGGCACCATGTGTATTCGGAAAAGCCGCTGGCGCTGGACATGGCCCACGCGTTGGAGCTGCACGAGATGGCGGCCGAACGCGGGCTGCTGCTGGCCTCGGCCCCCTGTTCCGTGCTGGCCGAGGCCGCGCAGACGCTGGCCAAGGCGGTGCGCGACGGCGTGGCGGGGGTGCCCCGGCTGATCTATGCAGAGCTGGACGACGGCTTCATCCCGCAAGCCCCGGTGCAGGACTGGCGCAGCGAAAGCGGCGCGCCCTGGCCGTGGGAGGACGAGTTTCAGGTCGGCTGTACCCTTGAACATGCGGGCTATTACCTGACCTGGCTGATCGCGATGTTCGGCACGGTGCGCAGCGTGACGGCGGCCTCGGCCCATGTGATTCCCGACAAGCTGGGGGTCAGCGGGGCGGCGCCTGATTTCTCGGTCGCGACGCTGTTCTTTGAGACCGGCGTTGTGGCGCGGCTGACCTGTTCGATTGCCGCGCCGCATGACCACCAGATCCGGGTGATCGGTGACGCGGGCGTGCTGGCGCTGCACAAGGCGTGGGACAACGGGGCCAAGGTGAAATTCCATCGCCGGATGCGGATCAGGCGGCGTTTGCTGGAAAACCCGCTGGGGCGGCGCATCAAGCTGGCCGGGCCGACGCATCCCAAGGTGGGGCGGTGGGGCGCGGCCTCGATGAATTTCGCGCTGGGACCGGCCGAGATGCTGGAGGCGATCCGCGAGGGTCGCCCCTGCCGTCTGTCCGCCGAATTCGCGCTGCACCTGAACGAGGTGACGCTGGCGATCCAGAACGCGGGCGACAGCACTGGCGCGCAACAGATGACCACCCGCTGCGACCCGATGGAGCCGATGCCATGGGCGCGATGACGATCCTGATCACCGGGGCTGCGGGCTATGTCGGGCGGGCCACCGTCGCGGCAGCCCGTGCGCGCGGTCATCACGTGGTGGCCGTGGTCCGGCTGGCCGGCGTGATCCCGGATGGATGGGAGGGCGACGAGGCCATCGAGATCCTTGAGGCGGACCTGTCGCAGCCCGACGCGGTGGCGCGGCTGGACATGACCGGCATCGACGCGGTGATCCACGCCGCCGCCAGCCTGTCGGGCGACGACGCCCAGCAACAGGCGCAAACACTGGCCGGAACCCGTCACCTGATCGCGGCGCTTCAGGGCGCAGAGGAGCTGCCGAGGATGGTGCTGGTCAGCTCTCTGTCCGTCTATTCGGGGGGCGAGGCCACGCCGGGCGGCGTGATCGACGAGACCTCTCCGCTGGAGCGCGAGGGCGATCAGCGCGACGCCTATTGCCGGGCCAAACTGGCGCAGGAGGAGCTGACCGCCGATGCGATCCTGGACCTGGGTGGCGAGCTGCGGGTGATGCGGATGGGCGCGATTTTCGGGCCGGAGCGGCTGTGGAACGCCCATGTCGGGCCGGGTTTCGGGCCGATCGTGCTGCGGCTGACGGCGGGCGGGGAAATCCCACTGTGCCATATCGACCACGCCGCCGATGCGCTGGTGCGCGCGGCGGAAACCCCGGTGCCGGACGGGCCGGACGGCGCGATCGAGGTGCTGAACCTGGTCGATGACGACCTGCCGGATCGGGTGCGGTTCCTGAACGCGATGGCGCGGACGGGCTGGCCCAAGGTGATCGTCCCCGTGCATTGGCGCCTGTTCGATCTGGCGGGGCGTCTGCTGTCGTGGCTGCCCGGACGGCCCGGTATCCTGCGCGCGCCGGTGCTGCGCGCCCGGATGATGCCGCTGCACTACCCCAACGCCCGGCTGAAGGCACGGCTGGGCCACACCGACCTGCCCGGATTCGAGCGCGCCTTTGCCCAGTCGCTGACCGCCGCCCAGCCCGAGGATATCGCATGAAGATCGCCTACCTGACCGGCGAATACCCACGCGCCACCGACACCTTCATCCAGCGCGAAGTGGCCCAGCTGCGCACGCAGGGGTTCGAGGTGCAGACATGCTCGATCCGGCGGACGGGGGTCGAACATCTGGTTGGCCCCGAGCAACGCGCCGAGGCGGCGAACACGTTCTATGTGCTGGCCGCGACGGCCCGTCCGCTACGCTCGCTGCGCGCCCATTTCGGGGCGCTGCGGCGCAATCCGGGTGGCTGGTGGCGTGGGCTGAAGCTGGCGTTGAAGACGTCTCCGGGTGGGGTGAAGGCGGGGCTGTATCAGCTGTTCTACTTTGCCGAAGCGGTGGTTCTGGCGGATGAATTGCGCGCACAGGGCGTGCAGCATTTGCACAACCACATCGCCAAGGCCAGCTGCACCGTCGCCATGCTGTGCCGTGAAATCGGTGGCATCCCCTACAGCTTTACCATGCACGGGCCGGACATCTTCTTTGAACCCATACGGTGGCGTCTGGATGAAAAGATCGCGCGGGCGTCGTTCGTCGCCTGTATCTCGGATTTCTGCCGGTCGCAGGGGATGGTGTTTTCGGACCCAAGCCATTGGGATAAAATGCATATCGTGCATTGCGGGGTTGAGCCTGCGCGCTATCAGCCGCCCTCGGATCGTCCCGGCACGCGGGCGCTGTTCGTCGGGCGGCTGGCGGCGGTGAAGGGCATTCCGGTGCTGTTCCAAGCCATGCAAGGGCTGCTGCGCGACCACCCCGATTTCCGCCTGACCCTGATCGGTGACGGGCCTGAGCGGCAGGCGCTGGAGGCGCAGGCGCAGCGGATGGGGCTGTCCGATCACGTCGATTTCGTGGGCTACAAGTCGCAGGACGAGGTGGCGCAGGCGCTGACGCAACACGACCTGCTGGTGCTGCCCTCGTTCGCCGAAGGGGTGCCGGTGGTGCTGATGGAGGCGATGGCCGCCGAGCTGCCCGTCGTCACCACCCAGATCGCGGGTGTGCCGGAACTGGTGCAGAACGGCCTCAGCGGTCGTCTGGTCCCGCCGGGGGATGCCGAGGCGTTGCGCGCCGCGCTGGACGAGGTGCTGCGCGACCCCGCGCGCGCCGCCGAGATGGGTCAGGCCGGGCGCGCCCGTGTGCTCGATCAGTTCGACATCCAGAAAGAGGCCGCATGGCTGGGCACCCTGCTGCGTGGCTATATCGCGGGCACCCCGCCCACCACGAAACGAGGTGACGCATGAGCTCGATCGCCGCCGTCGCCATTGGCCGCAACGAGGGGGAGCGGTTGCGCCGCTGCCTGACCTCGCTGGTCGCGCAGGCGGAGCGGGTGGTTTACGTCGACTCGGGTAGCACCGATGACAGCGTGCAGATGGCGCGCGGCATGGGGGTGCAGGTGGTGGAGCTGGATACCTCGGTCCCGTTTACCGCCGCACGGGCGCGCAATGCGGGGTTCGAGGCGTTGAAGCCCGACCTGCCCGACTACGTGCAATTCGTCGATGGCGATTGCGGCGTGCAAGCCGGCTGGCTGGCCATTGCCGCCGCCGAGCTGGACGCCCGGCCCGAGCTGGGCATCGTCACCGGCTGGCGGCGCGAAATTCACCCCGAGCGCAGCGTCTATAACGCCATCGCCGATTTCGAATGGCACCGCCCGGCAGGCGAGATCGCGGCCTGTGGCGGCGACATGATGGTGCGCGCGGCGGAGTTTGACGCCCTGGGTGGGTTCAACCCCGTGGTCATCGCCGCCGAGGATGACGAGTTCTGCGCCCGGATGCGTAAATCCGGCAAGACCCTGTGGCGACTGCCGCAACAGATGACGATGCATGACGCCAACATGACCCGGTTTTCGGAGTGGTGGCGGCGGGCCGTCCGCTCAGGCCACGGGTTCGCGCAGGTGGGCGCCCTGCACCCCGAACATTTCGTGGCCGAGCGCAAACGCGTCTGGGTGTTTGGCGCGATCCTACCGGCGGTGACGCTGATCGGGCTGGCGCTGGGGGTCTGGCCGGTGCTGCTGATCGCAGGGGCCGCCTATGGGCTGTCGTACTTCCGCACGGTTTCCGGGCTGCAACACGAAGGGCTGACGCGGGCTGAGGCAAAACGTCTGTCCGTCTTGTTGAGCCTGTCGAAAATCCCCAACTTTTGGGGGATGCTGACCTATTACAAACGCCGCATGACCGGCGCTGAAATGCGATTGATCGAGTATAAGTGAGGACAAGATGAGCGGAGCCATCAAGGTGGGCCTGATCGGGGCCGGGTATATCGCAACGTGGCACGCGGACGCGATCCGCGCCTGCCCGGATGCGGAACTGGCATGCATCTGCGACGTGTCCTCGACCGCGGCCAAGGGGATGGCCGAGGGGTATGGCGTGGCGGCTTATACCTCGGTCGCCGACATGGTTGCGGCTGGGGCCGTGCAGGCGGTACACATCCTGACGCCGCCCAACCTGCACCACGCGATTGCGCTGGAATGCATCGCCGCCGGGCTGCATGTCATCGTGGAAAAACCAGTGGCGCTGAGCCTGGCCGAGACCCGTGAAATCGTCGAAGCCGCGAAGGAAAAGGGCGTTCAGTTTGCCGCCGGGCATAACTTCCTCGGGGTGCCGAGCTATGGCCGGTTGAAGGCAGCGGTGCAGGCGGGCGATCTGGGCAAGGTGTCCAACGTCGAGGTGAACTGGGCACTGCCGATGGGGCCGCTGCGGGCGGGGCCGTATAACCTGTGGCTGCTGCGCGACCCGCAGAACATGCTGCTGGAACTGGGCGCGCACCCCTATGCCTTTGCCTGCGACCTGCTGGGCGAACTGGAGATTCTGTCCGCCGAGATCGGCCAGACCATCACCCTGCCCGGCGGCGCCGTGCGCCCGCAAAGCTGGCGGGTGCTGGCGCGGGCGGGGGCTGTGGACGTGGCCTTCAATTTCTCGCTGGTCGAGGTGTTCGACGACCGCTCGGTCACGGTGCGCGGCTCGACCGGGTTGGCGCGGCTGGATTACGCGGCGGATACTCTGGTGATCCAGCAGGAAAACACCGCCGATCTGGTGATGAACCCGCTGTTCAAGCAGCTGAATCTCAGCTGGCAGCACCTGCGCGAAGGCGTGGTGAATGCGGCGCGGCAGACCGTTTCGCTGAACCAGAAATCGCCCTATGGGCTGTCGTTCCGGGGGACGGTGAACGCGATTTACGATTCCATACGCCACCGTACGCCGATGGACGCCCGCTATGACGGGGCCGCCGCGCAACAGGTTATGGGCGCGCTAGAGGCGACGCTGGCCAAGGTGAAACTGCCCAAGGACCCCAAGCCGAAAAAGGGCACGCCGAAGCCCACCGTGATGGTGATCGGCGGCACCGGGTTTATCGGGCGCAACCTGACGCGCGAACTGGTCGCGCGGGGCCATGACGTGCGGGTGCTGAGCCGCGGCAAGACCGGCCCGTTCGACGACATCGCGGATCATGTAGAGACGGTCAGCGTCTCGCTTTCCGACAAGGCGGGGCTGGTCGCCGCGATGGACGGGATCGATGCGGTGTTCAACCTGGCCAAGTCGCTGGACAAAACCTGGGAAGACGCGCTGAAAAACGACGTGGGCGTTGCCGTGCGCGTGGCCGAAGCCTGCCTTGAGGCGGGCGTGAAACGGCTGATCTACACCGGCACGATTGCGTCCTACGACATGTCCAGCCCGGATGTAAAAATCACCGAGGACACCGATTTCGGCGAGATGGAGGAGCGGAACCTTTACGCCCGCTCCAAGGCGGAATGCGAACGCCGCCTGCTGGAGATGCACGAGCAGCGCGGCCTGCCCGTCACCATCGCGCGCCCCGGGATCGTGGTCGGCGAAGGTGGGCCGTTGCAGCATTGGGGCATCGGGCGCTGGCATGGCGCGGGCGCGGTGCGAATCTGGGGCCAAGGGCGGCACAACCTGCCCTTCGTGCTGGCCGATGATGTCAGCGACGCGCTGATCCGCATGATGGAGCAGGACGCCGCCGTGGGCCAATCCTTCAACCTGATCGGAGAGCCGATGATGTCCGCGCAGGACTATTTCAACGCGATCCATCAGGCGACGGGCGCGAAAATCCGCGTGGTGCCGGGCGATCTGACCAGCTTTTACGCCGCCGACGGGGTGAAATTCGCGCTCAAGAAATACGTGCTGCGCAAGAAGGGGTTGGTGCGGCCCTCGCTGTCGGATTGGAAGTCGCGCGCGCATTATGCGCAGTTCGACAACGCCCGGCCCAAGGCCGTTCTGGGCTGGAAACCCGAATCCGACCGGGCGCGGTTTGTTGAAAAAGCGATCAGCAGGGCCAATCTCTTTGGGATCTAGGGCGGTTCACCGGAAATGCTGTGTTTCTGGCTTATTTTCGCCTAAGTGTTTTTGTTTGTTAGGCGTGAACAAAACCCGGGAAATCCTCGGGTCGTTGACGCGATGACCATGTAACAGGAGCCCCCACCGGGGGTGTTGAGCCAATGGTGAAATACGTTCTGCGCCGGAACCGGACGGAGACCGAGCAACCGAAAGAGGCGAAATCCGCGCCTCTGCTGGAACGCGTCGCCCGCCACGCCGCAGAGGCGGAGGCGCAAGAACGCGTCGTGCGCGCCGCGCTGCGCACGCCCGAGCCCGCGCCGAAACGCGATGTTTGGCACGCTCTGCCGCAGATTCCGGTGGATGGCCGCCTGATGGACGAGCACCTGATCATCACCGCCACCCGCCATGACCCCGCCCATGCCACGTTCGACGTGCTGCGCACACGGCTGGTGCAGACGCTTTCCGAAAAGGGGTGGCGGCGGGTTGCGATCACCTCGCCGACCAGCGGGTGCGGCAAAAGCTTTGTCTCGCTGAACCTGGCGATCACGCTGTCGCGCTATGACACGTGCCGGACGGTGCTGATGGATATGGACCTGCGCAAACCCAGCCTGGCCGGGCTGTTGGGCATTCCCAATCCGGGCAGCATGGGCGACTGGCTGCGCGGAACCCGCCGGACGGACCAGCAATTCCGTCGCTTTGCCCCCAACGGGCTAAAGATCGGTGACACGCTGGCCGTGGGCCTGAACGATCGCCCCGAACCCTATGCCGCCGAGCTGCTGCAAAGCCCGGACACCCGCGCCCGCATCGAACAGATGGAGGCAGAACTGGCCCCCGATATCGTGCTGTTCGATCTGCCTCCGGCCTTGGCGCAGGACGATGTGATTGCGTTCCGGCAGATGTTCGACGGTGTGCTGATGGTGGCGCGCGGGAACCAGACCAAGTCTGCCGAAATCCGCGAAGTCATGCGCCGACTGGGCGAGGACGTACCGCTGTTGGGCGTGGTCCTGAACGGGGCCGAAGGCGCCCCGACCGAGGAATACGGCTATTGATCAGCCGCGCTGCGCCCGCGAGGTGCGGCGGAAGACATTCAGCATATCCACCAGATCCAGCACGCGCCCCTTCATCAGGGCCGATGCGCCGGCGATCAGTGCCAGCAGGCCGGTAATCCAGGCCAGACGGCGACGACGGCGGCCCTTTTGGCGATCAAGGTTCGGGATCACGACGACCGGGCGGATATCCAGCTCTTTCTCAAGCTGCGCGGCGGTGCGGACACGGGCGTTCATGAACTCCAGCCCCAGGGCCAGACCCAGCGCCAGCATCAGCGAGGCCATGCCCCCCATCATCGCCAGCTTGCGACGGCCCGACGACACCGGGTATTCCGGCACGATCGCGGTTTCCAGCACCTCGAAGCGTTCGAACTGGTTCTGGCTTTCCAGCTGGCGGTTCATGGCGGCCTCGGCGCGGCGGGTGGTGACGACGCTCAGCTCGTCCTGCAGCTGGGTCAGCTCGCGCTCCATCGCGCTCAGCTGGCGCTGAACTTCGGGCGCGGCGGTCAGGGCAGCGGCCAGGATCGAGATCCGCTCCTCCAGCAGCAGTTTCTGCTGACGCAGCAGGGTGGTCTGGCGGTTCAGGTCCTCGGTGCGCAGGCGGTCGGCGTTGGTTTGCAGGTCCAGCAGCTTGCGCTCGATATCCAGTTGGTTGTCCTTCAGCCGGGTCAGCTGACCCTGCTGGGACACCAGGTTTTCGGGCAGTGACGCCTGATTCAGGGTCTTGTAATCGGCCAGCTTCTGCTCGGCCTCGGCGATGGCGGCGCTGACGCGCGCCTCTTCGCCCTCAAAGAAGGCGAGCGTCCGCTCGGCGCGGCTGGCGCGGCGCGATTTGCCCTCGACCAGCACGCGGGACAGCAGATCGTTGGCCACATCGGCGGCCAGCTGGGCGTCGCCCATGCGGACGGTGATGATCAACCCCGAGGGCTGCACGTCCGGGCGCCAGGCTTGCTCGGCGTCGATCAGTTCCTGGATGGTGGCGGCGCCACGCAGCAGGCCGACCTTTTGCGCCATCGACATGGCGGCGTCACCGGCGAACAGGTCGAACTTCTCGATCACCTCGATCAGGCTGTCGCGCGACATCAGCTTTTGTTCGATCAGCTTCAGCCGGGTTTCAACGGCATTGCTACGCTGAGCGCCGGGAACGGCCAGATTTTCCTCGACCTGCGCCATCTCGATCTGGATGACGGCGGTTGCCTCGTACACGGCCGGACGGCTGAGCGCATACATCACCGCCGCGGCCGAGCCGATGACAGTGACCGCAACAATCAGCCAAAAACGACGCAGCACGGCGGCAATGATCGCGGAAATCGAAAACGTCTGGCCCATGTGGTTCCCTCATACGGTGGACGTCGCCAGGCGCAGATAGACTGACCCGGGTCGGTTACAAGAATGAGGCACCTTCCGGCCCCCGACACATGTTTGTGTCTGAAAGCTGCCTTGATTACGTCACAATTTAACCCGCCCGCCACATTCTTTCCATCTTTTAGCTGGACGGGTTTGGAAACAATACATTTCACCTGCGGGAACCACCGCCACAGTTTCGCCGCATTTGGGCGAAAATGGCCAATTTTGCCCGGATTTGCCCCATTGAATGCGGCAAAAACTCGGCAAAACGCTCGTTTCGGGGCGATTTCAAATGTGGCGAAATTGGGGATTTCTCGGGATCAGGCCAACGTGACCGCAGTCACAATGTGGCCCGAATCGATGGCAAAGCGGCCATCCAGCGCGTTGCCCGGCCGGAACGGGCCAGCCGAGATGCGGAAGCGCGCCGAGAACTGTCCGGCGCGGTCCCAGGTGACCTGCATATCGTGGAACCCATAGAGCGTGCGGCTGATCGGAAACTGCGCCTTGTAGGCGGCTTCCTTGGCGGAAAACACCAGCTTGGCCATTTGTCCGGGGTGTTGCGCGGTCAGCACGGAGGCACGTTCTTCGGGCAGCAGGATCTCGTCCCACAGATCCTCGGGCAGATCGGAATCGTCCTCGACATCCAGCCCCAGCGTGCGTGCGGCACGGGTGACGACGGCCAGGCACAGATCATCGCAATGGGTGATCGAGCCCACATAGCCGCGCGGCCATTGCGGCACACGGTCGGCGTCGGGCAGGATCGGCACCAGCGGTCCGCCAAGGGCCGAGAGCGCCTCGCGCGCGGCGGTGCGGCCGGCGGTGAATTCCATGCGGCGCTTGGGGACGGCCTGCGTGACGTGGGTCATTTCCTCGGGGTACAGAAACCCCGAAGGGCGCCGGGGGTCTGATACCCCGACGCCCACCGGGCAATCGAACAAGGATATGATCCGGTCCGGTGTCATCCGGCACGTGTCATGCGGCGGGCGCGCATCTCGCGCCGGCGGGCCATCGCGTCGGAACGGTCGGTGTTGTCCGCCTCGGGTGCGGCGGGGCCAGAGTCGCTGGGGCCGCCCGTCATCTCGATCACTTTGGCGGACAGGGCCGACAGCACCGGGAAGCGGAAGATGTCGGTGATCGACAGCTTCTCGGCCCCCAGTTTCTGGCGGATTTCCCGGTGCGCCTGAACGGCCAGCAGGGAATGCCCGCCAAGGGCAAAGAAGTTGTCCTTGCCGCCGATATTGCTGACGCCCAGGATGCGCGACCAGATCGCGGCGATGTCCTGTTCCACGGTGTTTTCGGGTGCGACATAGGCGGCCTGCTGCTGGCTGCCCCCTTCGGTCGGCGCGGGCAGGGCCTTGCGGTCGACCTTTTTGTTCGGGGTCAGCGGGAAGGCATCCATCCGCACAAAGGCTTGCGGCACCATGTAGTCGGGCAGCGCGGCAGAGAGACGCTCGCGCAGCTTGATCTGACACACGTCGCCCGCGGCGGTGTAGTAGCCGACCAGACGCAGGGCACCCGGCGTATCCTCGCGCGGGATGACGACGGCCTGACGGATCGCCGGGTCGGCATCCATCAACGCCTCGATCTCGCCGAGTTCAATCCGGTAGCCGCGGATTTTGACCTGGTGATCGGCGCGGCCGATGAAGTCCAAACGCCCGTCATCGCGCCAACGGACCAGATCGCCGGTGCGGTACATGCGGTTGCCCGCGATGAACGGGTCCGCGACAAAGCGTTCCTCGGTCAGGTCGGGGCGCTGCCAGTAGCCGCGGGTGACGCCTGCGCCGCCGATGTAAAGCTCGCCCGCCGCACCGATGGGCACGGGCTGCATCGCGTGGTCCAGAACATACACCTGCGTATTGGCGATGGGGGTGCCGACGTTCACGATGTTTTCGCCCATGCCTGCCGTCTGGGTCGTGGACCAGATGGTGGTTTCGGTGGGGCCATACATGTTTTCAATCGTCGCGCGGGTGGTTTCGCGCAGGTCGCTGACCAGCGCACCGGGCAACGCCTCGCCCCCGATCATCAGGTGCTTGACGCGGCCAAGGGCAAAGCGCGCCTCGTCGTTCATGGCGATCATGCGGGCCATCGACGGGGTGCATTGCAGGTGGGTGACGTTGTGGCGGACGATCTGCGCCGCGATCGAGAAGTCGTCGGCGGGCAGGTCCTCGGCCATGTTGGACAGCTCGCGCACCTTGGCCAGATGTTGCAGCCCGTTCAGCACGGTCTGTTTCTCGATGCCAT
This sequence comes from Thalassobius vesicularis, assembly GCF_004799325.1. Lineage (GTDB taxonomy): Bacteria > Pseudomonadota > Alphaproteobacteria > Rhodobacterales > Rhodobacteraceae > Thalassobius > Thalassobius vesicularis. The sequence goes on from NZ_SSMD01000001.1 coordinate 504,738, forward strand.
AGTCGATCAGGCAGGCGATTTCGTCCACGCCGATGCGTTTCAGCTGTTCCACGCGGGTCAGGCAGTCATCCACGGTGCCGAACAGGCCGGAATCCTCGAAATAGCGCAGGAAGGCGAATTCCAGGATGGCGTCCAGTTCCTCGTCGGACAGGGTGCCGAGGTCCAGCTCGAACGGGTTCGAGACCCCCTCGGGCCGTTTGAACGCCGGGAAGACCCAGGCGAATTGCTTGATCAGCGCGGCGGCCGAGGCAAGGTACGCCTTCATCGGGCCACGGGCGATGTCGCGGGCTTTTTCACGGTCTTCGGCGACGAAGGTGTGCAGCATCAGCGTGACGGTGAAATCGGCCGGGTCATGACCCGCTTCGCGCAGCGCGTCGTGATACAGGCGGATCTTGCCGCCGACCTCGTCAATCGACTGGCCCAGCAGGTGGGTCAGCACGTTGGCACCGATCTTGCCGGCCTCGCGCCAGGTGTCGGGGTTGCCCGCGGTGGTGACCCAGACCTCCAGCTTTTTCGAGACGGGGCGCGGCTGCGTGACCACGCCATGCATCGAGCCGTCGGCCATCGGGAACTGCACCTCTTCGCCCTTCCACAGCTTGCGCAGGGTTTCGATGCTGTCCAGCATGGCCTGTTTGTTGTTGGGCGGGCTGTTTTCGGGGCGCAGCACGAAGTCATGCGGCTGCCAGCCCGAGGCGATGCCAAGCCCGGTGCGCCCGTTGGTCAGGTTGTCGATGACGGCCCATTCCTCGGCGATCCTTGCGGGGTGGTGCAGGGGGGCGACGCAGCTACCGGCACGGACGGCCAGGTTTTTCGTCAGCGCAGCAACGGCAGCACCGGTGACGGACGGGTTCGGATAGGGGCCACCGAAGGCGTGGAAGTGGCGCTCGGGCGTCCAGACGGCGACGAAGCCGTTGTTGTCGGCGAATTTCGCGCCCTCGAACAGCATCTCGTACTTGTCGCGACCGACGCCATCGTCATTGCCCCAGTAATACAGGCTGAACTCCATCTCCTTGCCGGTGACATTCATCGCGCCGGACGACACCAGCGCGCGGCTTTCATCCCCGCTGACCACCAGCTTGAAGCCACGGGCGAGGGTATAGAACAGCTCCAGCACCGAGATGTCGAAGGACAGGCTGGTTACGGCCAGCCAGGTGCCGCCGTCATGCGCGATACGGTCGTCCATGCCGGTGAAGAAGTTGGACACGTTGCGGTGTTCCACCATCACGCCCTTGGGCCGCCCGGTCGAACCCGAGGTGTAGATCATATAGGCCAGGTCCGCGCCCTGAACACCGCTATCCAGATTGTCGGTCGGCGCGGACAGGATCGCGGGGTCGGTGTCGATGCTGACGACCTGGGCATTGCCTGCGGGCAGGTCCGCGATCAGCGCCTGTTGGGCGACGATGACGGGGCAGGCGGAATCCTCGATATAGAGCGCGATGCGATCCGCCGGAAAGGCCGGGTCCAGCGGGACATAGGCGCCGCCCGCCTTCAGGATACCCAGCGCGCCGATCAGCAGGTGGGTCGAGCGTTTGGTGTGCAGCCCCACCAGCGTGCCGGGCTGGACGCCCTTGGATTTCAGCACATGGGCCAGCTGGTTGGCGCGCAGGTTCAGCTCGGCATAGGTCAGGGTTTCGCCCTCGAACACCAGCGCGGTGGCGTCGGGGGTCTTGGCAACCTGGCGTTCGAACATCTGATGGATGCAGGCGTTGGCGTCATAGTCCGCAGCGGTGGCGTTCCAGTCGGTCAGGACCAGTTGGCGTTCCGCATCCGGCATGATGTCCAGATCGGCGACCGGGCCGGAGGGCGCGGTCAGCTTGGCCAGACGGGCGGCCATACGCTCCAGCGCGTCCTGCGAGACACGGGCGGCGTCGGCGATCAGCTTGGCCTGACCATCGGCCATGAACAGGGTCATCGCCGCGCCGGGGGCCTGGGAAGGGACCAGCGAGAGCGCCACATCCGGCGCGGCGATATCTGCCAGATCGGGGCGGCGGATCAGGGCATCGCGCGGAAAGCCGCCCTTGTCCTGCGCCTTGGCGATCTGCTTGCATACGGTAGCGTATTGTTCGGCGGCGTCGGCATGCAGATCCACGCGGATCGGCGCCCAGCCGGTGACATGCGGCGTGCCCGCGCCCAGCACCAGCGCCACATCGGTGGCGTCGGTTCCGGCCAGCCGCGCGGCGATCAGCGCCATCGCGGGGAACAGGCCGTCATGGGCGGTCAGCGCCAACTCGCGCACGCCGGTGTCACGAGTCGGCGTGAAGGCCAGACGCGCAGGGGTGTAGCTGTCCAGCGTGGCGCGATAGGCAAGTTCAGCCGCGATGGCGGGTTTCATCGCCTCGGTCAGCGCGGCATCGGGCGTATCAAGCACCTCGCCCGCCTTGGGCAGGCGGTTTTGGTTCAGGAAGGTCAGCCCGGTCAGGCAGATCGCGCCGTCCGCAGTGGCGACGGTCAGCATGTCCTTGGTGGTTTCCAGAACGGTGCCGGGGGTACCTGCGCCCTCAGCCGGTTCGGCGTGACGCACGGCAATCACGGTGTCGCCTTGCTGCACCTTGGGCAGGAACAGCGGGTTGCGGAATGTGTCGTGGTCCAGCGCCTTGACGGTGCGGGTCAGGTCCGCCGTGGGGCGGGCAAAATCCAGCACGGCGGCAGCGGCGGGCCGGTCCTTCAGCGCGAAATAGCTGCGCTGCGACAGGTCCTGTTTCTGGCGGCGCAGCCCGTGTTCCAGCTGGTCGACAAGGCCGGGGAAAGTATCGATCGCGGCCTCGTAGCAGCGAGTGTTCAGGGTCAGCGCGGTGTCGTCGGGGTGGATGACGAACGTGGCCTGCGAGAGGATGTCGCCCTCGTCGATCCCGCCTTCGATCAGGTGCCAGGTGATGCCGTGCTGTGCCTCGCCGTTCAGCTGCGCCCAGACCGGGGCATTCAGGCCGGCATAGCGCGGCAGCGGGCCGTCGTGGAAGTTCACCGCCCCCTTGGCCGCTCGATCCAGCAGCGGCTGCGGGATGATGTCCAGGTTCGCGACGGACAGCAGCCAGTCATAGGTCAGCGCCTCGGGGACATCCGCCAGCGCGGCCACGGGCAGCCCCTTGCCTGCCGCCCATCCGGCGACGGCGGGGTTGCGGGTCACGACGGTGGCAATCTGGTGCCCCTTGCTCAGCAGCACCTCGCCACATTGGATGGCAAGCGATTCATTCCCGATCAACAGCGTGGAAAACTTGGACATAGTCACAACTCCGGTAAGCCGTCAGACGTTCGAGCGGTCAGCCGGAACCGCACGTCTGGGGCTGGTTTCGCGCGCCCCACCCAGGGCACGCAGGGCGAATTTCAGATCATGGCGCAGCAGCGTCCGCAGGAAATGCGGCGGCGTGCCGGTTGGTTTACGCTCTAGCGTGCGGCGCAGCCAGTTCAAGCCGCCCCCCAGCAGATGGGCGCAGGTCGCGGCGGCCGCATAGGCGACGCCATGGTTTTTCACGAAATAATGCAGGCGCGAGTCGTACCAGTAATCCGGCACGCGCGCCCATTCCTTCATCCCCGTCGAGACCGAGCCGATATGCATCACGTGGCTATCCCGGACATAAAGCGACTGATGCCCGGCGCGGTGGGCGCGCAGGAACAGGTCGGTTTCCTCGAAATAGAGGAAGAACGTCTCGTCGAACGTGCCCATCTGGTCCAGCACCGATTGGCGCATCAGGATGCTGGCCCCGGAAATCCAGTCGGCCCGGGTGTCCTGATCGGGCAGCGGGCAGGCGATGGTACGGTCGCGCAGCAGACGCGTCACCGGGCCAAAGCGGATCGCGCTTTCGAACTCGGACGCGATCGAGGGGAAGCGGAACAGCGTCTCGTGCGGCTCGCCCTCGGGGCCGTGGATGTAGCTGCCGGCGCACCACAGCGTCGGGTCGGCCAGCAGGGGCCGCAGCAACAGCTGGATCGCGTCGGGCGCGGGGAAGGCGTCGGAGTTCAGCACGTAGACGAATTCGGGCTTGCTGCCGTCGCTCAGGCCCGCGCGGATGCCGACGTTATTGCCCGCGCCAAAGCCGCCGTTGCGGCCCGATTGCACGACGCGGACGCGGTTGCCCTTGGTCCAACCCTGCGCTGCCGCATGGTCTGCCATCTTCTGGAACGACCCGTCGCCCGAGTCGTTGTCCACGACGATGATTTCTCCGGCAAGGCCCTGCATGGCGCGCAGGGCATAATCCACCGCGCGCAGGGTCATGTCAGGCGTGCGCCAGTTCAGCACGACGGTCAGGATACGGGGCTGGCTCATTCTGCGGCCTCCTTCAGCGGGAGGGGGTCTGGCTGCGCCTCGGCGCGGGTGATGCAGTCGCGGATGCGGGCTGCCAGAACGCGGACGTTCGGCTCCAGCACCATCGAGTCGTGGTCGCCCGGCACCTCGTAGACCTCGATCTGCGGGGCGTGCCCGGTCCAGTCGTTATCGTCCAGCACATAGGCGCGTTCCGAGTTCACCCAGCGCCCCGGCCCGACCTGCCACTTGCCGACCAACGGCGGGCGGAACAGGGCCAGCGGGCCGTCCCACGGGCGGACCTGGTACTTGGCGACAGCGGCGAGGAACGCCGCCTCGATCTGTGCATTGTGGAACGAATGGCTGGGCTGCGGCGCGTCCTGCGTACCGCGGCGCTTGGCCAGCTCCCACTTGATGCGGTTGGTGGCCCAGCGGGCGATGTAGCCCAGACCGCCGGCCTTGAGTTCCTGTTTCTGGATCTCCATCCGGTCCGCCTTGGACAGCGGGCGGCGCACCGGCAGCGGCGTGTCGAGCATGACCAGCAAAGACACCTCCTCGCCCGCCGCGCGCAGTTGCTGCGCGATCTCGTAGGCGGTGATGCCGCCACCCGAGAAGCCGCCGACCATGTAGGGCCCGTGCGGCTGCACTTGGCGCATCTCGGCGATGTAATCGGCGGCGGCCTGGGTCAGGTCGTCATGCGGCGCGTCCTCGCCATACAGACCGCGCGCTTGCAGGCCGTAGAAGGGGCGGTCGTGGCCCAGAAGGTGCGCCAGATGGCGCAGATTCAGCACGTTGCCGAACATGCCCGCGACCAGGAAGAACGGCGTGTTCGGACCGCCCTCGCCCGCGTGCATCGGCACGATATGGGTAAAGCGGCGCTGCGGTTTCGCGGCTTTGGGCGCGTCCTCGGGCTGGACGCCTGCGGCGATGCCACCTGCATCCGCGATCAGGGCGGCACATTTGCGGATCGTCGGGGCCTCGAACAGGACGGAAATCGGGAAATCGACGCCGAACGCCTTTTTCACCTTGGCGAACAGGCGCACCGCGACCAGCGAGTGACCACCGAGGTCAAAGAAGCTGTCCTCGGCCCCGATCTGTCCGACCCCCAGCAGGTCCTCCCAGATCTCGGCTAGCTGCGCTTCCAGCCCCGGCTCGGGCGCGACGTAATCGCTGTCCAGCTCGGGGCGGTCGAATTTCTGCTCGGTCGAGGGCGCGGCCTCGGTCACGGCGGTTTGCGCGATCAGCCCGTGCAGGTCCATCGAGCTGATGACCACCTGCGGCAGACCCGAGGCGAGCGCGGCCATGAACGCCTGCGCGCCTTCCTCTGGCCGGATGCCCTGCGAGAGGTTGTGTTGCAGGCGCAGTTCGGCCGGCGACAGCGGGCGATGCGCGGATTGCGCGGGTTTGGGCTCGGGCGCGCGGGCAAACTCGGCACCGCGTTCCAGTCTGCGGATGGTAAAGCCCTGCACCTCGACACATACGGTGCCGTCTGGTTTGCAGATCGTCACGTCAAAGCTGGCGGTCTGGCTGTCGGCAGCGTTGGCCCCGGCGTTGCGCACATGGCTGACGATCTCGCGCCCAATCGGCGCATGGACACGGACGCGGGCATAGGACATCGGCACCCACAGGTGGGTCGGCTGGTAGCCCTCGATCAGTTCCATCGCCCAGCCGGTGGCCAGGTCCATCAGGCCGGGATGCAGGCCGCAATCGTCTTTGTATGCCGCGGATAGCGACAGCCGCGCGATCCCCTCGCCCTGCCCCAGCGCGGTCTCGCGCAGGACGTGCCAGCGCGGGCCGAAATTCAGGTGCGCCTCTTGCGGCGAACGCAGGTGCGTGTCCGAGCGCTGCACACGCGGGCAACGGGCGGTGATCGCGGTCAGGTCCAGCGGCGCGGGCTGCGTCAGGGGCAGCAGCGACAGCTCGGCCTGCGCGTTCAGATCAGGCGCGGCACCAGCGGCGGCGCTTTCCACGCGGAAATCATACCCGATGTCCGAGCGCGGCAGCGTCACCGTCACCTGACGCCCGGCCCCGTCCACTTGCAGCGGCTGGAGGAAGGTCAGGTTGCGGATCTCGAACGCGCCGGGTTCACCTTGGGCGCGCAGCGCCTCGTACGCCAGTTCCAGATAACCGGTGCCGGGCAGCAGCGCGTCGCCTGCGCGGGTCTTGTGGTCGTGCAGAACCCAGCGGTCAGCGACGGTGTAATCGGCGCCAAAGGTGCGTGCACCCTCGGCGTCGAAGCTGGCCCAATCCAGCAGGGTTGCGGTGATCGGCTGTTGCGGCGCGGGGTCGTGGCCGGTGCGGGCGGCCATCGCCTCGGCCGCCATGCCGACGCCCGTCCAGATGCCCCAGTCGATGGCCAGCACGCGGGTCTTGCCGCCCTGACGGGCCTTGGCAAAGGCGTTCAGGTATTCGTTGGCAGCAACGTAATCGACCTGACCGGCGGGGGCCGTGACGGTGGACGACGAGGAGAACAGCACCATCCAGTCCAGCGCCCCATCGGGGAACAGCGCGTCCAGCACCTGGGTGCCGTGGATTTTCGGGGTGAACACGTCCTCGATATCCGACAGGGATTTGCCCAGGATCGGCGCGTCGCTGATGACGCCGGCGGCGTGGACGACGCCCTTGATCGGGCCAAGCGCGGCTTCGGCCTGCGCCTTGGCGGCCTTCATCTCTTCGACGTTGGAGACATCGGCGGCGATGACCATGACCTGCGCGCCCGAGGCTTCCAAATCGCGGACGGCCTGAATGCGGCGGACAATCGCGGCATGGGGCGCGGTCTTGGCGATCACGTCATCCCATTCCGCACGATCCGGCAGGGCCGAGCGGGACAGCAGCACGATCGGCGTCTTGTGTTGCGCGATCAGCGCCTTGGCGACGGTCAAGCCAATGCCGCCGAAGCCGCCGGTGATCAGCACCGGCGCGTTGGTGATGTCCGGCTGCGCCTCCAGCGGGGCGGCGCGCCAGATCTGGGCGAACCGCTTGTCGCCACGCAGCGCCGCGACCGAGTTCGAGGGGTTCGCCAGCATCTCCTCCAGGATCGGCAGGATATCCATACGCTTGCGTTTGGTGTCCACGTCCAGCACGGCGCAGGTCAGGCCCGGGAATTCCCGCGGGATGACGCGGGCGGGGCCCATGACGGTGGATTTCTCGGGGTAGGGCAGCACTTCCTGGCGGACCTGCGCGGCGCCCGAGGTAAAGACGGACAGGTGCGCCTGTTCCAGCCCCTCATCGGCCAGCGCCTGCGCCAGGAACATCAGGCTGTAGAACCCCTGTTCCACATTGCGGTGGAAAAAGCTGGAGCCGGGGCGGAACGTTTCCCGATCCGTCACCAGCCAGAAATGCGCGATGCGATCGGGCAACGCGCCCTCGACCGCCAGCGCCTGAATCAGGTGGTCGTAATCCTCGCGCCCGCGTTCGGGGGACAGGACGTAATCGTCGCCCGACAGCTTGCCGAACCCGTCACCGGGAATGACGGTGACGACGCGGTGCCCGCCGTCGCGCAGGCGGGTGACGGCCTGCTCGGCCAGCCCGGTGTCGTCCTTGAAGACCAGCCAGGTTTGCGGCGCGCCCAGCTCGGTTTCCACGTCCAGATCAATGTCCGCGAATTGCGGCTTCCAGAACGGCCGATAACCCCAGCTTTCGGGGTTGTCCGAGCGCATGAGGAACTCCTCGCCCTCGTCCGCCCGCGCCTTGCCGGGTTCGATGAAATAGTCGCTGCGCTGGAAGGCATAGGTCGGCAGCGGCACGCGGTTTCGCCGCCCCTCGCCCCAGATTTGCGCCCAGTCGAAATCCACACCCACGGCCCAGACGCGGCCCAGCATGGCCATGAAATACTTGTCGTCAAAGATCGCGTCGTCGGGGTGGCGCAGGGTGCCGATGACCTGATTGGCCTGCACATTCGGGTGCTGCCCGGTCAGCGAGGACAGCGCCTTGCCGGGGCCGACCTCGATATAGATACGCTCGGGCGTCTCGGACAGCGCGGTGATGCAATCCGCGAAATGCACGGTGCCGCGCAGGTGTTGCACCCAGTAATCGGGGCTGGTGGCCTGCTGGGGCGTGATATACGCACCCGTACGGTTCGACACGAAGGGGATCTTCGGCGCGCTGAGTTTGATGCTGCGCAGGTAGTCGCCAAAGCGTCCCAGGATCGGCTCCAGCATCGCGGAATGCGCGGCGATGTCGATCGGGATGCGCTGCGCCTGAATGTCCATCTTTGCCAGCGTCTCGGCCAGCCGATCCAGCGCGGCCTGTGGACCCGAGGCGACGCTGAGGCCGGGCGCATTGACCGCCGCCAGATCCAGATCATCGCCCAGCAGCGGGCTCAGTTCGGCGGCGTCCATCGGGACGCTCAGCATCCCACCAGACGGCACCGTATCGAACAGAGAGCCGCGCAGATGCACCAGCCCGATGCAATCCTCGAACGACATCACGCCGGCCAGACAGGCGGCGGTGTTTTCGCCCATCGAATGACCGACCAGAGCGGCCGGTTTGACACCCCAGGACATCCACAGCTGCGCCAGCGCGTATTCGGTGATCATGATCAGCGGCAGTTGCAGGCTGGGACGGCGCAGGGCCTCGTCGGCCCTTGCCCGGTCGGCCTCCTCGGGCAGCCACAGCGCGCGGATGTCGGCGTCGGTCAGAGTGTCCAGATGGGTCAGGCCGCGATCCATCCATTCAGCGAAAACCGGCTCTGTCTCATACAAATCCCGCGCCATGCCCGCGTATTGCGCACCGCCGCCGGGGAACATGAACACCACGTCGGGCGCGTCGCCCACGACCTGATGCTGGAACACGCGGCGGGGGTCGTTGTCGCGCAGCAGTTGGGCGGCTTCTGCATGACTGTCGGCCACCACGACCATACGGCGATCAAACGCACGGCGACCGTGTTTCAGGGTCCAGGCGATGTCGGCCAGCGGCTGATCGGTGGCCTCCAGATGCTCGGCCAGTTTGGCGGCGCTCCCCTCCAGCGCCTTTTTCGAGCGCGCGGATAGCGTCAGTAGTTGAAACGGAAAATCCGCCTCGTCCGAGGCGGCGCGTTGAGGGGCTTCCTCCAGCACGACATGGGCGTTGGTGCCGCCAACCCCAAGCGAGTTCACACCGGCCCGACGCGGGCCTTTGTGGCTGATCCAATCCGTCAGCCGGTCGTTCACCCGGAACGGCGAGCCGTCGAAATCAATCGCCGGGTTCGCGGCCTCATAGTTCAGCGAGGGCGGCATTTGTTTATGCATCAGCGCTAGGCTGGCCTTGATCAGGCTGGCCACACCTGCCGCCGTATCCAAGTGGCCGATGTTAGTTTTCACCGAGCCAATCCGGCAGAACCCCACCTCATCCGTGGTTTCGCGGAAGGCGCTGGTCAGGGCGGCAACCTCGATCGGGTCGCCCAGATAGGTGCCGGTGCCGTGGCATTCGACGTAGTCAATCGTGTCGGCCGGGATGTTCCCCAGCGCGTGCGCGTCGGCAATTGCGGCGGCTTGGCCCTCGACGCTGGGGGCCAGATACCCGGCCTTGTCGGCGCCATCGTTGTTGACGGCCGAGCTTTTGATGACCGACCAGATGTGATCGCCATCGCGGATCGCGTCCTCCAGCCGGCGCAGCACGACAACACCGGCGCCCGAACCGAACACCGTCCCCTGCGCGCGATGGTCAAACGCGTGGCAATGACCGTCGGGCGACAAGATCTCGCCCTCTTTGTACAGATACCCGCGGGCGTGGGGCAGCTCGATGGTGACCCCCCCGGCCAGCGCCATGTCGCATTCGCCGTTCAGCAGCGACTGGCAGGCGTAATGCGTCGCCACCAGCGAGGTCGAGCACGCCGTCTGCACGTTCACCGACGGCCCTTTGAGGTTCAGGATGTGGCTCAGCCGGGTGGACAGGAAATCCTTGTCGTTGCCGGTATGGCGCAGCAGGAACATGCCCACGTTCTGCACCATGTCGGGGTTCGAGCAGATGTTGAAATAGAAATAGCTGCCCATGCCGCAGCCCGCGAAAACCCCGATAGGGCCGTCGAAATGTTCGGGCATATGCCCGGCGTTTTCCAGCGCCTCCCAGGCGACCTCCAGGAACTGGCGGTGCTGCGGGTCCATGATCGCGGCGTCCTGCGGGCCAAGGCCCCAGAAATCGGCGTCAAAGCCCTTGAACCCGTCCAGCACGGCGGCGGCGGGCACGTAATCGGGGCGGTCGATCAGATGCGCGGCCTCGCCTGCCTCGATCAGGTCATCCCGAGTCAGGTGACGGATGGATTCGACGCCATCGCGCAGGTTCTGCCAGTACTGCTGAACCGTCTGCGCGCCCGGAAGGTGCGCAGCCATGCCGACGATCGCAATATCGGCGCTGGAATGCTGTTCGTCCGTCATTCGACCCACTCACGCAAAAATCTTCGACCTTATGTGCCAAGAAAATAAGGTCTGAATAGGGCGAAGGCATGAATTTCTGGCCAATTTCCGAGTTTTCGCGGAATTGTCCACGAATCGACGCAAGCTACTGAATCAGCTTCGATATATCGGCCCAGTGCATCCAGAACACGGCCGCACCCACGCTGCCACCCGCCACAAAGAATACCAGATCGTGCAGCGGATCCCATGCGCCTTGGGCGCGCGCCAGCCACACCACCACGGGATAAATCACCAACATGCTTATGCCTTGGGCGATCAGGGCACCGAACAGGCCCGCGACCTGGAAACCGATCAGCAGGCCCAGCGTCATCGCCAGCGCCTTTGACAGCGACAGCACGAAAAACCGCTGCGAGTCGCCCTCGGCCAGCGCGGCCTGATCGTAGGACACGACGATGATCTGCACGACCTGCATGCAGGCCAGCGTCACCACAACCGGCCCGGCCATCAGATAGCGTTCGTCATACAGGAAATCGACCAGCCAGACGCCCAGAGCGGCGATGCCCAGCACCATGCACAGCAGCACCGTGGTGGCGTAGAACCGCATCTTGCGCAGCCGCAAAAAGTTTTCGCGCGACTGGCGCGGCGGGCTTTCGCGGTGCACCGGGATCACCACGCGGCGGATCACCATCTGGCCCAGCATCAGCGGGAACGAGGCCAGGAAAAAGCCGATGTTGTAGATGCCGAACTGCTCTAGCCCCAGGTATTTGCCCAAGATCACCTTGTCGCCCTGCATGATCAGGAACCCGCACAGGGTGGACAGGAAGATCCACTTGCCGAAATGCATCAGCTCTTTCGCGGCGGCGGGCTCCAGCCGGAACCGGTTGCGCGGGCCGGGGATCAGGACGTGCATCAGCACCAGTTGCGACAAGGCGCTGACGATCCCCGAGATCACCAAAGCCCAGACCGAGCGCGTCAGGTAGGCCAGCGTGACCGCCGCGATCAGGCCCAGAACCTGCGTGCCGATCTCGACCAGCGTCACGCGCCCGGTGCGCAGGTGGCGGTTGGCGGTTTCGAACTTGGTCGGGTTGAACCCCGAGATCAGCAGCGTCACCGCCGAGACGGGCAGATACCAGGCCAGCTCGGGCTCGGCGTAGATCAGCGACAGCGGATAGGCCAGCGCACTGGCGGCCAGGAACAGCACGCCACCCCGGAGGATATGCAGCGACCACGCGGTGTCCAGAAACTCGGGCTCATCCCCGCGCTTGCTTTGCATGATGGCCGGGCCCACGCCCATGTCCGAGAACATGCTCAGCCCGACCAGGAACACCGTGACCAGCGCCATCATCCCGAACGCCTCGGGGAACAGGATGCGGGTCAGCACCAGGTTCGACAGCAGGCGCAGGCCCTGATACGCGCCGAATCCCAGCACGGTCAGCGCCGAGCTGCGGATCGCGCGCTCGATCAGGCTGCTGCCACGGGTCAGGCGGTTCAGCAGGGCCAGCATGTCAAATCATTCCAAAACGGAGCTGCAAAGACTCGTTCCATTCTACCTGCCGCGGCTCCAGTCCGAGGCGTTCCTGCCCTGCGTCAGCTTTACGACAAGGGCCACACCGGCGTACACGGCAAATCCTGCCGGATCGCGCAAAAATAGGCCACACAGCATCGGGATAGACATGCGCGGCTTGGTATCGTTGCGGGTCAAATCCGGATAGAGGCGGTCCACCTGATCCACCCCGATATTCTGGCGCCGGCGCACTTTGACCAGGTTCTCGAACCCCTCGACGATGGGCCAATCGTACCCGGCCTGCGTCTTGACCCGCTCGCCCGGCGCAAAGCTGAGCCGCACGAACGTGTCGTCCGAGATGATGTCGGGAAACGTCCCCCACCGCTTGCGCCCCGCGGCGTTCACCGCGAACAGCCCGCAGCCGGGAACATCCTGCGTAAAGAACGGCACGCGCCCGTAGATGCGCCGATAGGCCCGGCTGGCGAATGTCCGCGCCGGGGCGATCCGCACGTCGCCGCTGGCATAGCGGGCCTCGGGTGTCGCCAGCGCCCGCGACAGCTGCGCCAGCAGGTCCGGGTCCACCGTCACATCGGCATCCAGATAAATCCGTTTGTCCCCGCTTGCAGCCGCGTCACCCTGGTTCATGGCGTTCATCTTGCCGCCCTCGGGCAGGTCCAGCACGATCAGGCTCCAGCCGTTCGCCTCGATCCCGTCCCGCCAGGACAGCGCGCCCTGAACCGTGCGATCCGTGCAGGCATTGGCGGCGACGATCACCTCGACCGGCTCAGGCACGGCCGAGGACGCAGCCAGCGACCCCAGGCAACGGCTGATCATCGATTCCTCGTTGTTGGCGGGGATGATGATACTGATCAAGCGTGTCTCCTGGGTGGACTGGTACGAGTTTCGAAATATCGACGGTTTATGTTTTTAATTGGGCCGGAACAGGGTTTATGTTGCAAGCGCAAACAGATGCAGGACGCTCTCATGCCCCGTAAAATCGCTTATCTGGTGCCCCAGTTTCCCGGGCAGACGCATATCTTCTTTTGGCGCGAAATCCGGCATCTGGAACAGATGGGCGTCGAGGTGCACCTGTTTTCCACCCGTCCGCCGCCCAAGGGGCTGATCTCTCATTCGTGGTCGGAAAAGGCGATGGCGCGCACCACCTATCTGGGTCATGCCTCGGTGCCTGATCTGCTGGCCGGCCTGCCCCGCGTCCCGTTCGGCGAACTGGCGGCCGAGGTGCGGCGCGACGGCAAAGAGGTCGCCAAGGACGCGCTGATCTGCATCCCCGCCGCGCGCCGTCTGGTGCGCGAATGCCGCGCGCGCGGGATCACCCATATCCACGCCCATTCCTGCGGCCGCGCGGCGATGATCGCCGCACTGGCGAACCGGTTTGGCGGCATCGACTATTCGGTCACGCTGCACGGGCCGATGCAGGATTACGGCCCCGGCCAGCACTTCAAATGGCGCCGCGCGAAATTCGCCACGATCATCACCCACAAGATCCACGCCGAGGTGATCCGCGATCTGGGCCCCGACCTGCCCGAACGCATCCGCATCCAGCCGATGGGCGTGGACGCCGCCACGCTGCGCCGCAAGGCCCCCTACAAGCCCCCCCGCCCCGGCGAGGCGCTGCGCATTTTCACCTGCGCGCGACTGCATTTCGTCAAGGGTCATCAGGACTTGATGGAGGCCGTCCGCCTGTTGCTGGACCGTGGCCACAAGGTCAATCTGGACATCGCAGGCGAGGATGACGACGGCGGCACCGGCTTCCGCCATGTGCTAGAGGAGAAGATCCGCGATCTGAACCTCTCGGGCCACGTCACCCTGCTGGGCGCGATCGACGCCGACGAGGTGAAGCGCCGCTTGTGCGACGCGCATCTGTTCATTTTGGCCAGCTGGGCCGAGCCCCTCGGCGTGGCCTATATGGAGGCGATGAGCTGCGCCACCCCCACCATCGGCACCGATGCCGGCGGCGTGCCCGAGCTGATCCAGAACGGCGTCGACGGCGTGCTGGTCCCGCCCAAAGACCCGCAGGCGATGGCCGACGCCGTGGCCGCACTGGCCGCCGATCCGCATCGCCTGACCCGCCTCAGCGAGGCTGGGCGACACACGATCGAAACGCGGTTTGATTCCCGTCTGGGCGCGGAAACGCTGGTGCAGGAAATCTGGGGTTAAATCCCCAGATCCATCTTGGCCCCCGGCGCGCCCTCGAATTCCAGCACCTCGATGCTGCGCAGCGCGACCTCTCCGTCCGGGCCGACGGCCAGCCAGGTGTCGCCCCACAGCGCCAGCGCGTAATCCTCGGCCCGGCCCGGCAGAACGGCGGTATCCACGCCCTCGCCACCATGCAGGTAATCCCCGCCCCCGCCCGAGGTGATGCGGTCATTCCCGCCCCGCCCAAGGATCACGTCGGACCATTTCGTGCCCACGAACGCCTGATCCTGATCCGTCCCCGTCAGGAACAGCCCGTCGTCAAACGCATCCGGCGTGCGGTCCTCCCAGTCACTGGGGCCGCTGGCGTTATAGGCCATCAGCGCGTCCCAGCGCGGCGACTGGTCCGCCAGATGCCGTTTCGCCCCCCAGCTACCCCATTTCGAGGGTTTGGCCACGTCCACGAACCCGTTGAACAGCACGCCCCCGGCGGCCTGCCAGCCCTCTAGCAGTTGCTGATACAGCGCGCCGATCTGGGCCGAGTAATTGTAGGCCGTCAGCACCTGCGTCAGCTCCTCGTTATCGACCCATTCGTTCAGGCCAACCAGATGGGTGCCGCCCTCGTACATGATCAGCCGCAGCCCGGCCTGCTGCGCGGCCTTGGCGTGGTAGGGGAACACCTCTTGCGTCAGGTTGCGGATGGGGCCGTCGCGCAGATATTCCGTCAGCTTGTCCTGCACGATGCCCTGCCGCGCCCAGCGCAGGATGCGGGCGGGCATTTCAGGGTCGTCCCCGTCCAACCCGAAATAGCCGGTGACGGCATAAGCATCGAAACTGTCTACCGGAGGTCGCCGCCCCTCGGCCACGGCCAGCGGCGCGTTCAGCAGCGCGTCCTCCAACCCAGGCCAGCCGGTATGCACGCCCGCGACCCGCACCAGCCGCTCTGTGCCATAGACCCGCGTCCAGATGTCCATCACCTCGGCCGCGCGCATCCCGGTCCATTGCATCCAGGCATCGCCCTCCGCACCCCAGCGGTCCTTGGCCTGCGCGGCGGCCCAGCGGGCTTGCTCGAACAAGAAGTTCCACATCTCGTTCGAGTATTCTACATAAGCCACCCGCCGCTGTTCCAGATGGTCGCGCACGTAAGTGGCAAACGCCTCGACATAGGCATCATCGGCGGCATGGGGCATGGTGAACCACGGGTCCGCGCCGATCTGGTTGGCCAGTTGGACCATCACCTCGACCGGCACGCCACGGCGGGCAAAGGTGTAGTCCTGCGGCACCGGCCGGTCCTGCCAGCGCGACACGAAGGATCCGTTGGTGATCATCCAGTCCATGAATCGCACCGCCCGCAGATCACGCACCAGCCCCAGCCACAGCGGGTTAAAGGTGACGCCCATGTCGTACAGCTCGGTCATGTCCTCGTGGACGATGGCGATGTTGCGGATGTGGTCGCCCGGATCGGTGGCCAGGATCGCCACGGCGACCGGCCCCTCGCCCGGCTCAAAGGTAAAGGTCACTTGCCCATCCGAGTAGCGCGCATTCCGCGCCCGCCCGCCCACCCGCAGCGTGCCCGTGCCCTCGTACGTCAGCCGGTAGCGCCCGGTGAAATACTGCGCCTCGCGCGGCAGGTCGGTCAGCAGGTAGCTTTCCAGCTTTTCGACCCCTTCGGGGATCTCCATCGGCCAGCCGTGTTCGTCCAGATAACCCTCGGCCTCCAGCTGCTCGGCCTCCATCCCGCCGTACTGGCCTTTCTTATGCCCCAGCCAGGGCCGCGCGGATTTCATCACGTTGAGGAACGGATACTGGGTCGACCAATCATGAATGCCGTCCAGCCCCATCGCCAGCGCCGGTTGCGCCACGGGTTTCGCCGGGGGCTGCAGCAACGCCGCCCGCTCTGTCCCGGTGGCTTGGGCGACCAGCGCGGCGATCTCGCCGTAATTGGCGCGCACCAGCGGATGGACCGAGGACGGCAGCACCAGCGCAGCAGGCGGCGCTTCCTCGTACAGCATGGCATAGGTGACCAGCGCGGCCAGGAAATAGGTGGTGGGCGTGCCATGCGGCGCGTCGTCCAGGTACAGGTCGGTGCCTGTCAGCTCTTTCAGCCCCGGCAGCTCATACACCTGCGCCATCGTGCTGGCGACGGGGATCAGCTGCACCTGATGCTGGGGATAGGCGGCCTTCACCCCTTGGGTCAGCGTGACGTACCATTCGTGATAAGACCCACGGTTTTCGCGGTGATACCGGCGCAGTTGCCGGGCCGAGGGCGGGTAGTTCCCGACCACCACGCCCATGTCGGCCCAGCCCTCGTAGATGAACAACCGCGCCTGCGGCCCCGCCGTATCAAAGGCCAGCCCCGCCGCGCCCAGCGCCGTCAGGCCGTCGTCGTTGAACACCTCGTCCGGGCGCAGGTACTGGATGAAATTCGTCGGCGTCAGAACCACGGCGTCGTAGCCGTCCACGCCACCACCCCACCCCGAGGTCACGCCCGGCACGCTCCATTCCGGCTGCGGCGGCAGCTTGCCCTTGATATCCTGCAGGAAGACCCAGGTGCCATCCGCGCGCAGCCCCTTGCCCGCCGCCCGGGCAATGTAATTCAGCCAATACACAGCCGAAGTTTCGTGCGTGTCCGACGGATGCTCGACCAGACTATTGCCGAAAAAGTAAGCCGAGACATCCGACTGGCCGGCTCGCGCCGGGCTTTGGAAC
Source organism: Thalassobius vesicularis (assembly GCF_004799325.1). Taxonomy (GTDB): domain Bacteria; phylum Pseudomonadota; class Alphaproteobacteria; order Rhodobacterales; family Rhodobacteraceae; genus Thalassobius; species Thalassobius vesicularis. The sequence goes on from NZ_SSMD01000001.1 coordinate 521,674, forward strand.
AGCAGGGCAAGACACAGCATCACCCACAAACTCGGCCGGACCATCGGCACCCCCTTTGGCTTACATCACACTCTTCAGCTTGTGCTTGGCCGGACGGACATAGATGTCGTCACGCTCGGCGTAGCCCAGCAAGGCGCCCGCCCACAGCCATGTCAGCGGCGTCAGGGTGGCGTTGGGCAACAGGTCGAACACGTTCAGCGCCAGCAGCAGGCTCATGCCCGTCACATATGGGGACGCGTTGACCAGAACGGAACCTTTCAGTTTGTGCCACAGCAGGGCGATCGGCCACAGCAGCAGGCCCAGTTGGGCCAGCCAGCCGACCCAGCCGAACATGCCCAGCGCGATCACCCAGTAACCATCGGAAACAGTCTGGCTGACCCCGGTGACCGGATCAAGAATCTGGTTGCGCCCCCAGCTGCCCCACCCGAACAAGGGCTTCTCCATTGCCCGATCCAGCAGCACATTCTCGTTTTCCAAGCGATAGCGCAGCGATCCCGCGCGATCCGCGCTGACCTTTTCGGCCTGCGCCAGAATCTGCCGCTCGGGCACCAGGTGGGCGCCCTTCAGCACCGGGTAGCTGACCGTCAGCAGCGCCAGCGCCAGCGCGACCCACAATTGCAGGCGGCGCGGCAGGAACAGCACCAGCGGCACCAGCAGCACCGCGTACATGAACGAGGCCAGCGATTTACACAGCACCAGCACGCCGAACAGATAGGCCGCGATGATCAGCGCATAGGTCCGGTGCTTTCCGGTTTCCCCCCGCAGCAGCGTCACCGCCGCGACCACGCAGACCATCATGAAGAACGCCGCCCAAAGCCCGTGATACAGGAACACGATGGGCCGGAACCCCCCGTCGCGCATCATCTGCTCAAAGCTGTGCTGGAAGAACCCGTAGACCCAGATGTTGATCTGCGGTGACAGGCGCACCTCCAGCAGCATGGGGATTGAATAGACCAGCCCCGCGAACACGAAGGCCAGCAACAGGTCGCGCTGATCCATCCGGGTGCGCAACAGGCAGCGCGCCAGCAGGAACGGCGCGATGATCGACACCTGCCGGAACATGGTCGAGACCATGTCCTTGATCCCCATCCCCGGCAGGCCGATCCGGCCAAAGAACACCGGCTCCAGGTTGGTGATGGTGGTGCCCAACGGGCTGAGGATGAACAGGATCAGGAACACCCGCGCCGCACGGGATTCGGGCAGCAGCTTTACCTGATCCGCATACAGCGCCAGGCACAGCGCCAGCACGGTCAGGTTCGGCAGCGACTCCTTGTTCAGCGGCGGCAGCAACGGCGGGTCAAACGCGGTGGGCTGCGGCGGCAGGAACAGGTACGACCCCAGCAGGCACGCAATCAGCGCCCGACCGGCTGGCATGGATCGAAAGATCACCAGACAAATCAGGGGCGTCAGGGCCAAGACCAGAAATGCGAAGCTATTGGGCATCGGTTGGATTCTAGCGCCGAATGGCGCGGCTGCTCTGCTTTTTAGAGTTGTTGCCAAGGGGTTTACCAAAGAGTTTCGGCAAAATCATGGCTTTCCTGCCTTGGCAGCGATAAACAATGGCCGCAATTTACCAGTACCTATGAATTCCAACAGTAATCGAGGCACCCCGTTTCCCGTCATGGCCGTAAGCGCCCCGCATCAACCCAGGACAGACATTCGCATCGCCTATCTGTGCGATATGACTCCGCTTGACCCGTGGCCCTATTCCGGCGGCAACACCCGTATTTTCAAAGCCCTGTCCCGGGAATTTGCCGACATCACGATCCTCAGCCAATCGTGGGGCCTGGCCGAGCCGATCCGCCGCGCCCTGTACCGCCTGCCCGACGCGCTGCAACTGCGGTTGCGCTGGCGGCTGCACCTGTTGCTGTCGCCCATCATCCGCCGTCAGGTCGAGCGTGAGCTGCGCAAGGGACAGTACGACGTGCTGTTCAGCGCCTACAGCTACCATTCGCTCTACCGGGTGCGCGCGCCGCAGGGCACCTGCGTGGTCTACACCTCGGACGCGACCCCGACGACCTACAAGAACTCGGTGATCGGGCGTCAGTTCGGATCGTATATCCGGCTGTCGCGCCGTCTGGACCCGCTGGTGTTGAAGACGGAAACCGACACGTTCCGCGCCGCCGATCTGTTGCTCTGGCCCTCCAAATGGCTGAAGAACCGCGCCGATCCGCTGTACGAGCTGGACCCCGACAAATCCCGCGTCGTGCCGTGGGGCGCCAACATCCCCGAACCGACCCTGCGCCTGGAACCGCCGCACCTGTCGCCCGACTCCACCGTCCGCATCCTGTTCGTCGGCCGAAATTGGGAGGCAAAGGGCGGCCCCATCACTGCCGCTACCGTCCTTGCCCTGCGCGAAGCGGGGATCGAAACGCACCTGACCGTTGTCGGCTGCCAGCCCCCCGACACCGGCCTGCCACCCGAAGCGCTGACGGTCTATCGCTCGCTCGACAAGACCGACCCGGCCGAGCTGGCGCTGTTCCAGTCGCTCTATGAACGCTCGCATTTCATCCTGATGCCGTCGTTCGAATCCTACGGTTTCGCCTTCTGCGAGGCGTCCGCCTTCGGCCTGCCCTCGCTGTGCCTGAACGCGGGTGGCGTCCCGATCGAAGAGGGCGTGAACGGCCACGCCCTGCCGCTGAACGCCACCGCCGATGATTACCGCGACGTGATCCGCGGCTACATGGACGCCCCGCAGAAATACGACAAACTGCGCCGCACGACCCGCGAAACCTATGTCCAGAAATTGAATTGGCCCGCCTGGGCAAGAACCGTGGCGGGCCTGATCGTCGAATGTGTAGCTGCGAAAAGGGGTGGCCGGTCCTGACGGCCAGTCCTTAGTGGCCAGTGGCTTTCAGAACCACACCAAAGGTCTTAGCGACGACTTTCAGATCCGTGCCCAGCGACAGGTCCCCGAAATACTCGGCATCAAAGCCTGCGCGCTGGCGGAAGCTGCTTTCGTTACGAACCGAGATCTGCCAGTAGCCGGTGATGCCCGGACGCATCGCATAGTACTCGGTGCCCGGATAGATCACGCGCTGGGTTGCCATGATCGGGCGCGGACCGACCAGCGACATGTCACCGATCAGCACGTTGAACAGCTGCGGCAGCTCGTCCAGCGAGGTGGCGCGGATCAGCTTGCCGATACGGGTGATGCGCGGGTCGTTCTTCAGCTTCTGATCGCGGTCCCACTCGGCGCGGGCCTCGGGGTTGGTGTTCAGATAGCCTTCCAGCACCGCGTCGGCATTCGTCACCATCGAGCGCAGTTTCCACATGCGGAACACGCGACCGTTCAGGCCCACACGGTTCTGGGAATAAAAGGGCGATTTGCCGTCGCTCATGACCATCAGGGCCAGAACCAGCGTGACCAGCGCAACCACGGGGGCGGCGATCAGCACAACGGCGATATCCAGGGCGCGTTTGCCGTGGTCGCGGTAAAACGCATAGCCCGTGGCAAAACGAGGCTCAGGGGCGGCAACGGCAAGGCCGGCACCGGCAATTTCATAAGCTGTATCAACGCGAATATTCACAGGACTTTCCCCATACATTCATTACGCAGATGCCGGAGGAATCCGGCACGATACACCCATCTGTCGAGAAGCCCCGACAGCTACAGCCCTTGGTCTTCGGTAACTCCAGAGGCGCGGCAGCTGCGCATCCGGATCTCTTGACGCCGACAACGGTTTTGTCGGTGGCGCCGCCTGATCCCGGTACCCATCCGTGATCCGCTCGCCTTGATTAGAGTTTCTCGCTCTTTCTTTATTGTTTTTACGAAATTGGGCATTTCTCCGTCAATTGAGCCCATGAAAATGCAACTGCCGCACGATCCTCAAATCAGCCAGTTTCAGCCTATTTCCAGGGGGTCCGTGATCGCGCTTCGGACTCGCCCCGCACTCGGGTCGGCCGGACTAAGGCACCGCATTTGGCCTTCGCGGCGAGGTGGTCCAAATCCGCCATCATTGTACAACAGAACGATACAAAAGTGACGCCGCACCCGCTAAACAACCCAAAGCGCGAACAATCCTGCCCCAATTGGCCCCGTTTCTGCCCCAAATCGGGCGTCCTAAATATGGCCAAATCCGGCCAAATCCGGGCGGAAATCCTGAAATCCCGGCCAATTATGTCCAGATTGTGGCAGCACTTTGCCGAACTTGTGCAGCTCCTGTGCGGAATTTTTGACGCGATCACATTTTTTGGAGTCACAACTTAAAGGCGATCAAAGGGCGATAACAATTCATGCAAATTCTGGAAATTGTCCCGAATAGTCACCCAATGTATTCAAAAACCTGATTCGCGGCCTCGATCCGGGCCTGCCACGGCTATTGATCCGTGGGCCGTTATTGCCGATAAGCCTTTGACCCTGCTGCCGGAGCCGCAAACGCATGAGCGACCACGACAAAGTCGAGAAAACCGTCGGGCTGATTTTCCAACACGTGGCGCGACTGCGCTCTCGCCTGTTCGATCAGAAACTGTCGCCCCACGGTCTGACCTCGGCGCAGGTATTTGCCCTGAACTACCTGATCCGCGAGGACGGCCTGACCCAGGTCGAGCTGGCCCGCTATCTGGGCATCGGCACCGTCGCCGTCAGCGGCCTGATCGACCGGCTTGAAGCCGCGCAATGGGTCGTCCGCAAACCCGACCCGCGCGATCGCCGGTCCAACCGGATCTGGCTGCTACCCGCTGCCGAGGAAAAGAAGCAGGTCCTGCGCGAGGCCGCCCGCGCCGTCAACGCCGCCACGCTGTCCGGCTTCTCGCCCGAAGAGGTCGATCAACTGCTGTCGCTGATGCACCGCGCCCGCCGCAACCTGATCGACACCATGAAAGACGACCCTGAACTGGTCCTGCCCCCCTCGGCCCGCAAATAAGGAACGCCCCATGTCCCGACTGGACGAGATCACGCAGGTCATGAGCGGCTTCAACCGCGAGATGGGCTTTCGCCTTGTGGACTGGTCCGCCGAATGCGCCCGGACCGAGGTGGCGATCCAGCCCCAGCACCTGAACTCGCAAGGGATCGTGCATGGCGGCCTCTACTGCGCCTTTCTGGATTTCAACTGCGGCATCGCCGGCAATTACCATGACGAGGACGAGCCCGCGAAATCCTGCATCACCCTGTCGCTGACCACCAACTTCGTCAGCTCGGCCCGGGGCGGCAAGCTGCTGGGCATCGGCCGCAAGATCGGCGGCGGGCGCAATATCTTCTACGCCGAGGCCGAGATCCGCGACGAGGCCGGCACCCTTCTGGCCACCGCGATGGGCACGTTCAAATACAGCCACCAGCGCTGAAAATCCCGGCTTCGCACCGAAATCGTCATTTTCTTGCCCAGCTTCCCCCCTATCGGGGCGCTCAAACCCGCGTATAGTCGGGCAAACAGGCGAAAAGGCTGACCAGTGGCACAGGGCAAATTGCGCATTCTGATCCTTGCGGACGAGTTTAACCCCGAGTGGCCCTCGCTGCCGATCGTCGCCTATAAATACGCGCTGGAGCTGGCCAAGCATTGCGACCTGACCATCGCCACCCATGTCCGCAACCGCGAGAACGTGGAAAAGGCAGGCGCGGGTCTGAACATCACCTATATCGACAACGAGTATATCGCCGCGCCGATGTTCAAGATCGCCCGCCTTCTGCGTGGAGGGGAGGAGGTCGCCTGGTCCACCTCGCAGATCATGAACTACATCCCCTACCTGGCGTTCGAACGGGGCGTCTGGCAGCACTTCAAGGCCGACCTGAAGGCGGGCAAGTTCGACATCGTGCACCGCATCACGCCAATGTCGCCCACGATGCCCAGCTATATCGCGCATAAATCCCCGGTGCCGTTTGTCATCGGCCCGCTGAACGGCGCCCTGCCCTGGCCCGCCGCCTTCACCGCCGAACAGACCCGCGAGAAAGAGCGCCTGCGCGCCCTGCGGGATTTCTACAAATACCTGCCCTATGCGCGTTCGACCTATGACGATGCCGCCTGCGTGCTGACCGGCTTCAGCCACACTCGCGCCGATCTGGCCCGCGTGCCGGACGACCGCATCGTCATGTTCCCCGAGATCGGCTTTGACCCCGCGATCTTCCACGACACCGGCTCGAAACCTGCCGGACGCCGCGCCGACCACGTGCGGTTCATGTTTGCCGGCCGTCTGGTGCCTTACAAACTGCCCGAGCTGCCGCTCCACGCCTTCGCCAACTCGCCGCTGTTGCGCCAGCACCACCTGCATATCCTTGGCGACGGCCCCGAACTGCCCAGGATGCAGGCCTTCATCACCCAGCATAACCTTCAGGACTGCGTCACCCTCGAAGGCCGCAAGACCCAGGCCGAGGTGGCACAATGGATGCGTGACTGCGACGTCTTCGTCTTCCCCTCGATCCGCGAGTTGGGCGCGGGGGTGGTGATTGAATCGATGGCCTGCGGTCAGCACCTGATCTGCGCCGATTACGGTGCCCCCGGCGATCTGACCGGCCACGGCACCCGCGGCGACGCCATCCCGATGGCCCCCTTCCCGCAGCTCGCCCAAGGCTTCCAAACCGCGATGGAGCGTGCCGTCACCGACCGCGACCGCTCAACCGCGCTGGCCGCAGCCGCCCGTGATTACGCCGTCCAGCTGTTCCCCTGGGCCGTCAAAGGCGCGCGCACGGCGGATCTGTACCACGCGATTCTGAACGGCCAGAACATGCAGGCCTTTGCCTACGACTGACCCCTCGCATCAGCCCGACCTCATACTCGCCCAAAAGATGTCCGATCCGAAAACTGATCACCTCTTGGGCGATTTACCTTAGGGTCATGCCGCAAAACACTCATTTTCATCAATTTTTCTTTGGTAATTGCAAAAACTTGCGGTAATTAAATCTCAATATGGGCAAAAAATTGCCCCAAAGGCTCAATAAGCCTAAACGAGCAGATCATTCACCGAGGCAGGTGTAACGTGTACGACTTTGGTAACCAGGGCGCCCTTGGGGACGCTTTTTATGCGCAATTGCGCCTTCCCGACTCTTTCCGCTGGACCCTTTTTGGTTGGGTCAAACGGACCTTCGATATCCTTCTCAGCCTGTACCTGTTGCCCGTCCTGATCATTCTGGGCGTCGGCCTGCTGGTGCTGAACCCGTTCTTCAACCGTGGCAGCCTGCTGTTCGTGCAGCCCAGAATGGGCCGCGATTGCAGAGCCTTCAGGGCGTACAAATTCCGCACCATGGTTGCCTCGAACGTCAAGCGCGGCCCCAATGACCCGCTAGAGCGTCACCGCATCACCCGCCTGGGCGGTTTCCTGCGCCGCACCCGCCTGGACGAGCTGCCCCAGATCCTCAACGTGCTGAAGGGCGACATGAGCCTGATCGGCCCCCGCCCCGACTATTACGACCACGCCGTCGCCTTTCTGGACACGATCCAGGGCTACCGCGAACGCCACATGGTCCGCCCCGGCATTTCCGGCCTGGCCCAGACCGAAATCGGCTATGTCGAGGGCACCGAAGCCACCAAACGCAAGGTTCAGGCCGATCTTTTCTACATCACCAACACGGGTTTTGCGTTGGAAGCGTGGATTTTCTGGCGTACTCTGCTGACCGTATTCGGGCGCGCAGGGGCCTGATCGTTTCTGCGCAATTCAGGCGGTGCTTTGCACCCTAATCAGACCGCCCGCAAAGGGCGGCACGGGCAGTAGTGAATGGCGCAATCGGTTCATCGTGACCCGGCTTCGACGGCCGGGCAGTCTCATCGCAAGCAGGACGACGAAGGGCTCGACCTGCTGCATCTTCTTTCCACGCTCTGGCAGGGGAAGTGGTTCATCGCGGGCTGTGTCGCCGTCGCGTTGCTGATCGCGGGCTATTATGCCTTCCGCGTCGCCGTGCCGCGCTACTCGGCCACCGCGAACCTGGCGCTGCAAATGCGCAGCCAACTGGTCAACGAGGTGGACAACGCCGCCGCCACGATCGCCCCCGAATTTTCCGCCATGTATACCGAGCTGGAGGTCATCACCTCGCGCCGGATCATCGAGGAAACCGTCCGCAAGCTGGAGCTGACCAAAGACCCCGAGTTCAACCCCCTGCTGCGCGAACCCCCTGCCCTGTCGGTCGAGGGGATGAAACGCGGCCTGCGGGCCCTGATCGGCTCGGACCTGCCCAGCGCGCCCGAGAACCTGATCACCGATGATGAAGCCGCGTTTTCGGCCACCGTCTCGGCGGTGCGTGGTGCGGTGGCGGCGGATACCAAGCGGTACACCTACATCTTCAACATCACCGCCACCTCCGAAGACCCGCGCAAATCCGCGCTGATCGCCAATTCCGTGGCCGAGACCTACATCGAGAACCAGATCGCCGTGAAATACGAAGCGGTCGAGCAGGCCATCAGTTGGCTGTCCGAACGCGTCGTCGCGCTGGAATCCGAACTGAAGGACAAAGAGGACGCGATCAAGGCGCTGCGCTCGGAAACCGACCTGATCAACGCCGACACGCTTGAGGCGCTGAACCGTCAGGCCAAGGACAACCGCGACCGGCTGCAGGAAACCCGCATCTCCGCGACCGAGGCGCACGCCCGTCTGGGCCGCCTGCTGGCGATGCGCGACGCCGCCGATCTGGACACGCTGACCAAAACGCTGAACGACCCGACCCTGACCCGCCTTCTGGCCGAGGTCAAAGCCGGCACCGAGAACGGCCGCCACCTGTACGACTCGCGGCTGGAGCTGCTGCTGACCCGCGCCCGCACCGCCGCCGAGCGTCTGGACGCACAGGCCGGCGCGCTGGAACAGGCGCTGGAGCGGCTTCAGACCCAGATCGCCACGCAGGCCGACGACCTGACCAAGCTGGTCCAGATGGAGCGTGACGCGCAGGCGACCAGCGTCCTCTACGACACCTTCCTGTCGCGGCTGAAGGAAACCACCGTGCAGCGCGGCCTGCAGCAGGCGGACGTGCGGGTAATCTCGGAGGCCACCCGTGGCCGCTACGTCGAGCCGCGCAAATCCATGATCCTTGGCATCGCGATGGTCCTTGGCGCGGTGCTGGGCACGATGGTGATCCTGCTGCGGCAATTCCTGTTCAAGGGCTTCCGCACCGCCGACGAGTTGTCCAAATTCTCGGGTGTGGCCGTGCTGGGGCAGATCCCGCGCATCCCGATCAAATCCCGGTCTGAACTGATCCCCTATCTGGTCGACAAACCCACATCCGCCGCCGCCGAGGCCGTGCGCAACCTGCGCACCTCGATCCTGCTGTCGGATCTGGACAACCCGCCCAAGGTGATCATGTCCACTTCCTCGATCCCGGCCGAGGGCAAGACCACGCAAGCCATCGCGCTGGCGCACAACCTGTCCGGTCTGGGCAAGCGGGTGCTGCTGGTCGAGGGCGACATTCGCCGCCGCACCTTTACCAAGTACTTCACCAAGGCCAGCCCCCACGGCGTGCTGTCCGTGCTGGCGGGCTCGGTCCCGTTGGCGGATGCGGTCGTGCATGACGACCTGGTGAATGCCGACGTGCTGATGGGCGAAAAGACCAACGTGAACGCCGCCGACGTGTTCAGCTCGGAAACCTTCCACGCCTTCGTGCGGGATGCGCGCCAGCACTACGACTTCATCATCATCGACACGCCCCCCGTTCTGGTCGTGCCGGATGCCCGCGTGATCGCGCAGTCGGTCGATGCGGTCGTGTTCTCGGTCAGCTGGGACAGCACCACCAAGGCGCAGGTCGCCGAAGGGCTGGAGCAGTTCCGCATCGTCAACCAGAAGGTCACCGGCCTGGTGCTGTCGCAGATCGATCCGGTCCGGATGAAGCGTTACGGCTACGGCGGCAAATACGGCGCCTACTCGCAATACGGCAACGCCTATTACGGGCTGTAAGCTGGCGTACGAAAAAGCCCGAGAATCTTACAATTTCGCCGGTTAAACGGATGTCAAAGCAACGGCCCCATCACGGGGCCGTTGGTCTTTGCGCCGATCAGTTGACCGCGCTCGCCGACCCCAGGATCGTGGGGAACATCTGCTGCAGCGCGCGGCCCCACTTGGTAATCGGTTGTTCTTCAATGAAAATCACGTCGTTGGGACGCATTTCCATCCGCGTGGCCAGGGTGATGTTGATGGCGTTGCGCGCATCCAGATGCCAAGCCGTTACCGCACCGAATTCCTCGGGGTCCGAGGACGCCCGCAACACGTAAATCTGCGCCGGATTGCCAGTCGCCGTGTTGAACCCGCCCTTGTCATACAGCACGTCTGCCAGCGTAACCTGTTGATTATACGGCAAAACAAAGCGCCCCTGGTTGCGAACCTCGCCCGCCAGATAGACATAGTCGCGCTTGTTGCCGCCCATCTCTTCGCGGGTGCGATAGTTGTCGCGCAGGTCCATCTGGACCTGTCGGCGCATCGACATTTCCGCCTGCAACTCTTGCAGCGCGGTGTGACGCGCGTTGCGTTTCAGCTCGGTCGCGCGCAGCGTCTGGGTGTAATATTCCATAGCGCGATCAAGGTCATAGCTGGTGTCGACAAAGATCGCGTCGCCATCCGTCAGCAGCGTTTTGCCCAGTTCCGGGCGCTTGACGAAGGTCTCCAGCGGGATCTGGTACAGCGTCCCGTTGCGGTACAACCGGATCGAGGCATATTCCCTGTCCTTCGCCGTCAGCCCACCAACGGCGGCCAGAGCTTCGGACAAATTCAATGGATTCAAGGTGATAGGCACCACAGCCGGGTTACGCACCGCACCACCCACCGACACGCGGCGCGAGTTGAACTCGGACACTTCCAGCGAAAACGCCGGGTCGATCTGGTTTTCGACCAGCACCTGGAACAGCTTCGCCTCGGCCTCGTCCAGCGTCATGCCCGCCAGCGTCACCGGCCCGATATCCGGGATCGCGATCGCGCCATCGTCGCGGACGGTATAGCCCTGACGCTGGTTCTGCGCGGCCAGCAGGCCGGTCAGCTGTTCCACCGTGGACGCGGCAGATTTAGTGGCTAGCAGCAGCACGTCCCCTACACCTATGCGGTACGGCTCGGGGTTCAGCGAGGGCGGCAGCCGGGTTTCCAGCGCGAGGCCGGCATTGCCGGGGTGCATCGGCGGCTCGGGCAGGGCGCCCAGCCCCTTCATCTGGCCGGGATAGGCGACCTGCGAGAACACGTCCGGCAGGCTGCGCGGGGTATAGGCCGCACGGTTGGCAACCAGCACGGTCTGCGCGGTCAAGGCCACGACACGCACCTCGGCCCCCTGCGCCTGCTGCTTCACCGAGGGACTGTGATACGTCACCCCGCATGCGCCAGTGGCCAGAAAAGTGCCCAGAAGCAATGCCTTAGCCAGTTTTTTTGCAGCCATGTGCTCGTCCTCGTTGGGGCGCCAGTTGCACCCGTATTACCGCACCAGAAGTTCGGTTTCCATATACCCCAGTCCGGGGCTGATCCATTGTTTCGACTTCCAGATCGTGCCATCGGCCCCGATCCAGAAGGTATTCGCGATGCTGCCTTGGGGTCCAAAGCAGGTTTCCTCGACCCGCGTCGTATCGTGTTGACGTTCGACGATCTCAATCCGGTCGGCGGCGCGCAGTTCCTCGCGGCAACGGAAGGCCTTGAAAACAGGCTGATATTCGCCGTCCAGATAGGTGTGGATGCGGGTGTATTCGGCCCCGTCCTGCCCGTCCAGCATCGCCAGCGTATCGCGGACATCGGCGGCCATCAGGTCGTCACCCATGCCCCGCGTCGCCACCAGCAGCCCCTGCTGCAACGAAATACTGACCCCATCGCCCGAGCGCCAAGTCACGACATCGCCGTTCCGGCCAGCGGGAATCATGGTTGCCAGCGTGCCCGCCCCGGTCAGACGCGCCGCGATCAGCGGGGTTTCCACCGTGTCCAGCTGCCTCCGCGACACGATGCTGTCCAGGCTGACGTAAATCCCCTTCGGCTGCGTACAGCCAGCCAACAGCAGCAAGAGGGCGAGGGTGCGGATCATCTCCAGAACCTCCCCCAGCCAGCGCGCAGGTCTTCTTGTTGCAGGCCGCGCACGGTTTCATACAGCCGCCCCGAAACGTTCAACCGCGCGCCGCCGTCCCGCGTGACGGGGCGGATGACGGTCGTGTATTGCTCGGTCGAGGGCTGGCCCGACACCCAGTTCAACGGCACCGTGATGCGCAGGCCCTTGTCGAACGAGCCTTCGCCGAAATCGTCAAAGCTGACGTCAGTGAACGTGGCGAAAAAGCCGACCTTCCAGCCGTTCAGGAATTCCCGATCCAGCGACATGGTGGCGCCCCAGTCGCCCGCCAGATAGCGGCCCGCATCGACCTGCCCGTGATAGCCGTTGCCGATATCCCAGTAGGCCGAAACATGGCCCGAGGTGACCTCGTAATCGCGGAACCCGAACAGCTGGTCAAAGTCGCGCTGCTTGACGTGGTTGACCTCTAGCCCGATGGCCAGATCGCTGTTCGCAGGCTTCCACAGAAGTTCCCCGGACACGCCGCCGAACATCGTCTCCAGATAGCCCGCAGTGACGCGACCGTACATGTTCGCGGCGGGCTGGAAGTAATACGCGCCGGTCAGCTCGGTCAGCGAGGGGTCGCCCTCGCGTTCGTAGATGTTGAAGTCGGACCGGACATGCGGCAGCACCGAGGTCGAGGGCCGGTTGGAGTCGTCGAGGTTACCCAACAGCTTTTTGCGCACGGCCCCGCGGAACACCAGCCCCGGCGCGGGCTCGTACTTGCCCTTTAGTTCCATGCCCAAATCGGCTCTGATTGGCGCATCAGGGTCGAAAAAGCTGGGCGACAGGTAGGGCTTGAAGCTCCAGTCGAACAGTGGATAGCGGCCGGTGATCGGCGTCAGCTGCGCCTGCGCGGTGTCGAACTGGGCACGCGCGTAGCTGCGCCAAGCCCCGTCCGTGTCGAACTCCAGCTTCTCCATATCCGCGCGACGCAGGGTGACTGCGCTGCCCCGGATCCCGGCCGAGACCGGGACGATCACAAAGGTCTCGACCTGCGGCGGCACGATCCCAGTCAGGTGACGCGCGGTGCGGCCGATCGCCTGGGCGGTGGTGGCGTAACGCTCGTTCTCGATCTCGACGGTGACGGTGACGGTGCGCGGGCCGATGTCGATGGCGTGCAGCCGGATGCCATCGTTCATCAACGCCTGACTGATCCGGCCCGTCTGGACGTTGGGATTGACCATGTCCGCAGTCCAGCCCAGCTTGGCCAGCTCGGCGCGGGGCACCACGGGCGGCGGAGCCTTATCCTGACCGGCCGCGGCGGGCGGCGTTTTGGGGTTCAGGCCAAGGGTCACGTTCGCCCCGATCTCGGACCCGTACAGATAGCTAAGGCCGACGATGACATGCGGACGCCAGGCGTAGGACACCCCAAAATTCAGCGGGGACTTGCGGTCGAACGCGCTGCCATCCTCGGACGGGTAAGCATCCGAGGAATACTCGGCGATCACGCGCAGCTTGTCGGTCGCCTGCCACTCGACCCCGCCGAAAAACGCTGCATCACCCCGGAACCAGTTGTTGGTGCGCACGACCCCGCCATTGTCGCTGCCACGCCCGGGCCGGGTGTCGAAATGCCCCGACAGCGTGGACAGCGGATTGCGGAAAGAATTAATGCCAGCCAGACGCCCCCAACCGATCCCGCCGGTCAGCCGCAGCGACGGCGACACCGATTTCGAGGCGACCACGTATTCCGACGAATACAGGCCCGTCCCCAGGAAATCGTTCAGACCGACCGCAACAGCGGGGCGGCGCTGATCCTCGTCCAGAATGCGGTAATGGACCGAGAAGCTACGGTCGAACCTGTAATCCGAGACCGGCCCGCTGGGGTTCGGCCGCACATGATACAGCAGGGCATAGCGGAAACTGCCGGACAGACGGTCGGAAATCTGGAACGTCAGCGTGTTCCGGGTCTGGTTCTTGAAGTGGCTGCTGGTAAAGGCAAGCTCTCCGTCCGGGCGCGAATGCGCTGCGGGCATGTCGATCAGACCGGAAAACCCGTAGCTGTTATACCCGGCATACCCCGAAAACCCACCCGCCTGTTGCGGGATCGCCGGCCCCGCGGAAAGCAGAGCCAAACAGGATACGGTCATCCCGCACCAGTAGTGGATAGGTCGGCGTTTCATCCCAGGTTTTGGTAATCGTCACGAGAACAGAGCAGCTTCCCCATGTATGACACAACATATAGGGGGTCTTTAAGGGTTTTTTGCACCTCAAAGCAGATTATGTGGTCAGGAAGCGTACTTTGCCGTCCGCAATCAACGCCGCCGTCAGCCGGCCTGTTGCATATGCTCCGGTATCAACCGCGATCCGCCCCATCGCGGCCTTGGGCTGATCCACGATTACGTGGCCATAGACCACCCATTGCCCGTCTGTCCGGGCTTTCTCGGCAAAGTTCTTGTGCCCCCAGGTCAGGTTCCGGGTCGGCTGATCCGGGATCGGGCGGGCGGGATCAGCGCCTGCATGGGTGACGTGGATGTTGCCGCTGCTCCAATGGACCGGCCGGGCACGCAGCCAGTCGATCACCCGATCGCCCATCGCCAGCGCAAGGGCATCCCGCATCCGCTGCATCGACATCGGGTCGGTCCCCGCCATCGACACGCCATAGCTGGACAGCGTTTGCAGACCGCCGAATTTCAGCCACCGTTCGCCATTGTCGATCGGGTTGTCCAGAAAGTTCAGGCACATTTCCTCGTGGTTGCCACGCAGGCAGAACACGGGTTGGTTGCCTTCTTCCGAGGCGGACATCATCAACTCCAGCACTTGCGCGCTGTTTTCGCCCCGGTCGATGTAATCCCCAACAAAAACGGCGGGCAGGCCGGGGGCGTTGGTCAGGATGATCTGCTCTAACTTCTCGACCAGATCGACGCGGCCATGTACATCACCGATGGCCAGAAACGGCTGCTGCGGCGCGATAGGGTGCGTGAACCCTTTCGCATCGCCCGTGTCCGATTTACGCCCGAATATGCCCATCAGCTTTGCCATCAAGCCATGAATACCGACCCCTCGGACAAAGGCAAGGGCTCGCCCGGTCAGCGCCCCGTCAAACGGTAAACGATCGAACCCACGGTCTCTTTGATGGCGATGTTGAACAGGCGCAGGTTGCGGGACAGGTCCCAGCCAAGGCCACCCCGGAACGAGCCCGACCGGAAATCGACCGGCCAAGCCACCACATTCGGCCAGCCTGCCGCCTCGAAACTACGCATGGCGCGCGGCATGTGCCAGGCAGAGGTGACCAGGACCCAGACCTCCTCGGGCTGAGGGGCGACGAGTTGCAGGGAATTGCGGGCGTTTTCTGCCGTGTTGCGCGACCGCCCTTCCAGCAGGATACGCCCCGGCGCGATGCCAAGCGATGTGAACAGACGCTGCGCCATCCCGGCTTGGGGCAAGTTGGTCCGCCCCAGATCCCCCAGCGCGCCACTGCCACCGGTGAACAACAGCTTGGCGTTCGGATGTGCCAGGGCCAAGGCGGCGCCCTCGATAAACCGTTCGGCGGCTTCGTTGACCTGCGGCTGATTGCGATCACGGGCCAGACCGGCCTGCTCGGCCCCGCCAAGAACGATGATGCCGTCGACCCGCGTAAGGTTGGGGGCGACCGGATAGGTATCCTCCAGCGGCCTGAGGAGCATGTCGCCCAGTGGCAAGCTGGTCAGCGCCACCAAGGCCACCAGCCCCAGACCCGAGGCAACACGCGCCGCCAAAACCCGCCCGCGCCACCGCATCAGGGCCGCCAGAAGGAACAGGCAGATGATCCAGCTTTCGGCCTTCAGCCCCGCGCCGGCCAGCTTTGACAGGATGAAAAAGCCGGTGTCCATCATCGGCCCAGAAGGTCCAGCAACGCCGCCCTGTATGCCTCGACCACGACCGACTGATCGAACTCACGCTCCATCTTGGCGCGGCCGGCCAGCCCCATGGCGTGTCTTTGTTCCGGCGCAAGAGCGATGAAATTCAGGCAGGAGCGGGCCAAACTCTCTCCATCCTGAGGCGCACACAACAGGCCGGTGATGCCATGCTGCACGACCGAGCGACAGCCCGGCACGTCGGTCGCGATCAGGGGGCGGGCCATCGCGGCGGCCTCGATCAACGTGCGCGGCGCGCCCTCGCGGTAGGACGGCAGGACGACGCAATCCGCCTGTGCGATTTGGGGGCGCACGTCGCTGGTTTCGCCCAGATAATCCAGATCAATGGCGGGATCCCAACCCGCGACAACCTCGGGCGGGATGGCGGACCGGTTTTCGGACCCAACCGGGCCAAGGATACGGAACTGCGCCTGCGGGTGCTGCTGCTTCACGATCCGGGCGGCCTGGGCATATTCCAGCACGCCCTTGTCGCGGATCAGGCGGGCGATCATCAGGAACACGGGTGCCGTGTCACCGGGCAGTGGCGCCGGCTGAAAGCGCGACAGATCAATGCCCGAGCCCGGCAGAATACGCGCTTGGTCAGGCTGGATCAGGCGGCGCTGCAGGAACAGGTCAAGGTCATCCGGATTCTGGAAAAAGACGACCGGCAGATCGCGAAAACAATAGCGGTAAAGCGCCTCGGCCACGCGTTGCAACAGGCGCGACGACAGAAAGGCGGTGCCCAAGCCAGTCACATTGGGAACGAACGGAATCTCCAGACGGCGCGCAGCCAATGCGCCGAACAGGTTGTTCTTGATCGTAAAGCTTAGCACCGCGTCGGGGGCGAGGTCGCGCAGGCACCGCCGCATCTGGCGATAAAGGGACCAACCGCCGATCGGGGACAGGCCCTTGGTATCCATCTCCAGCGGCACGAAATCACAGCCCATCTGGCGCAGCTTATCCTCGGCCCCGTCCGGGGGGGCCAGAACGGTGACCTGGTGCCCTTGCTTCAGCAGGAAATGGACCAGCGGGAAGCGGAAATTGGTGATGTTCCAGGCCGCGTTGACTGTCATCACGATATGCATGGGTCAGGCCCCGCTCAGCATGAGGAAGCTGAAGCTGCGGTACGGATCATAGCATTCGGCCGCATGCGAGGAGGTCATGAACCAGAACACCTGATACAGGCCGTACAACAGCGGCGGCAACGCACGGATCAGCAGCGTCTGCTGCCGGGGCGCGATGGCCAGCGACAGGTAGACGAAGGTCAGGATACTGAAGGGCATCACGTAGAAATTGATCCGGTGCAGCGCGATCGACGAATACAGCGCCACGGGCAACAGGGCGAAACAGATGATCGCGAACAGCTTCAGAAGGTTGTAAGCCTCAGGGAATGCGGCGCGCAAGTCTCTGTAATAGCGCAGGAAAAACAGGTAAGGCAGCATGATCAGCGCGTATCGGATCAGCGCCCCGCGCGAGGTAATCTCGCCATAGGCCTGCTCGACATAGCGTTCCGAGTAGACCTCTAGCCGGTCGCTCAGCAGGTAAACGGCCAACGGGCTGAGCAGCAGAACACCGGCGATGATCCGCCCCGCGTTGATCCGCCGACCGGCCAGAAACGCGATTGGCAGGAACACGTAGGCCGAGCTGTGGAATTGCGCGCCAAGGATGATGATCAGCCCGGTCATCAGGCGATTGCCCTTCAGAAACGCGACCGAGGCCAGCATCAACGCGGACGTAGCCACGCCCTGACGAATACCCGACATGCCAAGCTGCACAACGATCACCGGGAACAGCAGCGCCATAATCATCACCGGGCTGCGGTTCGCGCGGGCAAAGACATAATAGCCGATCACCATCAGGATGGCCGTGGTGATATTCAGCCACATGTAATGCGCGCCCATGGTTTTCAGCAGGCTTGCCAGCAGTTCGAACCCCGGCTCTTGCCGCGAGAAGATCTCGTCGAAATGCAGGCCCGGCAGGATTTCGACATAGCGCAGGTAGTACGCCTTGAAGTCGCACCCGACGATGTAACGCGTGCCCATGAACCAGATCAGGAACAAGGCGATGCCGATCATCGTCGGCAGGTTGCGGCGATCGGGGATCGACAGCCCCAACAAGGCCAGGCCGGTGAAGATGCCGACATAGGTGATCATGTCAGGCCCTCCTCTTTGGCGATGTCTGCCATGTTGACGCTGAGCATCCCGTATTGGTCACGCAACCGGGCGAAATTCTTAAGGATCGCCTCAAGCTGAGACAGGTTCTGTTCAAGGTTCCGACCCATATTATGCGGGTGCCACCACAGGTGATAGTCCTGTTGCCGCCGGGCCGCCAAACGCATTTCGCGCTGTATTCGGGTCTGATGCAGGCTCGAATACGCGGGAAACCGGGCCGACCACGGGCGCAGGAACCGCGACGCTGGGACATCCAGCGCACCACCTGCTGCGCGGGCTGGTTCATGCACCTGATCGCCCAGCAACGGAATCGCCCCATCAGCAAATCGCAAAGCGCGCACCGGTAGCGACAGGTCCGCGTCCGACCGGCTGCGATACACCCTGCCCTTCGGCATGCCGCGATAGGCGACCAGCCCGATTTCTCGGGCAATCCGGATATGCTCTGGCCCGACCTGATTGCGCGGAAACACCAGGCTGCTCGGCGTGTGGCCAGCATCCTTGGCAATCTGAACGGCGGCTTGCAGGTCAGCGCGCCATGCCTCGTCCGTCATGCCGTCTTCAAGCGCGTAAACATGCCCGAACGTGTGCGAGGCGACCTCTTGCCCCGGGGTCTGCGCAATCTGATTCAGCAATGAGCGGCCGAAATGCAAAGGGTCGTCCTGCTCATCCCGCCCTAGCGTCGAAATTGCCGGATAGGGGGACAGCGACATGTCGGTATAGGCGGGCTTGATAGCAGGGGAATAGTCCCGAATTTCGTCTCTGTTCCGGGCGAAAAGCAGGCCCACGGTCGCCCATGTCACCCGAATTTGGTACTTGCCGAACATCGCCAGCATCAACGGAATGGCAGCGCGCCCACCCATGATCGCGTCGCCATAATTGGCAACGCTGCGGCGATCGCGGACGCCCCACATCAGCTCGAAATCCAGTGAGATGATCAGCCTACCGGGCATGGCACCTCCGGCTTAGTCTTTGCATCGCTTTGGCCGCGAACGTGCGAAGTTCGGCAAAGGCGGGCAGCGGATCATCCCAGGCAAAAACCGCGCGCACACTGGCCGACGCAGGGCCAGTTGCTGACGTGTCAGGCGCAGGCAGAATGAAATCCGGCTTTCGCCAGTAAAACAGTCTCGAATACAGGTCTTTTGGCCCGTATTTCCAGCGGACACCCTGGGTTTGGGGTTGCTCGACCAACGGCGGCAACCCGGCCAGATCTCGGTACGCAGCCAGCACGACCGGCTTGCCGGATGCCTCACTGAGAGAGAACCATAGCGACGGGCGAACGTTGATCTCGATGATCTTCAGTTGGCCGGTTTTCGGATCGCGCTTGAACTCGGCCGCGGCAATCCCGGTGTAGCCAAGCGTCGCCAACAGGGTCTCTGCGATCCGTGCCGTCTCGGCCTCGTCATGGCTTTGCACCAGCGAGGCAGAGCCGAACCCGGGCGGAAACTGCCGCAACTTGCGCGCGGTGAAACCTTGCTGAACCCCGTTGCCCAGGTAGCCGCACCACAAAGTGATGTCGCTTTCGGGGCCCGGAACTATTTCCTGCACCAACAAGGTGCCCGCACCATCGGGAATGCGGGCGACCTGCTGCGCAAAATCCTCGCCATTGCGCGCGATCCACCCCTTTTGGCCCCGCATCTGGTCTTTGACCAGTTGGATCAGGGCTGGCTTGATCATGCAGGGAAAGGTGATCTGCCCAGCCAATCCGGCGATCTGGTCACGGGTGCCAGACCAAAGCTGCGGGTAGGCCACGCCATACTGTTGGCACAGGGCGTAAAAGCTGGCCTTGTCCATGATCCGGCCAGCCAGGCCATCCTTGTAGCTGTCCTGAAAACGATAGTGCCGAGACAGGCGTTCTGAATGCGCCAGCACGAAGTCAATGTCCTGATCCGAGGTCGGGATCAGCACGGGCTTGACCTCGGATTGAGGAAATAGATCGCACAGCGCAGACAGCTTTTGCGATGAATTAGAAACTGAAATCACCCGGCTGCAGAACCGCGAGGCGGCGCCCGGTTGTCGACCGTCGCTGACCCCGATTACTGGCACACCTGCGCGCCCCAAAGTTCGGACCACGTGCAATCCGGTTGGCGACAGGCCCATGACAACGGCGGGGATCATGCGCGCGCCTCCAACACCTGGTCAAAGATGGCGCGCATGGCGGCGGCCTGTTTTGCCGGGTCGAACCGAGCCTGTACTTCGGCACGAGCGGTGACGGCGATGCGCTGGCGCAGGTCTGCATCCAGGATCAGCGCGTCCAGCGCATCCTCCCAGTCCTGCTTGGTCTGGCACAGGAACCCGGTTTCGCCGTGGCGCAGCAGCTCGTTGTTATAACCGATTGCGCTACAGACGGGGACCACCCCAGCCGCCATATAGGTGCGCGCCTTGCCGCCGGATTTGCCCTGTGCCCAATCCTCGGACGGCAGGGGCATCAGGCCGATGTCATAGCGCGCCAGCGCCGCCAGTTCGTCCTGCAGGGACCAGTCGTGACCCCGCCAAGGCACGCCGGGCATTTCGAACGTACCGCCGCCCATGATCTCCCACCGGAGGTTGGGGTGCCGCGCGGCGATTTTCTGCAAAATGGGCTGGATTAGAGACAGATATTTCACCGTCGATGGCGAGCCCAGCCATCCGATTGTCACGGGCTGTTCGTTCGTATGCGGGGCGTGCATCGGGATGCGCGCGGTGTCCTCGGCCACCTCCAGCGTCACCGCGTGGCCGCCTTCCGCGGTCGCGGCGTCCCTCAGCCAGTTGTTCCCGGCGACCGTGCAGTCGACCAGCCGGAACAACTCTCGCACTTTGCCGGGCGCGCGCAGCAGGCTGGCGAGAGGGGAATATCGGCTGCGCTTGTGGATGAACAGCGCGTCGTCGTAGTCGAAAAGCAGCACCGCGCCGCGCGCTTTCAGCCAACGTTCGATCACCGGAGGGCCGAAGGGCAACAACTCGCGCTGCATGTAGACGATGTCGTAGTCCCGCCAACGGCGCAGTGCCCACAAGCGGCGTACCACAGCCCGCAAGGTCGCGCCGATCTTGGACAGCGTCCGGCCGTGTTGGGTGGACAGGCGGTACATGTCGCTGTCCATCAGGCTTTGCACCTCGGCCTTGACCCCCAGTGCCTGCAAATGCGGCAGGTACTGGTAGACGCGATAGCGAGAGGAGGCCCCCTCGACCGGGTAGCGCGTCATAAACAGGACCGAAAGGGGGCGCGTCATCAGCCGGCGAGCCTCCGGTAGATGGCATCGTATTCGGCAATGGCTGCGGACAGGGCGAACCGCTCTTCGGCGGCCAAGCGGCATTTGGTCTGCATCCGGGGATCGCGCGCCAGCTGGATCAGCTGGTTCAGAGCCTCATCCAGACCCGACATATCAACCGACCCATTGGGCAACGACGGCAGGGTGACGCCCGTGCCGGTCTCGGCCAGATCCTCCCTCACGTCGCCGCAGCCGGTGTTGGCCAGAACCGGTTTTCCGCAGGCCAGAAACTCGCCCATCCGCGTCGGGCACGAGGCGCGCTTGGACCAGACCGGCTTGATAAAGAAGATACCGGCGTCCATGCGGCCCACTTGCTCGGCGACCTGATCGAATGGGGCCTCCCGGATTTCAACCCGGGCCATATCGACCCCAACCTTGCCCAGCTCGGCCCGGATCAGATCGTGACCGCCCTTGTTGATCACCAGAAACTTCGCGTCATCGCGCAGTTCAAACAGCCGCGCGACAGCCTGCGCAACCTCGGCAAACATGTACCAACTGCCGACCGAGCCGACATATCCCAGCGTGAACCCCGAATGCGGTACGGGGACGGGGTGGAACATGTCCAGATTGGTGCAGGTCGGGATCACCGAGACCGGAGGCGTCTTGCCCCGCAGATAGGGCATCTGCTGGATTTCCCGCACCCCTGCCCGGGTCAGCGAGACCACGTGATCGGCATTCAGGAACAGCCGCCGCTCGACCCGTTTGAAGTAGCGATAGACCAGACTGCCGGCCCGCCAAATCCCGCCCTCGACTCGCTCGTCAGGCCAGAAACCGCGCATGTCGAAAACCAGCTTCACGCCGGTGCGACGTTTGACGGCAAGGCCGATCATCGTGCCGATATAGCTGCGGCAATGCACGATCTGGATGTCGTTCTGGCGCACGATCCGCGTTGCCTGCGCGATACCTCGGGTGATGTCCCAAACCGTCGCCGGAATGCCCGGTTTGCGGTGCCAGACACGGTGGTGCCAAGTAACCCCGGCGTCCTGCAACCGGCGTTTCAGGGCGTCAACACGCGCCTCATCGGCCAGGTTTGCGGGCTTCTCGAAACTCAGAACGGTCATCTTGTGCTTGGGCGCAAGGCCCAGCACGTATTGCAGCACCTGGCTTTGGCCCAGCGGGTCCAGCAGACCCGTGTAGGTGATGTACAGCGCCTGCGTCATAACTGCCCCTCTTTTGGATGCCCGTGATAGTAACCCAACAGCCGAGCGGCAATAACCGGTGCGGAAAATTGCTGCGCGCGGGCCTGTGCCTGACTGCCCAAACTGGCGCGCAAATCGGAGTCCGACAGGAGGGTTTCGATGGCGTTTGCCAAAACTGCCGGGTCTTCAGACGGGACCAGCAGGCCGGAGTCCCCGATCACCTCTGGCAGGCCCCCAACGTTTGTGGCCACGATTGGGCGCGCCAGTGCCATCGCCTCTAACGTTGCCAAGCCGAAGCCCTCGTAGCGCGAGGGCACGACGACTAGATCCGCTTGCGCCACTTGGTCCAGCAGTTCGGCATGGTCTAGCGTTCCCGTGATGCGGACGGCGGGGTTGTCCCGCGCCAGTCGATCTTGCAGCGGCCCGCCACCGGCAAACACCACATCCACAGGCGTTTTCAGCTTGGTTAGAGCCTGATTGAGCACATCATGCCCCTTCTCCGACACCAGTCGGCCGGGAACCACAATCCGTGGCACGGCTTGCCCTGACCCACGCCCAATTGGCAGCTTCGACAGATCGATTGGGTTGTTCAGAACCTCGACCCGAGACAGGTTCAGAGCGTACTGGTAATGGTCCGCCACAGCACGCGAGCAGCCGAACATCGTCTCGAAACCGCGCGGATACAGCCATGACGCCAATGCTTTCTTGGCGCTCAAACCAAGACCAGCCCGATTTGCCCCGGCATAGGCCAAATTGTGAAACGTCACAAAGCATTTGGCCCGAGACAGCCCCAAACGGCGCATCAACGCGACACTGACAGCGGGAAAGTACAGGTGCGCGTGCACGACGTCAGCGCCCAGAGACCGCGCCAACTTGGCGATCTGCACCGCCCGGCGGGGCAGGTTCCATTTGTGGCAGGCCCCCAGCCGGTAGACGGATATGCCAGCGGCCTGCAACTCGTCCTGCAGATCATAGGGTGCACGCAGGACGGCCACATCCGCAGGGCAGCCTTGGCGCGCCAACTCGGGCAGCAGCGTTGTCAGGACCTGTTCGGCCCCGCCGCGTCCCAGCGTGTCGATGACGTGTAGCGCGCGCATCAGGACCGGACCCACAGTATCGCCAGGGCCGAGCTGTCCGCGCCAAGGCGCCGACGCGCCTGCCACCACATCAGCACATTCCCCAGCAGGGTCGACGCCAGCGTCGCCACCGCCGCGCCGATGGCGCCCAACGCAGGGATCAGCAATGCGTTCAGCGCCACATTCGCCACCATCGCCACGACAGAGCCATGCATGGCCAAACGCTCGTACCCCGTCATGTTCAGCAGACCGGTGCAAGGGCCGAAGAACGCATTCGCCGCTTGGGCTGCCGTCAGGATCAACAGCAGGGGGTAGGCAGGGCGAAACGGTTCCCCGTACGCGATGGCCAGGATCGGTTCGCCCCACAGACCGAAGGCAAGAACAACCGGCAGTGCCAGGCCAAATCCGGCGGCGGCTGATACGGCGACTTGCCGGGACAGCTCTGACATCTCGCCGGTTCGGTGCAGGGCGGCAAAGCGCGGGTTCATCACCATCGCGACGATACCCAGACCGACCGATGTCATCATCGCGCCAGCTGTGGCCACCTTGTACAGACCCACCTGCTGGGCGTCCCGCCACCAGCCCAACATCAGGAAATCCGCGTTGGCGATGATGCTTTGCGACCCCGCGATCAGAGCCAACGGCCAGATCGCGCGACGCCAATCGCGGGTCAGGTTGCGGCGGCTGTCCAAACCCGCAAGCGCTGCCGGACGGAACCGCAAAAGCAGGGCAGAGCCAGCTGCAAAGGCCAGCGCGGAGGCCAAAAGATGCACTCCCATCATCACATCCGGACGGATCGCCTGCCCCGCCACAATGTAAAACCCAGCCCCAACCAGCATCAACATGCCGGGGCGCAACAGCATTTCCGGCAACATCGCCGCCGGAGCCTTGCCCAGACCCTGCAACGCGCCTGCACGGGCCGCAGACAGCGCAATCAGGGGCACCAACGGCAGGCCGATCAGCAGAGCGGCCCGGAACTCATCATGCAGGACTTCGGGGATGCTCAGCACCGCGACAAGGGCGACCAAAACGATGAACCCCGAGATCACCAGCGTCCGCCGCACCGCCCAGACCCAAAGCCCCTGCATCAACGGCCAGTCCTGCGTCGCGTTCGCTTTGGCGGTTTCCCGCAACACCAGCGCGGGAAGGCCCATCTGGACCGGCAGCCCCAGCAGGCTGATGATCGCAAAAGCCAGGGTGTAATGGCCCAGCCCCTCGGCCCCCATGACGCGGGCCAGAAACACCGACAGCAGGAACGTCAGCCCCAACCCCGTGATGCGGATTCCGGCCGTTCCCAGACCAGACCGAAACAGCCCGGAACGCAGGACCGACCCGATCGTGCGGTCTTGGGTCCGTTGGACTGGAGCAGTCATCCGTTTGCCTTTCCCGGCTCAGAGCCTGAGATCGCTGGAGGTAATGTCGAAGACGTTCTTCAGGTCGAAAAACACGCTGTTCTGGTTCGCCAGTTCCCGAATGCCCGGCGCGCCCATCTCGCGGAACGCTTGGTGCGCAACCGCAAGGATAACACCGTCATACTGGCCGGGTTCCAGAACCTCGACCGGGGTAATCCCGTATTCGTGCTGCGCCTCGGCGGCGTCGACCCAAGGGTCGTGCACGGCGACATCGACGCCAAAGGTCTCAAGCTCGTGGATCATGTCGACGACGCGGGTGTTGCGCAGGTCGGGGCAGTTTTCCTTGAAGGTCAGGCCCATGACCAGCACGCGCGCGCCGTTCACCTGGATCTTCTTGCGCAGCATAGCCTTGACCATCTGGCCCGCCGCATAGGCGCCCATCCCGTCATTGATGCGACGGCCCGCCAGAATGACCTGCGGGTGGTAGCCCTCGGCCTCGGCCTTGTGGGTCAGATAGTACGGGTCCACGCCGATGCAGTGGCCGCCGACCAGACCGGGGCGGAAGGGCAGAAAGTTCCACTTGGTTCCGGCGGCTTTCAGAACGGCTTCGGTGTCGATGCCCATCTTGTTGAAAATGATGGCCAATTCGTTGACCAATGCGATGTTCAGGTCGCGCTGCGTGTTCTCGATCACCTTGGCGGCCTCGGCCACGCGGATCGATTCAGCCATGTAGGTGCCGGCCTTGACCACCTGCGCGTAAAGCGCGTTCACCTTCTGCGCCACCTCGGGGGTCGAGCCCGACGTGACCTTCAGGATATCCGGCAGGCGGTGCAGCTTGTCGCCGGGGTTGATCCGCTCGGGGCTGTATCCGGCAAAGAAATCTACGTTGAATTTCAGACCCGAGACACGCTCCAGCACCGGCACACAGTCTTCCTCGGTCGCGCCGGGGTAGACGGTGCTTTCGTAGATCACGATGTCGCCCTTCTTCAGCACGCTGCCAACGGTTTCCGAGGCGCGGATCAGCGGCGTCAGGTTGGGGCGTTTATGGGCGTCGATCGGCGTCGGCACGGTGACGATGAAGATCGTGCAATCGGCCATGTCCTTGGGATCGGCCGAGTAGGTCAGATGCTTCGCCTGCGCCAGCTCTTCGGCGTCGACCTCCAGCGTGCTGTCCACTCCCGCCTGCAACGCGGCGATGCGGCCCAAATTGATGTCGAAGCCGACGACGGGGCGCTGTTTGCCGAACTCCACCGCCAGGGGCAAACCGACGTAGCCCAGACCGATGATGGCAATCCTACTCTCACTCATTTACGCACGCCTTTCCGAAAGAGGAGTCACGGCGCGACACAGGGGTCAGAACCCGCAGCGCCGGAATTTCATACAGCAGATGATAGGCAAGCCCGACCGCAAGTCCGCTGAAACAACAGGCGGCGAAGGTCAGGCTCCAGCCGGCCGGGCCAAACACCCGGGCGACCAGCGACATCAAGGGGTTATGCACCAGGTAGATCGCATAGGACGCCGCTCCCAGCAGTAACAGAGCCCGGGGAATCGGGATCCGGCTGCTTTGTTCCAGCAAGGCGGCGGACAGGATGCCACCGGCGAAGGCCAGACCCATCAGGACGCGGTGCGCCTCGGGGATGGTCAGATAGAGCGCCCACAGCGCGGCCCCGGCCAGCGCGGGCCATAGTGCCATTCGGCTCGGCAAGCGACGAAAGAGCCAAGCGGCAGTCATGCCGGACAGAAACTCAAGCACCAGCGGGTTCAGCAGGTAGGTGCTCAGGGCCTTGGGCAGTGCGATATGCGTCACCCAGGCCAGGCACACCGCAAAAGCCCAGCCAGCCGCCAGAACGCGCAAGGTGCCACTGAAATGGCCGATCAGGAAGAACAGGTAGAAGCAGATCTCGAACACTAGGGTCCAGGCCACCGACAGCGCCGGCGGTTGTGCACTGGGCAGCAACGTCAGCGAGGTCAGCCACCCCCAGTCACGATTGGCCTGCGACAGGCCCGGCACCAGCAGATACGCGGCGATCATGGCCAGCGCGACCGGGTAATAGGGCACAAAGATGCGCCGCAGCCGCTTCAGCAGATAAGAACGTGCCGCCTCGGTCGTGCCGGGATCTGATCCATGCACGAAGTAGATGATGAACCCACTAAGAACAAAGAAGAAATCAACACCATTGGCGCCCCATTCCAGAGCCTCTCCAAGGTTGTTGTTGGCAAAGGCATCACTGGCCTGCCCGGCGTGATGCAAGACAACCGCCAGCGCCGCCAGACCCCTGCCCGCTTGCAAGGTCAGCAGAGGCCCGTGCGGATGTCCATCATTTGCCATGATAGTCCCGGAACCATTGGACAAAATTCGCAATACCTTCGCGGAAATCCGTCTGGGGCTGATAGCCGGTCAGGCTGCGCAGCAAGGACGTGTCCGCCCACGCATCCGGCACATCGCCCATCTGCATTCCCATGTAATTGCGGATCGCCTTTTTCCCCAGGCAATTCTCGATCTCGTCGATGAAATCCAGCAGCTTGATTCGGTCCGAGTTGCCAATATTCACGATCCGATACGGCGCAACCGGGCTGAGGCTGTCGCCCTCGGGCACCACTCCATCGGCGGGGCGCACCGGAACCGCATCGACCAGCAGGCGGATCGCGCGGACCAGATCGTCCACATAGGTGAAATCGCGGCTCATCTGGCCGTTGTTGTAGATGTTGATCGGGCGGCCATCCAGGATCGCATCGACGAACATGAACAGCGCCAGATCGGGGCGGCCCCAAGTGCCGTAGACGCTGAAGAAGCGGAACATCGTCACCGGCAGGCCCCAGAGGTGGGCGTAGGAATGGCCCATGCTCTCGGTGGCCTTCTTGGTAGCCGAGTAAATCGTCAGCTGGGTGTCGGCCTTGGCGGTCTCGACAAAGGGCATATCCTCGTTCGCGCCGTAGACCGAACTGGTGGATGCCATCAAAAGATGCTGCACATTCAGGCGCTTGGACATCTCGAGGATGTTGAACGTGCCGACGACATTCGCGTCGATATAGGTGCGCGGATGCTCCAGGCTGTGGCGAACGCCGGCCTGCGCGGCCAAGTGAACGACGATCTCGGGCTGGAATTCATCCGAGACGCGGTTCAGCAGGGCGTCATCCTCCAACATCCCGACGGTGGCCGAAAAGTTGGGGTTTTCCAACAGGATCTGGTGGCGGCGGTTCTTCAGATTGACGTCGTAATAGTCGGTCACACCGTCATAGCCGTGAACACGAAACCCCTCTTGCAACAGTAGTTTCGCCAAGTGGAAGCCGATGAATCCGGCCGTGCCGGTAATGAGCACGCGACGCATATGTGAACCGTTTGCTAATGTTGCCTGATACAGCCCCGCAGTCCGGGGACGTTGTTTTTGTGGCGACAGAATCGCACAGACGTCAGGGGAAAAGCAATCGCGGATTCCCGGCAAATGACCATTTGATCAAAGAAAAAACGACACAGTCGGCAGAATTTTCCGCAGGCGGGAAGGTTTCATTCAACCTGTCCGTTTATCGTGCTATGATTTCGGCAATAATAATGGAGATCGAGCATGTTTTTCAGAGTTTTGGCCATTCTGGCCGCGGGAAGTGCCGCCCTGCCCGCGCTGGCTGGCCCGCGCGAGGACGAGGCGATGCGCATCGCCAAGGCGAGCCGCATGTGTGGTGACCAGAAAATCCTGCGGGCCGAGTTCCGCCGTCATGGCAACGTTGGCGTGTTGTGCGATGGCGCCGTCCTGCCGTCCGCAGAGGCCGCAGACATGGGCGAGGCGACCAACTTTGTCCCGCTGATCGGCGGTCTGGTGCCCCTGCTGGGGCTGGGCGGCGGCGCGCTGGTGATTGGTGCGCTTGGTGGCGGGTCCAGCACGTCTGACACGCAGTAACGCGTAAGTCACTCGATTAGTTGAGATTTTTTAGCACTGCTGCACGCCGTAATGGATCAGCTGCGCGCCGGTCAGGGTATAATAGCCGTCCGCTTTGTAGCGGCCCGTGCTCATGTACCAGTCGCGCAACCGGTCGGGGTAGTACGAGGCGATGACCTTCGACCAATACTCGAACTGTTTCGGTTTCAGCGGGCGGCCGTAATAGCTGGGGCCGTGGAAACCGAATTTCGTGGCGGGATGAACGCAGACGTCACCGGCGCCCAGATACATCGTGCAGGTGGACAGGCAGACCTTGCCGCGGATTTCGACACGTTGCTGACGCCGCTGGATCGTAGCGATTTCCTGGGCGCGCGCGCCGACGACTCCGCCCCGATCATTATGCACAACGCGCACCAGCATCGAGGACGTCCCCGCCTGAACCGGCGAGTAACCAATTGAAATCATAGCACAAACACAGACGAATAGGCGTAGAAAATACACCATCGTCATGCGCAGGCAGCTGTGCGCAGTCTTTGTCATTGTCGTGTCTTTCCACGGAACCCATTATGCGATCCCCATCGCGACGGTCCCGTTTCTATAAACGGCTAAGCAGATACCCTGACCTTAGGGAATTAAGGCCAAGCTTGCCAATATTTTGTCACAGTCTGGCTGCGGTGAAATCAATTAGTATATTGTTTTTAAACAGTATTTTATTTATTCTCGTTTTTCGAGAGTGCCCAATTTTCGCCACAATCTGGCCGATTTTCGGCCAAAAGGCCCCAATCTGGAACGAATCCGGAAACAAATCACCCCGCCGGGTCAATCGACCGGACGGGGTGTTCAGATCTGCTTCATCCCGGAAATTGTAAGATTTCTGGCGGAAATCGTACGCCGGATTCGGGCCTCAGGCGAACAGCCAGCCGCGCAGGGCGCGGGTGACGCGGGGCATTACCAGATAGGTCATCAACAATACCTGGATCACCGCGATCAGCAGGGTGCGCGACCAGTGCGGCCAGTCGGTCGTCAGGGGCAGGATCGTCAGCTGCAACGGGAAGACGATCACGAAAACGACGACGATCAGCGTCACCGCCATCTTCCACTGCGGGGCGTGCTTGGCGGCGGGCACCTCGGGCAGGTCGAACCATGCCTCAAGGCCGGTGACGCGGCGGGTTTCCGCCTCGCCCACGACGATGCCGTCCAGCTGCGCGACCCAGGTCTGGCGGGTTTCCGAGCGTTCCCACGCCTGACAATGCGCCCAGCTGTCGAAACGGTAGATCAGCACATAGCGCCCGTCGGTCGAGCCCGAGGGCCGCAGGATGTTCACGCCCATATGGCCGGGGAAATCGGCGGCGGCGGCGGTGATGCCGTGCAGCCAATCCTCGTACTCGGCCTCGTGCCCGGCGATCACCCGGCGCGAGATCGAGACGGTAACCGGGCCTTCCTGGCCCGGTTCGACGGTCAGGTCCGACATGGTCAGCTTCCCTTGATCGGGCCCTTCGGCTTGCCCGCGATGCCCCAGTTTTCGCCGGGGATTTCGCGGATGCAGACGCGGATGGTCTCGATCGGGGCGCCGACAGCCTCGACGGCGGCGTCGGTGAGTTTGGCGATGAGGGCGGCCTTTTGTTCGGTCGTGCGGCCCTCGACCATGGTGACTTCGATCAGCGGCATGTTGTTACTCCACCACGTTGAAAGCGACGGTGCCCATGTTCTGGACATCCAGGGTGACGGCCTGACCTGCGGCCATCGGAATGGCGGCGGTTGCCCCACCGGCCAGCACGATGTCGCCGGGGTTCAGCGTTTCGCCGGCCGAGGCGACCATGCGCGCGGCGGACACCAGCGAACGCACGGGATGACCCAGGATCGCGGCGGTGGAGCCGATTTCGCCAGCCACACCGTTGATCGACAGGATCATGCCGAGGTTCGAGATGTCAATGTCGGGCGCGTGCCAGTTGCCGATGATGAAACCCGACGAGGACGAGTTGTCAGCGATCACGTCGCCCACGTCGAACTTGAACGCCTTGTAGCGGCTGTCGATGATCTCCAGCGCGGGGGCGACGGCCTGAACGGCGGCCATTGCCTCGAGCGCCGAGACGTTGCCGGACAGGGGTTTGCCGATCAGGAAGGCGATCTCGGGCTCAACGCGGGGATGGACGTATTTGGCCATGCTGACCTCTCCGCCTTCTTCCTCGCGCATGGCGTCGGTCAGACGGCCCCAGAGCACGTCATCGACGCCGACCTGCAGCTGCTTGGCGCGGCTGGTCAGGCCCATCTTGATGCCGACGCGACGCTCGCCGCGGGCATAGCGGCGCTGTATGGACTGGGCCTGCACGGCATAGGCTTCGTCCACGCTCAGCGGTTTGGTGTCGGAGAATTGCGGGATCTCGGTCGCGGTGCGCGCGGCCTCGTCCACGATTTCGGCGAGTTTGGCGATGTCGGTCATTCCGCTGCCTCCTTGGCTTTGATCATGTCCAGAGCCACGTCGACGATCATGTCCTCTTGCCCGCCGACCATCTTGCGGCGGCCCAGCTCGACCAGGATTTCGCGAGTGTCCAGACCGTAGAGATTGGCGGCCTTTTCGGCGTGACGCAGGAAGGACGAGTAGACCCCGGCATAGCCCAGCGTCATGGTTTCGCGGTCGACGCGGACGGGGCGGTCTTGCAGCGGGCGGACCAGTTCCTCGGCGGCGTCTTGCAGTTTGAACACGTCGCAGCCGTGTTCCCAGCCGTAGAGATCGGCAACGGCGACGAACGCTTCGATCGGGGTGTTGCCGGCACCGGCACCCATCCCGGCCAGCGAGGCATCGACGCGGAAGGCACCGTGTTCCACCGCGACGACCGAGTTGGCGACGGACAGCGACAGGTTTTCATGCATGTGTGCGCCGCGCTGGGTTTCGGGCTTCAGCACCTTGTTATAGGCGTCGAAACGCTCGGCCACGTCCTTCATGGTCAGACGGCCGCCCGAGTCGGTGCAGTAGACGCAATCAGCGCCGTAGCTTTCCATCAGCTTGGCCTGCTGGGCCAGCTTTTCGGGGGTGTTCATGTGGGACATCATCAGAAAGCCCGACACGTCCATGCCCATGTCCTTGGCTGCCGCGATGTGCTGGGCGGCGACGTCGGCCTCGGTGCAGTGGGTGGCGACGCGGACGGACTGAACGCCCAGATCGCGGACGCGCTTCAGGTCTTCGATGGTACCGATGCCGGGCAGCAGCAGGGTGGTCAGCTTGGCGGTCTTGCAGACCTTGGCGGCCTCGGAGATCCACGCCTCGTCGGTGCATTTGCCGAAACCGTAGTTGAAGGTGGAGCCGGTGATACCGTCGCCGTGGGCGACCTCGATCGCGTCGACGCCAGCCTCGTCCAGAGCCTGAGCGATGGCGCGGACATGGCCCAGATCGTATTGGTGACGGACGGCGTGCATGCCGTCGCGCAGGGTCACGTCCTGGATATAGAGCTTGGTCATGTCAGGCGGCCTCCACCCAGTTGCGTTTGATCGACAGGCGTTCGGCGGTTTTCATCGCCGCGCTGGTCATGATGTCCAGATTGCCGGCATAGGCGGGCAGGTAGTGGGCCGCGCCTTCGACCTCGAGGAAGATCGAGACCTTCAGCCCGGTGAAATCACCGCCCATTTCGGGGATGTGCAGCGGGCTGTTCGAGCCGATATGCTCGAACTGCACTTCCTGCTTCAGACGGTAGCCGGGGACGTAGGATTGCACGTCTTCCACCATCTGGTGGATGGAGGCGCGGATTTCCTCGGGGTCGGCTTCGTCGCACAGGCAATAGACCGTGTCGCGCATGATCATCGGCGGCTCGGCGGGGTTCAGGATGATGATCGCCTTGCCGCGACCAGCGCCGCCGACGGCCTGAATGGCGTAGGCGGTGGTTTCGGTGAACTCGTCAATATTCGCGCGGGTGCCGGGACCGGCCGAGCGCGAACTGATCGAGGCGACGATTTCGCCATAGCGCACGGGGCTGACGCGGTTCACGGCGGCGACCATCGGGATGGTGGCCTGACCGCCGCACGTCACCATGTTCACATTCGATTCAGTCAGGTTGGCGTCGATGTTCACGGCAGGCACGGTGAAGGGGCCGATGGCGGCGGGGGTCAGGTCGATGACTTGCTTGCCGTCCTTTTGCAGCACCTCGTTGTGGCGCTTGTGGGCACCGGCGCTGGTGGCGTCGAACACGATGCGGATGTCGGCGTAGTTGGGCAGCTTGGTCAGCCCTTCGATGCCTTCGTGGGTGGTGGGCACACCCAGACGCTTGGCGCGGGCCAGCCCGTCCGAGTCGGGGTCGATTCCGACCATGGCACCCATTTCCAGCACCTTGGACATCCGCATGATCTTGATCATCAGGTCGGTACCGATATTGCCCGAACCGATGATGGCGCATTTGATTTTGCTCATCTGCTTATTCCTTCGCAAAAGCGGCGCGGACCGAGCCGAGGCAGTTGATCCGTGCTTCGAAAACGTCACCGGGATTGGCGGGAACCATCGGCCCCAAAGCGCCCGACAGAACCACATCGCCCGGACCCAAAGCGCGACCAGCCTTGGCCATCGTGCGGGCCAGCCACAGGGTGGCGTTCAGGGGGCTGCCCATGCAGGCGGCACCGGCGCCGACGCTGACGGGCTGGTTGTTGCGGGTCATCACCATGCCGCACATGCGCTGATCGAAATCACCGACGCGCTTGGGCGACTGGCCCAGCACGTAGACCCCGGACGAGGCATTGTCGGCGATCGTGTCGGTGATGCGGATATCCCAGCCAGCGACGCGGCTGCCCACGATCTCCAACGCCGGGACGACGTAACCGATGGAGGCCATCAGATCGACCATCGTGATGTGCTGCCCGGTCAGGGGGGCGGCGATGACATAGGCGATCTCGGCCTCGACCTTGGGCTGGTGCAGGCGCGACAGCGGGATTTCCTCCCCGTCCATATACTCCATGTCTGCGAACAGCATGCCGTAGTCGGGCTGGCCGACGCCCAGCTGGTTTTGCACGGCCTTAGAGGTCAGGCCGATCTTGCGGCCCGACAGGATGCGTTCCTCGCCGCCCAGCCAGCGCTTGGTGTTGATTTCCTGCACGGCATAGGCGGCGTCCACGTCGCCCTCGGCCAGCAGATCACGGATGGGCGCGCCGGGCACGCCGGTTTCCCAGGCCTGCCACAGACGGTCGGCGGCCTCGTGGATTTTGGATTGGTCGGTCATTGGTCGTCCTTAGAGTTTCACGCAGACGTTGGTGAGTTCGGAGTAGAATTCGAGGCCATGCACGCCGCCCTCGCGGCCGATGCCCGAGTGTTTCGAGCCGCCGAACGCGGTGCGCAGGTCGCGCAGGAACCACGAGTTCACCCATGCCAGACCCACATCGATCTGACGGGCGACGCGGTGGGCGCGGGTCAGGTCTTCGGTCCAGATGGCGGTGGCGAGGCCATAGTCGGTGTCGTTGGCCATCTTGATCACCTCGTCTTCTGTGTCGAAGGGGGCGATATGGCAGACCGGGCCGAAGATCTCCTCGCG
Source organism: Thalassobius vesicularis (assembly GCF_004799325.1). GTDB lineage: Bacteria > Pseudomonadota > Alphaproteobacteria > Rhodobacterales > Rhodobacteraceae > Thalassobius > Thalassobius vesicularis. The sequence goes on from NZ_SSMD01000001.1 coordinate 555,783, forward strand.
CACGGCGCGGGCGGTTTCGGGCAGGCCGGTGAAGATGGTGGGCTGCACCCAAGCGCCGCCTTTCAGATCGTCGGGCATGTCGGGGACGCCGCCGCCGGTGATGACGGTGGCCCCTTCGGCCTTGGCGATCTCGTAATAGGACAGCACCTTGGATTTGTGTTCCTGGCTGATCAGCGGGCCCATGTTGGTCTCGGGATCAGCCGAGGCACCCAGTTTCATGCCCTCGGCACCGGCCTTCAGGCGGGCGACGAATTCGTCGAAGATCGGGCGCTGGACGTAGACACGCTCGGTGCCCAGGCAGACCTGACCGCAGTTGGCGAAGACCGAGCGCATGGTGCCCTCGATCGCCTTGTCCATGTCGGCGTCGGCGAACACGATCCCGGCGTTTTTCCCGCCGCATTCCATCGAGACCTGACGCAACCCCTTGGCCGCCGATTGCATGATGATCTCACCCGTGCGGGTTTCGCCGGTGAAGGTGATCGCGTCCACATCCGGGTGCGCGGTCAGGTAAGCGCCCGCGCTGTCGGGGCCGAAACCGTGGACCACGTTGAACACACCCTTGGGGATGCCCACGGTGTTCATGACCTCGCCCAGCAGGGTGGTGGTCAGGGGGGTTTCCTCGGACGGTTTGACGATCACGGTGTTGCCGGTTGCCAGCGCCGGGCCGACCTTCCACGTCATCAGCAGAAGCGGCAGGTTCCACGGGCTGATGACGGCGACCACGCCCTTGGGCCGGCGCACGCCATAGTTCAGCGCGCCGTTGCCGTCGGGGGTGTCGAGCATGAAGCTTTCGGTCGGGACGTTTTTCACCAGATCGGCGAAGATCTTGAAGTTCGCAGCCCCGCGCGGGATGTCGATATGCGAGGCCAGCGATTTGGGCTTGCCGGTGTCCAGAATCTCGGCCTCGAGGAATTCATCGAAGCGGCGGTTGATCTCGTCGGCGACGGCGTGCAGCAGGGCGGCGCGTTCGGCCTGGGGCATGTAGCCCCACGGGCCGGTCAGCGCGGCACGGGCGGCGGCAACGGCGGCGTCGATCTCGGGCTTGAGCCCCTCATGCACGACGCCGATCTTCTGCCCGGTGGCGGGCGAGATGTTGTCGAAGGTCCGCCCCGAAGTGCCGGCGGTAAACTCGCCATTGATGAAGTGAAGTGCGTCCCTGGCCATGGTTGTCAGCCCGTCTTTCATGTGTCCAATCCTCAATCCTGCGCCAGACCGATGGCCGACAGGCCCGCCTTGGCGCAGATCTCATCCTGCTGGGCCGAGGCACCGGACACGCCGATGCCTCCGACCAGTTCACCCTTGCTGCGAATGGGCAGCCCGCCCTGAAACAGGGCCACGCCGGGTTGCGCGGAAATGCCCGCCAGCACCGGTGCATCGCCCGAAAGCGCGTCATAGAGCGCCCCGGTGGGGGCACCGAAACCCGCGGCGGTATACGCCTTGTCGCGGGCGATCCTGCCCGAAGGCAGAAAGGCCCCGTCGCCACGCAGGAACGCGATCTGGTTGCCGCCCGCGTCCACGACGCAGACGTTGATGGCGACCCCCAGTTCGGTGGCCTTGGCCACGGCGGCGCCCACGGCGGCATGGGCCGCCGCAGCCGTCAGCACCTGTGCGGGACGGAGCACCTGCATCAGGTCACCACCGACAGGAAGGCATCGTTCAGCTGGCGTTCGTAGTAGAAGATGCCTCGGCCGACGTTGTTGTGATCCCAGACGCGGACCGGGTGGTCCTTGTAGGCGGTGTAGCCACCGGCGAAGACCTCGTTACGGTTACCCGACGGGTCGAAGAAATAGATCGTCTGACCACGGGTGATGCCGTGACGGGTCGGGCCGACATCGCGGCTGATGTCATAGCGCGACATCAGGTCGGCGGCGTGGCCGATGTCGTTCCAGTTCTCAAGGAAGAACGCCAGATGGTGCAGCTTGCCCGGCTCGGGGTGGTTCACGAAGGCGATGTCGTGGGCCTTGTTCGAGACGGTCATCCAGATCGCCAGAGTGCCGTCGGGCAGGTCCACGCGCTCGGGCAGGTGGAAGTCCAGCACCTGGGTGAAGAATTCCTCGACCTTGTCGATGTTCGGGCCGTACAGCAGGCAGTGGTCCATCCGCTGGGCGCGCATGCCGCGCGGCTCGGATTTCCAGATGTAGGGGTTGCGGGTGTCGGGCGCCTGATCGGACAGGTCCATATGGGCGAACAGTTCGATCCGGTGGCCCGAGGGAACGGTGAACCCGATGCGCGCACCGGTGCCGGGCTGTTCGCCGGCGGGGACATCATCGACCTCCAGCCCGTAGGCCTCGATCCGCTTGCGGAAGGCGTCGACGCTTTGCTGGCTGTCGGCCTTGAACGCGAAGAAGTCGATGCCGGCGGTGTCCGCCTCGCGCAGGACGACCGAGTGGTGATGGAATTCGTCGTACCCTTTCAGGTACACGCGGCCATCTTCGCCCTTGCCGACCATATCCAGGCCAATACGTTCGACGTAGTGGGTGATCGCTTCGTCCATATCCAGAACGCGGATCTGGGCGATCCCCGGACGCAGCAGTCCTTCTTGAGACATTGGTAATCCTCCTACCCTTGGTTCTCAGTTTTGCCCTTTGGGTGCCCGGCGGGGCCCCAGAAAGGCGGATTCAATTTCCATGTCGCTTTGCGGGTAAATCCGGCAGGCCAAGGCATAGCCCTGAGCCTGTTCGGCCTCGGTCACGTGGGCGCGGCTCATCTTGGCCGTGGTGTAATCGCCCTTGGTCACCTTTACCCGGCAGGCGCCGCAGCCGCCCTGCCGACAGCCGACGCGCACCGGCTGCAGCCGGGAGTCGGGAAATGCCTGCTCCATCGCGATCAGCACCTTCTGCGATTCATCGCAGGTGACGGGGCGATCGGCCCCTTTGAAACGGATGGTAAAGCTACGGGTCATGGTTCCATCGGCCATCGCGTCCCCCTCCTTCGCTTGGCGTTGGGGGATCATGGTCTTGGGCAATATCGTTTGTCAAATAAAAAAACGATATTTCTATTGGTGATCATAAAAAAACGAGATTTTAAGTTTTTGACGTTGTTTTTTGAATGGTGATAAGTTTATGTGAACATGGAGGAATGCAGGGGGAAGCCGTGAGTTTTCTGAAAGATATTAACGACCTGGACGGCGAATCGCAGAGCCGGACCACCATCGAGGCGGTCTATGAAGCCCTGCGCGGCGCGATCCTGTCGGGCGAAATCGAGCCGGAATCGCGGCTGCGGGTCGAGGTGCTGCGCAAGACATTCGGGGTGGGTGCCTCGACCGTGCGCGAGGCGCTGTCGCGGCTGCTGGTCGAGAATCTGGTGACCACCGAAGGCCAACGCGGGTTCCGCGCGGCGCTGGTATCAGTCGCGGATTTCAAGAACATCGTCGAGATGCGCGCCCTGCTGGAGGCGAAAGCCGTCCGCGAGTCGATCCAGAAAGGCGATGACGAGTGGGAGAGCGCCTTTGTCGCCGCCCATCACCGCCTGGCCAAGATCGAGACGGAAATGGAAGGCCGCGAGGAACAGGCCGTCGCCGAGTGGGAGCGCCGCAACCGCGCCTTTCACAACGCGATGATCGGGGCCTGCACAAATGCCTGGCTGCTGAACTTCCGCGAGATTCTGTACAGCCACTCGATCCGGTATCTGCATATCGCGATCACGGATCGCTCGATCCCGCGTGACGTGCGCAGCGAACATCAGGCGATCTTTGACGCGGTAATCGCGCGCAACGCCGACTTGGCCGAGAAGCTGACGATCGAACACATCTACCGCTCGGTCCCCGTGATCGAGGCGCGGCTGTCCGCGCTGGAAGCGAAGGGGTAACGCGATGGCGACCCGTCTGTTCCCCGGCCAACCCGTACCGGCGCTGCGCTTTGCGGTAATGGGCCACGGCGGCGCAGATCTGGGCCAGTATGACGTGGGGCAGGATGCGCCTCCGGGCGGGACGCATGTGGTGTTTCACCGCGGGCGGCACTGCAAATGGACGCGCCTGATGCTGAAGGAACTGGACGACCGCATCGGCGATTTCGCGATCCGGGGTATCCGGGTGGTGGCCGTCTCGGCCGAGGATCGGGACACCACCGCGCGTCTGAAGGACGAGATGCAGCTGATCCGCCTGCCGCTGGGCCACTCGGTCGATGCAACGGCAGTTGCGCAGGAATGGGGTCTGTTTTTGACCCGCAACAGCACCGAACCCGACGCGCCCGCGCTGCATTTCGAGCCCGCGCAAATCTGGGTGAAGGCGGACGGGACGCTGGGGGGTGCCTCGGTCCAGAGCTTGCCGAATTTCTGGCCCGACGTGACGCAGACGCTGCGCGGGATCGAGAACACGCTGAAGAAATTCCCCGAGAGGGGCGCTGGCTAGCGCCCGCCGGACCGCACTGAGGGAGGATAGATGAGACACACAGACACGCGCACCTGACCCGTAAGGGCACGCCCGTTTCACCACACAATCCACGCGCCGCAGCCCCGAAATCGGATTTCGGGGGTCAGAGGAGCTTTGCGTCGCGCCAAAGAGGGAGGAGCCTTGATCCACACCGAGGGGCCTGATCCGCAGGGTTAGAGCCTGATTTCCATTCCTACAGCCCATGCGCCCCCGAAGCCGCCTTCGGGGAACAGAGGAGTTTTGCCGCGCGGGCTGCATCCAAACCTGAGGAGGACCACCATGACGAAACACACTCTGTCCCGCCGCGGATTCATGAAGGCGACCGGCGCCACCGGCCTGCTGGCCGCCAGCGGCATCGCCAGCCCGGCGATCGCCAAGACGAAGAAACTGAAGATCGGCTTCGTGACGCCGCAAACCGGCCCGCTGGCGATTTTCGCGGAACCCGACCAGTTCACCCTGAACCAGTTCGCCAAGAAGATCGGCGACGGGCTGATGATCAACGGCTCCAAGCACGAGATCGAGTTCATCGTGAAAGACAGCCAGTCGAACTCGAACCGGGCCTCGTCGGTCGCGCAAGAGCTGATCCTGGGCGAGGAAGTGGACGTGATCTGCGCCACCTCGACCCCCGACACCACCAACCCGGTGGCAGATCAGGCCGAACTGAACGGCGTGCCCTGCCTGACGAACGACACCCCGTGGCAGCCGCACTTCTTTGGCCGTCAGGGCGATCCGGCGAAGGGGTTCCAGTATACGTACCACTTCTTCTGGGGGCTGGAGGACATCATCGGGTCCTTCGTCAACATGTGGGACAAGGTGGACACCAACAAGGTGGTCGGCGCGCTGTGGCCCAACGACCCCGATGGCAACGGCTGGGCGCACCCCGAGCTGGGCTTTCCGCCGGTGATGACGCAGCGTGGCTACAAGCTGGTCGATCCGGGCCGGTATCAGAACATGTCGGATGATTTCAGCGCGCAGATTTCGGCGTTCAAACAGGCGGGTGTGGAAATCGTCACCGGTGTGGTCATTCCGCCCGATTTCACCACGTTCTGGACCCAAGCCGCGCAGCAAGGGTTCCACCCCAAGGTCGTGAACGCCGCCAAGGCGACCGAGTTCCCGCAGGCCGTGGGTGCCCTGGGCGACCGCGCCGACGGGCTGAGCGTCGAGGTCTGGTGGTCGCCGCATCACCCGTTCAGCTCGGGGTTCACCGGGCAGACCTCGGCCGAGCTGGCCGCCGATTACGAGGCGCAGACGGGCAACCCGTGGACCATGCCGCTGGGCTTCAAGCATTCGCTGTTCGAGGTGATCTTCGACAGCCTGCAACGGTCTGAAGATCCGACCGATCCCGACAGCATCGCGGCGGCGATCAAGGCGACCAACTACAACTCGGTCGTGGGCAACATCAACTTTGCGGGTGGTCCGGTGCCGAACATCGCCAAGACCCCGCTGGTGGGCGGCCAATGGCGGCTGGAGAACGGCAAGCCGGTGCTGGACATCGTGGAAAACGGTGCCCATCCCGACATCCCGCTGACCGGCGAGATGAAGGCAATCGGCTAAGGCCGCGTGGCCGGGGGTGGCGTCCCGCCCCCGGCCAAACCAAAGGAGGAGCCGATGGCAACGATCCTGTCGCTGTCCAATGTGAATAAGAATTTCGGCGCGCTGACGGTCTCGGACGATGTGACGTTCGACATGCCCGAGGGCCAGGCGCTGGGGATCATCGGGCCGAACGGCGCCGGTAAATCGACCCTGTTCAACCTGATTGGCGGCACTTTGGCTGTCAGCTCGGGCACCGTGCAATTCGCCAAGCAGGACGTGACGCGCGTGCCCGCGGCGGAACGTTGCCGGATGGGGATCGCGCGGTCGTTCCAGATCCCGCACCCATTCGTGGGGATGAGCGTTTACGAAAACCTGCTGGTGGCGTCGAGCTTCGGCAATTCGGGGCATCACGATGCCAAGGCCGAATGCCGGGACATTCTGGACCGCACCGGGCTGTTGCCCAAGGCCAACCGTCCGGCGGGCAGCCTGACATTGCTGGAGCGGAAACGGCTGGAGCTGGCGCGGGCGCTGGCCTCGGGGCCGAAGCTGCTGTTGCTGGATGAAATCGCGGGCGGGCTGACCGAGGCGGAGTGTCACGAGCTGGTCGAGACGATCAAGGGCATCCGGGACTCGGGCGTTTCGATCATCTGGATCGAACATATCGTCCACGCCCTGACCGCCGTGGTCGAGCGGCTGATCGTGATCGACTTCGGCAAGATCGTCGCCGAGGGCGAGCCGTCAAAGGTGATGGCCGACCCGCTGGTGCAGGAAATTTACATGGGGATTTCGGTCGATGACACGGCTGCTTGAGACACAGGGGCTGACGGCGTTCTACGGGGATTTCCAGGCGCTGTTCGGCATTGATGTGAGCGTGGACGAGGGCGAATGCGTGGCCCTTATCGGCTCGAACGGGGCGGGGAAATCGACGTTTCTGCGGGCGATCACCGGGATGATCCCGGCGCGCGGGCAGGACGTGATGTTCGCCGGTCAGCACATCGCGGGATGGGCCGCGGATCGCATCCACAAGGCCGGGATGGCGATGGTGCCCGAGGGGCGGCGGCTGTTCCCTTCGCTATCGGTCGAGGAAAACCTGCTGATCGGCGCGGCGGGCAAACGGCCGGGTCCGTGGTCGCTGGACGCGGTTTACGAGCTGTTCCCCGATCTGGTGGCGAAACGCCACAATCCGGGCACGGCGCTGTCGGGCGGGCAGCAGCAGATGGTGGCCATTGGGCGGGCGCTCATGTCGAACCCTCAGCTGCTGTTGTGTGACGAAATCAGCCTCGGGCTGGCCCCGAAAGTCATCAAGGACATCTACACCGCCGTGCCGAAAATCCGCGCAGGCGGCACCGCCATTCTGGTGGTGGAACAGGACGTGGGCCAGGCGCTGGCCGTGGCCGACCGGGTCTATTGCTTCATGGAGGGGCGCGTGACCCTGACCGGCACCCCCGCCACCCTGACCCGCGCCCAAATCGCGGCGGCCTATTTCGGCACCACAGAGGAGGCCCACTGATGGTCTGGATCAATGCAATCGTGCAGGGCGTCCTGCTGGGCGGGCTCTATGCCCTGTTCGCGGCGGGGCTGAGCCTGATGTTCGGCGTCATGCGGTTTATCAACATCGCGCATGGCGATTTCATCGTGACCGCAGCCTACCTGATGGTGGCCTTGGTCACCGGGCTGGCGGTGCATCCGGCGGTGGCCGTGGTGCTGGTGCTGATCGCGCTGACGACGGCGGGCTATGTCAACCAGCGCATCCTGTTGAACCGGGTGCTGGGCAAGGACATCCTGCCGCCCATTCTGGTGACGTTCGGCATGTCGATCATCATCCAGAACGCGTTGTTGGAGATCTTCTCGGCCGACAGTCAGCGCCTGCCTGCGGGCTGGCTGGAAACGGGCAGCATCGTGCTGTCGGACGCCGTGGCGATTGGCTGGCTGCCGCTGCTGATGTTCGCCGCCGCCGTTGCGGTGATCGGCGGGCTGCAACTGGTGTTCTACAAGACGCCACTGGGGCGGATGCTGCGGGCGACCTCGGACGACCCGGAAATCGTGCCGCTGATGGGGGGCAACAACGCGCATATCTTTGCGATTGCGACGGCGCTGGCCAGTCTGGTCGTGGGCGTGGCCGGGATTTTCCTGGCGATGAAGACGAACTTTGACCCCTCGGCCGGCCCTGCCCGGCTGCTGTTCGCGTTCGAGGCGGTCATTATCGGCGGTCTGGGCAGTCTGTGGGGCACGCTGGTGGGCGGCATCGTTCTGGGTGTCGCGCAGACGCTGGGTGCGCAGATCGACGCAGGCGTGCAAATCCTGGCCGGGCACCTGGTGTTCCTGGCGCTGCTGGTCGTGCGTCCGCGCGGCCTGTTTCCCAAGATGTGAGGGGCCAAGATGACTTCGATGGATATGACTCAGGGTCGGGGCATTTCGGTCTCGGTGGTGCTGCGGCTGGTGCTGCTGGCAGTGGTGGCCGGGCTGGCCGTGGCGCCGGTCTGGGCCGGGCGTTCGGACCTGCGCCTGCTGATGGAGGTGTTCAGCTTTCTGGCGCTGGCGCAGATGTGGAACCTGCTGGCGGGCTATACCGGGCTGATCAGCGTAGGGCAGCAGGCATTCGTTGGGCTGGGCGGCTACCTGTTCTTTGCGCTGGCGATGTTCGCGGGGTTGCCCCTGCTGATCGCCATCCCGGCGGCGGCGATTGCCACGGCGGTGATCGCGGTGCCCACAGGCTGGATCGCGTTCCGCCTGCAAGGCCCGTATTTCGCCATCGGCACCTGGGTGATCGCCGAGGTGTTCCGGCTGAGCGCGGCGCAGATCGGGGCACTTGGCGGTGGCTCGGGCATTTCACTGCCGGTGGCGCTGGCGAAATCGCTGGCCGACAGCCGCGGCGGGCGCGAGATGGTGATGTATTACATCGCGTTTACCATCGGGATCGCCTCGGTTCTGATGGTGTGGGGGCTGCTGCGATCGAAATGGGGGCTGGCGCTGACGGCGATCCGCGACAGCGAACCGGCGGCCGAGGCGATGGGCGTCGCCACCCGGCGCGTCAAGTTCATGATCTACGTGCTGGCGGCGTTCTGGACCTCGCTGACCGGGGGCTTCGTGTTCCTGCAAAAACTGCGGATCACGCCCGACGCGGCCTTTAGCCTGAACGAATGGACGGCCTTCGTGATCTTCATCGTGGTGATCGGCGGAATCGGGTCCATCGAGGGGCCGGTGATCGGGGTTGTGATCTTCTTTGCGCTGCGCGAGGTCGCCTCGGACTGGGGGACCTGGTACCTGATCATGATGGGCGGCATCGCCATCGCGGTGATGCTGGTGGACAAACGCGGCGTCTGGGGGGCGATCCGGGCGCGGACGAACCTGTCGATCTTTCCGGTGACCAAGGTTCTGGACTAAGGCGTTCGGCGCGGCCCCTAGGGGTCGCGCCGGATGTGATAAAGCGCACCGGCCGGGATCGGCCCTTGCACCACGGTTTCGGCCCCGTCGGCCCAGACGACACGCAGACCCGCGGCCTGCGTCTGCGCGCCCAGCCCGAAATAGGCGACGGGCGCGTCAAACGACATGAAGCCCCCGCCCAGCTGGATTTCGCGCAACTGCGTCTTGCCTGCGTCGTCGGTCAGATAGATGCGGGCGCCGATGCCGTCGCGGTTGCCCACCATGTCCTGCAACGCCACGCCCAGCGAATGCCCCTGCGCGTTGTTGCGGAAGGCGACCAACGGTCCGTTTACGGTGTGGGTCAGGATGTCCAGATCGCCGTCCATATCCATGTCGAACTGGATCGCGGCGGCGGTCATCAGGTAATCCTCCAGCCCGAAGGGGCCGGACGCTTCCTTGAAGGTGCCGGTGCCGTCGTTGAGGAAAAAGAGGTTCGAGGGCGACACCTCGTTCGGGACCCAGGTGCCGTTGACCACGTAGACGTCCAGATCGCCGTCATTGTCGAAATCGGCCAGCTTGGTGTCCCAGGACCAGCCGCCGATTTCCAACCCGCGGGGGCCGGCCTTGTCCTGATAGGCCTTACCATCCCATTGCAGCAGCACGTTCGAGCGCTGCACCTGCTGGATGCTGTCGTCAGCCTCTTGCGCGGTGATGGGGCGGGCGGGGCGGAAATGGATGTCGCAATAGGCGCGGGGAATGGGCTGATCCGCCGGGATCAACGCGCAGATCGAGCGGTCGCGACGCTGGATCGCCAGATCCTTGACCAGCATTGCCTTGCATTCGGCGCGGTAACGGCCCGTCAGCTCGGCGCATTTGCTGGCATAGGTCGGGTCGAAGTTGTTGCCCGACTTGTACCAGCTTTTGATCTGCATGTTCCGTTCGCAGGCCGCGCGGTCGTCGGGGTTGCGCACCGTGTCGCAGTATTTTTCCAACGGCTGCATCTTCAGCGTCTTGGACACCCCCGAGGAGCGGCCCGCGATCTGCGCCATGTAGATTTCGTTCACCCCGTCGCCGATCAGATCGCCGACCTTGATCGCCATCGTGGTGTTGGTGGTGTGCGGGATCAGGCCGTCGGCATGGGTGATCATGCGCAGGCCGCCCTTGCCGTCGCCAAGGTAGAAATAGTCGGGGATCTCGAAGTCGTTGCCTTCGAGCAGGTCCATCGTGCCGTTGCTGTCGATGTCCGAAAACAGGATGGTCAGCGTCTCGCCGGGGATGCCAGGCAGGGCGGAAAACGCGCTGCCATCAAGGGTGCCGTTCTGGTTCCAGAGGACGCGGTTGCGCGACTCCTCGCCGGGGATGCGGCGGTACCAGCCGGCGGCCCAGTTGCCCAAGGCGACGTCCAGATCGCCATCCCGATCCGCGTCGGCAAAGCTGAGCGCCAGTGTCAGCGGGGTTTCGGGGTTGTTGGCGACGGGCTGCGGGGCCTCGGGGCCAAAGGAGCCGTCGACGTTGCGCCACAGCAGGTTGCCGCGTCCGTAGGTCGTCAGGAACAGGTCGGGCCAGCCGTCATTGTCGATATCGGCCAGTGCGGCGTTGAACACGAGCAGCCCGGCCAGCGGCGTGAGATCAACGTTCATCCGGGTGAAATTGCCCGCGCCATCGTTGCGGAACAGGTAAAGCGCCTGCTCGGTCGAGGCGATGGCGATATCCAGATCGCCGTCGCGGTCGATGTCGGCGGCGGACAGGCTGCGCCCCTCCCAAAACGGGGGCCACATGTCGCGGAAGGAGAACTCCAGCGGTTTGTCGACGCCGATGTCGCGCGCCTCGAGCCGGGTGAAGCCGGTGTCGGCGGCGGGCGACGGGGCGGAGAAATACTGCGGGTCGATGGTGATGCGCGCGGCGTCCGGGCTGGTGACGGTCCACGTCGCATCAGCGGTAGCGGCCTGTGCGGCACCCCACATGATGACCTGCGGCGCCTGCGCTTGTTGCAGCATCTGCAAGGCACGGTCCGACTGGTACTGGTGCCACGCCTGAACGCCGTACCCCGCCAGAGCGCCGAACAGCGCGATCGCCCCGCCCAGCAGGATGCCCGCGCGCAAGCCCAGCGATTGCGACACGATAAGGAAGGAGTAGACCGAGAAACTGCCCAGCGTGAACAGCAGCGCCATGACATAGCCCTGGTCCAGCCCGGTCGCCAGCAAGGCCCCGGCCATCACCACGTCAAACCCGATGGGACAGGGCAGGAACACCCCGACCAGCACCAGAACGATCAGCACGAACACCGAGAACGGCAGGTCCATGATCATCTCGGCCGGCAGGATGACGGCGACGACGGTGCCCAGAAAACCGGCCATCAGCATCAGCGGCACGGTCATCTTGACGATGTACCAGAAGTTGGCGGCGTAGGTACGGACGACCCCGATCACCGCCTGAACGATGGATTCCGAGGGGGCGGCCTGCGTCAGCTCGGCCTGGGTCCAGGGGGTTTGGGGGCTCAGATCCGGCGCGGGGATTTGGGTCTGGGGCAGAAAGCGGCAGATCAGGGGAACGACGCCCAGAATGATCGCAAGGCTGAGGACAATCTTGGTCACGGCCATGTAGAACGGCATCAGGCTGAACAGCATGGTCAGCACCACCACGTTCAGCGTGGGTGAGGCGATCATCGCGCTGAGCGTCGTCTCGGCCCGGAAACCGCCGGTATACATGCCCCGCGCAATGGGGGCGGCGCAGTTGACGCAAACGCCCAGCGGCGTGCCGATCACCAGACCGAGGAACGAGTTCGCCAGCCCATTGCGAAAGCTTTTGGCCCGCAGATAGGACAGCGCCGTCAGGAAAGCCGCGGCGAAGAGCACGCCAAAGGTCATGCCCTTTTTGTTGGTGTTCACCCAGTTGAGCGTGGACCAGAAGATGCGGTCCAGCGTGCTCATGTCCGGGGTGATCGGGAATTTCGCCTCAAAGCTCAGCGCGTCCTCAAGCTGGATCGCGCCGGACATCATCGCCTTTTCGTTCAGCGCCGGATAGCGCGAGCCGGTCCAGAACAGGTAGGCCAGCACGCCGACGATCAGCAGGGCCAGCAGAAACCGTTTTTCGTAGGGCCGTTGGATGATGCCTGCGATGGACATGGGATTACCGTCTGTTAAAGGGCGGACTGCATTTCACGGACGTAGGAGTAGACTTCGTACTCCAGCTTCCATTTTTCCCTGAATTGGTCTTGCAGATCAATTGGTATCGATCCCGAGCGCGGGGTCGCATTGCGGTGCTGAAGGCCGTCAACCAGCGCGGTGTCCTTGCCCAGTTTGGTGGCGAAACGGGTCAGGGTGCGGGGCAGATCCTCGAACAGGCCGATGTCGATGAAGAATTCCTCGATGATATCCTTGTAGTTGTCGAAGGTCACCGGTCTGGGGAAATGTTCCAGCATGTTCAGGTGTCCTGCCCCCAGTCGATTTGCAACAACTCAGCCGTCGGGCGGAAAACATCCATGATGCGTTCCCGCTGGTCGGGTGTAACCTGCTCGGGCGTGATCAGGCGGTTCTGCGAGTATTCGGACTTCGCCCGCGCGTTTAGCTGGAAATCCGGGATGCCGAAGGTGGCCATCAGCGCGGGCAAGTCGGTTTGCAACCTGTCATAGCGCAGCACATGGGTGACAAGGCTTTGGCGCTCGCCGTTGACGACTTCGCTGTAGCGTTCCAGATCGTTCGGAAATCGCCCCTCTTCGACGTATTCCTCCCAGCTGCGGGTCACACCATCGGGCCAGTCGTGGATCGGTGAATTCCGCAGCATGTGGAAATGGCTGATGCATTTCGCGACCGGCTCGCGCTCAACGCAGATGCGGGCCATGCTGTTGAACTGCTCAGCGCCCAGCCGCTCGCGGATCAGCGTGGCGGGCATGTGGTTGAAGTAAAGCGCCTCTCCGGCCTCGTTCTGGAAATTCCGGGCGACATGACCGGGTTCGGGTGGAATGATGGGAGTGACGATGGCCCCTTCTTCCAGACGCTGACTGAGATCGGTCTCCACACTGGTCCCGGCCGTCTTGGTGGTTTTCACGAAAATGAGCCGGTATTTGAAAGAGATAAGTGCCAAGATCGTTCCCCCTTGCGACGGTCAGGCATAGCCAAACAACGCGGCATCTTCGTGGTATTGTTCCAAGACCAGATGTCTGAGCGCCGGATCGCGGGCCAATTTTTGTTTCAATGCGCCAGACGCGGCGGATTTGTTCACATGCGGCATAGACGGCAAGGCATTGGCATCCAGCCCGACTGCGCCCAGAAACCTTTTGAGATCATGCTCCAGCATCTCGAACCGGATCACGTGATCGGGCTGGCGGATGGTGCCATCCACACGCAGCCAATCCGCAGCAGAGCGCAGCTCGCCAGAGGCCAGAAACAAGGCGAAACGCTCTTCGCTCCAAACCGGATCGGAAAGGCGGTAGCTGCCGTCGTCATTCCGCGTCATCCAGCGATGCGGGGAAAAATAGGCAGACAGGGCGCGATCGAACGGCTCGCGGACAGAAATCGCGATGCGGCTGATCTGCGCTATTCCGGGCTGACGCTGTTCATACTCGGCCAGAGTAGCATGTTTCGAGGGGGTCACCGGTCCACGCAACCCGAAGCGATCCACCCCATCCTGATGCGCGTTGATGATCATCTCATCCTCCGAGAACGGCAGCAGGATCTTCTGAATGGAATTGCCGCCGGTCTTGCTGACATGCAAGAACAAAAACCTGTGCGAGGGAGAATACATGGTAACGCGCGTGCTATTCTAAATAAAAAGGATTTGGCACCTCGTCAGCGCCAAATCCCGCGATGCTTCTGCCTCAGCCGCTTATTGCAGCGAGGTCGCCTTGTCGAGGCGGGCCTCCAGCTTGGCGATCTGAGCCTGTTGGTCCAGCGTGTACAGGGTCAGCTCTTCGATCTTTTCCAGCAGCGCCATCTGCATCTGGGTCATGTCCAGGGTGCCCGAGTTGATATCCTTCGCCGAAGGGATTTTCGGCAGGTGGCTGTTGGCTTCGATGAAGGCCGCAACTTCGGACAACGGCATCAGGTTGTAGCTGTCCGAGAACACATAGTCCGGAACGTTCAGCGTGGTGCCATTGGCGATGAAGCTGGTGGCCGTGACTGACCCCGCAGTGGTCAGGTCGCCGGATTGAGTCAGCTCCATTTCGATCGCACCCGTCCCGACAAAGGAGAAGCGCGCCGAGTTGTTCACCTGAATGCGGAACGCCGCTGCCGCGTCGCCGGTGTGGTCCAGCGTGATGTTCGATGGGGCTGCGTTTTCGATCAGGATGTTGCCACCATTCACATGCAGTTTCGAATCCGGCGATGCGGTGCCCAGACCGATATCACCGTTTGTGTTCACATACAGCGAGTTGGTGGGTGCCGAAGGACGAATCTTGAACGGCAGCAACGACCCGTTGGTTGCGTCGCGGATGAAGAAGTTGGTCTCGTTCCCAGCCACGTCCCAGGTCTGCGCGGTGAAGCCCGAGCTGCCATTCTGTTCCAGACGTACGGTCGGGGTGTTTCCATCCACGATGTGCAGCTCCACAACGGGGCTTGAAGTACCTAGACCGATTTCGCCTTGCGCATCAACGCGCAGCGAATCGTTCGGCGCGGTACCATCAACGCGGAACGGCCTTGTGCCGGAGGTCGAATCTTCGATCGCTAGGTAGTTGTCGCCACCATTGGCCGAGTCGTTCGCGATGATCCGCCAATCGAAATTGGGGAAGCTGGCCGATGCAGACGTATCGTCGAAATGGAAACGCAGGTTGTTTTCCTTCAGTCGCATCGTGTCGAAGCCAAAGCTTTCAGACGCCGTACAGTCGGTCCCGACGCAAAGGCTGTTGTTAATGGTGCCGTCCGCGGTGGACAGAACATTGGTCGCCATCGCCGTGGTGCCAATCAGACCGGCAACCATGGTCAGCGCGGTGGATGCGAAAAGCTTGCTGTGTTTCATGACTTTATCTTTCCGGGTTGAGTGCGGAGCCAGGCCAGACCCCCGCTAATTATTCTTTGATGTCCTCTGGGGTGATGATGACATTGCGTGAAACGACGAACATGCCGTTCATCGAAAACGGCTTGTTCATGGTATTGCGGGCGGCGTCGCCGCGGCCGTTGTCCATCGGATTGCGGATCTCGATCATCTCGTCCGATGCGGCGACCAGTTCATAGCGGTAAACGCCGTCAACGACGGCATCGCCGCCCAGACGGAACACCGGGGTGCCCGATGCGGCGGACACCTCGATCAGGTCGCCCTGAGGGGTCAAAACCTTCATGGTCGCATTGCTAAGGCCGACCCAGTTTTCAAACCAGACCGCATTGGAATTGTGTTGCTGCACAGGTTCGGGCGACGCAGCAAATGCAGGCATCGCCAAGGCAGCCAGCCCGGCAACCACACAAGTGCGGAAATAGTTACGCATGATTTCACCCCCCCCCCGTACTGGAACATGTCTGCTGAACAGACCAACAAGTATCGAAAGGTTAGCCGAAAACTTCTTAAAACTCAAAACTATTTGAAAACGTTTGAAATTCTATATTTGGAATATTTACTTTTGGCCCCTTTTCACCGCGGCCATGGCCTGTGCCTCGCTGATCTGGTCGCTGGTCATGCGGCGCGAAAGGTCGGCGTTCAGGCTGCGGGCGGGATCGAATCCGCTGGAACTGGCCAGCACCAGCCACATCTGCGCAAGCACGTAATCCTGCGGAACACCCCGCCCAGAGGCGTACAGCCAGCCCATATTCGCCATCGCCGGGGCATAGCCCGAATTCGCCGACGCCATCATCATGGAAACGGCCTGACGGGTCTGATCAGGGGTGGTTTGGGGCTGGGACAGGATCAGCCAGGCCAATTGAAACTGCGCAACCGGATCGCCACCCGCAGCCGAGCGCATCAGCGCGCGGGTGGACTCGTCCGTGACTTGCAGCGGCAACAGCCGGTCGTCATAGGCCGGAAAATCCGAGGTGGCGGCGTCTTCGTTGCCACGGCCACCCAGGCGGTACAGCTCGGCCGAGCGGGCTTCGTCCAGGGGGACGCCGAAGCCGTTTTCGTACATCACCCCAAGGTTGGTCATGGCGACCTTCAGCCCCTGTTCGGCAGCGGCGGCGAATAGGGCTGCGGCCTTGCCGTAGTCCTGTTCAACCCCTTCGCCGCGAACGTACAGCAGACCCAGATTGTTCTGGGCGCGGGCGTTGCCTTGGGCTGCGGGGCCTTCGTACAGGGTGCGCGCGCGGTCCAGATCCTTGGTCACGCCAATACCGTTCTGGTACAGCACGCCCAGGCTGGCCATCGCGTCCAGATGCCCCTGATCGGCGGCTTTGGTGTAGAACTCGGCGGCCAGTGCCGGGTCAGCGCGCCCGTCGCCTCGGGTTTCCAGGGCGGTGGCGTATTCATACTGAAAAGCGGCCTGCCCGGTCTGGGCGGCGGCGGCGAACAGGGTCAATGCGCGGGGGATGTCCTGCGGGCCGCCCAGCCCGTCGAACAGGTAGCGCGCGAGGGCGTTCTTAGCAGCGGGCAGACCCATCTGAGCCGACTTCTCGAACCATTCGCGCGCCTTGGCGTAGTTTTGCAGCACACCATCGCCCGCTTCGAGTCGGGCCGCCATTTCATAGGCGGTCTGCGCGCTGATCGCCGCGTCGGATTGCGCCAAAGCAGGCGCGGACAGGCTGACGCAACCGATCAGGGCGATGACGGCCAGCCTGCTCATTTCGAGGTCTCGCCGCGGGCGGTGGCAAAGAAGGCGCGGGCCACGGCCTGAGCCTCGGCCACCTGTTCGGGGGTCATCAGGTCGGTGATCGCGTCGCGCATCTTTCCGGCCTCGGAATGGCCACCGGCGGCGGCGATGTTCAGCCAGGAATGGGCCTGAACCACGTCCTGATCCAGCCCTGCGCCGGTGCTGTAGGCCATGCCAAGGCGGAACTGCGCCTCGGTATCGCCTTCCTCGGCGGCGGGTCGGAAGTAGGCGATCGCATCGGCGGGCTGGTCATGTTCGGCCAGCCAGATGCCATAGGCAGTGCGGGCCGGGCGCAGACCCTGATCCGCCTGCGCGTGGACCCAATCCAGCGCGGCCTGATCGCCCTGAGCGGCTGCCGCGATGGCCCACGGAACTGCCAGATGCGGGGGCGCCAGACCGTCCAGCAGACCAGCGCCAGCCATCTGGCCAAGGCGCAGCGCAGCGGCGGGGTCGCCCTGTTCCAGCGCCATCCGGTAAAGCGTGACGGCATTCTGTCGGTCAACGGGAACGCCCATGCCTTCGTCCAGCATGCGAGCCATTGCGGTGGTCGCTTCGGCCATCCCGGCATCAGAGGCCAGCTTGTAGAAATTCCACGACCGTTGCGGATCGGCGGGGATACCGAATGCGCCCGAGAAGGCGCGGCCAAGGTGATACTCGGCCACGGTGTCGCGGCGTTCGGCGCCTTTTTGAAGCCAGCGCAGCGCCTCGGTCGGGTTGGGCTGCACGCCATCCCCTTCGAGGTATTTGCGGCCCAGAACGCGATAGGCCACCGGGTAACCGTTCTCGGCGGCGCGGGTGAACCAGTTAAGCGCCTCGTTCCGGTTCTGCTGGGTCCCCTGGCCGTTATCCAAGGCAAGCGCCAGGTAGAACTGGGCCTCGGCATGGCCGCCCGAGGCTGCCTCGGTCAGCCAGTGCAGAGCCTGTTCGACGTTTTCAGCCACGCCGTCGCCACGCGAGTAGGCGCGGCTGAGTTCGTACTTGGCTTCGAGGTAGTCATTCTCGGCGGCGGCAAGGAACCAGTTGAACGCGCTTTTGAAGTCGCGCTGCACGCCGCTGCCCGTGCGATAGAGCAGACCCAGGTAATACTGCGCCTCGGCGTTGCCACGGGCGGCGGCAGAGGCCAGCAACTCGGCCGCTTTGGCCGGATCGCGGGCGGGGCTGGGGGTGTAGCCGGTCAGGTAGACCCGCGCCAGCAGGGTGGTCGCCTCAAGATGGTTTTGCGCGACGGATTTTTCCAGGAAACTGACGGCAAGCGGCACATCGACGGGCCCGCCGCGCCCTTCGAGCAGGACACGGCCATAGCGGTACTGCGCCAAGGCGGTGCCGTCACGCTCGGCCAGGGTTTTCAGGCCCTCGCGGACAAAAACATAGTCGCCCCGCGCCCAAGCCCGTTCGATCTGCGCCATTTCCGAGGGGGCGTCGTCGGTCTGCTCGGCCGGGGGCGTGGCGGTTTGCTGGGCAAACACGGCAGGCGCGGACAGGGCAAACGCCGCAACAAGCAGGGTCAGTCGGGGAAAAGTCATGTCGGGGTCTATCATTGGGAACAGGTAAAGGCGTTGGCGGCAGACTAGGCGGACGGCCCCGCGATGGCAACGGTTTAGCCGTTCAGGGCCACCACGCCATCACCCTGAGAAACCACAGCACGGCGGCGGCACCGCACAGGGATGCGCCAAAAGGCAGCGCACGTTTGCCAAGGGGCGGCGCGTCGGATCGGGCGCGGCCGGTCAGGTGAAAGATCAGACCACCCGCCAGCCCGGACAGCGCGGCCAGCAAAACCAGCAGCGGCAGGTCCAAAGGCCCGGCAAAGGCGCCCAGCCCGGCCATCAGCTTGACGTCGCCAAGGCCCAACCCCTCGACCCCGCGCAGGCGGTGATAGGCGAAGCGCAGGGCCCAGAACGACCCAACACCGATCAGGGCGCCGATCAGCGCCGCCTCGGGACCGATGCCACCGGGCAGCAGCGACAACAGCATCGCGACGGCCAGCAGAATGCCGTTCAGCAGATCGGGCAGGCGAAAGCGCGTCAGATCGGTCACGGCCAGCGTCAACAGCAGCCACAGGAACACCGCATCCAGCCAGGCCAGCACCGGATCGGAGTTGGCCAGCACCGACAGGATCGCGATGCCGGTCGCGGCGATCTCGGTATACAGCAGCCACGGCGGGATCGAGGCACCGCAGAACCGGCATTTGCCGCGGCGCATGACATAGGACCAGATCGGGATCAGATCGCGGAACGGCAGGTCGAAATGGCACGAACGGCAATGGGACCGGGCCAGGACCACGCTCTCTCCTCTGGGCAGGCGGTCGGCCAGAACGGCAAGGAACGACCCGACGAACGGGCCAAGCAGCACCAACAGCAGAGAAAACGGATCAACGATCATGTGAAAACGGCTTTGCAACGATTGCGTGTAGTTTTGCCGGTTGGGCCGTGTTTGTCCATTGCCGTGAAGTTGCGCGCTGGCATAAGCAAGGCTGGACATGACCTTGGGCAGGCTAATACCCTGTCGTGGTTGACGAAGAACCAGAGGACTCAGCCACCCATGACGCGCGATCAGCATCGGCCCGCACAGCAAAATCGCGACGAGCGGGGCTTTTCCTTGCTGGAGTTGATGGTGGTGGTGGTCATCCTGTCGGTGCTGGCGCTGGTGATCGTGCCGCGCGTCATCGACCGCCCCGATCAGGCCCGCGCCGCGCGGGCGCAGGCCGATATTGCCGCCATCGTCAGCGCGGTGAACCTGTACCGGCTGGATAACTTCCGCTACCCCACGACCGAACAGGGGCTGGCCGCGTTGGTGGAAAAACCCGGCTCGGACCCGGTGCCGGCGAACTGGGCAGCGAACGGCTATATGGATCGGCTGCCGGTGGACCCGTGGGGTCAGACGTATCAGTACCTCGCGCCCGGCGTGCACGGGGATTTCGACGTCTTCACCTATGGCGCGGACGGCGTGGCCGGGGGCAGCGGCGCGAATTCGGATATCGGATCATGGAGCATCCGCTGACCGGCACAACGCGGGGGTTTTCCCTGATCGAGCTGCTGGTGAGCGTCGCCATTCTGGCTGTGCTGGCGGTCGGCGCCACGCTGGCGCTGGGACGCCCACGGCCGGAACAGGCGGATGCGGCGCTGTTCCGGCAGACGTTTCTGGACCTGCGCGATCTGGCGATCACCGGGCAGGATATTCGCGGGATGCGCATCGGGCCGCAGGGCATGCGGCTGGCGCGGTTCAGCAAAGAGGGCTGGCAAGTCTCGGACAGCGAAATCCGGTGGAGCGGGCGTGTGACCCTGTCCGGCACCGGCTACGACGATGGTGCAGCCCCGCAAATCGTGTTGCTGCCCTCGGGGCAGAGCACGGGGTTCGCGGTGACTTTGGGCAAAATTCAGTGCCGCACCGATGGTTGGGGACCGCTGCAATGCGACGGGTAAAGCGACCCCAGGCCGGGCTGACTCTGCTTGAGCTGGTGATCGCGATCATCATTCTGGCGATCGGCAGTCTGGCGGCGATCCGGGCCAGCGATCAGGCGCGGCTGGCGATCGGCGGGGAAATGCCCCGGCTTTTGGCCTCGATCGCTGCGCATAACCGGGTGGAGGAGGTGCGCCTGCTGGGCGCGGCCTCGGGCAGCTTACCCGGGCAGGTCCAGATCGCGGGGCAGGATATCTCGCTGACGGTGACCCGCAAGGCCACCAGCGGGGGTCTGCAGAAGGTGACCGTGACGGCGCAAATCCCGGGCGGTCCGGGGGCGGTGCTGGGCACCTATATCGCCAACGAGGTGCCGCTATGACCCGACGCACCCGAGGGCTGACCCTGATCGAGCTGGTCGCCGCGATGGCGATCTTTGCGCTGGTCGCGGTCATGGGCGCGCAGGCTCTGTCCGGGATGATCCGGATGCGGGACGAGCTGGTTTCGCGCAGCACGCGCGCCGCTGATCTGGAGCGCGCGGTCAGCCTGTTGCGGGCCGATCTGGCGGCGGTGGTGCCGATGCAATTCTATCCGCCGGGGGTCGCGGCGCCGCAACTGGCGGTGCAGCAGACGGGCAACGGGTTCGCGATCTCGGTCGTCGGGCAACCCGGGCTGGACCTGACGGAAGCAAGGCCGATGCAACGGGTGGAATACCGCCTGTCGCGCGACGGACGGCTGACGCGGCAGGTCTGGCCCACGCTGTATCCGGCGCGGGCCGGGATGCAGTCGCCGGAACAGCTCGTGCTGGACGAGGTGTCAGCGGTGAAATTGCGCAGCTTCTGGCCTCTGGTTGGATGGCAGGACGGGGTGAGGCCGCCCTCCAGCGTCGTGGCTGTTCAGCCTGAGGCTACGGCGGACAGCGACCGGGCCACCGGCGCGCCCGAGGTCTATTCCAGCCTGTTACCCGACGCCGTCGAGGTCGCGCTGGAGGTCGAAACCCTGGGCCGCATCCCCATTCTGGAGACGCTGAGATGAGGCAGCGCGGGTTCGTTCTGGTCAATGCGCTGGTTCTGGTGGCCGTTCTGGCCGCGATTGCGGTGCTGCTGCTGTCCCGCTCGGATGCGGGGCGGACGCGATTGGCGGCTTCGTTGGGTGCCTCGCAGCTGGAGCTGAACCTGAGCGCCGCCGAGGCGCTGGCCGTGACCCTGCTGAACCGCGAAGGCGACGGGCGGCCGGATCACCTTGGGCGCGGCTGGGCGCGGGGGCTGGAGGATGCTGATCTTGATCCGGGCCGCGTTTCGCTGGTGATCGAGGACCTGCAGGGGCGGTTCAACGTCAACTGGCTGAGCAGCGGCCAGAACGTCGCCGCCTCGGAGGCGTTCGCGCGGTTGCTGGCGGGGCTGGGCGTTTCGCAAAACGATCAAGCCCGCATCCGCAGCTTCGTGCAGCCGGGCGGGCCGTCGGACAAATCGGCATTCCTGGCGCTGGACCCGCCTCAGGATCCGGTGGGCGGCGCTGTGATGATGATTGACCAGATCATGGACCTGCCGCTGAGCGACCGGACCCGCGCGCGCCTTGGGCAGCTGCTGACGGCCCTGCCCGGCGAAAGCGTGCTGAACCCGAACACTGCCGCAAAGCCGGTGCTGGCAGCATTCCTGCCTGAACTGACCGCCGCCCAGATCGACGCGTTGATCGCGCAGCGGCGGAAAGAGCCGTTTCGCTCGGTCGGCGATTTTCTGGCCTTTGTGGGCCTGGCGACGCCTGACGACGGCACCCCCGCGCCGCCCCAACAGCTGGGCGCGGATATGCTGGGCGTGACCTCGGACTGGTTCGCGCTGACGGTGAACGCGCAGCTAGAGGAGAGGACAGCCACCCGGCGCGCGCTGTTGAATCGGCAGGGAAATCCGGCGCAGACGCGGGTTGTCTGGCGGATCACCACCCGGCCCTGAACCATTGCACATTTCCCCCGCACCCGGCATCCTGCGCGCAGATCACCCAAAGGAACAGACGTGACATCACCCGCCGAAACCGCTGCCGTGTTCGTCCGGCTGGATCAATCCGCGCCCGGACCGGGGCAGATTGCGCTGGTCTCGGGCGGGGATGTGCCGCTGTTCCGGCTGGATTTGCCCAAGGGGCTGCGGGGTCAGGCGCGCGAACAGGTGGCGCGCCGGCAGTTGAGCGACCGGTTTGGCCTGACGCCCGAGCAGGTCCAGATGCGGCCCTTTGCGCCCGGCGGACTGGGCGAGGGGTGGAACCGCGTGCTGGTGGCGCCCCCGTCCCTGCTGGCGGATTGGCGGGGTCTGGAGTGTCGGGCCGTGTTGCCGGACTACCTGTCGCTGCCCTGTGCCGAGGGGGTTTGGACGGTTGCCCCGCAGGGCGAGATGATGCTGGCCAGACTGGGGCCCGACGACGGGTTCTCGGCGACGCTGGCGCTGACACTGCCGATGCTGGAGCGTGCGCTGACCGAGCAGGGCCGTCCGGGTGCGCTATACCTGCCCGAGCCGATCCCGGCGTTGGAGGACTGGGCCAACAGCCAGAGCATCCCCGTTGCGCATAATGAGTCCGAGCTGACCGCGCAGGCACTGCCGATGCCTCAGATCCTGGCCCATGACGAGTTGTCCAGCGACCTGCGGCAAGACCCGATGGCCGCGCGCACCAGGCTGACGGCCAATGTGCTGCCGTGGCGCTGGCCGTTGCTGGCGGGTGCCTTGGCGGCCGCGCTGTTCGCCGCGTCGCAGATCGTTGCGATCCAGCGGCTGGGGGCCGAGACAGACAGCATCGCCGCGCAGACCCACGCGCTGGTGCAGCAGCATTTCGTGCCGTCCGGGCCGGTGCTGGACGTACGGGTGCAGGTCGCGCGGGCGCTGTCGCAATTGCGCGCGGCAACCAGCGGGCAGTCAAAACAGGTGGACCCGGTGCAAATGGGATGGCAGGTGGCCGAGGTTGTCGCCTCGCTAAGCGCCGTGCCGGACAGCCTGATCTGGCGTGACGGCGACGGCATCCAGCTGGTGCTGCGCCTGCCCGATTTCGCCGCGACGGACCGGCTGACCACTGCGTTTTCGTCCGCCGGCCTGAAAGCCGAGCTGGTGGAATCGCGCGCCTCGACCGATGCGCAGGGTGTGCGCGCCGAATTCCGTATCCAACCCGGAGGGAGCCAATGAGCGCCCGGCTGATCGACCTTCTGCTGCCCCTCAGCGCGCGAGAGCGGCTGTTGCTGGGCCTTGCCGTGCTGGTGATCCTGCCGCTGGCCGTGGTGTTCGGCGTTCTGCTGCCGTTGATGCAGGCCCGTCAGGAGGCCGTCGCCGCACAATCCGACGCCGTGGCGCTGAATGTCTGGGTTCAGGACCGCATCGCCGAAAAGACGGTGCTGGAGCGGTTGCCGGTGCAGACCATCGGCGCGCCCGTCGGCTCGACCGCGATCGAACAGGGGCTGATCGACGCCCGTTTGCGGCAGGATGTCAGCGCGCTGGGGGCCCAAAGCGGCGGCGTGATCGAGCTGCGCTTTGACCGGGTGGATTTCGTGCGGCTGGCCAATTGGCTGTCGGTGCAGCATCCCGGCTGGGGCTACACGATCGACAGCTACCGGTTCGAAGCGATCGACGAACCCGGTAAGGTCGCCGCAAGCATCCTGTTGTCGCCGCGCAGCTAGGTCAGAGCCGTTTCAGCTGCGCATCAATCGCGGCCTTGCGGGCGGACATCGCGTTCAGGGGGTCCAGCTCGGGGTAGGATTTCACGACCTCTGCCATCGCGCTGCGGGCGGATTTCAGAAGCGGTTTGGCGGCATCGGTTTCACCCTTTTCAAGATAGAGCAGCGCCAGTTCATGCTGCGCCGTTGCGAAAACGGTCAGCGCAGCACCGCGCGCGTCCCCCTTTTGGGTTTGCGCAACCTCTCCGGCAAGGCGGGCGGCCGAGGCGTAGTTGCCAAGGCGCAGCTCGGAGTGAGCGTATTCCAATTGCAGACGCGGACGCAGCGGGCCGGCCTGATCCAGCAGCTTGCCGTAGGCGCGGCTGGCTTTTTGGTAGTCGCCTTTCTCGAGCGCGTCGCGGGCGTTGGAATAACGGGCCTGAAAGCTGTTCGCCCCGGCAAAGTCCTCTCCGCAGCTGACCAGAAGGGTGAGCGAGATCACCGCCACGGCGGTTCTGGAAAAGAGGGTTGCCTGCATCGTGCGCTCGTATCATTTTGTTTATTCAAGGGTAACACAGGCAGCCGAACGCGTCCACGACGCAACCGGAATGCCAAAATGGGGATGCGATGCGCCTGCTTTCTGCGACAGTGACGGTGGCGATGCTGGTCGGCGCGGCCTTGTCCGGGTTTGCCCTGTGGACGGAACTGTCCGCCCAACCCGTGACCAACACCCCAGCCCCCAAAGCCGTCGGAGCAGAGGCGCAACCGCCCCGGCAAGCCACGTCGCGGCTGTGGCCCGCGCTGTTCGGCGAACCACAGCCCCCTGCCCCGCAACCGCCCGCACCCCAGCCCGTTGAACCGGCGCGGAATGCCCCGCCGAAACCGCCGCTGTCCAGCCTTGGCTACAGCCTGAGCGGCGTGGTCACCACGGACACCGGCACCTGGGCGCTGCTGAGCCATCCGGCGGGCGGCAAGTTGGTCAAGGTCGGGGACGCGTTGGAACGGGGCGTCGAGGTCGTGCGGATCGACGCCGAGGGGCTGTGGCTGTCGCGCGATGGCGATGCGCCCGAGTTGCTGGCCTTCGCCGAGGCGAATTAACCGGCGACCACCGTTTGCAGGTCAAAGATCGGCAGCAAGACCGCCAGCACGATCACCAGAACCATCCCACCGACCAGCATCATCAACAGCGGCTCCAGCAGGGTCGCGATGCGTTTGCGTTCGGTGGACAGGCGGTGCTCGACCAGTGTCGCCGCACGCTCGGTCATCTGGGCCAGCCGGACCGAGGTTTCCCCGGCCAGGATCAGCTGCCGCGCGACGGGGGGCAGAAAGCTGAGCCGTTCCAGCGCGCGAGAGAGGGAATCGCCGTGGCGGACGGCTGTGGCAACGGCGGCCCCTTCGTCCCGAAACTGGCGGATGGTCAGCACCTCGACCGCGTTGTCCACGGCGCTGAGGACAGCGTGGCGGCTGCCCAGGACCAGCGCAAGGGTGCGCATGTATTGCACAGACGCGGCCAGCTTGGTCAGGCGGCCAAAGACCGGCAGGCGCAGGATCATCCGGTCGCGCGCATCGCGCAGCGCCGGGACGCGGGGGGTGATCAGGGCAAGCAGGATCAGCGCGGCGATGCCCGACAAGATGACGATCCAGTTTGCGCGGATCCAGTCAGAGGTGCCCATGACCACCTGCGTCAGTTGCGGCAGGGGGCGGTCGGCCATCTGGAACAGGGACACGATCTGGGGGGCGACGTTGACCATCAGGATGCCGCAGACCAGCAAAGATACGGCGGCGACGAAGCCCGGATAGATCAGCGCGGTCGAGATTTGCGCCTTGTCGGTGCCCAGCTGTTCCTGATGGTCGGCCAGTTCAGACACGACCATCGCCGTTTCGCCAGCGGCCTCACCCGCACGGATGGCGGCCAGGTAGTAGGGTGGAAATCCAGCCGCAGTTTGTTCCAAAGCTTCGGAAAGCGAGGCCCCCTCCATCACTGCGGCGCGGGCTTGGGCGGCGACGGCGTCCAAGGCTGGGTGGCCACCGGTCCGAACGGCCTCTAGCGCGGCTTCGACGGGCAGGTCGGCAGCCAGCATCACGGCCATCTGACGCGTGAACACGGCCTGCAAGTCGGCGCTGAGGCGCACACGTTTCAGGAAACGCACGCCCTTGGTCGCGCGTTCGCGGGCCGGGGAAATCTCGGATACGAACAGGTCTTGGCGCGTCAATTGCGCGGCAGCGTCGGTTTCGGTTTCGGCGACCACCGTGCCGGTACGGCGGCGCCCGTCTTGGGTGAAGGCGATGTAGGCGAATGCCCTCATGCCACGTCACCGACGACGCGCAGGGTCTCTGTCAGGCTGGTGGCACCGGTCGCGGCCAGCGCCAGCCCTTGCCCGATCAGCGTTTCGCCCGCACCAAGGGCCACGGCGCGCATCTCGGTCTCGGTGGCACCGGCGTCGATGGCGGCGCGCAGGGCGTCGCCGACCTCGACCATCTCGAAGATACCGACGCGGCCTGCGTGGCCGGTCGCGTTGCAGCGTTCGCAGCCCATCGGTTCATACAGTTGCTCGGGGACGGGCAGACGGTGGCGGCGGAAGCGGTCCGCCTCGGTCTCGGTCGGGGCGTGGGGGCGCTTGCAATGCGGGCAAAGCTTGCGCAGCAGCCGTTGGGCGATGACGCCGCGCAGGGTGGCGGCGATCAGGAAGTTGTCCAGCCCCAGATCGCGCAACCGCACCACCGCCCCGATCGAGCTGTTGGCGTGCAGCGACGAGAACACAAGGTGCCCGGTCAACGCGGCCTGCGTGGCGGTCGAGGCGGTTTCGGGGTCGCGAACCTCGCCCACTAGAATGACGTCAGGATCCTGGCGCAGGGTCGCGCGCAGGCCGGCGGCAAAGGTCATGCCGATGTCGGAATGCACCTGCGATTGCGAGACGCCGGGCAGGTCGTATTCGATCGGGTCTTCGATGGTGACGATGTTGCGTTCGTGCCGGTTCGCCAGTTGCAACAGCGAATAAAGCGTCGTCGTCTTGCCTGCGCCGGTCGGGCCGGTGGCCAGAATGATGCCATTGGGCAGGGCAGAGAGGCGTTCCAGCACCTCTTGCTGTGCGGGGGACAGGCCCAGCGCGGTCAGGGGCATCAAGCCGCTGGAGCGATCCAAAATCCGTAGCACGATCCGTTCGCCGTAATGACCGGGCAGCGAGGACACGCGGGTGTCGATCACCCGGCCGCCCAGCGCCAGCGGGATGCGCCCGTCCTGTGGCAGGCGGGTTTCGGCGATATCCAGCCCCGCCATCACCTTTAACCGTGAAACGACACGTTTCACCGGGACGTCTGGCCGATCCATCACCTCTTGCAGGAAGCCATCCACGCGCATCCGGACGCGCAGGCCGTTTTCGTGCGGTTCGAAATGCAGGTCCGAGGCGCCGTTCAGCACCGCGCGGCGCAGCAGGCGGTTCACCAGCTGGATCACGGGTGCCTCGCCGGGGTCTTCCAGAAGGTCGCGCTGACGGTGGCCTTGTGCGGCTTCCTCCAGCTCGAACAACACGCCTGAGGTGACAGGCGCGCCGTCGTCATCGTCACCGCGATAGGCATTCGACAGCGCGTTGGCAAAGGCGGCCTCGTCCACGCGGACAACCTCGATCCCGGTGACGGCACCGATGCGACGCTGGATTTCGCGCATGCCCAGCTGTGTCGCCGCCGGGCCCAACAGAACGCGGCCCGGTTCCAGCAACACCTGCTGATCCCGCGCGAAGACGAAGGGCAGCTTAGCGTCCGTCGAACTCGACCCGGCTGGGAAGCGGCGGAAATTTTCGGCTTTGTGCGACGTCATCGACGAATCCGGCATCGAAAGGTTGGTTCAGATTGGCGCCGTCAAAGGGCAACCCTCCACCAGATGTACGCGGAAAACTGCCATCATCCAACGGCTGTATCGCCTGAGCGGCCTGTTTCGCCTCGCGGCTGAGTTGCTGGGTCAGCTTGCGCGCCTCTTCCTCGGTGTTGACGACCTGCGGGCGCATCAGCACCAGCAGCACGCGCTGGTTCTTGGTCGCGTTCTTGCCGCGGAACAGCCCGCCCAGCAGCGGCAGCTTTGACAGACCGGGCACCCGTTGCGAGACCGAGCCCGCGCCGTTTTCCAGCAAGCCACCCAGCAGGATGACGTTGCCATCTTTGACCAGAACCGTCGTGCTGAGCGCGCGTTTCGCGGTGATTTCGCCACCGGCCGAGGACTCGGTGTTGGTCAGCGAGGAGACCTCTTGCTTGATGTCCAATTTGACGGTGCGGTCGGCGTTGATCTGCGGCGTGACTTTTAGCGTCAGGCCCACGTCCTGACGTTCGATCGTCTGGAACGGGTTGTCGACAGCACTGCCGCTAACCGTCGAATAGGAGCCCGTCACGAAAGGGACGTTCTGGGCCACGACGATCTCGGCCTCTTTGTTGTTCAGCGTCATGATTGACGGTGTCGACAGCAACCGGGTGGAGTTGGTCGCCGCAATGGCCGACAGCAGCCCGGCGATACCGCGATCCGTGTTGTCCGGCACCCCCGCGATCACCCCGCCAGAACCGACATCGATGGTCTGGCCGTTGATGACCGCCGACACGAGGTTGGTCAGGCTGGGACGCCCTTGCAGGGAAAACTGCGCGCCGCCGATGACGGCGTTATTCAGGATACCGGCGAATTGCACCGACAGGTCCGAGAACCCGTCCACCGACATCTCGAATATCACCGCCTCGACCAGCACCTGACGCGGGCGGCGGTCCAGATAGCGGACCATCTGGATGATGTCGTCCATCCGGTCCTGCGGCGCGGTGATCAGCAGCGTGTTAGTCTGCGGTTCCGGAACGATGCGCACGGGGGCCTCGTTCGGCTGGGCCTCGCCCTCGATCACGCGCAGGATGATATCGGACAAAGAGGCAGCGTCGGCGTAGTTCAGACCAATGGCCTGACTGACGACGTTGTTCTGCTGGGTGTCCAGCCGGGCGGCCAGAACGCGGATTTTCTCGTACACCGCATCCGGGCCCGAAATGATCAGCGCGTTCGAGCGGCGGTCCACGGTCAGCGCGGCCCCTTGGGGCAGGATTTCCATCGCCTGGATGACCTGAGCCACTTCGGCGGCATTGGCGTTGCGCAGACGGATCATCTGGATCGGATCGTCCTGCGGCTGGTCCAGCCGTTTGATCAGCGCCTCGATCCGGCGGTAATTCTGACCCCGATCCGACAACAACAGCATCGAGGTGCCGGGAACAGCGGTCAACACCGCCTCGGCGGGCAACAGGGGGCGGACGACGTCGATCACCTCTTGCGGGGGGATGTGGTCCACCTGGATGACGCGGGTTTCATAGGTGCCCGCACTGCCTGCGACGTCCGGCCCCGAGGCCAGCTCTCGTGCGCTGCTCATCTGGACGATGCGGTCGGCACCGGCGCCTTCGATCAGGGTCAGCCGGTTCAGCTCCAGCACGGCCAGGAACACCTCGTACAGCTCGGCCGGGGTCATCTGTCCGGGGGCAAGAACGGTCACGGTGCCGCGAATGTTCGGGTCCAGCACGAAGTTGCGGCCCGTCGCCTCGGAGACGATCTCGACAAAGCTTTTCAGGTCAGCATCCCGCAGGTTCACCGTCACCTGCGCCTCGGCGCGCGCTGGCGTCAGCATGGACACGCAAACCGGGCCGATCCCATAGGATAGGATCAGACCGACAGCGACCGCGAAGGGCCGGATTGCGGCACGTAAAGTCATGACCTGCTCTCTTGCTCTGGCTGTCAGCCTTCGGTTTTCCGAAGTGCCCGCCCTGCCTGTTTTCAGCGATCATACCCGAACTGCCGCGAAATGGCAGCGTTTTCTGTATTTTGGCGGGAATTGTGGCTTCGTCAGCGCATCACAGAGGCAAGGATGCTTTCGACCACCTTCTTGCGCAGATCGGTCTGGGCGGTCTCGGAAAACAGGTCAGTGCCAAAGTTGATCGAGAACGTGTCGCGGTTCGAGACGTTGAAAAAGCTCATCGCGCTGATCTGCCAGTGGATGACCAGCGGTGTGACATCATCGCGGAACAACCCGGCCTTTTTCCCCGCCACACAGATACGTTCGATCTGCTGGATCGCCGAAGTGTTGGTGTCGATCAGCGACGCGATGTTGTTCATGTGCCGCCCGGCGTGGATGTTTTCGATCATCACAAGGCGGATGAAATCCGTGTTGCTGCGGTGGTGGTCAAAGGTGAACTCGACCAGACGGGCCAGCGCCTGATCCGGCGGCAGGCCGTCGAGATTCAGCGCCGCCTCGGCCTTTCGGACGCTGCGATAGGCCTCTTCCAGGACCGCTTCGTACAGACGTTCCTTGTCTTGGAAGTAGTAGAAAATCATCCGTTTCGAGGTCTTGATTCGGTCGGCAATGTCCTGAACGCGGGCGCCAGACAGGCCGTGTTCGGCAAATTCGGCACGCGCGGCTTTCAGGATGTCGGCCTTGACTGCTTCGGGGTCTTGCTTCCACGTCCTTGTCTTTTTTGAACTTTTTTCGGTTTCGGACATGGGGTCGGCTCTCCTCGGGACTTGGTTCAACATACACAATTATCCCGGCGGTTCAATTCACTTGACGAATTTAACCCTCTGGTACATTTTACCCGAAATCAGCAGCCCGCGTCGCAGAGGAGAAGGCGTTGCAACTTGGCCCAAACACATCGACTCCGGTCCGCCAGCAGATGCTGGCCGGGTTGATCGGGCAGGGCATTTCCCTGTCGCGGACGCCAGCAATGCATATGGCCGAGGCCGCAACGCAGGGCCTTCAGGGGCTGTATCGCTTGCTGGACACGGACACGCCGCGCCTGCAGGGCAAGCCGCTGGCCGAAATCCTGAACGCCGCCGAACTGGCCGGGTTTGATGGGCTGAACATCACCTACCCCTACAAGATCGAGGTCATCGGCCTGCTGGATCAGCTGTCGCCCAACGCCCAAGCGGTCGGCGCGGTGAACACGGTGGTGCTCCGCGATGGCAAGCGGTTTGGCCACAACACCGACCTGTGGGGCTTTGCCCAAAGTTTTCGGCAGGGACTGCTGCCCGACGCAAAGCTGGACAACGTGTTGCTGCTGGGCGCGGGTGGTGCTGGCGTGGCGGTGGCCTTTGCGCTGATCGAATGCGGCGTGCGCCACCTGTCGATCTTCGATGCGGATCATGGCCGGGCGCAGGGGCTGGCCGACCAGATCACCCGGCGTTTTCCCGACAGCCAAGTGACCGCGATCACCGATATCGCACAGCATGTCGCAGCCAGCCGCCCCGATGGTGTGGTCAACGCCACCCCGGTCGGCATGGCCAAGCTGCCCGGCTCGGCCTTTCCGCTGGATCTGCTGGACGCCCGGATGTGGGTGGCCGACGTGGTCTACTTCCCGCTGGAAACCGCCCTGCTGGCCGCCGCGCGCGCCAAGGGATGCCGGGTTCTGCCCGGCTCGGGGATGGCGGTGTTTCAGGCGGTCCGCGCCTTTGAGCTTTTCACCGGCCGCAAGGCCGACCCGACACGGATGAAGGCGACCTTTGACGCCTTTGACGCAAAACCCGTCCAAAGGACGAAATTCTGAACGTTTCTAGGGAGGAACCAAAATGACGTTCGCATTCAGCAAACTAGCCGCAGCCGCGGTTATCACCATGGGTCTGGCGACTGCCGCGCAGGCTCAGACCATCCGCGTGGCCCACGTCGATCCCGACGATTGGACCGCGTCCAAGAAGGGCGCCGCCGCCCATGTCTTCAAGAACATCGTCGAAGGCGAAACCGGCCTGACCGTGGAAATCTTCCCGGCTGGCGCGCTGGGGAACGAGACCGAGCTGGTCGGCCAGGCTCAGGAAGGTCTGACCCAGGTTGCGCTGGTGTCCGGCGCGATGTCCAAGGTTTGCCCGGCGGCCTCGGTTCTGGATATCCCCTACACCTTCGCCTCGGCCACGATTGCTTGGGACGTGCTGGATGGCCCGTTCGGTGACGCGCTGGCACAGCACTGCCTGGAACAGACCGGCCTGCGCACCCTGGCCTTTGGTGAAACCGGCTTCCGCAACTTCACCAACAACCAGCGTGAAATCCGCACCCCGGACGACATGAAGGGCCTGAAGTTCCGCGTTCAGCCGATCCCGCTGTATGTCGAAATGGTCAAGGGTCTGGGCGGCGAGCCGACCCCGATCGCCTGGACCGAACTGCCGAACGCGCTGTCCACCGGCGTGGTTGACGGTCAGGAAAACCCCGTTGGCGTGATCTACAACAACAGCCTGCACAAGCTGCAGAAGTTCATGACGCTGGACGGCCACGTCTATGCCGCTGACTTCATCGTGATCTCGGACGAGTTCTATCAGTCGCTGACCCCCGCCGAGCAGCAGGTCGTCGCCAAGGCCGCCCGCGTCGCCGGCACCATGGGCCGCGCCATCCAGCAGTGGGGCACCGCCGAGGGCGTGAAGAAGGTGCAGGCCGAGGGCATGCAGGTCTACTCGCCCACCGCGGACGAAATCGCAGCCTTTGCCGCCAAAGCACAACCCGCCGTGGTAGAGTACCTGCGGGGCGAACTGGGCGACGATGCCGTCTGGATTGACCGCCTGCAAGAGGCCGTGGCCGAGGCCAGCAAGTAACGAAACAAAGGGCCGGTTCGACCGGCCCTTTCCCTGAGAGGGGGATGGATCCCATGACACGCCTGAACTACGCCGCACGCCGGTTCTTTGCCTTCGGAGCGGGCGGTTGCATGATGCTGGTTTTTGGCATCATCTTCCTCAACTCTCTGCGCCGCTACACGATGGGCCGTTCCGTCCCGTGGGGCGAGGAACTGCCGATCTACCTGACCATCTATGGCGTCATGTTCGGCATCGCGCTGGCCTACATGCAGGATCAGCACATCCGCTTTACCGTGCTGACGGACACCCTTTCGGCCAAGGTCAAGACCCGGCTTTTTGCCGCCGTGGATTTCGTGATGATCGGCTGTGGTCTGGCGCTGGCGCGCTCGGGGCATGAATTCGCCACCAAGCGCGGCAACATCGACGCCTCGGGCCTGAAATCCGTGGCGAAAAGCCTGGCGGAAAGCACTGGGTTCGACTGGATGATCTGGATCGGCAAGGTCGGTACCTGGCAATACGCGATGGTTCTGGGCGGCGTGATGCTGGCCGTGGCCGCCGCGCTGAAACTGCACGAGCGGCTGGCCGCTGCAAAAGGAACCTCGGCATGATCTTTGTCGTCCTGATCGTCGGCCTGCTGGCCGGAGTGCCCATCGCCTTTGCCATCGTCGCGGCACTGCTGTCGTTCATGGCCACCCATGACGCGCCCTATGCGCTGCGGATCGTTGCCACGCAGATGTACAAGGGGCTCGACTCGTTCCCGCTGTTGGCCATCCCGCTGTTCGTCCTGGCCGGAGAGGTCATGAACGAAAGCGGCATCACCGGGCGCATCATCGCGTTTGCCAACGTGCTGGTGGGCCGGATGCGCGCCGGGCTGGCGCTGGTGAATATCTGGGCCTCGGTGATCTTTGCCGGGCTGTCCGGGTCCGCCGTGGCTGACACCTCGGCCATCGGGCGGGTGTTCATCCCCGAGATGGAAAAGCACGGTTACAGCCGTGAATTCGCGGCGGCTGTCACGGCGGCCTCCTCGGTGATCGGGCCGATCATTCCGCCCTCGATCCCGGTCATCATCTATGCGCTGATCGTGTCGGGCGTCTCGGTTCCCGCGCTGTTCATGGCGGGTGTGATCCCCGGTATCCTGCTGGCGATCTTCCTGTCCGGCTACGTCATGCTGACCGTCAAGGTCGACGCGGGCAACCAGTCCGAGGGGCTGACGACCCAACCCGCAAGCCAGGCGCTGCTGGGGGGTATCCTGCCGCTGCTGATGCCGGTATTCGTCGTCGGCTCGATCCTGGCCGGGATCGTGACCCCGACCGAGGCGGCCAGTTTCGCCGTGGGCTATGCGCTGATCCTGGGCCTGTTCGTCTATCGCAAGATCACCCTGACCGCCCTGCCCCGCATCTTCGTGGGCGCGATGCGCGACAGCTCGGTCATCCTGATCATCATCGCCGCCGTCACCGCCGCCAACTGGCTGCTGACCTATAACCGCCTGCCCAACATGTTGACCGACTGGGTTCTGTCGAACGTTGACAGCAAGTTCACCTTCCTGATCGCCGTCATCATCCTGTTCCTGGTCATCGGCCTGTTCCTGGAAGGCATCGCTGCCATGCTGGTGCTGGTGCCGATCCTGCATCCGATCGCCGTGTCGATGGGCGTGGACCCGGTGCACTTTGGCATCATCGTGATCTTCAACCTGATGATCGGGCTGATCACGCCGCCGCTTGGGCTGTGTCTGTTCGTGGCTGAAAGCATAGCCAACGTTGGGATGACACGGCTAACCCGCGCGATCCTGCCGTTTTTCCTGGTCGAGGTGCTGGTCCTGCTGATCCTGACCTTCGTGCCGGAAACCGTCACTTGGCTGCCGCGCGTTTTGGGGTACTGACATGAAAACGTCCATCGCCACCGTTTCGATCTCGGGCAATCTGATTGAAAAGCTGGAGGCCATCGCCGCCGCCGGTTTCGACGGGATCGAAATTTTCGAGCAGGATTTCATCGCCCATGACGGCAGCCCGCGGGATGTGGGCAGACTGGTGCGGGATCACGGGCTGGAGATCACCTTGTTCCAGCCATTCCGCGATTTCGAATGCCTGCCGGAACCCCTGCGGTCCAAAGCATTCGACCGGGCCGAGCGTAAGTTCGACCTGATGCAGGAATTGGGCACCGACCTGATCCTGGTCTGCTCGTCCGTGCATCCCAACTCGCTGGGTGGCATCGACCGCGCCGCGAACGACCTGCACGAACTGGGCGAGCGCGCCGCCAAGCGCGGCCTGCGCGTGGGCTACGAGGCGCTGGCCTGGGGCCGTCACGTCAATGACCATCGCGACGCCTGGGAAATCGTGCGCCGCGCGGATCACCAGAATATCGGGTTGATCCTGGACAGCTTTCACACGCTGGGGCGGAAACTGTCGCCCGAGTCCATCCGCTCGATCCCCGGCGACAAGATCTTTTTCGTGCAGCTGGCCGACGCGCCGCTGATCGACATGGACCTGCTGTATTGGTCGCGTCACTTCCGCAACATGCCGGGCGAGGGCGATCTGGATGTCCGCGCCTTCATGCAGGCGGTGATGGCGACGGGCTATGCCGGGCCGATCAGCCTTGAGATTTTCAACGACCAGTTCCGCGGCGGGAACCCGAAAACCGTGTCGCGGGACGGGTATCGCTCGCTTGTGGCGCTGATGGATGACGTGCGACAGGCCGAACCCGAAGCCCCGGTTGACCTGCCGACAATCCCGCCCCGCATTTCGGTGCAGGGGGTCGAATTCATCGAGTTCGCCGCCCGTGGTGCCGAAGCCCAACAGATGGCCGAACTGCTGTTCTCGCTGGGCTTTGCCCGCGTGGGCCAGCACCGGAACAAGGCGATCGAGCTGTGGCAGCAAGGCGAGATCCGCATCGTCGTCAACGCCGAGACCGAGGGCCACGCCGCCCATGTCTGGAACGCGCGCGGGCTGAGTGTGTGCGACATCGGCCTACGGGTCCATTCCGCCAGCCAGACGGTGCAACGAGCCAGCGCCCTAGGCATCAGCCCGTTCCAGCAGCCCATCGGCCCCGGAGAGTTGCAGATCCCTGCGATCCGGGGGCTCGAAGGCTCTGTTCTGCATTTCATTGATGAGGCCAGCGGCCTGTCCCGCGTCTGGGATCTGGAATTCCGGGCCGAGGCTTCTGCCCCCTCGGACACTGGCCTCCAACGGATCGACCACATGGCGCAGACCATGAGCTATGACGACATGCTCAGCTGGACGCTGTTCTACACGGCGCTGTTCGACATGCGGAAATCCCCCATGGTCGACGTGATCGACCCCGATGGGTTGGTGCGGTCACAGATTGTCGAGGCTGGTGACGGCGCGTTACGCATCACCCTGAACGGCGCTGAGACCCACCGAACCTTGGCGGGCGATTTCCTGGCGCGGAACTTCGGCGCGTCGGTGCAGCATATCGCGCTGTCGACCAGCGACATTTTCCAGTCGGCCGAAGCCCTGCAAAAACGGGGCTTTCAGGCGCTACCGATCCCGGAAAACTACTATGCCGATCTGGCCGCCCGGTTCGATCTGAACCCACAGCTGCTGACCCGCATGAAGGCCGCCAACATCCTGTATGACGAGGTCAACGGCGCCCCGTTCTTTCAGCTGTACTCGCGCAGTTTCGCTGGCGGTATGTTCTTCGAGATCGTCCAGCGCGACGCGTCCTATGCCGGGTTCGGTGCGCCGAACGCGCCGTTCCGGATCGCCGCGCAAAAACGGCTGGGCCGCACGAAAGGCCTGCCCGAGAGCTGATCAGACGACGAAGCCGTAGCGACGCCACTCAACCTCGGTCACTTCGCTGGCCATTTGTAGCCATTCGGCGCGCTTCACGGCGGCGAACCCGTCATGCAGTGGCGCGCCCAGAATGCGGCGCATGGTGGCCGAGGCGGCGAACGCCTCGATCGCCTCGCGCCAGTCGATGGGCAGCGGCGGGTGATCGGTGTGACCCTCGGCGCCGGGGGTGCCAGCGCCCTGCCCCGCCTCAATCCCGTCCAGCGCGGTGCCCAGCGTGATCGCAGCAACCAGATAGGGGTTCGCGTCGACGCCCGCGATGCGGTGCTCGAAATGGCGGGACTTGGCCGCGCCCGAGGGCACGCGCAAAGCGACCTGACGATCCTCGATCCCCCAGGTATTGGTGGCGGGGGAATAAACCGTCGACACGAACCGCCGCCACGAGTTCAGGAAGGGCGCGACGATCAGCATCGTGTCGGCCATTGCAGCGCGGATACCACCGATGGCGTCCAGCATCAGGGGCGATAGTTCTCCGTCGTGATCGGCGAACAGGTTGTTGCCCGCCTCATCCGCCAGCGACAGATGCAGGTGCATCCCCGAGCCGGACTGATCCCCGAAGGGTTTCGCCATGAAGCACGCCTCGAACCCGAAACGGCGGGCGGTGGCGCGGATCATGCGCTTGGCCAGCACGATGTCGTCGGCGGCACGGGCCAGATCGCGGTAGCGCAGGGTCAGCTCGTACTGGCCGGGCGCGTATTCCGAAATCAGCGTCTCTAGCGGCAGGTCCATCTGTTTGCCAGCGGCATAGACGGCATCAAAGAAGGGGGCCATCTCGTCCAGCTCGTCCACGGACATGGTGTTGGTGGCGTGGCTGCGGCGCTCGGTCAGGGGGTAGGTGGCGGGGTGGACGCGGCCATCGGCATCGCGGCTGACCAGATAGAACTCCAGCTCCAGCGCGCCCATCGGGGTGAACCCGGCGGACTGGGCGCGGGCGATCTGGGCCAGCATGGCGTGACGCGGATCGCCGGGGTGCGGAGTGCCGTCGCGGTCGTACATGCCCAGCAGCACCATGCCGCGCCCGGTCGAGGGGATGTACCCCAGCGTCCCCGGCACCGGCCAGCACCAGCTGTCACCGCCGCCGTCGTTCTGAGTGGCCAGCGCGGCCTCGACATCGTCTCCGTCCACGTCCTGTGCGAACAGCGATCCGGGCATCCCGCGGCCGTTCTTGTACAACCCTTCCAGTTCATGCCGGCGGATGATCTTGCCGCGCCCGATCCCGTGGGCGTCGATCAGGACGATGTCGATCGCCTCGACCTCGGGGTGGGTGTCCAGAAAGGCGGTGGCTTCGGACAATTGCGCGCCGGAAGGGGGAGTCATGGGCTAGCCCTGCGTATGTTCACTGCGTATTTGATCAAATTATTCATGCGCAGCAGACAGGGGGGTCTGTCAAGAGGGCCTGACCTGTCGGAGGGGAGGAAGTGGTGCCGGTGAAGGGACTCGAACCCCCGACCCCATCATTACGAATGACGTGCTCTACCAGCTGAGCTACACCGGCACTTCCGGGAAGGCGGGCGCGTAACGCCGCCTTGTGGACCGGGGCTATAACACCCCGGTCAGGCTTGGGAAAGACCTATTTTTGCACGCCCGGATCGTCGGGCATATGGGGGTTGTCCTCGACGATCTCGGCGTCCAGAACCACGTCATCCGCCGTGCCTTCGGTGCTGTCGTCAGCTTCACCGCTGTGATCCTCCAGCGCGCCGACGATCAGGGGCAGCATCGCCACGCCGGTGGCCGAGCTGACCTCGGACGCCGGCGGGGCTTTCCATTCCAGCGTGTCGAAGGCCTGGCAGTTTTCACAGACCGGCACCCATTCGGAATGGATGTTATGGCAGTTCGTGCAGACCCATTGCGGACCGCGCGGCGCGGTCAGCGCACGGGCCAGCCAGCCCTTGACCACCTGATCCGACGCACCCTCGCCCCGCTCCACCGCGGCCATGATCGTCAGGGCGCGCGAGTCGGGGTTTTCGTCGACCAGAGAGCCAAGAGCGCGGCGCGCAGCCGGGAAATCCTCGGCGGCGATCTGCAGCTCGGCTTCGATCAGACGGGTTTCGCTGTTTTCGGGGTGGATTTTCAGCAGCAGCTGAAAGCGTTTCAGGCGCTCGGCCGGGGTTTCATTCGGCACGATCGCGGCGAAAGCAGCGGCCAGATCGGGGTGCGGCTGGGCCTCCCACGCTTTTTTCAGGATGCGAGTCGCCAGCTTGGGCTTGCCCTTTTCGATATACCCACGCGCAGCGTAGCAGGCGGCGGGGATCAGGTCGGGCGACAGGCGGTTCGCCTCGATCGCGGCTTCGCGGGCGTCAATATCGTTGCCTTCGTCCAGCACGCCCTTGGCCTGCGACAAGGCCAGCACGGCATCGCGCCGCTTGTGCACGTCACGCGGCAGGGTGCCTTGTTTCAGCTTCAGGCTCAGGGTTTCGCGGGCACCGGACCAATCGCGCGCCTGCGCCTGCAGTTTCAGCAGGATGTCCTGCGTTTCTTCGTGCTTGGGACGCAGCGTGATCGCTTTTTCCGCCAGTTTCCGCGCGGTGTCGGTGTCACCATCGGCCAGCTTCTGTTTCATGATCCCACGGACACCGACGAAACGCGTGCGGTCATCCGACAGCAGCTTTTTGTAGGTTTCCTCGGCCTTCTTGCGGTCGCCGGCCATTTCAGCGGCCTGCGCGGTCAGCAGGTTGGTCAACTCTGGCTGATCCAGGTATTTCTCGGCCTTGGCGGCCTTGGACATGGCCAAACGCGCCTCGCCCGAGGCAAGGGCCATCATCCCTTCGGTCAGGGCCTTGTAGCCCTTCCGCTCGCGGTTGCGGTCGAAGTAGCGCGACAGGGCGGTTTCGTCCCCGTTGAGGAATTTCAGCACCGCGACGGTCAGCGAGGCCAGCTTGAGCAGCAGCCAGATCGCGACGACCATCATCAGCAGCGCCAGAACCGCGTTCAGGGGGGTCAGGTTCAGCTCGATCCCGCCGACGGCAACGCGAACGCCGCCTTCCAGCTCCAGCAGATACCCCGCACCCAGCGTTGCCGCACCAACGAGGGCGACGAAAACGACAATCTTAATCAGAGACCACAGCATGTTCGTTTCCCTCTCAGTTCGACGCCACCTGGGCGCTCAGATCTTCGGCTGCGGCGACAGCCTCGGCACGACGGGTAGCTGCTGCCATCCAATCGGTCAGTTCCACGCGGCCTTCTTCGGGCAGCACGTCCAGTTCGGCCAGTGCGTCGTTCAGACGTCCGTCAGCCAAGGCGGACTCGGCGCGCGACAACACGGCATCGGGGTCGGTGCCCTCTTTCGGTTCCAGCGAGCGCATCCCCAACTGGTTGCGCAGGAAGTTCCAGACATTCCCACCATCCCCTGCGGCCTTGCGCGAGGCGTTCAGCGCCTTGCGTGCGGCGGCCGGGAAATCTGCGGACAATTGCG
This sequence comes from Thalassobius vesicularis, assembly GCF_004799325.1. Classification (GTDB taxonomy): domain Bacteria; phylum Pseudomonadota; class Alphaproteobacteria; order Rhodobacterales; family Rhodobacteraceae; genus Thalassobius; species Thalassobius vesicularis. The sequence goes on from NZ_SSMD01000001.1 coordinate 595,561, forward strand.
CCATCGTCGCAATCCCGTTTTCGGCAGCTTCCGTCAGAGCACCGGGCACGGCGACGCCCGCGGATTTCAGATCCGACAGCGCGTCCGTGAATTCGGCGCCGGTGTCCATCGCGATCCGAATGCGGGAGACGGCAGACCGGATCATCGCCTGCTGGGCGGTGACTTCGGCACTGGCCTTGTCCTCTTCGGCGGCGGCGACAAGGGCGTCTACCTCGGATTTCTGTTTCTCCATCGCGTCGCGCAGGGCCTTGACCTCGCGCTCATACGCCTCGACCGCGGCCGCGTTGGCACCCCCTTCGGAGGGGCGCTTTTCCAGCTCGGTCAAGCGAGTGTCGAGCGCCGCAAGTTTTGCCCCCAGATCGGCCGCTTCGGCGCGAAGGGCGTCCACGGCGTTCGTGACAGGCGTCAGATCGGCTTGGGGCGCGGGTTTATCCTCTTGCGCGGCAAGGCGTTTTTCCAGCGCACCGACCAGTTGCGTTTGCTTTGCCAGCTGCGCGGTCAGCGTCTCAAGCGCCGCTGAATCCCCGGTTCCGGGCCATCCATCGGGGAACATCACACGCGCGCCACCGACGCCTAGACCAGCGGCAACGATCCCGCCCAGAACCAGCGGCAGAAAACCCGACCGTTTCGGCGCTTCGGCCGGGGTGCTTGCGGGTTGCGCTACGGGTTCGGGCTCAAGTTCGGCAACCTCTTCCGGGGTGTCCTCGATGATCGCATCGACGATGTCTTCTTCCTGATCGTCACCCTCAGCCTCGTCGCTGTCGTGAGGCTCGCCCTCCGGCTCTTCCTCGACAATCACGGCGTCCTGGATTTCCTGAGGGTCATTTTCAGTAACGTCTTCGACCGGAACCTCGGGGGTCTTCTTGTCTTTGTCGGGATCGGACACCGCGGTAATTCCTTTCGAATCTGAAATCTGAATGGCTTAGCCAAAGATAAGACTAAATCCCCAACACATAAGCCTCAAGTCACGCGAGTGCGTCCATGAGTCTCTGGGTCGCGTCCAGCATCGCATTTGCATCCGGGGTTGCTGCAATTTCCAGCAGTTTCACCGGCACGTCCCCAAGGGCCTGCGCGACAGCGGGGCTCATCGCGGCGATGGCCACCGGGGCCTGTGGGCGCTGCGCTGCGAATATCCGGGCCGTCCGGGGCGAGAAAAGCGGCACTAACACGGGCGACTTTCCATCCAACACCGCCTGCGCCTCCGGGGTCAGCGGGCATTCCTTTTGGGCGTAAACCACCGCTTCGTCAGCCTGTATGCCCGCATTGGTCAGCGTCTGCGCAATATCGCCACGCGCGTGTTCACCGCGCAGATGCAACAGCGGCCCGGCCACGCGATCAGCCAAAATCCGCCGGATCAGAGCCTGCGCCTCAGCCTCGACCGTTTGCACGTCCAGCCCGGCGGCGCGCGCAGCCTGCGCTGTTGCCTGGCCGACAACGTGACATGGCACCCCAATCGCACCGTTCGGCACCCCATTGGCAGAGGTCACGATCACCCCGCGATAGGGTGTCAGATCGGGCTGTGGCCCGGTTGGTTCGATCCGCAACAGGGGTGAAAACACGACCGGAATATCCCCAAAGCGATCCCTGAGCTGTTGAACAAACCGCTCGGCGCCGTCTTCGGGTCTGGTAAGCAGGATCGTGGGGCGCATGGTCGTCCCGGGATTGTTTGAAGCTGCTTCTGGTGTTACCTGCCATACACCCTCGTTGCAACGGACAAGGCCATGACGCGCACGATCACCATCCTCGGACTCGAAAGCAGCTGCGATGACACCGCGGCGGCCGTGGTGCGTGTCGGATCAGAGGGCGCAACGATCCTGTCCTCGGTGGTCTTTGGCCAGACGGATCTGCATGCGGCATTCGGCGGCGTGGTCCCCGAAATCGCCGCTCGCGCCCACGCCGAGAAGCTGGATACCTGCGTTAAACAGGCTCTAACACAGGCCGAAACGGGGCTAGAGGGGATCGACGCCATCGCCGTCACCGCCGGCCCGGGCCTGATCGGCGGGGTGCTGTCGGGCGTGATGTGCGCCAAGGGGATCGCCGCCGCGACGGGCAAGCCGCTGGTCGGGGTGAACCACCTAGCCGGCCACGCACTGACGCCTCGGTTGACGGATGGCGTGGCGTTTCCGTATCTGATGCTGCTGGTCTCGGGCGGGCACTGCCAGTTTCTGGTCGTGAAAGGCGTGGATGATTTCACCCGACTGGGCGGCACGATTGACGACGCCCCGGGTGAGGCGTTCGACAAGACCGCGCGCCTGCTGGGACTGCCGCAACCAGGTGGGCCGTCGGTGGAAAACGACGCCCAAGTCGGTGATTTAAAACGGTTTCCTTTCCCGCGGCCTTTGCTGGATCGGCCGGGGTGTGACATGTCCTTCTCGGGGCTGAAAACCGCTCTGCTGCGGACTCGCGACGCGGTGATTGCCGAAAAAGGCGGGCTGACGCGGCAGGACCGCGCGGACATGAGTGCCGGGTTTCAAGCCGCAATCTGCGACGTGCTGGCCGAGAAAACCCGCCGCGCCATTGCTGAGTACATGGCCCTGAACCCTGCTGAGCCTGTTCTGGCCGTCGCCGGTGGCGTGGCCGCAAATCAGGCCATTCGTGCAAGGTTAGAGACTGTTTGCGCCGAAAACGGCGTGCGCTTTACTGCGCCACCCCTGCGGCTGTGCACCGATAACGCGGCGATGATCGCCTATGCCGGGGCCGAGCGTTTTCTGGCCGGTGAAACCGACGATATGACCCTGGCCGCGCGCCCGCGCTGGCCGTTGGACAAACGCAGCCCGGCCTTGCTGGGCGGCGGCAAGAAAGGCGCCAAGGCTTGACGGCTTCGCGCGTTCCCTCAACCTTGCGTTAACCGCGAGAATCGTAAGATCGGAGACCAAAAATGTACGTAGCCCTGATTGCCCGTGACAAACCCGGCGCACTGGAAATCCGCAAGGCCAACCGCGCCGATCACCTGGCCTATATCGAGGCGACGGGGATCGTGGCTCAGGCCGGGCCGCTTCTGGATGATGCGGGTGAGATGGCGGGCTCGCTGGTCATTCTGGACGTCGAAACGATGGCCGATGCCAAAGCATGGGCCGCGGGCGATCCCTATGCCAAGGCCGGGCTGTTCAGCGGCGTCGAGCTGATCCAGTGGAAAAAGGTCATCGGCTGATGCGCTACTGGCTGTTCAAATCCGAACCCGACACCTGGAGCTGGGACGACCAACTCGCCAAGGGGGACTCGGGCGAGGAATGGAACGGCGTGCGCAACTATCAGGCGCGCAACTTCATGCGAGAGATGGCCCTGGGGGACCGGGGCTTCTTCTATCACTCGCAGACGGACAAGGCGGTGGTGGGCGTGGTCGAGGTGATCGCCCTGGCCCATCCCGACAGCACCACCGACGATCCGCGTTGGGAATGCGTGGACATCAAGGCGGTGAAACCCGTCAAAACCCCCGTTACGCTAGAGCAGATCAAGGCCACGCCCGCGCTGGCCGAGATGGTGCTGGTCAAGAACTCTCGCCTGTCCGTGCAGCCAGTGACGGCGCAGGAATGGGCGACGGTCTGCGCTATGGCGGGGATTGAATAAGCCCTTGTTAGAGACTGTTTGAGGCACGAAATGCAGCATCTGGGAATACTGGTCGCGGCACTGGCCGCCTACGGGTTCGGGGCGGTGTGGTACATGGCGCTGGCCCGTCATTGGGTGCGCGCAGCCGGGATTGCCACGGATGCGACGGGGCAACCGCTGAACAAGGGCGCGCCGTTGCCGTATATCGTGGCGTTTGCCTCCTGCCTGCTGGTGGCGGGGATGATGCGGTTCGTGTTCGACCAGATCGGTGTCACCGGCTGGGACGAAGGGCTGCTGGGCGGGCTGGCCGTGGGGCTGTTCTTTGCCACGCCGTGGCTGGCGACGTGCTATGCCTTTGCCGGGCGTCCGTTGGCGTTGCTGTTGATCGACGGCGGTTATGCGGTGGGGGGCAGTGCGCTGGCCGGGCTGGTGCTGAGCCTGTTGTGATCAGGCCACCGATTCCACGGCGTCGCAGATCTTGGTGATGATCGTGTCGAGCAGCGCCTCGTCCTCGGCCTCGCCCATGACGCGGATCAGGGGTTCGGTGCCGGATTTGCGGATCAGCAGGCGGCCGGATTTGCCAAGCGTCTTTTCCCCGTCCGCAATCGCGGCCTGAACGCAGTCGGCCTCTAGCGGGGTTTTGCCCTTGGTGAAGCGGACATTGCGCAGGATTTGCGGGACCGGGTCGAAAACCTTGGTCAACGCGCTGGCGGGTTTGCCGGTTTCGACCATCGCGCGCAGGAATTGCAACGCAGCGATCAGGCCGTCGCCGGTGGTGGCGTAGTCGGTCATCACGATGTGGCCGGACTGTTCGCCGCCCAGGTTGAAGCCGCCTTCGCGCATGCGTTCGACGACGTAGCGGTCACCGACGGCGGTGCGCTCCAGCCCGATGTTCTGGTCATTCAGGAACCGCTCTAGCCCCAGGTTCGACATCACCGTGGCGACCAGAGAGCCACCCTGCAGCAGCCCCTCGCGCGCCCACATCGAGGCGATCAGGCCCATGATCTGGTCCCCGTCCGCGACCTTGCCGGTTTCGTCCAGAATGATCACGCGGTCAGCGTCACCATCCAGACAGATGCCCAGATTGGCGCGGGTCTCGCGCACCTTGCGGGCGGCGGCCTCGGGCGAGGTAGAGCCGCATTCCTGGTTGATGTTGTGGCCATTGGGCGTGACGCCGATCGAGATCACCTCGGCCCCAAGTTCCCACAGCACGTTGGGCGCGGCCTTGTAGGCAGCCCCGTTGGCGCAATCCAGCACGACGCGCAGCCCGTCCAGACGCAGCCCGCGCGGGAAGGTCGTCTTGGCGTATTCGACATAGCGGCCCAGAACATCGTCGATCCGCTTGGCGCGGCCGATGTTTTCCGGCGCGGCAAGGGCGACGCCTTCGTTCAGCAGGCGCTCGATCTCGATCTCGGCGTCGTCGGACAGTTTGAAACCGTCGGGGCCAAAGAACTTGATCCCGTTGTCATAGGCCGGGTTGTGACTGGCCGAGATCATCACGCCCACATCCGCCCGCATCGAGCGCGTCAGGTAGCCAATCGCCGGCGTCGGCATCGGCCCCAGCAGGTACACGTTCATCCCCGTCGAGGTGAACCCAGCCGTCAGCGCGTTTTCCAGCATGTAGCCCGACAGGCGCGTGTCCTTGCCGATCACGACGCGGTGGTCCTGCTGGTCGCGGCGGAAATAGCGGCCCGCAGCGGCGCCCAGTTTCATCGCCAGCTCGGCGGTCATCGGGTGGGTGTTGGTCAGGCCGCGCACGCCATCGGTGCCGAACAGGGAACGGGACATAGGGAAAACCGCCTGTGAAAGAGTATCGCCCTACTGTCTAAACCGGGTGTGCGCGCGTGTCCAGAACGGCCGGGGCGATCAAAAACCCGGCAGAATCCGGCGCTGATGCTGTCCAGCGAAAAACCGCGCGCAAGGCTTGCCCGACTCGGGCCGCGTCACGACGCTGTACCGGTTGGTGCGCGACCTGACGCGTGCGCACAAGGCGCTGATCCCGATGGGGGCCGAGGGGGGCCGCCTATGCGGTCGCTTGCCTGGCGCTGGGGCTGAACCATGCCCGGCTGATCGCCTATCGCGGCCCTGAGATCCTGCAGTCCGGTCTGGTCGCCGTGGCTGTGGCGGTTGCGGCGATGACCCTGCCCGCGATGGCTGGACATCCCCTGCCCGCCCGGTTCGGCGCCTTGTTCGGGCTGTCCTGCCTGGCGCTGACGATCCTGGCACGACTGGTGCTGCGGCAGTCGGTGATCCACCTGTACGAGATGGGCACCGCCCGCAAACGCGTGCTGGGATCGTCCGGGTCGGTGGTACCGATGTTCCGCGAACAGATCGGGCGCGGCGGGCCGGTGACGGTAACCCACCCCGAGGTGTCGCGCTATTTCATGACGATTTCCGAGGCGGTGCGACTGGTGCTGCTGGCGGGTTCTTTCGCAGCCGAGGGCGACATCGAGATCGTCTATACCGGCCTGCGCCCCGGCGAAAAGCTGGACGAGGACATGATGACGACACCGCATGGCAAGATCATGCGCTCGCCCGAACGCGGGCTGTCCGAGCTGGAAATGGCCGTCGCCTTGCGCGATCTTCGCGGTGCGATTGCGGCGCGCAACACGGATGCCGCCCATGCCCTGCTAGATCGCCGGGTCGAGGGCCGCGCGCTGATCGGCCCGCAACGTGCGGTACCGGCTGAATAATCAGTTGGGCCTGTCGCCCCGGAGGATTGCCTGTTAGAATTTGCGAAAGCAAAGACGATCAGGCTATGACCGACACCCCCAAGGGCAGCAAAACATACTCTCGCCGCGACGCATTGCGCGCCGTTGGCAAGTATTCCGTTGCGCTGAGCGGGGCCTCGGTCGTCGCCCTGTCCGCCGAGGAAGCCGCAGCCCAGGCCGCATGCAGCCGCCAGAACCCACCTTGGTGGTGCGCCACAGGGGGCAATCCGGGCAATGGCGGCGGCGGCTCGACCGGGTCAACCAGCACCGGAACTGGCACTGGAAATGGCAATGGTGGCGGGAACGGGAACGGGAACGGCCGGGGCAACGGAAATGGCAACGCCTTTGGCCTTGGCCAAGATCCGAACAACAATCCGAAATACGACTTCAAGTCGTTCGAGACCAACGACTGACCCCCTGAACCTGCGTAGTTTCCCGCGACAAACCCTTGGGTTCATGCTATCGATTTGAAAAAATCGACCACGAGGCAGGTCATGAGCGAGCAAGAGTCCGGGCGCGAACAGTATTCGCGCCGCGACGTATTGGCATCCGTCGGAAAATACATGGGCGCAGCCACCGGGGCTGCGGTTGTCGCCATGACAGCGCAAGAGGCACTGGCCAGCAACGCCTCTAGCAACCCGTGTGAAAACAAGAACCCCCCACCCCGATGTTTCGGAAGGTAAACCTGGTACTTTCCGGGTTCTTGCACGGGCATAATTGTGCTACTTTGCACCAAAAAAGAGCAGAGTATGACACAGGCATCCCAATCAGACAGCGCGTTCACGCGTCGCGAAGCCCTGCGTGCCGTGGGGAAATATTCACTTGCTGCGTCCGGCGCGGCCCTTGTTGCGCTTAGCGCCGAGGAAGCCGCCGCACAGGCCGCATGCAGCACTCCGAACCCGCCGCACTGGTGCTTTGGCGGCGGTGGCGGAGGCGGCGGAGGTGGTGGCCGCGGTGGCGGTCGCGGCTAAGCCACCCTTCGTAACGGTGAATTTTGAAAGTACCCAATGTTTGAAAATCCAGACCCCCCCGAGGGACAACGTTACCTGACCCGGCGCGAGGTTCTGAAATCCGTGGGCAAGTATTCGTCCTTGGCCGCCGGGGCAACCGTTGTCGCGATTTCCGCCACCGAGGCACTGGCCCAAGCCGCCGCCAGCAACTGGAAATGCCGGGATCACTATCCCTGGTGGCTGTGCTGGTTCCTGGGCTATCAAGACACCAGACAAGCGCCCGAATATGGCGGCTGGCAGGATTTCCCCGAGAACCGGAACCTGCCGGATCACTGGGAAAAGACCTATGACTAGCGCAAACCCATGCCATTGATACACGCTCACCCGTTGGGGGAGGCGGTTGCCCTGCATGCCCCGACCTCGGGCGCGATCGTGCTAAGCAATGAGTTTGGGCGCGAGATCGCCAAGGGCGTCAATGACGGGCTGACGGCGGCTCAGATCGCTGCAGAGCTGGCCGATCCGTCCGAGCGGGCCGAGGCCGAGGCGGCCATCCATCAGGTTCTGCAAGCGTGGGACGACGCCGGCCTGCTGCATCGCACGCCTCTGCCGTTTCCCGATCCCGTCGATCACCGCCCGGTGCCGCATTGGCGCGATCTGGGCGGTCTGGCGGGGACGGCGGCGCTGCACCTGCCCGACGGAATCCTGGCCGAGCAAATCGACACCGTGATGGGCCACATGCCCGCCCAGCCGGGCCGGCCCGTACGACGGCTGGAGGCCGTGGCTGATCGCGACGGCTATGGCATCTTTCGGGACGGTGATGCGATCACCGGCCGGATCGATCTGGACGCCGCACGCTTTGTGCTGATGCGCGAGGTCGCTGAAATCACTTGTGGCGCTGCGGATGTCTCTGCCGTTTTCCATGCGGGGTGTGTCGCGCGAAACGGTCGGGCTCTGATCCTGTGCGGCGACAGTGGCAACGGCAAATCCACGCTGACCTTTGGGCTGGTGAACGCCGGTTGCGCCTATCTGGGCGACGACCATGTGCCGCTGCATCGGGACGGGCGCCGCGTGATGGCCTTTGCAACCGCCGCGGGGGTCAAGGCCGGGGCCTGGGATCTGCCCGAAATCAAAAGCCTGCAAGCGCGCTATGGCCTGACCGCCCAAAGCCCGCGGGTTGGCGTGCGCTACCTGCCGCTGCACTTGGCCGATGGCCCGGACACGGGTGCGGATTTCCCGGTTTCCGCGCTGGTTTTTCCGGAATTTCGACCCGGTCAGCCATTCTCACTCACACGAATTGCGCCGGAACAGGCTCTGATTCAGGCCCTGAAGGCGGGCAGTCGCCTGTCAGCCTCGCACCGAAGCAACCTTGCGCCTTTGGCGGATTTCCTGAACCATGTGCCCGCCTATCAATTGCGGTATGGCGCGTCGGATCAATCGGTGACTGCATGTCTGGACCTGCTGAACCAGTGCTAGGGCTGTGCCCCTCGGCGCCGCATCGGGCGGTGCTGGGGCTGATGGCCGTCGCGCTGGGGCGGCCCTGTCCTGCGTCGTTGCCGAGCGACTTGAACGCCAGCGCGCCCGAGCAGATCGCCGCCATCGCCAATCAGGGCCACGCGCAAACGATCCTGCACAGTGCGTTCGTGCGCCTGCCCGAGCTGGGCAACGCCCTGCCCCGCGATCTGCTGATCTACTTTGCCGAGATGCAGCGCGCCAATGCGGACCGCAATCAGCAAGCGGTGGCCCAGATGCGGGAAATCGCCGGGATTCTGACCGCGCACCAGATCCCCATCATGGCACTGAAAGGCGCAGCGGATGTGCTGGACCCGCTGCACGACATCCCCGCGCATCGCTATATCAGCGACCTGGACCTGCTGGTGCCCGCAGATCGCGCAGCCGAAGCGGCGCGGCTGTTGCGGGCCGAATGGGGTCTGCCGGACGAGGATCAAGACGCCGGGCCGCATCACCACCTGCCGCAAATCATCAGCCCCGCGCATCTGTTCACGGTCGAGCTGCACGTCCGCCCCGGCTCGGATGCCGTATCAGGGGTGCTGCTGCCGGACCAGATGTTCGCGCGGGCAGAACGTGTCGAGGGGATGCTGATCCCCTGCCCCGAAGATCGCCTTTTGCACCACGTCCTGCACGGGATGGAGCTGCGGCACGAGACCGCGACGCTGAACCTGCGACTGTTGGCGGATCATGTGCAGTATCGTCTGCGGATGCCGCAAGAGACCCGAAATCAGGCCCTAACCCGGCTGGATGCGACGGGCCACGGCGACTGGCTGCGCGATCTGGATCGGTTGGCCGATGCGATGCTGGGACTGAAACCAAGCGGTTGGGCGGCGCAGGCGTTGATCCGGTTTGGCGACCCGCAGGCGGCGATGCGGCGTGATACGCTGTTTTGGGCGCGGCATTATCTACGGCGGCTGGGAACCAGCGCCACGTATCGACGGCATATCATGCGCAAGGTGTTTTCGCCCGCCGCCTGGGCCGAGTTCTTCCACTTTCACCGCGAACGGCGCGGGCGGTTCAAATGATGTACGGAGGGGCCATGGCGTTGGATGGCCCCTCCGCTCCCCACGTGCTCCCTACTCACCACACGTGTAACTGGATTGGGTCCGGCCATCCTGACTCGGCTTTCCTTGACCATAGCGCATATCCGCCAACCAAGGAACGACCGAGTGTTTAGAATACGCCTCAAATGCAAAACGCCCGCCAAGGCGGGCGCTGCGAAAACTTGTGGGCAGGATCAGCCGTAGACGGATTCTTTGCCGAAATGCTTGGTCAGCATGTAGTAGACCACGGCGCGGTACTTGTTGCGCTCGGAACGGCCATAGGTCTCGATCACCGAGTTGATGGCGTCCATCAGCGCGGGGCCGTCGGCCAGGCCCAGCTTCTTGATCAAGAAGTTGTTTTTGACGGTCTCCAGCTCGCCTTCCTGCGTGGCAGCGACGGTCGAGGCATCATCATTGTAGATCGCGGGGCCGCAACCGATAGTGACCTTGGTCAGCAGGTCCATATCGGGCTCCATCCCGCATTTGTTTTTCAGATCTGCCGCATATTTGGCGATCAGGTCATCGCGTTTACCCATGAGCATACTCCCATTCCGACGGCATTGTGTGCCATTGCTCGTTAACAAACTCCGGCGCGGAGTTGCGCCAAAGCCTATCGCGTAATGCCACTGGAACAAGAATTTTCTCCGGCCACGCCTCAAATCTGAGGCGCGTCGGAGGAAAATTCCCCCCTTCCGTAACGGAAGGAGGGAATTTCTTAGTACCGGTAATGCTCGGGCTTGAAGGGGCCTTCGGGGGTGACACCGATATAGTCCGCCTGCTCGGTCGAGAGTTTGGACAGTTTCACACCGATCCGCTCCAGATGCAGGCGGGCGACTTTCTCGTCCAGATGCTTGGGCAGGATGTAGACCTTGTTCTCGTACTGGTCGGCCTTGGTGAACAGCTCGATCTGGGCCAGAACCTGGTTGGTGAACGACGCCGACATCACAAACGACGGGTGGCCGGTGGCATTGCCCAGGTTCAGCAGGCGGCCTTCGGACAGCAGGATGATGCGCGAGCCCGAGGGCATCTCGATCATGTCCACCTGGTCCTTGATGTTGGTCCACTTGTGGTTCTTCAGCGCCGCGACCTGAATTTCGTTGTCGAAGTGGCCGATGTTGCCGACGATCGCCATGTCCTTCATCTCGCGCATATGCTCGATGCGGATGACGTCCTTGTTGCCAGTGGTGGTGACAAAGATGTCGGCGGTGCGCACGGCGTCTTCGAGCAGGACAACTTCGTAGCCGTCCATTGCCGCTTGCAGGGCGCAGATCGGGTCGATCTCGGTGACTTTCACGCGGGCACCGGCGCCACGCAGCGACGCGGCCGAGCCTTTGCCCACATCGCCATAACCGCAGACCACGGCGACCTTACCGGCCATCATGGTGTCGGTGGCGCGACGGATACCATCGACCAGCGATTCCTTGCAGCCATACTTGTTGTCGAACTTCGACTTGGTGACCGAGTCATTGACGTTGATCGCCGGGAAGGGCAGGCGGCCCGATTTCTGCAGCTCGTACAGGCGGTGAACGCCGGTGGTGGTTTCCTCGGACACGCCGATGATCGCATCGCGGGTCTTGGTGAACCAGCCGGGCGACGCTTTCATGCGCTTCATGATCTGCGCCTTGATGACGGTCTCTTCCTCAGAGGCGGGAACCGGGATGATGTCCTCTCCGGCTTCGGCGCGTGCGCCCAACAGGACATACAGCGTGGCGTCGCCGCCATCGTCCAGGATCATGTTTGCGCCCTCGGGGAACATGAAGGAGCGGTCCAGATAATCCCAGTGCTCCTCCAGCGTCTGGCCCTTGATCGCAAAGACCGGGGTGCCGCCCGCGGCAATCGCGGCGGCTGCGTGGTCTTGCGTCGAGAAGATGTTGCACGACGCCCAGCGCACGTCGGCACCCAGCGCAACCAGGGTTTCAATCAGAACGGCCGTCTGAATGGTCATGTGCAAAGACCCGACGATGCGCGCACCTTTCAGCGGCTTGCTGTCCCCGAATTCAGCGCGGCAGGCCATCAGGCCCGGCATCTCGGTTTCGGCGATGTCCAGTTCCTTGCGGCCATACTCGGCCAGGGCGATGTCTTTGACGATATAATCGGTCACGGGTCTTGCTCCTGCGTTGTTGAGGGGCGTCTAGCACTCTTGCAGTGATGTAACAATGACAAGCGCCGGGTCAAATCCTTGCCAAAGGGCCTGCTGGATGGTTCTTTGCGGGTATTGGGCGGTACGAGCGGCGATATGGACAAGTTTCCGGAAATCCTGGCCAGCAACGAATACGGGCGCTACTCGGTCCCCGAGGGGTTGGAGCATCGCCCCGCCGTGCGGCTGGTGACTGACGGACAGGTCTATGAGCCCGAGACGATCCGCTTCATGCGCGAGCACGCGGGGGATGGCGATATCATCCATGCCGGCACGTTCTTCGGGGACTTCCTGCCGGGGCTGAGTGCGGCAATCGCCCCCGACGCCCGGATCTGGGCGTTCGAGCCGAACCCGAATTCCTACGCCCATGCGACGCGGACCATTGCGCTGAATGGGTTGGAAAACGTGGTGCTGACCCATGCCGCCGTATCAAACTCGGACGCGCCGATCCGGTTCCGGACGCGTGATGCGCAGGGCAATCCGCTGGGCGGGCACAGCCGTTACGTGACCGAGGACGGGCCCGGCGTAGAAACCGTTCCGGCGATCCAGCTGGACACGGTGATCCCGGATGACCGGCGCATCAGCATCCTGCAACTGGACGTCGAAGGGCACGAGCGCGCGGCGCTGGACGGGGCCTTGCGGCTGATCGCCCGTTGCCAGCCGATCCTGATCCTAGAGGAGTTCCGCCACAAACGCTGGATCAAGGCGCGGCTGGGCCACCTGGGGTACGAGCTGAAACGCAAGCTGCACGCCAACAGGGTCTTTGCCCCGGCGGATCGGGTGCTATAACCGGGGCAAAACCCTGAGGTAGACATGGCAAAGCCCCCCCGCGCATGGCAACGCATGCTGTCCGGCCGACGGCTGGATCTGCTGGACCCGACTCCGATGGATATCGAGATCGAGGACATCGCCCACGGTCTGGCCTTTGTCGCCCGCTGGAACGGGCAGACGCTGGGCGACTATGCCTATTCGGTGGCCGAACACTCGCTGCTGGTCGAGCAGCTGTTCAACCGGATGAACCCCGGCATCGGTGTGAAATGGCAGGTGGCGGCGCTGCTGCACGATGCGCCCGAGTATGTGATCGGAGACATGATCAGCCCGGTGAAGGCCGCGATCGGCCCCGCCTACGGCGAGCTGGATCAACGCCTGACCGCCGCGATCCACATCCGGTTCGGGCTGCCCGCCCATATCCCGGCCGCGATCAAGAAACAGATCAAGCGCGCCGACACCATCAGCGCCTGGATGGAGGCGACCCAGATCGCCGGGTTCTCGGAATCCGAGGCGAACAAGCTGTTCGGCAAGCCCGATCCGTTCTTTACCAAGGGCATGGACATCCGCCTGCGCCCCCCGGTCGAGGTACGCACGGCCTACACGGCGCGGCTGGACGATCTGTTACGGCAGATGGCTTAGCGCGGGCTACGCTTGGCCAGGATGCGCTGCAGCGTACGGCGGTGCATGTTCAACCGGCGCGCGGTTTCGGAAACGTTGCGGTCGCACAGTTCGTACACGCGCTGGATATGTTCCCAACGGACGCGATCCGCGCTCATCGGGTTTTCCGGGGGCGGGGGCAGGGCATCGCCATTGGCCAGCAGCGCGTTGGTGATGTCGGTCGCATCCGCCGGTTTCGACAGATAGTCAGTAGCGCCGATCTTGACCGCGGCCACGGCGGTGGCAATCGCGCCATAGCCCGTCAGCACGACGATCCGGCAATCGGGGCGTTTCTCACGCAGCACTTCGACCACGTCCAGGCCATTGCCGTCCTCAAGCCGCAGGTCGCAGACCGCGTAGGCGGGCGGACGGGCGGTGGCGATGGCCTTACCAGCGGCGACAGAGCCGGCGGTTTCCACCTCGAACCCGCGCTTTTCCATCGCTTTGGCCAGTCTTTTCAGGAACGGCTCGTCGTCATCCACCAGAAGGAGGGTTTTGTCCTCGCCGATATCCTGATGCGCCTCAGCCATGCCAGTCTCCTCCGGGCCGCTACGATGGGTTAAAAGTTGTTCTATCCCGGCCCGTTGCCTGCGTCAAACATTCGCAGGTTGTTATCTGGCATCCATAAAGCACTGGATCTGCTCGGCCATACTTTCGGGTGACTGATCGCGTCGGAAGAACTCGATGAACCCGTCTTCGGGGAAAACCAGATAGGCAAAGGTCGAGTGGTCGATCAGATAGTATTCCTCGTCGCCTTCGTCCGGTTTCTGTTTCTGGTAGAAGGTGCGATAGGCCTGGCTGGCGGCCTTCACCTGCTCGGGCGTGCCGGTCAGGCCCAGCATACGGGGGTGCAGGTTGTCGGTGAAATCGCGGACGACCTCGGGGGTGTCGCGGTCCGGGTCGATCGAGATGAAGACCGGCTTCACGATGGTGCCGCGGTTTTCCAGGATCTCGATCGCATCGGCGTTGCGGGAATTGTCCAGCGGGCAAACGTCGGGGCAGAAGGTATAGCCGAAATACAGCAGGCTGGGCTGGTCGATCACGTCCTTGTCGGTGACGGTCTTGCCGTTTTCATCCACCAGCGTGAACGCCCCGCCGATCTGCGAGGTTCCGCCCGCGACAGCCCCGGTCCGGCATTGCGCGTACTTGTCCGTCTGGTCGGGCCCCGAGGACACGTACCAAGTGGCGCCCAGCATGGCGGCAACGGCAACGGCAGAGGTGACGGCAATCAGGGCGCGGGACATGGGATTCCCTCCTCGGGAACGTTATTGATCTGTTGTCCATGCATATTTAACACTGAACCCCAAAGTTCAACGGGACGAAGCGGCGCACATGAACCAGACGAATTTCGGGGTGACCAAGGGCCGCGACCGCGGCAACTGGATCAAGTTGCGCACGATCACGCTGCTGCGCTGGGTTGCCATTGCGGGCCAGGTGATTGCCCTACTGGTCGCCCAACACGTGCTGAACCTGAAGCTGGAATTCGGTCTGTGCCTGCTGGTGGTCAGCGTGTCCGTCGTCGGCAACCTGATCGCGATGTTCATCTTTCCGCAAAGCAAGCGCCTGACGGAAAACGAAAACCTGCTGATGGTTCTGTTCGACCTGCTGCAACTGAGCCTGCTGCTGTACCTGACCGGTGGCCTGCACAATCCGTTCTCGATCCTGATCCTTGGGCCGGTGACGGTGTCGGCCTCGGCGCTGACGTTGCGCTCGACGGTGTTTCTGGCGATCACGGCGATCCTGGCGGTGACGCTGCTGGCCGAATTCCACCTGCCGCTGCGGACGGAACAGGGCTTTATCCTGCGGGTGCCCGAGATTTTCGTGTTCGGCAACTGGGCGGCGATCGTGATCGCGGTGGTGTTCCTGGGGATTTATTCGCGCAAGGTGACGGTCGAGATGCACTCGATGTCCGACGCGTTGCAGGCCACCTATATGGCGCTGTCGCGGGAACAGAAGCTGACCGATATCGGCGGCATCGTCGCGGCGGCGGCGCATGAGCTTGGCACGCCCCTTGCCACGATCAAACTGACCAGCGCCGAGCTGATCGAGGAGCTGGACGACCGCCCCGACCTGCAAGAGGACGCGCGCCTGATCAAGGAACAGGCGGATCGGTGCCGGGACATCATGCGCTCGATGGGCCGGGCCGGTAAGGACGACCTGCACATGCGTCAGGCGCCACTGTCCGCCGTGATCCGCGAAGCCGCCGAGCCGCATATGGGCCGCGGCAAGGACATCCACCTGGATCAGCACGCCGAGGGGCTGGACCCGACCCAGCAACCCTCGATCCTGCGGCGGCCGGAAATCATCCACGGGCTGCGGAACCTGATCCAGAACGGCGTGGATTTCGCCACCGATAACGTCTGGGTCGAAACCGAGTGGAGCGACGACACCATCGTCATCCGCATCATGGACGACGGGGCCGGATACCCCGCGCATCTGATCGGCAAGATCGGCGATCCATTCATGCGGCGGCGACGCAGTTCCGCAGACCACGCCCAGCGCCCGGAATACGAGGGCATGGGTCTGGGCCTGTTCATCGCAAAGACGTTGCTGGAACGGTCCGGGGCCGAGCTGAGCTTTGCGAACGGGCGCGAACCGGGGTCGCATCGTCACAATCCGACTCAGCAGATCGGCGCTATCGTAGAGGTTGTTTGGCCGCGCACGAAAATTGACGCGCAAATCGGGGAAAATGTTGTTCCGTTGGGTGAAAACAAGCCTCTAAGCCTCTGAAAGCTTGTGATGTTAACCTTTTGTTAACCTTTGTCTCCGCAACCTCTCCGAGTATTTCCACCCGGGGGCGCCATGATTGCGTTGACCACGATCCTGCTAACCTCGTTGTTCTCTGCAACCGCTGCCGGGGCCGCCGCCTATCACATCATGACACATGTGCGCCCGGTCCGGTCCGCGCGCGGTTTGCCAGACCACGATGCGCGCTTTCTGTTCGAAGGGCGGCGCCTGCTGAATGCCTCGGGCGGGGGCGAATGGCTGCTGGAGACCGGGCAGGGCAGGGGTGCCACCGATTGGGAGCAACTGCGCGAAGTGCTGATGCCGCGTTTTCCCAGCCTGCCCGAAGCCCCCGAGGAGATGGACGCCGATATCATCACCTGCCCGACCAATATCCCCGAGGATGACGCCGAACTGCTGCTGGAACGCATCAACGACCTGACGCGCGTCACGCTGCTGCAAGCCGGAAACACCCTGGCGCAACCCGCCGATATCCACGCCAAACTGCTGTCCGACCGCAAGATGGACACGCTAACGCAAGCCGTCGAGGGCAGCCCCTATCCAATCTGGGCTACTGACTGCGAAAACCGGATCACCTGGGCGAACGAGGCTTATCTGCATCTGGCCGACAACGCACACACGACCAGCGGCACCGGCCTGCCGGTTCTGTTTGACCTGCCCGAGCCATCGCCCACCGGGAACCCCCGCACGCGGCTGTCGCTGACGTTGAAGGACAACGACAGCAACATCTGGTTCGATGTCACCTCGTCGAAAACCAAAAACGGGCGGATGCATTATGCCATCGACATCAACGCAGTGGTGCAGGCGGAAATCGCCCAACGCAATTTCGTGCAAACCCTGACCAAGACCTTTGCGCAACTGTCGATCGGGCTGGTGATCTTCGACCGCAAACGCCAGTTGGCGCTGTTCAACCCCGCGCTGATCGATTTGCTGAGCCTGTCTCCGGAATTCCTGAGCGCGCGCCCCTCGTTGCTCAGCTTCTTTGACCGGCTGCGCGACATGCAGATCATGCCCGAGCCGAAGAACTACGGCAGCTGGCGCGAGAACCTGACCGAGCTGATCGATGCGGCAGCGGATGGGCGCTATGCCGAGACGTGGAGCCTGCCCAACGGCCTGACCTATCGCGTCAGCGGCCGGCCCCACCCGGACGGCGCGATTGCGTTCCTATTCGAGGATATCAGCTCGGAAGTGTTGCTGACCCGCCGATTCCGCGCGCAGTTGGACATGCTGCAATCGGTGGTGGATGGGCTGCCCCAGGCGGTCGCGGTGTTTTCGTCGGCCAAGGTTCTGCTGTTCGCCAACAGCGCCTATCGCGTGATGTGGGACAGCGATCCCGACAGCACCTTTGCCGACATGAGCCTGACCGACGCCACGCGGCTTTGGCGCACGCGCCTTGCGCCGGGGGCCGACCTGTCCGAGCTGCGCCCCGGCCTGACACATGCGTTGAACCTGCCGCTGGATGACGGGGGGTGCCTGTCATGCTCCGTCCGCCCGCTAATCGGGGGCGCATTCGCCGTCAACTTTACCGAGATACAGGCCCAACCCCGGTTGCCGTTGCTGGAACAGCCCGCCTGAACCTGCTTGCGGGTGGCGCGCGGTCGGGTAATCTCGGGCGCATGCCAGACGCGCCCCTGACCACCCGGTTTCAAGACCCAGACGACACCGCTCGCTTTGCCGCAGAGCTGGGAAAACGGCTGCATGCCGGTGACGTGATCCTGCTGGAGGGCGGGATCGGCGCGGGCAAGACCCATTTCGCCCGCAGCCTGATCCAATCGCTGATGGCCGAGCCCGAGGACGTGCCCTCGCCGACCTTCACCTTGGTGCAGGTCTATGACGGCCCCGCGTGTGAAATCTGGCACGCCGATCTGTACCGCCTGACCGACCCGAACGAGGCGATCGAACTGGGCCTGGAAGAGGCGTTCGAGACCGCGATTTGCCTGGTGGAATGGCCCGACCGGCTGGGCGATCTGGCGCCGGACACTGCCTTGACGCTTGCCTTTCGGGCCGAACCCGACGACAGCCGTATCATGACGGCAACCGGCCCCGGATGGGCCACCCGGCTGGAGGGCCTGCTATGACCGACCGCGCAACCCTAGCGGACCGTTTCGTTGCCACGACCGATTGGGCCGGGGCGCGGCGTGAAAATCTGGCGGGCGATGCCTCGAACCGGAAATATTACCGGCTTTGGCGCGGCGATGCCTCGGCCGTTCTGATGGATGCCCCCCCGGAAAAGGGCGAGGATATCCGCCCCTTCGTCCGCATCGCCCGGTTTCTGGACGGCGCCGGGCTAAGCGCGCCGCGCATCCTAGCCGAGGACGAAGCGCATGGCTTTCTGCTGCTCGAGGATCTGGGCGACGATCTGTTCGCCCGCGTCGTCGCCCGTGACCCCGCGACCGAGCAACCGCTGTACGAGGCCGCTACCGATGTCCTGCTTACCCTGCACCGCACCCCGCCGCCCGAACTGGACGCCTACTCGCCCGAGTTCATGACCCAGATGGCCGGCCTGGCCTGGCGCTGGTATCGACGTGGGGTCCTAGGGGACGAGGCTGGACAGGCTGAATTCGAGGCCGCGTTCCTACCAATCCTGAAGACGCACGCGCCCGACCAGACCGTCCTGATCCAGCGCGACTATCACGCCGAAAACCTGCTGTGGCTGCCGGACCGCGAGGGCGCGCAACGGGTCGGGCTGCTGGACTTTCAGGACGCCCGAACCGGGCACCCCGCCTATGATCTGGTGTCGCTGTTGAAAGACGCGCGCCGCGATGTCTCGGCCCCGGTCGAGGCCGCGATGATCGCCCACTATATCGCCAAATCCGGCTGGAATAGTGACGCATTCACCGCCGCCTACCAAGTGCTGGGCGTTCAGCGGAACCTGCGCATTCTGGGGGTGTTCGCCCGCCTGTCGCTGCACTTCAACAAACCGCATTACGTCGACCTGATCCCCCGCGTCTGGGATCACCTGATGGCCGGCCTGAACCACCCCGCGCTGGCACCCGTCGCCGACATGATCCGCGCCCTGCCGGCGCCCACACCCGACGCGCTGAAGAAACTCAAGGATCAGGCCGGATGCGTCCCGACTCTGTGATGTTGTTCGCGGCGGGGTTTGGCACCCGGATGGGGGCACTGACCGCCGATCGCCCCAAACCGATGATCGAGGTCGCGGGCAAACCGCTGCTGGACCACGCGCTGGAACTGGTCGAGGCGATCCAGCCCGCTCGGACGGTGGTGAACGTGCACTACCTGCCCGACGCGATCCGCACCCATCTGGCGGGCCGGGACATCGCGATCTCGGACGAAAGCGACCGCATTCTTGAAACAGGCGGCGGGCTACGAAAAGCTCTGCCTTTGCTGGGCAATGGCCCGGTTTTCACGATGAACACCGATGCGGTCTGGGCTGGCCCGAACCCATTGCAACAGCTGCTGCACGCGTGGAACCCTGACCAGATGGACGCGCTGCTGCTGTGCATCCCGCTGGAAAACGCGGTGGGCCATACCGGGCAGGGGGACTTTGTCGCCGACAGCGAAAACCGCCTGACGCGCGGGCCGGGGCAGGTTTATTCCGGTCTGCAAATCCTGAAACCCGATCTGCTGGCCGAGATCCCCGAGGACGCTTTCTCGCTCAACCTTTTGTGGAATCGCATGCTGGCCCAACGGCGGCTGTTCGGACTATCCTATCCCGGTCAGTGGTGTGATGTCGGCCGTCCCGAAGGGATCGCGCTGGCCGAGCGTATGATCGGGTACACGCATGTTTGAGCCTTCGGACAAGCCTCGCGTCTTTGGCATCCCTTTGGGGGTGGATTTCCCGCGCGCCTTGGTCCGGGGCCTGTCGCAGCGCCACGAAGGCCGCCCACCCGAGGCGCTGGCCCGCACGCAACTGGTGCTGAACACACGCCGAATGCAGCGCCGCGTCCGCGATCTGTTCGACGCTGGCCCCGCGCTGCTGTTGCCCCGCCTGCAACTGGTCACCGACCTGTCGCTGGGTGCCGGTTTGCCGCAAATCCCCCCGCCCGTGCCCCCGCTGCGCAGGCGACTGGAGATCACGCAGCTTGTCTCGGCCCTGCTGGAGACCGAACCGGACCTGGCGCCTCGCTCCTCGCTTTACGATCTGGCCGACAGTCTGGCCGCCCTGCTGGACGAAATGCACGGCGAGGGCGTGGACCCCGAAACCATCCAGACGCTGGACGTCAGCGACGAGTCCGGCCACTGGAAACGCGCGCTGCGGTTCCTGGACATCGTCCAGCACTATTTCGACAACACACTTGAGGCGCCCGACAAGGAAACCCGCCAGCGCATGGTGATCGAGACGCTGGCAGAGATCTGGCAAGCCTCCCCGCCGCAAAACCCGGTGATCATCGCGGGCTCGACCGGGTCGCGCGGCACGACGATGCAGCTGATGCGCGCCGTGGCCAAGCTGCCGCAAGGTGCGATCGTGTTGCCCGGCTTTGACTTCGACATGCCGCTGTCGGGCTGGGACGACCTGGCCGACCCGCTTAGCTCCGAGGACCACCCGCAATACCGGTTCCGCAAGCTGATGGACGAGCTTGGCCTTGCCCCTCAGGACGTCCAGCCATGGGACGACAGCATTGGTATCTGTCCGGAGCGGAACACGCTCGTCTCTCTGGCGTTGCGGCCCGCGCCGGTGACAGACAGATGGCTGACCGAGGGGCCGTCGCTGCCTGATCTGTCCACGGCGATGGAGCGCGTCACGCTGCTAGAGGCCCCCTCGCAGCGCGAAGAGGCGTTGGCGATCGCCATGCGTCTGCGCCAGGCCGCGGCCGAGGGGATCACCGCCGCGCTGATCACGCCCGACCGGATGCTGACGCGGCAGGTGACGGCCACCCTAGCGCGCTGGAATATCGTCCCCGATGACAGCGCGGGCACGCCGTTGCAGCTGTCGCCTCCGGGGCGGTTCCTGCGGCACGTTTCGGCTCTGTTTCACCAGAAACTGACCTCGGAATCGCTGCTGACCCTGCTGTTTCACCCGCTGACCCACTCGGGTGGCGGGCGCGGTCCGCACCTGCGCTGGTCGCGCGAGTTGGAGCTGCACATCCGCCGCAAGGGCATCCCTTATCCGACCCCCGACACCCTACGCGCCTTTGCCGTCAGGCATGAGGGATCCGCCGATTGGATCGAGTGGGTGATCGCCTGTTTCGTGGATCAGATCGCCGACACGATGCCCCTGACCGACTGGCTGGACCGGCACCTTGCCCTGGCCGAGGCGCTGGCTGATGGCTCGACCCCCGAACGGCAGTCCGAGCTTTGGAAGGAAGACGCCGGGCGCAGCGCGCGCAAAACCGTTGACGAACTGGTGCAGGAATCCAACAGCGGCGGCGAGATGAACGCCCGCGATTATGCCGACATGTTCGGCGCGATCCTGTCCCGGCAAGAGGTCCGCAACCCGGACACGCCCCACGCAAACATCCTGATTTGGGGTACGCTGGAGGCACGCGTTCAAGGCGCCGATCTGCTGATCCTGGCCGGGCTGAACGAGGGCAGCTGGCCCGAGGCACCCTCGCCCGATCCGTGGCTGAACCGGCAGATGCGGCTGAAATCGGGTCTGTTGTTGCCCGAGCGTCGAATCGGCCTGTCCGCCCACGACTTTCAGCAGGCTATCGCCGCGCCCGAGGTGTGGCTAACCCGCTCGATCCGCTCGGACGATGCGCAAACGGTGCCGTCGCGCTGGGTCAACCGCGTCATGAACCTGCTGAACGGGCTGCCGGAACAGGATGGCCCCGCCGCGTTGCAAGGCGCGCGGGATCGGGGTGCCGGATGGCTTCTCATGGCGCGCGAGCTTGAAAAACCCGGCCAAACCGACCCCGCCCAGCGCCCATCCCCGTGCCCGCCCGCCGAAGCGCGGTTGCGCGAGATGTCGGTGACGGATGTGTCGAAACTGATCCGCGACCCCTATTTCGTCTACGCCAAGCGCATCCTGAATCTGCGCCCGCTGGACCCGTTGATGAAAGTGCCCGACGCGATGCTGCGCGGTACCATCCTGCACAGCGTGTTCGAGGCGTTCATCAAGGACTCTGCCCCCGACCAATTGACCGCCGCGCGCCTGAACCAGATCGCGCAAGAGGTGCTGGACGCCAAGGCCCCCTGGCCCGAGATCCGCAGCCTCTGGCTTGCGCGGATCGCGCGGATTTCCGACTGGTTCGTGCAGCAGGAACTGAAACGCCGCGAGACCTCCAACCCCGCCCGGCTAGAGGCTGACGGCAAGGCCGAGCTGCCCGCGCTTGGCTTTACCCTGACCGGCAAGGCCGACCGTATCGACGTGGACGACCACGGGCAGGCGGTGATCTACGACTATAAGACCTCGACCCCGCCATCGAAGAAACAACAGCAACAGTTCGACAAGCAGCTGCTGCTTGAGGCCGCGATGCTGGAGCGCGGCGGCTTTGATCCCATCGGCCCGCTGAAAGTGGCCGCCGCGATCTATATTGGCCTTGGCGCCAGCCCGGTCGAGGCGCCCGCGCCGCTGGAGACTGAGCCCGCGGATGTGGTCTGGCAGAAGTTCCAAAACCTGATTTCGGCCTATTTAGAGCCTGATAAAGGCTTCACCGCCCGCCGCGCGATGTTCAAGGAACAGGATGTTTCCGACTACGATCCGCTGTCGCGCTTTGGCGAGTGGGATTTGACCTCGGACCCCGTCAAAGAGGACCTGAGCGATGCGTGACGATGCAACCGAAGCCCAGGTTCAGGCGGCCCGGCCCGATTGGTCCACCTGGCTGTCCGCAAATGCGGGGTCCGGCAAAACCCGCGTTCTGACCGACCGCGTGGCGCGCCTGTTGCTGCGCAAGGTCCAGCCGCAGCACATCCTGTGCCTGACCTACACCAAGGCCGCCGCCTCTGAGATGCAGAACCGGTTGTTCAAGCGTCTGGGCGAGTGGGCCATGCTGCGCGACGATGACCTGCGCCACCAACTGGTTGATCTGGGGGTCGAAGGCGACGTCACCTCCGAGGAACTGCGAAACGCCCGCACCCTGTTTGCCCGCGCCATCGAGACGCCGGGCGGGCTGAAAATCCAGACCATCCACTCGTTCTGCGCCTCGCTGCTGCGCCGCTTTCCGCTAGAGGCAAAGGTCAGCCCGCAATTCACCGAGATGGAGGATCGCGCCGCCGCGCTGCTGCAAGAAGAAGTCCTGCGCGAGATCGCCGAGGGCCCCCAGCGGCACAAGCTGGAGGCCGTCGCCGCCTATGTCACCAGCAACGATTTCGCCGGGCTGACACGAGATCTGGTCGGGCGGCGGGCAGAATTTCAGCCGCCGATGACGCTGCCCGCCTGCCTGGAACGGCTGGGCGTCCCAGAGGATTACACCGAAGCCGCCCTGCTGGCCGAGGTCTTTCTGGGCGGCGAGGTCGAGCTTTTGGCCGAGATCTTGCCCGTCCTGAATGCTGGCACCACGAATGACGTAAAGGCCGCGACCCAGCTGGCCACCGTCACCGGGCCGGGGCTGGACGCGATGCAAACCCTCGAAGGGGTGTTCCTGAACAAGTCCGGCCAAAAGGCGTTTCAGGCCAAGATAGGCTCTTTCCCGACCAAGGATACCCGCCCACTGCTGGGCACGAAGCTGGACCAGCTAGAGGCGCTGATGCGCCGGGTCGAGGATGCGCGCCCCCGGCGGCTGGCGCTTGCTGCGGCGCGCAAGACCGCCGTTTTGCACGATTTCGCGGGGCTGTTCCTGCCCACCTACGAACGCAAGAAGCAAGAGCGCGGCTGGCTGGATTTCGACGACCTGATCCTGCGCGCCCGCGATCTGCTGACCGACCCGACCGTCGCCGCGTGGGTGCTGTACCGATTGGACGGCGGGATCGACCACATTCTGGTGGACGAGGCGCAGGATACCTCGCCGGCGCAGTGGCGCGTGATCGAGTTGCTGGCGCAGGAATTCACCAGCGGCGAGGGTGCCCGCGGCGGGGCCGAACGCACGATCTTCGTGGTGGGCGACAAGAAACAGTCGATCTACTCGTTCCAGGGCGCCGATCCGCGCGAGTTCGACCGGATGCAGGCCGAATTCGCCGCGCGCCTGGATGGCACGGACCGCCCGCTTGCGCAGAAAGAACTGAAATACTCGTTCCGCTCGTCTCAGGCCGTTCTGGGGTTGGTGGATGAAACCTTCCGCAACCACGCGGACTCGGGCTTTCCGGACACCGGCCAGCACATCGCCTTCAAGGGCCAGATGCCCGGCCGGGTCGATATCTGGCCCGTCATCGCCAAGGTGAAAGACGACACCGAGGAGGAATGGGACGATCCCGTCGACAGGCTGAGCGAAAAGCACCACAACGTGCGCCTGGCCGAGCATATCGCCGACACGATCGAACGCCTGATCCGCGACCGCCACCCGATCCCCGAAGAGATCGGCCATAGCGGGACGTACCGGATGCGCGCGGTGACTCCGGGTGATTTTCTGGTGCTGGTGCGCAAACGCTCGGGCCTGTTCCCCGAGATCATCCGCGCCTGCAAGGCCCGCAACCTGGACATCGCCGGGGCTGACCGGATGAAGGTCGGGGCCGAACTGGCGGTCAAGGATCTGGCCGCGCTTTTGTCGTTCCTCTCTACGCCCGAAGACAGCTTTAGCCTGGCCGTCGCGCTGAAATCCCCGCTGTTTGGGTGGTCGGAAAAGCAGCTGTTCCAACTGGCGCACAGCCGCAAAGAGCCGTTCCTGTGGGAAGCGATGCGTAAACGCGCCGCCGAGTATCCGGCGGAAATGGCCGTGCTGGACGATCTACGTGGCCAAACCGACTTCTTGCGCCCCTACGACCTGATCGAGCGCATTCTGACCCTGCATGACGGCCGCCGCAAACTGCTGGCCCGCCTTGGGGTCGAGGCCGAGGACGGCATCAACGCCTTCCTCGCGCAGGCGCTGGCGTATGAGCGGAACGCGATCCCCAGCCTCAAGGGCTTTCTGGAATGGATGGTGACCGACGATCTGGAGATCAAGCGCCAGATGGACGCCGCGCAGGACCAGATCCGCGTCATGACGGTGCACGGCGCCAAGGGGCTGGAGGCTCCGATCGTGATCCTGCCCGACGCACTGAACCGGCCCTCGCCCAATCGCGGGGATGTGCAGGTCGTGGACGGCGCGCCCTACTGGAAACCGCCTAGCAGTGACCTGCCCCCCCTGCTGGACGCCGCCCGCGCCGAGGATGCCGCGCGAGAGCAGGCCGAAAGCGACCGGCTGCTTTACGTCGCCATGACGCGCGCCGAAAAGTGGCTGATGCTGGCCGGTGCTGGCGACTGGAAAGAGGGCGACGGCAGTTGGTACGACAAGGTCCGTCAGGCCGCGCTTCGGCTTGGGGCCGGGGCGCTGCCCACGCCTGCTGGTGAGGGGTTGGGCCTGTCTGTGGGTGACTGGACGCCGCCCGTGTCAGAACCCGAGGGGCAGGCAGCGCAGACCGAAACGATCTTGCCCGGATATTTCACCGAACCCGCGACGCAGCCCGAGAAGACCACGGGCACGCTCAGCCCCTCGGATCTGGGCGGCGCCAAGGCCCTTGCCGGAGAGGCAGGCCTAGACGAAGAGGCCGCGATGGAGCGCGGCAGCTGGTTGCACGCCCTGTTGGAACACCTGCCCGGCACCGACCCCGACGACTGGCCGACCGTTGCGCAGGTTGTCTGCGACGGCAGCCCTCAAACCGAAGAACTGCTGTCCGAGGCGGCGGGCGTTCTGGGCAATCCGGCGCTTGGCTTTCTGTTCGGCCCGGACTCGCTGCCCGAGGTGCCGGTGACCGCCGACCTGCCCGGCCTTGGGCGGCGGATGCATGGCGTGATCGACCGGCTGGTGCTGACCTCGGACCGGGTGCTGATCGTCGATTACAAGACAAACGCCGTTGTACCAAATCGCCCCGAAAACGTACCAGATGGCCTGCTGCGGCAGTTGGGGGCATATGCCGTGGCGCTGGCGCAGATTTACCCGGACCGGCGGATCGAGACGGCAATCCTGTGGACAAGAACCGCGGAATTGATGCTGCTGCCCACTGAATTGACGACTGCGGCACTGGAACAGGTGACGCTCCCTTGACGCTGGGGGGGTTGCTTTCTAGGTTCCTCTCCAAACCCACTCTTTCAGGAGAACTGATATGGCCACCGTCGCCGTTACCGATGCAACCTTCGACGCCGAAGTCAAAAACTCGGACATCCCCGTTGTGGTGGATTTCTGGGCGGAATGGTGCGGCCCCTGCAAACAGATCGGCCCGTCGCTGGAAGAGCTGGCGAAAGAGCTGGAAGGCAAGGTGAAGATCGCCAAGGTCGACGTGGACCAGAATCCGAACTCGGCCGCTGCAATGGGTGTGCGTGGCATCCCCGCGCTGTTCATCTTCAAGGACGGTCAGGTGGTTTCGAACCGCGCTGGCGCCGCGCCCAAGGCCGCGCTGCAGGCCTGGATCAAAGACTCGATCTGATCCAACCCCGATTTCACGGAAAAACCCCGGCCCGGCGCCGGGGTTTTTTCATATGGGCCAGCCGTTGCGGCGCAGGGCCTCGGCGATCCGCTCGGGGGCCTCGGGGCGGCCCGCGTTGATCGACATCTGCTGCCAGAACCAATGGATGTAGCGCGCGTAATCGGGCCGCATCTGGGTGACATCCGCAAACGCGTGGGCCACGCCCAGATGTTCGACGCTGGCGGCGATGTGGTGGAAATCCGAGCGCGCGAACAGCACGCTGGGCTTACCGAAGAAATAGCCGTTGAACGCGACCGAGGAGTTCTCGGTCACGATGTAATCGCAGGTCCGCAGCAGCTCGACCATGCCACCGGTTTTGACGTGGAAATGCGAGAACCGTTCCTGCAACTGCTCCAGCCGTTTCTGTTCCTCGCGGGTGTAATGTTCATTCGGGTGCAGCGTGGCGATGACCTGCCGTTTCGGATCATGTTGTAGGGTCGACAGGATCATCTCGACCGGGCTGACCAGCTGGAACGAGCGTCTTTCCAACAGCCGCCCCTGAAGCGGGACAAAGATGAATCCCTCTTGCGTGGCCGTGGCGGGCGCGTCCTTGAAAAGGCGCTGCTGCCAGCGGCGGTAAAACGGGCGCGCCAGCTTCGGGTCGGTTTCGCGGGGATTGAACGCAGCCTTGGCGACGCGCCAGTCCCAGCGTTCGTTCGTCGGCTCGATCGCCCAGAACGGATAGTGATAGACGCGCCGGAAACACAGGCCGCGCTCGGTCGTGGGTTGTTCCATGTGAAACAGGGCATAGCCGTCGCGGGCGATGCTGGCGGTACGCTCGGCCAGCGAATTGCCCCGATATTCCACCGAAAACCCGGCGCTTTGCGCCAGGCGGGCAATCTGACCGATGAAATTATGCGTGCCTTCGCGGGCGCTGTCCCGCAGGCTGTCTTCGAGGTAAAAACGCAGGACTTTCCGCTCGCTCATGCG
The DNA here is from genome assembly GCF_004799325.1 of Thalassobius vesicularis. Taxonomy (GTDB): domain Bacteria; phylum Pseudomonadota; class Alphaproteobacteria; order Rhodobacterales; family Rhodobacteraceae; genus Thalassobius; species Thalassobius vesicularis. Next base: position 622,997 of record NZ_SSMD01000001.1, read on the forward strand.
GCGCAGGCTATCGCTGCGGCTCGCCCCAGACAAGCGGAACCCTTGTGTGCAGGTGCGGCAGGTTCCATATAGCGTTGAAGCAAACGGAGGGCGCAAATGGCGGACGACAAATTCCCCGGATGGCACGGCACCACGATTATCGGTGTCAAGAAAGGCGGCAAGGTGGTGATCGCCGGCGACGGGCAGGTTTCCCTAGGCCAGACCGTGATCAAGGGCACCGCGCGCAAGGTGCGCCGACTGTCCCCCGGCGGATATGACGTAGTGGCGGGGTTCGCGGGCTCGACCGCCGATGCGTTCACCCTGTTGGAACGGCTTGAGAAAAAGCTGGAGGCCACCCCCGGCCAACTGGCCCGCGCCAGCGTCGAACTGGCCAAGGACTGGCGCACCGACAAGTACCTGCAAAAGCTGGAGGCGATGCTGATCGTCAGCGACGGCACCGAGATGTTCGTGATCACCGGCGCGGGCGACGTGCTGGAGCCCGAACATGACGTGACCGCCATCGGATCCGGCGGGAATTACGCTCTGGCAGCCGCGCGGGCGCTGATGGACAGCGACCATGACGCCGAAGCCATAGCACGCCGCGCCATGGCAATCGCCGCCGACATCTGCGTCTACACCAATGGCAACCTGACCGTGGAAAGCATCAGCAAATGACCGACCTGACCCCTCGTGAAATCGTCAGCGAACTGGATCGCTTCATCATCGGGCAGAAAGACGCGAAACGCGCCGTCGCCGTGGCCCTGCGCAACCGTTGGCGGCGCAAGCAACTGGGCGATGATCTGCGCGACGAGGTGTATCCCAAGAACATCCTGATGATCGGCCCGACCGGCGTCGGCAAAACCGAGATCAGCCGCCGTCTGGCCAAACTGGCCCGCGCGCCCTTCATCAAGGTCGAGGCGACCAAGTTCACCGAGGTCGGCTATGTCGGTCGCGACGTTGAACAGATCATCCGCGATCTGGTGGACAGCGCCATCGCGATGACCCGCGAACATATGCGCGAGGACGTAAAGGCCAAGGCGCACCAAGCCGCCGAGGACCGCGTGATCGAGGCCATCGCCGGTAAGGACGCCCGTGATGCGACACGCGAGATGTTCCGCAAAAAGCTGAAGTCGGGTGAGCTGGACAATACCGTGATCGAACTCGACGTGGCCGACAGCTCGAACCCGATGTCAATGTTCGACATGCCGGGGCAACCGGGCGGCCAGATGGGCATGATGAACCTGGGCGATATCTTCGGCAAAGCGTTCGGCGGACGCACCGTGCGGCGCAAGATGACCGTGGCGCAAAGCTACGAGGTGCTGATCTCGGAAGAGGCGGACAAGCTGTTGGACGATGAAACCGTCACCCGCGCCGCGCTGGAAGCAGTCGAACAGAACGGCATCGTGTTCCTGGACGAGATCGACAAGGTCTGCGCCCGCGCCGAAACCCGAGGCGCCGATGTCAGCCGCGAGGGCGTGCAGCGCGACTTGCTGCCGCTGATCGAAGGCACGACCGTCAGCACCAAGCATGGCCCGGTGAAAACCGACCACATCCTGTTCATCGCCTCGGGCGCGTTCCACATCGCCAAGCCAAGCGATCTGCTGCCGGAATTGCAGGGGCGTCTGCCGATCCGGGTCGAGCTGAAGCCGCTGACCGAAGGCGATTTCGTGCGCATCCTGACCGAGACGGACAACGCGCTGACCCGGCAATACACCGCGCTGATGGGCACCGAAGAGGTCACCGTCACCTTCACCGACGATGGCATCGCCGCGCTGGCCAAGATCGCCGCCGAGGTGAACCAAACCGTTGAAAACATTGGCGCACGACGGCTGTATACGGTGATGGAGCGGGTGTTCGAGGAGCTGTCCTTTACCGCGCCCGACCGCGCCGGGCAGTCGGTAACGGTTGATGCTGGCTTTGTTCAGGACAACCTGGGCGAGTTGGTGAAATCCGCCGATGTCAGCCGCTACGTCCTCTAGAATATCTTTTTAGCTGCATGTAACGTCCCGCCTAAAAATGGGGCGTTCCTTGCGGCAGATCCTTCGCGTTTTCCTGGTGGTTTTTCTGGTCGCGTCCTGTACCGACCGGACGAATATCGTTTTCTCTGATGACGCCGCGCAGGTCGGCACGCACCATCAGACCTTTGTTGCCACGTTGCGCAAGCAGACAGAGGGCGGCTGGTTCGGGGGCGAGCGTTCGGACACGCTGGCCTATATGGACCTCGACGTTTCGGTGCCGCCTGCGCATCGGCAGGGCCGGATTCGTTTCGCCCATTCCCGGGCAGACGCCGCGCGGGATTTCGTGGTTACGCGACGCACCGACCACCAGACCGCAGCGGCGTTCTCGGATGCGCTGCGCAGGGCGTTGAAACAGCGCAAACCCGGCGAGCGGGACGTGATGCTGTACGTTCACGGCTATAACAACAGCTTTGCCGATGGGGTGTTTCGGACAACCCAGTTGATGCATGACTTTGAGCTGCCGGGGGTCGGTGTGCATTTTTCCTGGCCCAGTGCCGCGCACCCGCTGGGCTATGCTCATGACCGCGACAGCGTGCTGTACACCCGCGACGGGTTGGAGAAGTTCCTGACTCAGATCAGCGCTGCGGGGCCGGATCGGATCATTCTGATCGGCCACTCGCTGGGCGCGATGCTGGTGATGGAGACCTTGCGCCAGATCGAGATCGGCCAGCCGGGTTGGGCCAACCGTCATCTGGGCGGGGTGGTGCTGGTGTCGCCGGATCTGGATATCGAGGTGTTCAAGCAGCAGACCGCGCGGTTCAAGCGCCTGCCGCAGCCCTTTATCATCTTCGTGTCGGATGGCGACCGCGCGCTTCAGTTGTCCTCGGCGATCAACGGCGACAAGCAGCGGCTTGGGTTGCTGGCGGACGAAAAGCTGCTGGGCGACCTGCCGGTCACGGTGGTTGATGTCAGCGAATTCGCGGCCTCTTCGGACGATCGGCACTTTACCGTGGGCACGTCCGAGCTGCTGATCCAGCTGCTTCGGCGCAGTGACGCCGTGGGTTATGCGTTCGACCGAGACGCCGGCGGACGCACCGGGTTGCTGCCGGGAACGGCGCTAACCCTGCAGGGCGCAACGAAAATTATCCTGTCACCGCTGCTTTTGCAGAACTAGCGCTGGCGTCGCAGATAGACGTAATAGGCCCCGGTTCCGCCGTGGCTGATATGCGCCTGCGCCACCTGCAACACGACCGAGTTCAACGGCGGCATCGACAGCCATTGCGGCACGTTATGCTTCAGAACCCCGCGCCGGACGGGGATCGGGCCGTCTTCGTCCTTGGGTTTGCCTTTGCCGGTGATGACCAGAACCAGACGCAAGCCTTGGGCGTGGGACCGCAGCACGAACCGCAACAGGGCAGGGTGAGCGCGGTCCATCGTCATGCCGTGCAGGTCGATGCGATCCTCGGGGACCAGCTTGCCGCGCGCCATGCGGGTAAAGGCTTTTTTGTCCATCCGCAGGGGCGCCGCGTTCAGCTGATCGGCAATCGCGGGGCGCAGATCATGGGCGGGCGCACCCCCCGGCGCGGCCTGTCCGATGGTGAAATCGGGCAGCCGAGTCTTGGGGGTTTTGTGTGGTTTGGGCTTTGGATTATGTGGTTTGGCCTGCGCATGATCCGGGTGCATCCGCGCGGTGGAGTCAGCCACGAGACGCCAAAGGGCGACCTCATCCTCGGTCAGCTTACGACGTGTCACTGTTCGGACTCCGGCAGTAAGGCAAAGGCGCGCTGGATCGGCAACAGCACCAGCATCCGGCCCGGGTCTTTCAGCCGCCCGGCGGCGCGGCCGGCGTCGTCGCCCGTGCCGAAAAAGATGTCCGCCCGCTGCGCGCCCTTGATGGCCGAGCCGGTATCCTGCGCGATCATCAGCCGGCGAAGCGGATCTTCGCCGTCTTTCTCAAGCCAGATCGGTGCGCCGAGCGGGGTGAAGGCGGGATCGACGGCCAGCGAGCGCATCGCGGTGACGGAGCGGTTCATCGCACCAAGCGGGCCATCCTCGGGCGAGACGCGATCAACGGTGCGGAAGAACACATAGGACGGGTTGTGGCGCAGCAACTCCAGCCCGTCGACGGGATTGCGGCGGACCCAGTTCTTGATGACCTGCGCCGAGACCTGATGGGGCGAGTAGACGCCGCGCCGGATCAGCTCGACCCCGATCGAGCGGTAGGGATGACCATTCGCACCCGCATAGCCGATCCGCACATGATTGCCGTTGGGCAACCTGATCCGGCCCGAGCCTTGGACTTGCAGAAAGAACAGCTCGACCGGGTCATCGACCCAGGCGATTTCCAGACCGCGGCCGTGCATGGCGTCGGTCGTCTCGATCTCGCGGCGCGACAGCCAGACGGTGTTTTCGCGTGCTTCGGAGGGCATGCTGTAGAGCGGGAAACGAAAGCGTTCGTCCGGGGCAAGGGCGCCGTCCAGCTCGGGCTCGAAATAGCCGGTGAACAGGGCGTCGTTGCCGTCCTCGATCAGGACGGGGCGGAAGAACAGCTCGAAAAAGGATTTGGCGCTGGTGATGTTCTGGGCCACCGCACAAAGCGAGGCCCAGTCAGGTTCATCCAGATCGGTGCAGGTGTTCTGAAACACCTGCAGGGCAGCGGCATGATCGTCCCGTTCCCACCCATCCAGATCCTTGAAATCCAGAATTTTGTAGGTGGTATCCTGAGAGTGCGCCATTCCGGCCATGAATAGCCCCAGCGCTGCTGCTGCCAGAACCCGGATCATCCGCCCGTGGCAACAAGTTGCCAGTTCGGATCATCGGTTCCCATCTGACGGGCAAAGGTCCAGACGTCGCGCTGTTTCTTGGGCGTGTTCGGCTTGCCCTCGACCACTTCGCCCGAGGCGTCGCGGACGACCGAGGTCAACTCGCCCACGAAACGGACGGTGATTTCGGCGGTGCGGCCGTTCAGCAACTCAGCCTCGACCAGCGCGGTTTCGCGCACGCCCATGAATTCGGCCTCGACCTGCAGGCCCTGCTGATCGCGGGCTTCAACGACCTGGGCGAAGGTTGCGTAAACCTCGTCCGACAGGAAGGGGCGGATGTCGGCCAGATCGCCACGCTCGAACCCCATCAGGATCATTTCGTAGGCACCACGCGCGCCTTGCAGGAAGTCGTTCACGCTGAAGCTCGGCTCCAGCCGCTTCATCTGCGACAGGGCGAGTGCGGTGTCCGAGCCTTCTTCGGCGTGGTCCAGGATATCGCGATCCGGGCCGCTTTCGACGACAGTCAGGTCCGGGCGACGCGCCTGGGTTTCCATCTGACGCGGCGTGACGGGCTTTTCAAAACCTTCGCGGGTCCCGAGTACGTTTTTCAGCCTCAGAATGAGGAAAACCGCGATGGCGGCCAGTACCAGAAGCTGAATAATGGGCGAGTTCATGAGATCCTCTTGGTCGGGGGTCATTTAAACATGGTGTCCTCGCCCTTATGTAGGTGCTACCGCCGGGCAAGTCCACTGCACCGGCACGAAAGGAGAGCACGTTCATGTGGCTGTTGATCGCATTTATCGCGGTTCCGCTTATCGAGATCGCCCTTTTCATCCAGGTTGGCGGCCTGATCGGGCTGTGGCCCACGCTTGCCATCGTGATCCTGACCGCGATCATCGGCACCTCGCTGATGCGGGCGCAGGGGCGTCTGGCGCTGCGGAACCTGCAAAACAGCTTCAACGAGCTGAACGACCCGACCGAGCCCTTGGCGCATGGCGCGATGGTGCTGATCTCGGGCGTTTTGCTGCTGACGCCGGGGTTTTTCACCGACGCGATGGGCTTTGCCCTGCTGATCCCGGCCGTTCGGACGGCGGTTTTCGGGTTTGTCCGCAAGCGGGTGAAGGTGCAGACCTTTAGCATGGGTACGGCGCAGGCGCACCGGCCCAGCGTCGATCCGAACACGATTGACGGCGAGTTTTTCGAAATTGACCCCGAAAACCGCGCGACACATCGGCCTTCGGGCTGGACCAAGCATTGAGGGTGTCATCTCTCCCTGATACACATCGGGCAAATTCTTTTTTCTGGAGATAAAAATGGCCGAAAACGGTGCCGCAGCCGCCCCGCAGCTGAAACTGAACGTCATCAATCAGTTCGTGCGCGACCTGTCGTTCGAAAACATCCTGGCGCAGAAAAGCGTCAATGGCGAAGTTGTTCCCGCGATCAACGTGCAGGTGAACCTGGACGCCAAGAAACGCACCACCGAGCACCAGTTCGAAGTGGCGCTGAAGATCAAGGTCGAGTCCGCCTCGAAAGAGAACGGCGACAAGCTGTTCATCCTGGAAGTCGACTATGTCGGCCTGTTCCACATCGAAGGCGTGCCGGAAGACCAGATGCACCCGTTCCTGCTGATCGAGTGCCCGCGCATCCTGTTCCCGTTCGTGCGCCGCATCGTCAGCGACATGACCCGCGACGGTGGCTTCCCGCCGCTGAACCTGGAAATGATCGACTTCGTTGCGCTGTACCGTAACGAACTGGCGCGTCGCCAGCAGGCACAACCGACCACGGTTTCCTAAGAGCCCAGCTTTTTCCAAAGCGCGCCGTCGCCCATCTTGTCCAACAGGGCCTGATGGGCGGCGGCTTCTTCTTTTGTGATACGCGGCGGCAGCGGGGCGGGGCGCGCAAACGGGCGCCATTCGCTTTCCGCGCTTGCGCCGGACGCGCTGGACTGGGTCGCGTTGCCCAGACCGAAATCGGGTTGGCGACCGCCGATCAGCTCCAGATACACTTCGGCCAGGATTTCGGAGTCGAGAAGCGCGCCGTGCAGCACGCGGTTCGAGTTATCAATCGCGAAACGACGGCACAAAGCGTCCAGCGTGGCGGGCGAGCCGGGGAATTTCGAGCGCGCCATGCCCAGCGTGTCGATCGCCCTTTCCCACGGAATCTCGGGCAGACCCATCCATTTCAGCTCGGCGTTCAGGAATTTCATGTCGAAGCTGGCGTTGTGGATCACCAGCTTTGCATCGGCGATGAAGTCGCGGAAATCGCGGCCGACCTTGGCGAAAACGGGTTTGTCCAGCAGCGTCACCTCGCCGGGGCCGGCGGGGCGGGGCGGGTTCAGCAAGTCGGGGCCGATGCCGTGGACGCCGAATGCCTCGTCTGGCATGCCCCGTTCGGGGTTGATGTAGACGTGGAACGTGTTGCCCGTGGGCATGTGGTTCAGCAGCTCGACGCAGCCGATTTCGACGATGCGGTCGCCCTTGAACGGGTCAAAGCCGGTGGTTTCGGTGTCGAGGACGATCTCACGCATCTGCCATACCCTTGCGTATCTTGGCCAGAATGGCCTGAACCTGCGCCTTTGCGTGTTCCGGCGTGTCGGTGATGACGACATAGTCCGCGCGTTCGCGTTTCTCGGCGTCGGGGGTTTGCTTGGCCTTGATCGCCTCGAACTGTGCTTCGGTCATGGTGCCGCGGGCCAGAACGCGGGCGCGCTGAACGTCCTCGGGGGCCGAGACGACCAGAACGGCGTCCATGTTCCGGTTGCCGCCGGTTTCAAACATCAGGGGGACGTCGAAGACCAGAATGTCGGCGGCGGCCTGCGCGATGAAGTCGGCGCGGTCCTGACCGACCAGCGGATGGACGATCGCCTCGATCCGTTTGAGGGCGGTGGGGTCGGCCATGATGATCGCCTTCAACCGGTCGCGGGACACCGCACCGTTTTCGATGGCGTCGGGAAAGGCGGCCTGCATCGGTGCGACGGCCAGACCGCCGGGGGCGTACAGTCGGTGCACGGCGGCATCGGCGTCCCAGACGGCGCAACCTTCGTCGGCCAGCAGTTTCGCGGTGGTCGATTTACCCATGCCGATAGAGCCGGTCAGGCCGAGTTTGAAGCTCATTCCAGGATCACTTTCCGTACAGTTTCGTCCACTTCGGGGCGCTGGCCGAACCAACGCTCAAAGCCCGGAACGGCCTGATAAATCAGCATTCCCAGCCCGTCCACGGTGTGGCAGCCGATCTCCTCGGCGACTTGCAGAAGGTGGGTTTTCAGCGGGGTGTAGACGATGTCGGTGACAACGGCCTGTTTTTGCAGACCGTCGAGGGGGATGCGCAGCTCGGGTTTGCCGGTCATGCCAAGGGCGGTGGTGTTCACGACCAATGCGGCGTCCTCTAGCGCGTTGCCGGCCTGCACCCAGTCGACGACCTGAATGCGGGTGCCAAATTCGTGGTGCAGCGCATCGGCGCGCAGGCGGGTACGGTTGGACAACATGATCTCGGGCACGCCGGCATGCAGCAGAGAGGCAAGGATCGCGCGCGAGGCACCGCCGGCACCCAGAACCATCGCGGGACCGGCCTTGGGATCCCAGTCCGGCGCGCCCTGACGGAGGTTTTCGATAAACCCATACCCATCGGTATTGTCGGCGTAGATCTTGCCGTCTTCGCGGAAAGTCAGCGTGTTCGCCGCCCCGATCAACGTCGCGCGGTCCGAGGCGACGTCGGCGATTTCCAGCGCGGCCTCTTTATGGGGGACGGTGACGTTGGCGCCGACGAAACCGACCTTGGGCAGGGTGCGCAGCACGGTTTCCAGATCGTCGGGCGCGACATCCATCGGGACATAGAAGCCCGGCAGCCCGTATTTCCGCAACCAATGGCCATGCAGACGCGGCGATTTGGAATGCGCGACGGGGTGGCCAATCACACCAGCCAGGGGAATACGCGGCGAACTCATGCTTGCAAATCTCCACGCACGGTCAGGTAATTCAACAACTCAATCAGGGGCAGGCCCAGCACGTTAAAGTAATCGCCATCGACCCGGGAAAACAAGCGGATGCCTTCTTCTTCCAGCTTATAGGCCCCGACGCAGTAAGAGATGCCGGGCCAGTTGCGATCCAGGTAACCGTCCAGGAACGCGTCTGAAAACTCGCGCATTTGCAGGCGAACCTGCCCGACATGGCGCCAGATCGGTTTGCCGTTCTCGCAGAGCACCGCAGCTGACAGCAGCATGTGCCGCTGGCCGCGCATCGCCAGCAGCTGGGCGCGGGCATCATCGCGGTCGCGCGGTTTCGACAGAACCTGGCCGCCCAGGTCCAGCACCTGATCGCAACCCAGAACCAAGCGGTCCGGCGTGCGTTCGCTGATCTTCAGCGCCTTCATCTCGGCCAGGGTATCGGCGATATCGCGGGGGGTCGCTTGTTCCGCCTGCAAGGCGTCGCGGACCATCTCTTCGTCGATTCGCGGCTTGGCGATTTCAAAGGGAACCCCGGCGTTGCGCAGCAGTTGCTGCCGGATTTCGGACCCTGACGCCAGGATCAGCGGATGCGACATGTGGATAACCTCGTGGAAGACGTTAGGAACTTCTTAAGGAAGGATTGGGTACAAGTCATGGGGGAACGGGCCGTTCACGGATTTCCACGATTTTCGGGGACGGCTTTCGCAGGTTTTCCCCATGCGGAAAAGGAAAAGCCCCGGTTTGGGGATAAACGGACCTGTGCACAGTTCATACAGAAGTCATCCACAGGGTGGAATCCATTTTTCGTTTATCAAGACATTGAAATTGCTCGGTCTTTCTTTGGTTTTTCTGCAGGCGCAAAAAGTTTTCCCCAGACAGAACCGTTTTGCCCGGGCTTATGGGAAACCCCTTGGGATAACTCAATAATCCACGGAAAATCGCCTCCCATAATCATCATCATCCTTTCTTTTCTTTATATTTATTTAAGAGGAGAAGGGCCTAACCCTCCGGGGAATTGACTCGGGGGGTCTGGGGCCGTATCTAACCCGGCAAGCCCCCGTCCGGGGGAACTGTACTTCCACATAGAAGAATGAATGCCAGTCCCACGGGGCTGACAGAGGTATATTCCATGACCGAGCAACGCTTGAACCTGTCCGATCTCAAGGCCAAGAGCCCCAAAGACCTGTTGGCCATGGCCGAGGAGCTGGAGATCGAGAACGCCTCGACCATGCGCAAGGGCGAGATGATGTTCCAGATCCTGCGCGAGATGGCGGACGAAGGTTGGGTCATCGGTGGCGACGGCGTGCTGGAAGTGCTGCAGGACGGTTTCGGGTTCCTGCGCTCGCCCGAAGCGAACTATCTGCCCGGTCCCGATGACATCTACGTGTCGCCCGACATGATCCGCCAACACTCGCTGCGGACCGGGGACACCATCGAAGGCGTGATGAAAGCGCCGGAAGAGAATGAGCGGTACTTTGCGCTGACCGAGGTGACCTCGATCAACTTTGAGAACCCGGAACGTGCGCGCCACAAGATCGCGTTCGACAACCTGACGCCGCTGTACCCCGACGAACGCCTGAAGATGGAGATCGAGGACCCGACGATCAAGGATCGCTCGGCCCGGATCATCGACCTGGTGGCCCCGATCGGGAAAGGCCAGCGTGCGCTGATCGTGGCGCCGCCGCGGACGGGTAAGACGGTGCTGCTGCAGAACATCGCGCACTCGATCGAAACCAACCACCCGGAATGCTATCTGATCGTCCTGCTGATCGACGAACGCCCCGAAGAGGTGACGGACATGCAGCGCTCGGTGAAGGGCGAGGTCGTGTCCTCGACCTTCGACGAACCGGCGACGCGCCACGTGGCCGTGTCCGAAATGGTCATCGAAAAGGCCAAGCGTCTGGTCGAGCATAAACGAGATGTTGTGATCCTTCTCGACTCGATCACAAGACTTGGTAGGGCGTTCAACACTGTTGTGCCGTCGTCGGGTAAGGTTCTGACCGGTGGTGTGGACGCGAACGCGCTGCAACGGCCCAAGCGGTTCTTTGGTGCGGCCCGGAATATCGAGGAGGGCGGCTCGCTGACCATCATCGCGACGGCGCTGATCGACACGGGTTCGCGGATGGACGAAGTGATCTTTGAAGAATTCAAAGGCACCGGTAACAGCGAGATCGTTCTGGATCGCAAGGTCGCGGACAAGCGCGTCTTCCCGGCGATGGACATCCTCAAATCCGGCACCCGGAAAGAGGACCTGCTGGTGGACTCGAAAGACCTGCAGAAGACCTTTGTCCTGCGCCGCATCCTGAACCCGATGGGGACCACGGACGCGATCGAGTTCCTGATCTCGAAACTGAAGCAAACCAAGACGAACGGCGAATTCTTCGACTCGATGAACGCCTAAACGGGCGACCAGAGGACCGGAAAGATGGACACGATTTTCGCCCTTGCCACGGCCCACGGCAAGGCCGGGGTCGCGGTAATCCGCGTTTCCGGGCCGTCGGCGCATGCCGCGTGCAAGGCGTTGTGCGGGGATATTCCGCAGCCGCGCAAAGCCAGCCTTCGCCTGCTGAAAGATCAGGACGGCGTGCGTCTGGACGAGGCACTGGTACTGACCTTCGCGGATCGGCATAGCTTTACCGGCGAGGAAGTGGTCGAGTTTCAGCTGCACGGCAGTACTGCCGTTGTCGCGGCTGTTCTGCGTGTTCTGGGATCGCTGGAGGGGCTTCGGCAGGCGGAACCGGGGGAATTTACCCGGCGCGCGCTGGAAAACGGCCGGCTTGATCTGGCCCAGGTCGAAGGGCTGGCCGACTTGATCGAGGCCGAGACCGAGGCGCAACGGCGTCAGGCCCTGCGGGTTTTGTCCGGGGATCTGGGAAAACGGGCCGAGCAATGGCGGCGCGATCTGATCCGTGCGGCGGCGCTGTTGGAGGCCACGATTGATTTCGCGGATGAGGAAGTGCCCACGGATGTCTCGCCCGAAGTGACCGAGTTGGTGGACCGGACGGTGGACAGCCTGCAACGCGAAGTCGATGGCACCAAGGCCGCCGAACGGGTGCGCACGGGTTTCGAGGTCGCCATTGTTGGCGCGCCGAATGTCGGGAAGTCGACGCTGCTGAACGCCCTGGCGGGGCGCGAGGCAGCGATCACCTCGGAATATGCGGGCACGACGCGTGATGTGATCGAGGTTCGGATGGACCTGGGCGGTTTGCCGGTGACCTTGCTGGATACCGCCGGGCTGCGCGAAACGCAGGATAAGATCGAGGAAATCGGGATTGCACGGGCACGTCAGCGCGCCTCGCTTGCGGATCTGCGGGTGTTTCTGATCGAAGGCGGGCAGCATCCGGACTTTGCGCCTGAGCCCGAAGATATCGTCCTGCGCGCCAAGGCGGACACGCTGGAGGACAAGGGCGACGCGATCTCGGGACTGAGTGGCGAGGGTGTTACGAATCTGATAGAACGGATCACTCAGGTGCTGGTGGGGCGTGCCTCGAATATCGGGGTGGCCACGCGGGAGCGGCACAGGCTAGCGATGCAGCGGGCGGTTCAAAACCTGCAAGTCGCGCGGGAATATGTTTTGATCGGCGAAAACGTCACCGATTTGGCGGCCGAAGAAGTTCGTAGTGCGATCCGCGCCCTGGATTCCCTGGTCGGTCGCATCGATGTCGAAAACGTGCTGGACGAGATTTTCGCCAGCTTCTGTCTTGGGAAGTGAGGAGTGTTTCACGTGAAACAATTCGACTTCGAGGTTGTGGTGATTGGCGGCGGGCATGCGGGCTGCGACGCTGCGCATGCGTCTGCTCGGATGGGCGCGCGCACTGCTTTGGTCACGCTAAAGCGTGAGGGGCTGGGTGTGATGTCCTGCAACCCAGCGATTGGTGGCTTGGGTAAGGGGCATCTGGTTCGAGAGATCGACGCGCTGGACGGCGTGATGGGTCGCGTTGCGGATATGTCGGGCATCCAGTTTCGGCTGCTTAACCGTCGTAAGGGGCCTGCGGTTCAGGGGCCGCGCACGCAATCTGACCGCAAACTCTATCGCCAAGCGATGCGGCATGAGATCGAAACCCAGGAAAACCTGCAAGTTGTCGAGGGCGAAGCCGTCGATCTGATCATGTCCGAAGGGCGCGTGTCCGGGGTTGTGCTTGAGGATGGAAGCCAGCTGAGCGCCCGCAATGTGGTGCTGACCACGGGCACTTTCCTGCGCGGGATCATCCATATTGGCGATCAAAAGCGTCCGGGCGGGCGGATGGGGGATAAGCCCTCGGTCAAGCTGGCGCAACGGATTGACGATTTCGCGCTGCCGCTGGGCCGCCTGAAAACCGGCACGCCGCCGCGTCTGGATGGGCGCACGATCAAATGGGATCTGCTGGAGGAACAGCCGGGCGACGAAGATCCGGTGATGTTCTCGTTCCTGTCGAAGGGGCCGTTTGTCCGGCAAATCGCCTGCGGGATCACGCATACCAACGAAAAAACGCACCAGATCATTCGGGACAACCTTGGGCGCTCGGCGATGTATGGCGGTCATATCGAGGGGATCGGCCCGCGTTATTGCCCGTCAATCGAGGATAAGATCGTTCGATTTGCGGATAAATCCTCTCACCAGATTTTCCTGGAGCCGGAAGGGTTGGACGATCACACGGTCTATCCGAACGGGATTTCGACCTCGCTGCCCGAGGATGTTCAGCACGATTACGTGCATTCGATCTATGGGCTTGAGGACGCGGTGATCCTGCAACCCGGCTATGCCATCGAATACGACTACGTGGACCCGCGCGCGCTGGATGATCGGCTGGCGGTGAAAACCGTGCCGGGGCTGTATCTGGCGGGGCAGATCAACGGCACCACGGGGTATGAGGAGGCCGCAGCGCAAGGTCTGGTGGCTGGTCTGAACGCCGCTGCGGATGCCTTGGGGCGCGATCCGGTGCTCTTCAGCCGGCGCGACAGCTATATCGGCGTGATGGTGGATGACCTGATCACGCGCGGCGTGTCGGAGCCTTACCGCATGTTCACCTCGCGCGCTGAATTCCGTTTGTCGCTGCGGGCGGACAACGCCGACCAGCGGCTGACGGGCAAGGGGATCGAGGTCGGATGCGTGGGCGAAGCCCGCAAGGTCGCGTTTGAGGACAAGATGGAGCGGTTGGCCGCTGGTAAGGATCGGCTTCTGGATCAATCGGTTACGCCGCGCGAACTGTCCGGGCTGGGTATGGCGATCAATCAGGATGGTGCCCGCCGCAACCTGTTCCAAGTTCTCGCATTTCCGGATGTGACCTTTGACACGCTGCTGAAGATTGACGGCAACCTGTCGGATATCGACAGCGAAATCCGGGCACAGCTGGAGCGTGACGCGCTTTACGCCAACTACATCGAGCGGCAGCAGCGCGACGTGGATGCAATCAAGCGTGACGAAGATCAGGTGATCCCGGACGGATTCAGCTATGACAATCTGGACGGCCTGTCCAACGAGCTGCGCAAGAAACTGACGCTGGCTCAGCCGCGGAACCTGGCGCAGGCGGGGCGGGTCGAGGGTATGACCCCGGCCGCGCTGACGCTTTTGCTGGCAAAGCTGCGTCAGGCAAAGAAGGAGCGTTCGGCTTGAACGAATTGCCCATCAATGTTTCACGTGAAACATTAGAGCGGCTGGAGCATTACGCCGACCTGCTGCGCAAGTGGAATCCGCGGATCAACCTGGTGGCAAAGTCCACGCTGCCCGAGCTGTGGACGCGCCACTTCGTCGATTCTGCGCAGGTTTACTCGCTCGCGCCCGATGGGTTTGGTCATTGGGTCGATCTTGGCAGCGGTGGGGGGTTCCCCGGCTTGGTCTGCGCGATCATCGGGGCCGAGAAAAACCCCGATGCACGGTTCACGTTGGTCGAAAGCGATTCCCGCAAGTCGGTTTTCCTGCGCACCGTCGCGCGAGAGCTTTCGATCCAGACCGAGGTGATTTGCGATCGAATCGAACGGGTTGACCCACTGCAGGCCGATGTTCTGTCTGCCCGGGCCTTGGCCGACCTCGACACGTTGCTGGGCTTTGCTGCACAGCATTTGAAAGAATCCGGCGTCGCTTTGCTGCCAAAAGGCGTCAACTGGGAAAAAGAGCGCCTTGCGGCCGAAGCTTCGTGGTTTTTCAACTGCGAACCCACTAATAGTGGAACGGAATCAGGGGCCGTTATTCTGAAAATCGGAGGTATTTCCCGTGTCTGATCCGACTCGTCCGCTTGGGCCGAAAATCATCGCGGTCGCCAACCAAAAAGGCGGCGTGGGCAAAACCACGACCACGATCAACCTGGGCGCCGCGCTGGCTGCCGAGGGGTGCCGCGTTCTGATCGTCGATCTGGATCCGCAGGGGAACGCCTCGACCGGGCTGGGGATCGAGCCCGAAGACCGCGAATACACGACCTACGAACTGCTGCTGGACGATGTCGGGCTGGATGAGGTCATTCAGAACACGAATTTCCCCGGAATCGACATCATTCCTGCCACCGTTGATCTGTCCTCGGCGGATATCGAGCTGATCTCGAACGAAAAGCGGAGCTTTCTGCTGCATGACGCCCTGCGTCAACATGCGATGGACGAGCGCGCCTACGATTATATCCTGATCGACTGCCCGCCGTCGCTGAACCTGCTGACGGTCAACGCGATGGTCTCGGCGCATTCCGTACTGGTTCCGCTGCAGTCGGAATTCTTTGCGCTGGAGGGCCTTTCGCAGCTGATGCTGACCATCCGTGAGGTGCGCCAATCGGCAAATCCGAACCTGCGGATCGAAGGTGTTGTGTTGACCATGTATGACGCACGCAACAACTTGTCCCAGCAGGTCGAATCCGACGCCCGTACGAACCTGGGTGAGCTGGTTTTTGAAACCGTCATTCCGCGCAATGTTCGCGTGTCCGAAGCGCCGTCATATGCGATGCCCGTGTTGGAGTATGATCCGGCTTCGAAGGGGGCGCAGGCCTATATCGCCCTTGCGCGCGAGCTTATGAACAAGAACGTCCGCGCAGCGGCATAACCACCCGGAGGCAAGAATGAGCGAAAAAAGAATGAAGCCCCGCGGCTTGGGCCGTGGCCTGTCTGCGCTGATGGCGGATGTTTCGGCAGCGGAAACCCGGACGGATGGCGCGACCCCGCGACGCCCGGATATGTCGATTCCGGTCGAAAAGATTTTCCCGAACCCCGACCAGCCGCGCCGCACCTTTACGCCGGATCAGCTGCAGGAGCTTTCCGCTTCGATCAAGGAAAAGGGGATCATCCAGCCGCTGATCGTGCGCGAACGGCCGGGTCGTGCGGGTGAATACGAAATTGTCGCCGGTGAACGCCGCTGGCGCGCCGCGCAGATGGCGCAGTTGCACATGATTCCGGTTCTGGTGCGCGACTTTGACGATGTCGAAGTGCTGGAAGTTGCAATCATCGAGAACATCCAGCGCGCGGATCTGAACGCGGTGGAAGAGGCCGCAGGTTACCGCCAGCTGATGGAAAAATTCGGCCACACGCAGGAAAAACTGTCGGAAGTGCTGGGCAAAAGCCGCAGTTACATCGCGAACCTGGTGCGTTTGCTGAACCTGCCCGACGAAGTGCAGGACTATGTCCGCGAAGGAAAGCTGTCCGCGGGTCACGCGCGTGCGCTGATCACGTCGGATGACCCGGTCGCGCTGGCGCGGCGGGTTATAACGGGCAATCTGTCGGTGCGCGAGACCGAAAAGCTGGCCAAGGGTGATGTCCCCCGTACCCCCTCGGCCCCGAAATCTGCGCCGCGTGTGGTGGAAAAGGACGCCGACACCCGTGCGCTAGAGGGGGATTTGTCGGCAAACCTGGGCATGAAGGTTACGATTGACCACACTGCGGGCCAGGAGTCGGGCAAAATTACCGTCAGCTACAACAATCTGGAGCAGCTGGACGAGATTTGCCGGTTGCTGTCCTCTACGAACTAGGTCGAGACCAGATAAACGTCAGGACTGCGCCCAAGGTGACGGCCTGGATCAGCAGGATCAGCGGACGCAGGCCAAGGATCAGTGAAATCCCGAACACAACGGCGATGGAAAGCGTGGCGATGCGCTTTCCTTTGGCGCTAATCGCGCCGCGTTGCTGCCAATCCTGAATGGGAGGCCCGAACGTCGGGTGCGACAAAAGCCAGTTGTGAAGCCGCTCGCTGGATCTGGCGAAAAAGAACGCGGCCAGGATCATCATGGGGACGGTCGGCACCAGTGGCAGAACGATGCCTGCGATGCCGATTGCGACACTAATCAACCCCAAAATGGCCCAAACGTACCGCATCTTCAGTCCAACAATAGTTCTCGTATCACCGAATTCAGCACCGCGCGCCCCTCTGGGGTGACGGCGATGCAATCCCCATTCTCGGTAATCATACCGATGTCTTGCAGGTAGTGCATCTGCTTGGGGTTCAAAGGGCTACCGCTGAGTTTTTGGAACCGGTTGAGCGAGATTCCTTCGACAAGCCGAAGCCCCATCAAGAGGTATTCGTTGCCTTGGTCGTTCTGCGTCAGCGCATCCCGGACGGTCTCGGTGCGGCCGGCCTCTGCGCCAAGCAGCCATTTGGTGGGGTTGGACTGCGCTTCGGTCGCGTATTTCTGGCCGTTGATCGTCAGGCGGCCATGCGCGCCGGGGCCGATTCCGACGTAATCGCCATAGCGCCAATAGACACTATTATGGCGGGATTCCGCGCCGGGGCGGGCGTGGTTCGAGACTTCGTAGGCCAGCATCCCGGCCTCGCCGCAGATGTCTTGGGTCGCTTCGTACATGTCGGCGGCCTGGTCATCCTCGGGCAGGCCCCGCAACTTGCCGCGCTTGTAGCGATCCCCGAAGGCGGTGCCTTCCTCGATCGTGAGTTGGTACAGCGACAGGTGGTCGATCGCCATATCCAACGCTTCGCGGAGTTCGGCCTGCCAATCTGTCAGCGTTTGATCCTGCCGCGCGTAGATCAGGTCAAAGCTGACGCGGTTGAATTGCGTGCGGGCGATGTCGAAGGCTTTTCGGGCTTCCTCGACCGTGTGAATTCGCCCCAAAGCACGCAAATCGCGGTTATTTAGAGCCTGAATCCCCATCGACACCCGATTGACGCCAGCCTGCGCGTATCCGGCGAAACGACCGGCCTCGACCGAACCGGGATTGGCCTCTAGCGTGATCTCGATGTCGTTGGAAAACGCCCAATGTTGGCGCAACTGGTCCAGAACGCCGTGAACCACGTCGGGATTCATCAAACTGGGCGTCCCGCCGCCGAAAAACACCGAGGTCAAGGCCCGTCCGGGCACCTGTTCGGCGTAGCGGTCGATTTCGGCAATATAGGCTCTAAGCCAGCGGGATTGGTCGATTTCTCGGGCGACATGGCTGTTGAAATCGCAGTAGGGGCACTTGGCCTGACAGAACGGCCAGTGGACGTAAATCCCAAAGCCGCCGTTCTGCCAATCCTCAGTCAAAGCAGCCTGCCACCAGTTTGGCGAATGCGTCGGCGCGGTGGCTCATCTCGTGCTTTTTCGCGGGGTCCATCTCACCAAAGGTGATGTCGAACCCGTTGGGCACAAAGATCGGATCGTAGCCAAAGCCGTGCTCGCCGCGCATCGGCCAGACGACCTGACCATCGACCTTGCCGACGAACAGTTCGTCATGACCATCGGGCCAGGCGAGGCAGAGCGTGCAGTTGAACGCGGCAGTGCGGGGGAAGGGAGCGTTTTTCGCCTCAAGAAGGTTCCACGTCTTTTCCATCGCCATGGCAAAATCGCGGCCGTTCGGGGTTTCGGCCCAGTCAGCGGTGTAAACACCCGGCGCGCCGTCCAGCGCATCGACGGAAATGCCGCTGTCATCGGACAGGGCGGGCAGGCCGGTCGCCTTTGCCGCGTAATGCGCCTTGATCCGGGCGTTGCCGGCGAAGGTGCTTTCGGTTTCCTCGGGTTCATCCAGTCCGTGATCGGCGGCTGAACTGACCTTGATGCCAAACGGGGCCAGCAGCGCGGCGATCTCGCGCAGCTTGCCCTTGTTGTGGCTGGCCATGACCAGCTGGTCGCCGGTGAACTTACGCATTGACCGCAGCCTTTTGGGCGACGACCAGTTCGGCCACGCCTTTTTCGGCCAGATCCAGCAGTTGGTTCATCTGGTCGCGCGAGTAGGTGGCGCCCTCGGCGGACATTTGCACTTCGATCAGGCGACCCGAGGCCAGCATGATGAAGTTGCCGTCAACGCCGGCTTCGCTGTCTTCTGGGTAGTCCAGGTCCAGCACGGGCTGACCGGCGTAGATACCGCAGGACACCGCGGCGACCGGATCGACCAGCGGGTTCGAGGTGACCAGACCGGCCTTCATCAGCTTGTCCACGGCAAGACGCAGCGCGACCCAACCCCCGGTGATCGAGGCGCAGCGGGTGCCGCCGTCGGCCTGGATCACGTCGCAGTCGATGGTGATCTGACGCTCGCCCAGGGCGACGCGATCCACACCGGCACGCAGGGCACGACCGATAAGCCTTTGAATTTCAACGGTTCTTCCGCCTTGCTTGCCGGTCGCCGCCTCGCGCCGCATGCGCGACGAGGTGGAGCGCGGCAGCATGCCGTATTCCGCCGTCACCCAGCCCAGACCCGAGCCTTTGATGAACGGGGGGACGCGATCCTCGATCGTGGCGGTGCACAGGACGTGGGTGTCGCCCATCTTGATCAGGCACGAGCCCTCGGCATGTTTGGTGACCCCGGTCTCGATCGAGACAGAGCGCATTTCGTTCAGTTTACGGCCGGATGGGCGCATGGTGTTTCCCCTTCTGTTGGCCTTGGGATACAGGCCCCGGTCCCCGAAAGGCAAGCCCCGTTGACCTTTGCTGCGTTGGCTCTTTAATGGCGGGCGGTTAGGATGGGCGTATGACAAAAGGCGAAAACATTCTGGACGAAATGAACGACCGCTCGCGCGAGGTGTTCCGCCGCGTGGTCGAGGCATATCTGGCCAGCGGCGATCCGGTTGGGTCCCGCACCCTGACCCGCGCGCTGAGTGAAAAGGTCAGCGCCGCGACGATCCGCAACGTGATGCAGGATCTGGAGTATATGGGCCTGCTGGGCAGTCCGCATGTGTCAGCCGGGCGGGTGCCGACGCAACTGGGCCTGCGCATGTTCGTCGACGGGTTTCTGGAGGTCCGCGATCTGGACCAGACCGACCGGCAAAAGCTGGACGAGACGCTGACCAGCAATTCGCGCGATGTCGGCGGGTTGTTGGATCGGGTCAGTACGGCACTGTCCGGGGTGACGCATGGGGCTTCGATCGTGCTGACGCCGAAACACGAGGCACCGATCAAGCACCTGGAGTTCGTCTCGCTTGGTGCAGACCGCGCCTTGGTGGTGCTGGTTTTCGCGGATGGCCACGTGGAAAATCGCCTGTTCACGCCGCCGCTGGGGCAAACGCCGTCTTCGATGCGCGAGGCGGCGAACTTCCTGAACGCGCTGATCGAGGGGAAAACGCTGTCCGATCTCAGCACGCAGATCCGGCAGGAGATCACCAACCGTCGTCAGGAAATCGATACGCTGGCGCATCAGCTGGTCGAAAGCGGGCTGGCTGTCTGGGAGAACGAAGGCGACCGGAATGAACGGCTGATCGTGCGCGGACGCTCGAATCTGCTGAACGCGGGCGGGGATGAATCTGATCTGGAGCGTATCCGAACCCTGTTCGACGACCTGGAACGCAAGCGCGACATCGAAGAGTTCCTGCAACTGACCGAAGCGGGCGAAGGTGTGCGCATTTTTATCGGCTCCGAGAACAAACTTTTCTCACTTTCGGGTTCCACTTTGGTGGTTTCCCCATATATGAACGCTGATCGTAAAATTATCGGTGCGGTGGGCGTTATCGGCCCAACGCGCCTGAACTATGGACGGATCGTGCCGATCGTGGATTACACGGCACAACTGGTCGGAAAGATGATTTCGGACCGGAGCTAGAGGTAGAACTATGGCAGAGCCCAAGAACGACGATTTCCTGGACGACATCGAGGCCGCCGAGGCCGAAGCCTATGCGGACGACATGTCCGAGATTTCCGATGATGATGCAGAGCTGGACGCCCTGCGCGCCGAACGCGATGAATTCAAAGACAAATTCATGCGTGCGCTGGCCGATGCGGAAAACGCCCGCAAGCGCGCCGACAAGCAACGCCGCGAGGCCGAGCAGTATGGCGGATCAAAACTGGCGCGTGATGTGCTGCCGGTTTACGACAACATGAAGCGCGCACTGGATGCCGTCACCGACGAACACCGCGCCCAATTCGCCGCCGTTCTGGAAGGCGTCGAGCTGACCATGCGCGAGCTGCTGAACGTCTTCAAAAAGCACGGGATCGAGCTGATCTCGCCCGCGGTGGGCGACAAGTTCGACCCGCAAGTGCACGAAGCGATGTTCGAAGCGCCGGTTCCCGGCACCAAGGCGGGCGACATCATTCAGGTTTCGGGCGAGGGTTTCATGCTGGGCGAACGTCTGCTGCGCCCGGCGCAGGTGGGCGTGTCCTCGAATCCCGGCTAAACAGAAACGCATTTCGATGCTAGAAAGCTCCCGACCCAATCGTCGGGAGCTTTTCTTTTGCGCCGTTTTCTGACCGCCCTTTTCTTGCTGATCGCGCCGATGGCCGGCGCGCAAACGCTGCCGGATTACACCGAAGTTTACGTCAACGATTTCGCTGACATGCTGCCGCCCGGTGACGAAGACGACCTGCGTAATGTGCTGAAAGAGCTGAAAGAACAACGGGATATCGAGTTTACGGTCGTCACCGTCGTGGCGTTGGATGACTACGGTTACGAAGGCGCGCTAGAGGCGTTTGCCACCGATCTGTTCAACAAATGGGGCGTCGGCAACGCGCAGCGCAATGACGGGGTAATGCTGCTGATCGCTCAGGTCGATCGCAAGCTGCGGATCGAGGTCGGCAGCGGCTATGGCTCGGCCCAGAACGACGCGATGAAAGAGATCATCGACGACGTGATCGTGCCCCGCTTCAAGCGCGACGACTATGTAGGCGGCATCCAGCGCGGCGTGGACGAGGTGATTCACCACCTGACGGGCGTGTGGCCGGGCGAGTTTGATGCCTCGGGCACTCAGCAGTTTATGGGCAAGATTTGGCGGGGAATTCAATCACTTGGCCTGTGGATCGTGGCGATCTTGGCGCCGTTTGCCGCGATTCCGTGGGTGTTGTATCGCAAGTGGCAACGCCTGAAGCCGCGCGTTTGCCCGATTGACGGCACCACGATGCGCCGCTTGGACGAGGTGCAGGACGATCTGCATCTGGACCCCGGCCAACTGACCGAGGAACAGCTGAAATCCGTCGATTACGACGTCTGGCTGTGCCCGAAATGCGGTCATACGACGGTTGAGGGGTACAACGCGCTGCTGGGCAAATACTCGACCTGCCGCAGTTGCGGGCATCGCACCGCCGAGAGCAACTCGCAGACCTTGCAAGCGGCGACCTACACGTCCGAGGGGCTGCGGCAGGTCGACTATCACTGCCTGAATTGCGGTGACAGCTGGTCGGAAACCGTCACCATCCCGCGTAAAGAGCGGAGCGAAAGCAGTTCCAGCGGTTCGTTCGGCGGCGGGTCGTCCAGCGGGGGCGGGGCCAGCGGCAGCTGGTAATCACTCGCCCTTCAGGGCCTTCAGTTCGTAAATCAAATCAAGGGCTTGGCGTGGGGTCAGGGCGTCTGGGTGGATGTCCTCTAGCCGCTTTTCGACCGCGGAATCCTTGACGCGAACCGGCGGCGGGGGCGGCGCGACCGAGAACAGCGGCAGGTCGTCGATCGTGGCCTGCTTCTTTGCGCCTTCACGTTCGCCCTTCTCTAGCGCATCCAGCACGATGCGAGCGCGGGCGACGACAGCTTCGGGCAGGCCGGCCAGTTTCGCGACTTGCACACCGTACGACCGATCAGCGGCACCTTTGCGGACCTCGTGCAGGAAAATAACGTCGCCTTCATATTCCTTAACGGTCACGGTCGCGTTTTCGACGCCGGTCAGCTTGCCCGCAAGCGAGGTCATCTCGTGGTAATGCGTGGCGAACAGCGCGCGGGATTTGTTGACGTCGTGCAGGTGTTCAAGCGTGGCCCAGGCGATCGAGAGGCCGTCATACGTGGCCGTCCCGCGCCCGATTTCGTCAAGGATAACAAGGGCTTTGTCATCGGCCTGGTTCAGGATCGCGGCGGTTTCCACCATCTCGACCATGAAGGTCGAGCGCCCGCGCGCCAGGTCATCCGAGGCGCCAACGCGGCTGAACAGCTGGCTGATGACACCGATATGCGCACTGTCGGCGGGGACGTAGCTGCCCATCTGGGCCAGCAAAGCAATTAACGCATTCTGGCGCAGGAAGGTCGATTTACCGGCCATGTTCGGACCGGTCAGCAGCCAGATCGCGGCGGCATTTGGTGCGGCGCTCAGGTCGCAGTCATTAGCGACAAAGGGCGCATCCCCTTGTTTTCTAAGGGCTTGTTCGACAACGGGGTGACGCCCGGCGACGATCTCCAGCGCGCGGGTGTCATCGACCTGCGGTTTGCACCAGTTTTCACCGCGCGCAAGGTCGGCAAGGGCGCTTGCCAGATCCAGCTCGGCCAGCGCACGGGATGCGGCGGTGAGGGGGCCAACCTGTTGAATTATCGCGGTTTTCAGCGTGTCGAACAGGCGCTTTTCGATCTCCAGCGCGCGGCCACCGGCGTTCAGGATCTTGGTCTCCATCTCGGACAGCGGGACCGTCGTGAAACGCACCTGGTTGGCGGTGGTCTGGCGGTGTTTGAACGTGTCCGACAGGGGGGCCGACAGCATCTTTTCGGCGTGGGTCGAGGTCACCTCGATGAAGTAGCCAAGCACGTTATTGTGCTTGATTTTCAACGAGTTAATACCCGTATCGTCGATGTATTTCTGCTGCATCCGGGCGATGACGCCGCGGCCTTCGTCGCGCAGTTGGCGCATCTCGTCCAGCTCGTCGTCGAAACCGGGCGCGATAAAACCACCGTCGCGGGCCAGGAGGGGCGGCTCGGCGACCAGAGCCTGATCCAAAAGGTCCAGAAGTTCGTCGTGACCCACAAGATCTTGGGCCGCGTTGGCCAGCAAACCCGGCAGGTTGATTTCGTTATAAATCGAAGCAATTTCCCCGGCCTGCTGCAAACTATTCCGGATCGCGGCCAGATCGCGGGGGCCGCCGCGGTCCAGACCCAGCCGGGAAAGCGCGCGATCCAGGTCGGGAACCTTGCGCAGCGCGTCGCGCAATCCACGCGCGATGGTCGTGTTTTCGTAAGCGAAATCAACAGCTTCGAGCCGCGAATGGATCACGTCCAGCACGCGCGAGGGGCTGGAAAGGCGACGTTCCAACAAGCGCGCGCCGGCGGCGGTGACGGTGCGGTCGATCGCGGCCAGCAGGGAACCGGCACGGCCACCGTTCATCGCGTGCGTCAGCTCTAGCGAGCGGCGGGTTGCGGCGTCGATCTGGACGGTGCGCGCCTCGGCTTCGCGGGCCGGACGGCGCAGCAGGGGCAGCTTACCTTTCTGTGTGATTTCAAGGTATTGCAGCACGGCGCCCATGGCCGACACCTCGGCTCGGGTGAACTGCCCGAAGGCATCCAGAGAGCCGACCTGGAACAGATCGCACAGCCGTTTTTCAGCCGAAGTCGAGTCGAACGCAGCGCGGCCAAGCGGGGTAACGGACGCCCCGTTATCGATGATGATCTGCCGGGAATCGTAAGATTCTGAGCCGGAAACGTACAACTCCTCGCTATCGGCGACGACGACCTCAGACGGGCGCAAACGGGCCAGTTCCGGACCCAGCCGAAGGGGCGTCAGGGGGGTGACGTGAAACTCGCCGGTCGAGATGTCGGCCCAAGCCAAAGCGGCCTGATCACGGACGGCGGCATAGGCGGCGAGGAAGTTGTTGCGGCGCGCTTCGAGCAGCGAGTCCTCGGTCAGGGTGCCGGGGGTGACAAGGCGGACGACTTCGCGCCGGACCACGGATTTCGAGCCGCGCTTTTTCGCCTCGGCGGGGTCTTCCATCTGTTCGCAGACGGCGACGCGGAAGCCCTTGCGGATGAGGGTCAGAAAATACCCTTCGGCGGCGTGGACGGGGACACCGCACATGGGGATGTCCTGATCCAGGTGCTTGCCGCGTTTGGTCAGGGCAATATCCAGCGCCTCGGATGCGGCGACGGCGTCGTCAAAGAACATCTCGTAGAAATCGCCCATCCGGTAGAACAGCAGCGCATCTTTGTGCGCTTCCTTGATCTCCAGATATTGCGCCATCATCGGCGTGACCGTGCTCACGTCTGTCCCCCTGTTATTTCGGGGAACCTTACAAATCCGGTGGTTTGGACGAAAGGCGAAAACGTCTTTCTGTTGAGACTGCGGCCCACACCTTGTAAGAGGCGAAAGCCCCATCATTCACAGGCCCGATGACATGACCAAAAACCGCGTTACCCCCGAAGAGGCGCTTGCCTTCCACCTGGAGCCCCGCCCGGGCAAATTCGACATCACGCCCAGCGTTCCGATGACCACGCAGCGCGACCTGTCGCTGGCCTATAGCCCCGGCGTCGCTGTTCCATGTGAAGCAATCGCGGCGGTGCCGGAAACCGCCTATGACTATACCAACAAAGGCAACCTGGTGGCGGTGATCTCGAACGGGACGGCGGTGCTGGGTCTGGGCAACCTGGGTGCGCTGGCGTCGAAGCCGGTGATGGAGGGCAAGTCGATCCTGTTCAAACGGTTCGCCGACGTGAACTCGATCGATA
Organism: Thalassobius vesicularis; assembly: GCF_004799325.1. GTDB lineage: Bacteria > Pseudomonadota > Alphaproteobacteria > Rhodobacterales > Rhodobacteraceae > Thalassobius > Thalassobius vesicularis. The sequence goes on from NZ_SSMD01000001.1 coordinate 648,343, forward strand.
TCGAGCTGGATACCGAAGACCCCGAGGAAATCATCAAGGCCGTCAAGCTGATGGGCCCGACCTTTGGCGGGATCAACCTGGAAGACATCAAGGCGCCCGAATGCTTCATCATCGAGCAGCGCCTGAAGGAAGAGATGGACATCCCCGTCTTCCATGACGACCAGCACGGGACGGCGGTGATCTGCGCGGCGGGTCTGATCAACGCGCTGCACATCTCGGGGAAAAAGATCGAGGAGTGCCGGATCGTTCTGAACGGCGCCGGGGCCGCGGGGATCGCCTGCCTTGAGCTGATCAAGACGATGGGCGCCAAGCACGACAACTGCATCATGTGCGACACCAAGGGCGTGATCTATCAGGGCCGTACCGAGGGTATGAACCAGTGGAAATCGGCTCATGCGGCGAAGACCGACCTGCGCACGCTCGAAGAGGCGATGGCCGGGGCCGACGTGTTCCTGGGTGTGTCCGTGAAGGGTGCCGTGACGCAGGCGATGGTGGAATCGATGGCCGAGAACCCGGTCATTTTCGCGATGGCCAACCCCGATCCGGAAATCACCCCGGAAGAGGCGCACGCCGTTCGCCCGGATGCGATCGTGGCGACGGGGCGTTCGGACTATCCGAACCAGGTGAACAACGTTCTGGGCTTTCCCTACCTGTTCCGCGGCGCGCTGGACATCCACGCCCGTGCGATCAACGACGACATGAAGATCGCCTGCGCCGAGGCCCTGGCCAAACTGGCGCGCGAGGATGTGCCGGACGAAGTGGCGATGGCCTATGGCAAAGCGCTGAGCTTTGGCCGCGACTACATCATCCCGACGCCGTTCGATCCGCGCCTGATCTACACGATCCCGCCGGCGGTGGCGCGTGCGGGGATGAACACCGGGGCCGCGCGGCGCCCGATCATCGACATGGACGCGTACGAGGTTTCGCTGAAGACGCGGATGGACCCGACGGCCAGCATTCTGCAAGGCATCCACGCCCGTGCGCGCAATGCGCAGGCCCGGATGATCTTTGCCGAGGGTGACGATCCGCGCGTGCTGCGGGCTGCGGTGCAATACCAGCGTTCGGGTCTGGGCAAGGCCCTGGTCGTGGGCCGCGAGGCCGATGTGCGCGAAAAGCTGGAAGCCGCCGGTATGGGCGACGCGGTGCGCGAGCTGGAGGTGATCAACGCCGCCAACACGCGTTACCTGTCGACCTACAAGGATTTCCTGTACCAGCGCCTGCAGCGCAAAGGCTTTGACCGTCACGATGTTCACCGTCTGGCGGCACGTGATCGCCACGTGTTCAGCGCGCTGATGCTGGCGCATGGTCACGGCGACGGCCTGATAACCGGGGCAACCCGGAAATCGGCGCATGTGATGGAGCTGATCAACCACGTCTTCGACGCCGACGCGAAACATGGCGCGGCCGGTGTCACGGCGATCATCCACAAGGGCCGGATCGTGCTGATCTCGGACACGCTGGTGCATGAATGGCCGAACGAAGAAGACCTGGCCAACATCGCAGAACGCAGCGCCGATGTGGCGCGTCACCTGGGGCTGGAGCCTCGGGTCGCGTTCGTGTCGTTCTCGACCTTCGGCTATCCGATTTCCGAACGTGCCGAGAAGATGCACATCGCCCCGCGCGTGCTGGAAAAGCGCGGCGTGGATTTCGAGTACGAAGGCGAAATGACCGTCGACGTGGCGCTGAACCCCAAAGCCGCCGAGGCCTATCCGTTCCAGCGCCTGTCGGGTCCGGCGAACATTCTGGTGGTTCCGGCGCGTCACTCGGCCTCGATCAGCGTGAAGCTGATGCAGGAAATGGCAGGGGCCACCGTGATCGGGCCGATCCTGTCGGGTGTCGATAAATCGATCCAGATTTGCTCGACCAATGCGACGGCAAATGACATCCTGAACATGGCCGTTCTGGCCGCGTGCAAGGTGGGTTAACGCAAGGGGGCCCGAATGACCGTCTGGAATCTCGGGTCTATCAATGCCGATTACGTCTATCGGGTGCCGCATCTGCCGGCCCCCGGTGAGACGATCGCCGCTGCCTCGTTAGAGCGTGGTTTGGGCGGCAAAGGCGCGAACATGTCCGTCGCGGTCGCCCGCGCCGGAGCCCGTGCGGCGCATATCGGGGCGATTGGACCGGACGGGCGCTGGGCGGTCGAGCGGCTGACGGAATACGGCGTCGATACGCGCTGGATCCGCGAGGTGTCGCATCCCACGGGCCATGCGATCATCAACGTCGATGACAACGGCGAGAATGCCATCGTCATCTATCCCGGAGCGAACCGGGACATCCCGGAATCGGTGGTTGGCCTGGCGCTGGCCGAGGCGCATCCGGGCGACACCCTGCTGATGCAGAACGAGACCAACAAACAGCGGTTTGCGGCTGAAATAGGCTCGCAACTGGGGTTGAAGATCGTCTACGCGGCGGCGCCGTTTTCGGTGGCGGCGGTGACGGCGATCATGCCGAAACTGGACATGCTGATCCTGAACGCGGTCGAGATGGAGCAGCTGCATTCCGCCACCGGGCTGATGCCGGGGCCGCAGATGGGTGTGAAAACCGTGTTGGTCACTCGCGGGGCCGAGGGCTGTCTGTTGTTCGAGAAATCGCGCGACTGGGCCCCTCGCAAATTCCCCGCCCGCAAAGTGGTTCCGGTGGATACGACCGGGGCCGGGGACACGTTCACGGGCTATGTACTGGCCGGGCTGGATCGCGGAATGCCGATCGAACAAGCCATCGACCTGGCCACCCGCGCCGCCGCGCTGATGGTGACGCGCAAGGGGACGGCGGATGTCATCCCCGATCTGCGCGACGTGCAGGGTTTCAGTGGGTAAAGGCCGCGGCCTTGCCCCAAAGCTGTTTCACCCGCTGATCCCGCCCGCAGGCTTCGCGGTATAGGCGGTAGGCCGTGGACTGCTGAACCGGGCCAAAGCGGGTGATCCGCAGGCCGGACCCTTTGTAGTAATTCTGGTGATACTCCTCGGCAGGCCAAAAGGTTTTCGCCGGCAGGATGGGCGTCACGATTGTCTTGCCCAACGCCTTTTGCGCATCGGCCTTTGCAGCCTCGGCAAGGGCTTGTTCAGCTGGATTAGAGACGAAAATCGCCGTGCGGTAGCTGTCGCCGCGATCACAGAACTGCCCGCCCGCATCGGTGGGATCGACCGAGCGGAAGAACAGCCCCAGCAGGGTTTCACGGGAAACAACACCGGGGTCAAAGGTGATCTGCACGGCCTCATAATGGCCGGTGCCGCCGCGAGTGACTTGCTTGTAACTGGGATTGTCGACCGTGCCGCCGGTATAGCCCGAGGTGACCTCGGACACACCTTTGACCTTTTCGAAATCGCTTTCGACGCACCAGAAACAGCCGCCCGCGACGGTCAGCGTGTCGGCTTGGGCGGTGCGGCACTCCAACAACACGCCGACCAGCATTGCGGCGACCAGAAGGACGGGTTTGAAGGTGTTGGTCATGGCGAAATCCCCTTTCGCGGCCAGAATGTGTGGTGCCCGAGGGCGGGCCAATCCCCGTAATCATTTGTCACGCAAGGGTGAGGGCGCGTGAAGGCGCTTGCATCATGCGCGTCGCACCGTAGCCTGACCGCAAAGGAGAGCGCGCATGACCGATCACGTCACCACCCACCAGGCCGAAGAGGACGCCCGCAACGACCAGATCCTGATCTACCTGAACGGGCAGATCGTGCCGAAAGAGGCGGCCAAGGTCTCGGTCTATGACAGTGGGTTCATGCTGGGCGACGGCGTGTGGGAGGGGCTGCGGCTGTACAACGGCACCTGGGCGTTTCTGGACGACCACATGGACCGGTTGTTCGAAGCTGCCAAGGCGATTGATCTGGACATCGGGATGACCCGAGAACAGGTGATTTCCGCCTTGTTAGAGACACAAAAGGCCAACGGGATGGTCGCGGATGCCCATGCGCGGCTGATGGTGACGCGCGGGGTGAAGGTGCGGCCGTTCCAGCATCCCTCGCTGTCCCGATCGGGGCCGACGGTGGCGATTATCATCGAACATTCGCGCCCCTCGATCCCGCGTCCGATCACCTTGGCGACGGTGCCGCATATCCGGGGACTGCCAATGAGCCAGGACCCGAAGCTGAACTCGCATTCCAAACTGAACTGCATTCTGGCCTGTATCGCGGCGGAAAAGGCGGGTGCGGATGAGGCGCTGATGCTGGACGTGCATGGGTTCGTGAACACGACCAACGCCTGCAACTTTTTCATCGTGCGGAAGGGGGCGGTTTGGACCTCGACCGGGGATTATTGCATGAACGGAATCACGCGGGGGAAGGTGATCGCGCTGTGTCGGGCCAACGGAATCCCGGTGTTCGAGAGGAATTACTCGCTGGTCGATACCTACGGCGCGGATGAGGCGTTTCTGACCGGCACGTTCGGCGCGCAAACGCCGGTGGGCATGATCGACGGGCGGCAGATCGGGGACGGGCAGATGGGGCCGGTCACGAAACGTCTGCGCGAATTGTACAAAGCCCTGATCGAGCAGGAGTGCGCCTGATGCGGATCGCGATGTGGTCTGGCCCGCGGAACCTGTCCACGGCGATGATGTATTCGTTCGGCGCACGGTCCGATTGCGCCGTGGTGGATGAGCCGTTCTACGGCCCGTATCTGCGGATGACCGGGTTGGACCATCCGATGCGCGCGGAAATTCTGGCCTCGCGTCCCGAGGGGGTCGAGGAGGTTGCGGCGTCGCTAACAGGCTCTATTCCAGCCCAAAAGCCGCATTTTTACCAGAAACACATGACCCAACACATGATCCCAGGAATGCCGCGCGCGTGGATGGCCGAGGTGGTCAACGTGTTCCTGATCCGTCACCCCGCGCGGGTGATTGCCAGTTTTGGTGCGAAATGGGACGGGTTCGGGCTGGAGGATATCGGCTTCACCCAGCAGACCGAGTTGTTCGATTACGTGCAGGCGTTGGGGCAGGTGCCGGTGGTGGTGGACAGCGCGGACATCCGGCGCGACCCCGGGGGGATGTTGCGCAAATTGTGCGACGCGATCGGGCTGGCGTTCGATCCGGCGATGCTGTCCTGGCCGAAAGGCGGGCATCCGGCGGATGGCGTCTGGGCCGCGCATTGGTACGGGGCGGTGCATGGCTCGACCGGGTTTGCGCCCGCCGAGGGGGCGTTGCCGGAACTGACAGGAAAGGCGGCGGACCTGCTGGAGCAGGCGCTGCCGCATTACGAGCGGTTGGCGAAAATCAGGCTCTAAAGCAGGTCTTTCAGCTTCATCGCAACCGCCGGATTGCCGGACAGTTTGATCTTGCCCATCATCAGGGCGGTCATCGGGTTCAGCTTGCCCTTGATCAGCTTTTCGACGTTTTCGACGGACATTTTCAGGGTCACATCCGTCTCGCGATCTTCAAGCGAGACATCGCCGCCGCCGATCACCAGCACGCCGTCGTCGCCGCAATCGAATTTCAGGCTGTCGGCAAAGGCGCTGGATTGAACCCCGGCGCGGATCATCTGAGCGATTTCGGCTAGCGTCATGGTGTCCCCCAAAATGCAAAACGCCCCCGAGAGATACGGAGGCGTTTCATATTCAACAATTCTAACCTTGGGGCAGGTGCCGCCAAGTCAGCCCTTCAGGCGCTGGTTGCGTGCGGCCAGCAGCTTCAGGCGCAGTGCGTTCAGCTGGATGAAGCCAGCGGCGTCCTTCTGATCGTAGGCGCCTGCGTCTTCTTCAAACGTCACGTGGGCCTCGGAGTACAGCGAGTGATCCGACCAACGGGCAACGGTGAAGGCCGCGCCTTTGAACAGGCGGACGCGGACGGTGCCGGTGACGTGTTCTTGCGACTTGTCGATCAGGGCCTGCAGCATCTCACGCTCGGGCGAGAACCAGAAGCCGTTGTAGATCAGCTCGGCGTAGCGGGGCATGATCGAGTCCTTCAGGTGGCCTGCGCCGCTGTCCAGGGTGATCTGTTCGATGCCGCGGTGTGCCTCTAGCAGGATGGTGCCGCCGGGGGTTTCGTAGATGCCGCGCGACTTCATGCCAACGAAACGGTTTTCAACGAAGTCCAGACGGCCGATGCCGTGACGTTTGCCGTACTCGTTCAGCTTGGTCAGGATGGTGGCCGGGCTCATCGCTTCGCCGTTGATGGCGACGGCGTCGCCCTTTTCAAAGGTGATCTCGATGTATTCGGGTTCGTCCGGCGCGGTGATCGGATCGTCGGTGCGCTGGTAGACGTAATCGGGCGCCATGTCGGCGGGGTTTTCCAGAACCTTACCCTCGGACGAGGTGTGCAGCAGGTTCGCGTCGACCGAGAACGGAGCCTCGCCGCGCTTGTCCTTGGCGATCGGGATCTGGTTCTTCTCGGCGAAGTCGATGAGCTTCGTGCGCGAGGTCAGATCCCACAGACGCCAGGGTGCGATCACCTTGATGGCGGGGTTCAGGGCGTAGGCGCTGAGTTCGAAACGCACCTGGTCGTTGCCCTTGCCGGTCGCGCCGTGAGCGACGGCGTCGGCGCCGGTTTCATGGGCGATCTCGACCAAACGCTTGGAGATCAGCGGACGCGCGATCGAGGTGCCCAGCAGGTACAGGCCTTCGTAGACGGCATTTGCGCGGAACATCGGGAACACGAAATCGCGCACGAATTCCTCGCGGACGTCTTCGATGTAGATGTTCTCGGGCGCGATGCCCAGCATCTCGGCCTTTTTGCGGGCGGGCTCCAGCTCTTCGCCCTGGCCCAGATCGGCGGTGAAGGTCACCACTTCGCAACCGTATTCGGTTTGCAGCCACTTCAGGATGATCGAGGTATCGAGGCCACCGGAATAGGCCAGGACGACTTTCTTGGGCGCGGACATCGTTTTCCCCTTAATTCGCTTGCTCAGAGGCGATTATCGGGTTTTGCGGGGGTAAGCAAGGTCAGGGGCTTGCAGAGGCAGCAAAGCTGCGTCACTGATTTTGAAATGAGCCAGTTCCAGATCAATGCCCAAGCGGCCGAGCGCGCCATGCGCGAGGTTTTCCCCGCCACTCCGCTTTTGCGGAACGCCCATCTGTCGGATCGCTATGGCGCCGACATCTGGCTGAAGCGCGAGGATCTGTCGCCGGTGCGGTCGTACAAGATTCGCGGCGCGCTGAATGCGATGCGCAAGGTGCTGGCCGATGATCCGACGCAAAGCGTGTTCGTTTGTGCCAGCGCGGGCAACCATGCGCAGGGCGTGGCGTTCATGTGCCGGCATTACGGGGTGCGGGGCGTGATCTTCATGCCGGTGACGACTCCGCAGCAGAAGATCCAGAAGACCCGGATTTTTGGCGGCGAAAATGTCGAAATCCAGTTGGTTGGCGACTATTTCGACGACACTCTGGCCGCGGCCAAGGAATATTGCGCGGCCGAGGGGGCGTATTTCCTGTCGCCCTTCGACGATGATGACGTGATCGAGGGGCAGGCGACGGTTGCTGTCGAGCTGATGGAGCAGCTGGGGCGCGCGCCCGATCACATCCTGCTGCCCGTCGGTGGCGGAGGTCTGTCGGCCGGCATTCGCAGCTATCTGGGTGACGGTCCGCATTACACCTATGTAGAACCGGCGGGCGGCGGCAGTCTGTTGGCGGCTTTGGTCGCGGGGCGGCCCGTGGTGCTGGACAAGATCGACACGTTTGTGGACGGCGCGGCGGTGGCCTGCATCGGGCAAAAGACGTTTGCGCGGCTCTCGGATGTGGAACCGCTGGACGTGATCCTGGCCCCCGAAGACCGGATTTGCACGACGATCCTGGACATGCTGAACGTCGAAGGCATCGTGTTGGAGCCCGCAGGCGCCCTGGCCGTGGATGCGTTGACCGACGTGGCCGACCAGATTCGCGGCAAGACGGTGGTCTGCGTCACCTCGGGCGGGAATTTCGATTTCGAGCGGCTGCCAGAGGTGAAGGAACGCGCCCAACGCTATTCGGGCGTGAAGAAGTATTTCATTCTGCGCCTGCCGCAGCGCCCCGGCGCGCTGAAGGATTTCCTGAAGATCCTGGGCCCCGACGACGATATCGCGCGGTTCGAGTATCTGAAGAAAACCGCCCGCAACTTCGGCTCTGTCCTGATCGGGATCGAGACGACCAAGGCGCAGAATTTCCGGATTCTGTTCGCCCGACTGGATGCGGCCGGGTTCACCTATCGCGATATTACCGGCGACCAGATTCTGGCAGAATTCCTGATCTAAGCGGCGAATCGCACCTCCAACTCCTCTAGGAACAGGTGGCGCGAGGCGTCGAAGCTGGCCAGGATCGCGGGGACGTTCACCTTGTCCGCGTCGCCATTCGCGGCCTGACGTTCGCCGATATGGCACTGCTCGGAAAAGTCGGCGAAACCCAGGTTCAATGCGCTGCCTTTCAGGAAATGAAGGGCGCATTCCAATTTGTCCTTGGGAAGGCCGGCGCGGAGTTTGGCGATCACCTCCTGCACCTCCTCAAGGAACAGGTCGACCACCTCGCCGAAATCGTCGGCGCCGATCTGATCGCGCAATTCTGCGACTCTGGCCCAGTCAATCATGTCCTGCCTCCTTGCTCGGATCGGGTGCATGGTGACTTCAAACCCTTAACGAACGGTTTCAGTCCGAGAAATGTTTCAAATTGCGCGCGTTCACGCATCGTTAAGCCCCGCGCGGGTAAAACCGACCCCAGACAACACGGGCAAACCGCGGAGAAGAGGGTGCCGGAACCCGAGATGACATTGGATGGGGCAGCGCCACTTTCCGCGATCCGGAACGTTCTGATCGTGGACGACAGCCGGTTGCAGCGGCGCATTCTGGCGGCGTCGCTGGCGCGTTGGGGCTATGTCGTCACCGAGGCGGACAATGCCCTCGACGCGCTGGAAAAATGCGCCATCCAGCAGCCCGATCTGGTGCTGAGCGACTGGATGATGCCGGGTATGGACGGGTTGGAGTTTTGCCAGACGTTTCGGCAGATGCCGCGCGAAAGCTATGGCTATTTCATCCTGCTGACCTCGAAAACCGAGAAGGAGGCCGTGGCGCGCGGCCTGGATTGCGGGGCGGACGATTTCCTGACGAAGCCGGTGAACGCCGCCGAACTGCGCGCGCGGATCAATGCGGGCGAACGCATCCTGCGGATGGAGCGGGAACTGACCGAGAAGAACAAGCTGGTCAGCCACACACTGTCGCAGTTGCAGTCGATGTATGACGCGCTGGACAGTGACCTGGTCGAGGCGCGCAAGCTGCAACAATCGCTGGTGCGCGAACGGTATCGCGATTTTGGCGGCGCGCAGGTGTCGTTGATGCTGCGGCCAAGCGGGCATGTCGGCGGCGATCTGGTGGGCATGTACCCGATCACGGACGAGCAGATCGGGATTTTTGCCATCGACGTGTCCGGGCACGGGGTCAGCTCGGCGCTGATGACGGCGCGATTGGCGGGGTATCTGTCCTCGGCCGCGCCGGACCAGAACATCGGCCTTGTCCGCGATGCCGAGGGGCGGGTGACGGCGCTGCCGCCGTCCGAAGTGGTCGAACGGCTGAACACCATCGTGCTGGAGGAGATGGAGACCGAGCATTACTTTACCCTGATGCTGGCGATCATGGATCTGCCGACCGGTGCGGTGACGATGGTGCAGGCCGGACACCCCTATCCGGTGATGCAGCAGGCCGATGGCGTGTGCCGGATGATCGGAAATGGCGGCCTGCCGGTGGGCCTGTTGCCGGGCGCCACGTTCGAGGAAACCCAGATCGTGCTGGCACCGGGGGACCGGCTGCTGATCCATTCGGACGGGGTGACGGAATGCCCGACCGAGGATAACAGCCTGCTGTCCGAGGAGGGGTTGATCACCCTGATGAGCGACCTGAAGAACATCCGCGGGCAGGCCTTTATGGAGGCGCTGATCTGGCGGCTGGCGGATTTCGCCGAGACCGAGGAATTTCCGGACGATGTTTCGGCGGTGCTGGTGGAATACACCGGGGGTTTAGATACGGCCGTTCAGTAGCAGGCCAGCGAAATGCCGATCGCCCGAGTTGCCCAGGAAATCGGCGGCGTCGGCGATCGACATCCAGCAGGCGGTGTGGCCGGGCTCGGTCGGTGCGGCGACGGGGCGGATCGGGCGGGCGATGTAGATGGTGCACAGCTTCTCGGCCCAAAGCTCGTACTCGGGCATGAAAGTAAAGCGCCGGAACGCGCCCACGAGCTTGGGTGTCGAAATCAGCCAGCCGGTTTCCTCGTGTACCTCGCGGTGGAGGGCGGCGATCGGGTGCTCTCCGGCGTCGATACCGCCGCCGGGTAGCTGGTATTCGGGCCAGGGTTCGGCTTGGTGGGTCAGCAGCAACGCACCGTCTTGCGGCAGCAGGCAGTAGACGCCCGGACGACGGGTATATTTGACGCCGGGCAAGGGGGCCTGGCCGAACCGTCTGATCATGCTGTGCCTCCTGAACCCTTGGTCTTCGCCTTGCGACACCTATATTGACGCGGTATGGCAGGGCAAGACCTGTAAGGAAACCCCATGACTCTTGGAAATAAACTCGCTTGGGACGACACCGTTTTGCCGTTCCAGCTGGACAATGCGGATATTCGTGGTCGCGTCGCGCGGCTGGACGGCGTGCTGGATGGCGTGCTGAAACAGCACGACTATCCCCCCGTGGTCGAGGCGCTGGTCGCAGAGATGACCCTGCTGACCGCCCTGATCGGCCAGACCGTCAAACTGCGCTGGAAACTGTCGTTGCAGGTGCAGTCGAACGGCCCGGTGAAGATGATCGCCACCGACTATTACGGCCCGAACGAGGAAGGCGAACCCGCCCGAATTCGCGCCTATGCGAATTACGACGCTGACGCACTGACCGATGGACCCGCGATGGAGCAGATCGGCAAAGGCTATTTCGCGATTCTGATCGACCAGGGCAAAGGCATGACCCCGTATCAGGGCCTGACCCCGTTGGTCGGCCCGACGCTGGCCACCGCCGCCGAAGCGTATTTCGCGCAGTCTGAACAGCTGCCGACGCGGTTCTCGCTGAGCTTTGGCAAATCGACCGAGCCGGGCGTGGGCGAACATTGGCGCGCGGGCGGCGTGATGCTGCAACACATGCCCAAAGCCTCGCCTTTTGCCAAAGGCACCGAAGCGACCGGCGCAGAGGGGCTGCTGCACGCCCGCGATCTGGTGGATGGCGACGATTACGAGAACTGGAACCGCGCCAACATCCTGCTGGATACGGTCGATGACCTGGAGCTGATCGGCCCGTCGGTGCAACCCACCGACCTGCTGGTGCGCCTGTTCCACGAAGAGGCTCCGCGGGTGTTCGACTCGCAACCGGTGCGGTTCGGCTGCACCTGTTCCGAAGAACGTGTGCGCCAGACCATGTCGATCTACTCGCAAAAGGACATCGCCAAGATGACCAACGACGAGGGTCGCCTGACCGCCGATTGCCAGTTCTGCGGCGCGCATTACGATCTGGACCCGGCGACGCTGGGGTTCGAGGGCACCGGGAATGAGTGATCCGCTGGACCGGGTGATCAAGGCGCTGGGCCGGGCAAGCTCGTCTTCGTCCGACTTTGACCTGAACCCGGAAATCCAGTTGCCGGAGGGGCGGAAACTGCGCCCCGCCGGTGTGCTGGTTGCGTTCATCCAGAAGGACGGCGTGCCGCATGTCATCCTGACCAAGCGCGCCTCGCATCTGAAGCATCACCCGGGGCAGATCGCGTTTCCGGGCGGCAAACAGGACGACACCGACGCCGATGTTGTTGCGGCCGCGCTGCGAGAGGCCAAGGAAGAGGTCGGCCTGAACCCAGATATCGTCGAGGTGCTGGGCACCTTGCCCGCGCATGAAACGGTGACGGGGTTCACGGTGACTCCGGTTCTGGCGCGGGTGATGGGCGAGTTTACTCCGGTGCCGGAACCCGGTGAGGTGGACGAGGTGTTCTTTGTCCCGCTGTCGCATGTCGCGGACGTGTCGCGGTTTTCCATTCAGGGGCGGCGCTGGCGCGGGATGCGGCGGTATTACTTCACGGTTCCCTTCGGTCCGTATTATATCTGGGGCGCAACCGCGCGTATCCTGCGCGGGTTGGCGGACAGAATGGCGGGGTAAATGCGGGTCAGCGGCGACTGGATCACGAACCCGGCAACGCAGCAGGTCTGCGCAATGCTGGAGAAGGGGGGCCATCAGGCCTTTTTCGTGGGCGGTTGCGTGCGGAACGCGCTGATCGGGGCCGAGGTCGCAGATATCGACATTTGCACGGATGCGCGGCCCGATCGGGTGATCGCGCTGGCCAAGGCGGTGGGGCTGAAACCCGTGCCGACAGGGATCGAGCACGGCACGATCACCGTGGTCGCCGGGGGGCTGCCGCACGAAGTGACGACCTTTCGGCGCGATGTGGAGACCGATGGGCGGCGCGCGGTCGTGGCGTTCTCGGACGATATCCTCGAAGATGCGCGGCGGCGCGATTTCACGATGAACGCGCTCTATGCGCGCGCGGATGGGACGGTTGTCGATCCGCTGGGCGGCGGGCTGCGCGATCTTGAGGCGCGGCATGTACGTTTCATCGAAGACCCTGAGCAGCGTATCCGCGAAGATTACCTGCGTATCTTGCGGTTCTTCCGGTTTTACGCGTGGTATGGCGACCCCGACGAAGGGCTGGACCGCGAAGGGCTGGCCGCGATTGCCGAGAATACCGAAGGGTTGGAGGCGCTGTCGGTCGAACGGATTGGCGCCGAGATGCGCAAGCTGCTGACTGCGCGCGACCCTGCGCCGGCGGTGGCGGCGATGCAGGCTTCGGGCGTGTTGACGCGGATTTTGCCGGGCGCAAATGCGCGCGGGTTGCCGGTGCTGGTCCATCACGAAGGCGCGCTGGGCGCTGACCCCGATCCGGTGCGGCGGCTGGCCTGTCTGGGGGATCCTCATGCGGCGGACCATCTGCGCCTGTCCAATGCGCAAACGCGGCAGTTGGCGCATCTGCGCGAGGGGCTGGAATCGACCCTAACCTTGCCCGAAATCGCCTATCGACACGGCGAGCAAATGGCCGTGGACGTGGCGATGCTGCGGGCGATTACGTTTGAAACCCCGCTGATGCTGGAGCGCGCGCCGCTGCATCACGCGGCGCAGGCGCAGTTTCCGATCAAGGGCGCGGACCTGATGCCGGACCTGCAAGGCCCCGCTTTGGGGGCCGCGCTGAAACGGTTGGAGCAGATCTGGATCGACAGCGGTTTCACGATAGGGCGCGACGCGCTCTTGGCGTTGCTGTGACGGCTTGGTATCTGGGGCCATGACAGAACACACGATCCTCCGACTTGGTCACCAGGGCGACGGCATTGCCGAAGGCCCGGTTTTCGCCCCCCTGACACTGCCCGGAGAGGTGGTGACCGGCACGCTGGACGGCGCAAAGCTGACCGATGTGCGTATCGTCACCCCCAGCGCGGACCGGGTTGCGGCGCCCTGCAAGCATTACAAATCCTGTGGCGGGTGCCAGTTGCAGCACGCCTCGGACCCGTTCGTGGCGCAGTGGAAGACGGACGTGGTGCGCTATGCGCTGACCGCGCAGGGGATCGAGGCAGAGTTTCGGCCGATCCTGACCTCGGGCGCGAAATCGCGTCGGCGGGCCAGCATTTCCGCGCGGCGCACCAAGAAGGGCGCGCTGGCGGGATTCCATGCACGGGCCTCGGACACGATTGTGGCGATCCCGGAGTGTCAGTTGCTGGACCCCGCGCTGTTGGCTGCGATCCCGGTGGCCGAGGAACTGGCCGTGGTCGGCGGTAGCCGCAAGGGAGAGTTGTCGGTGCTGGTGACTGCCTCGGATTCGGGGCTGGATCTGGCGGTGACGGGGGGCAAGCCGCTGGACGGGCAGCTGCGCATCGACCTGGCCGCTGTGACCGAGCGATTCGGCCTGGCCCGCCTGGCGTGGGAGGGCGAGGTCGTCGCGATGCGCCACGCGCCGGTGCAGGATCTGGGCGGGGTCAAGGTGATGCCGCCGTTTGGCGCGTTCCTGCAGGCCACCAGGGACGGTGAGTCGGCGCTGCGCGACGCGGTGCTGGAGATCGTGCAGGGCTGCGACCCGGTGGTCGATCTGTTCGCAGGTTGCGGCACCTTTGCGCTGCCGATCGCGCGCAAGGCCGAAGTGCACGCCGTCGAAGGCTCGCGCGAGATGACAGCCGCGCTGGATCGTGGTTGGCGCGAGGCGCAGGGCCTGAAACGCGTGACCCATGAGGCGCGCGACCTGTTCCGCCGCCCGCTGCTGCCGGACGAGCTGTCGAAATTCGGTGCCGCCGTGATCGACCCGCCCCGCGCAGGGGCCGAGGCGCAGGTACACGAGCTGGCGAAATCGCGGATACCGGTGATCGCATTCGTGTCCTGCAACCCGGTGACCTTTGCCCGCGACGCGAAAATCCTGCTCGAGGCCGGCTATGCCCTGGACTGGGTGCAGGTCGTCGATCAGTTCCGCTGGTCCGCCCATGTCGAACTGGTTGGCCGTTTCCGCCTATCCGTATGAGTCACGCGCCGGGTCTACACATTTCGCCCAAAAAAAGGTAAACCTGAAAAAAACAATACTCTTGAGGCGAGAGACTGATGCGGTTCGTGAAGCTGGTGATGATCGGTGTTGTGCTGGTCGGCCTGAGCGGCTGTTCTTCGAAATTCAAATCCTACCACGGTCCCGAAGTGACCCGGATCGAGGTGTTCAAGGACAAGCGGCAGATGCAGTTGCTGCATCAGAACAAGGTTCTGAAATCCTACAAGATCGGGCTGGGCTTTGATCCGAAGGGGCACAAGACGGTGTCCGGAGACGGCAAAACCCCCGAGGGCAAGTATTACATCGACCGCCGCAACCCGGATTCGCAGTTCCATCTGTCGGTCGGGATTTCCTACCCCAACAACGCAGACCGCGCGCAGGCCTATGCCAAGGGCCGCAGCCCCGGCGGGGATATCTTCATCCACGGTCAGTCAAAGGAACGGCAACGCAGCCGTGACTGGACGGCGGGCTGCATCGCGGTGCGTAACCGCGAGATCGAAGAAATCTATGCGATGGTCCGCGAGGGAACGCCGATCCTGATCTATCCTTAGATCGCAGATCCGCCTCGGGCACCCAGAACCAGCGTCCACCAGATCTTGCCGTTCGGCTCCTGGAACCAGGAGAAGCCAAGCTCGTTCGCGTTCGGGTCCAGGATCACGCGGCGGGTGTCGTCTTGCTCCATCCAGGCGGAGAGGGTTTCCATCTCGGTCTCGTACGTCTCCGAGATGTTCTCGCCGGCAAGGCGGCCTTCGTAGCCAACGCGGGCAATCCGATCCAGCGGCGAGGAGCCGTCCGAGCCGAAATGCCAGGGGCGGTTCTGAACCGACATGTCACGCGCATGGGTGGCGGCTGCGGCGTTCAGCTTGCCGTTCATCACGACGGGCTGAGCGCCGGATGCGCTGCGCAGGGCGTTGATCGAATCCAGCATCCGATACTGGATCTTGGCGGAATCAGAGCTGCTGATCCGGTACATCCGCGGCAGGGGTTTTCCGTCGGGGCCCATCGTGCGCTGGGGCGCTTCGCAGGCAGACAGACCGAAAACGGCAACAAGAAGCAGGACCAGAATGCGCAGCATAGTGACTTTCCATAGTAATGATCCGCACGGTTTAACGCGGATGACGTTGCCGATCAAACTCACATCCGCGAGAGTTGTTCCATTAACGAGGGTTTGATTTGCGACTGCGGCATTCGCGCCATATATTCGGCGGAACCCTTACCCATCGGTGGCGTTTAACCGGGGACGCCATCAGGAGCTGTTTATGAAAAGACGTGATTTTCTAGCAGGAAGCGCCATGATTCTGGGCGCGCCGGCTTATGCCCAAAACTTGAACACCGACGAATCCACCGAGGCCGACCGCGAGGTCAGCCCGGCCGTCCGGCACAATATCTCCAGCTTTCGCTGGCTGGATTGGCAGCCGTATTTCCGCAACCTGAACAAGGGTGCGATTCTGGTCGATATCGATTCGCGGGCGCTGCACTACTGGTCCGAGGACCACACGACCTACAAGCTGTACCCGACCAGCGTGCCGCTGACGGACGACCTGACCAGACGTGGCCGTACGCATGTCGTGCGCAAGGTCGAGGGCCCGGAATGGCGCCCGACTCCGTCGATGATCAAGCGCAATCCGGAATGGCCGCCGTACATCCCGCCGGGCCCGGAAAACCCGCTGGGCACCCACGCGCTGTACCTGAGCTGGACCTATTACCGCATCCACGGCACCCACGACACGCGCAAGATCGGGCGGCGTTCGTCGAACGGCTGCATCGGCCTGTATAATGAGCATATCTCTGAACTTTTTGCTTTGACGAAAGTTGGCACGCAGGTGTTGCTAATTTGACGCCTCGCCCATGGTCACCCGAGGGCGTCGATAAACTGCATTTGCAATTGTCCAAAATTGCTGCTTTATCGGAGTCCACGAGGTAAGTCTTGGATGCTTTCCGCATCATCCGTGCGGTTATGCTAATATCTGGAGGATACAATGAAAAAACTCGTTCTCGCTGCTGCCCTGACCGCCGCTGCTTCGACCGCTTTCGCTGGCAACCTGGCTGAGCCCGTCATGGAAGCTCCGGTCATCGTCGAAGAAGCTTCCAGCTCGTCGGCTGGTGGCGTCATCGTTCCGCTGGTGATCCTGGCAATCGTCGCTGCTGTTGCAGCTGACTGATTTCCCGTCACGGAAAAAGAAAGGGCGGTGGATTTTTCCACCGCCTTTTTTTGTGTCTGAAAGTCTGTAGCGTACGGGGCCGTCCGGATCAGTCCAGCCAGCCCGCAAGGTTGCGTTCAACCACACCCGCCAGCGCCGCGATATGGGCGGGTTCGTCGTTCAGGCAGGGGATGTAGGTGAAGGTTTCACCGCCTGCGTGCTCAAAGCTTTCGCGGATTTCCTCGTTGATCTCTTCCAGCGTCTCGATGCAATCGGCCGAGAAGGCGGGCGCGATCACGGCAATGGATTTCTTGCCTTGCCGCGCCAGATCGGCGACGTGATCCACGGTGTAGGGGCGCAGCCATTCCTCGGGGCCAAAGACGGACTGGAAGGTCGTGGTGATTTCCGTGTCAGCCCAACCCAGCCGTTCGCGCAGCAGGCGCGTGGTTTTCTGGCACTGGCAATGGTAGGGGTCGCCCTCTAGCAGATAGCGTTTCGGCATCCCGTGGTACGAGACAACCAGGATGTCGGGCTTTTTGGCGGCGGTGGCGAAGCCACGCTCGACCGATTGGGCCAGCGCGTCGATATAGGCCGGATCGTCGAAATAGGCGGAGACGGTGCGCACGGCCGGTTGCCATTTTTCCAGCATCAACGCGCGGAAGAACTGGTCATTCGCAGTGGCCGAGGTGGCCCCGGCATATTGCGGATAAAGCGGCAGGAACAGGATCTTGGTGCAGCCGGCCTGAACCATTTCCTGCACCTTGGACTGGGTCGAGGGGTTGCCGTAGCGCATGCAGAACTCAACCATGACCTGATCGCCGTAGCGGTCCACCAGTGCCGCACGCAGGGCTTGGGTCTGGTCCTTGGTAATGGTCATCAGGGGTGATTCGTTCTTGTCCTCGTTCCAGATCGAGCGATACGCCTTGCCCGAGGAGAACGGCCGCTTCGACAGGATGATCAGCTGCAGCAGCGGCTGCCACTTCCACGACGGGTAGTCGATGACGCGCTTGTCGGACAGGAACTCGGACAGGTATTTGCGCATCGACCAATAGTCGGTGTCGTCCGGAGTACCCAGATTGGCGATAAGTACGCCGACCTTTTCAGCGGGGATTTTAGGGTGATCCGCCGGGGCATGGGCCGGGCATTTGGCTTGGTCCGTCATCGCAGTGATATTCCGTGTTCAGAGTGTTTCATTCCGACATAGGGGCCGGGGCGGGCGGGTCAATCGGGCAGTTTGATTTCGCGGGTTCCCAGCGCATCGGCCAGACGGGCGGCGGCTGATCCCGGGCGCAGCGGTTTGGGCTGGCTTTCGTCCGGGGCCCAGCCCAGCAGAAAGATCATCTCGAACGTTGCGGGGATGCGGCCATCGGCGCCGTAGGTGTCGGCGTAGATCTCGGCAGCCTTGTTCAGCACGGCGCGGCGGGTGGGGCGGCGCAGGCGGCTTTCCAGTGCGTTCGTCTCGCCCATCGCGCGCAGGTCGCGCATCAGGTGAAAGGCGCTTTGGTAGCTGACATTCAGCGGGACCGAGTCGGCCACGGGCAGCGCGAAACCGGCGCGTTGCAGCAGCCCGCCCAGATCGCGGATTTCGGCCATCGGGGCGACACGCGGGGACAGCCCGCCGGTGACGCGCGACTCAGCTTCGGCCAAGGCGGTGCGCAGCTCGTGCAGGGTTTGCCCTCCGAACATCGCCGCCATGAACAGCCCGTCAGGGCGCAAGGCGCGGCGCGACTGGATCATCTGTCCCACAGGGTCCGAGGCCCAGTGCAGCGACAGCGCGTGGATCACCAGGTCATGCGCACCGGGTTCCAGATCCAGCACGTCCTCGTCCGCGACGACGCGCGCGCCGGGAAAGGCGGCGGCCCAGAATTCGGGAAACCCGGTCACGATCGCGGGCGACGTAAAGGTTCTGTTAACCAGCGAGAGGCGATCCTGAAGATCCTCGACGGCGGTTTCATGCAGGAACAGCGCGGGGTCGCGCAGGGCGCGGGCGCGGTGGCGCGTCAGGGTCGCGCGATCGGTGAGTTTTGGCATCTCGGTCATGGACGCACAGATAAAGCGATGAAGGCAAAGTTTCAAACGGCGTTACGTCTCATCTATCCGCCGCGTTGCCTGCGCTGCGGCGATATGGTCGAGTCCGAGTTCGGCCTGTGTGGCCCCTGCTGGCGTGACACGCCGTTCATCACCGGGCTGACATGTGACGCCTGCGGGGTGCCTCTGCCCGGCGAATCAGGCCAGGCCGAGCTGTGCGACGATTGCCTGACCACGCCTAGACCCTGGTCGCGCGGGCGGGCTGTATTTCTGTACGAGGGTAACGGACGGCAACTGGTGATGGACCTGAAGCACGGCGACCGCCACGACATCGCGCGCGGGGCAGGGCGGTGGCTGGCGGTAACTGGGCGCGACTTGCTGGAGGGCGACCCGATTATCGCGCCCGTGCCGCTGCACTGGACCCGGCTGCTGAAGCGCAAGTTCAATCAGGCGGCGCTGTTGTCTGCTGCTTTGGCACGTGAAACCGGCGCGCAGCATTGCCCGGACCTGCTGATCCGGCCCCAAAGGACCAAAACCACGCAGGATCAGGGGCGCGAGGCGCGGTTTGCGCAGATGCAGGGCGCGATCCAGGTGCATCCGAAACGGCGGGGGTTGATCGCGGGGCGGCATGTGGTGCTGGTGGATGACGTGATGACCACTGGCGCGACGCTCAGTGCCGCCGCAGACGCTTGTCTGGCGGCTGGGGCCTGCGGTGTTTCCGCACTGGTACTGGCGCGCGTTGCAATCCGGCCCTAGATTTTGGACAAGTGCTGCGACTGCAAAGGAAACGTGCGACATGAAACCCGTGGAAATCTACACCACCCCGACCTGTGGCTTTTGCCATGCGGCCAAGCGGCTGCTGAACCAGAAGGGTGTCGAATACACCGAGATCGACGTTTGGGCCGCCCCCGAACGCCGCCCCGAGATGATGCAGCGCGCCAATGGCCGCCGGACTGTGCCTCAGATTTTCGTGGGCGAGACGCATGTCGGCGGCTGCGATGACCTCTACGCGCTGGAGCAAGAGGGCAAGCTGGACGCGCTGCTGGCCTGAGATGCGCGCCGCCCTGCTGCAACTGACGGTCAGCGATGACCCCGTGGCCAATCTGGCCGAGACGTTGGCGATGGTTCGCCAATCGGCGGCCGGGGGTGCGGGGTTCGTACTGACGCCCGAGGTGACGAACTGCATTTCGACCTCGCGCGCGCATCAAGAGGCGGTGTTGCATCTGCAGGACGACGACCCGACGCTGGCCGCCTTGCAGGCCGAGGCGCGGGTGTTGGGGATCTGGCTGCTGATCGGGTCCTTGGCGCTGAAGACCGGGGATGCGGACGGGCGGTTTGCCAATCGGTCCTTCTTGATTTCGCCCGAGGGGCAGATCGCCGCTTGGTACGACAAGATCCACATGTTTGACGTGCAGGTGTCCGAAACCGAGAGCTATCGCGAATCCGCAGGCTATCGGCCCGGTGGCCATGCCAGCATTGTCGATGCGGGGTTCGCCAAGATCGGGCTGAGCATCTGCTATGACGTGCGGTTCCCCTACCTCTACCGCGCGTTGGCGCAGGCGGGGGCGCAAATCCTGACGGTTCCGGCGGCGTTCTCGCCCGTCACCGGCGCCGCCCATTGGGAGGTGCTGCTGCGTGCCCGCGCGATCGAGACGGGCTGTTTCGTGCTGGCCCCCGCGCAGACCGGGACACATACGGCACAGACGGGCAAGCCGCGGAAAACCTATGGGCACAGCCTGGCAATCGCGCCCTGGGGCGAAGTTTTGGCCGATGCAGGGACAGAACCCGGCGTCACTTTCGTTGATCTAGATATGTCAGCTGTGCAAGAAGCAAGGGCGCGGGTTCCCGCGCTGACTCATGACCGAAACTTTGACGGCCCCTGATGACTGACCCAAACGCCGCCCTTGCCATTGCCCTGTTCAGCGAGTTGCTGACGGCGGATCAGCTGATCCGGAACCGCCTGAGCAAGGTGCTGCCCAAGGGTATGGAAATCTCGCATTTCTCGGTGCTGAACCAGCTGGGGCGCATCGCCGACGAACGCACCCCCGCACAGCTGGCCAAAAGCTTTCACGTCACGCGCGGGGCGATGACCAACACCCTGAACAAGCTGGAATGGGCGGGCTATATCCACATCCGCCCCGATTGGGACGACGCGCGCCGCAAGATGGTGGCGATCAGCCCGGCGGGCCGTCAGGCGCGGGATGCGGCGCTGGCGGCAATCTCGCCCATGATTTCCGAGCTGGTCAGCGAGCTGGGCGACGAAAAGGTGCGCGCCGTCCTGCCGATCCTGCGGGAATTGCGGCTGAAGCTGGAAGACAGCTGATTACTTCAACGCCGGGTGCAGGTTGCTGGGCATGAACTGCGTATAGCTGTAGCTGGCCACGTTTTCCGTCACGAAGGGGTCAGCCGCCAGATAGGCCTGCGCGTCCTCAAGCGAGGGGGCGGTCATCACGATCACCCCGCCGGTCCGCGGCACCTTTGCGCCCGAGGCGATGAAGCGCCCCTCGGCATAGGCGTTGCGGACAAAGGCCATGTGCGGTTCGATCACGGCCTGAATCTGCTCCATCGGGACGGTGTATTCGATGTCGACGACGAACAGGGTGTGACCTTCGGGGATCGTGCTCATGCGGGCCTCGTGCTGGCGGTGACGTAGTTGACGGACAGGTCGCGATCCGAGATCGACCACTGCCACGAGATCGGGTTGAAGACAAAACCCTTGCGATCCACCGGTGTCAGCCCGGCGGTGGTGATCAGGCCGTACAGCTCATCCGGGGTGATGAACTTGTGCCATTCATGCGTGCCCTTGGGCAGCCAGCGCATCACGTATTCCGCGCCGACGATGGCGACGGCAAAGGATTTCGGATTGCGGTTGATGGTCGAGCAGATCATCAGCGCGCCGGGTTTCAGCAGGTCATGGCAGGCGGTGATATAGGCCTGCGGGTCGGCGACGTGTTCGACCACTTCCATGTTCAGCACGACGTCGAACTGTTCGCCCGCGGCGGCCAGTTCCTCGGCGGTGATGTTGCGATAGTCGATCTGTAGCCCCGACTGTTCGGCGTGGATCTGTGCGACGGGGATGTTGCGCGGCGCGGCGTCGGCACCGATCACCGTGGCGCCCAGACGGGCCATCGGTTCGGACAGCAACCCGCCACCGCAACCGATGTCCAGCAGGCGCAGGCCCTTGAACGGTTCGGGCTGGGTCAGATCACGGCCGTACTGACCGGCGATCTGGCGCGTGATATAGTCCAGCCGGCAGGGGTTCATCAGGTGCAGCGGCTTGAACTTGCCCTTGGGGTCCCACCATTCGGCGGCCATTGCCTCGAATTTGGCGACCTCGGACGGGTCAACGGTGGTTTGAGCGGTTTGCATTCTGCTCTCCCTGTGCTTCTTTGGGTCAGCTATCCTATATAGGATGATCATGGACAAGTTCTCGGGCCAAAAAAGCGCAGTGCAATATCTTTACCCGCCGATCGATCCGTTCGATCAGCGCATGCTGGATGTTGGCGACGGGCACAAGATCTATATGGAGCAATCCGGAAACCCCGAGGGGCTGCCCGTTGTCGTGTTTCACGGCGGGCCAGGGGGTGGCTCCAGCCCCGCGATGCGGCGGTATTTCGACCCCAAGGTTTACCGGATCGTGCTGTTCGATCAGCGCGGCTGCGGGCGGTCGCGGCCTCATGCCTGCGTCGAGGCGAACACCACCTGGCATCTGGTCCGCGATATCGAGGCGATCCGCCACGCGCTGGAGATTGACCGCTGGATCGTGTTCGGCGGCAGCTGGGGTGCAACGCTGGCGCTGATCTACGCGCAAGAGCACCCCGAGCGGGTCCGCGCGCTGATCCTGCGCGGCGTGTTCCTGGCGACTCAGGCCGAGCTGGATTGGTTCTACGGCGGCGGCGCGGGCAAATTCTGGCCCGAGACCTGGAGCCGTTTCGCCGACCTGATCCCCGAGGACGAGCGTGGCAACATGATCGCTGCCTACCACAAGCGGCTGTTCAGCGGCGATTACGGGCAAGAGCTGAAATACGCCCGCGCCTGGGCCGAGTGGGAGAACGCGCTGGCCTCGATCCAGTCCACCGGCCACGGCGGAGAGGCGCCCGGTGAATACGCCCGTGCCTTTGCGCGGCTAGAGAATCACTATTTCACCCACGGTGCGTTTCTGGAGAAAGACGGCCAGATTCTGGACCGGATGGACCGCATCGCGCATCTGCCCGGTGTGATCGTTCAGGGGCGATACGACATGATCTGCCCGCCGGATGGCGCGTGGAAACTGGCGAAACGCTGGCCCAACGCCGAGCTGCGGATGATCCGCAACGCCGGGCACGCCCTGTCCGAACCGGGCATCAGCGCCGAGTTGGTGCGCATCATGGATCGCATCGCGGAAGAGGGCGAGCTGAGTTAAGACCGGCGTTTCAGCAGGCCCTGAACCAGCCCGTACTCGGCCCGGCCCTTGGTCAGCCAGGACAGGCCGAACGCCCATATCCCCGACGCTTCGAGCCAGAAGACCACGCGCCAGTCGATCACCAATGCGCGCCAATCGGGGTTGCCGGCGACCTTGAAATAGGATGCGACGGTGGCCGCGACCCCGGCCAGCACGATGTACCAGCCGCAGGCCAGGTAAATCCGCCTGCGGGCCGGTTTTGCGGTTTTGGCGAACTTCACCAGACAGAAATAAGCCAATGATCCCAAGAAGATCATTGCGCTGACATAGTGACCGATCGCCGCCGCCTTGTAGCCGATGATGGCTTGCGACAGGGTTGCGGCGTGCTCGGGGATGACGGTTTCGTTGGGAAAGACCGCCACGCCAAAGGCCGCGATCCCGGCGATGGTGGCGACCAGATCGTCGGACAGGCGTTCGCCGTTCTTCAGCGGGTGGCCTTTGTAGGAGATCAGGAAGACCCCGATCGCAAACAGCGAGCCGACGAACAGATCGCGCATCGTGGTGTGGTAGTAATCGCTGACCGAGGGGGCGACGGCGTGCTCGGCCAGCAGTCCGCCGATTACCAGAAGGATCGGAAAGCCCACGCCAAGATAGCCCAGGGCCTGACGGACGCGGACATAGGACAGGACCATTTCATCGCGGGTATCTGTGGACATGGGGCCTCGGGTCGTTTTCCGGCAGACTAGCCGGGGCGCGCATTTCCGCAAGGCTGGCAAGCAGGACTTGAAAGCGGTGGGGAACCGGCGTATAGACGCTCCAACAGCGGTGCGCTGGGGTGAAAATCCCAACGCTCCATCGGAAATTTCGACGGGCCGCTGGCCCGTTTTTTTGTGTCTGGACGAATGATGAGCAACGACCTGATAGCGAAGACCGCGATCGACCGCCGCCTGGCCGAGATCGTCGGCCCCGTGATCGCCGATATGGGATTCGAACTGGTCCGTGTGCGCCTGATGGGCGGCAAGACCAACACCCTGCAGATCATGGCCGAACGCCCCGAAGGCGGGATCGAGGTTGACGACTGCGCCGAGATCAGCACCGCCGTTTCGGCGATCCTGGACGTCGAAGACCCGCTGACCGACCAGTATATCCTGGAAGTGTCCAGCCCCGGCATCGACCGTCCGCTGACCCGGATGAAGGACTTCGAGACCTACGAGGGCTACGAAGCCAAGCTGGAAACCGCCGACATGGTCGCGGGCCGCAAACGCTTCAAGGGCGAGCTGGCCGGCATCGAAGGCGACGAAGTGCTGATCAATATCGAAGAGGCCGGCGAGACCATCACCGTGGGCCTGAACTTTGACTGGCTGGCCGATGCCAAGCTGGTGCTGACTGACGAGTTGATCCGCGAGGCGCTGAACCAGCGCAAGGCCGCGGGCAACTTCAACGAAGAAGAATTTGACGAGATCGAAACCGATACCGGTTCTCAGGAGGACTGAACATGGCAATCACTTCCGCAAACCAGCTGGAGCTTCTGCAAACCGCCGAAGCCGTCGCGCGCGAGAAAATGATCGACCCCGGCCTGGTGGTCGAAGCGATGGAAGAGTCGCTGGCACGCGCCGCCAAGAGCCGGTACGGCAGCGAGATGGACATCCGCGTGAAGATCGACCGCAAGACCGGCCGCGCGACCTTTACCCGTGTGCGCACCGTGGTCGAGGATGACCTGCTGGAGAACTACCAGGCGGAACTGACCGTTCAGCAAGCCAAGCAGTACATGTCCGACCCGCAGATCGGCGACACCTTCGTCGAGGAAATCCCCCCGGTCGAGCTGGGCCGTATCGCTGCTCAGTCGGCCAAGCAGGTGATCCTGCAAAAGGTCCGCGAAGCCGAGCGTGACCGCCAGTACGACGAGTTCAAGGACCGTCAGGGCACCATCATCAACGGCACCGTCAAGCGCGAGGAATACGGCAACGTCATCGTCGACGTGGGCCGTGGCGAAGCCATCCTGCGCCGCAACGAGAAGATCGGCCGCGAAGCCTATCGTCCGAACGACCGTATCCGCTGCTACATCAAGGACGTCCGCCGCGAAGCACGTGGCCCGCAGATCTTCCTGTCGCGCACCGCGCCGGAATTCATGGCCGAACTGTTCAAGATGGAAGTGCCGGAAATCTATGACGGCATCATCGAGATCAAGGCCGTGGCCCGTGATCCGGGTTCGCGCGCGAAGATCGCCGTGATCTCGTACGATGGCTCGATCGACCCGGTCGGCGCGTGCGTCGGTATGCGTGGTAGCCGCGTGCAGGCCGTCGTGAACGAGCTGCAGGGCGAAAAGATCGACATCATTCCGTGGAACGAGGACGTCCCGACCTTCCTGGTGAACGCGCTGCAGCCGGCCGAAGTGTCCAAAGTGGTTCTGGACGAAGACGCCGAGCGTATCGAAGTCGTGGTTCCCGACGAACAGCTGTCGCTGGCCATCGGCCGTCGTGGTCAGAACGTGCGTCTGGCCAGCCAGCTGACCAACCTGGACATCGACATCATGACCGAGTCCGAGGACAGCGCAAAACGTCAGAAAGAGTTCGAAGAACGTACGAAACTGTTCATGGACGCGCTGGACGTGGACGAATTCTTTGCACAGCTGCTGGTGGCCGAAGGCTTCACCAACCTCGAAGAGGTCGGCTATGTCGAGATCGACGAACTGCTGACCATCGACGGCGTGGACGAAGACACCGCCTCGGAACTGCAGGCCCGTGCCCGCGACGTGCTGGAAGCCGAAGCAAACGCCGCGATGGAACGTGCGCGCGAGCTGGGCGTCGAGGACAGCCTGGTTGAATTCGAGGGTCTGACTCCCCAGATGATTGCTGCCCTGGCCGAAGACGGCGTGAAAACGCTGGAAGACTTCGCCACCTGCGCCGACTGGGAACTGGCCGGCGGCTGGACCACCGTCAACGGCGAGCGCGTCAAGGACGATGGCCTGCTGGAGAAATTCGACGTCTCGCTGGAAGAAGCTCAGAACATGATCATGACCGCCCGCATCGCGCTGGGCTGGGTTGATCCCGAAGAGCTGGCCGAAGACGAAGACGGCGAAATCGAAGAGGAAGGCGAGGCCTGATCAGGCTTCGGTTGGGGTGTAACGCATGACGCGTGGCGGCAAGACCAAGGACCAGGACGAAGCGGAGCGTAAATGCATCGTCACGGGCGAGGTGCAGCCCAAGCATGGGCTGATCCGCTTTGTCATCGGCCCCGATGGACAGGTCTTTGCGGACCTGGCTGAAAAACTGCCCGGCCGGGGCATCTGGGTCTCGGCCGATCGCGAGGCGCTGAACAAGGCGGTGGCGAAGAACCTGTTCTCGCGCGCGGCCAAGGCGCCGGTCCAAGTGTCGCCCGAACTGCCCGCGCAGGTCGAGAAGATGCTGACCAAACGCGTGATCGACCTGATCAGCCTGGCCCGCAAAAGCGGGCACGCTGTGGCCGGGTACGAAAAGGTGAAGGACTGGCTTCTGAAAGAAGAAGCCGTAGTGCTGATGCAGGCCAGCGATGGCTCGGGCCGCGGCAAGTCGAAGCTGAGCACGCCAGAGGGCGGCAAGTTTATCGGCTGGCTGACGGCGGACGAGTTGGGCCAGGCCTTCAGCCGGCAAACTGTCATCCACGTTGCGCTAGCCGCTGGTGGTTTGACGCGACGTGTTGTAGAGGAAGCCGCAAGACTTAAAGGACTGCGAGCTTCGGACGGCGGATCCGACCGCCGGAAAGGATAGAAGACCCACATGAGCGATAACGACGGTAAGAAGACATTGGGCGTGCGTGGTGGAGGCCCGCGCGCGGGCAACGTGAAGCAAAGCTTCAGCCACGGCCGGACCAAGAACGTCGTGGTGGAGACCAAGCGCAAGCGCGTCGTGGTTCCCAAGCCCGGTGCGGCCAAACCCGGCGCAACCGGCAATCCCGCGCTTGGGGATCCCTCGAAGCGTCCCGCAGGCATTTCCGATGCCGAGATGGAGCGCCGCCTGAAGGCTCTGCAGGCTGCAAAAGCCCGCGAAGTCGAAGAGGCAGCCGCCCGCGAAGCCGAGGAAAAGGCCCGCGAAGAGGAGCGTGAACGCCGCCGCGCCGAGATCGAGGCCAAGGAACGCGAAGAGCGCGAGCGCGAAGAGGCCCTGCGCGCCAAGCAGGAAGAGGACGAGCGCAAGGCGCGCGAAGCCGAGGAAGCCGCCAAGCGCGCCGCCGCCGAGGCAGCAGCTGCCGCAGCCGCTCCCGAGGAAAAAGCCGCGCCCCGCAAGGCCAAGGAAAAAGAAGCCGCAGCCCCCGTGCCGCGTGGCAGCGCCGTTGCCCGCAAGGAACGCGAGGCCGATCAGGATCGCGGTGGCCGCAAGGGGCGTGACGATGGTCGTCGCTCGGGCAAGCTGACCCTGAACAGCGCCCTGTCGGGTGACGAGGGTGGCCGTCAGAAATCCATGGCCGCGATGAAGCGCAAGCAAGAGCGTGCCCGCCAGAAGGCAATGGGCATGCAGGAGCGCGAAAAGATCGTACGCGACGTGCAGGTTCCCGAAACCATCGTGGTCTCGGAACTGGCCAACCGTATGGCTGAGCGCGTCGCCGACGTGGTCAAGGCGCTGATGAAGATGGGCATGATGGTTACGCAGAACCAGACCATCGACGCAGACACCGCCGAACTGATCATCGAGGATTTCGGCCACCGCATCGTGCGCGTCTCGGACGCGGACGTCGAGGACGTCATCCAGTCGGTCGACGATGCCGCCGAGGACATGCAGTCGCGTCCGCCGGTCATCACGATCATGGGTCACGTCGACCACGGCAAGACCTCGTTGCTGGACGCGATCCGCAACACCAACGTCACCGCAGGCGAAGCTGGCGGCATCACCCAGCACATCGGCGCCTACCAGGTGACGACCAAGGGTGGCAACGTCCTCAGCTTCCTCGACACGCCCGGCCACGCCGCGTTCACGTCGATGCGTTCGCGTGGTGCTCAGGTCACGGATATCGTGGTTCTGGTGGTTGCTGCCGATGACGCGGTCATGCCGCAGACCATCGAAGCCATCAACCACGCCAAGGCTGCCGGCGTTCCGATGATCGTTGCCATCAACAAGTGCGACAAGCCTGCCGCCGACCCGAACCGCGTGCGTACGCAGCTTCTGCAGCACGAAGTGGTCGTCGAGGCCATGTCGGGCGAAGTGCAGGACGTCGAGGTTTCGGCCAAGACGGGCAAGGGTCTGGATGACCTGCTGGAAGCCATCGCGCTGCAGGCAGAAATCCTGGAACTGAAGGCCAACCCCGACCGTGCCGCCGAAGGCGCCGTGATCGAGGCTCAGCTGGACGTGGGCCGCGGCCCCGTTGCGACCGTGCTGGTCCAGAAGGGCACCCTGCGTCAGGGCGATATCTTCGTCGTGGGCGAACAGTGGGGCAAGGTCCGTGCACTGGTCGACGACAAGGGCGAGCGTATCACCGAAGCGGGCCCCTCGGTCCCGTGCGAGGTTCTGGGCCTGAACGGCACCCCCGAAGCGGGCGACGTGCTGAATGTGGTCGAAACCGAAGCACAGGCACGCGAGATCGCTCAGTACCGCGCAAATCTGGCGAAAGAGAAGCGCGCCGCTGCCGGTGCGTCGACCACGCTGGAACAGCTGATGCAGAAGGCCAAGGACGACAAGAACGTCAGCGAGTTGCCGATTCTGGTCAAGGCGGACGTGCAGGGCTCGGCCGAAGCCATCGTTCAGGCGATGGAGAAGATCGGCAACGAGGAAGTGCGCGTGCGCGTGCTGCACTACGGTGTGGGCGCGATCACCGATACCGACGTCGGCCTGGCCGAAGCGTCGGGCGCACCGATCATGGGCTTCAACGTTCGTGCCAATGCCTCGGCCCGCAACACCGCCAACCAGAAGGGCGTCGAGATCCGCTACTACTCGGTGATCTACGACTTGGTGGATGACGTGAAAGCCGCCGCAAGCGGCCTGCTGAAGAACGAGATCCGCGAAAACTTCATCGGCTATGCCGAGATCAAAGAAGTGTTCAAGGTTTCGGGCGTTGGCAAGGTTGCCGGCTGTCTGGTCACCGAAGGCGTGGCGCGTCGTTCCGCCGGCGTGCGTCTGCTGCGCGACAACGTGGTGATCCACGAAGGCACGCTGAAGACGCTGAAGCGCTTCAAGGACGAGGTCAAAGAGGTCCAGTCGGGTCAGGAATGCGGTATGGCGTTCGAGAACTACGACGATATCCGCCCCGGCGACGTGATCGAGATTTTCGAGCGCGAAGAAGTCGAACGCAGCCTGACCTGATCGGGGTGCGCAAACCAAAGAAAAAGGGACGGCGTTTGCCGTCCCTTTTTTCTTTGCCAGATAGGTTTGTTATGCGGCCCGGATTGGCACCGGTTTGCCAGCAAACTCACGATCGCCCACACGCACCAGAATCTTTCCATCCGGAAGCCCGCGAACGAACGTACCCTGTACGGAGACACAGCTCCCAATCACTACGGTTCTCAGCAAGTCAATTCCTCCCCAAACGACATTGACGTAAGAAAAAGGTAATCGCTTTTGGTAAACAAAACACCAAAAAAAGGGGCATTCTACAGGCGTCTTATACGAAAGAGTTACAAAAACCTTCTTGTGATCTACGAAAACCCTGTGGAAAACCCGTAGTTTGCCCGCTTTTTGACCGTCAAAGCAGGTCGCGCAGGATCGGAATCAGCGGGATGTCCGCTGGCGGCATGGGATAGTTCGCCAGATCACGGGCATGGACCCATTTCAGCACCTGGCCTTCGCGCGGGGTCGGGATGCCCTCCCACTTGCGGCAGGCGAATAGCGGCATCAGCAGGTGGAAGTCGTCGTAGCTGTGCGAGGCAAAGCTGAGCGGCGACAGGCAGCTGGACCACGTGTTGATGCCCAGCTCTTCTTCCAGTTCGCGGATCAGGGCGTGTTCGGGGGTTTCACCTGGTTCGACCTTGCCGCCCGGAAATTCCCACAGCCCCGCCAGGGATTTCCCGGCGGGACGTTGGGCCAACAGAACCCGTCCGTCGATGTCGATCAGCGCCACCGCCGAGACGAGAACCATTTTCATGCGTGTCTTCCTTACGACCGGTAGTCAGCGTTGATCGAGATGTAGCCGTGCGTCAGGTCGCAGGTCCAGACGGTGGATTTGCCCACGCCCAGGCCCAGATCGACGTTGATCGCCAGGTACTGGCCCTTCATGTAGTCGGCACCCAGCTGTTCCTTGTAGGTCGGCGAAACCCAGCCTTTTTCGGCCACCAGGATGTCGCCAAACCGGATGGTCAGCAGGTCACGATCCGCCGCCGCGCCGGATTTGCCGATCGCCATGACGACGCGGCCCCAGTTCGGGTCTTCGCCGGCGATGGCGGTTTTGATGAGCGGCGAGTTGGCGATGGCCATCGCGTGGACACGGGCATCCGAGTCGCTGGCGGCACCGGTCACGTTGACCTCGACGAACTTCGTGGCGCCTTCGCCGTCGCGGACGACCTGATGCGCCAGATCCAGCATCACCTCGTGTAGGGCGGCTTCGAACGCGGCGTTGCCGTCCACGTTGACGCCCGACGCGCCGGTCGCCGCCAACAGCAGCGTGTCCGAGGTCGAGGTGTCGCTGTCCACCGTGATGGCGTTGAAGGTGACGTCGGTCAGCTTCGACAGCATCTTTTGCAGCTTGGCCTGATCAGCCTGCGCGTCGGTGAAGATGTAGACCAGCATCGTCGCCATATCCGGCGCGATCATGCCCGAGCCTTTGGCGATCCCGGCGATTTTCACCGGCTTGCCGTCGATTTCGATCGTGGCCGTGGCCCCCTTGGGAAAGGTGTCGGTGGTCATGATCGCACGGGCGGCCTCGGCGATGCCGTTGGGGTTCAGGTTGGCCTTCAGCTCGTCCAGCTTGGCGGTGATACGCGCGTGGGGCAGGGGTTCGCCGATCACACCGGTCGAAGAGGAGAACACGCGGTTTTCCTCGATCTCCAGCGTCTGAGCGACTGCCGAGGTCACGGCATGGGTCGATTCGACCCCGTTGCGCCCGGTGAAAGCGTTGGAATTGCCCGAGTTCACGATGATCGCGGCGGGGCCGCTGTCCTTGTGGCCGATCTTTTCCTGGCAATCCAACACGGCGGCAGAACGGGTGGCGGACCGGGTGAAAACCCCGGCCATCGCGGTTCCGGCGGCCAGACGGACCAGCATCACGTCGGTCCGGCCCGCATAGCGCACACCGGCCTGCGCGGCGGCGAATTCGACGCCACCGATCACCGGCAGGTCGGGGAAGGCAGTGGGCGCCAGCGGCGAAACAGCAAGAGCTTTACCCATGGATCATTCCTCCAGCAGGATGTTGATTTGCTTGATCAGCGCGGGGTCGATCTTTTCCGAGCCCGCCTTGTCGATGGATGCGTTGGCGGTCAGGTCCGCGATCTTGGCGTCGATGGCCTGACGTTCGATCTCAGCTTCGATTTCGGGACGGGCTTCGTCAAGGGTCGGTGCGGCCTTGGCGCGTTTGTCGTTCAGTTTGATGACATGCCAGCCGAACTGGGTTTTGACCGGCTCGGAGATTGCGCCAACGTCCAGCGCGGCGACGGCGTCCTCGAACGGCTTGACCATCTGGCCGGGGCCGAACCAGCCCAGTTCGCCGCCATTCGGACCGGACGGGCCGGTGGATTTTTCCTTGGCGACGGTGGCGAAATCCTCGCCTGCCTTCAGGCGCTCGATGATGGCCTTGGCGTCTTCCTCGGTCTCGACCAGAATGTGCGAGGCGTTGAATTCCTGCTCGTTGGTGCCAGCGGCGTATTTCGCCTCGAACATGGCTTTCACGGCGTCTTCGGTCACGGCGGCGTCTGCGACACCTTGCAGCACTTCGCCGGCCTTCAGCGCGCGGCGTTCGTTATCCACCGACAGACGAACAAGGCGCGAATCCGCCTCGGGGCCGGCCTGCATCAGCACGGTCTGTTGGATGATCTGGTCCAGAATGCCCTGAAACAGCATCTCGGCGGGCAGGGTCTGGTATTGCTGGGGCAGGTTCTGCTGAACCAGCATCATGTGGCCCAGCGTGATTTCAGTGCCATTCACCGTCGCCACGACGGTATCCGGATTGGGGGTCTCATCTGCGAACGAGGGCAGGGCCAGACACAGGGCCAGGGCCGCTCCCGACAGAAAAGTGAGACGTTTTGACATTAGTTTTGTCCTTTGATTGCGGCACTCGGGGCGCCAACGTTGACACTGCACCACCCGGCCCTTACATCGCCTTGAGGCTTTTGAATGCTGGGTTTCCATGACGTTTTAGGCGCTGTGGTTTCAGCGGGCAAGCAGATGCCGCGCACGATGATGTCAACGACCGGATCGGAAAAGATATGTTGGGTTTGGGAACTCTCACCAAAAAGGTGTTCGGAACGCCGAACGACCGCAAGGTCAAGGCGACGCGCCCGCTGGTGGAAAAAATCAACGCCTTGGAGCCCGAGTTCGAAAAGCTGTCCGACGAGGGTCTGATCGCCAAAACCGAAGAGTTCAAGACCCGCCTTGCGGAGGGTGAAAGCCTGGACGCGCTGCTGCCCGAAGCCTTCGCCAACTGCCGCGAGGCCGCCAAGCGCGCGCTGGGTCTGCGGGCCTTTGACACGCAGCTGATGGGCGGGATCTTCCTGCATCAGGGCAATATCTCGGAAATGAAGACGGGCGAGGGCAAAACCCTGGTCGCCACCTTCCCGGCCTATCTGAACGCGCTGACCGGCAAGGGTGTGCACATCGTCACCGTGAACGACTACCTGGCCCGCCGCGACGCCGAGTGGATGAGCAAGGTCTACGGTGCCCTGGGCATGACGACCGGCGTCGTCTACCCGCAGCAGCCCGAGCCCGAGAAGAAAGACGCTTATCGTTGCGACGTGACCTATGCCACCAACAACGAGCTGGGCTTTGACTACCTTCGCGACAACATGAAGATGGAGCTGGCCGACATGAACCAGCGCGGCCACCACTTCGCGATCGTGGACGAGGTCGACTCGATCCTGATCGACGAGGCACGGACGCCGCTGATCATCTCGGGGCCGTCGCAGGACCGTTCGGACCTGTACATCGCGATGGACAAGCTGATCCCCGAACTGACCGAGGAGCATTACAGCCTCGACGAAAAGACCCGCAACGTGAACTACACCGACGCGGGCAACGAATTCCTGGAACAGCGCCTGCAAGAAATGGGCGTGCTGCCCGAAGGCCAGAGCCTGTACGACCCGGAAAGCACTACCATCGTGCACCACGTCAACCAGGGCCTGCGCGCGCACAAGCTGTTCACCCGCGACAAGGACTATATCGTCCGTGACGGCCAGATCGTGCTGATCGACGAATTCACCGGCCGCATGATGGCGGGCCGCCGCCTGTCGGACGGTCTGCACCAGGCGATCGAAGCCAAGGAAGGCTGCCAGATCCAGCCCGAGAACGTGACGCTGGCGCAGGTGACCTTCCAGAACTACTTCCGCCTGTACGACAAGCTGGCCGGCATGACCGGCACCGCCGCCACCGAGGCGGATGAATTCGCGGAAATCTACAAGTTGGGCGTGGTCGAGGTTCCGACCAACCGCCCCGTCGCCCGTATCGACGAGGACGATGCCGTCTATCGCACCGCGCGCGAAAAGTACGAGGCGATCGTCAAGACCATCGAAGAGGCAAACGCCAAGGGTCAGCCGATCTTGGTCGGCACCACCTCGATCGAGAAGTCGGAATTCCTCAGCCAGTTGCTGACCCAGGCCGGGGTGACGCACAACGTCCTGAACGCCCGCCAGCACGAGCAGGAGGCCCAGATCGTGGCCGATGCCGGCAAGCTGGGCGCCGTGACCATCGCCACCAACATGGCTGGCCGCGGGACGGACATCAAACTGGGCGGCAACGTCGAATTCAAGGTGATGGAGGCCATCGCCGCGAATCCCGAAACTCACCCCGACGAAATCCGCGCGCAGATCGAAGAGCAGCACAAAGCCGACGAAGACGCGGTGAAAGCCGCCGGTGGCCTGTTCGTTCTGGCAACCGAACGTCACGAATCCCGCCGCATCGACAACCAGCTGCGCGGCCGCTCGGGCCGTCAGGGCGACCCGGGGCGCTCGTCGTTCTTCCTGTCGCTCGAAGACGACCTGATGCGCATCTTTGGCTCGGAAAAGCTGGAGAAAGTGCTGTCTACCCTCGGCATGAAAGAGGGCGAGGCCATCGTCCACCCCTGGGTGAACAAGTCGCTGGAACGCGCGCAGGGCAAGGTCGAAGGGCGCAACTTCGACATCCGTAAGCACCTGCTGAAGTTCGACGACGTGATGAACGAACAGCGCAAGGTGATCTTCAAGCAGCGCCTTGAGATCATGGAAGCGGACGATCTGTCGGAAATCATCGGTGACATGCGTCACGAGGTGATCGGCGATCTGGTCGACGAATTCATGCCGCCCAAGACCTATGCCGACCAGTGGAACGTTCAGGGCCTGTACGCCGCGCTTCTGGAAAAGCTGAACCTGGATAGCAAGGTCATCGACTGGGCCGCCGAAGAAGGCGTCGACCCCGAAGAGATCATCGAGCGTATCGCGGACGCCGCGGACGAGCAGATGGTCGCCAAGACCGAAGCCTTCGGCGATGAAACCATGCGCATGATCGAAAAGCAGATCCTGCTGCAGACGATCGACTCCAAGTGGCGCGAACACCTGCTGACGCTGGAGCATCTGCGCTCGGTCGTGGGTTTCCGTGGCTATGCGCAGCGTGATCCGCTGAACGAGTACAAAAACGAAGCCTTCCAGCTGTTCGAGAACATGCTGAACTCGCTGCGCGAAGACGTCAGCCAGAAGCTGGGCCAGATCCGTCCGCTGACGGAAGAGGAACAGCGCACGATGATGGCCCAGATGGCTGCTCAGCAGGGTGTTCCCGTGCAGGCGTCGGACGACGAAGAACCTGCCGGCGACCCGGTCCCGGGGTTCGACGAAAACAACCCCGACACTTGGGGCAACCCCGGCCGGAACGAGGCCTGCCCCTGCGGGTCTGGCAAGAAGTTCAAGCACTGCCACGGCCGTCTGGCCTGAACGCAATTCGGCGAAATCGGGCCTGAAATGGCCCGATTCACTCCCTTAGTGCGCCACAAGCACGCCATTTTTGATTGACACATTCCCTTCAACCTGAGTTGGGTTGGAGGCAGAAATGAACACGAAAAGAGCATCCAGCATCGCGTTGATGGTCGGCACCGTCGGCATCGCGCTTGGCTCGGGCTATTTCATGGAGCACAGCGCCCCCACGGTGTCGCCCAATGTCAAAGCCGCGCCGATTGTCGTGGCCGAGCTGCCGCAACAGCAGGCGCCCCAGGTGGCCGCGCTGGACAAGGTCGAGCTGACCGCCTCGCCGCTGCCCGAAATGCCTGTGGACATTTTCCAGCAGCTGAACATGCCGGAACGCCAGCCGATCCCCGTCGCCGTGACCGAACGCGAAATCATCGTTCCGCAGACCATGCCTGCCCAAAAGGGCTTTTCCTGCGAGATCACCATGGCGGCCGACGCGACCATCGCGGCGCTTGTGAATATTGAACTGCATGCCCCCTGCATGGCGAACACCCGCGTGACGCTGCATCATAATGGCCTGATGATCTCGGAAATGACCGACGATCAGGGCGAGCTTTTCGTGACCATCCCCGCCTTGACCGAGGCCGCCGTGTTCATGGCTGACTTGGGCGGCGGCAAGACCGCCAGCACGACCACCTCGGTGCCGTCGCTGCGGTTCTTTGATCGTGCTTTGGTGCAATGGAAGGGCAACGCGGGTCTGCGCCTGCACGCGATGGAATTCGGCGCGGGCTTCGACGACGAAGGCCACGTCTGGGAAGAGCACGCAGGCTCTCTGGAAAAAACCGTGCACGGCCAGGGTGGATTCCTGACCCAGATGGGCGACCCCACGCTGCCCGAAAGCCTGCAGGCGCAGGTCTACACCTATCCGTCGGGCACCTCGGCCCGGACCGGCGACATCCTGCTCGAGATCGAAGCCGAAGTGACCAAGGCCAACTGCGGCCGTCAGGTCAACGCGCAATCCCTGCAAGTGTCCGAGGCAGGCAAGCCGCGCGTGCAGGATCTGGAACTGTCCATGCCGAATTGTGATGCCGTCGGTGACTTTCTGGTGTTGAAAAACGTGCTGGAAGACCTGAAAGTCGCTTCCAAGTGATTTGACGGATCAGGATTGATTTTCATGCAACCGGCCCGTGCGGTGATCTTCGCCGCACTTTTTCTTTTGGGGTTTTCGACGGTCGCCCGTGCGCAGGACGTGACGCTTGTCTCGCCCGACGGCAAGGTCGAGATCAGCGGCAATCTGCTGGGGTTTGATGGCGAATACTACCGCGTCGACACGGTTTACGGAGAGTTGACGGTCGATGGCTCTGGCGTGAATTGCGAGGGGCCGGCCTGCCCCAATCTGGAAGATTACGTTGCCGAACTGGGCATCTCGGGCGAGGCGTCCGTGGGCAATGTCCTGCTGCCCGCCCTGATCGAGGCGTTTGCGCAGCGCGCCGGTCTGACGCTGAAACGCCAGACGGTCTCGGACACGATGACGGCGTTCAATCTGACCGACCGCGCCACCGGCAAACTGCTGGGCATTTTCACCGTCCGCGCGACAAATACCGAAGAAGGCTTTGCCGACCTGCTGGCCAACGAGGCCGATATCGTCATGTCCATGCGCGAAGTGCGCGAAAACGAAACCAGCCTCGCGAAAGAGGCCGGTCTGGGTGACCTGACCGGGATCGGTCGCAGCCGGGTTCTGGCGCTGGATGCCTTCGTGCCCATCGTGGCGCCCGGAAACCCGCTGGCCAGCATCACGACGGCGCAGCTGTCCAAGGTGTTTGCCGGTCGGATCACCAACTGGTCCGAGCTGGGCGGCCCCGACGCGCCGATCACCGTCCACATGCGTGATGGTCAGTCCGGCATGCGTCAGGCGGCGGTTGACCGTCTGCTTGCCCCGATCGGGGCGGTGCCGGTTGCCGGTGCCAAAAGCCACCGCACCAACCGGGATTTGGCCGAGGCCGTCGCGGCGGACCCCTTCGGCATCGGACTGGCGGGCGAGTCCGAAACCCGCGAGGCGCGCGCCGTCCCTCTGAGCGGCAGTTGCGGTTTCAGCCTGCGGGCCGAGCGGAAGACGGTGAAAACCGAGGATTACCCCCTGACCGCGCCCATTTTCCTGTATCTGCCCGCGCGGCGCCTGCCGAAACTGGGGCGTGATTTCCTGACCTTTACCCGCAGCACGCCAGCGCAGCTGGTGGTCCGGCGGGCGGGGTATACCGATCAGGCCCCGGAATTGTTGGGGGTCGACCAGCAGGGCAACCGCTTCGTCAACGCCATCGCGCGCGCCGGGGACGAGATCACGCTGGACGACCTGCAGCGCATGGTTTCGGTCCTCATGCCGATGAAACGCCTGACCACGACCTTCCGGTTTGAGGCAGGCTCGGCCCGGCTGGATGCCCAATCCCGTTCCAACGTCGAGCAGTTGGCGCAGGCGGTGGAGGCCGGGCAATACGACACCCAACGGTTGCTGTTCGTGGGCTTCAGCGACGGTGAGGGGCCGGCGAGCGCCAATCAGGCCATCGCATTGCGCCGCGCCGAGGCCGTTCGCGAAGCGGTGATGGTCGCGGCGGAAACGGCGAATTTCGATCAGCTCAAACTGGACGTTGACGCGTTCGGAGAGGCAATGCCGATGGCCTGCGACGACAGCGCCTGGGGTCGTCAGGTTAACCGCCGGGTCGAGGTCTGGGTTCAGCCGCTACAGTAACCCCTCCGCCCGGAAACTCAGCTCGCGCGAGCGACCGATGATCAGGTGGTCGTGCAGCGTAATTCCCATGGTTTGACAGGCGTTGTGGATCTGGTTGGTCATGTCGATATCCGACTCGGACGGTGTCGGGTCGCCCGACGGATGGTTGTGCACCAGGATCAGCGCCGAAGCGTTCAGCTCCAGCACCCGTTTGATCACCTCGCGCGGGTAGACCGGGACGTGATCGACGGTGCCGCGCGCCTGTTCCTCGTCCGCGATCAGGATGTTCTTGCGGTCCAGGAACAGAATGCGGAACTGCTCTGTCTCACGATGCGCCATCGAGGTGTGGCAATAGTCCAGCAGCGCGTCCCAGCTAGAGATCACCTGCTTGCGCAGCACCCGCGCGCGCGCCAGCCGGTGGGCGGCGGCCTCGATGATTTTCAGTTCGCAAATCACGGCCTCACCGACGCCTGAAACCTCCTCCAGCCGGGGTACAGGTGCCGAAACCACCCCGTTGAAATCCCCGAATCGGTCCAGCAGAGACCGCGCCAGCGGCTTCACGTCCTGGCGCGGAATGGCACGGAATAGCACCAGTTCCAGCAGTTCGTAATCCGGCAATGCGCCCGCGCCGCCCGTCATGAACCGTTCGCGCAGACGTTTGCGGTGATCGCGGATGTAGGACGGCTGTTTCCCGGCCTTTTCCACGACCGCTTCATCAGGGTCGAAGGAAAACAGCGAAGGCATTTCCTGAAAAGAAGAGCGGAGCCGTGACATGTGCCAAGGCTCCGCCGATTCGCTTACAGAATGGTTAACGGTTTCCCGTCAGCTCTTCATGCTGTCCCAGAAACCACGCACTTTCTTGAAGAAAGAGGAGCTTTCGGGGTTGTTTTCGTCGCTCAGCTTTTCGAACTCGCGCAGCAATTCCTTCTGGCGCGAGCTGAGGTTGACCGGGGTTTCCACGGCCAGCTCGATGAACATGTCGCCGACACCGCCGCCGCGCAGGGCAGGCATCCCCTTGCTGCGCAGGCGCATCTGGCGACCCGATTGGCTGCCCGAGGGGATTTTCACGCGCGAGCGGCCGCCGTCGATGGTGGGCACCTCGATGTCGCCGCCCAGCGCGGCCGTGGTCATGCTGACGGGCACGCGGCAGAACAGGTTGGTTTCCTCGCGCTCGAACAGTTCGTGCCGGGTCACCTCGATAAAGATGTACAGATCGCCCGAGGGTCCGCCACGCATCCCGGCCTCGCCTTCGCCGGTCAGGCGGATGCGGGTGCCGGTTTCGACGCCGGCGGGGATGTTCACGCTCAGCGCGCGATCCTTGTGGATACGGCCGTGGCCGTTACAGGCGCGGCACGGGTTCTTGACGATTTGGCCAGCCCCGGCGCAGGTCGGACAGGTGCGTTCAACGGTGAAAAAGCCCTGCTGTGCGCGCACCTTGCCCATACCCGAGCAGGTGGGGCAGGTGGTCGGCTCGGACCCGCCCTCGGCGCCGGTGCCGCTGCATTCGCCGCACGCGACCGAGGTCGGCACGTTGATGGTTTTCTGCGCGCCGGTGAACGCCTCTTCCAGCGTCACGCGCAGGTTATAGCGCAGGTCCGCCCCGCGCGAGGCGCGCTGACGGCCACCGCCACGTTGGCCCATGAAATCGCCGAACAGGTCGTCGAACACGTCCGAGAAGGCGCTGGAGAAATCGCCCTGGCCGCCGCGGAAACCGCCGCCGGGATGACCGCCGCCCATGCCGCCTTCGAATGCTGCATGACCGAAGCGGTCATAGGCGGCTTTCTTGTCGGCGTCTTTCAGGCAGTCGTAGGCTTCGTTGACTTCCTTGAACTGGTTTTCAGCTTCAGGGTTGTCGGCGTTCCGGTCG
This sequence comes from Thalassobius vesicularis, assembly GCF_004799325.1. Lineage (GTDB taxonomy): Bacteria > Pseudomonadota > Alphaproteobacteria > Rhodobacterales > Rhodobacteraceae > Thalassobius > Thalassobius vesicularis. The sequence goes on from NZ_SSMD01000001.1 coordinate 687,883, forward strand.
GGGTGCAGCTCTTTGGCCTTCTTGCGATAGGCCTTCTTGATCTCGTCGGCAGAGGCACCCTTGGAAACGCCAAGCACATCGTAATAGTCACGTTTGGACATTGGGTATTCCCCTTTCAGGAACGATTGGGGCCGGTCCGGTCAGGACCGGCCCCCAGAGGTTCCGACGGACGCTTACTTGCGCTTGTCTTCGCCAAGGTCCTCGAAGTCGGCGTCGACGATGTCATCGTCGTCACGGCGCGCATCGGCTGCTGCCGGTTCGTCCGCGTCGCCTTCTTGGCTGGCCTTGTAGATCGCTTCGCCCAGTTTCATGGCCGCTTCGGTCACGTTCTGGATGCCCGACTTGATCTTGTCAGCCTTGACGTTGTCCTTGTCCAGATCGTCCTTCAGGGCCGCGATGGCCAGCTCGATCGCTTCGACGGTGGTCGGGTCGACCTTGTCACCGTGTTCTTCGATCGACTTCTCGGTCGAGTGGATCAGGCTTTCGGCCTGGTTGCGGGCTTCGATCAGCTCGCGGCGCGCCTTGTCCGACTCGGCGTTGTCCTCGGCGTCCTTGACCATCTTTTCGATGTCTTCGTCCGACAGACCGCCCGAGGCCTGGATCGTGATGTTCTGGGTCTTGCCGGTGCCCTTGTCCTTGGCGCCGACCGAGACGATGCCGTTGGCGTCGATGTCAAAGGTCACTTCGATCTGGGGCATACCGCGCGGTGCCGGCGGGATGTCTTCCAGGTTGAACTGGCCCAGGATCTTGTTGTCGGCGGCCATTTCACGCTCGCCTTGGAACACGCGGATGGTCACGGCCGACTGGTTGTCCTCGGCGGTCGAGAAGACCTGCGATTTCTTGGTCGGGATCGTGGTGTTGCGGTCGATCAGGCGGGTGAACACGCCACCCAGCGTTTCGATGCCCAGCGACAGCGGGGTCACGTCCAGCAGGACCACGTCCTTGACGTCGCCTTGCAGAACACCGGCCTGAATGGCAGCGCCCATGGCGACCACTTCGTCTGGGTTCACGCCTTTGTGGGGCTCTTTGCCGAAGAACTTGGTGACCTCTTCGATGACTTTCGGCATCCGGGTCATACCGCCGACCAGAACGACCTCGTCAATGTCCGAGGTGGTCAAGCCAGCATCCTTCAGCGCGGCCTGGCAGGGCTTCAGCGAGGCCTTGATCAGGTCGCCAACCAGCGATTCCAGCTTGGCGCGGGTCAGTTTCATGACCATGTGCAGCGGTGCGCCCGATTTCGGGTCCATCGCGATGAACGGCTGGTTGATCTCGGTCTGTTGCGACGAGGACAGCTCGATCTTGGCCTTTTCAGCGGCTTCCTTCAGACGCTGCAGGGCCATCTTGTCCTTGGTCAGGTCGGCGCCATGCTCTTTCTTGAACTCGTCCGCCAGGTAGTTGACGATCCGCATGTCGAAATCTTCGCCACCCAGGAAGGTGTCGCCGTTGGTCGATTTGACCTCGAACAGGCCGTCGTCGATTTCCAGGATGGTCACGTCGAAGGTACCGCCACCAAGGTCATAAACCGCGATGGTGTGGGTGTCTTCCTTGTCCAGACCATAGGCCAGTGCGGCTGCGGTCGGTTCGTTGATGATACGCAGAACTTCCAGACCGGCGATCTTGCCGGCGTCCTTGGTGGCCTGACGCTGGGCGTCGTTGAAATAGGCCGGAACGGTGATGACGGCCTGCTTGACCTCTTCACCCAGGTACGATTCCGCGGTTTCTTTCATCTTGCCCAGGATGAAGGCCGAGATTTGCGCCGGGCTGTATTTCTCGCCCTTGGCTTCGACCCATGCATCGCCGTTGCCGCCATCGACGACAGCAAAGGGCAGGTTTTTCTTGTCTTTCGCCAGGTGCGCGTCATCCGCACGGCGGCCGATCAGGCGCTTCACGCCGAAAATGGTGTTCGAGGCGTTGGTGACGGCCTGACGCTTGGCGGCCTGGCCGACAAGGCGCTCGTCATCCGTGAACGCGACGATCGAGGGGGTGGTACGCGCACCCTCGGAGTTTTCGATAACTTTGGGCTGAGCACCATCCATGATGGCGACGCAGCTGTTGGTGGTTCCCAGGTCAATACCAATGACTTTGGCCATGTCTTCGATCCCTTCTTACTCAAGGCGATTGCACGAGGCGTGGACCCGTTTTGGCATCCGGCCCCGATCCTGTTTAGCGGTGTTCCGGGTTGGGTTCACCGCGCTTCCCGGCGTATATAAGGAGGGGTTTTGAACCCTGCAAGCGTTGCCACGCAGCGGATTTTAGGAATCCGGGGATTTTGCACCAAGAGGGACGGGATGGAACGGCTACATCTCAGAGGGTTCCAGATATTGCGCGGCGCGCTGGATCGCCCCGCACAAGAGGCGCTGGTCGAGGATTTGCGAGGGGTGATCCGCGCCGCGCCGCTGTTTTCCCCGCTGACGCCCTATGGCAAGCCGATGACGGTGCGGATGACCTCGGCCGGACGGTATGGCTGGTACGCCGACCGGCGCGGCTATCGGTATGAACGCAAGCACCCCTCGGGCGTGGACTGGCCGCAGATCCCCGAGGCGATCCTGAACTTGTGGCGGCAGCAGGTCAGTGATCAGCGCGACCCGGATTGCTGTCTGATCAACTTCTACGGCGAGGGCGCCCGGATGGGCATGCATCAGGACCGGGACGAGGCTGATTTCTCGTGGCCCGTTCTGTCGATCTCATTGGGGGACGACGGGCAGTTCCGCATCGGCAACGCCACACGCGGCGGCACGACCGAGAGCATCTGGCTGGCGTCCGGCGATGTCGTGGTGATGGGCGGTCAGGCGCGGCTGACCTATCACGGGGTGGATCGGATCCGCTTCGGCTCCTCCAGCCTGTTGCCCAATGGCGGACGGATCAACCTGACCTGCCGGGTGGTGGATTAGCGTCGCGCGCTCCAACTGACCGAGGAATGACGGCGCGTATAGAACTCGCCCATCAGCCCGATCATCAGGAACACCAGCCCGAAATACAGCGGATACGTGGCCGAGGTGTTGCGCGGCACATAGTCCAGAAACACGTCCCCGCGCGCTTGGTCGATGCAGTGAAACAGCGGGTTCCAGCTGAACAGGTGCAGCATGAACGGCGGCAGCGAGTTGGCGACGAACATCTTACCCGAGGCGATCATGTTCGCCCGCTGATACACCATCGTGATGATCCGCACCGGGGTGGGGAACCACGGCTTGGCCGCCAGCAGGACCATGCCGATGCTAAGGCCGGAAAACCACGCCAGCATCAGCATCCCGAACGCGCCGGCGGGGTCGTGAATGGTGAACTGGTTGAAGCCCACGTAGTAGACGAACAGGATAACGAACAGCGACAGGACCTGGATGTACAGCGCACTCAGTGCGGCCGAGGCGATGGCGATGAACGTCGTCATCGGCGCGTGCAACATCATCGGAGAGGTCGGCCCCTCGGACCCGACAACGGCGCCCAGCGTCTTAATCTGGGTCATGTACAGGAACACGCCCGACATCAGGTACAGCAGGAAATCCCCGCGAATGGCCGTCTTCCGCAGTCCCAGAACCGAGAACATGATGTAGAAGGCCATCACGAAAATGATGACCTGCAGCATGTTCATGAACAGCGACATGAACGCGTTGCCATGCGTCTTGCGGATCGAGCGGGCGATGGAATGGTAAATCAGCTCGGCAATCGTGAATGCCGAGGTCAGAGCCGATGTTCGCCTTTTTAGTTGGAACATGTCCGTGCCGATCTGCCGTTTTGAGGATTTTTCGCACGGAATTCTTGCCGTTCCGTTATCGGTTCACCATAAGGGGAACGACGCCGATAATCAACAAAACCTGCGATTGCGCAGTCCCCATATTAGGACGAAGACCTTGGATTACGATAAACTTTCCGTTGTCATGCGCCGTCTGGCGCTCGAGGCTGGCGACAAGATCATGGAGATCTACAACGCCGACGATTTCGAAGTGAAAACCAAATCCGACGCCAGCCCCGTGACCGAGGCTGACGAGGCTGCCGACGCCCTGATTTCGGCCGGGCTGCGCGCCGAATTCCCCGATGTCCTGCTGGTGACCGAGGAGCAGGCCGCCTCGCACAGCCAGCGCGCCGACACCTTCCTGATCGTTGACCCGCTGGATGGAACCAAGGAGTTCGTCCACCGCCGCGGCGACTTCACCGTCAACATCGCCTATGTCGAGAACGGCGTGCCGACCCGTGGCGTCGTCTATGCCCCGGCCAAGGAACGTATGTTCTTCACCCTCGGCGATGGCACCGCCGTCGAAGAGGCTGGCCCCTTCGCCAAGACCTCGGTGGGCGAGCTGACCCCGATCAACGTGTCGGACGCCGATAACGCGGCGCTGCTGGTCGTCGCCTCGAAATCGCACCGCGATCAGGCGACTGATGATTACATCAACAAATACGCGGTGGCGGATTCCAAAAGCGCGGGCTCGTCGCTGAAATTCTGCCTGGTTGCGACCGGCGAGGCCGACATCTACCCCCGCGTTGGCCGCACGATGGAGTGGGACACCGCCGCAGGCCACGCCGTGCTGCATGGCGCAGGTGGCAAGGTGGTGCGTTTTGACGACCACTCGCCGCTGGTCTACGGCAAGGAAGGCTATGCGAACCCGTTCTTCATCGCCTATTCTCCGAGTGTGGAACTGAAAAAGGCCTGAGCCGGACCCCCGGCCAGGGGCGGCGATGCAGCAACTTCCCGTCAGCGTGGTCGTAGTCAGCCGGGGACGGCCCGACAGCCTGCGCCTGTGCCTGACCGGGCTGGCGCGGCTGCACTACCGCAACTTTGAGATCATCGTCGTGGCCGATCCCTCGGGGATCGACGCGGCGCGCGCGCTTCCGTTTTCGTACGATTTTCGGCTGATTTCGTACGATGAGCCGAACATCTCGGCCGCCCGCAACATCGGCATCTCGGCCGCCGCCGGAGAGGTGGTGGCCTTCATCGACGATGACGCGGTGCCAGAGCCGACCTGGCTGAACCACCTGATCGCCCCGTTCGACGATCCCGATGTTGCGGCTGCGGGTGGATTTGTGATCGGGCGCAACGGGATTTCCTGGCAATGGACCGCCCGCAGTGTTGGACCTGACGGAGAGGCGACGCCCCTGACGGTCGATCCCGTGCGCCCTACCATCCTGACCCCACCGCCGGGCCATGCGATCAAGACCGAAGGCACCAACATGGCCGTGCGCCGCTGGGTGCTGAAAAAGCTTGGCGGGTTTGACGAGGGTTTTCGGTTTTATCTGGACGAGACCGACCTGAACATGCGCCTCGCCCGCGGGGGGTACGCAACGGCGATCGTTCCCTTGGCCGTCGTTCACCATGCCTACGCGGCGGGCCCTCGACGCGCCGCCAATCGCGCGGTGAAGGATCTGAGCGACATTGGCCGCAGCTCGGCCGTGTTCTGGCGCAAGCATCTGCCACATGCGGCTCGCGCCGCGGCCGAGGCGGCGCTGATCTCTGCGCAACGTCGCCGGGTGTTACAGCAAATGCGCGACGGACTGCTAGAGCCGCGCGACGTCCGCAACGCCCTGCGCAGCCTGCGCGCGGGGCTGGAGGACGGGCGCACGACGCCGCTGATCCCCTCGGCCCAGATCGCGCGCCGGCAAGATGGGTTTCGGCGCTTCCCCTCGCTGGCGACCCGTCCGCCGGTCAATCTGGTGGGCGGCCCCTTTGGCAGCGCCGCGCTACAGGCACAGGCGGCGGAACTGGCGCAACAGGGTCATACGGTGACGCTCTACCTGTTGTCGGCCACCGCTTTGTATCACCACGTGCGATTCCAGCCCGAAGGCTACTGGCTGCAAACCGGGGGCATTTTTGGCCGCAGCTTGCGTGACGGGGCAGTGTTCCAACTTTCGACTCGGAAAAAGCGGTCGGAGAAAGAGCGCTTGAGAGTGGCCAGAGTTCGGGAAAGCCACCTAAATTCCGAGCGAGGCGGCGCAAAAGGCTGAGTCCCTATCCGGTTCTCTGTGAGTTGGCGCAAACGGCTGAATTCCTATCCGGCTTGGTTACGCATTGCTGCTTTTTCCACGTAAGAAAAAGCCTGCAATTGTTTTATCAAAAGGCTGACCCGAACAGCTGCATATTCAGCGAGAGGAATGACATGAAACGCAAGGTTACCAAGGCGATTTTTCCGGTTGCCGGTCTGGGCACTCGCTTTTTGCCCGCGACGAAATCGGTTCCGAAAGAGATCATGACGCTGGTTGACCGCCCGCTGATCCAATACGCGATCGACGAGGCGCGAGCGGCCGGGATCGAAGAGTTCATCTTTGTCACCTCGCGCGGGAAATCCGCGCTCGAGGATTACTTTGACCACTCGCCGACGCTGCAGGCCGAGCTGGAGCGCAAAGGCAAGGACAAGCTGCTGAAAGTGCTGGAAACCACCAACATGGACTCGGGCGAGATCGCCTATGTCCGCCAGCACAAGGCCCTGGGCCTAGGCCACGCGGTCTGGTGCGCGCGCCGTCTGATCCATGATGAGCCGTTCGCCGTGATCCTGCCCGACGACGTGATCGCGGCGGAAAAACCCTGCCTGCAGCAGATGGTCGAGGCGTATCAGGAAACCGGCGGCTCCATGGTCGCCGCGATGGAGGTCCCGCCCGAGAAGGTCTCGGCCTATGGCGTGCTGGACGTGGATCAGGACATGGGCTCGGTCGTGTCGGTCAAGGGCATGGTCGAGAAACCCGCCCCCGGCACCGAGCCATCGAACCTGGCGGTGATCGGCCGCTACATCCTGTCGCCCAACGTGCTGACAAACCTGGACAATCAGGAAACCGGCGCGGGCGGAGAGATCCAGCTGACCGACGCGATCGCCCGGGAAATCACCCAGGGGCACGGCGTCTACGGCCTGCGGTTCCGCGGCGAACGCTTCGATTGCGGCTCCAAGGCGGGCTTTTTGCAGGCCACCGTCGCCTTCGGCCTGACCCGCGACGACCTGCGCGACGAGCTGATGGACTACCTCCAAGCCGTCACCCAGACCTCCAAAGCCGCGCAGTAAGGACGACCGATGACCAACGTACTGGTAACCGGCGGCGCCGGATATATCGGGTCGCATGCCTGCAAGGCCCTGAAAGCGGCCGGGTTCACCCCCGTGACCTTTGACAACCTGTGCACCGGCTGGGAAGACGCGGTGAAATTCGGCCCGTTCGAGAAGGGCGACCTCTTGGATCGCCCCCGCCTGGACGAGGTGTTCGCCAAGTACCAGCCCGTCGCGGTGATGCATTTCGCAGCGCTGTCCCAGGTCGGCGAAAGCATGTCGAACCCGGGCAAGTACTGGCTGAACAACACCTGCGGCTCGCTGAACCTGATCGAGGCGGCCTGCGCGGCGGGCTGTCTGAACTTCGTCTTCTCCTCGACCTGCGCCACCTATGGCGAACAGGACAACGTGGTGCTGAACGAGGACAGCGTGCAGCTGCCGATCAACGCCTATGGTGCCTCCAAGCGCGCGATCGAGGACATGCTGCGCGACTTCGACGCCAGCCACGGGCTGAAATCGGTGATCTTCCGCTATTTCAACGTGGCAGGCGGCGATGACGAGGCCGAGATCGGCGAATTCCACCGCCCCGAGACGCACCTGATCCCGCTGATCCTGGACGCCATCGACGGCAAGCGCGCCGCGCTGACGATCTTTGGCACCGATTACGACACGCCCGATGGCACCTGCATCCGCGATTACGTCCATGTCTGCGATCTGGTCGACGCCCATGTGCTGGGTGTGAACTGGCTGCGGGCAGACAAAGGCAGCCGGGTGTTCAACCTTGGCACCGGCTCGGGCTTTTCCGTGCGCGAGGTGATGGACGCCGCCGCACAGGTCACCGGCCGCACCGTCCCCTTCAACGAGGGGCCGCGCCGCGCGGGCGATTGCACCAAACTGGTCTCGGGCTCGACCCGCGCCGAAGAGGAACTGGGCTGGACGCCCGGCCGCTCGACGCTGGACCGGATGATCGCCGATGCCTGGCGTTGGCACCAAAGCGGGCATTACGAAAAATAACCGCAGTCACAGGCCCGCCCCCCGGCGGGCCTTTTCATGCCAAGATTGTCGGTTACGCCCCGATCCACTAAGCCTTTGATCAAAAGGAGAGGGATCATGCAGATCGAACACACCGCCCTGCCCGGCGTATTGATCCTGACGCCGCAGCGGTTCGGCGATCATCGCGGGTTCTTCAGCGAAAGCTGGAACCGTCAGCGCATGGCCGATCACGGGCTGGCGATCGACTTCGTGCAGGATAACCACTCGCTGTCCGCCACCGAGGGCACGGTGCGCGGCCTGCATTTCCAGACGCCCCCCCATGCGCAGACCAAACTGGTGCGCTGCGGACGCGGAGCGCTGTTCGACGTGGCCGTGGACATCCGGCGCGGCAGCCCGACCTATGGCCGCTGGGTCGGCGTGGACCTGACTGCCGAGAACGGCCGCCAATTGCTGATCCCAGCCGGGTTCGCGCATGGCTTTGTCACCCGCGCGCCGGACACCGAGATCGTCTATAAATGCGATGACTATTACGCCCCCGACTGCGACCGGGCGATCCGCTTCGACGACCCCGAGATCGGCATCGACTGGGGCCTGACCACAGCCCCGGTTCTGTCGGCCAAGGATGAGGCCGCCCCCTGGCTGGCCGATCTGGACACCCCCTTCACGTGGGAGGGCGCGCAATGACCCTGCTGATTACCGGCGGCGCGGGCTTCATCGGGTCTGCCGTGGTGCGTCAGGCCGTGGCGCGCGGGCAGCGCGTGGTGAACGTGGACGCGCTGACCTATGCCGCCTGCCTGGAGAACGTGGCCAGCGTGGCCGACAACCCGCTCTACGCCTTTGAGCACGCCGATATCCGCGACGCCGAGGCGATGGCGCGGATTTTCGCAGCGCACCAGCCTACGGCGGTGATGCATCTGGCGGCGGAATCGCATGTGGACCGCTCGATCGACGGGCCGGGTGCGTTCATTGAGACCAACGTCAACGGCACCTACACCCTGCTGCAAGCCGCCCGCGCCCATTGGGAAGGGCTGGGAAGGCCCGCCGACTTCCGCTTTCACCATATCTCGACCGACGAGGTGTTCGGCACCCTGGGCGACACCGGCCAGTTCACCGAGGACACGCCCTACGCGCCGAACAGTCCCTATTCCGCCTCCAAAGCGGCCAGCGACCACCTGGTGCGCGCCTGGCACGAAACCTACGGCCTGCCGGTGGTGCTGACCAATTGCTCGAATAATTACGGGCCGTACCATTTCCCCGAGAAACTGATCCCCGTGGTGATCCTGAACGCGCTGGCGGGCAAGCCGATCCCCGTCTACGGCCAAGGCCTGAACGTGCGCGACTGGCTCTATGTCGAGGATCACGCCGATGCCCTGCTGACCGTCCTGTTTCGCGGCGAAAACGGGCGCAGCTACAATATCGGCGGCGAGAACGAGGCCCGCAACATCGACCTGGTGACGATGATCTGCGCCATTCTGGACCGGCTCAGACCCTCGGATCGACCCTATGCCAGCCTGATCACCTATGTTCAGGATCGCCCCGGCCACGACCTGCGCTATGCCATCGACCCCACCCGCATCCGCACCGAACTGGGCTGGCGCCCCTCCGTGACGCTGGAACAGGGGCTGGAGAAAACCGTGGAATGGTATCTGGCGAACGAGGATTGGTGGCGCCCGCTGCAAGCCCGTGCGGGCGTGGGGCAGCGTCTGGGGACGGGCAAATGAGGCTGCTGGTTTTCGGCCAGACCGGGCAGGTGGCCCATGCGCTGCAAGCCCTGCCGCAGGACATCACCGCGCTGCCGCGCTCGGCCGCCGATCTGACCGACCCCGCCGCCTGCGCCGCGATCATCCGCGAGGCGCAGGCCGACGCGGTGATCAACGCCGCCGCCTATACGGCCGTGGACCGTGCCGAGAGCGAGGAAGACCTTGCCACCCTGATCAACGGCACCACCCCCGGCGCAATGGCCCAGGCCTGCGCGGATCGGGGCCTGCCGTTCCTGCATATCTCGACCGATTACGTCTTTGACGGCGCGGGTCAGACCCCGTGGAAACCGGGCGATCCGGTTGGCCCGATCAACGCCTATGGCCGCTCGAAACTGGCGGGGGAACGCGCGATTGCGCAAGCCGGCGGGCACTGGGCGATTTTGCGGACCTCGTGGGTGTTCTCGGCGCACGGGGCGAATTTCGTGAAAACCATGCTGCGCCTGTCGGAAACCCGCGACGCGCTGAGCGTCGTGGCCGACCAGATCGGCGGACCCAGCCCCGCCACCGGCATCGCGCAGGCGCTGGTCACGATGGCGCAGGCGATGGCAGACGGGCAGGGGGGCGGCACCTATCATTACGCGGGCCTGCCCTATACCAGCTGGGCATGTTTCGCGCGCGAAACATTTGCGCTGGCGGGCCGCACCGTGCAGGTGACGGACATCCCCGCCGCGGACTATCCCACTCCGGCGCGGCGGCCGTTGAACTCGCGGCTGGACTGCAGCGCGACGCGGGCGGATTTCGGAATCGAAGCGCCGGATTGGCAGGCCGCTCTGGCCGATGTTGTACGAAAGGTATGCGCATGAAACGCAAGGGTATCATTCTGGCTGGCGGGTCTGGCACGCGGCTCTATCCCATCACGATTGGCGTCTCAAAGCAGCTGCTGCCGATCTATGACAAGCCGATGATCTACTACCCGCTGTCGGTGCTGATGCTGGCCGGTATCCGCGACATCGCCGTCATCACCACCCCGCAGGATCAGGAACAGTTCATCCGCACCCTGGGCGATGGCAGCCAATGGGGCCTGAGCCTGACCTATATCGTCCAGCCCAGCCCGGACGGTCTGGCGCAGGCCTATCTGCTGGCCGAGGATTTCCTGGACGGCGCCCCCAGCGCGATGGTCCTGGGCGACAACATCTTCTTTGGCCACGGCCTGCCCGAGCGGCTGGCGGCAGCGGATGCACAAGGGCAGGGGGGCACGGTGTTCGGCTATCGCGTCGCCGACCCCGAACGCTACGGCGTGGTGGATTTCGCCCCCGATGGCACTGTCCGCCACATCATCGAGAAGCCGGAAAAAGCGCCCTCGCCCTATGCGGTCACCGGGCTCTATTTCCTGGACGGCACCGCGCCCGAGCGCGCCCGTGTCATCACCCCGTCCGCACGCGGAGAGCTGGAGATCGTCACCCTGCTGGAAAGCTATCTGGCCGACGGTCAGCTGACCCTGCAGCAGATGGGGCGCGGCTATGCCTGGCTGGACACCGGCACCCATGCCAGCCTGCTGGATGCGGGCAACTTCGTGCGGACGCTCTCGGAACGTCAGGGCCAGCAGGTCGGCTGCCCCGAGGAAATCGCCTTTGCCAAGGGTTGGATCAGCCGCGACCAGCTGCGCGCCCGGGCCGAGAAGTTCGGCAAGAACGGCTATGGTGCCTACCTGATTAGGCTGCTGGACTGATGGCCTGGAAGGTTCTGAAAGACGAAACCGTGTTCGAGCACGCGCCCTTTCTGCGCGTCCGCAAGGAACAGGTCGAGGTCCGCCCCGGCCAGATCATCGACGATTTCTACAAGATCGACCTGCGCCCCTTTGCGCTGATCATCCCGTTTCTGGAGAACGGCAAGGTGCTGGTCATCCGCCAGTACAAGCACGGCCCGGGTGCCGAGATGCTGGGCTTTCCGGCGGGCTATGTCGATCCGGGGGAACCGGCCGATCTGACCGCTTCGCGCGAGCTGATGGAGGAAACGGGGCTGCAGGCCGAGCGTCTGATCCCGATGGGCGCTTACGTGGACAACGGCAACCAGACCGGCAGCACGGGGCATTATTTTGCGGCGCTGAATTGCCGCCGCGTGGCCGAGCCCGCGCCCGGCGATCTGGAGGAGTTCGCCTACGAAGAGCTGACTCCCGACCAGATCGACGCCGCGATGAAGGCCGGGCAGTTCAGCGTGATCCACCATGTCGCCGCCTGGGGGCTGTGGCTGATGCACAGGCCGTAAATGTTTCGCGCGCGAAACAGACTCTAACGCAGGATCAGAGTCTATTTTTGGTCGCGTTCGACCAGCCAGGCGATCAGATCGGCGGCCAGGTTTTCATCGACCGCGTTGCCCTTGACCGTCAGCTTGCCGCCCTTGTGGTGGCGCACCACCTGCAATCCGGGGCGGATGGTGCGGGTGATATCAGTCCCTGTCTTGCGTTTCAGAGACTGTTTCGTGGGTTTATTGGCCCGCGCCAATTCCCCCAGGGCAGCGTTGATCCGGTCCATTTCCTCGACCGCGAATTTCGGCGGATCGGCCTGGATGTGGCGGGCGATGACCTGCGCGATGGCGGGGGCGTGCTCCAGCTCTTTCGCCAGGATCAGGCCGGTGCGCTCGCCGATGGCCTCGGGGAACAGCAGGATGCCGTCCAGCAATTTCACCAGCGTCAGGAAGCTGCCGATCTTTGACCGTTTGGCCCGACTTGCGGCGTGATAGAGACTGCGCAGCGCCTCGCGCTCGTCCTCGTAAACGCCCTGTTCAACGGCACGCAGGGCGATGCGGGCGCGCTCGTAATAGCTCAGCCCGACGCGGATCTCGTTTTCCTCGACCATCGCCAGATAGGCGTCGGATGCTTGTTCAGGCTTGCGCAGAAACGCCAGCACGACCGGCTCGGCCTCGCCGGCCTCGGCCAGACGCGAGATCGCGCGCAGACGCCGCCAGCCCGAGATCAGCCCATAGCGCCCGTCGGGCAGGGGGGCGACCTCGATCGGGGTTTGCTGGCCACGCTGACGGATCGAGGCCATCAGCACCTCCATCTCGCCCTCGTCCACGTTCAGGCGATCCCGCACCAGGTAATCGGGGACGACCTCGGCGATGGGCAGTTCCAGCACCATGCGGCCATCTTCGCGGGCACGGCGCAGGGTTTCGGACATCTCCTCCATCGCGGCGGTGGCGCTGGCCTGACCGGCCACATCGGCGATGGGCGGCGCGCGGCGCGGTTCCGGAAAGATCGAGGGGGTGGGCGCCTCGGCCAGGAAATCGGTGTTTGCGGGGGCAAGGCGGCGGCGTTTGGCCATGGCTCAGGTCTCCTCTCGTGTGCGGGGCAGGGTGGGGCGACAGGGTGAACAGACCCTGACCCGACCGAGCGCCGCTGTTTCGCGCGCGAAACATGTGGGGCGGGGGCTCACTCCGCCGCCTGTTGTTGGCTGATCTCGTCGCGGCGCCAGGCACCGATCAGCAGGGATTTGAACGCGGCATAGGTGGCGTCGAAGGTTTCACGCCCGCGGGCATAGGTCTCGCGGTTGAAGTCGCGATAATCCGCCTCGTAGATGCCTTGCACCTGCTCGCCGGCTTGGCCGATCAGGGCGGTGAAATCCTGACGGTGCGGCGACAACGTGGGCCCCAGATAGGCCTGCATCAACGCGGCCAGTTCCGCCTGTTGGCTGCCGTCATAGCGGGTGATCACCGCGCGCACTGCGTCCCATTCGAAGTTCAGTTCAGCCCGGCCCAAAGCTCGCGCGGCCATGTTCTCTCCGTCCTCGATGGATTTGAACGTGGTGTGCAGCATGTCGAAGAACCGGCCGGTCGAGTCGAACTCGAGGAACGAGGCCCCCAGCGGCACCAGCAGGATGTCCGAGGCGGCCAGACCGTTGATCGTCAGGTACCCCAGCGCGGGGGGCGTATCGACGAAAACGATGTCGTACTGATCCAGAATGCCGTCGGCCTGCAGGCTGTCGGTCAGCGCGTCCCACAGTTTCCAGCCACGCCCCTGCATGCGCCAGACGGGGATCTGGAACTCGGCCCAGTAAAGGTTCAGCTGCGCGCCGATCAGGTCGATATTGGGCCAGTGGGTCGGCTGGATCAGCGACTGCGCTTTCACGTCCAGCGCGGCACTCAGCGTGTCGTCCAGCGGGATCGGCGCCTCGCCCCGGTCCATCCGGCGCTGGTTGTCGGAGCGCAGGTAGCTGGCGTAATGGCGGGCCAGCAGAGGGAAAACGGTTTGCCATTCATCCTCGACCTTGCCGCCGAAGATCGAGGTCATCGAGCCCTGGCTGTCCAGATCAATCACCAGCACGCGGTAGCCATCCAGCGCTGCCGACATCGCCAGATGCGCCGCGGTCGAGGTCTTGCCGACACCGCCCTTGAAGTTGGCCACGGCGACCAGCTTGGCGGGCAGGCCCTTGGGGCGGTAGGGCAGGTAGTTCTTGGTCTTCGACCCTTCGGCGGCGAAATGGGCGCGCAGCTTCAGTACCTCGTCGAGAGTGAACCACTTGGCGCCGCCCTCGGTCTCGGACCGGCCTTGCGGCAGCTCGGGGTTCTGTTTCAGCACGCGGCGGAAATGGCCTTGCGCGACGGGGATCAGGTAGCGGGTAATCTCCCAGGTCGAGAACATCCGCAACGAGCGGTGCCCGTCCTCTTGCAAACCCCGGCTGGCCAGATCGGTGCGACCGCGTTCGCAGGCGGTGGCGATGGTGGCAAAGCCGTCGGTTCCGGCAGGACGGCCCAAAGCGGCCAGCGCCTGATCGGGGTCGATGGTGAAATAGGGGGGCAGGGAGGATGTCATTGCTCGGGCCTCATGTGCGCTCTTTTCCTCAACATACCGGAAAACGCGTAACATGGAAGAAAAACCCTCACCTCCCTTGCCTTTTCATAGCCAAATCCCCGGCTTTTCAGGGGAAATTCGGCAGATCTGAGGGCCCTGGCAAAAAAAAAGACGGTTAGAATTCTGTTAATTTTATAGTTACAGGGGGCGGGCTGATCTGGCAAGCTCTTGGAGTCATGGGGGTTTTTGATGCTCAGATCGGCACAGGCGACTCTGAAACCCCGATGAGGTGACTCTGATCCGCCGCTGATCCGACTCCGATCCCCCGAAGGCGGGCCACGGCGCGCTGGACGCAGGCTGTGGATAACTTTAGGGTGTCAGTGAAACCCCGAAACATAAACGGGGACTCAGAGCAGACGACACACGGGACAGGCGGCCATGAACGGGCAGGCAGGCGTTATGCGGGGGGCAGGGTTGCTGCCGGACCGGCATCCGACAGGCGACATGTTCGTCTGCGATATCTTTGATGCCTCGCCCAAGGACGACCTGGGCTCGATGGAGCATCCGATCTTTTCGCTGTCCACCCGCCCCGACCGGCGCATCCTGAGCTATGCGCATAACGGGGTCGAGGTGACGGTCACGCCCTCGGTGCGGGGGCGGGCGACGATCCACGACAAGGATATCCTGATCTATTGCATCAGCCAGCTGATCGCGGCGCTGAACGCGGGGCGCGAGATTTCGCGCACCCTGCAGCTGAAGGCGCATGACCTGCTGGTGGCCACCAATCGCGATACCGGCGGCGACAGCTATGCCCGGTTGCGCGAAGCCTTTGAGCGGCTGGCCGGCACGCGTATCACGACCAACCTGGAAACCGGCGGACAAGAGGTGACCAGCGGGTTCGGCCTGATCGAAAGCTGGGAGATCATCCGCAAGTCCCGCGGCGGGCGCATGGTCAGCGTGGCGGTGACGCTGTCGGAATGGCTGTTTCGGGCGGTGGTGTCGAAATCGGTGCTGACGCTGAACCGCGCCTATTTCCGTCTGCGCAAACCGCTGGAGCGGCGCATCTACGAGCTGGCGCGCAAGCATTGCGGCCGTCAGCCCGAGTGGCAGGTGGGTTTGGCGACCCTGCACAAGAAGGCGGGCTCGACCGCGCCCCTGCGGGTGTTCCGCGCCGCGGTGCGCGGGATCATCCAGGACGCGACCCTGCCCGACTATGACATGAGCGAGGCGGCGGGCGATCTGATCGTCTTTACCCGCCAGGGCCAGGTCATCGCCCCGGGCGAGGCGCCGCAGCTGTCCGAGGACACTTTTGCCCAGGCCCGCGAACTGGCGCCGGGCGGCGACATCTACGCGCTGGAGGCCGAATGGCGCGCCTTCTGGGTCGAGACCGGGCGCCCGCGTCTGCACGCCCCTGACCGCGCGTTCCTGGCCTGGCTGAAGACCCGCGTGGCGCGCGGCCTCTGAGTGGTCGGACAAATCCCTCCCTGTGACGGCTTGCGCGTTGAAAAGACGCGCGCTTTGCTGATAGACTTGCCCTTGGGGGCCACGGACTGTCTGCAGGGTTGGTATGTTGCAGGCGGTCGCATACCGGAGGTGCGATGCGTGGAAAGAGGCTCGGAACAAGCTGCCGATTTGCCAGACGGGTTTTTCTTGCCGGTCTTGGCTGTGTTGTGGGGGGAATGCTGATGTCCGCCCCCGTCTCGGCCATGTCCGAACAGCGCGCGCGTCCCGTGATCGCATTGTCCTGCCCGCAGGACGCATCCGAGATTGGACGGGCCTTGTGCGACGCGCTGAAACAGGCGTTGCGGCAGGCCAGCCCCCATGCGGTGATCCGCGACGGTGAAGAGGTCGCCCCGATGGCGGGCAGCCTGGCGCTGAAGCTGGTGGCGGTTCGGGAAACCCGCCATGGGATCGTCACCCAGCTGCAATGGAAAACCACATCCGGGGCTGGCTGGGAGACCGGCCCGGAGGTGGCCCTGGATTCCCCCGACGTGGCGCTGCGCGGCTCGATGCTGTCGCGCTATGCCGAGGGGTTGGTCCGGGCCAGCAGACTGCCGCTGCCTGCCGAACGGCAGGACCAAGACCAGTGAGCGCTTCCCTTTGGGGGAGATGGCGTTCTTCAAGAGTGAATTACAAACGGAACATCCAACGGAGATTTTCAAATGTGTACGATTTGCGCTCAATTGCATCCGGCCCAGCCGGATTGCGCCCTGATTACCGAAACGTCTGACGCCCCCGAAGGCACCAGCACGCCGTATTCCATCAATGTCGGCGACGTCTTTTCGGGCTCGCTGACCAACGGCTCGGACGCCTATGACTGGGTGGCCGTGACCCTGACCGCGGGCACCACCTATATCGCGTCGCTGTCGGGCGCGCCCTCGGGCTCCGGCACCCTGCCCGATCCCTACTTCTACCTGTACGATTCGTCGGGCAATCTGATCGCCTATAACGACGATGGCGGCACCGGCTATGACTCGCTGCTGAGCTTTGTCGCGTCCTATAGCGGCACCTACTATCTGGTGGCCTCGTCCTATGGCGCCAACGACACCGGCACCTACGAGATGAGCATCGTCGAGGATGTCCCGCCGGCCCCCGGCACGCTGGATGAACTGGCGGCCTTCCTGACCGATGGGTACTGGGAATCGACCGGCCGTGCCGGCCGTGCGTTCGACACCTCGTCCTCGAACGTGATCACCGTGAACCTGACCGGCCTGACCGCCGATGGCCAGCAGCTGGCCCGCTGGGCGCTGGATGCCTGGGCAATGGTCGCCAACCTGGATTTCGTCGAAGTCACCACGGGCGGCGACATCACCTTTGACGACAACGACTCGGGCGCCTATTCGACCTCGACCACCGTCGGCTCCGAGATCATCTCGTCGCATGTCAACATCTCGACCAGCTGGATCGCGTCCTACGGCACCACGATCGACAGCTACTCGTTCCAGACCTTCGTGCACGAGATCGGTCACGCGCTGGGTCTGGGTCACCAGGGTGCCTATAACGGCGCGGCCACCTACGGCGTCGACGAGACCTTCAGCAACGACAGCTGGCAGATCTCGATCATGTCGTATTTCAGCCAGACCGAGAACACCACGACCAACGCCACCTTCGCCTATCTGCTGACCGCCATGATGTCCGACATCATCGCGATCCAGAACCTGTATGGCGCGCCCGGCAGCTCGAGCGCGACGGCGGGGGCCACCACCTGGGGCGCCAACACCAACCTGACCAACTACCTGGGTCTGCTGCTGAACAGCGTTGTGAACGGCACCACCTCGGGGGTCTACAGCGGTGAACCCGTGGCGCTGACGATCTACGACCAGGGCGGCTGGGACGTGCTGGACGTGTCACCCTCGATGACCAACGACTTCATCAGCCTGTGGCACTCGACCTTCTCGAACATCGGCGGCGGGATCGGCAACGTGGGCATCGCCCGCGGTACGATCATCGAAAGCGCGCGCGCCGGGTCGGGTAACGACACCATCGTCGGCAACTATGCCAACAACTACCTGGACGGCGGCGCCGGCAACGACTCGCTCACGGGTGACTACGGTGCGGACACGCTGGTTGGCGGCACGGGCGCTGACTTCCTCGATGGCGGCCTGGGCAATGACCAGCTGTGGGGCGGTACCGACAACGACACCCTTCTGGGTGATGAAGGTAACGACATCCTGGGCGGTGCCAGCGGCAATGACAGCCTGCTGGGCGAAGCCGGCAACGACACCCTCTATGCCAGCGCGGGCAACGACTATGCCAATGGCGGGTCGGGCAACGACGAGATCTGGGGCGATTCCGGTATGGATACCCTGATCGGCGGCTGGGGCAATGACACCCTGGGCGGCGGTGCCGACAATGACACCGTGTCGGGCGATGATGGCGCTGACCTGCTGTATGGCGGTCTGGGCAACGACCTGCTGTATGGTGGCAATGACAACGACGCGCTCTGGGGCTCGGACGGTGTGGATACGCTGTATGGCGATGCTGGCAACGACACGCTGGGTGGCGGTCTGCATAACGACTACTGCTCGGGCGGGTCGGGCGACGACCTGATCTTTGGTGGCTACGGCAACGATAGCCTGATGGGAGATGCCGGCAGCGACACGATCTGGGCGGGTCTGGACAACGACTCGATCCGGGGCGGCGCGGACAACGACCGTCTGTTTGGCGAGTCCGGCAATGACACCCTGCTGGGTGAATGGGGCAACGACACCCTGACCGGTGGCACCGGCGCGGACGTGTTCCAGTACACCAACGGCTGGGGTAACGATGAGATCACCGACTTCTCGTTCAGCGATGGCGACCGGCTGCTGCTGGACGACATCCTGTGGGGTGGCGGCATGACCACCGCGCAGGTGATCTCGACCTACGCCACTGTGAACAGCTGGGGCACCGTGTTCAACTTCGGCGGTCAGTACCTGACCGTTCTGGGGGCGAACGATGCGGGCACCCTGGCCGGGTTGATCGACATCTACTGATCGCGCCCGACATATCAGACCCACAACGCCCGGCCTTTTGGCCGGGCGTTTGCGTTTCTGAATGACCTTACGTCATCGTCTGACGATTGATCCGGGTCAACGTCCACATGCGGCAAACCGCATAAAATTCCCCCAACTGCGTATTCCGCAGCATTTGGGGGAAAATAGATATGCCAAGTTCTGTTCTGTTGCCGATCACCAGTGATACGCTCGTTGCGGGCGCCGATATCGTGAACTTAAGCACGTTCTCGGATGGGGTGAACCTGACCGTTCTGCCGAATGGCAACTACGTTGTCGTGTGGGATAACCGGCCCGACTCGGGCGTGAATGAGGTCTGGGGCTGTGTCCTGGATCCGACCGGGCAGCCGTTGACCCAGCCCTTTGCGGTCAGCACGCCCGACACCGTGCACGGCATGGATCAGTGGGATCCGGATGTGACCTGGCTGGCGGATGGCTCTTTCGTGGTGGCCTGGACCACCGAGGAATGGAACAGCGGTTACAACACCGGGCGCAACGTGATGATGCGGCACTATGCGGCCGACGGCACCCCCCTGACCGAGCCCTACACGGCGGTCTACCAGATCAGCCCCGGCGGATGGGTGAGCACCTCGAGCTGGGAGCTGGAGCCCGCGCTGACCACGCTGGAAAACGGCAATGTCGTGCTGGTTTATTACAACGACCTGGACCTGTCGCTGCGCATCTACGGCCCGGATGGTGTGACCGTTCTGAATGATTTCCAGGTCAATACCCTGGCCGATCAGTACCAGCATTATGCCTCGGTCACGGCGCTGCCGGATGGCGGTTTCGTCGTGGTGTGGGAAGATAACGATGGTGTCGACGGGTCCAGCGCGGGGATCATCGTGCAGCAGTACAATGCTGATGGCACGATCGCGGCCCCGCAGGCGGTGGTGAACACCGATACCTATCGCGGGCAAGAGGAACCCGTGGTCACCGCGCTGGCCGATGGCGGCTATGTGGTGCTCTGGTATTCGGGCTACAACGAGGCCGAGTCGCGCACCCAGTACTCGGTGCGGGCGCAGATTTTCAACGCGGACGGCACCCCGCAAGGGGGCGAGTTCCTGGTCAACGACTACGAGTTCGACCGCTATTACGTGAACGGGTTCGAGGCCGTGGCCCTGCCCGATGGCGGGTTCTTCGTGGTGTTCCAGATGGCCGATGACTGGTCGGGCAACTCTTACGACATCTACGGCCAGCGGTTCATGGCGGATGGCAGCACCGTGGGCGGGGCGTTCCGCATCACCAGTGCCGTCACCGGCGGGCAGACCACGCCGCGGATCGAGATCGGCCCCGACGGGCTGGTCACGGTGATCTGGGTGGACAATGGCAGCGGCGATACCGCGGCCGGGGTCTATTCGCGCAGCTTCCTTGTGCCGGTGCTGAACGGCACGCCGACCTGGCTGGATGACGTGATCGCGCTGGATGATGCTGGCGGCTCCATCGACCTGCTGGGTGGCGATGACATCGGCATTGGCGGCGCCGGGATGGATACGATCCTGGGCAATTTCGGCCATGACACGCTCTATGGCGGGGCTGGCAACGACTTCGTGTCGGGCGGCTGGGGCAATGACCTGCTGGAGGGCGAGGACGGTGACGACACGCTCAACGGCGACCAGATGAACGACACGCTGATCGGTGGTCTGGGCAATGACAGCCTGTGGGGCGGGTCCGAGCATGACCTGCTGCTGGGCGAGGCCGGCAACGACACCCTGGTGGCCGGCGCTGGCAATGACCAGCTGTGGGGCGGCGATGGCAACGACCTGCTGTACGGCACCAGCGGCGCCAACATCCTGGGCGGTGGTACCGGCGACGATACGGTCTGGGGCGGCGTCGATGCCGACACGGTCTATGCGGGCGCAGGCGCGGACCTGCTCTATGGTGGGGCTGGCAACGATCAGATCTGGGCCGATACCGGCAATGACACCGCCTGGGGCGGTGACGGCAACGACCAGATCGGCGGCGGCGCGGACAATGACCAGCTCTATGGCGAGGCCGGGAACGACACGCTGTATGGTGGCCTGGGCGATGACACGCTCTATGGCGGCGCGGGCGATGACGCGCTGTGGGGCATGGACGGCAGCGATGTGCTCTATGGCATCTCGGGGCAGAACACCCTGGGGGGCGGCGCGGGCAACGATTACATCTGGGGCGGCAGCGACGGTGACGTCGTCTATGGCGGCCTGGGGATCGACGACATCCACGGCGGTGACGGCAACGACACCGTCTGGGCCGGCGCCGACAATGACTATGTCGCGGGCGATGGCGGCAATGACGTGCTGAACGGCGAGCTGGGCGACGACTTCGTGTCGGGTGGCTGGGGCAACGACACGCTGAATGGCGGTGACGGTGCCGACTACCTGTACGGCGACGAAGGCAATGACGTGCTGCGCGGCGGAGACGGCGACGACTGGATCTTTGGCGGTCTGGGCACCGATACGCTGACCGGCGGGACGGGGGCCGACTTCTTCCTGTTCCAGCCCGATTGCGACACCGACATCGTCACCGACATGAACATCGCCGAGGGCGACATGGTCGAGATGAGCTCCTCCCTGTGGATGGATCACGGCTATGGCACGATGACCGCGGCCGAGGTGATCGCGCAATTCGCCAGCGTGAACGCCTGGGGCAGCACCGTCTTTACCTTTGACGGCGGTCAGGTGCTGATCCTGCAGGGCGTCACCGATCTGGTTGCCCTCGAAGGGGCCCTGTTCATCGTCTGATGACGCCTAATAAAAAGCCTCCCGGTCCATTCGTGGGCCGGGTTTTTTATTTACTTGTTTCCGTAGGATGCTAGGTTTGCCGGTACATTTCGCCACACCACATGCCCCAAGGGCATGCTTGTCTGGCAGGCTTTTTGGGGGACCCACCGCATGCTTATTACCTATACCGGATCCGACAATGTCTTTTTTGGAACGGCCTTTTTCGGCCCGTTCGGACAAGACGTAACGCTGCTCAGCGGCACCTCGACGCAGATCGTCGTGCAACAGCCGGATACGGGGGTGATTACCGTGGCCACCGGCACCGGGTTCACCTTTGATGGCACCGGGCAGCCCACTGGCGGCACCGTGACCGGTTTCAGCATGTCGCTGAACGGGACGGTCCAGACCACGATCACCGATATCAGCTGGAACCTGGTGGCCTTCATCTCGGCACTGGACGAGATCGACCAGAACGAGAACTACGCCCCGATGGGTGCGCTGTTCTCGGCCAGCCCGATCGTCGTGGATGCCAGCACCGCGACCGGGGGGTTCGATTTCAGCGATATCGCCGACCTGTCGCCCTTCATCACGGCCACGATCACCATCACCGGCTCCAGCCATGACGACACGCTGATGGGGGGCGCAGCGAATGACACGATCAACGCGGGCGCCAATGACGGCAACGACCTGATTGGTGGCTCGGGTGGCAATGACGTCTACGATTTTGGCGATGCTGATTCCAACAGCTACTATACGCTGACCTACGAGATGCAGACCGGCCCGATCGTCGTGACGCTGGATGGTGTGGCGGGGCAGGGCACCGTGACCGGTTCGGGGACCGACACCCTGAACAACATCAACGCCGCGATGACCGCTTCGGATGGCGGTCTGGCCATCGTCGGCACCGGCAGCAACGACACGTTCAACGTCACCACGACCGGCACGCAGTGGGCCTCGGTCGTTGGGGGCGCGGGCAACGATACGTTCAACCTGACGCTTGGCTCGGGGATGCGGGTGGATTTCCGCAGCATCGTCGAGATGGGGGCCACCCAGGGCCTGATCATGGATCTGTCCACGGGCGTGGTCAGCAATGACGGTTTCGGCGGCACCGACCAGATCAACGTCACCGGCAGCGGCCGGCTGGAAATCCGCGCCACCAACAACACCGACCAGATCACCGGCAGTTCCCGCAACGAAAGCTTCATCCTGGAGTTGGGCAACGACACGCTGGATGCGGGCGCCGGGTTTGACCGTCTGCGCTATGACCGTGGCGGTGTCGAGTATGTGACAGTGGACCTGTCCACCGGCCTGATCTCGGGCGTCTGGTATGGCTCGGCCTTCATCCATACGGTTTCGGGTGTGGAATGGGTGCGCGGCTCGCGTACCGGCAACGACCAGCTGATCGGTGATGGCAACGCCAACCGGCTGGAGGGCATGGGCGGCAACGACACGCTGAACGGCATGGGCGGCGGGGATACCCTGATCGGTGGTGACGGCAACGACCTGATCATCGGCAATGACTTCGACAACATCTGGGCCGGCGGTGGCGATGACACGATCGACCTGAGTGCGGTCACCGGGGCGGGCTGGGTCTTTATCAGCTACTCGGATGTCACGGCTCCCGTGATCTTTAACATCGACGGCACCGCCAATACCGGTAGCGTGACCGGCGCGGGGTCCGACACGATCATCAACATCAACAACGCGCTGTATGGCGACGGGCTGGATACCGAGGGTACGGATGGCGATGACACGTTCAACGTCACCCTGGCCGCGGGTCAGTGGATGTCGATGCACGGTCGTGACGGTGTGGACACCTACAACATCGCGGGCTCGGGCTCGGTCCGGCTGAACTTCCGCGGTGGTAACGGCGCCGATGTGGACCTGTCCTCTGGCACCGTGAACGACGACGGCTTTGGCAATGTCGAGGTGATCAACGGCACCGTCTGGGAACTGCGCGGCAGCAATGCCGACGACACCTTTACCGGCAGCGCCAACAACGAAAGCTTCATCCTGGAAGGCGGCAATGACGTGCTGGACGGCGGGCTGGGCTTCGACCGTCTGCGCTTTGACCGTTCGGGCATGAGCGCGGTCGTGGTGAACCTGCTGGCCGGAACCGCGACGGGTTCGTTCAACGGCTCCAGCTTCTCGCACAGCATCACCGGGATCGAGTGGGTCCGCGGCACCGGCTTTGCCGATGAGATCACCGGCAACAACGATGGCAACCGTCTGGAGGGCCGGGGCGGCAATGATACGCTGTATGGTCTGGGCGGCAACGACACCCTGACGACGCGCGACGGCTGGGGCGTGCTGTACGGCGGTGACGGCGACGATGTTCTGACGGCGGATCAGTGGGGCGATATGCTGAACGGTGGCGCCGGTCATGACACGCTGGATGCCGGCGGCGGCGATGACGAGCTGTGGGGCATGGCTGGCGATGACAGCATGCTGGGCGGTGCAGGCAACGACCGGCTGGGCGGCGGCGACGGCAACGACACGCTGATCGGCGACACCGGCCTGGACACCGCCTTTGGCGGCAACGGCAACGACGTGCTGAACGGCGGCGACGGCAATGACCAGCTGTGGGGCGACGGTGACAACGACACGCTGTACGGCGGGTTGGGCAACGACACCTTGGGCGGCGGCACCGGCGACGACCAGCTGTGGGGCAATGACGGCGCGGATACGCTTTATGGCGGCGCGGGCAACGACCAGCTGGGAGGTGGCACCGGCAATGACGAGCTGTGGGGCGCTGACGGCGGTGACACCCTGTTCGGCGGCGACGGTATCGACACGCTGGGTGGCGGCACGGGTTATGACCAGCTGTGGGGCGATGCGGGCGACGACCTGATCTATGGCGGTCTGGGCAACGACACCATTGGCGGTGGCGACGGCAATGACGAGCTGTGGGGCGGCGATCAGAACGACACGATCTACGGCGGTCTGGGCGACGACCTGCTGGGCGGCGGCACCGGCAACGACGAGCTGTGGGGCGGTTCTGGCCAGAACACGATCTATGCTGGCCAGGGCAATGACACCCTGGGCGGCGGCGTCGATGATGACGAGCTGTGGGGCGGCGCTGGCGACGACCTGTTCTATGCCGGCGGCGGCAACGACACCGTCGCAGGCGAGGCTGGCAATGACTCGCTCTATGGTGGTCTGGGCGATGACACCCTGATCGGTGGCGAGGGCGATGACGTCATGACCGGCGGCGGCGGCGCGGACCGGTTCGTGTTCCGCACCGGCTTTGGCAACGACGTGGCGACCGATTTCAGCCTGGCGCAAAGCGACGAGCTGGCGCTGGACGACGCGCTGTGGGCCTCTTACGGCACGCTGACCGCGGCGCAGGTGATCGCGCAGTTCGGCTCGGTCAGCGGTGGCAATGTCGTCTTCACCTTCGACGGCGGAGAGGTCATCACCCTGAACGGCCTGGGCTCGCTGGCCGGTCTGGACAGCCATATCGTGATCATCTGATCCGACCCCTTTTTAACGACCGCAAAGGCCCCGGACATCCGGGGCCTTTGTCTTTCGGGTTTGACGGTTGCTTTTTGCGCGCCAAGCACCGACCCTGCCGCAAAAGACCGAGCAGAGAGACCCACCATGCACACCCCTCCGGCTAGGATCACCGTCGTCGGCATCGGCTATGTCGGCCTGTCCAATGCCGTGCTGCTGGCCCAGCACAACCCGGTCACCGCGTTGGACATCGATCCGCGCCGGGTCGAGATGCTGAACGCCCGCCAAAGCCCGGTCATCGACCCCGAGGTCGAGATGTACCTGCGCCATCACCCGCTGGACCTGACCGCGACCACAGATGCGCAAGCCGCGCTGGCCGGGGCCGAGATCATCCTGGTGTCCACCCCCACCAACTATGACCCGCTGACCAACCATTTCGACACGTCCAGCGTGGAACAGGTGGTGGCCCAGGCCCAGGCGGTGAACCCCGAGGCGCTGATCGTCATCAAGTCCACCGTGCCGGTCGGGTTCACGGCCGATCTGGCGGACCGCACCGGGGCGCATGTGATCTTCAGCCCGGAATTCCTGCGCGAGGGGCGCGCGCTTTACGACAACCTGCATCCCAGCCGGATCGTGGTGGGCGAACGCTCGGCCCGGGCTGAACGGTTCGCGGCGCTGCTGGTGCAGGGTGCGGCGGCAATCGATGTGCCGGTGCTGTTCACCGACCCGTCCGAGGCCGAGGCGATCAAGCTCTTCTCCAACACCTACCTGGCCATGCGCGTCGCCTATTTCAACGAGTTGGACAGCTACGCGCTGGCCAATGGCATGAACGCCCGCCAGATCATCGAGGGCGTCGGGATGGACCCGCGCATCGGGGATCACTACAACAATCCGTCCTTCGGCTATGGCGGCTATTGCCTGCCCAAGGACACCAAGCAACTGCTGGCCAATTACGAGCGCGTCCCCCAGACCCTGATCCGCGCCATCGTCGATGCCAACACCACCCGCAAGGATTTCATCGCCGCCAGCATCGTGGCGCGCGATCCGCAGGTGGTGGGGATTTACCGGCTGGTGATGAAGGCGGGCTCCGACAATTTCCGGCAAAGCTCGGTTCAGGGGATCATGAAGCGCATCAAGGCCAAGGGCATCCAGGTCATCGTCTACGAACCCACGCTGGAGGCGGCGGATTTCTTTCGCTCGCCGGTGGTGAACGATCTGGCGGCGTTCAAGGCGCGCTGCGATCTGATCGTCGCCAACCGCATCACCCCCGATCTGGAGGACGTGCGCGGCAAGGTCTTTACCCGCGATCTGTTCGGCAGTGACTAGGCCCTTCGGTTTGTTCCCATGAAAAAGGCCGCCCCGTTGGGGCGGCCTTTCGCTATGAAATAGCGAGTGCGCGGGTTCAGCCGCCGGGTGCCACGTTGACCACACCGAAGACCGTACCAATCAGGCCCAAAATCGTACGAGTCGCGCTGAGCGGGCTTTCGGTGGCGATCACGGTATCCTCGGGCTGGATCGGGAACTTGCGCGCCGCGAACAGCCCATCGGCCGAGGTCAGATCGAAGGTAAAGACCATCCGCTCGGACGCCGGGCCGCTGCCGTTGTAGCGCACCGCTTCGGCCGGGTATTCGCGCAGCACCAGCACGCCCTTCAGGTTGGCGCGGTATTCCGACAGGCCACCCATCATCGACAGCGATTCCAGCGCGGTCACGTTTTCCTTGGTGAAATAGACCAGCTCTTCCTTGCCGGTGGCCCCCAGCGCGGTGAAGTAGCGGTCGTCCTCCTCGACGATGACCTTGTCATTGCCGCGCAGGGGAACGTTCTTGCGCGGATCCTCGAACAGGGCGCTGGCCGGGATGGCGTAGCTGCCGCCGTTGCGTTGCAGCCGCACCAGCGGGTTGCGCATGCTCTTGTTGATGCCGCCGCCCTGGGCGATCAGGCTGAGGATCGAATAGTTGCGGTCGGGCAGGGGATAGGTGCCGGGGGTTTCCACGCCCGAAACCAGATCGACCGAGTTCTGCTTGCCCGCGCTCAGCGCCAGTTGCACCTGCGCCTGCGGCACGATCGGGGCCAGCGATTCTTGGATATGACGGCGGGCCTGATCGGGGGTCATGCCGCGGATCTGCACCTCGTCCAGGTAGGGAACAAAGATGGTGCCCGAGGTCGAAACCTGCAGCCCCTTCATGTTCACCGACTTTTCATTGCCCGAGGCCAGCAGCGAGTTTTCCTGGTTGTCCCAGATCACCAGATCGATCTGGTCGCCGGTGCGGATCACCGGGCTGTCGGGGCCGCGGTTGTTGCCGATCCAGTGATAGGTGCCGTTGCCGGCAACGCCGGGCCATTTCTGCAGGGCGCTGACATTGGCGCGGGTGACGGGCATCACGGCATAGCCTGCGTCGGGCTTGTCCTGCTCGCGCAGGATTTCGCTGGTCAGGGCAGCCCCGCGCGGAGAAGTGCAGGCCGTGGGCAGGGCCAGAGCCAGGGCAAGAACCGACAGTTTCAGAAA
The DNA here is from genome assembly GCF_004799325.1 of Thalassobius vesicularis. Taxonomy (GTDB): domain Bacteria; phylum Pseudomonadota; class Alphaproteobacteria; order Rhodobacterales; family Rhodobacteraceae; genus Thalassobius; species Thalassobius vesicularis. The sequence goes on from NZ_SSMD01000001.1 coordinate 715,469, forward strand.
ATGCGTCACGTGTGTGAATCCCGATCATCCAGTTGCCTTCGGTTCTAGCCAACTGAACCGGTGAAATCAGCCCCTTTTTGCCTGTGGGCGGGATTCCGGGCGGGGGCATCGGGATTGAGGGGCCGGATGCGGCAACAGGGTCACGAAATATCTCGCGCAATTAACATTATGTTAATAAATTAGCCAAACACGAAGTCCGCAGCCCCCAGATCGGCCAGTGTCAGACCCTGCAGCAGAATCAAGTCGCCCCCGTATCCGATCCATACGCCCCCGTTGCCGGTGCTCAGGCTCAGGTCGGACAGGTTGCTGGCGCCGGTCAGATGGAGGCGGTCCTGGCCCGGGGTGAAATCGCCGATCGTGTCCTGCCCCGAGCCGGGAGCAAAGACGAACAGGTCCGCCCCGGCTCCGCCCCAGATCTGATCGGCCTGCGCGCCGCCGCCCAACGTGTCGTCGCCCAGCCCACCCCAGAGCGTATCGCGCCCCGCGCCGCCCCAGACCTGATCATTGCCGGTGCCACCGCCCAATGTGTCCTCTCCGGCGCCGCCATACAGGATGTCGTGGCCGTCGCCGCCCCAGACCTCGTCATTCTGGCCGTCGCCGCCCAGCAGATCGTCGCCCAAACCGCCATAGACCAGATCGTTTTCCGACCCGCCCCACAGCGTGTCATTCCCTGCGCCGCCGCCCATCCTGTCCCAGCCCTGACCGCCATAGATCAGGTCCTGCCCCTCGGCCCCCCAGATCGTATCGGCCTGAGATCCGCCGCCCAGCTGATCGTTATCCAGCCCGCCAAAGATCAGATCGGCCCCCGCATCGCCCCAGATCGTGTCGTTGCCCGCGCCGCCCCCCAGCGTGTCCGCGCCATCCTCGCCATAAAGCAGGTCAGCCCCGGTATCGGCCCAGACCTGATCGTCGCCGTCGCCGCCCCAGATCTGGTCATCGCCCCAGCCGGCATGGATCAGGTCATTGCCGCCATCACCGCGGATCGTGTCATTGCCAGCCCCGGCCCCGATCGTGTCAAAGCCCCAGCCACCCTCGATCAGATCGTCGCCATCGCCCGCCCAGACCTGATCGTGTCCGCCGCCCGCGTTGATCGTGTCATTGCCGTCGCCGCCGGTCAGCGTGTCGCCATCGCGCGAACCGGTCAGGGATTGCCCCACCGGCTGTCCCAGCACCAGTACCCGGTCCGGGCCCAGGAAATGACTGCCGATCCCGCTCAGCGGCTGGCCCGAGGCGGTCTGGATCACCAGCGTGTTCTCGCGGAACGTAATGATCGCGCCGGTGCGCGTCGGTGTGATCGTCAGCTGCGCCGGGTCGCGCAGCATCGGCCAGTCGGACAGGTCCAGCCGGTCGTTGGCCGGGTCGAAATCGGTGATCGTGGCGCTGTGCCCGCCCGAGGTCAGTACGAACAGATCGGCCCCCGCACCGCCCGTCATCACCGTGTCGCCGTCACCCGCCACCAGGATGTCATTGCCGCCCCAGCCGCGCAGGGTTTCACCCCCCGAGGCGATCAGCAGGTCGTCGCCCGCACTGCCCTGCGCCCCGCCGGTCAGCACCTGGCCCAATCCGTCCAGCGGGATCGAGAATTGCGACAGCCCCACCTCGTCGTCCGACGAGACGAAAACCTGGATCTGGTCGCCCACCCGCTGCGCCGCGATCTGGCCGACATCCATCAACCCCAGACCGTCGGGATGGGCCAGGCTTTGCAGATGCACCAGGCGACCGTCAGGCAGCAGGGTGAACAGGCTCAGCCCGTCATCGGCCCCGCCGGCGACGACAAAGACCTGGCCCTCGGCCTCGACCACGGCCAGCGATTGCACACCGCCAAACCGGGTGTGGAGCGTGTCGATGACGTGATCGGCGGGGATCAACTCTCCGGTAGTGCCCAGCTGCATCACGCTGAGCGAGCTGCTGCCCGCTGCCGCAAGGATCACCCAGGTCGCGCCAAAGGCCTGCACCACCTCCATCGCGGTGGGGGTGGCGATACCCAACCCCTGCTGCGCGCCCATCGTGTCGGTAGTGCTGAGCGCGCCGGTGACGGTATCGACCCGGAAACACGACACGCCCTGATGGCCCTGATCGGCGGCCAGCAGAAAGGTGTTGCCCGACACCGTGACCGAGGTCATCGCCACCGTCCCCAGCAGCCCGGGCACCGCGCCGCCGGATTGCTGGACCAGACTGTCGCCCTGCGTGGCATAGGTGGCCAAGGCGCCCGTTCCCTCATCAGCCACATAAACTGCCAGCCCCGATTGCAGGCTGACCGAGGCCACCGCGCCGATCGCCTGCGTGCCGCTGGTCAGGTTGCCGGTTTGCACTCGCGCGCCGATGCTGCCATCGGCCCCCAGCACCACGGCCTGCAACATCATGGCCCCGCCAAAGACCAGCAGATCCTGTCCGTCCGCGTCCAGAAACGACAACGCGCCCGAGATCACCTCGGGCGCGATTGCGCTGTAATAGAGACTGTTTTCCCAGGTGGCCAATGCACCCTGTTGCAGGGCAAAACCGCTTAGCCCGCCGCCGGCGCCGGTCGTTGCATAAAGATAGGAGCCCGTGTCCAGGGTCACGATCCGCAGATCGCGCAAGTCCATATCCAATAGCTGTTGCCCCGTCCCCACGCGGCCCTGAAACTGCAGCGGCATAGCCCCTGTCCCCATCGATTCACCCGACACCAGGGTCAGCGAGGGACAGGGCCCGCAGCAGTGCGCAAATGGGGCAAGATCGGGGTTTTTGCCGACAATCCGATTTGGATTTTAGCCAATCTGCGCCAGAAAAGCCGCCTGCAGATCCAGCGCGCCCGGGTCGTCCGAGGCAGCGATCTGCCCGGCCACGGCGCGTTCGGCGACAAAGCAGGCCTGCACGTGACGACGAAGAACGGTGTCAGCCTCCAGCAAGGCCTCGGGGGTCAGTTCGGTCCAGCCTTGCGGTGTTTTCCACGGCAGGGCCGCATCGATCAGCCCCGCGCGCACCCCGGCGGCGGCGCTGGCGATCTGGGCCTGGCTGTCGCGCGTGCTGGCCAGCGAATGGCCATCCGCCAGCGTGATCCCGGCAGTTTCATGCATCCAGCGGATCTGGGCCAAACTATCCAGCATCTCGCTACGGGCAATGGTCAGCTTGTCCTGTGCGGAGATCAGGGTGGAAAAGTCGATATTGCTCATACTGTGATCTCCTCGGCGGGGGCTTCATAGGGCGGCAGCGTGACCGGCCCGTCCTCCACAAGTGTGACTGGCGCGGGAAACAATGTTTCGGGGGCAGCATGGACGCCATGCGGCAGGATCAGGGTCAGGTGTACCTGACCATCCTGACGTTCGACATCCGAGCCCAGCCAAGCGCAGGCCACAGCGGCCTGTGGCAAGGTTGCACCCTCGGGCAATGCCGAGAAGTCGAAGGCCTCGCCATTGATGATCAGCGTCTCGCCGGATTTGTGTAGGCTCAGAGCCACATCCTGGCGCATCGGTGTAAAGGTGATCTGCATTGGGTTTTTCCTTAGAACCAGCGCCCGACTGCCAGGCAGCGGACATGGATCGTGCGCTCGGTCAGAGCAATGGGCGACACGACATAAAGCGTTGAGGGGAAGTTGTTGATGTCACCCGATCCGCCGATCAGCATGCCAACACTGTAATTCGAGATATATGCCATCAGCGTATATGCGACATCCGTCGCTGCCACGCCGGCAAACTCTGCGGGCAGCGTGGCCTGCCCAGCCATCAGATTGGCCGAGCGGTATTGGCCAAAACTGCCATAGGCCACATTGATATCTTGTCCGAACAGGGCAAAATTTTTACTGCAGATTTGCGTTCCGTCTGCAAAGCGGACATAGGCGCCATTTGCGTTCTGGCCCCGCTCAATCACAGCACCAGTGGGCTGGCCGCCGGTTTGCGCGACTCCGCCCAGCAGGTTGCCGCGATGATAGGCGGTTTTGCCGCTGACCGTCAGACCTGCAGGGGCCGCGACGTTGCCCGTGGCGGGGTCAATGGTCAGGGCCTGGGTCCAGGTGGTGCCATTGGGGCTGACCTTCACCGAAAACCCGGTGCTGCCGGCCAGACCCATCTCGGCATGGCCCGACCAGCCGCTTTGAAACAGCACCGAGGCGGTATTGCCCGCCCCGGCCTTGTTCAGGATCAACCGGTGATCGGCGCCTTCATGAGTCAGCAGCGTGGCCGGGGCCGAGACCGCCAGACGGTTGGTCGCGTCCGAGCTGGTATTCACCCCCAGCCCGTCCAGATTCTGGCTCTGACCCGCTACGATCCGCCAGGCGGTACCATCCCAGATCCGCTGTTCCGCGCTGCCTGCCAGAGTGGCGCTCCAGCCCGGTTGCGGGGCGGAAAAGGTCCAGCCGGTGTCCTCGCGCAGGGCCAACATGTCGGCCTGACCGGCCCAGTCGCCGGTGGGTGCTGTGCCCAGGGCAAAGACCTGCCCCGTCACCGGCAGCGCGGGCGGGGTGTTTTCGTTGAACCCCTGCACGCTGAGCTGCACCAGCATGTCCAGCTTGCGCAGGGCCTCGTTATGGGTGACGTGTTTCTGGGCCTGGGCGGGCTCCAGATAGGGCAGCTCGAGCCGCGAAGACAGGGGCATGGCGCTCTCCTCTGATTGGATGGCGCCAGATGTATCGCGCGGCCCCTTCCCGGGCGTGAACAGCCCGGCCGGGATGGTTAACGGCCCATGACCGGAGCGGACGTTGCCTTCCGGGGCAGGATCGGCCAGAACGGGACAGGAATTCAGGCAGCACGTCCAAAGGTGAAGACATGAGCATTCTGATCGTGGGCGCTGGCCTGTCGGGGGCTGTCATCGGGCGCGAGCTGGCCGAGGCGGGTCATGCCGTCACCATTCTGGATGCGCGCCCCCATATCGGCGGCAACTGCCATACCGAGCGCGATCCCGACACCGGCGTGATGGTGCATGTCTACGGGCCGCACATCTTTCATACCGACGATCAGGGCGTGTGGGATTACGTGACCCGTTTCGCCACGTTTGAGCCTTACAAGAACCGTGTGAAATCCACCGTCGGGGGACAGGTCTATTCGCTGCCCGTCAACCTGCACACGATCAACCAGTTTTTCGGCACCGCCATGCGCCCGGACGAGGCGCGCGCCTTCATCGCCGAGCGGGCCGAGGACATCCCCGAGCCGCAAAACTTCGAGGAACAGGCGTTGGCCTTTGTCGGGCGCGACCTCTACGAGGCGTTCTTCAAGGGCTATACCGAAAAGCAATGGGGCTGTGACCCGCGCGAACTGCCAGCCTCGATCCTCAAGCGTTTGCCGCTGCGCTTCAACTACGACGACAATTACTTTTTCCACAAATATCAGGGCATGCCGCGAGACGGATATACGGCTCTGATCCAGCGGATTCTGGATCATCCGGTCATCACCGTGCAGCTGAACACGACCTATGATCCGGCCACGGGCGGCGATTGGGATCACGTGTTCTGGTCCGGCCCGCTGGACGGGTATTTCAACTACGATCTGGGCCGGCTGGGCTATCGCACGCTGAATTTCGAACGCTTCACCGCGCAGGGCGATTACCAGGGCTGTGCGGTGATGAATTACGGCGACCGCGACGTACCGCACACCCGCATCACCGAGCATAAACACTTCAGCCCCTGGGAAGAGCACGAAGGCAGCGTTCTCTATCGTGAAACCAGCGCCGAGGCCGGGCCGGATGACATCCCCTATTACCCGATCCGCCTAGTCGCCGAGAAAGAGCTGTTGACCCGCTACATCGCCCAGGCCCAGGCCACGCCGGGCGTCACCTTTGTGGGGCGGCTGGGGACCTATCGCTATCTGGATATGGACGTCACCATCCGCGAGGCGCTGGACACCGCGCAAACCTGGCTGGACACGCAAAAGGCAGGCACTGCGATGCCCGCCTTCGTCAACGCGCCGCTCTAGGCGTTATTTCAGGTGGGTCAGCCGCTTCTTGGACAGGGCGGCGACGGTCTCCAGGTCGAACGGCTCTTCCAAGAATTGGAACAGCGGCTCAAAGGCTTCGGGCGTGCCTGCGTAATCCTCGAACTTCACCGCAAAGGCGCGCTTGGGATAGCGTTGCAGCGCGCGCTCGAACAGATCCTCGGCCTTTTCCAGCTCGGCAAAGACTTCGGCCTTGTCCCAGGTCTTCCACCACCCCGAGCGCGCCACGTCCTCGTGGTTGCGGGTGTTGAAGATCAGCCGGGTTTTCGGAAAGAAGCGGGTGATGAAATCCAGGCTTTGCCAGAACATCGGCTCGGTCGCGTGGAACCGGATTTCCTTGAACCCCGCGACGCGGGTGCCTTGCGGCGGGGCCAGCACGTCGCGCACGAACATGTTGGCCAGGGTCCGGCCGTAGATCTCGGGCTTGATGTTGCCCACCCCGTACCAAGGCTGCGAGGGATCGTCCGGCGTGCCTTCGGGCAGGACGTTTTCAACGGCCATCGTCGCCGCACGCCAGGACTGCGCCAGATGCGGCAGCATGTTGTGATTCTCGCCGCGGATGCAGTAGCCCGGGATCGAGTTCAGGATGTTCTGGAGAAGCGTAGAGCCGGAGCGCCCGTAAGTCACAATGAACACAAAGCCGTCTTTGCAATTGTTCAGGTGGGGAAACCGATCTCCCATCCGGGCCTCTTTCGTCTTTACTGTCGTTTTCCGGCCCATGGCACCGGAAACCTGCCTGCTTTCTCGCTCGGCCGAGACATACAGCCCACACCGAACCATGACCAGTTGGATTTTCCCGATCATGGCGCCGGGATCAAGTCTGGCTTCGTGCCGCGGTGGCCGTTAGAACGAAAGAAGCTCTTGTTTCGACGGTGTTCTTCTCGTGTCTGCCCCCCTGATCTCGGTGATTGTCCCGGTCCATGACGTGCGTGATCACGTCGCTGCCTGCATTGCCAGCCTGCGCGCCCAGACCCTGCCCGATTTCGAGGCAATCGTGGTCGATGACGGATCGACCGATGACAGCGCCGAGGTGGCGCTGCGCGCAATCGACGGGGATTCGCGGTTCCGGCTGGTGCGGCAGGACAATCGCGGCCTGTCGGGTGCGCGCAACACCGGGCTGGATCTGGCACGCGGTGCCTTCATCGCCTTTGTCGACAGCGACGACCGGGTCGCCCCCGGCTATCTGCAGCAGATGTGGCAGGTTCTGGACCAGACCGGCGCCGATTGGGTCGCCTGCGCCATCCGGTTCTGCTTTCCGGGCGGCGTCAGCTCCTGCCATTCGGGCATTCACGGGCAGGCGGCGCAGCACAGCTCGGGGCGGGTGGCGCGGTTCGTGCTGGCCGATTGGGGTGATGCGATCCGGCATTTCCCCTCGGCCTGGAACAAGCTTTACCGCCGCTCGCTGATCGAGGGGCTGCGCTTTCCCGAAGGCACCTGGTTCGAGGATCACGGCTTCTTCTACCGGGCCGCCGCGCGCACCGATCACATCGCCCACTTGGCCGAGCCGCTGTACCTGCAGACCCGTGGCCGTGCGGGCCAGATCACCGGCACCGACAGCGAGCGCGTGTTCGAACAGTTCGCCGTGCTCGAGGATATGCGCGCCCTGATGGCGCAGGGCCATCCCGGTGGAACCGAAGCGTTCGAGAAGATCGCCTCGCGCCTGTTGTTCGAACGCTCGACCGCGCTGCGCGATCCTGAGCGCCGCGCCCGTTACGCCCACGCCTGCGCCGAGTATCTGGCCGCGCACGGGCTGCGCTATGCGCCCGAGTGGGACCCGCATATCTCGCGCGGCTGGGGGCTGGAACTGGCGGGCGAGCTGCCGCTGAGCATCGTCCTGCCCTGGTCGGGTCAGCATCCCGACCTGCTGCGCGACAGCCTTGAGGCGCTGGCCCTGCAAGGCGCGCCGGGGCGCGAGATCCTGATCGTCTGCGATAACGAAAACGCCGCGGATCAGGCTCGAAATGTGGCTCTGTTCCTGCCCAATGCGCGGGTGCTGGTGCAGCCCGGGCGCGGGCCCGGGGCGGCGCGAAACGCCGGCCTGCAAGCCGCGCGCGGGGTCTTTGTTACCTTCCTGGATGCTGGCGACCGGCTGGCCGAGATGGCCCTGCACGACTGGGTCGACGGTGCGATCAAGGCGCAGGCGGATTTCGTCGTCTCGGCCTTCCGAAAGGGCATTGGCGAGGGCGACACCCATTGCGCCTTTCACCATGAAGAGGCTGTTTCGCGCGCGAAACTTGCTGCCGCCGCCTTTGCCTTTAGCGGCCATGACGCCCTGCTGCTGGACGCGCAGCCCTCCTCGAAGCTCTATCGCCGCGCGTTCCTGCATGAAAACGGCATCCGCTTTGGCTCCGGCCCCCTGCCCGGCTGGCAAGTCGCGCTGAAGGCCGCGCTGGCCGCGCCGGTTTCGCTGTATTTCCAGTGGCCGGGCTGCGACGTGGACATGTCCGAGCCCGCCCGCAGCCAGTTCCACCGCCGCTGGTCCGCCGGGCAACTGGCCCGCGCGCTGGACCGGCTGGCCGCCACGCTGACCCCCGATCAGGCCGCCCGGCTGCCGCAAGGCTGGCGCCGCCGCCTGTTTGCCCGCGCGATCTGGGCGCAGATGTATTTCGCCCACCCCCGGCGCGGCCGCGCCGGGCAGGCGCTGTTTGCCGCCGCCGCAGGCTGGGCGGCGCTGTGGCGGGGCCAGACCCGGCATCGCACGCCGCTAGATCCCTATATGGGCCCACGCATTGATCAGCTGCTGAGCGTTGAAGCTCTAATTCGTCGCACGCGGCCCGCAGCGGTTGCGCCCGCGCGGGCCAGCGGCCATAACTCGACTGATTTTTCAAAGCACATACAGGATTCCAGGATGTTGTCTTTTGCCGTGCAAGGGGGCGCGCGGTTCCGCTACAAGGCCGAGTTCTCTGAATTCCCTTATGCGAACATTTCCTTCTACGACCGTGAGCAGGCCAATATCCTGTTCCACCTGTCGCTGCGCCAAGAGGACGGGCTGGCCGTCTGCAACAAACGCTCGGGCCAGGACTGGGCGCGCGAGATCCAGCAGAAAGTGACCCTGCCGCGTGCGGGTGTCTCCATCGAGGTCGTGTTTGCCCCGCCCGAGATCACGGTAACCCTCAACGGCGAGCCGCTGTTCCATTTCGGCAAGGGGCTGCTGCGCACGCGGTTCCCCGATCCCGACCGGATCGCCTATGTCGATTTCCAGGGCGGAATTGCGCCCGCCGGCATCGACGTCGACATCAGCCAGACCGGCCAGATCGATCAGGACCAACTGAGCCTGAACAGCCGCCTGGAACTGCGCGCCCGCCTGCTGTGCCCCGATCGTGACCCCGGCCTGGTGCTGGACGTGCCCGGCGTGGGCATGCCGCCGCGCGTGATCACCCGGCCCAGCCTGCACACGATCACCCATCAGGGCCGCCCGCATTGGGAAACCGACCTGCGCGCGCTGCTGCCCGGCCGCCTTTGGGACAGCGTCGAGGAAGGCGCCCCCCTGGTGGTCAACCTGCGCTATCCCGACGGCAAGGCCGCCTGCCCGCCGCTGCGCGTCAGCCGCCCCGAGCTGGCCGCCCAGATCGAGAAGATCCTGCTGGGCCTGGACCTGAGCGCCGACGCCCTGACCGCGATGCAGGTGCTGGAGCATATCCGCTTTGGCGGCTTGCTGGGCCTGCTGTCGGACCCGGCCCGCGCCGCGCTGGCCACGGTGCAGCGCACCTATGGGCTGGCCGCCTTCCTGCTGCCCGAGGGGAGCAAGGCCGACGACATTCCGCAACAGCCCCTGCCCGTTCAGGCCGCGCCCGATCCGGTGGCGCAGGCCCATGCGCGCTTTGGCCGGATCCTGCGCGCCAAGCCCGACACCGATCCGCTGGCCCTGCTGGCCGAGCAAGAGCTGCCCAAAGAGCTGCGCCCCTACCTGTTCCTGGGTCTGAGCGAGTTCTTCTGCGATCCGTCCCGCGATTTCGAAGCCTTCCACCAGATGTTCCTGGACGAAGGTCATGCCGGCACGCTGAACCCGGAACCGGGCGACGTGTGGAAAAACTCGGCCCTGCTGCCCTTCTTGCTGCTCGAAGACCGCGTCGACACCCTGCGCGAGGTGCTGTGGACCCTGACCGAGCCGACCAACGCCTGGACCGTGACCCCCGCCGTGGCCTGGGTGGCCCGCCGCGCGATCCAGGGGACGGGCCTGAGCGAGGAAGCCTGCGAAGACATCCTCTATGCCTATATGGATCTGGTCGACAAACGCATCTGGGATTACTGGAGCCGCGCCCATTGCGTCGCCCTGACTGGGGTCGCGGTGCAGTTGGTGCAGAACCTGGACCGGTTCGCCGATTACACCCATGGCCCGTTCCTGGATTTCGTCCGCCGCGCCTACGGGCTGTCGCGCCAGTTCTGGCAGATGCTGGACACGGCGCTGGACGGCGCCCCCCTGCCCGCCGCGCTGATCCCCGCGCGCGAGGCGTTTGATCTGGTCGCGCAATCCGCGCAGGACGGCCAGCCGCGCCCCGGTCTGGACCGCGCGCTGGAGCTGTTCACCCGCTACGGCACCCCCGAGGCGCTGCGGATGCGCCGCGAATTGCTGGGCCCCTCGGGGCTGCAACTGCCTGCGGGGCAAGGCCCCGATACCGCCGCGCTGGCCGTGGCCGGGCTGAACACCGAAGAGGCCACGCTGCGCCACATGGCGTTTCCGGGGGCCGCACCCGTCTCGGACGAGATGGTCGCCGTCGCCGCCGAGGCCCTGCCCGCCCGCTATCCGCACGTGCCGCGCGCGCCCTATTACCAGGCGCAATTGCGCGCCAGCCGCCTGCTGCATGCGCTGCTGCAACAAGCCCCGGCCAAACCCGTCACCCCGGCGCAGATCGAGCCTCTGGCGCGGGATCTGCGAGTGTTGTCGGGACGGCGCAGCCAGTTCCTGGGGCTGGGCCTGATCCTGGCCCTGATCCGTGGCCTGGCCCGGCACAAGGGCCACGATGCCGCGCTGAAAACCCTGCAGGAGCTGCTGAAAACCCTGGTCGCCGCGCTGGATGACGAACGCCTGAGCGCGCTGGAATACGCCCCGGCCCCGCGCATGGCGCTGCAGTCCCTGCGCGCCGATCCGGCCGCCGCGAAACAGTATGCGCTGGCCGCCAAGACCCTGCCGACCCTGGCCAAGGCCCTGCCCGACGCATCGGACAGCCCCTCCAAACTGGACGGCTCGCCCTTGTTCGACACGCTGGTGACGGTGTTTTCCTGCCTGCCGAACCTGACCACCCGCATCCCGCCGATGCGCGAGGGCTGGTTGAGCCTGCTCAAGGCGCTGGACGTGCCCTATGTCATCATCGTCGGCAATGGCGATGGCCGGATCGAGGGCGACGTGCTGCATGTGGATGCCCCCGACGACTATGAGGGCCTGCCGCAAAAGACCATGGCCACGATCCGCTGGGTGCACGAGAACACCAATTTCGGCTACCTGCTGAAGATCGACGACGACTGCTTCCTCAACCCCGAGGAATTCTTTCACTCGCTCAGCTATCGCAAGTACGACTTCCACGGCCGCATCCTGACCCGTCACCGGGGCGAGACCGACCGCGCCTGGCATAACGAGAAGTCCACCTCGGAACGGGGCAGGTTCGAGCTGGACAAGTCGCCCGAACCCTCGACCTACGCCGATGGCGGCTCGGGCTATACGGTCAGCCGCACCGCGATGGCCGCCACGCTGGACGCGCTGGACAGCCCCGAAGGGCAGTACCTGGAACAGGTCTCGTTCATGGAGGACAAGCTGCTGGGCGACCTGCTGGCCCTGCGCGGCATCCGCCCCGCCGACGAGGACCACCGCGTCGCCCTGCGCCGCCGCAGCTGGAGCAAGGCCTTCCCGATCGCGCGCTGGGTCAACAGCTTTGATGCCAGCCTGGCCGCGCCGATCAAGATGGCGCACCTGGACGCGCAAGAGGCGCAACTGCCCGCCATGGCCGCGCTGCAAAGCAAGGAACTGACGCCGAAAAAGATCTGGCCCAGCTACCAGGACGTGACCCTGATCTACCAAAGCAACGCGCTCGAGATGATCTCGTCCCAGGACAAGCTGGACGCCGCCCGCGATGCCGAGGTGGCGGTGGTGGCCTGCATGCGCAACGAGATGTTCATGCTGCCGCAATTCCTGGCCCATTACCGCAAGCTGGGGGTTGGCGGGTTCCTGATTGTCGACAACTGCTCGGATGACGGGACGCTGGAATACCTGATGGAGCAGCCCGACGTGGCGCTGTTCTCGGTCGATACCGATTACAGCCTGTCCTATTACGGCGTGGCCTGGCAGCAGGCGCTGATGGCGGCCTTCCGGGTCGGCAAGTGGTCGATGGTGGCCGATGCGGATGAATTGCTGGTCTGGCAGGAAAAACAGACCCAAACCTTGCCCGATCTGCTGAAAACGCCCGATTTCCAGGGCGTGGACGCGGCGCGGATTTTCATGCTGGACATGTATCCCAAGGGCTCTCTGGCCAAGGCCACCTTCAAGACCGACCCCTTCGCCGAGGCCGGTTTCGTGGACCGCGAACCGTTCCTGGCCAACTGGACCGGGCGCGGGCCGTTTTCCAACATGCCGACCTGGACCAGCGCCTTGCGGCACCGGCTGATCGCCGGGTCGCGCACGGATCTGTTCGTGGCCCAGAAGATCGCACTGCTGAAATACCAGCCGTGGATGCGGGTCTCGGCCGGGTTGCACTTCCTGACCGACGTCACCCTGTCGCCGCGCGAACTGATCTTTGCGCATTTCAAGTACAACGCCGATTTCCGCCGCAAGGCGCAGACCGAGGTCGCGCGGCGACAGCATTTCAACGATGCCGAGGAATACCGCAAATACCTGGCGCTGATCTCGGAAGGGCGCGACGTGATCTACGAGGACGGCCTGTCGGTTCCGTGGACCGAGGCCCCCTTCGTCAAGGCGTTGCTGAAACGCTGATCAGAGCCTGAAACAGGCTCTGATCCAGCCCTATCCGGCGTAGACCTGGCGCAGTTCGGCCAGATGTTCGGGCATGGAAACCGGCGGGCGCGCCCCGGCCCAATAGGCATTCAGGTCGATCTGACCGGCCAGGATCGCGCGCAGCCGGCCGTGGAGGGCCTCGATGTCGCCGGCGCGGAACACCATCTCGGGGCAGTGAGCCAGTTCCTGCGCGCCGCCCAGATCGCTGGTCAGCAGCGGGATGTGGCGGGCGTGGATCTCGATCGCGACCTGGGGCAGGTTGTCGTTCCACAGCACCGGGATCACGCCCAGATCGACATCGGCCAGCAGATCGTCCAGCCGGTCATGGGTGTAGCCGTCGGCATATTGCAGCCCGGCCAGCCGCGCCCCCAGATCCGAGACCCGGTCCATCACCTGCCCGCCGGGATTGCGCGCGGCGACCACCAGGCGGATGCGTTTGGCCAACGGCTCGGGCAGCGCCTCGAGCGCGTCAAGCAGGAAGAAGAACCCCTTGTCGCGCCGCATATAGCCCAGATAGGCCAGCGTGATCGTGCCATCGGCCCGCAACAGCGACGGTTTCGGATGTGTGCGATGGAAGCAGTCGGCCTCGGCCGTACCGATATACGAGGTCTGTAGCAGCCCCTTGCCCACCCCGTGATGGGCCGCGATCCGCGACACCGCGTCCGAGACGCACAGCACCCGGTCGCAATGGGCGTTGATCGCCCGCACCATCGCAGCCCGGCGCGTGGCAAAAGGGGTGCCGTCGGTGCGAGGCAGCTCGGTCAGGCGTCCCGGCTTGGCGACCTTGCGCCCGCCGCGCTTGGCCAGCGACAGACCCATCGCCACGCGGCGGCCAACCTTGATCGTGGGGCGGAACAGCGCCTCGAACGCGGTCGTACCGGGGCGCAGACCGGCGCATTTCAGGTGATAGGCCAGCCCGTTGGCCAGCTTCAGCTGCTGGACGTTGTGGGTATGGGGCAGGCAGCGCACACATTTGCCGCCCGCCTCGAAATCGGTGCAGGTTTCACGTTCCTGGTGCCACAGGTTCACCTGCGGGCAGAACGGATAGTAGTTGTGCAGCGACAGGATCACCCGCGTTTCAGGCCAGAGCGATTTCAGATCCAGCGCCTGGACGGGCAGCCCTTCGAGGTTGTTGAAATGCACCACGTCATAGGGGCCGGTCGCGTCGATGAAATCGTGGAACGCGCGCAGGGTTGCCTCATGCGTCAGCTGCGCGGGATGCCCGAACGAGTGATGCGCGGGCGACAGAACCCCGGAATTGACGATCTCGTACCGGCGGGCGCGATCCTGGGCGGGGCCGTGGCGCACCTGTTCCCAGCGGGGCAGACGGCGGAACAGGTCATACGCGATCCCGGCAGACAGGAATGTCGCCTCGATCCCGTCCTGGCGGTCCAGTTCCTTCAGGATGTTGCGCTGATATTGAGAGACGCCGCCGCCGCGGTTTTCATCGTCCAGATAATCGACCCAGTTGTAGTAGAGGACCTTCATTTGCCGGATGGATCGCCCATGTTCAGGGCCGTTTCCAGCGCGCGCAGGCGGGCGTTGATCTCGGCGTTTTCCTTGGTCATGCGCTGACGCAGGAAATGCAGCTCGTTCAGCAGCAGACCGGCGAGGCGCCACCCCTCGGCCTCGCTCGTATCTTCGCGTTGGGGCAGGCGGGCGGCATAGGCCTGCAGGTTCAGCCCGTTGCCGGGCAGGTCTTGCAGCCGCTCCAACCCCGACAGCACGGTCTGGCGCAGGGCGTCGAAATCGGCCTCGGTGGTGGGCAGGGTGTCGGCGCATTCGTCGACATAGAATTTCTGGCTGCGCTCCAGCGTCCAGGTCACCACGTCACGCGGCATCCCGGCATTGTGCATCATGCGCGCCATTTCCAGCATGCGGTCATCCATGCGCGGGTTGGGATCTGCCACCGGCAGGGTCACGCCCCGGCTGGGCAGCTCGGTCCCGAACAGGCCCAGGAAATCATGGTAAAGCGACAGGTTCTCGCGGCTGGCCTCGTCATAGGGGCGCAGGATCACCGCGTCGGGGCCGAAGATATCCAGCCAGGGCTTCAGCGCCAGGGCGTAATCGGTATGGATCGGCTCGATCGTGCGGCAGGCGGCATCGTTGAAGGCGGGGGTCTTCACGCCCATCTTGACCAGCTGGTTGTACCACGAGCGCAGATGGCTGTCGGGGGCCCGCAGATAGGCGATGACGCGAATGTCGATATCACGCGGCGCGCGCGAGACGATGTCCTTCAGGATGTTGGCGGCCTGGGGATGCGCACCTAGGCGCATCAGCTCTTCCGAGCTGACGATGATCCGCGACTGGCGGCTTTTGCGCACCTCGTCGAACAAGGCACCCCACAGCTCTTGCGGGGTTTCGGGGCGCTTGTAGCCATGCATCAGGGTGGAGACACCGGCCGCCCGGTACAGGCAGAACGCCAGCGCCGAATGCTTGGCCAGGTGCAGTTGGGTCTGGGCGTAGGCAATGTCATGCTTGGCCAGAAACCGGGTATTGTTCGACAAGAAGACCTGCAGCGCGGTGGTGCCGGTCTTGAAATGCCCGATATGAAGGAAAAGAGTCTTGCGCATGCCTGTTTCCGATCAGACGCCGGTTTTATGAACCAGCGCCGGTACCTTGCCCCAGCCTAACAAGGCACCCTTCCGCCGCAAAACGCTTTCGCATCGGGAAAGGGTGCCACACCGGGCTGTCAGCCGATGCTGGCCATGTCCAGCGGCACGGTCCGCAGACCACGCTCGGCGTCGATCACGAACAGGCGCAGATCATGCAGGGACAGGTTGAAGTCAGCCCGCGGCAGCGGCACGACCAGCGTATGGAACACCGCGGTCAGCACGGGATCCTCGCTTGTCACCGTGTGCAGCAGCGTGACGACATGACGACCGGCCTCGACCGAGATCTTGTCGCTGGGACGGGTATCGGCAAAGCCACCCTTGCGCCATGCGGTGCGGATGAAGGGGGCGGTGTGCAGCGGCTCTGCGGTTTCCAGCTCGATCACCAGGCCCAGCACGTCGCCCGCTTTCAGCGCACCTTCGCCCAGGCCGATGTTCAGCGAGAACCAGCGCGGGGCCGTGGTCACCGTCGCCTGCAGCGACAACAGGGTGTTGGGTTCGGATTTCACCTGTGCGGCGACAACCCCTTCTTCGTCATCCCAGTTCAGATAGATGTCCGGCGCCAGAGCACCGTTATTCTCGGCCACCTTCTCGAAGCTCGCGCCGCGCAGGGTCGTGATGTGCGCCGAAGTGAAAAGTTCGCAAGGATGGGTCATGTTGTCTTTCCTGATTTTCCGCTCTTACAGCATCCGAGGCCATGATTGACAAGCGCCGACGGGGTCCGGCGCCTGCGACTATCAGCCCTTGGCGCCCTGCCCGCGTGCATAGACATCCTCATAACGGATGATGTCGTCTTCGCCCAGATAGGATCCGGTCTGCACCTCGATCAGCACCATCGGCACCTTGCCGGGGTTTTCCATCCGGTGAATGGCCCCCAGCGGAATATAGACCGACTGGTTTTCCGTCACCAGCTTCACGGTGTCGTCCACGGTGACCTTGGCGGTGCCTTCGACCACGATCCAATGTTCGGACCGGTGGTGGTGCGATTGCAGCGACAGCGCCGCGCCGGGGTGCACATGGATGCGCTTCACCTGGAAACGGCTGCCGACGACCAGGCTTTCGTACCAGCCCCAAGGGCGGTAGTCGCGCGGCAGGGTTTCGGCCTGCGCGGCGCCCTTGGCCTTCAGCACGGCCACGGCTTTCTTGACGTCCTGGGCGCGGTCCTTGTGGGCGACCAGCACCGCATCGGACATGGCCACGGCGATCACGTCCTTCAGACCGATCCCCACCAGCTGCTGGCTGTCGGTTTCGGCGCGCAACAGCGTGTCCGAGCAATCAATCGACGTGGCCGGACCATTGGTCACGACGCCATCCGCATCCGGGCCGCTTTCGCGCCAGACCGCATCCCAGCCGCCCAGATCCGACCAGGCGCCGCCATAGGGCACCACGGACAGGTTGTCGGCTTTCTCCATCACCGCATAGTCGATCGAGATGTCGTCCAGATCGCCCCAAGCCTCGGGATCCAGACGGGTAAAGCCCAGGTCCTTCTCGGCCTCGGTCACCGCGCGGCGCACATCGGCCAGCATGTCGGGGGCGTATGTTTCAAAGGCCGCGATCATCGCATCCGAGCGGAACAGGAAGATGCCCGCGTTCCACAGATGCTCGCCACCAGCCAGCAGGGCCTCGGCCTTGGCCAGGTCGGGTTTCTCGACAAAGCCCTTCAGCGGTTGCGGCACCGGAGCGAAATCGGCCTCGGGCTTTTGCGACATGGCCAGCCAGCCATAGCCGGTTTCGGCACGGTCGGGGCGGATGCCAAAGGTTACCAGCTGCCCGGCCTCGGCCACGGGGGCGGCCGCCTGCACCGCGGCACGGAACCGCGCGGCGTCGGGAATGACGTGATCCGAGGGCGCCACCAGCATCAGCGCGCCGGGGCTTTGCGCCTCCAGCACCAGGGCGGCAGCCAGAATGGCGGGGGCCGTGTTACGGCCCTCGGGCTCGATCAGGGTGGCGGCGGGGGCGATTTCCACCGCGGCCAGCTGTTCCAGCACGATAAAGCGGAAATCCGACCCGGTGATCACCATCGGCGCGGCAAACCCCGCCCCCGACAACCGCCGGGCCGAGGCCTGAAACAGGCTTTCCTCGCCGGTCAGCGTGGCGAATTGCTTGGGGTAGGATTTGCGCGACAGCGGCCAAAGACGGGTGCCAGAGCCGCCGCAAAGAAGAAGGGGGTGAATGGCCTGGGTCATAGTCTGAAATCCTTGAATAAAATTACCGGCGGAAATGGTCCTGGTTGTCGAGGAACCATTGATAGGTCTCGGCCAGGCCGGTTTCCAGATCGACGCGCGCGCGCCAGCCCATATCGGCCAGACGCGACACGTCCATCAGCTTTTTCATGGTGCCGTCGGGCTTGGTGGGATCGTTGCTGATCTTGCCCGCAAAACCGGTCACGCGGGCGACCATCTGCGCCAGCTCCATGATCGACACATCGGTGCCAGTGCCCACGTTGATATGGCTCAGCATCGGTTCGGTGTTGGCCTCGTAGGTGGGTTTGTCCAGCTCCAGCACGAACAGGCTGGCCTCGGCCATGTCGTCGACATGCAGGAACTCGCGCATCGGCTTACCCGAGCCCCAGATCACCACCTCTTCGGTGCCGTTCTGCGCGGCCTCGTGGAACCGGCGGATCAGCGCGGGCAGCACATGGCTGTTTTCCGGGTGGAAGTTGTCGCCAGGCCCGTAAAGGTTGGTCGGCATGACCGAGCGGTAATCCACACCGTACTGACGGTTGTAGCTCTCGCACAGCTTGATGCCGGCGATCTTGGCTACGGCGTAGGGCTCGTTGGTGGGTTCCAGCGTGCCGGTCAGCAGCGCGTCTTCTTTCATCGGCTGCGGCACGGCCTTGGGATAGATACACGAAGACCCCAGCTGCAGCAGGGTTTTCACCCCCGCGGCAAAGGCCTGATGGATCACGTTGCACTCGATCATCAGGTTTTCGTAGATGAACTCGGCCGGATAGGTGTTGTTGGCCATGATGCCGCCCACCTTGGCCGCGGCCAGGATCACCACGTCGGGCTGTTCGGCCTGCATGAAGTCGCGCACGGCAGCCTGGCTGGTCAAATCCAGTTCCGAGTGAGTGCGGGTAATCAACTCGATCACCTCGCCTGCATCCTTGCGGGCCTGAAGGCGGCGCAGAATTGCGCTCCCCACCATGCCTCGATGTCCTGCAACATAGTATTTCATCTTGATCTCAATCTTGCACGGGGTAACAGAACGCCTGAAGCCCAGGTGCAAGCACGGCATTGATCCGCGCAATGGTTTCTGGCTTCAGCTTACGACGATGGTCACCAGGGGTGACTTGGCGCTTGTGGCTAGAGGCATCTTCTTCGGCTACCGAAAACTCAATATGCTCGGCGATTTTCTGGCGTAACTCGGGCGTGATCGGCTGCTCGATAAACTCCGAGATCTGAGCCAGCCAAGCCTCGGTCTTCTGGACCATATCCTCATAGGTCACAACGAGGACATCCGGGTGCTCCCGCGCGTGCCGGGACAGCAGATTGAGACGCATCTGATAATTCGCCGCGTTCTTCAAGGCGAATTCGTCGATCGACATTTCCTGTAGCTCGGCACGCTGCATCTCGAAACGCTTACGGCTTTCAGGATCGATGGGCGGGCGGTGCGATTTCTTATATGAAAAATATGCCGAAGTAAGGCAATCGCGCGGATCGCGAACCTGAATAATCATACGCAGAGACGGAAGAATTTCCATCTCGTGCGCACCCCAATGACGTGCGATCCCATAATATACTCCGTCAGGCTTCATCTGTGCCTGATATTGCCGGTACACTTCCGGTTCAGGCACAGACGCCTTCGGCACGAGAAAGGAAATCTGGTCGATTTCATATCCTCGTGCCCGAAAAACCTCGGCAAAAATCCGATCAGCCACCGAGCTTCCCGCTTTGTGCATCGAAAGAGAGATCGCACTTTTCATGGTTCCGATCCTCAGCCGTTCTCGACCGATACGGGAATATCCATACCGTGCTCTTTCAGCAGGGCGTGGCGTTTGGCGGCCTTAAGGTCTTCGGCCACCATCTCGGCGCACATTTCCTGCGCGGTGATTTCCGGCACCCAGCCCAGAACCTTCTTGGCCTTGGCGGGGTTGCCCAGCAGGGTTTCCACCTCGGCCGGACGGAAATAGCGCGGGTCGATGCGCATGACCACGTCGCCCACCTTCAGCGCGGGGGCGTTGTCGCCCTCAATCGCGGTGACGGTGGCAATCTCGTTCACGCCCTCGCCGGTGAATTCGACGGTGATGCCCAGTTCCTTGGCCGACCAGCTGATGAATTCACGCACCGAGTACTGCACGCCGGTAGCGATCACGAAATCCTCGGGCGCGTCCTGCTGCAGCATCATCCACTGCATGCGGACATAGTCCTTGGCGTGGCCCCAGTCGCGCAGGGAGTCGATGTTGCCCATGTACAGGCAGGGTTCCAGACCCTGGGCGATGTTGGCCATGCCGCGGGTGATCTTGCGGGTCACGAAAGTTTCGCCACGACGCGGGCTCTCGTGGTTAAACAGGATGCCGTTGCAGGCATACATGCCGTAAGCCTCGCGGTAGTTTACCGCGATCCAGTAGGCGTACATCTTGGCCACCGCATAGGGGCTGCGCGGGTGGAACGGGGTGGTCTCGGTCTGCGGGATTTCCTGCACCAGACCATAGAGTTCCGAGGTCGAAGCCTGATAGAAGCGGGTCTTCTTCTCCAGCCCCAGGAAGCGGATCGCCTCCAGCAGGCGCAGGGTGCCGATGGCGTCCACGTCCGCGGTGTATTCCGGCGCCTCGAAGCTGACGGCCACGTGCGATTGCGCGCCCAGGTTATAGACCTCGTCGGGCTGAACCTCTTGCAGGATGCGAGTCAGGTTCGAGGTATCGGTCAGGTCGCCATAATGCAGCTTGAAGTTGGCATTGTTAACGTGAGGGTCCTGATAGATGTGGTCCACACGCTGGGTGTTGAACAGCGACGCGCGGCGTTTGATGCCGTGCACTTCATAGCCTTTTCCCAGCAGGAACTCGGCCAGATAGGAACCATCCTGCCCGGTCACGCCGGTGATAAGTGCTTTCTTCATTTCAAATCTGCCTCCAGTTTGAAGAATTTTGCCAGCCCATCGGATTGCGCAGGCCAGCCAATGCGGAAAAGGGTCAGGCCGGGGGTTTTCCAGCTAGGGTTTCGATCACGTCACACAGCGCCTGCAGCTCGGCCTCGGGCAACTGAACAGGGCGCGCCTTAGCCTCGTAATCGGGGTCATGGAACAGACGCTCGCGGTTGGGGAAGTAGGTCTGCCGCACCCATTCGTTGGACTCGGCAAATGCCGCCCGATAGGCTTGTATCAGCTCGGGCGCGGGCACATGCGCTGCCCCCTTGGTGAAAATATTGCACAGCACGCTCGAGATCCGCTCATAGCGCGGATCGGGCGTGTTGCTGGCCACGCGCTCCAGATGCCGGGCATTGATCCGGCTCAGAACGCCGATCCCCAGATTGCTGAGCGATTCATTCTGCGGCGGCGGGAACGCGTATTCCATCGCCGGCAGTTCGGAGGCGTGGATAAAATCATCCAGCAGGTTGCCGTTGTGGAAGCAGCCTTTCTCGAACAAGCGCAGACGCATGTTCTGCGCGCCGAAGATCTCGGACCAGACCTGGATAGTCTCGCGGTGATTGACGATATTGCGGAAATATTCGTTCTGCGGCCCCGGCACCTCGGTCATGTTCGCGCCACTGCGCACCGCGGTCGAGAACAGCGACACTGCGGTCTGCACCGGTTCGCGCAAGTACAGAACCACGTCGATCTGATCGAAAACCGAGCTGAGCAGCCCATGCAGGCGCTCGATCTCTTCGCGTGACCGCAGGCGGCTCTGGAAATGCTCGGAAGAGACCAGCACCCGCTGACCGTTGAAATGGGCGACTTCCTCGCGGAATTCATCCCACCAGCGCTTGATCGCTTCGCTGCGGACCACAGGCCCGTTCAGCTTTTGTTGCTTGATGAATTCGTCGGTGCGATCCGGATTGTAGGCGATCACCGGCAATTTGCGCTGGTTGATCTTCCCCGGCGACATCGGCACCAGAATGCCGTGTTCGGCAAGACCGACCCGGTTCACGTACATGAAGCGCTGTATCGTTGTTGTCCCGGTCTTCTCGGTACCGATGTGCAATGTCAGGCGCAAATGTTCTCGTTCCTTCTTGAATGCTTGATCCGCAAGGCTGCGGATCAGGCAGGTATTTTCCCGGCCCGTTCCCCGGCCGCCATGCTATCCATCAGCGCCGCAAAGTCACGGGCTACATTCGCAGGCGCATGTTCTTCGCGGATCGCCAGAGTGGCCTGGGCACGCGCCTCGGCGGAATGGCTGCTGAGGATATCGAGCAAAGCCGCCACGAAGGATGGGATCGTGTAATCCTCGGCCACCGCGCCATAACCGTAGCGGCGCACGAATTCCTCGCAGCCATGGCCCGGCCCGACCACAGGCACGCAGCCGTAGCTGCCGGCCTCGACCAGAATGTTGGGCCAATTGTCCTCCAGCGAGGCGCTGAGCAGCACGTCGGTCTTCTGCATGATCTCGGCCAAGGCCGCGTGATCGGTGATGCGGCCATGGAACACATGCCGGACCCCGGTCGCCGCCAGATAGGCCTTCATCTCGGGGGCGGCGGTGCCGACGACATCCACCATGAAATCCTGCTGGCCCAGGCTGCGCAGCGAGGCCAGGACCTCCAGCGCGAAGCGCATGTTCTTGCGGCCTTCGTGCAGGCTGTCGGCGATCAGCAGGATACGGTTGCTGAAGGGGCGTTCGACGTCGAATTCGGCCACCGGCACATAGGCATTGCGCAGCACATGGCCGCGCGACCGCGGCACCAGGCCGCTTTTGACCACCTCGTCACGCAGATAGGCGCTGGGGGCGGCGATATGCACGTTGGGCAGCGAGAACAGCTTTTGCTTGAGCTTGTAATTCTCGGCGATGACCGAGCGCGAGACCCGCTTGGTATCCACCTGCGGGCAGGCCAGGCAGCCGGTGCCCAGCTGGGTGCAGGTCGCCGGGTAATGGCAGCCGCCGGTCGAGTAGTAGAAGTCGTGCATCATGAACAGCATCGGCTTGCCGCGCAGGGCCAGGGCCAGCAGTTCGGAATTGCTGATCAGGTAGCTGGCCCAGTGCACGTTCACCAGGTCGTAGTTCTGATCCAGCAGATCCACCATCCAGCCGCGCTGGTAGCCGGGATACTCCACCGTCAGGTGGGTGTCGCTGATCGTGTGGTTGGTAAAGCTGTCCTGCGGCGAGATCGACTGCGACACCGCCTCGCCCAGAGTGGCGATGTCGATGAAATCGGCCTGCATCGTGTCGCTGGACGACAGCGCCCGCGCCATCCTCAGCGCGGCAATGCCTGCCCCGCCGCCACCGGCGCTGGACAGGACCGCGATCCGTTTTGCATCGCTCATGACGTGGCCTCGATGTCCAGATCCATCAGCAGGGTGCGGTTCTTGTCCAGCTCGGCCTGCAACGCGGCCAGTTTCTGACCGGCCAGGGTTTCCGCCAGCGCCGAGGGCGCACCGGGCGCCGCGGCCTTGTTCGACAGATCGTTGAACATGCTGACCAGGATATCCAGCGTCGCGCGGGCCTCGGCGAAACCGCCATGCGCGGCCTGCACCAGCGCCAGCTCGGTGATGGATTCACCGCGCTTGCCACGGGTCTTGCAGGCCTCGTGATAGACGCTGTAGCCGATATCGACCGGGATATGCAGGAACTCGTATTTCGAGGCCATGCCCAGGAACAGATCCGCATCCATCGCGTAATGCATCTCTTCCTTGCAGGGGCCGGCGGCATCCCAAGCCTCGCGCGAGAAGAAGACGCTGGGCTGGATCAGGTGATGCGCGGCGTAATCCAGCAGGTATTTGAACTTCACCTTCTCGGGCGAGAACTGGAAGTGACGGATCGGGGTGAAATCCTTTTCCGTCATGTAGGCATCGCCCACCACCACATGGGTGCCGGGATTGTCGCGGAAGGCACGGCGCACGGCGACCAGCGCGTTCGGCAGGATGATGTCATCGCCGTTCAGCCAGTACAGGATTTCCTTGGTGGCGCGCTGGTAGCCCTTGTTGATCGCATCGGACTGACCGCGGTCGCGCTCCATCACGATGACGCTGAAGATGTCGCGGTACTTGTCCACGATATCGGCGGTGTCGTCGGTGCTGCCACCGTCCATCAGGATCAGCTCGACCCCGGTCAGGTCCTGGCACATCAGGCTGCGCAGGGTCTTTTCCAGGAACTCGCCCGAATTGAAGATCGGAATGACGATGGACACGCCCGGCAGATTGTCCTCGGCCTTGTCCAGGACAAAATCCTTTTCCCAGGGCAGCACAGAGTCTTTGCGGCGCGGTTCAGGCAGCATGTTCAATCTTCCCACTCATGAAATTCCGGATTTCCGAGACCAGCGCCCGTTCGGCATCGTTTTCGCAGCTCAGCGCCATGACGTTGAACAGTCTCGGGTTGAAAATCTTGTAATCGGCGGCCTCGGTGCAGAACAGCTTGGCTACCTCGTTGCGGCGCAGGTCCGAGTTTTCACGGGAATTGTCGCGAATGATCCGGACCGCAGCGGCGTGCATGTTGCCCTTGGGATAGGCGCTGGTCAGCGGCGCGTCATCCTGCGGACGCAGGTGCAGCATCAGCACGAAAACCAGCAGCGTCTGGGCAAAGCTGCGCTTGTATTCGGTGTCGGGGAAACGGGCGATGATCTCCGAGAACGAGACATCCTCGCGCCCCGAAATTCCGCCGATCAGCGACACCACATAGGACCGACCGAACGCATAGACCAGGTCGGGGGCCCGCGTCACCAGATCCTCGAGCAGCAGCAGCTGTTCGTCGCTCAGCGCGCTTTCGCCTTCGACGCGGGTCGGCACCAGCTCGGGGGGGCGGCGCGATGGCCGGTTCCGGGCGCAGTGGTCCTCGATCATGTTGGCGAATTCCATCGCGGTGTGGACATGGTCCTTGCCCAGCCCGATCCCCAGCGCCTGCATCGAGGTCAGGTAATGGTTGAACTCGGCCACGTTGCTGTAGGTGGGCTGGTGCATCTCGTGGAACAGCACGCGGCTGTCGGCAAAGGTGGCGTCCAGACGGCGCTCCAGCACGGCGCCGACGAAATAGTCCCAACCCACGATACCAAAGCACATCCGGTTGCTGACCGGGAACAGTGCCAGCTCTTTCAGCAGGCCGACCAGCGCGGCGCGCGGCAGCAGGAAGGCGTCCAACCCACCGCGATAGGGATGGCAGATCCGGCCCACGGTGTGATCCAGCGACAGCACCTCTTCGCGGGTCAGCGCCAGCACCTCTCCGGTTTCGCGCCAGGCGGACAGGAAGCCCGTATTATCGGTGGCCGGATACAGGTCCGAGTTCACCAGCAGCAGGTCCTTGTCGAACATCGCCTCGGCCCGCGCCAAAACCGAGCGGATCTTCGGCACCGGCTTGCCGTACAGGCTCTTGCCGGTTTCGTTGTCGCCCAGCTGCATGATGCGGTCCTGCGGCACGCCCAGCTTGATCAGGGCCTCCATCTCGACGCCGTGGTTGCAGGTATAGGCGTCAAAACCCAGTTCCAGCCATTTCAGGAAGCAGCGCAATTGCAGCTGCCCACGCCCGAACGGGTTGATCGAGGTCAGCACCAGCGGCAAGTCCTGCGGCGCGCTGACGACCTCGGCGGGGGTGGCGGGTTTCGGTGTGCGGGCGGACAGTTCGATCAGGCGGCGATAACGCTGCACCAGCGCCTCATGATCGGTCACATCGGCGATAGCTGCCTGGTCGGCCAGCACATCCAGCGCCTCGCGCACCTGCTGACGGGCCTCGGGGCCACCCTGAACCGCCTGCTGATAAAGTTTGAACAGACGACCGTGAAGCGTCGCCGGGGATATCGTTTCAGCTATGCTATCCACTTGATCACCATAACAAATTTATTACGTGTAACGTCAAAAAACTACGGGGAATGCCCCGGGCAAAAAACACGATCAGGCTGATGGTGCAGGAAATGCAAACCGTCCACAACCGCACCCCGCAGATAACTCATCCCCTCCCGGCAGACAAGTGAACAGGGCCGTTAGTCTGCCCAAAAAAGCGGCAGGGCGGCATTCCGCCGTCACCGCGCGCTCCCGGTCGCTCAGGCTTCGTAGAACAGACGCTCGCACAAATCGGCATAGGCCGGGCTGTCATGGCGGGCGGCGTCCAGATCAGGCGGCAGCTGCCGGCGCGGACGCGGCGCGATTCGACCGCCCGAGCGCCCGCTGTCCCCCGACATCGGCACCACCTGCAGGATATCCAGCGCCATCGGAGAGAAGGGCAGTTCCAGAATGCGGCTCATCTGCTCCAGCACGGCGGCGGGATCGGCGACGAAATCCTCGTATTTCACCAGCGGAACACCCGCGTGATGCTCCATGAACCGGATGTAACGGCGGCTGTATTCCTCCAGCGTGCCGGGTTCAAAATGGATCCACCCGTTCGAGCGCAGCGACAGGAATGAATCCAGCGGATGGCGCACCGTCACCAGCGATCGAAGCGCAAAACCGCGCTGCAGGATGTCATGCAGCGTCGGGCGCGCCTCCGGGTCCTCGAAGGTGCAGAACTGCGAATGGGCATGATCGCGCAACAACAGGTAATGGCCACGCGCGTTCAGCCGTTCCTGGGCGGCGCGCAGCCCGGCGGTGAAGACGGCCACCAGCATGTCCTCGTCGACGCCGCGCACCGCATGGCGCAGGCCGCGGATCAGGTCGGTCGGCGCAAAGGCCAGCGGACGGCCCGGCGTGGTCGCCTGCATGCGGCTCAGCGGGTCAACCTCGCTCAGGGTCACCACGTTTGGCAGGGCGCCCAGGCATTTCGTGATCAGCGTTCCGCCCGAACAGGCGAAGTGGTGGATGCTGCGCACCCCTTCGGGATCGGGGCGCGTGTCGCACAGGGCCTGGCATTGCTCCAGCAGGCTGGGCAGAGGTTCGGCCGACAGTTCGCCCTGCCCCTGGCGGTAGTCCCCCAGCAGGGCCAGGCTCTGCTCCAGCTCGCCCATCAGGGCCTGAAGGGCGCGGGCATCGGTCATGCCTGCTCTCCCTTGCGTGGTTTGCGTGTCTTGGACTTTGTTTTCGCCTTCGCCGCGGCCTTTCTGGCCGGCTTGGCGATCTGTTTCGGCGCCTCCGGCTCGACCGGCAGATCGGGCATCGCGGGCAGCTGCAAATGGCGCAACTGCTCGGCGGCCTGCGCCAGTCGCGGAGTCAGCTTCAGCAGCAGCTCCTCCTGTTGACGCCGCCGCGCCTCGCTCTGCTCATAGCGGGCGCGCAACTCGTCCACGTCCACCTTGTGCATCACCTGCATCCGCATCTGCAGTGCCTGATCGGCCTGGGTCTGGTCCAGTTTCTGCTGCAGCTGGCGATACGCCTCGGAGGCCTCGACCTGCGCCCGGTCCTGACGCGCGATCTGCTGACGCGCCTCCTCGATCTTGGCGCCCCGCACTTCGATCTCGGCGTTCTGTTCCTCCAGTTGCCGGGTCTTGGCCTGCACCGTCTCGCGCAGTTGGGTCAGCTCGGCCCGCAGTTCGGCCATGCGCTGATCGCGGGTGCCGAGTTGCTCCTGAAGATTGCCGATCTTGGTGCCGCGCGCCTCGATCTCGGCGGTCTGCGCGTCCAGTTTCCCGGCCTGGGCCTGCACCGTTTCACGCAGTTGGGTCAGCTCGGCCCGCAGTTCGGCCATGCGCTGATCGCGGGTGCCGAGTTGTTCCTGAAGATTGCCGATCTTGGTGCCGCGCGCCTCGATCTCGGCGGTCTGCGCGTCCAGTTTTTCGGTCTGGGCCTGAACCGTTTCACGCAGTTGAGCCAGCTCGGCCTGCGCTTCGGCCATGCGCTGATCGCGCGCGCCAAGCTGGCTTTGCAACTCATTGATCCGTGCGCCGCGCGCCTCGATCTCGGCGTTTTGTTCTTCCAGTTGGCGGGTTTGTTCGGCCAGTTGTGCCTCGAAGCCCTGAATCCGGGTGCCGCGCACCTGGATTTCGGCGTTCTGTTCCTCCAGCTGGGCGTTCCGCTCGGCCAGGGCCGCGTCCTGGGCTTCCAGCCGGGTGGCCATATCCTCGCTCTGGCGGATCAACTGCTCCGAGGATTCTTCCAGCTCGACCAGTTGCATATCCCGCTCGGCCATTTGACCCTGCAAGTCACGTGCCCGGCTTTGGCTGGCCTCGAGCTCTTGGCGCAGGGTGGTCAACTCGGTCCCGCGAGCCGCCAGTTGCTCGTTAAGGTCGGTCAGACGCGCCCCGCGCACTTCGATCTCGGCATTCTGGCGGGCGGCGGCGTCGCGCAGTTCGGCCAGGCTGGCCTGCGCGGCGGTGTGCTGTTCCTGAGAGGATGCCAATTCGACGGTCCGCGCCTCGATCTCAGCGGCCTGACTCTCGGCCACGTCGCGGAGCGCCTGCAACTCGGACCGCAGCTGATCGCCCTCTTGCTGGACGGCCTCCATCTGCTGCGCCTGAACGCCGGCGATGCCGCGCAACTCCTCCAGCTCGGCCAGCAACGCGGCCTGGGCGCGGGCGGCCAGGTCCTGGCTGGCGGCCACCTCGGTCCAGTCGGGGTCTTGGTCCGCCTCAAGGCTGACCTCGAACAGGCGTTCGCGCAGCCAGTCGCGCAGCGCGGCCGCGTCGACGCCCTGTTCGAAATAGGGTTCGGCCCCGCAGCGCAGCCGGATCGTCGAGGCGCGCTCCAACAGGCCCGCGGCCTCGAATGCGGTCAGGATCGACAGCTCAGCACCGGGCAGGTCAATCCACAGATGCAACGGCGCGGGCAGATCGCCCAGACACTGACGCAGCGCCTCGGGGGACAACAGCTCGACCGTGCGGCGATCCCGCTGGGTCAGGCCGGGGAACAGCTCGCCCAAAAGCGGCAAGGGCGGCGTCAGCGCGCGCAGCCCCGGCAGGGAATAGACCGCCATCTCGGCCTCGCCATCGGCTGGGGCCGGCAGCGCGGGGATCACCTCCAGCCCGGGGCGGGACAGCAGCGCGCCCGCCTGCCCCAACCGCCCGGCATCCAGGGGTTCCAGCAACACGGCCCGTTCAGGCCACCCGCCCAGAGCCGCCTGCCGGTGCATCCGCACCGCGGGCAACGGCGCCCCGCACAGGATCAGGCTTCCGGTCACGATGGTGTCACGCTCGGTCATCCCTGACGCTCCTTTGCAATAGTCCCGCCGGGCGGGGGTCTGACAGTCCCAGCATGTCAGAAATCCCGCCCGCTTTGTTCGATGTTTCTTCCCGACCGCCCCAGCAGCCGCGCCAGATCGGAAAACGCGCTCCAGGTGCTGGCCAGATAGCGCGGTGCGGCGGTCAGCAGCAGCAGGTCGGCCAGAGCATACTGCACCTGCCGGGGCGAGCGATCATAGAGATCGCGCCGCAGATACCGCAGCTGCGCGCCATAGCGATCGGTCAACGCCTCGTAGGTCTCGGGCAGATCGGCCGCGACAAAGATCGTATCGGCCTGCCCCGCCGCCACCAGCGTATCCAGCCGTTCGATGAACCGCGACACATGGCTTTTGCTGCGCCATTCGGTCAGTTCGGCATGGCGTTCGGCCGGCCAGTTCTGCGGCCCCTCAAAGCTGAGGTGATCGTAGGCCGCCCCCGTCGCCATGCGGATATGCGCGGCCACCGCACTGGGACGCGGCACGCGGTTCACCAAATCCAGAACCTGCGGCACCGGGCGCAGGGCGCGCAGGAACCGGCGTTCAAAGGCCGGGTCGCGGTAACGGCTGTTCAGCACATAGGCCGAGCGCACGTAGATATCGCGCCCCGGATGGTCGGCCCCTTCCGGCAGGATCGGCGCCTGAAAGGCCGCGCCTTCCTCGATCTCCATGTAATTGTAGATCTCGGCCGCGCCCGCCCGGAACGCCTGGGCCGAGGGTTCGTCCTCGGCCACCGGCCAGTCATAGGACAGCAGATCGCCGATCCGGGCCTGGCAATGGTGATCGGGGCGCCAGACCACGACCAGTTGCCGACCCGTGCGCGCAGCAATCCCCGCCGCCGAGGCCATCGCCCGCAGACGGTTGCTCAGGCCGTGCTGAACATCAACGAACAGGCAGGGCTGCCGGGTGATCACCGTCGGGACAGGCATGTACGCACCTCCGCCATCCATGCGGGTTCCTCCGGTCGGGGCCTCAGGGCTTGCTTCCGGGGATCCGCGAGCGCGCCTTGCGCAATGGATCGGTCACTTTCCAGGAATTCGAGGTATAGATCCGGTCCAGCTCGGCCGACAGGTCCTCGATCCGGGCCGAGGCCTCCGCAAGACCGCGCGTACGCTCGGCCAGGGTGCGGGTCAGCTCTTCGGCGGTCTTGGTCTGCGCCTTGTGGCGCGTCGCCGCGGCCTTCAGCGCCTTGTCCAGATCGGCCAGCCGGGTTTCGGCGCGCTTCAGCGCCTTTTCCCGATCGGCCAGCCGGATTTCGGTGGCGGCCAGCGCCTCGTTGCGCAGGTCCAGATCCGAGCGCACCTGCCGCGTTTCGGCCTGCTGTGTGCGCAGCTGCTCGCCGGTGTCCAGAATGATGCAGCCCAGCACCTCTTCGCGCAGGCGCCGTTCCACCAGGGCGGTCTGGAAGCGGCGGTCCTGGGCGCGGTTGACGGCCTTCAGCAATTTCTCGTCCCCGACCCGCCCGCGCAGGTCGGTGTTATCGCGCTCTTGCGCGGCGGCCTGCTCCAGCGCCTCTTGCAGGCTCAGGGCCAGCAGGTCGCGCTCTTCGGTCAGGGCGTCCAGCTGCGCCCGCAGATCGGCTTCCAGCTGCTTGCCCTGCTGGGCAAGCGCGGCATGGCGTTGCTCGGCGGCATGCGCCTGTTCGGCGCGGGCCTTCTTGGCGGCCTTCAGCTGCTGTTCCAGCCCTACCAACAGATCGGACTGCCCGGCGGCCGCCTGGCGCAGCTCGTCCAGCTCGGCCTCACGGCTGGTCAGGCGGGTTTCCATATCCTCGATCAGCTGGACGGTCTGGGCCAGGGTGTCGCGCAGCAGGCTGACCTGCTCCACCTCCTCGGCCGAGCGCTCGCGCAGGCGGTCCAGTTCATCTTCGGCGACCTTGCGGTCACGGTTCAGGCGGGACAGGTCGGTTTGCAGACGCGCACCGGCCTGGGTGGCCTCGGCCAGGGCGTCCTGGCGCTGGCGGTCCCGGCTCCAGATCAGGGTCACGGCGTCCAGCCCGGTCGGCGCCATGCCCGACCCGCCGGTCATCATCGCGCGCAGTTCCTCGGCCAGGGCCTGCGCATCGGGGTCCGAGGCCAGAAGCTCGCGCGCCAGCAACAGATAGAGCGGTGCTGCCAGAACCGGGGCAGACGTCGGCACATCGGCACGCAACTCCAGCTTCAGGCGGCGCGAAAGCGCCTCCAGGCAGGTGGGATCGGCGGCACACAACGCGTCCAGCGCGACCAGCACCAGACGGCGGCGATGGCCGCGCAACAGGGTCAGGTTGGCCTGGGTCCGGCGCACCCAATCCGCCAACGCGGCGGCGGGGGCGGCGCCCTCTTGCAGATGGCGCGCCAGATCGGCGGCCGGGGCCTCCAGCGGGAACAGGACAGGGCCGGTCGCCTGGGCCGGATCCCCGACAGAGGCGACCTCATCGGGCGCAAACGCCGCCGTCAGGATATCGGACACAGCAGAGGAGCGGTCATCCCCGGCTTGCAAGGCGGCATAACAGACACTGATCCGCGTCGTCTCGCCCTCTCCCGGCCCATGATCGGCCGCCAGTCTGTCCGCCATAGAGTCACTGCCCTTAAATTCAATTTCTCAATATGTATTTAGCACCCCTTTCCTAAAAAGTTTCAATGGAAAGGCCAAGGTCTTTGCCGCCGCAGGTCGTGCAAAAATCAGCACCCTGCCCACAAACAATGCCCCCCGCTCACAAGGGTTTGCGCAAGAATCCGGACCCCATGCCCCGCAATCCCAGCTTCGGCCATTGTTCTGCCGCCGCGAATTACGCTATCCCTACGCCCTGACAGGCCCCGCGGGCCGCCAGCTTTGAAGGAATACCCCATGCCGCATTACCGTTCCCGGCGTTCCACCCATGGCCGCAACATGGCGGGGGCCCGTGGCCTCTGGCGTGCCACCGGCATGACCGACAGCGATTTTGGCAAGCCGATCATCGCGGTGGTGAACTCGTTCACGCAATTCGTGCCCGGCCACGTCCACCTGAAGGACCTGGGCCAGATGGTCGCGCGCGAAATCGAGGCCGCCGGCGGTGTCGCCAAGGAATTCAACACCATCGCCGTGGATGACGGTATCGCGATGGGCCATGACGGGATGCTGTATTCGCTGCCCTCGCGCGAGGTGATCGCGGATTCGGTGGAATACATGGTCAACGCCCATTGCGCCGACGCGATGGTCTGCATCTCGAACTGCGACAAGATCACCCCCGGCATGCTGATGGCCGCGATGCGCCTGAACATCCCGGTGATCTTCGTCTCGGGCGGCCCGATGGAGGCCGGCAAGGTCACGATCAACGATCTGGAACAGGCGCTGGACCTGGTCGACGCGATGGTCGTGGCGGCCGATGACAATTACACCGACGAACAGGTCGACGCGATCGAACGCGCCGCCTGCCCGACCTGCGGGTCGTGCTCGGGGATGTTCACCGCCAACTCGATGAACTGCCTAGCCGAGGCCCTGGGTCTGGCCCTGCCGGGCAACGGCTCGATGCTGGCCACCCATGCCGACCGCAAGGAGCTGTTCCTAGAGGCCGGTCGTAAGATCGTCGACATCACCAAGCGTCACTACGAAGGCGAAGAAGCCGGCCTGCTGCCGCGCGAGATCGCCACGTTTGACGCGTTCGAGAACGCCATGTCGCTGGACATCGCGATGGGTGGTTCGACCAACACCGTGCTGCACCTGCTGGCCATCGCGCACGAAGGCAAGGTCGACTTCACCATGGCCGACATGGACCGCCTGTCGCGCAAGGTGCCCTGCCTGTCCAAGGTCGCGCCCGCCAAGCAGGACGTGCACATGGAAGACGTGCACCGCGCCGGCGGCATCATGGCCATCCTAGGCGAGTTGCACCGCGGCGGCCTGATCCACGGCGACGCCCGCACCGTCCACTCGGC
Organism: Thalassobius vesicularis; assembly: GCF_004799325.1. Classification (GTDB taxonomy): domain Bacteria; phylum Pseudomonadota; class Alphaproteobacteria; order Rhodobacterales; family Rhodobacteraceae; genus Thalassobius; species Thalassobius vesicularis. The sequence goes on from NZ_SSMD01000001.1 coordinate 747,967, forward strand.
CACCATGGCCGAGGCCATCGCCAAGTGGGACATCATGAGCGCCAATGACGAGGCCGTGGACAAGTTCTATCGCGCGGCCCCGGGCGGCGTGCGCACCACGCAGGCGTTCTCGACCGAGAACCGCTACAAGGAACTGGACCGCGACCGCGCCAAGGGCGTGATCCGCAACGTGGAAAACGCCTTCTCGAAAGATGGCGGCCTGGCGGTGCTCTATGGCAACATCGCGCTGGACGGCTGCATCGTGAAAACCGCGGGCGTGGATGACTCGATCCTGAAGTTCAACGGCACCGCCAAAGTGTTCGAAAGCCAGGACGACGCGGTTTCCGGCATCCTGACCGGCAAGGTCTCCGAGGGCGAAGTGGTGGTCATCCGCTACGAAGGTCCGCGCGGCGGCCCGGGCATGCAGGAGATGCTGTATCCGACCAGCTACCTGAAATCCAAAGGCCTGGGCAAGAAATGCGCCCTGCTGACCGATGGGCGCTTCTCGGGCGGCACCTCGGGCCTGTCGATCGGGCACGTCTCGCCCGAAGCCGAAGAAGGCGGGCTGATCGGCCTGGTGGAAACCGGCGACCTGATCGAGATCGACATCCCCAACCGCACCATCAACCTGACCGTGGACGACGCCACGCTGGAGGCGCGCCGCGCCGCCAAGGGCCCGCTGCCGTGGAAACCGGCAGCCCCCCGCCCGCGCCAGGTGTCCACCGCACTGCGCGCCTATGCGATGCTGGCCTCCTCGGCCGCCAAGGGCGGCGTGCGGATCATCCCCGGCGAGGAATAATACAACCCAAAAGGTTGTAGATCAGCGATTGTGAAGCATAATGCCTGCCAAATTTTGGCAGGCATTTTCTTTCGAACAACGACCTCCGATCCCATCAAAATGGGATACAGCCTAACATGCGAAATTCTGCATGATTGATCCTATGCGATCATCGTCTGTATCTCATTTGCGAGAAGATGGGATATATCGAAACATGCAAAAACTGGCATGTTAGGCTGTATTCGATCATCGTTTTAAATCGACCTGGAATTTCGTCAGCTAGACAGCCTAGACAGCCCTAGACAGCTCATTTTAAGCTGTCTAGGGCGTAACTTATTGATTTTAATTGATAAAAGCGACCTAGACAGCCTAGACAGCTATTCGGCCCTATATAGTGCCCCAAGGGGTGTTTTTATAACGGGTGTATGGCAAATGGGCTGTATCCCATTTCCATGGTTTACCCTCGCTTTAGCCACTTGTTGTATTTTCAGCTTGTATACTCTTTACCCCAAATAGCTGTCTAGCTGTCTAATTTTGGCGTAAAGCACTGATTCCAATGGGAAAAACACCTAGACAGCTACCCCCTTGAGCTGTCTAGGCTGTCTAGGCTGTCTAGTTCGACCAGGAAATTGATCCTATCGCATCTGAGCCAAGATTGATCCTATCCCATTTGCGCCGAATTTGTCGGGCCTACCACACTCTGGAAAAATTCGCAGTTTTGGGGTGGATTTCACGCCATCCTGGCCGAAAAGTCATGGTTTGACTATTCTACCGCCAGTTGCTTAATGTTAATTGGATAAACATACACGAACTTGAGCCAAACTCATAATCTTACCAGCGTTATTGAGGAAAATTTGAAATCGAGCATGAATCGCGGCTCCGCGCCCCCGCCCAGGTTTAAGGTCGAAAAGAAGGACCCGCAGCCAGATCACGCCGCAACCCATTGTAATATAACGATTTTCCCGCTCGAATAGGTGACATTTCCGCAAATCGAACCTTTCGCATCGCACCCGAGACGAGATGCACGGCTCAAATCGCCACAGTTCAACCGGGCAACCCCGCAACCCTGCAACCCTGCAAAATCGCCCCCGTTCAACCGGGCAACCGGGCCGCAACCCCCGCCTATTCAACCCCGCAACCCTGCAAAATGGCCCCAGTTCAACCGGGCCGCCATGCCCCCGCGCCCCAGCTCAACCGGCCCCAAATCGCGCCTATTCAACCCGCAAAATTCGCCCCCGCTAACGCGGCGTGACTCGTCCAATGGTCGCGACGATCTGGCCACGCTGGTGCAAATGGGCGGGGTTTGGTTTTCCAGGAAAGGTGGTTTAGCGTTCGGACTTCAACGGGCGTTGCAGCAGAGCGTCCATCGCACGCGGCACCGAGATCTCGCCCTTCAGCAGGGCCGAGACCATGTGGATCACCGGCAGATCCATCCCCGCCCCCTGCTCGCTAACAGCATGGGCGGTCATCACGCCCTCAACGGTCTTGCCGCCCAGATCAGCCTCGCCCCGCGCAAAGCGGATGCCATGGCTGAAGTTGCGCGACTTTTCCGAGGAACAGGTCAGAATCAGATCGCCAAAGCCCGACAGGCCCCACAGGGTTTCGGGATGTGCGCCCTGCTTGGTGGCCAGACGGACAATCTCAGCAAAGCCGCGGGTCATCAGCGCGGCGCGTGCGCTTTCACCCAGATCGGCGCCGATCACCATGCCGGCGGCCAGGGCGATCACGTTCTTCAGCGCACCGCCCAGCTGGGCGCCGACCGGATCGTCGCTCAGATAGAGCCGCAGCACCGGGGTCGAGAGCCGCTCTTGCAACGCCGCACCGTCGGGCAGATCGGTGGCCAGGGTCAGCGCGGTGGGTTTGCCCCGGCCGATATCGGTGGCAAAGCTGGGCCCGGTCAGCACCGCCGTGCGCGCGCCGGGCAGCACATCGGCGATGATCTGCGTGGGCAGCAGGCCGGTGCCACGCTCGACCCCCTTGCAACAGGCAACCAGTACCGCGTTCCCCAGGGCCGGGCCGGTCTGCTGCAGAAACCCGCGCAAGGCCTGGGTGGGGATCGACAGCAGGATCACGTCCAGCCCAGCCAGCGCGGCCAGATCGGCGGTGGCCAGCACCCCCTGCGGCAGCGGCACGCCGGGCAGGTGCACCGCGTTTTCGCGGGCCGCCTGCATCGCCGCCATGGCCTGTGCATCGCGCCCCCACAGCACCACGCGCCCACCGCGCGCGCCCTGTGTCATCGCCAAAGCGGTGCCAAAGGCCCCTGCCCCGATCACGCCGGCCCCGCTCATCGGGTGCGTTCCATGTTTTCCTCGTGCCGGGCGATCGCCTCTTCGAGGTTGTCGAAATATTCCAGGTGGCCGCGCTCCAACACGATACCGGCGTCGCAGAACTCGCGCAGCTGACCCATGTCGTGATTGACCAGCACGGCGCTGGATTGCTTCATCCGTTCGGTAAAGACCGCGCGGCTTTTCTCGCGAAAGGCGGCGTCTCCCACGGCGGTGACCTCGTCCACCAGGTAGGTGTCGAACTGGATCCCCATCGAGGTGCCAAAGGCCAGGCGCGATTTCATCCCCGCCGAGTAGCTGCGCAGCGGCATGTTGAAATGCGGGCCCAGCTGGGCGAAATCGCGCACGAAATCCTCCAGCTCTTCGGTGTCCACGCCGTAGATGCGGGCGATGAAGCGCACGTTCTGCGCGCCCGTCAATTCACGGTGGAACGATCCGCCAAACCCCACCGGCCACGAGATCGACCCGTCCGAGATCACCCGCCCGCTGTCGGGGCGCATGGTGCCAGCGATGATCTGCATCAGCGTGGACTTGCCCGCCCCGTTGCGCCCCAGCAGGGCCAGGGATTTGCCGGTGGGCAGGGTGGCGTCCAGGTTGTCGATCACCACCTTGCGCTGGCCGCGCACCTGAAAGCTTTTGGTCAGGTTCTCGAACCGGATCATGCTGGCCTCAGTTGCGGTCGCGGATGCTGTAGTAGATCAGCGCCAGGATCGACCAGAACAGCGTCAGGAACAGCAGCGCCAGCCCCGACAGCACGAAACGGCGCGGGAATTCCGAGCTGGTCGGCAGCGTCGGCTGGATATAGGCGGCCAGATAGCGGCTTTGGCGGTCGGCCTTGGCGCGGGCCAGCTCCAGCGCCCCCAGCGCGGCGCGATAGGCTTGCTCGGCATATTCGCGGTCCACGGTCAGCCCTTCGAATTCCGAGATCAGCTTGGGGTAATCCTCGCCGACCGAGCCGGTCTCCGAGGTCTCGCTGACAAAGGCTTCGCGCTCGATACGGATACGGTCGCGGATCACGTCGATGCGGCGCTTGGCCTGCACCACGCGCGGGTCGTTGGCGGCGGCGGTCTGCAACAGCAGGTCATGCTCGATCAGCGCCTCGGCCAGCTGCTGCTGCAGGTTATTCATCACACCCATGCGGCCCTTCAGGTCATCCTCGGGGTCCACGATCTGCGTGCGCGAGCGAAACTGCGTCAGCGCCTCGCGCGCCTCTTTCAGGCGGCTGACGGCGACGTCCAGATCCTGGCGGGCATAGCGCAGCGCGTCGGCGCGGGCCTGCTCGTTCAGATCGTTGATCATGTTCTGGCTCTGGCTCAGGATCTCGGTCGCGACCTTCTGGGCCATCTCGCCGGAATAGGCCAGCACGCGCAGCTCGATCAGTCCGGTGGACTGGTCAAAGGAAATCCGCACGATGCGCTGCCAGTAATCCAGCAGGTCCTCGGAGGTGGCATCGGGCCACAGCGCAAAGACCGGATCGCTCAGCCAGTTCTCGCTGTAATGGCCGCGCAGATCGACCGCGGCATCGACCGCGCGCACAATCTCAAGGCTCTGGATAAATTCATACAGGATATCGCTGTCGCCCGAGGCCGTCCCCCCCGCGAACGAGGCCAGCCCGCCCAGCAGTTCCGAGGCGGCATTGCCTTCGTCCTTGCGCACCGAGAACCCCGCGGTCGAGCCATACTGGTCGTCGGCGATGGCCCACAGGTAGAAGGACGCGATCAGGAAGGGCACGATCACCAGGCCGATGAAGCTTTTGACCAGGCGGCCGTGGCGCTTTTTCATGCGGGCGGGGCCTGCCAGCGGCTTGGTGCGCTGCGCACCGGGCCATTTCGCACCCGGTTTTGCGGAATTGCCCTGACCTGCCGGTTGCTGCGCCGGCGCCTGCGAAACATCGGTCATGAAAATACGCTCCTGGCGGAAGCCATTTGAATTTGTTGCCGTCTGTCTACATAAACACTGCCAAGTTGACCAGTACAGGAAACCGGCCATGGCGTCTCCGTCCGACCTGCCTGCCCATACCCCAGGTGCGGGGCATCACCGCAGTTTTGCCGCGTTTCGCACCATCTCGGCCCTGATGCTGCGCGAGATGAGCACCCGCTACGGGCGCTCTCCGGGGGGCTATGTCTGGGCCCTGCTGGAACCCTTGGGCGCGATTCTGATCCTGGGGGCGGGGTTTTCGCTGATCATCCGCAACCCGCCGATCGGCAACAGTTTCCTGATCTTTTATGCCACCGGGTTTCTGCCCTTCAGCCTATATCAGAACCTTTCCAACGCGGTGGCGCGGGCGATCAACTTCTCGCGGCCGTTGCTGATGTATCCGGCGGTCAGCTGGATCGACGCGGTCTTTGCCCGCTTCATCCTGAATTCACTGACCAATATCCTGGTGGCCTATCTGCTGATGGCCGGCTTGCTGATGGTGACCGACACCCGCACCGTGCTGGACATCGGCCCGATCGTCACCTCTTTCACCCTGGCCATGCTGCTGGGGCTGGCGATCGGCACGCTGAACTGCGCGCTTATCGGCCTGTATCCGACATGGGAGGTGATCTGGTCCATCGCCACACGCCCACTGTTTCTGGCCTCGGCGATCTTCTTCACCTTCGACAGCTTGCCCCGGGCAATCCAGGACATCCTGTGGTGGAACCCGCTGGTCCATATCGTCGGAGAGATGCGCTCGGGCTTTTACCCGATGTACCGGGCGCAATACGTGGACAATGCCTATGTGCTGACGGTCAGCCTGGTGACGCTGCTGTTCGGGCTGCTGCTGATGCGGCGGTTCCACCGCGACATCCTGAACGACTGATCAGCGGTCGCCTGCGCGGTCCCCGGCCACCTCGCGGATGTCCTCCAGCGTGCGCGAGGTCTGCCGCAGCAGCCCGTCCACGATCCCCAGGCCCATCAGCCGCAGAAAGGCGCCGCGCTCGCCCGCATGGGCGCGCATCTTCAGCAGCCATTTCGGCAGGATCAGTGCCATCGCCGGCCAGAACAGCCAGCCCGCCGCCATCCGGTACAGCAGCAGCAGGTTGCGGTGGTAGTAATAGACCTTCCACAGCGGCACAAAGCGGCCCCGCTGCGCCTGATCCGCGAAGGTGGAGCAGTCATGCTCGAACCGTACCGAGGGTTCGAACCCGATGCGCCCGCCCGCCTTGGTCAGCCCCAGCGTATACAGCCCGTCATCGCCATACAGGAACAGCCCGCCATCGGGATAGCCGATCCGCTGCACCCCGGCCCGGCTGATGAAGAACCCCACGAACGAGGTCACGTCGATCTGCTGCGCCGGCCCCTGATAGGCCGAGGGTTCCAGGTGGAACCCGCCACGCCCACCACCGAACAGGGTGCGGCGGAACTCGCGCGCGTGCCAGAACGGGTTGCGCGAGGGGCGGTTCATCTCGCAGATCTGGCCATCGGGGAAATAGACCGCCGCCGCGATCCCATCCCATTGAATGGGCGCCAGGGCATGGAAGGCGGCCAAAGCGTCCGGTTCAGGGCGGGCGTCGTCGTCCATCACCACCAGCCAGTCGGGATCGAAGCGTTCGACCGCCAGTTTCATGCCGTTCTCGAACCCGCCTGCCCCGCCGATATTGGCGGTGCTGGTCTGCACCACCAGCCGCGGGTCGTCCTGAGTGGCCAGCCAGTCGCCGGTGCCATCGGTGCTGACATTGTCGACCACCACCACCGCCTGCAGCAGCGGCGCGGGTTCGGCCAGCAGCCGCGCCACGGTGACCTTCAGCTTGTCCAGGCGGTTATGCGTGACGACCACGGCCACCAGCCGGCCCGCATGTCCCCATTCCTGCACCCGATCCGGGCCCTGATCTGTCTGTTTGATGCCGTCCATGCGCCCGATCCTGCCTTTACAGCCCTCTTACGGGGTTTGCCCCAACGGTTTCAACGGCGTTTTCCCGCCGAGTTTCCCCCCGCGATACCAGTTGAACGGGGGGGCGTCCTGTGACACATGCAAGGGCATGGTAACCGATCATTCCTCTGCCGATGCGATCCTTGCCGCCGCCGCCCGCGTCCTGACGACCGAGGCCCAGGCGCTGCACCTTCTGGCCGATCACATCCCCGCCGATTTTCCCGCCGTCACCCGCCTGATCCTGGCCACCAAGGGCCGGGTCATCGTCTGCGGCATCGGCAAGTCCGGCCATATCGGGCGCAAGATCTCGGCCACGCTGGCCTCGACCGGGACGCCCTCGTTCTTCGTGCATGCCTCCGAGGCCAGCCATGGCGATCTGGGCATGATCACGCCCGACGACATCTGCGTCCTGATCTCGAACTCCGGCGAAACGCAGGAGCTGGGCGACGTTCTGGCCCATACGCGGCGGTTCTCGATCCCGCTGGTGGCGATTTCCTCGCGCGAGGGCAGCACGCTGATGCAGGCCGCCGATTACCGCCTGCTGCTGCCCCCCGCGCCCGAGGCCTGCCCGATGGGCATGGCCCCCACGACCTCGACCACCCTGGCGCTGGCCCTGGGCGACGCGCTGGCCGTGGCGTTGATGGAGCAGCGCAATTTCCAGCCCGACCAGTTCCGCACCTTCCACCCCGGCGGCAAGCTGGGCGCGCAGCTGTCCACCGTGGCCCAACTGATGCACAAGGCCGACGCCCTGCCGCTGGTCGATTTCGACACCCCGATGGAGGAAGCCCTGCTCGAGATGACCTCCAAGGGTTTTGGCACCACCGGCGTGGTGCAGGATGGCAAGCTGGCCGGCGTCGTCTCGGACGGCGACTTGCGCCGCAACATGGCGCGGCTGATGGGTTCCACCGCCGGTCAGGTCGCCACGCTGAACCCCGTCTCCGTGCCGCCCAGCCTGCTGGCCGCGCAGGCGCTGGCGCTGATGAATTCCCGCAAGATCACCACCCTGTTCGTCGTGGAAAACGGCGCCCCCGTGGGAATCCTGCATCTGCATGACCTGCTGCGCGCAGGCGTCGCCTGATCTTCCAGCCTGAAAGGCCCCTCGATGAAGACCGTGATCCTGATCCCCGCCCGCTACGCCTCGACCCGCTATCCGGGCAAGCCGCTGGCCGAGCTGACCCTGCCCTCGGGCGAGAAAAAGACCCTGATCCAGCTGAGCTGGGAGGCCGCCTGCCGCGTCAAAGGCGTGGCCGAGGTGCATGTCGTCACCGATGACGAGCGTATCCGCGCCAAGGCCGAAAGCTTTGGCGCCTCGGTGATCATGACCAGCCCCGAGCGTGAAAACGGCACCGCCCGCTGTGCCGAGGCCTTTGCCTCGGGCGCGGTCGAGGCCGATCTGGTCGTGAACCTGCAAGGCGACGCGCCGCTGACCCCGGAGTGGTTCGTCGAGGACCTGATCGCCGCAATGGCGCGCGACCCGCAGGCGCAGGTGGCCACGCCGGTGCTGCAATGCGATCCGCTGACCTATGGCCACTTCGTCGAGGACCGCAAAGCCGGCCGCGTCGGTGGCACCACCGCCGTCTTCAACCGGGCGAGCCATGCGCTGTATTTCTCCAAGGAAGTGCTGCCCTATATCGACCCCGCCAAGGTGCCCGCCGATGACATCCCGGTCTATCACCATGTCGGCGTCTACGCTTACCGCCCCGACGCCCTGCGCGCCTATACCGGCTGGCCCGAGGGCGCGCTGGAAAAACGCGAAGGGCTGGAGCAGCTGCGCTTCCTCGAAAACGGCCATACCGTCGCCTGTGTCATCGTCGAAGGCCGCGGCCGCGTGTTCTGGGAGCTGAACAACCCCGAAGACGTCGCCCGCATCAACTCGGTCCTGAAGGAGCTTTGAGCCCATGTTAGAGCCTAAAATCGTCTCTATCGGCGGGATCGAGATCGGCGGCGCCAACCCGATTTCCCTGATCACCGGCCCCTGCCAGCTGGAAAGCCTGGACCACGCCCGCATGATGGCCGAACGCATCGCCGAGGCCTGCGCCCCCACCGGCACCAAGTTCATCTTCAAGGCCAGCTACGACAAGGCCAACCGTTCCTCGATCACCACGCAGCGCGGGTTGGGGATGGAGAAGGGCCTGGAAATCCTAGGCCGCATCAAGGAAGAATTCGGCGTTCCCGTCCTGACCGACGTGCACGATGCCGCCCAATGCGCCCCCGCCGCCGAAATCTGCGACGTGCTGCAAATCCCCGCCTTCCTGTGCCGCCAGACCGACCTGCTGCTGGCCGCCGGTGAAACCGGGGCTGCGATCAACGTCAAGAAAGGCCAGTTCCTGGCGCCCTGGGACATGGCCAACGTGGCCGAGAAAATCGCCAGCACCGGCAACACCCGGATCATGCTGTGCGATCGCGGCACCTCGTTCGGGTACAACACCCTGGTCACCGATTTCCGCGGCCTGCCGATCATGGCGCGCACCGGCTATCCGGTGGTGTTCGACGCCACGCACTCGGTGCAACAGCCCGGCGGGCAAGGCACCACCAGCGGTGGCCAGCGTGAATTCGCCCCGGTTCTGGCGCGCGCGGCCTGCGCGGTCGGCGTCTCGGCGCTGTTCATCGAAACGCACGAAGACCCTGACAACGCCCCCAGCGACGGACCCAACATGATCCCCGTCGATCAGATGGGCGCGCTGATCAAGACGCTGCGCGACTTCGACGCCCTGGCCAAAACGCTCTGAGCCCGACCATGACAGAGACCCGGATTGCCAACGATCACCTCTCTGTCACGGTCAGCGACCTGGGCGCCGAGATGCAATCGCTGCGCGACGCGCAGGGGCGTGACTACCTGTGGAATGGCGATCCGGCCTTCTGGTCGGGGCGCTCACCGATCCTGTTTCCCATCGTGGGCCGCGCGCCCGGGGATCGGATCACCGTCGCCGGACATGACGCCCCGATGGCCCAGCACGGATTCGCCCGCCGCAGCCGTTTTGCGCTAGTCAGCGCCGATCCGACCGCCTGCACCCATGTGCTGACGCCTGGCGATGCGATCCGCGCCGTCTATCCGCCCGCGTTCCGGCTGGAGCTGACCCATCGCCTGGACGGGGCCACCCTGCGCGTCACCGCCACCGTCACGAACCCCGGCATCGCCCCCCTGCCCTTTGGGCTGGGCTTTCACCCGGCCTTTCGCTGGCCCCTGCCCGGTGCCGAGGGCCAGCCGCATCACGTCACGCTGGACGGTGGCGCAAATCCCGAAATGGCCCGCCTGACGGGTGGGTTGCTGCCGCCCGAACGCCACCCCTCGCCCTTCGCCGAGGGGCGTTTAACGCTGGAACAGAGCCTGTTTGAGGCCGACGCGATGCTGTTTCCCGGCAGCGCGATCCCCGGCCTGACCTACGGCCCCGACACCGGCCCGCGACTGCGCTTTGGCTTCGACAACCTGCCCGATCTGGCGCTGTGGACGAAACCCGGCGCGCCGTTCGTCTGCATCGAGCCCTGGCACGGCACCGCCGCCCGCACCACCGACGGCCCCGCGATCGAGGACCGCCCCGGCACGATCCTGTTGCCGCCGGGCGACAGCCTCTCGTTCAGATGGAGCGTCACACCGTTCGGATGACGCGTCCCTCCGTCCCCGCCTGTTGTCCCTGAGCCCGCAACCGGGTAGCTTGCGCAACAGACCGTGTTTTAAAGATTTGATGATGCCTTGGAATGACTTGCTGCGCCTGCACAAGCAGGACCCTGACTGCCGGATTGCGGCATTGTTCGCGGCCGATCCCGACCGCGCCGAACGGTTTTCCCGCCTTTTCGACGGGATGCTGTTCGACTTTAGCAAGACCTCTCTGGACGATGCCCGTCTTACGGCGCTGATCGCGCTGACCGAGGCCTGCGATCTGCCCGCCCGGCGCGAGGCGATGTTTCGCGGCGAAAAGATCAACACCACCGAAGACCGCGCCGTGCTGCACACCGCCCTGCGCGCCCCCGAAGGCACAAAGGTGCTGGTCGATGGCCAGGACGTGATGCCCGAAGTGCTGGAGACCCGCGCCCGCATGGCCCGTTTTGCGACGGATGTGCGCAGCGGCGCCTTCACCGGGGCGGGCGGGCGCATCACCGATGTGATCAACATCGGCATCGGCGGGTCCGATCTGGGGCCGGTGATGGGCACGCTGGCGCTGGCGCCCTATTGCGACGGACCGCGGGTGCATTTCGTCTCGAACGTGGACGGCGCACAGATCCATGACACGCTGGCCGGGCTGGACCCGGCGACGACGCTGGTGATCGTCGGCTCCAAGACCTTCACCACGGTCGAGACCATGACCAACGCCGCCACCGCCCGCGCCTGGATGGGGCGCTGCGTGGCCGATCCGGCGGCACAATTCGTGGCGCTGTCCACCTCCGAGGACAAGACCGCCGCCTTCGGCATCCCGCCCGAGCGCGTCTTCGGCTTCGAGGATTGGGTCGGCGGGCGCTATTCCATGTGGGGCCCCATCGGGCTGAGCCTGATGCTGGCCATCGGACCGGATGATTTCGACGCCTTCCTGCAGGGCGGTGCCGCGATGGACGCGCATTTCCGCGACACCCCCGCCGCCGAGAACCTGCCCGTTCTGCTGGCGCTGGTCGGCATCTGGCATCACCAGATCTGCGGCTATCCCACCCGCGCCGTGCTGCCCTATGAACAGCGCCTGACCCGCCTGCCCGCCTACCTGCAACAGCTGGAGATGGAGAGCAACGGCAAGTCCGTTGCCCTGGACGGCAGCGCGCTGAACGGCCCCTCGGGACCCGTGGTCTGGGGGGAACCGGGCACCAACGGGCAGCACGCGTTCTATCAGCTGATCCATCAGGGCACCTCGATCGTGCCCTGCGAATTCCTGCTGGGCGCGCGCGGGCACGAACCCGAGCTGGCGCATCATCACCGCCTGCTGGCCGCCAATTGCCTGGCCCAGTCCGAGGCGCTGATGCGTGGACGCCCCTACGAAGCCGCCCTGAAAGAGGCCCACGCCGCCGGCCTGACCGGCCCCCGCGCCGAAACCCTGGCGCGCCACCGCACCTTTACGGGCAACCGGCCCTCGACCACGCTGATCTACGATCTGCTGACGCCCTACCGGCTGGGCCAGATCGTGGCGCTCTATGAACACCGGGTCTTTGCCGAAGGCGTGATCCTGGGCATCAACTCGTTCGATCAATGGGGGGTCGAGCTGGGCAAGGAACTGGCCACCGCCCTGCGCCCGATTCTGGAAGGCCAGGAAAGTGCTGTGGCCAAGGATGGCTCGACGCGGCAGCTGGTCGCATTTATCCGCGCCGCCCACAGCTGATCGTGCGCCCCGATGGGCATTTTCCGGCCAATCCCGGAAAATCGCCTTGCCCTGCTGGCCCCCGCGTCAAATCAGCGGTGGAAACCGGCGGGCACAATCCGGTAAGACTTTGGGTAAAGATATTTTCAAAGGACTGCATGATGACACGCAAGGTTACCAAGGCGATTTTTCCGGTTGCCGGTCTGGGGACGCGCTTTTTGCCCGCGACGAAATCGGTTCCGAAAGAGATCATGACACTGGTTGACCGCCCGCTGATCCAATACGCGATCGACGAGGCGCGAGCGGCCGGGATCGAAGAGTTCATCTTTGTCACCTCGCGCGGGAAATCCGCGCTCGAGGATTACTTTGACCACTCGCCGACGCTGCAGGCCGAGCTGGAGCGCAAAGGCAAGGACAAGCTGCTGAAAGTGCTGGAAACCACCAACATGGACTCGGGCGAGATCGCCTATG
>NZ_SSMD01000002.1 GCF_004799325.1 Thalassobius vesicularis
CAGCACGGCTTTAGAGTGTCGATGAGCGGCAAGGGAAATTGTTATGACAACTCCGCGGTGGAGACCTTCTTCAAAACAATCAAGGCCGAGTTGATCTGGCGGCACTCCTGGCCAACGCGGCGGGCGAATGAGATGGCGATCTTCAACTACATAAACGGCTTCTACAATCCGCGCCGACGGCACTCAGCCCTCGGCTGGAAAAGCCCCGTGGCCTTCGAACGGAAAGTGGCCTAAACGAGCACTTGGGGCGGCACAAAAACGGGACAGGTCCACAATCATGCGGTGGCGCGGCGTGCCGTTCGCCTATATGAATCGGGAAACCCAGCAGAACCGGCCCAGAGCGGTCATTGCGAATCTGAGCCTATGCTGGGGCGCCGAAACACAGAAGCGGACCTTCTTACCAACAGACTATCGCCTAAAATAGTGCTCAGGAGCATTGGACTTGAGCTTCAAAGACGAAGGCTTCAGAAACCTGAAGTTTTCGTCCCGCCATTCTAAGTCCTCGCCTGTTCCATCAGAAGCTAAAGGCAATCCACAAACTGAGCGTCGATGATCTTTGCAGAAACCAACTGGTTTGGCGAAGCCGGTGGTGCCAAGACTGGCGATCTGGGGAAGCCCGCCGGTCATTGGGTCCTCCGCAGTCTCGATCACATCCCACAGCGCCCGGAAGACTGATCGGGACGTATTGCCCGCCTCTCGAATGCGCCGTTCCCAGAATGCGCGATGCTTTGAAGCCCCGCTTCCAGCGCCGAAGAACTGCCCCGGATCGTCTACTAGGTTCTTTTTTCCATCAGCTCGGAATTCTAGCTCCTTGTCAGACCAACTATGAGTCCCAGCTTCTTTCACGGTCCTCCAGAGACGGAAGTCGCAACTTTCACCTTCACCGTCGCGAAGGCCATGAAGGACGTGGAGCCCATTGCTCTTTGAATTAGGAAACTCTGCCGTCGCCGATTGCAGGTAGGCCACGAAAGCTAGGTGCCGATCTTTCGGGGTACTATGTGCAAGTCGAGAGGCTGAATAGTCGAATATCTCGCAAACCTGAGAGACTACGGTACTTTGACTCACGACATCTCCCGCGAACCCAAAAATGTCTGGACTACTCTTGCACCAGTAGATCTTTCTGCCGTAGTCCCAGGTTTGACCCGAAACTTTCCAAGTTAGACGACTATCGCTCGCAAAGGTCAGGGCCGAAGGGGCTCCATTTTGGTAGGATAGCCAAGCGATCGTCGTAGTCATCTAGAGACAGCATCCCTTCAAATCAAAGACAAGATTCGTGACTGAATGAAACCACATCTATGCAATGAGAGCCATGTTTTTGATATCGGCAATGGCCACAGAACGCTCGTTTGGCCGATTGCTATCACATGGTGACGGCCGACGCCGGCCATCCGTAGATGGCACAAACCCTGCACTGCAGTTTACCCAATTCGGACAATATCTGGCCATCAGCATTGAGCGCTGAGAAGAGGATCGTTACGCGGGCCTGTGGCTTCGCCCCTAATAGGTATCTATGCCGCCTCAGCCTTGAGAACGTGATCCCCAATCTGCTGGTATGTCTCAAGCGGGCGCAGTCTTAGTTGTTTTTCATCTGCCTGCTCTTCCAATTCTTTCAGAGCTTCTTCCAAACGACGTTGCTGCTTGTCTGACACTTGTGGATCATCTTTCGCAGGCCGCTGCAGGATCATTTCATAGTTCCGGGCAGCTATGCTGTTATGGTCCCGGACCTGAACTGTATTCAAATCCCAAAGGCGCAATTTAACCAGTTCAAATGACCTAGGGAGAGACGAGGCTTTGAGAGTTCCGAAATTTGCAACCAATCGCGAGCCCGAGAAATCAATTACAGGTTCTTGACTGTTCCTTTTCGCGCGTCGCTGTCTGTTTTCACGAAGGTCAGCACTAAAGAAATCTGCGAAACCGACCCTTTTGCTTTTGACATAGTCGCAAACGAGGAAAGGAAGGCGGTCACCGGAACCTTCTGTCTCAGCGGCAACTTCCACGAATTCCCTTGAACGGGAGTCTTGTGCCATGCCGGATTGGTAGAGCGACGAAAGCGCGGCCATCCAGCTTTTAGCAATTCCTTCGAGGCTATTGCCCTCGGCCTCCCGCGTATCGCCAAACGCAATTCCTGACACCGCTGGGTCCGGTTCGGCAATCGCCCGACCTGCGCGCTTAGCCAAGTCCTCTTGAAGGTACTCACCTGCGATCTGGATCGCGCTTATGGCGCCACGTGCATTAGAACCGTAGAAGCAGGTCAGGCGCTCAAGTTCGTTGGCCCACTCGAGATGGAAGCTCTGGTCATTGAAGGCAGCCACGCCCACGACGAACCTCTCATATGAACCGGAAATCGGCTCAAAGAACACGGGTACCCACTGCGCCCGAACTCCGTCGCGCAACTGTGGAAACACTTTCGTATCAAGCGAAATTTCCATCATACCATCTGCGGCACACCTAGTGCCTTGCTTGCGTCAAGCGGCACTCTAGCCGTTCTTTTCTCAAGAAACTCTTTCAGCGCTTCGACATACTGTAGCGGCAACAGGTCAGCAATGCGACTGTTTTGCGAGATCTCACCGGCATCGAAGCCGTCGATCTCAACGCCAAACTGTCGCGCGGCCTTCGCACATTTTTTCTTTTGCTCCAAGGTCAAGGACTGCGTTAACCAGAGCCCCAGCTTGTTCAGATACTGTACATCCGGGTCTAAACCTTCGGGTTTCCATTCCGGGCCGGTGAAGCAGTGACCATGGTCAATAAGCCAAAATTCGCTGTTGCCACCGAACAGCAAGTTTCCGGCGTGCCGATCCACGTTTGCGATCCAAGTATCGTATGCATACAGATGACCCAGATTGCCCCACTGTGCAATCTCAGCCAACAGCGCCTGTCTTCCGGCTGCATCCGACCCTTGCCATCGGTACGTGACATTCGGAACCTTCACATCGACACTAACGAAGACTAGGCGCGAGCCGTCTGCCGTGTTCGGCGCTTTGCTCACGCTTAGAACCCCAGGGCGAACGAGTCCCAAATATCCGTCCGGAATCGGCAGCCCCACTTCACGTGCAAGGCAATGAGCAACCAATTCATTACAGAGTTGCACGATGTTTAGGTCTTTAATTATCGCCTGTTGGACTTCGCCATCTGCTGTTAGAACCTGTCCGCGAAAGGTGTCGTTGACATTATTCTCTTTGAAGCCAGTGGCCCCAGCCAAAACGGTTGCGAGTTGAATTTCGGACATTAAATTTCCTGAATAACCGCGAATACACCCGGCACCATTGATACACACGCAAAGCGAGAGTCGGCAAGCACTAAGGCAGAAGCGAATTCAGTCACGTGGGCGTGAGGCCGAGATACCGGATCGCGACGTTCTGGCGGATATTTCTCTTATCCGCCGCCACCGGGCGGGGGGGGATACGGGCAAGCGGCTGTTCGCATTCTTCGTGCGTAGTGTCTATTGTAGCAGGTGCAGCGAACGGCAGCTCTCCGCCCAGTGCTGAGCACATCGATCTTGGCCTGGCAGGCTTAGCGGAATGTCCGCTTCCGCGGTGAATCCCAAGCGGGTTCGCGCTCGCGGCGATCTTCCGGAATCCGCCCATGGTGTCCATCGCACGCACTCTTGGGGACTACGCTCCACGCGTGGTATTGTTTACCTTTTGTCGACGAATGAGACTTCCTAAAGATGAAGATTAAACAGACAAGAGCTTGGGGGCGATGGCCAGCGCTTTCAGGATGCCAAAGAGATGACGACCATATAAACCCGCCGTTTCGCTGTCTTTAACAGCTTCAAGGCGCGACTGTCTGATTGCGGAACGGGTACGAAGTCGCCATTTCCTGTAGAGGCAGATAGATAAGTCGGTAGTCTCGCAGCCGCAGCGGGACAAGAAATCGAAGCCGATTATCTATCTCCAATCGCTTTCCAAAAGGTGGACTAAAAGGTGGACTGCACCCAAACAAAACAATGCAAACATCTGTAAATATTAGATTTTATCTGATTGCATGGTGCCCCCAGAGAGACTCGAACTCCCGACCCACTGATTACAAATCAGTTGCTCTACCAGCTGAGCTATAGGGGCACTCGGTCGTGAAATAGGCGATGGATTGGCCGCCTGCAAGCGGATTTAGCGGCTGGCGCGGGCCAGAAGGACGACCGCTGCAAGCCCCACTAGGATCACCAGAACCGCAGCGGGCGAGGCGTCGCCCAGGTTTTCCAGGCTGGCCTGATCGTGCACGCGGGTGGCCAGGGTGTTGAAGTTGAACGGGCGCAGCAGCAGGGTCGCGGGCAACTCTTTCACGCAGTCCACGAAGACCAGCAGTAGGGCCGAGCCGATCGAGCCTCGGATCAGCGGGAAATAGACCTGGCGCAGCACCTGTCCCCGTGTGCGACCCAGCGAGCGGGCGGCCATCGGCAAGGACGGCGACACGCGACCCATCGCGGCATCCGCAGCCCCCTGTGCAATCGCGAAGAAGCGCACGCCGTAGGCCAGGATCAGCGCAAAGGCCGAGCCGGTCAGCACAAGGCCGATGTCGATGCCAGTCAGCAGCTCGATCGTGTCGGCCATCATGTTGTCGAGGATCGCCAGCGGGATCAGGATGCCGACGCCCAGCACAGCACCGGGGGCGGCGTAGCCGATGGTGGTCAGCGGCAGCAGAAGGCGGGGCAACTGACGGCCCGACAGGCGGACGCCGTAGACCATGAACACCGCCGCCAGCACCGTCACCAGCGCGGCAATCCCGCCGACCATCAGGGTGTTGAGAAACGAGTCGACCAGACGGGGATCGGACCAACGCTCGGCATTCTCGATCGCGTGATGCAGGATCACGCCTGCGGGCAGCACAAAGCCCATCAGGAACGGGATCAGGCAGGCGATCAGGGCGATCCACCCGGCGGCACCTTTCAGCTGGGCGCGCTCGGTCGGTCGGGGGCGGTTCGACAGGTTGAAAAAACGGCTTTTGCGGCGGCTGACCTTTTCCAGAGAGACGAGCATCACCACCATGACCAGCACGACACAGGCGATCTGGGCCGCGCCGCCGGCGTTGTTGCTTTCCAGCCAGACGCTGAAAATGCCGGTCGTCAGGGTCTGGACGGCAAAGTAATCCACGGTGCCGAAATCGTTCACCGTCTCCATCATCACGACGGCCATACCGGCGGCGATGGCGGGGCGGGCCAGCGGCAGGGCGACGCGGCGGAACCGCTGGATCGCGCCTGCGCCCAGCGACATGGCGACCTCTTCGGTGGCACCGGATTGTTCGCGAAAGGCGGCACGCGCCAGCAGGTAGACATAGGGATACAGCGCCGCCGACAGCACGATCACCGCCGCCCCAAGCGAGCGGATTTGCGGGAACCAGTAATCCCGGGCCGAGGTCCAGCCGAACAGCGCGCGCAGGCCGGTTTGCACCGGGCCGGCATACTCCATCAAATCCACCAGCGCGTAGGCCCCGACATAGGCGGGGATGGCCAGCGGCAGCAGCAGCAGCCACTCAAGCCAGCTGGACAGCGGGAACCTGTAGCGCGCGATGATCCAGGCAGAGCCGGTGCCGACCATGCCCGCCAACACGCCAACCGAACCCATCAGCAACAGCGTCGTGCCCAGATAGCGCGGCAACGTGGTAGACAGCAGGTGCGGCCAAATATTGTCGGTCGGGTTCAGCGCGATCCAGATCACCGCAAGAATCGGCAGCAGGACCACGGCCGCGATCAACGCTGCCCCGATCGACCAAAGACTGGCGGGGGCGCGGCGGGCAGCGGCCGTTGAACGGGCGGAAAGAGTGGTATCGCTCATGGCGCTTCCTTGCCTGAATCCGGTTTAACTGTCCAGAAAAGACCTTATTATTGCCCAGTGCCCGGAGTAGAACCAAAGGGCAAGAGGCACGGACGCAGTAGAAAACCGATGAAAATCATCCTCCATGCAGGCGTACACGCCACGGACGAAGATCGCCTGGTGAAATGCCTGCTCAAGAACGCTGGCATGCTGGCCCCGCTTGGGGTGGCCGTGCCGGGGCCGTCGCGCTACCGGGTGCTGATCCGCGAAACGCTGGGGGCGATGGACCAGGCGACGCTGTCGCCCAATGCGCGCGACGTGATTTTGGACGACATTATCGAGGGCGACCAGCCTGAACGCCTGCTGCTGTCCAACGACAATTTCTTTGGCGTGCCCAAGGGGGCGGTGTCCAAGGGCGTTTTCTATCCCGGCGCCGAGGTGAAGCTGCAAAAGCTGTGCCAGCTGTTCGACGTCGACGATGTCGAGCTGTTCCTGAGCCTGCGCAACCCAGCCACCTTTCTGCCCGCAGTTCTGGCCCTGTCGCCGGACATGCCGTTCGAGACGTTCCTGGCGGGGTCAGACCCGGCGCGCCTGCGCTGGTCGGCCCTGATCGAGCGGATCCGCACCGCCCTGCCCGACCTTCCGATCACCATCTGGTGTAACGAGGATACCGCGCTGATCTGGCCGGAAATCCTGCGCGAGCTAATGGGCCTGCCCGAAGGCGAAAAGATCAACGGCGGCTTCGACCTGCTCGGAGAGCTGATGTCGACCGAAGGCATGCAGCGGTTCCGCGCCTACCTGAAGCAGCACCCGATCATGACGGACGATCAGAAACGCCGGGTGATCTCGGCCTTTCTGGACAAATTCGCGCGGCCCGAGGCCATGGAAATGGAAATCGACCTGCCCGGTTGGACCGAACAGGTCGTCAATCATATCACCGCCCTGTATGAACAGGATCTGAAGCGGATCGCCGCGATCCCCGGCGTGCGGATGCTGCAAGCCTGAGCCAAAGGCTCAGGACATGCCCAGCGCTTCTTTGTACATTTCCAGAACCGCCTCTTCCTCGGCGATGTCGTTCTTGTCGCGTTTGCGCAGCGCGATGATCTTGCGCATGACCTTGGTGTCGTAGCCACGACCCTTGGCCTCGGCCATCACCTCTTTCTGCTGGTCGGCGATGTCTTTCTTTTCCATCTCCAGCCGCTCGAAACGCTCGATGAACTGGCGCAGCTCGCCGGCGGTCACACGGTAGTTGGCTTCGGCCTGATCTTCGATGATGTCCTGCATGGTCTGCCCTTCCGGATGTCTGGTTTGGGGCAAATCCCTACCCGCCCGACGCCCCCGCCGCAAGAGCGCCGCACCCCCCGATGCGAAAATGCGCCGCGTTGCGCGCCATCGCGCAACCTGCTAGGTCGCCCGCACAACACTACGACCCGGAGGTGCGACGTGGACATTCTGATTTGGGGCGGTGCGGCGATTTCTGTCGTGGGTCTGCTGGGGCTGGTCTACTGCATCTTCCGCGTAGCCAAGGCCAAGCGCGCCAATCTGGGCGACGACGCCCTGCGCGAGGCCGTCAAGAAGGTGGTCCCGATCAATCTGGGGGCGTTGTTCCTATCGGTCATCGGCCTGATGATGGTGATTCTGGGCGTCTTCCTGGGCTAAGTCAGCCGATCCTGCGCCGGCTGCGGCCGATGGCGTTCAGGACATCCAGGTGCTCTCCGTTCTTGATCAGCCCGGCAATGCCGGGGTCCTGCGCGAACAGGCGCGGGGCGTCTGCTGCATGCGGTTTCATCGCTCGCGCCAGAGTGAACAGGCCGATCCGGTCGGCGGAATTCATCGGCCCACCGCGCGCCGCCGCAAAGCCGTGATGGCGGATCATCACCAGATCAATGTCCGACGGCCGCAACGCCACGTCCTCGCGCAGGAGGCGCGCGCCCTCGTTCATCATGGCGCCAAGGCACAGGTGCAGGATTTCGGTCTTGGTCAATGCTTTGCCGGCAACATCGGACCGCCGAGGCTGCGGTTGATCCTCAGCCCAGTCGTAAAACCCGCCGCCGTGGCTGCGCCCGCCGCGCCCTTCGGCCAGCAGCGCATCGACCAGAGCCAAATGCCCCAGCGCGTGGGATTGGGCGTTGTGCAATTGCGCCGCACGCCGCTGGATCGCGGCCAGCCCCTGCATGTCCATTGCCTTGAACACGCCGTAGGGCAAAATCCCGGTGAGCGCCGCGTCCACCTGCGCCGGGGTGGCGCCCAGATGCACCGCGTAAGCCGCCGCATCGCGAAGGGCGGCAGTCACCCTCCCCCCGATCGTTCCCCCACCCGAGCCGCAGCGGATCGACAGCACGCCGATCCGGTTCAGCATCTCGCCCGCCGTGACCAGCGACCGGGCAGTGGTCGAGGGGCCGGGGATCAGCTCGGCCAGCCGATAGCGCGGCTCGGCCGGTTGCAGGTATAGCCCCGCGACCTGCCCCACCCGCCCGAAGGCTTGCCCGATCGGGCCGATGGGCAGCGTGCCGGTATGCGACAGAACCACCGCCGTGGCGGGCATCACCTGTTCCAGCGCGGCAAAGACCTGCGCCTTGGTGTGGGCATTATCGGCCACTGCCTCGACCACCAGGTCCGAGGATGCGAGATCGCGCAGGTCCGATGTCGTAGTCAACTGGGTCAGGCAGGCGCGGCGGGTTTCCGGGTCTGTCTGGGCGGCCTCCATCATCCGGTCCAGCCGGGATTGCGCGGCGGCAATCGCCTCGGCGCTGCGTTCAAACCACGTCACCGGCAGGCCCGCCAGCAGCGCGCTGTGCACCAGCGTGACAGCCGAGACCCCGCCCCCGACGACGCCCAGACGATCCACCCGGTCGGGCTTGGCCATCGTGGCCTCGGGCATGTTGTGCGCGCGGCGCAGCGCCAGTTGGACATGCAGCAGGCCCTGCGCGTAGCCGGACTCGGCGCATTCGGCAAAGGCCAGCTCCTCGAACTCCTCAGCGATTTCAAAGGGCAGCAGCTGCGCGCGCTCGACGCAATCCAGCAGGCGTTGTTCGGTGATCGGTGCGTCCGGCCCCAGCGCCTCCCGGCAATCGCGCAAGGCTTTCTGGAACGCGGCGGGGTTGGCGAACCCGTCAGCCCGGTCGCGCACCCGGCGCAGCGGCACGGTGCCGTCGATCATGCGTAACAGGCGAATGGCGGCGGCTTTCTCGGCCGCTTCGGGCACGATCTCGTCGAACAGCGGGGCCGTGCGCGGGTGGCCAACCACCACCGCCTGCCCCGACAGCAGCAGCGCCAGCGCCTTGTCCGCGCCCAACAGCCGTGTCAGCCGCTGCGTCCCCCCCGCCGAGGGGATCAGCCCCAACGCGATGTCGGGCATCCCCACCTTGGCCGTGGCCAGCGCGACCCGGCCATGCGCGGCGAGCGCCAGTTCCAGCCCTCCGCCAAGGGCCAGGCCGAAAATCACCGCGACGACGGGCTTCGCGCTGTCCTCGATCTGGTGACACAAAGCGCGCAAGGACGGTTCGCCTTCGCGCATCTCGGGCGCAGCGGCGTTAAACCCGGTTGAGAACAGCCCCTCGGAGCCGCTCAGAAGGATGCCCTTGACCTGATCGTCCTGCGCAAGCGCCGTCAGCGCGGCGGACAAATCGGCGCGGACAACTGGACCCAGAAAATTACGCGGAGGATTGGCAAGGCGCAGGATGGCGATGGGCCCTGCCCTCTCGATCCGGATTTTCTGGCTCAAACCGCGCCCTCCCTCGAATAGCTCAGGGGCGCCATTTGCGACAGCGACCCTGCGGTTTACTGTGCAAAAAGCGCCCCCGGCTTTGCAACCCCCACGGGGCTATGTGTGCGATGTGCCGATCAGAGCGGCATGTTGTCGAAACGATCCTCGATTTCCTCTTCGACGGCGCGCGCATCCAGATCCTGCAGTCGCTGCGGAATGTCGAAACCGGCCAGGCGCATCTTTTCGACGGTCTTATGCAGCTCGGCCTGGATTTCGTGGCGCACGTCATCCGACGCCTGCGTGATCTCGGTTTCGAGTTTCTGGATCAGATCCAGGAAAGTCTGTTCAGCCATTGTCTTTCTCCTCTCAGTGCGCGGATCAACCCGCGCATTTCCGGCAAAGGGGGGCGGCGGGCAGGACGTTCAGACGCTCGGCCGAAATCTCGTCCCCGCATTTGACGCAATATCCGTATTCGCCCTCGCGAATCCGCTGCAAGGCGGCGCGAATGCCCCGAATCTCCTCCTGACCGGCATGGCCAAGCGATTCCAGAACCTCTTCGCCTTCTCGCTCGACGGCCAACTCCTCCCAGTCCTTGGAGTGCGGAGCATCCAGCTCATCCTCGATCTCGTGCAGGCGGCTGTCCAGTTCGGCCAGCCGAGACAGCAGCATCTGCTGATATTTTGCCACGTCTTTCATCGCGTTTCCTCCTGATTGCTCAGCAGATTGGCACGGGATTGCCTGCGCCTCCTTGACCCAAATCAACAGTTGAAACCCCACTTTGCAGCTGCGGCGTAACAGGGGCCTTGTCACATATGCGTAAAAGTATATATGTTAAGCGAAATGGAGGACCCCTCGTATGAAACCTGAAGTCACCGCATTCTTCGACAACGCCACGAACACGATTTCCTATGTCGTGCGTGACCCCGCCGGCAGCGCCTGCGCCGTGATCGACTCGGTTCTGGATTTCGACTACTCGTCGGGTCGCACCGACACGAAATCCGCGGACGCCGTCATCAAGTTCGTTCAGGACAACAACCTGACCGTCGAATGGCTGCTGGAAAGCCACGTGCATGCCGACCACCTGTCGGCCGCGCCCTACATCCAGCAAAAGACCGGCGGCAAGATCGGCATCGGCCAGAACATCACCATCGTGCAGGACACGTTCGGCAAGGTCTTCAACGAAGGCACCGAGTTCCAGCGCGACGGCAGCCAGTTCGACCGCCTGTTCAAAGAGGGCGACAGCTTTCACATTGGCCAGCTGCGCGGTGACGTGCTGCACACCCCCGGCCACACCCCGGCCTGCCTGACCTACGTGATCGGTGACGCGGCATTCGTTGGCGACACGCTGTTCATGCCCGATTTCGGCACCGCGCGCTGCGACTTCCCGGGTGGCTCGGCGGAAACGCTCTATGCCTCGATCCAGAAGATCCTGACGCTGCCCGACGACACCCGCATCTTCGTCGGCCACGACTACAAGGCCCCGGGCCGCGATACCTATGCCTGGGAAACCACCGTGGGCGAGCAGAAAGCCCGTAACATCCACGTCGCCAGCGACAAGGACCGCGACACCTTTGTCAAAATGCGGACCGAGCGCGACGCGACCCTGGGCATGCCCAAGCTGATCATCCCCTCGCTGCAGGTCAACATGCGCGCGGGCCAGATGCCGCCGGCGGATGAAAAGGGCGACGTGTTCCTGAAGGTCCCGGTCAACAAGCTCTGATCCGGCCTCATCAAACACGGGCCCTGCGACCTGCGCGAACTCGGGTGGCAGGGCCTTTTTCGTCTCTGACGGACACAAAAAACATAACAGGGAAAAGGAAACGCAAATGATGAACTCGATCCCCATCGACTGGATATGGGGCCTTGTGGGGGGCCTGCTGATCGGCACCGGAGGCGCCGTCTACCTGCTGGCCAATGGCCGCATCATGGGGGCCAGCGGCATTCTGGGCGGGCTGGTCGATCGCACCGGCTGGGACACATGGAAGGAACGCGTGGTCTTTCTGCTGGGCGTGTTCCTGCTGCCGATACCGCTCTATCCGCTGTACCGCGAGGTCGACACCCACGTCACCGGCAACTGGGCCGTGCTGATCGCCGCCGGTCTGCTGGTGGGCATCGGCACCCGTTTCGCCAATGGCTGCACCTCGGGTCACGGGGTCTGCGGCATCTCGCGCTTCTCGCTGCGCGGGATCGTGGCGACGGTGTTCTACATCATCGCGGGCGGCGTCGCCGTCATCATTTTCCGTCATCTGTTGGGGATCGTCTGATGCAGCGTCTTTTCTATGCTTTCGTGGCTGGCGGCCTGTTCGGCGCGGGCCTGTTCGTATCCGGCATGACCGACACCACCAAGGTGCAGGGCTGGCTGGACGTGTTCGGCGACTGGGATCCGACCCTGGCCTTTGTGATGGGCGGCGCGATCATCCCGATGTTCATCGCGTGGCGCTTTGTGCCGGGGCGTAAACCCTTGGTCGGCGGCGATTTTCCCAAGCTACCCCGCCCCGAGGTCAACCGCGACCTGGTGCTGGGCTCGACCCTGTTCGGCTTTGGCTGGGGGCTGGCCGGATTGTGCCCGGGGCCCTCGGTCGCCTCGCTGTCCTATGGCGGCGTGGGACATTGGGTTTTCTTTGCCGCGATGATGGCCGGCATGGCGATTACACCGGCGCTGCGCGTCTCACTGGACAGGGCGGTGCCGGCGGAATAAAGCGGAGATCATGCAGATCCGTCAAATCACCCCCCGCTACTCCGTCAGCCCCCAGATCGACCCCGAGGATCTGGCCGCCATCAAGGCGGCCGGGTTCACCAAGGTGATCTGCAACCGCCCCGACGTGGAAAACCCGCCCAGCCACTATGCCGACGCGATGGCCGTCGCCGCGCAAGAGGCCGGGCTGGAGTTTTTCGTCCTGCCGTTGACTCACCAGACCATGACGCCCGACAACATCTCGGCGCAAATGGCGGCCGTCGACGCCTCGGACGGGCCCGTACTGGCCTATTGCGCGTCGGGTACGCGCTGCACCGTGATCTGGGCGCTGGCCCAGGCCGGTCAGATGTCCGCCGATGACATCCTGGCGACAGCCTACAAGGCGGGTTACGACCTGTCCGGTCTGCGCCCGCGGCTGGAACAGGCCTGACCCTCTATTTTGAACGGACCGGAACGGGCAGATCCTTCATGAACGTTCCGGCGCCCTGCTCCTCCTCGTCGAGGCTGCCCAAGGACAGCGCGTTCATGGGGGCGTCCAGATCGGATAGCCCCAACTCGCTCAGCAATGCCTCGGTCCCGGTCGGGTCTTCGCGGATGACTTTCTGAACCTCCTTTGGTTTTTCGACCTTGGGCGCAGGCTTTTCCGCCGCAACCGGGGCTGGAGGCGCGCGACGCGGACGCGGCGGTTCGACTAGTGCAGGGTCGGACAGATCGACTTGCGATAGTTGGGGCAATTTTACAGCCATCTGTGGTGCCCCAACGGTGCGCGGCGGGCCGAAACTGGTCAGACGCACCGCCCGATTGCCACCCAACTTGCCCAGCACCCCCGAGGCCACAACCTGACGATCGCCGGTATGCAGCCGCACCTCGCTCAGCGCTGCCAGCGGGATCGTCAGAACATCGCCGGGTTTGAGCAATGCGATCTGATCCAGGCTCAGCTCCTGCCGGTGCAGGATCGTCTCCAACGTGGCGGGCGCGTCCATGACCCCGTCCTGAATCGTCAGCGCGGGCTTTGCCTCGGTCGTTTCGGCACTTTGCGGCGGCAGGGGAACGGGCAGCGCTAGCAGCACCTCTCCGGTCCGTTGCGACTGGCCGATCTGCAGGTTCAGCCGATAGGTCTGATACTCCGCATCCGGCAATTGCGCCGCCAGTTGCCGCAAATCGCTGACCCAACTGCCGAAATGAAACCCAGACAAGTGAGCGACATCCCCGGACTCGGCCAGCAGCTGCCGGAAACCGGACAGCGTGCCGTCAATCAGCGGCATCGCCACGGCGGCATCCGTGCGGGTGACTGGGCGGGCAGCGGCGGGCTTTTCCTTGACCGAGCCCAGGGTCTGCACCTCGACCAGCGCGGTCAGGCATTGCAGGTCCAGCACGATCAGCCCCGGCGCGCCGTCGTCCTGATCCAGCGACACCATCAGCCCACCGGCGGCGACCTGCCCCAGCAGGCTGTCACGATCAAGGCTGCCGTCCTGTGCATCCACCACGACCAGCGGCAGGTTCAGCCCCAGCTGCGCCGCCCTCTCGACCGAGCGGCACAGCGCGCGCATGGGCGAAATGACCCGAGATTCGCGCCCGATTTTCGCGGCCTCGGCCTTTCGTCGCAGAATGTTGTTGCCTTTGCTCATGATTCCGATCGGCCAACGCCGCGTTCTGCGGCCAACGCCCCGACCCTAAACCGGGCTTTCTTAGCAAAGGATTACCAGCCGCGAATTATTCCGCCGCTTTTGCCGCCTTCATCGGCAGGCTAACGCGGAACGCCGCCCCGCCCTGCCCCGGCAGATAGGAAATCGCGCCGTCCAGACGGGCCATGATTTCCCGGCAGATGGCCAGACCCAGACCCGCGCCGCCCGCCTTCTTCTGATCGCTGATCCGGCTGAATTTCTCGAAAATCAGCGCCTGCGAGTCAGACGGAATCCCCGAGCCGTTATCGACGAAATCCACCAGCAGATACCCGTCCCGACGCGTGACGCGGATGGCCAGGTTGGGATGCTCGGCGTCGCAGTATTTCTGCGCGTTGGCGATCAGGTTGATGAACACCTGCGCCAGACGGTCCAGATCGGTGAAGATCGGGATGTTTTCCAGCGCCCGCACCCGCACCATGCGCAGGCCCGCCGTCTGCACGCCGGTGGCGTTCACCGCGTGCTCGATCACCTCGGACAGGTTGCCGTGCTGCATGTTCAGGCTGACCTGACCGTTTTCCAGCACCGACAGGTCCAGCAGGTCGTCCAGCAGGCGGGTCAGGCGGATCGCCTCGGAGTGGATGATGCCGGCGTATTTGTCCAGCTCGGCCTCGGACAGCCCATCGGCATCGCGCAGGATTTCCGAGAACGACCGGATCGAGGTCATCGGCGTGCGCAGCTCGTGGCTGATCTGGGACAGGAAGGCGTCCTTTTGCACCGACAGCTGGGTCAGCTTCTCGTTGGCGGCGCGCAGCTGGCGGGCGGTGCGGGTCAGCTCGGCGGATTTCGCCTCCAGCTGGCTGGAATATTCCATCATCTGCGCGGTTTCATCGGCCACGGCCAGCAGATCCTCGACCGAGACGGTGGCCCGCCCCATGATCTGCCCCACCATCGCATGGGCCGTCGCCGCCCCGACCGAGCCGGACAGTTCACGCTCCAGCCGTTGCAGGAATTCCGGCGAGGGTTCAGGCAGGTAGCCAGCCAGGCCCTGCGTCGCCGCCTCGCGCTGGAAAAAGCTTTGCGCCTCAACCGCGCCAAGGATGCGCTGCGCCATCACCATCAGGTCCTCGGACTGCGCGATGCCGCCCGACCAGCCCTGCGGGTTGCCCGAGTGCTGGAACACGTTGACGAATTGCGCGCCCTGCAGCCGCTCCATCGGTTTCGGGAAGGTGGCCAGCGACACGACCACGAACACGACCGAATTTAGCAGCAGCGACCACATCACCGTGTGCACCAGCGGGTTCATCCCCCCGATGCCGAACAGCGCCTGCGGCCGTAGCCAGCCGATACCCAAGGGGCCGTGCGCCAGAATCTCGGCGCTCATGAACAGGGACGGGCCAAAGCTGGGCAGCAGCAGGCTGTAGACCCAGATGACAAAGCCCACGACCAGCCCCGCCAGTGCCCCCAGGCGCGTTGCGCCGCGCCAGAAGATGCCCCCCATCAACGGCGGCAGAAATTGCGCCACCCCCGCGAAGGAGATCAGGCCGATCGAGGCCAGCGCCGCACCGCCCCCGGAAAAGCGGTAATACAGATAGCCCAGCGCCAGAACGCCCGCGATGGACATCCGCCGCGCCAGCAGCACGACATGGCGCACATCGCCCGAGATCATCGCCCCGCCGCCCGTCAGCGTCAGCCAGATCGGCATGACGATGTGGTTCGACACCATCGTGGACAGCGCAATCGCCGCCACGATCACCATCGAGGTGGCCGAGCTGAACCCGCCCAGAAAAGACAGCATCGCCAGCCCGTCGCGACCCTGACTCAGCGGCACGGTCAGCACGAACTGGTCGGGGTTGGAGCCCTTGGGCATCAGCTCCAGCCCGGTCACAGCAATGGGGACGACGAACAGGCTCATCAGCATCAGGTAGGTCGGGAACGCCCAAGAGGCGGTGCGCAGGTGGTTCTCGTCGTCGTTTTCCACGACCAGCACCTGGAACATCCGCGGCAGGGTCAGGAACGCAGCCGCCGACAGAAAGATCAGCGCCGCCCAGCGCCCGTTATGCATCTGCCACTGGCCAATGTCTGACGCGTCAATCCGGGCCAGCGTCTCGGACACGCCGCCGCCAACGCCCCAGACCACGAAGACCCCCACGGCGACCAGCGCGAACAGCTTGACCACCGCCTCGACCGCGATGGCCATGACGACGCCGTGGTGACGCTCGTTCGCATCCAGGTTGCGGGTGCCGAACAGCACGGTGAACAGCGCCAGACCCGCCGCGACCCACAGCGCCGTGGCATCGCTGTCACCGATCTGGCGGACCGACGGGTCATACAGAGCAAAGCTGGAAAAGGACGAGGTCACCGACTGCAATTGCAGCGCGATATAGGGCGTGGTGCCGATCACCGCGACAATCGTCACGAACACGGCCAGCGAGTTCGACTTACCATATCGCGACGAAATCAGGTCGGCGATCGAGGTGATGCGCTGCGTGCGTCCGATCCGTACCAGCTTGCGCAAGCCCCACCACCAGCCCAGCATGACCAGCGTCGGCCCGATATAGATCGTCAGGTATTCCAGCCCCGAGCGCGCCGCATAGCCCACCGCGCCGTAGAACGTCCAGGCGGTGCAATAGATCGACAGTGACAGCGTGTACACGACCGGAGACCGCAGCCATCCCCCGCGCCCGCGCGCCGCCGCACGCTCGGCCATGAAGGCGACCAGGAACAGCATGGCGACATAGCCCAGGCAGACCGCGACCAGCAGGTTCAGCGCGCCCATGTCAGTTTCCTTCCGTGGGCTCGGTATCGGCGTCCGGCTCCAGCCAGCGCGACAGCGCCAGCGAAATCAGGACCAGCCCCAGCCACACCCCAAAGATATACAGCATCGCCTTTGACGTACTGATCCCGTACGGCCCCGGCGGCGCCCACAGCACCGGCACCCCCCACAGCAAGGCACCCAGGAACGGCATCAGCCGCGCCGCGTCGCGGACCCGCCGCTGCCGATAGCTTTTGCGTTCCAGAAACAGCGAGGGCCGGATCTTTGCCATCAGGGCACCAGTTGCCGGACGACCTCCAGCACTTCGGCATTCGAGAAGGGCTTGGTCATGAAACGGCTGGCACCGATCTTCTGCGCCATCTCGCGGTCCTTGGACTGGCCGCGCGCGGTCAGCATCAGCACCGGCAATTCGCGGGTGCGGTCGGCCTCGCGCAGGTCGGACAGGATGTCATACCCGCTGCGCCCGGGCAGCATGACGTCCAGAATCACCAGATCGGGGGACTTGGCATTCACGACCGAAACCGCGTCATGCCCGTTGGAATGCGTATCCACGCGCCAACCATCTCGCGACAGGATGAAACTGATCGCTTCGATGATGTTCGGCTCATCCTCGATCACAAGGACATGTTTGCCCATGCAGTCGTCCCCTCCCAGAGCGTGCAGTCATTTCCGTTCTGCATTTATCGGCAAACTCGGGCCGCGTGTCAAAACAGATGTCAGAACCCGTCGGTCAAAATTGATGGTTCCCGGCGTCCCGGGCAGTTTTCGCGGGGGCAGATCCGACAGCTGACCCCCACTTCGGCGGGCAGATCCCGCGTCCGTTCACCCGCCTCGACCGGCAGGATCAACATGTAGGCCTCGAACAGCGGCGGCTCGTCGAAACTGACCGGGGCCGAGGGCTGCGCGATCGAGTAGGTGCGGAACACGCCCCCGCCCCGTCCGGCCTGCCGCACCACCTGCACCACCGGCATCATCGGGCGCGACAGCGCACGAAACAAGGGCCACAGCGGACAAGCCGCCCCAAAGCGCGGCAGCATGAACCCGTTCAGCGCCTTGCGGAATGTCATCGTCCCCGAGGCGTCGCAACTGACCAGCCCCACCGGGCTGCCAGCCGCCGATTCCGGGATCTCGGCCAGCCGGCGCATCACCGTCGCCAGATCGGTCTCGAAATGTCGCGCCAGCGCCGAAGGGTCCAGCCCATGCTGCGACAGCGCCGCAATCGTCTGGATCAGCGGCATGGTGCGGGCGTCCTTGGCATAGCGGCCCAGATACGTGCGCGCCATCGCCCGCGCGGCGGCGGATTGCAGCACGTCCTGCTGCGCGATCAGGGAATCGACATCCACCTCGCCGCCCTGTTCCAGCACAGGCATGTGATAGCCGCTGTCGCCCAGAAACGCGTCCAGCTCGTCCTGGGGAGAGCTCAGCTCGAACTCCTCCTCGTCCTCGTTGCTGTCCAGATAGCCCACCAGCGCCTTGGCACTATGCGCCAGCCGGTCCGCGTCTTCGTTGATGTTGCGGTGAAAGCGGTCGCGCCATTCCGGCTCCAGCCCCTTGGTTTCGGCCAAGATGGCAGCGGTCGAGCGGATCGCCGTGATGGTCGAGATCATCTCGTGCAGAGCGGCGGCCAGATGGGGGTCGTGGGTCAGCCGGTCGGACAGGGTTTCGACGGTGCGCTCCAGCTCCAGCACGCGGCGGTGGCGGCGTTCCAGCAGCTGCGCCCAACCCGGAAAGCGGCCCGCGAAATCCTCCAGCGCGTCGGTTTCCGCCCCGGCCGTGGGGTCCGCAGCCCGCGCTTCGCGCAGGGTCGAGATCAGCGCCGCCTCGGCCCCCTCGGTCAAAGCGGACGGTTCCACCCCCAACGCGCGGGCGATGCCCAGCAACAATTTCCCCCCGATTCTCCTTCGGTTATGCTCGATCAGATTGAGGTAAGAGGCAGAAATATCCACGTCACGTGCCAGATCGGTCTGACGCATCCCCAGCATCATGCGTCGTTCCCGGATGCGGGTTCCTGTCAACTGACGTTGCGGCATGCTTTTTCCTATCCTTATCAAGCACATTCTGCAGCGCGGAATAATTTGTTTACACAGTATGCTACTGCATTGTGATTTTCTTTACAAAAAAATTGTTTCGTTCAAGGACGTTGTTGCGAAGTTTTCTTATCCGGCCTGATAATGGTTTTGCACAAACTGTGCTTGCAGTTGCGCGCAAGAGGAGGCCGCAACCGCATTTCACGAAACGGGAGGATTAAATGTCCAATACCAAACTGACTCGCCGTGGCGTGCTGAAGTCAGGTGCCGTTGCCGGCGCCGGCGTCGCACTTCCGACGATCTTCACCGCGTCCTCGGCCGCAGCCTTTACCAACGAGCCGACCGGCCCGTCGGTTACCCTGGGCTTCAACGTGCCGCAGACCGGCCCCTACGCGGATGAAGGTGCAGACGAACTGCGCGCATTCCAGCTGGCGGTCGAGCACCTGAACGGCGGTGGCGACGGCGGTATGCTGGGGACTTTCAGCTCGAAGGCGCTGAAGGGCAACGGCATCCTGGGCAAAGAGGTGAAATTCGTCACCGGCGATACCCAGACCAAGTCGGACGCCGCACGCGCTTCGGCCAAGTCGATGATCGAAAAAGACGGCGCCATCATGATCTCGGGCGGTTCGTCCTCGGGTGTGGCCGTTGCAGTGCAGGGCCTGTGCCAAGAGGCCGGCATCATCTTCATGGCGGGCCTGACCCACTCGAACGACACCACCGGCAAGGACAAGAAGGCAAACGGTTTCCGTCACTTCTTCAACGCCTACATGTCGGGCGCTGCTCTGGCACCCGTGCTGTCGAAGCTGTATGGCAACGACCGCCGCGCCTATCACCTGACCGCAGACTACACCTGGGGCTGGACCCAGCAGGCGTCGATCGCGGCCGCAACCGAGGCCCTGGGCTGGCAGACCGTCAACAACGTGCTGACCCCGCTGGCGCAGACGGACTTCTCGTCCTACATCGCTCCGGTGCTGAACTCGGGCGCAGATGTTCTGGTTCTGAACCACTACGGCGGGAACATGGTCAACTCGCTGACCAACGCCGTGCAGTTCGGCCTGCGTGACAAGCAGGTGAACGGCAAGAACTTCGAGATCGTCGTTCCGCTGTACTCCGAGCTGATGGCCAAGGGCGCCGGTGCCAACATCAAGGGCATCGTCGGTTCGCAGAACTGGGACTGGAAACTGCAGGACGAAGGCACCAAGGCATTCGTTCAGTCGTTCGGCACCAAGTACGGCTTCCCGCCGTCGCAGGCTGCACAGACCTGCTATGCTCAGACCATCCTGTACGCAGATGCTGTCGAGCGCGCCGGTTCGTTCAACCCCTGCGCCGTGGCCGAAGCCCTGGAAGGCTTCGAATTCGACGGCCTGGGCAACGGCAAGACGTTGTACCGCAAAGACGACCACCAGTGCTTCAAAGACGTGCTGGTTGTGCGCGGTGCAATGACCCCGGAAAGCGAATTCCACCTCGTGGAAATCGTCGAGGTCACCCCGACCGAGCAAGTCACCTATGCCCCCGATCACCCGATGTTCGCGGGCGGCGCACTGGGCACCTGCAACCCGGGCGCCTGATCCAAGCCATGACCAACGGGGGCCGCGCCAGCGCGCGGCCCCTTTTCAGACAGCGTGCCCCCGGGCGCGCCCTGTCGGCATGGCCGGCCACCAATTGAACAACACCCAAGGTGGGGACAATGGACGCATTTATCCTTCAAATCCTGAACGGGCTCGACAAGGGCTCGGCCTATGCGCTGATCGCGCTGGGTCTGACACTGATCTTCGGTACGCTGGGCGTGGTGAACTTCGCCCACGGCGCGCTTTTCATGATCGGCGCATTCTGCTCGGTCACTCTGTCGAAACTGCTGAACCTCAGCTACGAGGTGGTTGACCCCACCAAGAAAGACTTCCTGGGGCGGCCGTTGGTCGAAAAGCACACCTACATCGAAAGCTGGTTCGGCCCCGAAACGGGGGCGGCGATCATCGACTGGTCGGTTCCCCTTGCGATCCTGTTCTCGATCCCGATCATGATCGGGATCGGCTTCGTGATGGAGCGCGGCCTGATCAAGCATTTCTACAAGCGTCCTCATGCCGACCAGATCCTGGTGACCTTCGGCCTGGCCATCGTGCTGCAGGAAATCGTCAAGTATTTCTACGGCGCGAACCCGATCCCCACCCCGGCCCCGGCGGCCTTCACCGGATCGTTCGATTTCGGCACCATGCTGGGCTTTGATCCGAACACCGTGATCTACCCGTACTGGCGCCTGGTCTACTTCAGCTTCGCGGCCCTCATCATCGGTGCGGTCTTTGCCTTCCTGCAGTTCACCACCTTCGGGATGGTCGTGCGCGCGGGCATGGCGGATCGTGAAACCGTGGGCCTGCTGGGCATCAATATCGACAAGCGTTTCACCATCATGTTCGGCCTTGCGGCTGCGGTGGCGGGCTTGGCGGGCGTCATGTACGCGCCGATCAACTCGCCGAACTATCACATGGGCATGGATTTCCTGGTGCTGAGTTTCGTGGTTGTGGTTGTCGGCGGCATGGGGTCCCTTCCGGGCGCTGTCGCCGCCGGCTTCCTTCTGGGTATTCTGGAAAGCTTCGCCTCGATGAACGAGATCAAGTCCCTGATCCCCGGGATTGACCAGATCATCATCTACCTTGTCGCAATCATCATTCTGCTGACGCGTCCCCGTGGCCTGATGGGTCGCAAAGGCGTGATGGAGGACTAATCCATGCTGGGTCTCAACAAGAAAGACGCAACCCTTCTGCTGCTGGTCGCCATCCTTGCCCTGTGCGCACCGTTCATCCTGAACCCCTTCCCCGAAGGCAGTGCACTGGCGCAATTCAACGCGGGTTATCCCGACCTGATGCAGCGTTTCGTGATCT
The DNA here is from genome assembly GCF_004799325.1 of Thalassobius vesicularis. Taxonomy (GTDB): domain Bacteria; phylum Pseudomonadota; class Alphaproteobacteria; order Rhodobacterales; family Rhodobacteraceae; genus Thalassobius; species Thalassobius vesicularis. The sequence goes on from NZ_SSMD01000002.1 coordinate 21,450, forward strand.
TTGGCATCTTCGCCATCGGCTTCAACATCCTGTTCGGTCTGACCGGCTACCTCTCGTTCGGCCACGCGGCCTTTCTGGGGGTGGGGTCCTACTCGGCGGTGTGGATGTTCAAGCTGCTCAGCATGAACGTGATCCCCGCCATCATCCTGTCGATGATCGTCTCGGGCCTGTTCGCGGTGGTGATCGGCTTCGTGTCGCTGCGCCGCTCGGGGATCTACTTCTCGATCCTGACGCTGGCCTTCGCGCAGATGAGCTTCAACCTGGCCTACTCGGTGCTGACGCCCATCACCAACGGTGAAACCGGCCTGCAGCTGACGCTGAACGACCCCCGTATTTTGGGCGAGTCGGCGACGGCGGATGGCTCGATCCCGGTGACCAACCTGTTCGGGCTGGAAATGCGCTCGACCTTCCAGATGGATGTCGGTGCGTGGCTGTTCCAGTTCAACGTCGGCTACTACCTGTGCGCCTTCATCATGCTGCTGGCCTTCTACCTCAGCCTGCGGATCTTCCGCTCGCCCTTCGGGATGATGCTGCGCGCAGTGAAATCGAACCAGCAGCGTATGCGCTACACCGGTCTGAACCCGCGTCCGTACACCCTGGCTGCTTTCGTGATCTCGGGCATGTATGCCGGCCTGGCCGGTGGCCTGATGGCCTCGATGGACCCGCTTGCAGGCGCCGAGCGTATGCAGTGGACCGCTTCGGGCGAGGTTGTTCTGATGACCATCCTCGGCGGTGCCGGCACCCTGATCGGCCCGGTTCTGGGCGCAGGCTTCATCAAGTACTTCGAGAACATCTTCTCGAAGATCAACGACAACGTCCTGCACGGCTGGTTCAGCTTCATGCCGGACGGGCTTGAGGACTTCGTGGTCGGCATCGTTCACCCCTTCATCGGTAAGGGCTGGCACCTGACCCTGGGCATCCTGTTCATGCTGGTCGTGATCTTCCTGCCTGGTGGCCTGGTCGAAGGCGGACAGCGCATTGCCAGAGCCCTGCGCAAGGACAAGTCCGACGACAAGTCCAACGCCAAATCCAACCCTGCGGAATAAGGAGACAACTCAATGGGTATCCTTGAAGTCAAAGGCGTGAACAAACGCTTCGGCGGTCTGCAGGCCCTGGGCAATGTGAACCTCAGCGTGCGCGAAAACACCGTGCACGCGATCATCGGGCCGAACGGCGCGGGCAAATCCACCCTGCTGAACTGCCTGGTGGGCAAGCTGATCCCCGACACCGGGTCCGTCATGTTCGACGGCAACTCGGTGCTGGGGCGCCAGCCGCACGAGATCAACCAGATGGGCATCAGCCGCGTGTTCCAGACGCCCGAGATCTTTGGTGATCTCACCGTCATGGAAAACATGATGATCCCGATCTTCGCCAAGCGGGACGGCGCGTTCCGGATGCATGCCGTCGGCAACATGATGTCCGAAAAGGACATCGTGGAAGCCGCGGAAAAGATGCTGGTCGACATGAACATGGCCGACAAGCGCAACATGCACACCGCCTCGATGTCGCGCGGCGACAAGCGGCGGCTGGAAATCGGCATGTGCCTGGCGCAGGAACCGCGTCTGCTGTTGCTGGACGAACCCACCGCCGGCATGGCGCGGGCCGACACCAACAACACGATCGACCTGCTCAAGCAGATCAAGGCCGAGCGCGACATCACCATCGCGATCATCGAACACGACATGCACGTGGTGTTCAGCCTTGCCGACCGCATCACCGTTCTGGCCCAGGGTACCCCCCTGGTCGAGGACGACCCGCAGAACATCAAGGGCAACCCCAAGGTGCGCGAAGCGTATCTGGGCGAGTCCGCGTAAGGAGAGCCTGACATGAACGTCAAACCCGACTTCTCCAAGGGCCATAACCTGGCCGAAACCGCCCCCGCCTACCTGTCGGTCTGGGACATCCACGCGTATTACGGTGAAAGCTACATCGTGCAGGGCGTCTCCTTTAACGTCCACGAAGGCGAGATCCTGGCGCTGCTGGGCCGCAACGGTGCGGGCAAGACCTCGACCCTGCGCGCGATTGCCCGTCTGGACAACCCCGCGATCCACAAGGGCGAGGTCTGGCTGGACCACCAGCCGCTGCACCTGATGAGCAGCTACAAGGCCGCGCAGTCGGGTATCGGTCTGGTCCCCGAAGACCGCCGCATCATCCCCGGCCTGACGGTCGAGGAAAACCTGAAGCTGGCCCAGATCGCGCCGCCCATCGGCTGGTCGATCGAACGCCTGTACGAACTGTTCCCCCGTCTGGGCGAGCGCCGCAATCAGGAAGGCGTCACCCTGTCGGGCGGCGAACAGCAGATGCTGGCCATCGCCCGCGCGTTGGCGCGGGATATCAAGGTGCTGCTGCTGGACGAACCCTACGAAGGCCTTGCCCCCGTGATCGTGGACGAGATCGAGCGCACCCTGCGCAAGATCAAGGAACAGGGCATCACCACCGTGATCGTGGAACAGAACGCCGTGCGCGCGCTGGAACTGTCCGACCGCGCCGTGATCCTGGATACCGGCAACGTGGTTTATGACGGCTCGGCCGGCGAAGTGCTGTCCAACAAAGAGCTGCGCGAAGAATATCTGGCCATCTGAGCCAGATCGGCCCGCCCTGTACTGCTGCTTGTCGGGGCGGGCCAACAATAATCAAGGGACCCCTCTCTCCTGACGCCGAAGGCGCCAAGCCCTTCGACCGACACCTCGCCCGTCCCTCCTCCTGGGACGGGATTTTTCTTGTCAGGCGGTCACTTCTTCTTGGACTTCTTGGACTTCTTGGCCTTTTTCTTCGACTTGGCCTTGCCGCCCTTTTTCTTTTTCTTGTCCTTCTTGGGCTTGCCGTCCTTCTTGGACTTCTTCTTCGACTTGCCCTTCTTCTTGGATTTCTTGGACTTCTTGGCCTTGGGCGCGTCCTCGGCCACCTCGGCGACCTCTTCAACGGCCTCAGGCACTGGTTCCGGCTCAGGCTGCGCAACAACCTCCGCCACCGGCTCACCCGGCAGGACCGAGACCAGATCCTGCGCCTCGCGGATCAGCATCACGGCCCGCGCCGGGCCGATCCCCGACACCTTGGTCAGGACCGCCGGGTCTGCAGCTGCCAGATCGGCGGCGGTATGCACCCCCAGATCGGCTAATTGCGCCGCAATTGCGGGACCAATGCCCTTAACGTCGGTCGTACTCATCTGTCTCTCCATCACTTGTGGCAGCCCTCGGCAGCCGAAAATTCGCACATACAATGTATATACATTTGCGAGACATTCAAGCCCATGCGGCGCTATTGCGCGGTCCAGCCTCCGTCCACCGGGATCGCGGTTCCGGTCACGTTGTGGGCAATCGGCGCGCATAACCACAGCGCCAGCGCGCCGATCTCGGACGGGTCCGACATCCGCCCCGAGGGCTGTTTCTCGGTCACCAGATCGGCGATGCCCGCGTCCCGATCGCCGCCAAACTGCGCCACACGCGCGTCGATCTGCGGGCCCAGAATCGCGGTCTCGGTCCAGCCAGGGCAGATGCAATTCACCGTCACCCCGCCCTTGGCCCGCTGCCCCTGCGCCGCATATTCCAGCGCAGCGACGCGGCTCAGCCCGACCAGCCCGAATTTCGCGGCCACGTAGGGCGCCTTTTCCTTGCTGGCCACCAGCCCATGCACCGAGGCGATGTTGATGACCCGGCCATAGCCGCGCTCGGCCATCTTCGGCAGCGCCGCCTGCATCGTGTAGAACGCCGCCGACAGGTTGATCTGCAGAATCGCCTCCCACTTCTCGCGCGGCATGTCCTTCAGCGGCGCGGTGTGCTGGATGCCGGCGTTATTCACCAGAATATCCGCCCCGCCCCAAGCCTCGACCGCGTCCATCAGCCCGGCAATCTGATCGGGGTCGCGCAGATCACCCGGAAAATACTCGGCCTGAGGCGACCCCTTCGCGCGCAGCCGTTCGCAGACCTCGTGGATCTGCGCATCGCCCGCAATGCCATGCACCGCGATACGCGCGCCCGCTGCGGCCAGCCCTTCGGCAATCGCCAGCCCGATCCCCTGAACCGAGCCCGTCACCAGCGCCGTTTTCCCTGCCAGATCCATCATTTCGCCATCTCCTTCAGTCGCTCGCGCAGCTCGGTTTTCAGCACCTTGCCGTAGTTGTTCTTGGGCAGCTCGCTCAGCTGGTAATAATCCTTGGGCCGCTTGAACCGCGCGATCCGGTCCAGGCAATGCGCGTCCAGCGCCGCCGGATCGACATCCGCACCGGGCACCGGCACCACGAAGGCGACGACATCCTCGCCCCATTCCGGATCGGGGCGGCCGACCACGCTGACCTCGTGCACGTCGGGGTGGGTCAGCAGCGCCTCTTCGACCTCGCGCGGGTAGATGTTTGTGCCGCCCGAGATGATCAGGTCCTTGGATCGGTCCTGCATCGTCACATAGCCGTCTTCGTCCATGAAACCGACATCACCGGTCAGCAGCCAGCCATCGACGATGGTTTTCGCCGTCGCCTCGGGGTTCTGCCAATAGCCCGGCATCGCCAGATCGCCGCGCACCATGATTTCACCGGGCTGTCCGGCGGGCAGCGGGTTGCCCTCGGCATCGCCGATCCGCACCTCGACCGGGGCCTGCGCCCGCCCGACCGAGGCCAGACGTTCCCGCCACCGCGGGTGCTGACGATCGGCCACTTCCTCGCGGGTCAGCGCGGTCACACCCATCGGCGCCTCGCCCTGCCCGTAGATCTGGATGAAGATCGGGCCGAAATGATCAACCGCATCAATGATGTCAGCCACGTACATCGGCCCCCCGCCATAAACGATCGAGCGCAACCCCTCGCCCAGCTCTCCGGTCGCCTTGGCGACATGGGTCAGGCGTTTCACCATCGTGGGGGCCGCGAACATCTGGATGTTGTGGTGATGGCGGGCCAGCTCGAAAATCTCGGCCTCGTCAAAGCCGCCCGAGACCGGGCAGACATGCCGCGCGCCCATCAGCACGTGGATCATGTTGTAGATACCCGCGCCGTGGCTCATCGGGGCGGCGTACAGCACACTGTCCTCGGCCCGCACCTGATCGACGTTCGACAGGTAGGCCAGCGACATCACCACCAGCATCCGGTGCGTGATCATCACCCCCTTGGGCCGCCCCGTCGTGCCCGAGGTGTAGAACAGCCAGCACAGATCGCCCGGCGCGCGCTGGACGGGGGGCAGCGGGTCCGCCGCCAGAACCTGATCGAACACGGGGCGTTTGACGTCGATCACCGGGCAGCTCACGTCCGCCTCGTACAGCGCCTCGGACAATCCGGGCGAGGAAAACGCCACCTTCGCCCCGGCGTTCTCGATGATCCAGGCAGCCTCGCGGCCGTGCAGCTTGGCGTTGATCGGCACCACGGCCGCCCCGGCATACCAGATGCCGTATTGCGCGATCAGGAACTCTGGCGTGTTCTTCATGAAGATCGCCACCCGGTCCCCCGGCGCGATCCCCTGCTGCGTCAGCCAGCCCGCGACCCGCATCGCCTGTTCGTGGAACCCGCCGTAATCCGCAACCTGTTGCTGCCCCGAAAACAAGGCCGGACGGCCCGGCGCGATCTGTGCCTGCCTTTGCAGCCAAAACCCGATGTTCATCGGCTCCTCCCTCAAATCTCCCACACTCAGGAAATCACGACCACGCCGGCCATGCAATTTCGTAGAAACACGCGGCGCGACTGGTAGAACTACCTATGCTTTGCATCGCCGCGCGAAACTTGGCATATCTTCCCGCATGAGCCTGTCCGACACCGCCTTTGAATACGCACCCATCGGCCTGTGCATGCTGGAAAACCGCATCATTTCCGGCTGCAACCGGGAATTCGCCAAGATATTCGGCGGCCAGATGTCCGATTTCCAGGGCGTGCCCTTCGCGCATTTCTACCCCTCGATGGAGGATTACGAACGCATTGGCGCGCGCGGTCTGGCCCAGATGCGCAAGACCGGCACCTATGCCGACGAACGCGTGATGCGCCGCCGCTCGGGCGAGCTGTTCTGGTGCCGCGTCCGGGGCCAGTCGCTGACCCCCGAGGACCCGTTTCGCAAAGGCATCTGGTCGCTGTCCGACCTGTCCGAGGACCGCCCCATCGTGCAACTGTCCCAGCGCGAACGCGAGGTGGCGATCCTGACCTGCCGCGGCATGACCAGCAAGGAAATCGGGCTTGAGCTGGAGCTGTCCTACCGCACCGTCGAACTCTATCGCGCGCGCCTGCTGGAGAAATTCCAGGCGCGCAAACTGGCCGAACTGGTGGCGAAACTGTCGGGGATGCCGCTGTAGGAAAAGGGTGTTTTTCGCTGCATATGCATTTTCCCCCTCGCAATTCCCGGCCAAAAGGCCCAAATTCCCGGGGCAGAAAGGGCGCTTTCCGCGCCGTAAATCATCGCCTATAAGGCTGCCAGAATGGCATCGGGCTGCATCCGTAGGGCAGCCAACCGTAACCGGTCGAGGATACAATGACTAAGAAAAACCATGACTCCGACGTGGACTTCATTCAGGCACTGGCCGAGCTTCTGCGCGCCAACGACCTGACCGAGCTGGAAGTGATGCGCGAATACGGCGACAACGACAGCCTGAACGTGCGTGTCAGCCGCCAGCAGCAGATCGTGACGCAGGTCGCCGCCGCAGCCCCCATGGCCGCAGCCGCCGCACCGGCAGCCCCCGCCGCAGCCGCCGCTGCCGCACCCGTGGCCGATCCGGCCAGCCACCCGGGCGCCGTGACCTCTCCGATGGTCGGCACCGTCTACCTGCAGGCCGAACCCGGCGCGCCCTCCTTCGTGTCGGTCGGTGCCCAGGTCAAAGAGGGTGACACCCTGCTGATCATCGAGGCCATGAAGACGATGAACCACATCCCGGCGCCCAAATCCGGCACCGTGAAGCGCATCCTGGTCGAGGACAGCTCGGCCGTGGAATTCGGCGCGCCGCTGATGATCATCGAATAAGGGCCCGGCCATGTTCGATAAAATCCTGATTGCCAACCGCGGGGAAATCGCGCTGCGCGTGATCCGCGCCTGCCGCGAGATGGGCATTCAGTCCGTCGCGGTCCACTCCACCGCTGACGCCGACGCGATGCATGTCCGCATGGCAGACGAGGCCGTCTGCATCGGCCCGCCCTCTTCGGTGCAAAGCTACCTGTCAATCCCGGCGATCATCTCGGCCTGTGAAATCACCGGCGCGCAGGCGATCCACCCGGGCTATGGCTTCCTGTCGGAAAACGCCAACTTCGTGCAGATCGTCGAAGATCACGGCATCACCTTCATCGGCCCCACCGCGGCGCATATCCGCATCATGGGCGACAAGATCACCGCCAAGGAAACCGCCAAAGAGCTGGGGATCCCCGTGGTGCCCGGTTCCGCCGGTGGTGTGCCCACCGTTGAAGACGCCAAGAAGATCGGGGCCGAGTTCGGCTATCCGGTGATCATCAAGGCCACCGCCGGTGGCGGCGGTCGCGGCATGAAGGTCGCCCGCAACGAGGCCGAGATGGAAACCGCCTTCCGCACCGCCCGGTCGGAAGCCAAGGCCGCCTTCGGCAATGACGAAGTCTATATCGAGAAATACCTGACCACGCCCCGCCACATCGAGATTCAGGTCTTCGGCGACGGCAACGGCAAAGGTGTGCATCTGGGCGAACGCGACTGCTCGCTCCAGCGCCGTCACCAAAAGGTGTTCGAAGAGGCCCCCGGCCCCTGCATCACCCCCGAAGAGCGCGCCCGCATCGGCAAGATCTGCGCCGACGCCATCGGCAAGATGGGCTATCGCGGCGCCGGCACGATCGAGTTCCTCTATGAAAAGGGCGAATTCTACTTCATCGAGATGAACACCCGCCTGCAGGTGGAACACCCGGTGACCGAGTCGATCTTCGGCGTCGATCTGGTGCGCGAACAAATCCGCGTGGCCGAGGGCCTGCCGATGTCGTTCGGCCAAGAGGATCTGGTCATCAACGGCCACTCGATCGAGGTGCGCATCAACGCCGAGAAACTGCCGAACTTCTCGCCCTGTCCGGGCAAGATCACCGCGTTCCACGCCCCCGGCGGGCTGGGTGTGCGGATGGATTCGGCGCTGTATGACGGCTACTCGATCCCGCCCTATTACGACAGCCTGATCGGCAAGCTCATCGTGCACGGCCGCGACCGTCCCGAGGCGCTGGCCCGTCTGAATCGCGCCCTGGGCGAGCTGATCGTGGACGGCATCGACACCACGCTGCCGCTGTTCCACGCCCTGCTGCAAGAGGACGACATCCACAGCGGCAACTACAACATCCACTGGCTGGAAAAGTGGCTCGAAGCCAACATGGCCAAGTGACATCCCGGCCGGGCCCGCAAGGACCCGGCCTTTTTCTACAGGGCAGCACATGGCCAGGGACGACCTGATTCTGACACCCGAACTGCTGCTGAACGCCTATGCCTCGGGCGTCTTTCCCATGGCCGAAACCCGCGACGCGCCCGAGATCTTCTGGGTCGATCCGCGCCGCCGTGGCGTGTTCCCGCTGGACCGCTTCCACATCTCGCGCAGCCTGGCCCGCCGGTTGCGCCGCCCCGATTACCAGATCCGCATCAACAGCGATTTCGCGGGCGTTGTGAACGGCTGCGCCGACCGCCCCGAGACCTGGATCAACGACGAAATCTTCGGCCTTTACATGCAGTTGCACGCTCTCGGCTTTGCCCATTCGCTCGAAGTGTGGATGGATGATGCCCTTGTCGGCGGCGTCTACGGCGTCACTCTGGGCCGCGCGTTCTTTGGCGAAAGCATGTTCTCGCGCCGTCCGAATGCGTCAAAAATCGCGCTGGCCTGGCTGGTGGATCGGCTGAACGTGGCTGGGTTCACGCTGTTCGACACGCAGTTCATTACCCCGCATCTGGCCAGCCTTGGCGCCATTGAAATCCCGCGCGCACGCTACCGCGCGCTACTGGATCAGGCGCTCGAGGGCGACGCGGATTTTACCGGACCGCCCCTGCCCCGCTCCGCTCAGGAAGTCTTGCAGCGCAGCACCCACACGTCATAGCGCGAATGATCCAGCGCGTTCAGCGCCGGGGACGAGGCCAGCATCCAGCCCTGGAACACCGGCTCTGCGGCGCCGTCCTCTCGGATCGTCAGATAGGCATAGGCGTCGCCCGCCGGGTTCCCCTCGGGGTAGCGGCATTCGCCCAAATCGATCACCAGACGCTGGAACCGCACGCTGGTGCCGTTCAGAATCTCGATGTCCTGGAATTGCGCGTTCACCTTGTCCAGCCCGCGCAGAACCGCGCCGGCGCCGGTGGCCGCCATTTCCTTGGCCTGATCGGGGATGGAATCATCCTGCGCCACGGCCGCACCGGCCAGCAGCATCAGCGCGGCCAGCCAGCGGATCATTCCGTCGTCCCCTTTTCAGAGCCAGAGCCCGACCCGCTGACGAATTTCAACAGCAGGCTGACCAGCGACACCGCGCCTTGGGTGTCCTCGATCTCGGAACCGGGTTCAAAGTTGAACGGCGACCCGCCGGGCACGATCTCCACGAAGTTGCCGCCCAGCAGCCCCTCGGATGCGACCACGACCGCGCTGTCATCGGGAATCTCGATCCCTTCGGCAACGCTGATCACGGTGTCGGCGCGAAACGTCTTGGGGTTCAGCTTCAGGTCGGTGACGGTGCCGATCTTGACCCCGGCCAGCCGCACATCGGTGCCCACCGTGACCCCCTCGGCCGAGCGGAACGAGGCGCTCAGCGGGTAGCCCGTCGTGGATTTGGAAAAGCCGGTGATCTGGCCCGCATAGGCCACGAATCCGATGGCGACGGCCAGAACCGCGCCACCGACGAAGACTTCGGTTTTGTTTTCAGACATGTCGGGCCCCTTATTCGGGCTGCCAGGCCTCGTAATCGGCGCGCTCATCCGGGCGGGTGCGACGGATCGAACCAGCCGGGGCAAATGCCAGCGCCGAGCCGGTCAGGTTTTCCTGATGCGGCTTTTCCCAAGTTTTGTGCGCCAGCGGCTTGTTGCCCGGTGCGTTGTCAAAGGTGTGGTGCAGCCAGCCGTGCCAGTCGGGGCTGATGCGCGAGGCCTCGACCTCACCGTTGAACATGACCCAGCGGCGCTTGCCGTCCTTGCTGCGATAGAAGACATTGCCCTGCTCGTCTTCGCCGACCTTGACGCCCTTGCGCGCGGTGTACAGCTGGGTGTTCAGGGTTGCGCCGTTCCACCAGGTGACCGCGCGAAGAACAGTGTTCAGAATGCCCATGGGTCTCTCCAAAATGTCTTGCCCTCGTATGGACCAATTCCCGGCAAAGGTCCAGTCCCGGAGGGCCATGAAAAAGGCGGGCAAGGCCCGCCTTTCGGATTTTCGCCGATGCCCGCGTCAGCCTGCGCTGGCGCCTTCCTTCTTGGCCTCGGAATAGATCATCAGCGGTTTCGCCGCCGAGGTCGCCGCTTCTTCGTTCACGACCACTTCGTCAACATCCGCCATGCCCGGCAGTTCGAACATCGTGTCCAGCAGGATGTCCTCCAGGATCGACCGCAGGCCGCGTGCGCCGGTCTTGCGCTGGATGGCGCGTTTGGCGATGGCGCTCAGCGCGTCGTCGGTAAAGGACAGCTGCACGTCTTCCAGCTCGAACAGGCGCTGGTACTGCTTGACCAGGGCGTTCTTCGGCTCGGTCAGGATGGTGACCAGCGCGGCCTCGTCCAGATCCTCCAGCGTGGCGATCACGGGCAGACGGCCCACGAATTCCGGGATCAGGCCGAATTTCAGCAGGTCCTCGGGCTCCAGCTCGCGGAAGGTTTCGCCGATGCCTTTTTCGCTTTCGTCACGCACGTCCGCGCCAAAGCCCATCGCGCTGCCCTTGCCGCGCTGCTTGATGATCCGGTCCAGCCCCGCAAAGGCGCCACCGCAGATGAACAGGATGTTGGTCGTGTCCACCTGCAGGAATTCCTGCTGCGGATGCTTGCGCCCGCCCTGCGGCGGCACCGAGGCAACGGTGCCTTCCATCAGCTTCAGCAGGGCCTGCTGTACGCCCTCGCCCGACACGTCGCGGGTGATCGAGGGGTTTTCCGACTTGCGGGTGATCTTGTCGACCTCGTCGATATAGACGATGCCGCGCTGCGCGCGCTCGACGTTGTATTCCGACGATTGCAGCAGCTTCAGGATGATGTTTTCCACGTCTTCGCCCACATAACCGGCTTCGGTCAGCGTGGTCGCGTCCGCCATGGTGAATGGCACATCCAGAATCCGCGCCAGCGTTTGCGCCAGCAGCGTCTTGCCGCAGCCGGTCGGGCCGATCAGCAGGATGTTCGACTTCGACAGCTCGATATCGTTGGTTTTCTGGCTGTGGTTCAGGCGCTTGTAGTGGTTGTGCACGGCCACCGACAGCACGCGTTTCGCCCGCTGCTGACCGATCACGTAGTCGTCCAGCACCTTGCAGATATCGCGCGGGGTCGGCACGCCCTCGCTGGATTTCAGCCCCGAGGACTTGGTCTCTTCGCGGATGATGTCCATGCACAGCTCGACGCATTCGTCGCAGATGAACACGGTCGGGCCGGCGATCAGCTTGCGCACCTCGTGCTGGCTTTTGCCGCAGAAGCTGCAATAGAGCGTGTTTTTGCTATCGCCCGAGTTATTCGCCATGTCGTCCCTTTCAGGCCTCGTCTTGCTTGTCGGTTCCGGCTTGCGACTGCCGCGCGCCACCCTTGGACAGGCAGCTTAGGGCAGCAGTTGCGCGCCTACAATGTCAAAAACGCCCCCGCCCGATCACAAGCCGGGGCGCCGTCCGTTACGCCTTTTCTTCGGCCTTTGCGCGGCTCGAAACGATCTCGTCGATCAGGCCCCAGTCCTTGGCTTCTTCCGGCGACATGAAGTTGTCACGCTCCAGCGCGCGCTCCACCTCTTCCAGGGTGCGGCCGGTGTGCTTGACGTAAATCTCGTTCAGGCGGGTTTTCAGCTTCTGGGTTTCCTGGGCGTGGATCATGATGTCCGTCGCCTGGCCCTGATAGCCGCCGCTGGGCTGGTGCACCATCACGCGGCTGTTGGGCAGGCTGAAACGCATCCCCGCCTCACCGGCCGTCAGCAGCAGCGACCCCATCGACGCCGCCTGACCGATCACCAGCGTGCTGACCTTGGGCTTGATGTACTGCATCGTGTCATAGATCGACAGGCCGCTGGTCACCACGCCACCAGGGCTGTTGATATACATGCTGATTTCCTTCGACGGATTCTCCGCCTCCAGGTGCAGCAGCTGGGCCACGATCAGGCTGGACATGCCGTCATGCACCGGGCCCGACAGAAAAATGATCCGCTCTTTCAGCAGACGCGAAAAGATATCGTAGGCGCGTTCGCCACGGCTGGTCTGCTCCACCACCATCGGGACCAGAGTGTTCATGTAAACGTCAATAGGGTCTTTCATATCCGCTCGCCTGTTGTTGGTTCCGCACCTATACGCACCTCGTGCCAACAGAGTCTTAGTGTTGCGGTGGGGGGGCTGCAAGGGCCGATGCGGATTTTGCCCCCTGCCCGGCGCCAGACATGAAAAACCCGCGGATGCACCGGGCAACCGCGGGTTCAAATGTCCATACGTCGGCGTTTACTGCGCGGCGATCGGCTGGCGGGCCAGCTTGCACTCGCCCCACAGCGATTTCAGCGCGCCGACCAGGCGGTCCATATCCTCGGCCGTGTGCACCGGCGAGGGCGTGATCCGCAGCCGCTCCGTCCCCTTGGGAACGGTCGGGTAGTTGATCGGCTGGATGTAGATGCCGTGATCGGCCATCAGCCGGTCCGAGATATACTTGCACTTCACCGGGTCGCCCACCATCACCGGGATGATGTGGCTGGGGTTCGGGATATGGCCGATGCCGATCTCGTCCAGACGCGCGCGCAGCTGTGCCACGCGGTCCTGCTGGCCCTGACGCTCCGCATCCGACTGCTTCAGATGCCGGATCGAGGCCACAGCCCCAGCCGCCACATGCGGCGGCAGCGCGGTGGTAAAGATGAACCCGCTGGCGAAAGAGCGCACGAAATCAATCAGTTCAGCCGAGCCGGTGATATAGCCGCCGACCACGCCGAATGCCTTGCCCAGCGTGCCTTCGATGATGTCGATGCGCTGCATCAGACCCTCACGCTCGGCGACACCGCCGCCGCGCGGGCCGTACATGCCAACGGCGTGCACTTCGTCGATATAGGTCATCGCGTTGTACTTGTCGGCCAGATCGCAGATCTCCTCGATCGGGGCGATATCGCCGTCCATCGAGTAGACCGATTCAAACGCGATCAGCTTGGGCGTGTCCTGCGGCAGCTCGGCCAGCTTGGCCTCAAGGTCGGCCAGATCGTTGTGCTTCCACACCATGCAGCGGGCGCGCGAATGGCGGATGCCCTCGATCATCGAGGCATGGTTCAGCGCGTCCGACAGGATCACCAGACCTGGGATTTTCGCGCCCAGCGTGCCCAGCGTCGCCCAGTTCGAGACATAGCCGCTGGTGAACAGTAGCGCGGCCTCTTTACCGTGCAGATCGGCCAGCTCGGCCTCCAGCTCGACATGGTCATGGGTGGTGCCGCTGATGTTGCGGGTGCCGCCTGCGCCTGCGCCGCTGCGGTCCAGCGCGCTGTGCATCGCGGCCAGAACGTCAGGATGCTGCCCCATGCCCAGATAGTCGTTCGAGCACCAGATCGTCACATCGCGTTCCGCACCGTCCTTGCGGAAGGTGGCCTTGGGGAACTCGCCCAGATGCCGTTCCAGATCCGCGAAGACGCGATAGTTGCCTTCGTCGCGCAGCCGGGCCAGCGACTCCTTGAAAAATCCCTGATAGTCCATGCCGTCGGGGTTTCCTTTTTCTGTTCCTTGCATCCGGGCCAGCCGGGTGCCGCGTTTTCCAGTCCGCCGAACATAGCAGCCCGGCCTACCCGAGACTACCATTGATGTTGCGGCATATTCCCCTCCTTTAGGAGCATACCGCCCGGAAAACAATCTGCCGCCCTGGGGTCAGTCAGGGGGCGCTCCTCCCTATAGTAAAAGGGGCCGGTTTCCCGGCCCCTCGCCCCTCGCTTATTGCGAGTGGGATTTCAGATAGGCGATGACCGCCGCGATGTCTTCGTCCGACTTCAGGCCGGCAAAGGACATCTTGGTCTTCGAGACAAAGTCCTTCGGCTTGGTCAGGAAGGCATGCATGGTCTCGTCGTTCCAGACGGTGCCCGCTTCGCCCATTTCCTTCATGGTCTTCGAGTACTTGAAGCCATCCTCGGCACCCAGCACGCGGCCCATCACGTGGTTCAGCTGCGGGCCGGTCTTGTTCTTGGCGCCATCACCCACCTGGTGGCAGGACTTGCACTTCTTGAAGACCTTCTCGCCGGCTTCCACCAGCGCCGGGTCCAGCGCGGCCTCTTGCTTGGCTTCTTCCTTGGCGGGCTCTGCGGCGGCTTCTTCCTTGGCCGGTTCGGCTGCGGGCTCTGCCGCGGCTTCTTCGGCCATGTCTTCGCCACCGTGATCCGGCGTCACGTCCAGAACGGCCGCGCGCATGGTGATCTTGACCTCGTGTTCCTTGCAGTTCTCCATGCAAGGTTCAGTCCAGAAATGCTTCTCGGACTCTTCGCGGTCATCCACGATGAAGCCTTCGGCATTGGGCATCTGCACCTCAAGGAAGTTCTCGTTCGACAGAACGAAGTCATCCTCGACCAGATCGTTCGAGTACAGGATATACGCCACGATCGCATAGACGTCGTCGTCGCTCATGGTCTGGGCGGCGCCAAACGGCATCGAGCGGCGCACGTAGTCATAGGTCGTCGACAGGTAGGGCCAGTACGATCCCACCGTCTTCAGCGGGTCCTTGCGGTCCAGCGTGTCCATGCCACCGGCCAGCTTGGGCCAGTTGTCCACGCCCTCGGCGAATTCACCGTGGCAGATCGCGCAGTTTTCCGAGAACACCATCTCGCCATCCTCGACCGAGCCCGAGCCAACCGGCAGACCGGTGCCATCGGGCGAAATGTCGTGGTCCCAGGCGGCGACCTCTTCGGGCAGGGCGGCGCGGCCCAGGCCGAACTGGCCTGCGGCGGCGGGCATCGCGGCAAAGGCAGCGATCGCGGTCCCGATCAGGAGATTACGATACTTCGACATTCTCTGCCTCCCCGTTTGCTTTGACCCACCAGGTCTGGATGCAGTTGTTGTGGTAGATCGAGTTCTCGCCACGCACTTCGCGCAGCATGTGTTTGGTCGGCTGGACATAGCCGGTCTCGTCCATGGCGCGCGATTGCAGCAGCATCTCTTCGCCAGTCCAGGTGGTGTCCAGATAGAACCGGGTCAGCGCCATCGGCTGGCCGGGGTTGGCCAGACGCGCGGTTTCCCAGGTCTTGCCGCCGTCCTTCGAGACGTCCACGCGGGTGATCGCACCGCGACCCGACCATGCCAGGCCGGTGATGACCAGCGGGCCGTGGCCGTGCTTGATCGGCGATTGCGGGCTGGGGCTGGTGACGACCGATTTGGCGTCCATGACCCAGGTCCACTTGCGCGAGGTGCCGTTTTCCAGCGTGTCGGTGTATTTCGAGGTCTCCTCGCGGCTTTCCACCGCTTGATCGGTCACCTCGATGCGCCGCAGCCACTTGACCCACATGTTGCCTTCCCAGCCGGGAACGACCAGACGCACCGGATAGCCGTGCTCTTTGCGCAGGGCTTCGCCGTTGGCCTTGAACGCGATCATCACGTCGTCCAGCGCCTTTTCCATCGGGATCGAGCGGCCGTTCGAGGACGCATCCGCGCCTTCGACATAGATCCACTTGTCTTTCAGATCGCCCGCTTTGCCCAGGCCTGCCTCTTCCAGCAGGGTGCGCAGCGACACGCCGGTATATTCCATGTTGTGGATCATGCCGTGGGTGAACTGCGCGCCGTTCAGCTGCGCGCCCGCCCATTCCATGCCGGTGTTGGCCGCGCATTCCAGGAAGAACGTCTTGTTCACGCGCGGGAAGCGCTCCAGATCTTCGTAGGTAAAGATCAGCTCCTGATCGACCAGACCGTTGATCATCAGGCGGTAGTCTTCCTTCTTCAGCTCGATCGCGCCCGAGTGGTGGCGTTCGAACGCGCAGCCCTGCGGGGTGATGGTGCCATCCAGCGCATGGATCGGCGAGAAGTTGATCGAGCTGATCGTGTCAGCCGTCAGCCATTCCACGTTGCGACGGATCACATCGCCTTCGTACTGGATCGGCAGGCCGTACGGGGTGGCGTCCACGCCGTCGCCGGTGCCCATGGCCCAGCTTTGTTTTTCGGTGATCAGGGGATCGGGGGTTGCGGCGCTGGCGGCCCCTGCCCCGGCAATCGCACCGGCCGTCGACGCCAGGGTCCCTTTCAGGAACGCGCGCCGCGACGGGGCCTTGCCTTTGAAGCGGACTGTCATCTGTCTTTGCCTCCTCGTTACATTATCAAATTCATTTACGTGAATTTGTGCGGTGGAAAAAGTGCGCGATTGTCGCGGGGGCTTTACGCCCCCACCACTTTCACGTTGTCGTGCGGGGTGACGGTGACGGTGCCCATCTTCTTGATGTGCGCCTCGACCACGTCCCAGATCTGCGGGCCTTCGGTGCCCTCGTTGACGCTGGCCCAGCCGGCAACCTGATAGGTCTTGGCCGGGTCGATCGCCTCGCCGGTTTTCAGCAGGGTCATCTCGCTGATGCGCTGGCCCTGCGGCTTCGAAACGTCGATCTTGTAGCCCATGCCGCCGATGCGAACCATGTCCCCGCCCTGCTGGTAGTAGGGGTCGGTGTTGAACAGGTTATCGGCCACGTCTTCCATGATGACTCCGATGAATTCGCCCGTCATTTCAGTCCGATAGGCGGCACCATAGGTCATCGAGGTGACGTTCCAGATGTCTTCGCGGGTGATGTCCTGGCCCGGCAGGATCGACGGACCCCAGCGCACGCCCGGCGACATCGCGATGTCGGCCTCGCGCTCGCTCAGCAGGGCGTCGCAGATCAGGTCGTCCCAGGTGCCGTTGAAGTTGCCGCGGCGGTACAGCAGGCTGTCGGTCTTGCCGATCACCTCGGTCATCTGCTCCAGGTACGGGGCGCGCTGTTCGTCGATGATCGCCGCGACCTCTTTGTCGCCCTCGATCACGTCCGAGAAGATCGGGATCAGCTTGTGGCGGAAGCCCATCATGCGGCCGTCGCGGATGTCCAGATCGACGCGGCTGACGAATTTCCCGTTCGAGCCCGACGCGATGATGATCGTGTCGCCCGCCAGCACCGGTTCCGGCACGGCGTCATGGGTGTGGCCCGACAGGATCACGTCGATGCCGGTCACGCGGGTGGCCATCTTCTTGTCCACGTCGAAACCGTTGTGCGACAGCAGCACGACCAGCTCGGCGCCCTCGGCACGGACCTCGTCGACGACTTCCTGCATCCGCTCGTCACGGATACCGAACGAGTATTCCGGGAACATCCAGCGCGGGTTCGCGATGGGCATGTAGGGGAAGGCCTGGCCGATCACGGCGATCTTCACGCCGCCGCGCTCGAACATGCGGTAGGATTCGAACTTGTCCGACGGCTCGTCCCATTCGGCGTCGAAAATGTTCGCGCCCAGGGCCGCGTACGGCAGGCTGCCGACCAGCTCCTCGACCCGGGCCGAGCCCAGCGTGAATTCCCAGTGGAAGGTCATCGCGTCGGGTTTCAGCGCGTTCATCACGTTGACCATGTCCTGGCCGGCGGTGTGATAGCAGGTGTAGGACCCGTGCCACGTATCGCCGCCATCCAGCAGCAGCGCGTCGGGGCGGTCGCCGCGGATCGCGTTGATCACGGTCGCCACGCGGTCCAGGCCGCCCACCTTGCCATAGGCCTGCGCCAGCGAGGTGAAGTCGTTATAGGTCAGCGCGTAGGCGCTCGGCGAGCCGTCCTCGATGCCGTACATCTTGCGGTAATCCGCGCCGGTGACGTGGGGCACCTGCCCGTATGCGTCGCCCACGCCCAGGTTGATCTCGGGTTCGCGGAAATAGATCGGCTTCAGCTGGGCATGAATATCGGTGACGTGGATCAGCGTGACGTTGCCGAACGTGTCGAACTTCAGCAGCTCATCCTGGGTCAGTTTCTGCTGCGCCGCGAGGCGGGCCCAATTGCCGAAACCGGATGCGCCCAGCATCGCGGATGCGGCCATACTTACCTGTAGAAAATCGCGGCGAGAGATCATGGCTCTGTTAACTCCGAGCAGTTTGAGTGGTCCAAGTCCCCTGACCACACTCGGTCAGAGGTCAGGCCATATTGGCCTTGAATTTCA
Source organism: Thalassobius vesicularis (assembly GCF_004799325.1). GTDB lineage: Bacteria > Pseudomonadota > Alphaproteobacteria > Rhodobacterales > Rhodobacteraceae > Thalassobius > Thalassobius vesicularis. Next base: position 39,628 of record NZ_SSMD01000002.1, read on the forward strand.
ATGTGTTGCAATCTTTTTGGGGTCACGAGGGCGGCGTTGGCCGCCCTCGAAACTAGGCTTAGTTGCGGATCGAGGGGCCCTCGACCGACAGGCCGTTGCCGCGGCTGGCGACGTACAGTTCCAGCGCGATGAACTCCGGCGAACCTTCTTTGTAGGTCTCGGCGCGGGTGTCGCGGACGCAACCCTTGAAGCGGTTATGCACACCGTTCAGCTTTGCGTTCTTCAGGCGATACGCCGGGAAGCCGTTGATCTGACCCTGCGACAGGTGGTCGGCGCGGATCATGTTGCCATAGTTCTGCTCGTGGCAGCTGGCGCAGGACAGATCCAGCTGACCGGTGCGGGTGTAGTACAGCTCTTTGCCCTGCTCCCAGGTCGCCTGTGCCGGCCCGTCGATTGCAACGTTGACGGGCATGCCGCGCGACTGCAGCGAGATCAGGCCAACCATGTTGGTCATCTCGTCGCCAGCATATTTCAGCTCTTCTGCACCCATGCGGGTGGTGCGGCAGTCGTTGATCTGCATTTCCAGAGTGCGAACTTCGCCAGCGGCCTCGTTCCACTTGGGATAGACAGCGCGAACGCCCTTCATGCTTTCTGCTTCGCCGTGGCACGAGGCGCAGGATTTGCCCTCGGACCCGTCGACCGCGTTCCACATTTCGGCCGCCGCTTCAACGCCCAGCATGCCGGCGTTGTCAAAGTCGTCCATCTGCATTTTCTGGGTGTCGTCGTCCCGGAAATGCCAGCCCGAGATCACTTCGCTCAGCGCACCATCCAGGTGCGCCGGCGCGGCGGTCTTGGTGACCATTTCCAGTTCGCCGTTGATGACCAGCTTGTCATCGTCCGCATCGGCCAGCGACAGTGTCGGCAGGGCCAGCGCCAGTGCGGCGATTGCAGTCATTTGCTTGAATTTCATCTAGCTTCCTCCCTGAAGCGGCCTTGTTTCCATGCGGAAACAAGGCGCTCTTATTGTTAATTAGCTGACCGCGATCGCTTTCTTGTCGGTGTAGACCGACCCGTCGTCGTCGTACCAGGTGAACAGCAGCTCACCGGATTCGGGGACGACGGCTTCGAATTCGAAATACGGGTTGGTCGAGATCGCCGCTTCCATCTTGATGTCGATCACGGACTTGCCGTTGAACTCGCAGGTGAAGCGGTTGATGATCGAACGCGGGATGACCGAGCCATCCTTGTTCTTGCGCTGACCCGATTCCATGTTGTGGCTGATCAGGGTCTTCAGCACGATCGCTTCGCCAGCTTTCGCCGACTTGGGGGCTTTGATGCGGGGTTTAACGCCATCTGCCATTTTTGTGTACTCCTACTGGATCCTGATTAGCCGCCGCAGCCGCCGATGGTGACCTTGACGGTCGACGACGCCTTGGCGAACGAACCGTCGGCCATCTTGGCGATGGCGACCACGTCCTGGGTGCCTGCCAGACGGATACGGGTCGAGGCCGAATGTGCGCCGGCCAGCTCGCCGAAGTTGAAGGTGGCCACGCCCGGGGTCGGGTTGCCAGCCGCCAGCAGCAGGATCGCGGTTGCGCCCTCTGCCGAAACCGAAACCGGCACGGTGTTGCCGTTTTCAGCGATTTCCGGTGCGGTCAGGGTAACGCCTGCGTCGGCCATTGCTGCACCACCGGTGAAGGCGGCGATTGCGTCGTCGGCCGCTGCATTGACCCGGAACGGCAGAACGGTCAGTGCCGCAGCCCCCAGCCCAAGCGCCAGCGTGTCGCGTCTTGAGAATTCCATCTTCGTCTCCTTGTTCATGTACCTGCTGATCACTTCAGGGTGCTCAGGAAGGCAACAACGTCTTCAATTTGTTCAGCCGACAGCAGCGGGCTCAGCGGGCCCGAAGGCGCCTTGCCGGTGTAGTCGTCACCCGGGCGGGTAAACCCATCAACCTTGTAATAGGCGGGCATGACCGTGCCTTCGAAGGTGTTCTTCGAGTTGGTCAGGATGCCACGCAGCTCGGCGACCGAGCGGTTCTCGCCAACGCCATCCAGCATCGGGCCGACGTTCCCGGGAAAGGACAGGTCGGTGCGTGCTTCGATGTTGTGGCAGGCAACGCAGTTGCCCTGCTTCTTGTCAGAAAACACCTTGAAACCCTGTTCGGGGTTGCCGGGTGCGCCGGTCAGCGATGCTTCGACGGCGCCATCGTCGGTAAACACCACATCCGCAGGTGCCACCGGGTTGGCGAATGCCGCGCCGGCAGCCAGCGATGCCGCCAGTGTCAGAGTTGTAAGCCGCATGATTCCTCCCATGGATTTGTTTTTTGGCTGTGCTAGCTCGGTATACCGTAGTTTACCGCGCATCATTAACGCAACAACAAATTCACTTCTGTGAATTTTTTTGATTGTTGCGTATTCGATTATTCTGATTTCGCTTTGTTGCGCTCTTCGATTCGGCGCGCGTGGTAGCGTTGGAAATCCTCACCGTTATCAAGATCGTAGCGTTTTTCCTTCACCCAGGTAAACATATCCAAAGTGGTAGAACGCCCGAATGCGCCGGGCATGATCGCCACCGCCTGCATCGGCGCGGGCTTGTCGGCCGAGACCTCCTCGGGCAGGAAAATCACGGTGGGCGTGAACAGAATCCCCCACTTCCGCATCATTGCGGATTGCTCCATTTCCTCGCCATCCAGGTCGATCGCGGCATCGTTTCCGTGCAGGTTCATCTGCACGACAAAAAAGTTATCCTCGATGAACTGCGACAACTCGGGGTCGGGATAAACGTCCTCGTGCATCTTCTTGCAGTAGATGCAGCCGCGCTGTTCCACCATGATGACCAAGCGCTTGCCCTCGGCATTGGCCTCGGCCAGATCCTCGCTCAGGTCCTTGAACGTGTCGCGAAACCAGGGCTCCTTGTGCAGCCCGTCATCGCCCATTTCGGCCGCCATCGCGGGCATCGCCAGCCCGACCATCGCCGCCAGTACCATCAGAAACCGTTTCATCTGCGTCCTCCCTTTCAAAGATCAACCGACGCTGGAAAACCAGGGAACCCAGCGAATCATCGCGTCCGAGATCAGATTGACCGCGTCGGTCGCGATCAGGATCGCAAAGACGATCAGCATGGCCCCCATTACCTTTTCAACATAGCCCAGATATTTGCGGTTGCGCTGCATCCAGCGCAGGAACGGTTTCGCGAACAGTGCCGCCACAATAAACGGGGCAGTCATGGACAAACCGTAAACCAGCAGCAGCAAACCGCCGCGCCAGATGTCGCCCATGCCCGAGGCGATCATCAGGATCGAGGCCAGCGCCGGCCCCACGCAGGGCGTCCAGCCAAAGCCGAAGGCCAGCCCCATCAGGTAGGCGCCCAGGATCGTGCTCGGCTCGGCCTTGCTGTTGATCTTGGCCTCGCGGTACAGCAGGCCGATCTTGAAAATCCCCAGGAAATGCAGGCCGAACAGGAACAGCACGCCCGCCGCGACATAGCTCAGCGGTTGCTTCCACTGCGCCACCGCCGATCCCAGCGCCGTCGCCCCCATGCCCAGCATCACGAAGATCGAGCTGACCCCCAGCGCGAAAAACACGGCCGAGATCACCAGACGCCGTTGCGCGCCCGGGGCGATTGCGCCATCCTCGCGCAGCTCGGACATGGAAATGCCCGCCATGTAGCACAGGTAGAACGGCACCATCGGCAGAATACAGGGGGTAAAAAAGCTCAGAAGCCCCGCCAGTGCCGCCCCGGCAAAGGAAATGTCCAGCATCCGAGCGACTCCTTGAATAATTCACATATTCATATTATGTTGTGCATCAACAAGCCGTCAATCGGGTGTTTCATGAGCCTGCGTGTTTTCCTTCTTTCCCTTGCAACCTGGGCCGCCACCCTGCTGCCGCTGCACGCGACCGAGCTGATCATGGTCGAGCGTCAGGGCTGCTCCTATTGCGTCGAGTGGAAGGCCAAGCTGGGCCCGATCTACCCCAACACCCCCGAAGGCGCCTTTGCCCCGCTGCGCATGGTGGACCTGTCGGACGGTCTGCCCCAAGACATCAGCTTTGCCCGCAAGGTCGTCTACACCCCCACCTTTGTCCTGGTGGAAAACAATACCGAGATCGGCAGGATCGAAGGATACCCCGGCGAAGATTTCTTCTGGGGACTGCTGGACATGATGCTGAAGGCCAAGACCGATTACATGAAATCGTCAAGTTGACGTAAGGACCGCTGCGACGCAGCGTCCGGATGGACTTCTTGACAAAAACAGTATACGACCTCGCTCAAGAGGCCACATAACGCCAAAAAGGGACAGGCGATGACACTCCCGGTGTTCTCAGACACCATCACGGATCAAGAGATGGACCGCATCGTGGATAACGCCACGAATGCGTCGAACTTCCTCAAGGCGGTCAGCCACGAGGGACGGATGCTGATCCTGTGTCACCTCGTCACCGGCGAAAAATCCGTCACCGAACTCGAAGAGCTGCTCTCGGCCCGTCAGGCCGCCGTGTCCCAGCAGCTGTCGCGCCTGCGTCTCGAAGGGCTGGTCGTGCCCCGCCGCGATGGCAAGGCGATCTATTACCGTTTGGCGGACGACAAACCCCGGCGTATACTCGAACTCGTCTACGAGCTGTTCTGCAACGACGACTGCTGAGCAGCCACCGACAGCGCGAATACTGGGAGGAGTCGGGGGATGCGGGAAATCCTGAGCGACGAAATGCTTGTGGCCTTTGTGGGCCTGTTCGGCGGCCTGCTTTTGGGCCTTGCCGCGCGGCTGGGCCGCTTCTGCACGATGGGCGCGATCGAGGATCTGCTCTACGGCGGCTCGGACCGGCGGATGCGGATGTGGGCGCTGGCCATCGGCGTCGCGGTCATGGGCAGCTTTGGCCTGTCGGCGCTGGGGTTTCTGGACACCGGCAAATCCTACTACCTGTCGATCCGCTGGATGCCCTTTGCCTCGATCCTCGGCGGGCTGATCTTCGGCTACGGCATGGCGCTGGCAGGCAACTGCGGCTACGGCTCCATCGCGCGTCTGGGCGGCGGCGACCTGCGCGCCTTCGTCATCGTGCTGGTGATGGGCGTGTCGGCCTACGTGGTGCTGTCCGGCCCGCTGGCCTCGCTGCGCGTGATGATCTTTCCGCAAAACGACGTCGTGAATGACATGCCCCCGGGCCTGGCGCATCTGCTGGGCAGCTGGACGGGGATGTCCATCAACACGATGGGCCTGGCCATCGGCACGCTGATCGTGCTGGGGGCGCTGGCCTCGCGCGGATTCCTGGGCGATTGGCAGAGCATCTTCTGGTCGGCGGTTGTCGGCCTCGCCATCACCACGGGCTGGGCGGGCAGCTACTGGGTCGCCTCGACCGGCTTCACCCCGGTGCCGGTGGTCTCGCACAGCTTCTCGGCCCCGGTGGGCGAAAGCCTGCTGTATTTCATGACCGCCTCGGCGCGGGCCCCGTCCTTTGCGGTTGGCTCGGTCGTGGGCGTGATCCTGGGGGCCTTCGTCGGATCGCTGATCAAGGGCCATTTCCGCTGGGAAGCCTGCGAAGACCCGCGCGAGCTGCGTCGCCAGATCACCGGAGCCGCCCTGATGGGCGTCGGCGCCGTGCTGGCCCTGGGCTGCACCATCGGCCAGGGGTTGAGCGCGTTTTCCATGCTGGCGTTTTCGGCGCCCGTGACCTTCCTTGCGATCTTCGCTGGCGCGGCGTTGGGATTGCGGCAGTTGATCGAAGGGTTCGAACCGGTCGAATAAGGCGGTGCGCTGCGCGCGCAGGGTTGGTTTGGATGGGGGTTTCACCCCCAAACCCCCAGAGTATTTCGTTCAGAAAGAAGCGTACGTTTTTTTGGGAAAATCTGGCGATTCTGCGGGTTAAGCAGAGGTGAAGAAGGGGCCCGGAGGCCCCTTTTTCAGACTTTCTGCTGCGTGTATTTGCGCAGCTCGGTGCGGGCGATCTGGCGGCGGTGCACCGCGTCAGGGCCATCCGCCAGGCGCAGGGTGCGCACGTGGGTCCAGGCATGGGCCAGCGGCGTGTCCTGGCTAACCCCTTGGGCACCATAGATTTGTGCCGCTTCGTCGATGACTTTCAGCGCCATGCGCGGGGCCACGGTCTTGATCATCGAGATCCACGGAGCCGCGGCGCGCGCGTCGCCCTGATCCATGTACCAGGCGGCTTTCAGGCACAGCAGGCGGGCCTGTTCGATCTCCATCCGGCATTCGGCGATGATGTCGTAATTCGCGCCCAAGTGCGCGATTTGCTTACCAAAAGCCTCGCGCGAGAGGGCGCGTTTGCACAGCAGCTCCAGCGCCGCTTCGGCCTGACCGATGGCGCGCATGCAGTGGTGGATGCGGCCCGGTCCAAGGCGGCCTTGCGAAATCTCGAAGCCGCGGCCTTCGCCGAGCAGCAGGTTTTCCTTTGGAATCCGCACGTTGGTGAAGCGCATATGCATGTGGCCATGCGGCGCGTCGTCCTGGCCGTAGACTTCCATCGGGCGCAGGATTTCGATGCCGGGGGTGCCGGCCGGGACCACGACCATCGAGTGCTGCTTGTGTTTCGGCAGCTCGTCCCCGCCGGTTTTCACCATGACGATGTAGACCTTGCAGCGCGGATCGCCCGCCCCCGAAGCCCACCATTTTTCGCCGTTCAGCACGTATTCGTTGCCGTCCAGCACGCAGGACATCGAGATATTCGTGGCGTCGGACGAGGCGACATCGGGCTCGGTCATGCAATAGGCCGAACGGATCTGGCCGGCCAGAAGCGGCTCAAGCCATTGTTTTTTCATGGCTTCCGATCCGTACCGCTCGAACACTTCCATGTTGCCCGTGTCGGGGGCCGAGCAGTTGAACACCTCGGCGCCCAGCGGCGACTTGCCCATTTCCTCGGCGAAGTAGGCGTATTCGACGGTGGTCAGGCCAAAGCCCTTGTCACTGTCGGTGAGAAAGAAGTTCCACAACCCTTCGGCTTTGGCCTTGGCCTTCAGCGTCTCCAGGATTTCCGTCTGGCGCGCGGTGAACTGCCAGCGGTCGCCGGTGGCGACTTCTTTCTCGTATTCTTCTGCCAGCGGCGCGATCTCGTCCCGCACCATCGCGGCGACGCGATCCAGCAGCTTTCGGTTCTCCTCCCTGATCCCGAAGTCCATCTCTCTCCCTCATTCCTCATTGCAGAATTTCATTCCACACCAAATACACCACGGCCCGAGGCCGAAAGAAAGCGGGAAACGGGGGTGTTTGAAAAAACGACGCTAGGTCACAGCGGCCGAGGGTTGGTAGGCGTGCTTGACCAGCCGGATGAAGGTTTGCGTGCCGATGAAGTACAGGGTCTGGGCTGCGTGACGCTGTTTCAGCGCGGTCGCGACACGGGTCAGTTCTGCGGCGTCTTCATAGTGGATCTGGGCGGCGACGCGCCCTTCGGCCAGCGCGCGATCATAGTGCAGATAGCCGCGTGTGCCGGTCAGGGCGATCTCGTGGAAAGGCGCGTGCAGGTGATGGCTGATGTAGCCGGTGATTCCGGAGGCATCCTTGTCATCCGGCAGCGAGACCACGAAAACCACCTGTTGGCTTGCAGTCAGTTGGGACAGGAACCCGCGATCCAGAGAAGCCGCGTTGATGCAGGCGTCGAAATACACCCCCTGCCCGAGCTGCCCGAAAGCAGCCGACTGGCCGGTGACATCGGTCGGGGCAATCTCGCGCCCCAGCAGTTCGCAGGCCGCGCGATGGGCCAGCGCCTGATCCTGCACGATCCAATCCGGCAGCAGCGGTTGGCTTTCCGCCGGGGTGACCACGACGACGCGGTCTGCGGGCACCACACCCAGACGGTCGTTCCAGGCGGACACATCCTCGGGGCAGACCAATCGCGGACTCAATGCGCCGGCAAACAGCTTGTTCGCAGCCACATCCTCGACCGTTGGTCCCAGACTTGCCGGGTGTTCCAACATGATCGAGGTGACGACGGCCACGCGCGAGGGGATATGCCCAACCTCGTCATACGCAGCGCCGCGCCCCCCTTCGAGGATCACCCAATCGACCTGTTGATCGCGGAAATGCAATAGCGACATCAGCAGGAACACCCCGAACGGCGACAGGTACTGGTCGCCCGCTAACCGCGCTTCGGCCCGCTCCAACGCGGGGCGCAGGCGGTCGAACAGCGCGATGAACTCGGCCTTTGTCGGGGCGACGCCATTCACACGCATGCGGTCGTTATGCTCGATCTCTTCGGGTGAAACCATCAGGCCGGCTCGCTGCCCCGTCGCCTGTTCGACCAGCCGCGCAATCATGCGCGAGGTGGTCCCTTTCCCTTTCGAGCCGGTGATGCGGACAGTGCGCTCGGGCGGCGGCAGCAGATCCAGCTCTGCCGCGATGGTCAGGATCAGCGCCGGATCGCGGATTTCACGGTCATGCCGCCCCTCAAGGCGCGGTTTGCGCCGCATGAACGACGCGTAGATCGCATCCATTGTCCGATTGAATTCGGGGTCGTCGCGCCAAGACATTCGGGTTCCGCTCTGAAGGGGTCAGATGCAGGCAAAAGACGGGGAATGTCGGGAAATGTCCACCCAAATCAGGGGGTGAGATGGTGCGGCCGAGATGCTTTGAAGACTTGAACGCGCCTATTCGTGGCTGTTTCCGTGTGTTTCACCTATTCAGATATTTTCACATTTTTTCAACTACTTAGGTGTATTTTTTGTTTCCTTTTGTTTCTACTTGTTTCACTCTGTCCCAGCAATTGAGGTGGATACAGAGGTGGACGGGTGCCCGCGCTTAACAAACTAACCGCGCTGAAGGTGAAAGCCCTTCCTCCCGGTAAATTCAATGACGGAGGTGGGCTGTGGCTTCACAAGCGTACCGATGGCGGTGGCCAATGGTTCCTCCGGGTTCAAATCCACGGAAGGCGTCGGGAAATGGGGCTTGGCTCCCTGTCCGAGGTCAGCCTTAAAGAAGCCCGCGACAGCGCGGAACGATGGCGTGCCGTGGTGCGTGAAGGCAAAGACCCGATCAAAGAGCGACAGCGTCTGCTCAGGGAGGCAGCAAAAGTCAATCACACGCTGGCGTCGGTTGCCGAAGAAGCATACGAGGCCCGCAAAGCCGAGTTGAAGAATGATGGCAAGGCCGGTCGTTGGTTTTCCCCACTTGCGCTCCACGTATTGCCGAGGCTGGGAAAAGTACCGATTGAAGAGATCGACCAACAAGACATCAAGAACACCCTAGCGCCGATCTGGCACAGCAAAGGTGAGACCGCAAACAAGGCGATGAGCCGATTGGGTATCGTCATGAACTACGCTGCGGCCATGGGATTGGAAGTTGATCTGCAAGCAACCGCCAAGGCGAGGGCATTGCTCGGAAAGTCCCGGCAAAAACGCAAACATATCCCCGCGATGCCGTGGCAAGAAGTGCCTGCTTTCTATGCCATCCCAGCAACTTTTCGGCGCGACGAGTTCTATCGTCATCGCAAGGTTCTTGAATTCACCCTTCCTTACGCCCTGGACGATATCTGCCGGAAGCGCACTTGCTCCGCCAGTCACAACAAGAATTCTAAGACCGTCGGCCTTGTAGGGATGGGCATGAAGGTATGCCGTTATCTGTCGGACAATTTCCGCGACGAGGCTGGAGTGTATCCTATCGCCCGAAGCCGTACCTCCTGACGAGGCTGCTCTCTGAAAGTTCTCCGTCCAACCGCGTTCGCCGTCCGCGAAGAGAATATGTCCATCAGCCGCAGAGTGGATCGAGGGCTGCTGGTGAGGCGAAAGCCCCTGGATCCAATTCAGATACAGCGCCTCATTCTGCTCGTTCAGACGCAGAGTGCCGTCGATAGCATCCGCGGCCAGCTGAGATGACTTCGAAAGGTAGGCGGCAATCCACCTGAGCTTAAGGGGGTGTGACTGAAGCATGAGCACTCGGTCACCGTCGAAACCCTGCACGCAATCAGCATTCAGAAACTCTATCATGCCGGCTGGGACGTCGCCGTCCGGGATAAAGGCCCTGCGCGCCTCTGCTAGCAACGCCGACCACTGATCAAACACGTTGTTCAGCAATTCAGAGGAGAGACCATCCTTGCCCGCCTCATCCCGGAACCCTGATCGGATTTCCACCAATCGATTAATGATTGGATGCTGGAGGACATCCTCTGGGAGTGGCCGCGCGCTGCCATTCTCAAATGGCAGAACACGATGAGCCACTTCCTCAATCCAAGCCTCGCCACCCCGGTTCGAGGGTGCATGGTGCTCAGCGGTGACGGCTACTCTGTCCTCCCCGCAGACTGAAATCCAGAAAAGCGCAATGTAAGCCAGATCATCAGGCAGCCACTCGACGGCCAACTCGCTGTCGATCTCCGAGCCTTCTTCTCCATTCACGAGAACGAACTCGAGCGGAACGGGCAGCCAGACGGTTCCCTCGTCCTCCTCCGAAGACGCGGCATCCGAGGTCTCGGCGTCAGGATCGATCTCCTTCTTGAGCGGGGGGACAGGGCTTTGCCTCGTCAGGCGCTCATCGATATCGAGGGAAACCGATCCAATCCCATCTGCCAGAGAGTTCCGGATTTCGATTAGAGATCGTCCGTACAGGAAGGCAAAGAGCCCGATGGTTGAGGCATGTTGATCGCCGGCGACGGCGCCGATCCGCAGCTCGATCCTGTAATCGCCATCCTCAATAGCGTTCCTTTCTCGGAAATCTCCTGCAACCTTCGATAGCTTGATCAGGGGGTTCTCGACTCTCTCGACGGCGGGCGCGGCAAGTTTCTCGACCATTCGAAGCGTCTGCTTGGACAGCAGATCTTTCAACTGAAGCAGGCTGACATCCGCTGGCTCGCTCTCAAGAAACTTTCGGGCGTCGTCTCCCGATCTGTTGTTCAATCCGATCTCCACCGCGAGATCGTCAAATTCAGGCTTCCTCGACGAAGCGGTGTCCATGATCTCTTCTGCCACGCGCTGCCCCAGAGGCAGGCCTTTCACGTCCTTGCTGAAGACCTGTTCGAAGATCCGGTAGGGGATTTCCTCTCGTCTGTGCCTGGTCGGAGCGAGGCAGTATGTGGAGCATTCCTTACGCCAATGGACCTGCACATCGGGCTCGTAGGCTTCACCTTGCTCAGCTTCTCGGAATCGGCGCAGGTATTTGGCGATGCCAAGATGACCAGTGAGCTGCTCGACCGGCTCACACACCGTTGCCACATCCTCGAAACCGGCGACGACAGTTATCGCTTCAAGGCCAGCTCCGAGGCGGCAAAGAAAAAACGAAAGAAGACGACGACTTTGACCACAACATAACCGCTGATAAACAATAAGGGTGGGTCAAATCTCGGTGAAAATACCGGGTCACTTCTCAGCGGAAATCAACAGGCATGGACAACCAACTTTTACGTAAGTTGCCTTCCTCTGCCAATTAACACCGGCAACTAGCCTTAGTGGGGCTTACAAGGTGGGTTCATGGGTGGACGAAATAGATCTCAACCGAGTAAGATCCCGTAATAAAACAACTTTCTTGGAAAGTTGGTGCGGCCGAGAAGACTCGAACTTCCACTCCGGTTAAAGAACAGCGACCTCAACGCTGCGCGTCTACCAATTCCGCCACGGCCGCACGTGATCAGGTAGTGGGGCGCGTATAGACGAGGGCGGCGCGGTTGTGAAGGGGCAATTTCGCGGATCGGCCAAAGCAAAAGGGCCGGTCAGTGACCGGCCCTTTCTTTGATGTATCCTGCGGTTATTCCATCTTGAAGGTGGGCAGGGTCGAGGCCGGGCTGGCCGTCGGCAGACCGCCACCGTTCAGCGCCGCCGAGGCCGCGCGGATCACGTCCATCCGCTCGGGCTGGCCGGGGGCAAAGACGGGCTCCACACCGCTGTCCAGCGCCTGCAGCGCCATGTCATACCAGGGCTGTGCCAGTTGCGCCGATTGCGGGGCGCCAAAGCCTTGCGACAGGTGGTGACCCACCAGTTCGGCATAGGGGGTCTGGCCGACGCCGACCATCAGCAGGGCCGATCCCAGCGCCACGTCCATCTTGTCGCGGCGATAGCCCGAGTAGAGGCAGATGCGCGCGGTCGCAGCCAGTTGCTGGATCGACATGTTCGAGCCCAGAACGAACTTCTGCACGTCGCCCTTCAGGGACATCGCGTCCGAGCTGCCCAAGCTGTCGACATAGGGCTGCAGCGCCGGGCCGAACGCGTCGCATTGCGTGTCGATCTGGGCCTGGCTGGCGCCTTGCACCTTGGCGGCCATCGCCTCGCCGGTGCCGATGGCATAGGTCCGGGTCAGGCAGAACTGCTCGGACAGGGCCAGGTCGGGATCACGCAGGTTCGACACGGTCATGAAACCGCCATTGGAATTGGTCAGCAGGCTGACCTTGCTGCAATGGCTGGCCAGCGACGCCTGCGGCGGCTCGCTCGGGGCCATGTTGAACGGCTTGATCGTCGCCATGCCGCCGGACTGCCCCGACGCCATCACGGTGGACGGCGCGGCGGGCTGCATCGGCGCGGGTTGGGCCGGCGCTGCGGCTGTCATCGTGCCCTGCTCGCGCAGCGAACAGGTGGTCAGATGGCAGCTGAAGCTGGCCGGGGTCACGCCGCGCGCCTGGAAATCAATGCGGCGATAGCCTTCGGGCGCCGAGGCAAAGACCATCACGGTGCAATGCGACGCGCCGCACCAGAACGAGCTGCCCGACACCGAGGTATCCAGGATGTAGTCGTTCTTGCCGTCATTGTTCATATCCGCCAGCTGCATGAAGCCCGACCGCTGCATCAGCTGCTCGGCGCTGGGTTCGGTGCTGGAGGCGATCTCGTCAATCGCATTGCTGACTTCGATCGGCAGGCCGCCGTAGCCGGTGGAATAGCCTGCGGTACGGGTGCCCTGCGCCTCGTCACGCCAGACGATCAGCACGCCGCGCACGCCCTGCGGGCCCTGCATCGCCTTGATGACCTGCGGGCCGCCGATCTGCGCGCGGTTGTAGGACGAAACCAGGAAGTCACGCTCGTACTGGGTCAGCTGGCCGGTGGCCGGATAGCCCATGAATGCCTGATAGTTCGCAACGGCCTGACGCGACCGCGACCCCATCACGCCATCTGCGGTGCCCGCTGGAAACCCGAAATAGTTCAACGAGGTCTGCACCTCGCGGTTCTGCTGTCGGGTGACCGAGTTGGCGTTGTTGGTATAAGTGCGTCGCTTGTTCTTGTTGGCCTCGTTGACGATGACCCCGCCAATCAGACCGCCGACAATCGCCGCGCCAAGATTATCTGCAAAGACAGGGGCAGTCATAGAGGTCAGGACCAAAGCTGCCGCCAAGGTGGTTTTAAGCGTCTTGGAAATCATCCCTTGCGCTCCTTATAAAGTGAAACAATGGAATCAGCGTAGCCCAGACCTTTCGGACGGGCGACAAAAAACGCCCTGCTGCCTCCTGCATTTGTAGGGCTGGAACGGAAAAACACACATGGTCGAGTGGATTACGACAGAGGGCCTGACCGGATATGACGACGCCGTCGCCTTCATGGAGGCCCGCGCGGCTGCAATTCATGCAGGTGAGTCGGACGAATGCATCTGGCTGGTCGAGCATCCGCCGCTCTACACCGCTGGCACCTCGGCCAAGCCTGCGGACCTGACAGACCCCGACCGCTTTCCGGTCTACCCGTCCAAACGCGGCGGGCAGTACACCTATCACGGGCCGGGGCAGCGGGTGGTCTATGTGATGCTGGACGTGGCCAAGCGCGGGCATGACGTGCGCAAGTTCGTGCAGCAGCTAGAGGAATGGGTGATCGCCACGCTGGACCAGTTCAACGTGAAGGGCGAAATCCGCGAGGGCCGCGTCGGCGTCTGGGTCGTGCGCAATGACCGTCCGCTGCGGTTCGACGGCAAACCGCAAGAGGACAAGATCGCGGCGATTGGCATCCGACTGCGCAAATGGGTCAGCTTCCACGGGATCTCGATCAACGTGGAGCCGGACCTGAGCCATTTTTCCGGCATCGTGCCCTGCGGCATCACCGAGCATGGCGTCACCAGCCTGGTCGATCTGGGATTACCGGTCGAAATGGGCGATCTGGACGTCGCGCTGCGCGTAACGTTCGAGAAAGTGTTCGGCGAGGGGTAAGCCCCCTCGCCCGCCCTGACGGGCTGTTTCGGTCAGCGCGCTCAGGCGCCGATCATCAGGTCCAGGTTCTGGACGGCAGCGCCCGAAGCGCCCTTTCCCAGGTTATCCAGCACCGCGATCAGAACCACGCGCCCGGTGGCCGCGTCGCCGCGCACCGAGATGTTCAGGAAATTGGTGTCGTTCAGCTCGGTCGGCACGATGCGGCTGTCCTGATCCTCGATCGGCATGACGCGGATGTTGCCGCCGGTGCCATAATGGGCCGACAGCGCATCATGCAGCGACTGCATGGTTGCCCCGGTGCCCAGCGAGGACAGGTGCAGCGGGATCTGCACGGCCATGCCTTGCGCGAAATTGCCCACGGCGGGGACAAAGATCGGCGTCACCGACAGGCCGGCGTATTTCACGATCTCCGGCAGGTGCTTGTGCTTCTGGCCGGTGGCATAGACGAAATGCGCAGGCGCGGTGCCGTCCTCATACTCGCCGATCATCGCCTTGCCGCCGCCGGTATAGCCCGACACGGCGTTGATGGTGATCGGGAAATCGGCCGGAATCTGACCCGCCGCAACCAGCGGGGCCAGCAGCGCGATTGCGCCGGTCGAGTAGCAGCCCGGATTGGCGACATAGCGCGCAGACTTGATCCGCTCGGCCTGGGCGGCCGACAGCTCGGGCAGGCCAAAGGCCCAATCGGGATTGACCCGGTGCGCGGTCGAGGCGTCGATGATCCGCACCTTCAGATCGGCAGACAGCGCGACGGCAGCCTTGGCCGCATCGTCGGGCAGGCACAGGATCGCCACGTCGGCCTCGGCAAAAGCCTCGTACCGGGCGGAATCCTCTTTCCTCCGCGCGGGATCAACCTGCACCAACTGGATGTCCGGGCGCGAGATCAGGCGGTCACGGATCTGCAACCCCGTGGTTCCGGCTTCGCCGTCAATGAATACCTTGGTCGTCATGGCGTCCTCCTGATCTGTTTGATATGGTTCCCTCGCCTACATCGGCAAGCCGCAAAGCAGAAGTCCCCTCGGCATCAAATCGCCGAAAAAGCCCCGCAAACCCGCGCATTTTCCCGAAGTGCGACAATTCTGCCGGAGAAACGACTGTTGCCCCTGAGCTTGGGTGCAGTAGATATACGGTCAACGTCTAACCCCAACCGACACAGAGGAAAGCTAATGAAAATCGCACTGATCGCTTCCGCCGCCCTGCTGGCCCTGGCCGCACCCGCCATCGCCGGCGACGCCGCAAAGGGCGAAGACCTGTTCAAGAAATGCAAATCCTGCCACATGATCGTGGCACCCGATGGCACCGAGATCCAGAAGGGCGGCAAGACCGGCCCGAACCTGTATGGCGTTGTTGGCCACACTGCAGGCAAAGTCGACGGCTTCAAATATTCCAAGGCGCTGGCTGCTGCCGATTTCGTGTGGGACGAGGCAAAAATCGCTGAGTTCGTCGTCGACCCCAAAGCCTTCCTGGGCGACAAGTCGAAGATGACCTTCAAGCTGAAAAAAGGCGGCGAAGATGTCGCGGCCTACCTGGCATCGGTCGGTCCGAAGTCCGAGTAATCCTCGGCCCTCAGCAAGATCAGAAACGGCGCGCGGCACACCACCGCGCGCCGTTTTCATGTCTGGGAAATGCATGATTTCGTACGATTCGCGCCGAAAACCGTACGGCACCCCGCAGCAACGGCCCGGACGGTATGCAGCCCCGGCAAAGCAACCGGAATTTCAACAGGGTGCGACAAAATTATTTGACCTAGATCAAATTCAGCAATTGCCGCCATCCGCGCGGCATTCTAAAACCGGAATTGGACCGCGGGCGCAGGGAGTCACTCTCTCTGCGCCTTTCAACACACCAACAGGAGGCACAGAGTATGGCAGACGCAGCCATCCACGGCCACGGACATCACGATGAGCGCGGGTTCTTCACCCGCTGGTTCATGTCCACGAACCACAAGGATATCGGTATCCTTTACCTGATCACGTCGGCACTCGTCGGCCTGGTCTCTGTTTGTTTCACCGTTTACATGCGCCTCGAGCTGATGGAGCCCGGCGTGCAGTACATGTGCCTGGAAGGCGCGCGCTTTACCGCCGCTGCCGCCGGCGAATGTACCCCGAACGGTCACCTCTGGAACGTCATGATCACCTATCACGGCGTTCTGATGATGTTCTTCGTCGTGATCCCCGCCCTGTTCGGCGGCTTCGGCAACTACTTCATGCCGCTGCAGATCGGCGCGCCGGACATGGCGTTCCCGCGCATGAACAACCTGTCGTTCTGGCTGTATTTCGCAGGCACCTCGCTGGGCGTCGCCTCGCTGCTGAGCCCCGGTGGCAACGGTCAGCTGGGGTCGGGCGTGGGCTGGGTTCTGTACCCGCCGCTGTCGACCACCGAAGGCGGCATGTCGATGGACCTGGCGATCTTCGCGGTGCACGTTTCGGGTGCTTCGTCGATCCTGGGCGCGATCAACATGATCACCACCTTCCTTAACATGCGTGCCCCCGGCATGACCCTGTTCAAGGTTCCGCTGTTCTCGTGGTCGATCTTCGTCACCTCGTGGCTGATCCTGCTGTCGCTGCCGGTTCTGGCAGGCGCAATCACCATGCTGCTGACCGACCGTAACTTCGGCACCACCTTCTTTGACCCCGCTGGTGGCGGCGACCCGATCCTGTACCAGCACATCCTGTGGTTCTTCGGTCACCCCGAAGTGTACATCGTGATCCTGCCCGGCTTTGGCCTGGTCAGCCACGTGTTCGCCACCTTCGCACGCAAGCCGGTCTTCGGTTACCTGCCGATGGTGTGGGCACTGATCGCGATCGGCGCACTGGGCTTTGTCGTGTGGGCGCACCACATGTACACCGTTGGCATGTCGCTGACCCAGCAGTCCTACTTCATGCTGGCCACGATGGTCATCGCGGTTCCGACCGGCGTTAAGATCTTCTCGTGGATTGCAACGCTGTGGGGCGGCTCGATCGAGTTCAAGACCCCGATGCTGTTCGCCTTCGGCTTCCTGGTGCTGTTCACCATCGGTGGCGTGACCGGGATCGTCCTGAGCCAGGCTGGCGTGGACCGCGCATATCACGACACCTACTACGTCGTGGCGCACTTCCACTACACCATGTCGATGGGTGCGGCCTTTACCATCTTTGCCGGGATTTACTTCTATCTGGGCAAGATGTCGGGCCGTCAGTACCCCGAGTTCTTCGGCAAGCTGCACTTCTGGATGTTCTTCATCGGCGTCAACCTGACGTTCTTCCCGCAGCACTTCCTGGGTCGCCAGGGCATGCCGCGCCGCTACATCGACTATCCCGAGGCCTTCGCCTACTGGAACAAGATCTCGTCGATGGGTGCGTTCCTGTCCTTCGCCTCGTTCGTGCTGTTCTTCGGTATCGTGATCTACACCCTGCTGAAGGGCAAGCGCGTCACCGAGAACAACTACTGGAACGAATACGCGGATACCCTGGAATGGACCCTGCCCTCGCCGCCGCCCGAACATACGTTCGAAACGCTGCCCAAGCAGGAAGACTGGGACAAGGGCCACGCGCACTAAGCGCCACAGCCTGATCCGAAATACCGCAGGCCCCGGAGATGATCCGGGGCCTGCTTTTTTATGAAAGCAGCAGAAAGCGCCCATGCCGTATCAGTGGACCACCGAGGACAGCACCAACGCCCCGCAGCTGCGGCTGTGGCCGCACAGGTCACTGCCGCGCCGGGGCTTTGCGGCGATGATCCTGCTGGCCTTCGTACTGGGGACGGTGCCGCTGTACGGGTTGATCGGGACGGTGTTCCTGTGGGGGCTGTTGCCGTTCATCCTGGCGATGGTGGGCGCGCTGTGGTGGGGGCTGGAGAGGTCCTATCGCGACGCCGAGATCCTGGAGACGCTGACCCTGCGCCCCGACGACATGCTGGAGCTGCGACACGTCCCTGCCAAGGGCGAGGCGCAAAGCTGGGAGTGCAACGTCTACTGGACCCGGGTCGAGATGCACGTTCAGGGCGGCCCGGTGCCGTTCTACCTGACGCTGGCCGGCAACGGCCGCCTGGTCGAGATCGGCAGCTTCCTGTCCGAGGACGAACGCAAGGCCCTGCACGGCGAGCTGGCCGACTTCATCCGCAGCCACCGCAAATAAAAAGGGCCCCGAAGGGCCCCTTGGTCACCGTATCCGGCGCAGATCAGGCCGACAGGCGATCCTTGACCAGCGGGCCGACCGCGCCGAAATCCATCTGGCCGGTGTATTTGCCCTTCAGCTCGCCCATGACCTTGCCCATGTCGCGAATCGAGCTGGCCCCGATTGCGGCAATCGCGGCGTCCACGGCGGCGGTCACCTCGTCGGCGCTCAGCTGGCGCGGCAGGAAATCCTCGATCACCGGGACTTCGGCCAGTTCCCGTTCGGCCAGGTCCAGACGGCCGCCCTCTTCGTAGGTGCGCGCGCTTTCCTGGCGCTGCTTCACCATTTTACCAAGAATGGCCAGAACTTCGCTGTCATCGACTCCGTCATCGCGCCCATCCCCACGGGCTGCGATATCGCGATCCTTGATGGCGGCGTTGATCAGGCGCAGAGTGGACAGGCGCGCGGCGTCCTTGTCCTTCATGGCCTGTTTCAGGGCCGTGTTGATCCGGTCTCGGAGTTGCATATGGTCCCATCCCCTAGGGTGTGCATTGACGGCGGACCCTACTCAATCCGGGCGGATCAGGCAAGTTGCGCTGTCGTCACGTCAACGGGCTTGTTTTTCTGGCCCGTCAAAGCCACGTTTTCAGGGGCATCCGCCCTTGACCCCATCCGCCCCGAGCCGTAGAACCCCGCCAATTTGTCCCCCATCAGGAGCACCAAGCCATGGCCCAGACGCCCTCTACCCGACCGACTGCCTGCCTTGTCCTTTCCGATGGGTCGATCTTCTACGGCACCGGGTTCGGCGCGACCGGCGTCACCACCGCCGAGCTGTGCTTCAACACCGCGATGACCGGGTACCAGGAAATCATGACCGACCCGTCCTACGCGGGCCAGATCGTGACCTTTACCTTCCCGCATATTGGCAATGTCGGCGTGAACCCCGACGATGACGAAACCGGCGATCCGGTGGCCGAGGGCATGGTGGTGAAGTGGGACCCGACCGAGCCCAGCAACTGGCGCGCGGCCGAGCGTCTGACCGATTGGATGGCCCGTCGTGGCCGTATCGCGATCGGTGGCGTGGACACCCGCCGCCTGACCCGCGCGATCCGTCAGGCCGGTGCGCCGCACGTGGCACTGGCGCATGATCCCGAGGGTAATTTCGACATCGAGGCGCTGGTCGCCAAGGCACGCTCCTTCCCCGGTCTGGTCGGGCTGGACCTGGCCAAGGACGTCACCTGCGCGCAATCCTATCGCTGGGATGAAATGCGGTGGGCCTGGCCCGCGGGCTACACCCGCCTGAGCGAGCCCAAACACAAGGTCGTCGCCGTCGATTTCGGCGCCAAGCGCAACATCCTGCGCTGCCTGGCCTCGGTCGGCTGCGACGTGATCGTGCTGCCCGCCTCGGCCACCGCCGAGGAGGTGCTGTCGCACAACCCCGATGGCGTGTTCCTGTCGAACGGCCCCGGCGACCCCGCAGCGACCGGCAAATATGCCGTGCCGATGATCCAGGGCGTGCTGGCGGCGGATCTGCCGGTCTTTGGCATCTGCCTGGGCCACCAGATGCTGGCGCTGGCCGTTGGCGGCAAGACCATCAAGATGAACCACGGCCACCACGGCGCCAACCACCCCGTCAAGGACGTGACCACCGGCAAGGTCGAGATCACCTCGATGAACCACGGTTTCGCGGTGGATGCTCAAAGCCTGCCCGCCGGCGTCAGCGAGACCCACGTGTCGCTGTTTGACGGCTCGAACTGCGGCATCGCGATGGACGGGCGCCCGGTGTTCAGCGTGCAGCACCACCCCGAGGCCAGCCCCGGCCCGCAGGACAGCTTCTACCTGTTCGAGCGTTTCGCGGCGGATATGGCCGCGCGTAAGGCCTGATTAACGGGTCTTAACCAGACGTTAACACCTCGTACGGCACTCTCCGGACATTCGGGTCAGGAGGGTGCCGTTGTCATTTCAGGATCGGGCTCCTTTACGCAGCGCAGCGCACAGGTCTTTCGGGCAGTTCCTGATGGACGCAGGCGTGCTGTCCTCGGCGCAGATGCTGCGCGCGCGGGCGGACCTGGCCAGCATGGAGGCCGAGCTGAGCGATGTCCTGATCGCCCGTGGCATCCTGAGCGCGGAAAGCGCGGCCGATTGGGCGGCGGACTGGCTGGGCGCGCCGCGGTTTTCGCCCGACATGATGCGCCCCGACGCGACGATGGTCGAACAGGCGGGCCTGCTGACCTGCCTGCACCTGTCGGTGCTGCCGCTGGGACGTGATGGCGGCGTGACGCTGGTCGCCACCGCCCGGGCTGAACGGTTCGACCGGCAGATGGCGGGATTGCCCGTCGATTGGGGTGTAATCCAGCCCGTGATCGCCACGCAGGCCGAGGTGCAGGCCGCACTGGCCCGGCTGGGTCGCCCGGCGCTGACCCAACAGGCGCAGGCCCGCCCCCCCGCCTCTGAAAGCTGTCGCGGATGGGAGGGCGTCACGCGCCTGCGCATCCTGTTGACCGGCCTGACGCTGCTTTGCGCGTTGATGTTGACGATCTGGCAGCCCGAATGGGTGTTCAGCCTGCTGACGCTGTGGGCCGGGTTCACGCTGGTCGTCGCGGGCGCGCTGAAACTGGCGGCGATGGTGGCCCATGTCACGGCCCCTGCCCCGCCCCCCGATCCGCCCTTGCAGCCCGGTCAGAAACGCCCGCGCATCTCTGTGCTGGTGCCGCTGTTCCGCGAGACCGAGGTGGCGACGGTGCTGCTGAAACGGCTGGAGCGGCTGAGCTATCCCAAGGCGCTGCTGGACGTGGTGCTGGTGCTGGAGGAAACCGACACCCTGACGCAAGAGGCGATCGCCGCCTCGACACTGCCGCACTGGATGCGCGTCGTCGTGGTGCCGGACGGCCAGCCCCGCACGAAACCGCGCGCGATGAACTATGCGCTGGATTTCTGCCGGGGTGACATCATCGGCATTTTCGACGCCGAGGACGCGCCCGAGCCGGATCAGCTGGACAAGGTCGCCGCGCGCTTCATGGCCGCGCCCGACGATCTGGTCTGCCTGCAGGGCGTGCTGGACTATTACAACGCGCGGCAGAACTGGCTCGCGCGCTGTTTCACCATCGAATACGCGACGTGGTTCCGGGTGATGATGCCGGGGCTGGCGCGGCTGGGCTTTGCCATCCCGCTGGGCGGCACCACGCTGTATTTCCGCCGCGCCCCGCTGGAACAGCTGGGCGGCTGGGACGCCCATAACGTGACCGAAGACGCCGATCTGGGGTTCCGTCTGGCGCGCCACGGCTACCGGACCGAGATGCTGCACACCACGACCCGCGAAGAGGCGAACTGCCGGACGGTGCCCTGGGTCAAGCAACGCTCGCGCTGGCTGAAGGGGTACATGGTCACCTACATGGTCCACATGCGCCGCCCCGCGCGGCTGTTCCGGCAATTGGGGGCGTGGAAATTCCTGGGCTTTCAGGCGCATTTCATCACGGCGCTGTCGCAATTCCTGCTGGCGCCGCTGCTGTGGTCGATGTGGCTGATCGTGCTGGGTGCCTATCACCCGCTGAGCGCGGTCGTCCCCTCGGGGCTGATCGCCGCGATGGGGGGCATGTTCTTTACGGTCGAGATCTGCGCGATGCTGGCGGCGACTCTGGCGGTGTCAGGCCCCGCGCATCGCCACCTGCTGCTGTGGATTCCCAGCCTGCACCTGTATTTCCCGCTGGGCGTTCTGGCCGCGTACAAGGCGCTGTACGAGCTGGTCTTTGCCCCGTTCTACTGGGACAAGACCAACCACGGCCTGTCGCTGCCCGGCTCAGGCGTTCGAGGCGTCCAGCTTCAGCCGGGTGATGAAAGCCTTTGAAATGTGGTCTTTCAGCGCCTCATAGGCGCGATCCTCGTTATGGGTGCGGATCGCGTCGACGATGGCGGTGTGCTCGGCCAGCGCCACCTCGCCGCGCCCTTCGGCCGCCAGCGAGGTCGTCGCCATCAACGCCATCGAGCGATGCACCAGGTCCAGCTGCTGCACCAGGTAGCGGTTGTGCGAGGCCAGATGAATCTGCTTGTGGAACCGCCGGTTCGCCCGCGACAGCGCATGCGGATTGCCCAGCAACGCCGCGTCTTCCTCAACCATCTCGGACAGAACGCGCACCTCCTCGGGGGTGGCGTGGCGGGCGGCCAGACGAGCGGCCAGACCCTCCAGCTCGGCGCGCACGACGTAAAGCTCGGACAGCTGGTTGTGATCCAGCGAGGCCACGATCAGGCTGCGCCCGTCGCGCGCCAGAAGGGATTGTGTCTCAAGCCGCTGCAGCGCCTCGCGGATCGGAGTCCGCGACACACCGAACCGGTCGGCCAGCTCGCTTTCGACCAAGCGATCACCCGGACGGTATGTTCCTTCGTCGATTGCTTCGAGTATCAGCGTATATGCGTCTTTCTGCACCGCCTGTTCCTTTTCCCATCCCCATTCGCATCCGGTCACAGTAAGCCCGTGTTTCGCCTGCGATCAAGCCCAGCTTCTTGCGCCTTTCGTCGCGGCAATCTAGCGTCGGATCATGCCAAAGGAAGCTTTCAGTCACGTCACTTTCTGGGTTTTCGACCTGGACAACACGCTTTACCCGCCCCGCGCGCGCCTGTTCGACCAGATCGAACAGCGCATGACGGCCTATGTGATGCGGTCCTTGGGCGTGGATCAGGCCCGCGCGAACCACCTGCGGCAACACTATTGGCAGACCTACGGCACCACGCTGGCCGGGCTGATGCACGAGCATGACGTGGACCCGCTGCCCTATCTGGACGAGGTGCACCAGATCAGCCTGTCGCATCTGGAACCCGACAGCGCCCTTGCCGCGGCGATCACCGCCCTGCCGGGGCGCAAGATCGTCTACACCAACGGCAGCGCACCCTATGCGCGGCGGGTGCTAGAGGCGCGCGGGCTGGACGGGCTGTTCGATGCGGTATACGGCGTTGAAAACGCTGGGTTTATCCCCAAGCCGCAACCCGACGCATTTCGCAAGATATTCGAGGCCGACGGGCTGGACCCGACCCGCGCCGCCATGTTCGAGGACGACCCGCGCAACCTGGCCGCCCCCCATGCAATGGGGATGCGGACGGTGCACGTCGCCCCCGCCCCGCATCAGGCCGAGCATATCCACCACCACACCGACGACCTGGCTGATTTCCTGACCCGTCTGCGCTGACGCATTTGTGATCGCGTCCGCTTGCCGCAGTGCGGCAATCCGGCTCATTAAATTCGCAAACGTGAATGTTAAATGGCTCTTTACCCTCATTTAACAGGATAACGACATGACCGCGATCGACGCCACCAACGCCCCCGCAACCGAAACCAAGACATCCTCGCCCGATACGATCCTCCTGCTGGCGACCCTGCTGGCGCTGGTCGCCTGGGGTGCCTCGGTGTTCTTCTTTGGTGTGCCCGGTCTGTACATCCCCGCGCTGGCGCTGGTGCCGGTGATGTATGTGCTGCTGATCATCATCTCTCGGGGATGACAGGATGCCGCTTGGAATGCCCCCCTGTTTGGCACTAGGTTGCCGCGCAGGAGGCATTCCAGATGAGCACCCAAGACGTTGATATCCTGGTCTCCGGCGGCGGCGTCGCCGGGTTGACCGCCGCGGCCGTGTTCGGATCGGCCGGTTTCTCGGTCCTGTGCGTGGACCCGACCCCCCCTGTGACAGAGCGTGACGCCGCCGGTTCCGACCTGCGGACGACGGCGTTTTTGCAACCCGCGCAGGCTCTGCTAGAGCGCGCGGGCCTGTGGCAGCGTCTGGACGCCTATGCCGCGCCGTTGCAGATCATGCGGATCGTGGATGCAGGCGGCGCGGTGCCCGAGCCGAGAATCGTCAAGGATTTCAATGCCTCAGACATTTCCGAGCGGCCGTTTGGCTGGAACCTGCCCAACTGGCTGCTGCGCCGGGAAATGGTGGCGCGACTGGCCGAGATGCCCAATGTCGAGTTTCGCCCCGGCACCGGCACCGCCAGCCTGTTCACCCGCGAAGCCGAAGCCCGCGTTGGCCTGAGCGACGGCACGATGGTGCGCGCACGGCTGGTGATCGCGGCGGACGGGCGAAACTCGCCAGTGCGCGAGGCGGCGGGCGTGAAGGTGAAGACCATCCGCTACGGTCAAAAGGCGCTGGCCTTTGCCGTCACCCATCCGATTCCGCATGAGAATGTGTCTACCGAGATTCACCGCTCGGGCGGGCCGTTCACGCTGGTGCCCCTGCCCGATTACAACGGTCTGCCCTCCTCGGCCATTGTGTGGATGGAGCGCGGGCCCGAGGTGCTGCGGCTGGCCGAGCTGCCCGAGGCCGAGTTCGAGACGGCGATGAACGAACGCTCCTGCGGGCTGTTCGGACCGCTGACGCTGGCCTCGCGCCGGACGGTGTGGCCGATCATCAGCCAGTATGCCGAACGCATGTATGCCGAGCGCGTGGCGCTGGTGGCCGAGGCCGCTCATGTGGTGCCGCCGATCGGAGCGCAGGGGCTGAACATGTCGCTGGGCGATATGCGCGTGCTGCTGGAGCTGGCAGAGGCCGCCCCCGAGCGGCTGGGCGATGCGCAAATGCTGGAGGCCTATCACCGCAAGCGTCACATGGAAGTGCGCGCACGGGTGGCGGGGATCGACGTGCTGAACCGCGCCTCGATGATGGAGGCGCGGCCGTTGCGCGATCTGCGCGCGGCGGGGCTGAACGCGATCTACTCGCTGGCGCCGGTGCGCAAGACCATGATGCAGCTGGGACTGGGGACGAAGGGGTAAAAGGGGCGCTGCCCCTCTGGCCTGCGGCCATTCACCCCGGGATATTTGGAAAAAGAAGAAGCCCGTCCCGGTGTCTGGGGCGGGCTTTGTTGATCTCAGAGGACTTGGTCGATGACCGTTTTCAGGCGGTTGAGCGTGGCGGGCACATCGTAAAGTTTGTCGAGCCCGAACAGGCCGAGGCGGAAGGTCATGAAGCCTTCGGGCTCGTCGCAGGCGAGCGGGACGCCGGCGGCGATCTGCATGCCGAGGGCCGCGAATTTCTTGCCGTTCTGGATCTCGGGGTCGGTGGTGTAGCTGACGACCACGCCGGGGGCTCCGAAGCCTTCGGCGGCGACCGAGGTCACGCCCTTGGCGGCCAGCATGGCGCGGACGCCGTCGCCCAGCTGCCATTGCGCGGCCCGCAGGCGGGAGAAGCCGTAGGCGCGGGTTTCCTGCATGGTGTCGCGGAAGGCGCGCAGGGCGTCGGTGGGCATGGTGGCGTGGTAGGCGTGGCCGCCGTTTTCATAGGCCTGCATGATCGCGTGCCATTTCTTCAGGTCGATGGCGAAGCTGTCGGACTGGGTGTTGGGCAGACGGTCGAGCGCGCGTTGCGACATCATCACCAGACCTGCCGAGGGGGAGGCAGACCAGCCCTTTTGCGGGGCCGAGATCAGCACGTCGACGCCGGTTTTGGTCATGTCGACCCAGGCGCAGCCCGAGGCGATGCAGTCGAGCACCATCAGGGCGCCGACCTCATGCGCCGCTGTGGCCAGGGCGGTGATGTAGTCGTCGGGCAGGATCAGACCGGCGCTGGTTTCGACATGGGGGGCGAAGACGACGTCGGGCTTGGCCTCGCGGATGGCTTGGGTCACTTCCTCGATCGGGGCCGGAGCGAAGGGGGATTGCGCGCCGTTGCCGGTTTGGCGGGCCTTGAAAACGGTGGTCTGGGCGGCGAAATTGCCTGCCTCGAAGATCTGGCTCCAGCGATAGGAGAACCAGCCGTTGCGCACGATCAGCGCGTGGGCGTCATGGCCGAACTGGCGGGCGACGGCCTCCATCGCGTAGGAGCCGCCGCCGGGGACGAGGGCGACACCATCGGCGTGGTAGACCTCTTTCAGCATGCCCGATATGTCGCGCATCACCTGCTGGAAGGTGGCGGACATGTGGTTCAGCGAGCGGTCGGTGAAGACGACGGAAAATTCCAAAAGGCCGTCGGGATCGACGGTATCGAGCAGTGCAGGCATGTGTTCTCTCCCAAATTTGGGATAGGGGTAGCGCGGTTTGGCGGGCTTGTCCAAGTCTACCGTCGCATACAGGGTCAGAGCGGACCGGGGCGGCGTTCTTCGGAGAGCATGACGTTCGCCTCGACGTTGCCGACGCCGGGAAGGGCCATGATGCGGCGGCGCAGGACGCGCTCGAAGTCAGAGATGTCGCGGGCGACGATCTTCAGGCGGTAGTCGTAGATGCCGAGGATGTGCTCGACGGTCTGGACCTCGGGGATGGCGGTGACGACGCGCTCGAAATCCTCGAGGCTGACGCGGCCCTTGGTGGCCAGTTTGACGCCCAGAAAGACGGTGACGCCGAAGCCGAGCTTGTCGCGGTCCAGTACAAGGCGGCGACCCTTGATCGCGCCGGAGTCGTGCAGGCGCTTGATGCGGCGCCAGGTGGCGGGTTGGCTGAGGTTGAGGCGGCGACCAAGGGCCCCGGCGGAGAGGGTGGCGTCTTGTGCAAGGGCGCGCAGGATCTGGTGGTCGATATCGTCGAGGTCGATCATGGGTGTCGGGCCGTGGATTGAGTATTTGGATCAGAAAGAAGCTGGGAGGCGGTCAGACGGGGAGAACTTCGTCTTCCTTGATGCGGGCGACGTGCATCAGGGCGTCGAGGTCGGCGATATGCGGCAGGGTCAGGATGCGGCTGCGGTAGATCTGCTGGTAATGCGCCATGTCGCGGGCGATGACAGAGAGGCGGACGTCGACCTGACCGAGGAAGGTCTGGATTTCCAACACCTCGGGCACCTCGCGGGCGGCGGCGAGGAAATCGTCGAAGGCGCGCGGGTTGGTTTTGTCGAGGGTGATGCGGAGGGAGACCTCAACCTCGTACCCAAGCGCGCGCCAGTCGATGACGGCCTGTTGGCCCAGAAGGATGCCTTGCGCCTGCATCCGTTCCAGCCGTCGCCAGCAGGTGGCGGCGGTGATGCCGGCGCGTTCGGCCAGATCCGCGGTCGAGAGGCCGGGATCGGCCTGGAACTGGCGCAGAATGCGCCGATCGGTGTCATCCAGCATGATTTTTCCGACTATTGGCTATTTTGAGAATGATTTCTTACACGAATTGCGAAGATCGTCAAAGTTTGAAACCCAAATGCGCCGGTTTCCGCAGATAGTGCGCCCAGAACACAATAAGGAAGGAGCGCCAAAATGCGCGTTTACTACGATCGCGATTGCGACATCAACCTGATCAAGGACATGAAAGTGGCCATCCTGGGCTACGGTTCGCAAGGCCACGCCCACGCGCTGAACCTGCGCGACTCGGGCGCCAAGAACGTCGTCGTCGCGCTGCGCGAAGGCTCGCCCTCGGCCAAGAAAGCCGAAGCCGAAGGCCTGAAGGTCATGGGCATCGCCGAAGCGGCAGCCTGGTGCGACCTGATCATGTTCACCATGCCCGACGAACTGCAGGCCGCGACCTACAAGGCCTATGTCCACGACAACCTGCGTGAAGGCGCTGCCATCGCGTTCGCCCACGGCCTGAACGTGCATTTCGGCCTGATCGAGCCGAAGCCCGGCGTCGACGTCATCATGATGGCCCCCAAGGGCCCCGGCCACACCGTGCGTGGCGAATACACCAAAGGCGGCGGCGTGCCCTGCCTGGTGGCCGTGCATCAGGATGCTTCGGGCAAGGCGCTGGAAATCGGTCTGTCGTATTGCTCGGCAATCGGTGGCGGCCGTTCGGGCATCATCGAAACCAACTTCCGTGAAGAGTGCGAAACCGACCTGTTCGGCGAGCAGGCCGTTCTGTGCGGTGGCCTGGTCGAGCTGATCCGTTGCGGCTTTGAGACCCTGGTCGAAGCCGGTTACGCACCGGAAATGGCCTATTTCGAGTGCCTGCACGAAGTGAAGCTGATCGTCGACCTGATCTACGAAGGCGGCATCGCGAACATGGACTACTCGATCTCGAACACCGCGGAATACGGCCAGTACGTCACCGGCCCGCGCATCCTGCCCTACGAGCAGACCAAGAAAGCCATGAAGGACGTCCTGACCGACATCCAGCAGGGCAAATTCGTGCGTGACTTCATGCTGGAAAACGCTGTTGGCCAGCCCACCATCAAGGCCTCGCGCCGTGCCAACGACGAGCACATGATCGAAGCCACCGGCGCCAAGCTGCGCGGCATGATGCCGTGGATCTCGGCCGGCAAGATGGTCGACAAGTCGAAGAACTAAGGCCGGGCCGGATGGCCTGATCTTTGAACCCCCGGCCTGCACGCCGGGGGTTTTTCCTTTCAGGAGGGGCGGATGGAGCCGCAGATCACCAAATCCAGCTGGCTGATGGTCGGCATTCTGGGCTTCGTCTGGGGGTCCACCTTCATGGGGATCGAGATCGCCCTTGGCGGTGGCATCCCGCCGTTCTGGCTGGCGACGGGGCGGTTGGCGATTGCGGCGGCCGTGCTGGCGGTGGTCTGGGGGCGGCAGGGCTGGCGGCTGGCGCTGGACCCCGATCAGCGGCCGACCTGGGCGCAGATCGTGTGGACCGGGGCGGTCAGCTCGGGCATTCCGTTTTTGCTGCTGAACTGGGGGCAGACGCATGTGACCTCGGGGTTTGCGGGGACGGCGATGGCGGCAGTGCCGATCTTTGTGCTGCCGCTGGCGCATGTCATGGTCGCCGGAGAGCGGCTGAATGCGCGTAAGATCATCGGCGTGGGCATGGGCGTGGTGGGCGTCTGGCTGCTGGTCGGTCAGGGCGCGCTGACCGGATCGGGTGCTGCGTTGGAAATCTGGGGCCAGCTGGCCTGTATCGCGGTGGCGCTGTGCTATGCGGTCAACTCGATCACCATCCGCCGGTTGCCGCCGGTCGATCCGATCGGGCTGACGACGCTGATGATGGCCTCGGGTGCGGTGATTACCCTGCCGTTTTCCGTGGTGTTCGAGGGGGTGCCGCCGGTGCCCTCGGCCAACGCTTTGTGGGCGCTGCTGGGGTTGGGCGTCGTATCAACGGCGGCGATGAACCTGCTGCGGGTGCTGGTGATCCGCTCGGCCGGGCCGACCTTTCTGACGCTGGTGAATTACCAGGTGCCGGTGTGGTCGGTGGTGCTGGGCGCGTGGCTGCTGGCGGAACCCCTGCCCCCCAGCCTGATCTGGGCGCTGGCGTTGATCCTGTCGGGCGTCGCGCTGGGACAGTTCGGCGCGCTGAAGCGGCTGTTTGTCAGCCGCTGACCCGCCCATCGCTGACCGCTGTCCACAGGTTCAGGGCCGAGCGCGTCTCGGCCACGTCATGGACGCGCAGCATCTGCACCCCGTCCAGAACCGAGCGCAACGCAACGGATAAAGAGCCCGCCGCGCGGTCCTTTGGTTCCGGCGCGTTGCCGATGGTCCCGATGAACCGCTTGCGCGACACGCCCAGCAGGATCGGGCACCCCAGCGCGTGGAACAGCGAAATCCGGTTCAGGATCAGCAGGTTATGCTCTAGCGTCTTGCCGAACCCGATACCGGGATCGACCATGATCTGCCCGCGCGGAATGCCCAGCGATTCCAGATGGGTGACGCGCTCTTCGAGGAAGTCGTAAACCTCTAGCAGGACGTTTTCGTACTGTGGCGACAGGTGCATCGTCTGTGGATCGCCTTTGGTGTGCATCACCATCACCGGCAGATTTTCCGCCGCGCAATAGGCACCAAGGGCCGCGTCGAAGGTAAAGCCCGAGACATCGTTCACGATATCGGCCCCGGCGGCAATCGCGGCCTGCGCCACCGGCTGCTTGCGCGTGTCGATCGAGATCGGCAGCCGCATTTCGGCCCGGATGCGGCGGATCACGGGGGTCACGCGGGCGACCTCTTCGCCGACCGAGACCCAAGCCGCGCCGGGGCGGGTCGACTCGCCGCCCACATCGATCAGGTCCGCGCCTTCGGCCATCATCTGGCGGGCATGGGCAAGGGCCGCGTCGGGCGCGTCATGGTCGCCGCCGTCGGAGAAACTGTCGGGCGTCACGTTCAGGATCCCCATCACCGAGGGGCGCGACATCGGCACCCCGGCGATGTCCGGGCGCGGGGCGATCAGACGCTCCAACACCTCGGGCGGGGCGTCCTGCGCGGGGATCAGATGCGCGCCGCTGCGGGTCAGCACCTCGATCCGGTCGAACCAGGCCCAGCCACCGGCAAGGGTCAGCGCGCCATCGGGGCGAGCGCTGTCGATCTGGGGGATGGGGCGGTAATAGCGTTTCATGACATCCTGCGCGGCGGGCCGAAACGGGTGCGGTCAGATCATTTTCACGTCTGCGGCTACGGCCCGCAAGGGCAATGTGTCGTCTTGGGGCAGGTCCTCGCCGATGATGACGACGTCGGCGGCCTGCATCGCACGGGCGAACCACAGCACCAGCGCTAGCGCATCGCGCGGCTGGGCCGAGGGGCCGTCCACCGCATCCAGAACGATCTTCGAGGGCGCCCAGACGCTGAGCTGGTCGTTCTTCATCGACCAGTCCAGCTCGGTCCGGGTGTTGACCACCACGCAGCGCTTGTCGCGCCCGGCCAGAACCCAGGCGTTCTGTTCAATCGCCAGCAGGTCGATGCGGCGCTGCGCCAACGGGTTCGAGGCGCGCGGCGCGGCAATGTCGGGCGCGCCGACGCACAGGATGGTGGGGCGATGCTCGGCCTCCAACTGGTCCAGCCAGTGACGCAGCAGGGGCGAGGCAATCGCGGCGTTCGACAGGTACACCACCTGCGGATGGGGCTTGTCCTCGGGGTGGTCGGCGGGGTGCACGTCCTTGCGGGCGCGCACGATCTCGACGCCCAGAGCGCCGGGGCCCCGATCCAGTTTCTCGATCCGCACAAAGACGCGCATGGCCTGGGGTTCGGCCAGGATGCGTTCGGCGATCCGCTCGGCCAGGGTTTCCAGAAGATTCAGACGTTCGGCGGCCAGTTCGTGAGCGATCGCCTCGGTCACTCGGTCGTAGGACAGGATGCGATCCACGTCGTCATCGACGGGGCCGGTCAGCGGCTGCACCTCGACCACGATGTTGAAGCGCACACGCTGGGTGGTGCCGCGTTCCTTTTGGAAGGCGCCGATTTCCACCTCGACGACATGGTCGCGCAAGGAAATGCGATCCAGCGGCCCGTCAGCCGTGCCCTCGGCCCGTTCCGACGGGTGGCCAAAGGCCCACTTGAGTTCCTGCGACATGCTTTCCTTCCGTCCACCGCTACGCCGCCACCCTACCCGCTAGGCGGGCGGGATGACAGACAGGTTCCGCCCAAATGGCGGACAAAACCGGCATACTCAGTTTTGCGACAACTCGGTCTGGGGACGATAGAAATGGTGCACGCCAATCGTCGTCGTCCGGGCGAATTTACGCGACCATTTCGGCGCAACGGCGTTGGTGTGGTAGTAGGTCGCCCCGTCGGTCAGCGCGCGCGGCGCCCCGCTGAGGATCAACTTGGCCACCTTGCCCACGCGTTCGAACGCCTGCGGATTGGCGATCACCTCGGCATGGCCGTCGCAGGTAAAGGTGAACTGGCACTGGTATTTGCGGCCGGTGCCCTGATGAATCACACCGCACACCGTGTCGGGGAAACGAGGGCTGTCGACACGGTTCATGATGACCTCGGCCACCGCGAACTGGCCCTTCACGCTTTCGCCGCGGGCCTCGAAATACAGCGCCTCGGCCAGGCAACGCCATTCGTCACCGCCCTGTGCCGAGGGCAGCCCTGCCAGCCATTCCTTGGAATAGCTGATGTTTTCAACCTTGCCCGTGGGGTGCAGCAGTTTGCTCAGACGGGTGGCAGAAAGCCCAAACAACCCGCGCTGTTCCTGCTTCAGCACCTGGTCCATCGGGGTGTCGGCAAAGGCCGGCGTCACCACCGAAAGGGCCAGAACAAAGGCCAGAAAGATACGCATTTTTTCAGTCTCCGAACCACGCCGAAACCCAAAGGAACCCGGCAATAGCACCTGCCCCTTAGAGAAAATTTTCGATTTCGTCCACCCACGCCCCCTTGACAACGAAAAAGGCACCGGCGGAGCATTGCCGATGCCTTCGATTCATAAATAGAAAGTCCTTACGAAACTGTTACTTAGCTTCGGGGAAGCGCATTTTGTCCCTGACTGCTAATTGAGCAGCCGCCAGTCGCGCCACCGGCACCCGGAAGGGCGAGCAGGACACGTAGTTGAAGCCCGCAGCCCGGCAGAAGGCGATTGATTCGGGGTTGCCGCCATGCTCGCCGCAGATCGACAGGGTCAGGTCCGGGCGCACCTCGCGGCCGCGCTCGGCGCCGATGCTCAGCAGCTCGCCCACGCCGTCGGTGTCCAGCATGTGGAACGGGTCCTCGGGGAACACGCCCTGCTGCACATAGGCCGACATGAATCGCCCCGCATCGTCGCGCGACAGGCCATAGGTCATCTGCGTCAGGTCGTTCGTGCCGAAGGACAGGAAGGCGCTGAACGGCGCGATTTCCCCGGCCCGCAGGGCGGCGCGCGGCGTTTCCACCATGACCCCCAGACGGTAGGCGAAATTCACCCCGGTTTCGTTGCGCACGGCGGCGGCGATGCCGTCGATGCGGGTCTTGACCAGCTCAACCTCGCGCTTGGCCGAGACCAGCGGGATCATCACCTCGGGCACCACCGGATCGCCATCGCGGCTGGCCTCGATGGTGGCCTCGAAAATCGCGCGGGCCTGCATCTCGTAGATCTCGGGGACAGTGATCCCCAGACGCACGCCACGCATCCCCAGCATCGGGTTGTATTCCGACAGCGCCTCGACCCGGCGGGTCACGTCAGACAGCGGCAGATCCAGCGCTTCGGCCAGTTCACGGTGGCCCGCACGGTCGCTGGGCAGGAATTCGTGCAAGGGCGGATCGAACAGGCGGATGCACACGGGTTGCCCCTGCATGATGCGGAAAAGCTCCGCAAAGTCGGCGCGTTGCATCGGCAGCAACCGCTCCAGAGCTGCGCGGCGATCCTCGCTGTCATCGGCAAAGATCATCTCTCGCATCACGGTCAGGCGGTCGGCCTCAAAGAACATGTGCTCGGTCCGGCACAGGCCGATCCCCTGCGCCCCGAAATTGCGCGCGGTGGTCGCGTCCGCCGGGGTGTCGGCATTGGCTCGCACGCCGATGTCGCGGTGCTCGTCCGCCCAACCCATCAGGGTCTGGAACGCGTCGTCCTGCGCGGCCTCCAGCATCGGGGCTTCGCCAGCCAGAACCTCGCCATTGGTGCCGTCGATGGTGATGATGTCGCCCGCGCGGAATTCCCGCCCGTCCGGCGCCATCAGAGTGTTGCGACGGGTGTTGAACGTCAGGCTGGACGCGCCCACAACGCAGGGCAGGCCCATGCCGCGCCCGATCACGGCCGCGTGGCTGGTCATCCCGCCCCGCTCAGTCAGCACGGCGACGGCCGCATGCATCCCGCGCACGTCCTCCGAGGACGTCTCGCGCCGCACCAGAATACACGCCTCGCCACGCGCGGCACTGGCCTGCGCCTCGGCGGCAGAGAACACGATCCGGCCCGACGCGGCACCGGGGCTGGCGGCGATCCCGCGGGTGATGCGGTCGCGCTTGGCCTCGGGATCGATCTGACGGTGCAGCAATTCGTTGATGGCGCGCGGCTCGATCCGGGTCAGCGCCTCTTCCTGGGGGATGATCCCGTCCTCCGCAAGGCTGACAGCGATCCGCACGGCGGCCCGCGCATTGCGCGCCACGCGCACCCCGTCCAGCAGGTGGACATGGCCGTTCTCGATGGTGAATTCGGCCTGCATCTCTTCGCGCAGGCGGGTACGCATCAGCTGCGTGTGCCGGATCAGATCATCGAACGCCTCAGGCTCCAACTCTTGCAGCGAGGGCCCACGCGGATCACGCTCCAGGAACATCGCGCCCGCACCGGCGGACAGCGCGTCGCGCCCCTGGCTTTGCGAAAGGTAGCGCCCGGTGATTTGCGGCAACCCGGTTTTCGAGTTCACCAGCTGGATCACGCCCGAGCCACATTCGCCCAAGCCCAGCCCCAGCGCCATCTCCTGCACCACCAGGCCCAAACCTGCATCCGCAGGCGCGCCCTTGGCTTGGCGCAGCAGACGGGCGGTCGTGCCCTCCCACGCGCGCGCCATGGATCGCAGCACCTCGCCCAGTTGAACCGCCGGGTCCTGCGGGAATTCTTCCTCGGTCTCGTCCTCATAGGCGCGCAACGCCTCGGACAGCCCTTCGGGCCCATCCAGCCCGACATCGTCGAACACATCCGGGTCCAGACGCGCCACATGCACCGCATAGGCCTGCACGAAACGCAGATACATCGCGCTGGCCGCGTCCTGACCCAGCCGGTCGCTCAGGTCCACATAGACCGCATCGTTCATGCCGATATTCAGCACCGCCCCCGGACCGCCCCAATCGGGGTCCTCGGACGAGGGTCGCACGCACAGCAGCGGCGCCGCCCCGAACGGCTCCATCAACGCGCGGATGTTGGGCATCTCGCCCGACGCGATCCGATGTACCGCGTCAAAGCTCAGCGCCACGGTCTTGGGCACCGGCAAATCCAGGCGCACCAGGCGCTGCAAACACTTCGCGCGTCCCCCGTGGCTCGAGGCCGTCATCGGCGCGGTCGGCGTGATCAGGGTGATATGAGGATCGTTCTGCTGCACTGCGGCACCTTTCGTGAATGGCCGCAGAATACGCCGACCGGTCCACAAGGCAAGCCCGCGTCCGGATATTTCCGAACACGGGCTTTCTTCTTTTTACAAATATCCCGGGGGAGGCCGCCGCAGGCGGTCGGGGGCAGCGCCCCCTGCCCCGTTTCAGCCCTCGATCCGGTTCAGATCGGCGACCGACAGACAGATCGTGCGAATGCGCGACAGCAGGTTCAGGCGGTTGCGGCGGACGATCTCGTTGTCCGAGTTCACCTGCACCCCCTCAAAGAACGCATCGATCGGCGCCCGCAAAGAGGCCATCGCCCGCATCGCGCCCTCGAAATCCTCGCCCCCCATCGCCGGGGCAATCTGCGCCTCGGCCGCGTCCAGTGCTGCGAACAGCGCCTTTTCGACCACGGTTTCCGCGAATTTCACGTCCGCGCCATAGGAATACTCAACCCCGTCCTTGGCCTCGGCCTGGGTCAGGATGTTGTTGGCCCGCTTGAAGCCTTGCAACAGGTTCTCGCCATCGTCCGAGGACAGGAACTCGCCCAGGGCCTGCGCGCGTTTCACCAGCAGGGTCAGGTCGTCATTGCCCGGCATCGACAGGCAGGCGTCGATCACGTCGTGACGCAGCCCCTGATCGCGCAGGTAGACCTTCAGCCGGTCATGGAAAAAGGCCAGCAGATCGGCGCTGATATCCGGCACGGGGCCGGTCACGGCCTGTACGGTTTCGCGGGTGGCCGATTGCGCGCTTTGCAGCACGGTTTCCAACGCCGCACCGAACACACCGTGATCGGCGATCTCGTCCAGCATGGCGTTCAGCGCGTCCAGGCTGTCGCCCTCGGCATCCGACTGGTTGATGTGGTGCTTCAGCAGCTGGCTGTCGATGAAGCGGTCCAGGTTCACCCGGATATCGCCCGACAGGATGATGCGGATCACCCCCAGCGCCGCACGGCGCAGCGCGAACGGGTCTTTCGACCCCGTCGGTTTTTCGTCAATCGCCCAGAAACCCGTCAGCGTGTCCAGCTTGTCAGCCAAAGCGACGATCGAGGACACCGCCTCGCTTGGCACGTCATCCGACGGACCCAGCGGCGCATAGTGTTGCTGGCAGGCGTTTGCCACGGCCTGCGGCAGGCCCGCGGCCTCGGCATAGTAGCGGCCCATCAGGCCCTGCAGCTCGGGGAATTCATACACCATTTCCGAGCTCAAGTCGGCCTTGGCCACTTGTGCGGCCTGCTGCGCCAGACCCGCCTCGACCCCCAGCACCGGCGCGATTTCGCGGGCCAGCGCGGCGATACGGTCGATCCGGGCGGCCTGGGTGCCCAGCTTGTTGTGGAAGGTCACGTTGG
This sequence comes from Thalassobius vesicularis, assembly GCF_004799325.1. GTDB lineage: Bacteria > Pseudomonadota > Alphaproteobacteria > Rhodobacterales > Rhodobacteraceae > Thalassobius > Thalassobius vesicularis. Next base: position 75,595 of record NZ_SSMD01000002.1, read on the forward strand.
ACAGGCGATCCGTCCATTCGCTCATGCCCTTCTTGGCGACGCGCAGGTCGTTCTCCCAGAAGAATTTCGCATCCGACAGACGCGCCGACAGCACCTTTTGGTTGCCCGCCAGAATGGTCTTGCCGTGGTCGGTGGTTTCGCGGTTCGCCACGGTGATGAAGCGTTCGATGCGGCCCGTCTTGGGGTTCTTCACCGAGAAAAACTTCTGGTGCTCTTTCATCGAGGTTTGCAGCACCTCGGGCGGCAGGCCCAGGAATTCCTCGCCGATCTGGCCCATCAGCACGACCGGCCATTCGACCAGACCCGACACCTCGGCCAGCAGGCCGCGATCCTCGACAACCTCCAGCCCGGCGGCAAAGGCCATGTTGGTGGCGTCGTGCCAGATCGCCTCGGCGCGGTCGGTGGCCGACAGGATGACGTGGTCGCGCTTCAGCTTGGCGGTGTAATCGTCAAAGCCGTTCACGCTGAACCGGCCCGAGCCCATGAAACGGTGGCCCTGCGTGGTGTTGCCCGACACGATGCCGTCCACGTCCATCGGCACGACCTCGGCCCCGGCCTCGGTGGTCAGGATGCACAGGATCGAGTGCAGCGGACGCACCCAGCGCAAGCTACCAGCGCCCCAGCGCATGGATTTCGGCCAGGGGAAGTTGCGGATGGTCGCCTCCAGCACCTCGGCCACGATCTCGGCGGCGGGGCGGCCCGGCTTCTCGACCACGGCAAAGAACACGCGGCCCTTCTTGTCGTCCCGTTCAACCAGCTGGTCGCGGGTCAGACCAGCGCCGCGCAGGAAGCCCTCGATCGCCTGTTCGGGCGCATCGACGCGCGGACCCTTGCGTTCCTCGCGCAGGGTCGGGCTGCGGTCCAGCAGGCCCTCGACCGTCAGCGTCAGACGGCGCGGCGTCGAAAACGCGGCGGCCGAGGCATAGGTCAGACCGGCCTCGACCAGGCCATCGGTGACGCGGGCGCGCAGATCCTCGGCGGCCTTGGCCTGCATCCGGGCGGGGATTTCCTCGGAAAAGAGTTCGATCAGCAAATCGGGCATGTCAGTAGCCTTTCGGCGGAGTTGGGCAATCTGCGGGGACGGGTTCGCCGTTGAACACGACCTCGCCGCAATGGTTGATCTGGTTCCAGACAAAGCCGCGCCCGTCGTCCATCACGGCGACAATGCGGTCGATGCCATAGTGAAAATTCGCCTGCCCCAGAAAGGCCAGGGCGGTGCCGTTTTCCAGCGCGTGGCCCAGTTCCTTGGCGTCGAAACAGCCGAACCAGCCGGGCGCGACCAGCGGCTCGGCCTTGGCGTAGGGCTTGTACGTCTCGGTCAGCATGGCCTGGCTATGGCCGGTGGTGAAACAGGCACGATACCGGATCGGAGAGCTGTCGGAATCGATCGCCTGGAAATTGTCATAGACGATGCTTTCCGGCACCCCCGAGGACAGCGACGTGATCATCACGTCGTCGGTCCCGTTGGCCGATACCTCGTCATAATAGGCGTAAACCTGCAGATAATACATCGCCACACCGGCGACCAAAGCCGTAATCACGATCAACCCCGCCAGCAGTTTCCCGGTCATTCTGCAGCCCAGCCCCCGGCCTCGGTCTGCACGAAGGCGTCGGCGCATTGCTTGGCCAGCGCACGGACGCGGCCGATATAGGCCTGACGCTCGGTGACCGAGATCACGCCGCGCGCGTCCAGCAGGTTGAACAGGTGGCTGGCCTTGATGCACTGGTCATAGGCCGGGTGGGCCATGATGATACGCTTGCCGGTCTTGGGGTCGACATGTTCGGCCGACAGAATCGCCTCGCACTCGGCCTCGGCCTCTTCGAAATGCTTCAGCAGCATCTCGGTGTTGGCGGTGTCAAAGTTGAAGCGGCTGTATTCCTGCTCGGTCTGGCGGAACACGTCGCCATAGGTCAGCGCGATCGGCGCGTCGGGCGCGTTGAAGGGCATGTCCATGACGTGATCGACGCCCAGCACATACATCGCCAGACGTTCCAGACCATAGGTCAGCTCGCCGGACACCGGGTGGCAGTCATGCCCACCGACCTGCTGGAAATAGGTGAACTGCGACACTTCCATGCCGTCGCACCAGACCTCCCAGCCCAGACCCCATGCGCCAAGGGTGGGCGATTCCCAGTCGTCCTCGACGAAGCGGATGTCGTGCAGATCCATGTCGATGCCGATGGCCTGCAACGAGCCCAGGTACAGGTCCTGCAAATTCGCCGGGCTGGGTTTGATCAGCACCTGGTACTGGTAGTAATGCTGCAGACGGTTCGGGTTCTCGCCATAGCGCCCGTCGGTGGGCCGGCGCGAGGGCTGCACATAGGCCGCCGCCCAGGCGCGCGTACCCAAGCTGCGCAGCGTGGTCGCCGGGTGGAACGTGCCCGCGCCGACCTCCATGTCATAGGGCTGCATGATGGCACAGCCCTGCGCGGCCCAATACGCCTGAAGCCTCAGGATGATCTCTTGAAAGCTGCGCGGTTTCACACTCGTCTCTGCCATCGGTCCAGCCTCTGTCGGGGCCTTGCGCGGCCCGGGAAAAAGTCCCGCCCTACCTAAGGCGCGGCGGAAGCGGGGTCAATTCCACCCGCGCGCATTATTTGGATGCACAGGACGCCTGATTTGGTAAAAAAAGAAGACAGGAACGCATTCAAGTACAGGGCAAGGACCTTTTTACGTTATGATGAGATTAGTGATCGCCGCCTTACTTTTCGTGGCAATGGCGAGCCGGAGCCTTTTTGCTCAGGAAGAAACCGTTTGGGTGCAGATCGAGGCGCAACCAACCCTGGCCGAGGCCTTGGGCCGCGCCCGTGATTATGCCACCCAGCTGCAGGACGTTAACGGATTCGCCGTGCGTGGCGGTTGGTACGCCATCGTTCTGGGGCCGTATCAGCGTGACGACGCCGAACAGGTGCTGCGCGTCTACCGCGCCGAGGGCAAGATCCCGCGCGACAGTTTCATCGCCTATACCGGCAATTTCGACAGCCAGTTCTGGCCCGTCGGCACCGCAGGGCTGACCCAGCCCGCAACGCCACCGGCCGAGACCTCGCAGCCCGTGACGCAACCCGAGGCGCAGCCGACCGTTCAGGCCCAGCCGGAACAAGTCCTGCCCGACGAAACCCTGTCCGAGGCGCGCGCCTCCGAGGCCGCCCTCAGCCGCGACGAGCGGATGGAGCTGCAACGCCTGCTGCAATGGGCGGGCTTTTACACCTCCAGCATCGACGGCGCCTTCGGCCGTGGCACCCGCGCCTCGATGGCCGCCTGGCAAGAGGCGTATGGCCACGAACCGACCGGCGTTCTGACCACTGGCCAGCGCGCTGAACTGCTGGACCAGTACAACGCCATCCTCAAGGGGCTGGACGTGCAGACCGTCGCCGACGCCACCGTCGGCATCACCATGAAACTGCCGCTGGGTGCCGTGAAATTCGACCGGTACGAGGCCCCCTACGCGCATTTCGCCGCCACCGGCGCGGTCCCCGAGGCGCGCGTTCTGCTGATCTCGCAGACCGGCGACCGCAACACGCTGTATGGCCTCTACGACATCATGCAGACGCTGAAAATCGTGCCGCTGAAAGGCCCGCGCAAACTGGACGGCGACTCGTTCACGCTGGTCGGGCAAGGCGCACGTTTCGTCTCGCATACCGAGGCGTCGCTGCAAAACGGGCAGATCAAGGGCTTCACCCTGATCTGGCCGATCGGCGACGAAGAGCGCCGCGCCCGCCTGCTGGATGACATGCGCGCCAGCTTTGCCCGCACCGAGGGCGTTCTGGACCCCGCCGCCGGCAGCACGCTGGATCAGCGCGTCGATCTGGTCTCGGGTCTGGCCACGCGCCAGCCGAAACTGACGCGCTCGGGCTTTTACGTCGATCCCAAGGGTGCCGTCGTGACCACCGCCGACGCCGTGGCCGCCTGCACCCGCATCACGCTGGACGCCGACACCGAGGCCACCGTTCTGGCCACCGACGCCGCACAGGGCATTGCCGTTCTGCGACCCAAGCAAACGCTCGCCCCGATGGCCGTCGCCCGGTTCCAGACCGCAACGCCGCGCCTGCAATCCGAGGTCGCCGTGGCTGGCTACTCCTACGGGGGTGTGCTGGATGCGCCGACGCTGACCTTCGGCACCCTTGCCGACCTGCGCGGACTGCAAGGCGAAGAAACGCTGGAGCGTCTGGCCATGGTCACCCTGCCCGGCGATGCGGGTGGCCCGGTCTACGACACCGGCGGCGAGGTGCTGGGCATGCTGCTGCCGCGCGCCGAAAGCAACCGCCAGCTGCCCGAGGACGTCAGCTTTGCGCTGGACGGCGCGGTCATTCGTCAGGTGCTGAAGGATGCTGGCATCAAGACCGAGGAAACCGACCAGATCACCGACAAGGCCCCCGAAGACCTGACGGTCGAGGCGACGGGTATGACCGTTCTGGTCAGCTGCTGGGAATGATCCCGCGGCCAAAGCGTTGGTAAGAAACACAAAAGGCGCGGCAAATGCCGCGCCTTTTTCCGTGGTGGGGCCGTGCAATAACCATGAAAAAACCCGCGCCGGATTGGAACGACGCGGGGCTTTCATCCGGGCAGACGCCTCTGCCCCAGCCTGCTCAGACGTAGAACAGGTCGCGGAAGACGTAGCGCGGGATATCATCGCGGGTGATGCCCATCTTGGACAGCTCCGCATCCGATTTCGCATTCAAGGCACGGACCTGATCCGCGCGCGAGCGGTGCTGGGCGTAAGCGCTCATGCCTTGGCCCAGGTTGGCGAAAAAGGCGTCAATGCGGTCACGCAGACCACCCTTGGCGAAAACGACAGAAGCTTGTGCAGCCATTTTGGAAAACTCCGGTTACCTTTGGTTTTCTCCCTGACACCAGGTTAGGTCAGGCAGACTGACTTTACCAATGCGCTTTCGGAATGGCCGCGCTGCAATTGCTGCAATGCAGCAATTGCCTGCGATCTCACTCGGCCGCGCTGCCTTTGGGCATGGCCGGCGGTTTTGACGGGGCGCGGTACTTCTTGGGTTCGGCGGCATCCACCACCGGCTCGACCTTGGCCTCGGCAATCTCAGGCGCGTCGGCGGCCTTCAGGATCCGCTCGCGGGTCACAAACATCGGGTTCGAAGCAGTGGCCAGGTGCGTGACGACCTTCATCAGGGTCACCTGCGCCTCCCAGCCATAGGCGGCAAGACGGTACATCGATGTCGACAGTTGATAGGGGTTGAGCACATGGATCATCGGATCGGTCCTTTCCGGTTGGGCATCCGGGCTCAGCCTATCGCTGCAAGATCACGCTTGTGCGACGAACCCCGGGGCCTGTGAATTCCGCGCATCAGCCTGCCAGAGCGCCCCAGCGGCACCGAGTCCTTCCGGCGTCACGCGCTGCAATGCCGTATAGAACGCCGCCAAAACAGGCAGCGCAGGCCGCCGGACGCGGCCCATGCCCAAGGAATAAGCGGAGATGACCCTAAGTCAGCCGACGTGGAACAGGGTCGAGAACAGCCGCGGGTCGATGCTTTGCCCCGCAAACGTCTCACCCTCGACCAGCACCGAGACCGCGTCATGGCTATGCAGGCTTTCCTGGTGGCTGGCCACGATGCGAAAGTCGCCGACGCGCGGGTCCTTGTGCAGCTGTTCGCAGAACAGCCGCGCGGCATCCTCGACAAAGATCGGGTTGGCGGCATTCAGCTCGGCAAAGGCCTGCTCGTCCTCGCGCTTGACCATGACTTGCGTCTCGGTCGGCACGGCGGCGCGGGCCATCTCGATCACGTCCTCGAACCACAGGCAATCGCCCGCCGCCACCTCCAACGAGATCCGCGCGACCGAGCGTTGCGAATGCGGCGTCGCCAGCTGGCCACGGGTCATGCGGGCGTGCTCGCTCAGCTCCAGCGAGCACGGGCAGGTCGAGGAATAGACATAGTCCAGATGCATCAGCTTCTTGCGCACGCCGTCGGTTTCCACCAGCTCCAGCGCGATGTCGTAATACTGATACCCCATCAACCCCGAGCGCAGGCTTTCCACCTTCACCGGATAGGAAAAGCGCATCTGGATGCGGGCGTCGAAACTCTCCAGATCGGATTTGTAATCGTCCAGCGCGGCCTCGATCACCTCAAAGCTAAAGGTTTTTTCGGCGTGCTTATAGAACGACCGCATGATCCGGGACATGTTGATGCCCTTTTTCTCGGCCTCCAGGCTGACGGTGCCGGTGACGCTGGTTTCCAGCGTCAGATCGCCGTTGTCGCGGGTGTGGAACCGGATCGGCAGTCGGAAATTCGAGATCCCCACATGCTGAATCTGCCGCTTGGCACCGCGGATCAGGCTGGTGGGGCCGTTCTGCAGATCGGGCAGACCCGCCTTATAGGCGGCATCCACCGTGAAATCGGCCGGGTACTGGCGCGACAGCACCGGATAGTCCGACGCCTCGCCCGGCAGCAGACGCGCCACGGCCGGGTCCAGATCGGCAATCTCGGCCTCGGACGCGCCGCGCGCCCAAGCCCGCAGACGCGCCAAAGCCTCGGCGGCTTCTTCGCGCGTCAACTCGCGGTTCATATCCGAACTGTGAAAGTTCATCGCAGGCCCTCTCTGGTTCCTCCCGGAAGAGTAACTTAATCACTCTTCCGGCAAATTTCCAATTTCGAAAGGGATTACGCCAAAAACGGCACCCCGGATCACTTTTTTCGGATCAGGCTAGCTCCAACGCCGCCTTCAGGTCCGCGATCAGGTCCTTTTGCGATTCCAGACCGACCGACAGGCGCACCAGACCGCCCGAGATGCCCAAGATGTCCTTTTGGTCCTGCGGCAGGCGCTGGTGGGTCGTCGTGGCCGGGTGGGTCACGATGGATTTCGCATCGGCAAAGTTGTTCGAGATGGTGAACACTTTCAGCGCGTTCAGGAAGCGGAAGCACGCCTCTTTCCCGCCCGCGATCTCGAACGCCACCACGGTGCCGCCGGATTCGCCCTGACGCATCGCAACGGCGTGTTGCGGGTGCGATTGCAGCATCGGATAGCTGACGCGCGACACTTTGGGGTGCCCTTCCAGCGCCTGCGCCACGGCCAGCGCGCCATCGGCTTGCGCGCGCACGCGCAGGTCCATCGTCTCCAGCGCCTTCAGCTGCACCCAGGCGTGGAACGGGCTCATCGCGCCGCCGGTGTGTTTCAGGTAGGTCTCGATCGGTCCGCGGATCAGCTCGCGCGAGCCGACGATCATCCCGCCCAGGCAGCGCCCCTGCCCGTCCACATGCTTGGTGGTCGACACGATCACCAGATCGGCGCCGCAGGCCTTGGAGTAGCTGAAGATCGGCGTCGCCATCGCGTCATCGACCAGCACCAGCGCGCCATTGGCATGGGCCAGATCGCAAACGTGTTTCAGATCAATGACTTCCAGCGTCGGGTTCGAGATCGATTCCAGGAACACCAGCGTCGTCTCGGGCGTAATCGCGGCCTCCCACGCGGCGTTATCGGTGCCATCGACCAGCACGATCTCTACGCCAAAGCGGCCCAGCACGTTTTCCAGCACGTACAGGCACGAACCGAACAGAGCCCGGCTGGCCACCACGCGGTCGCCTGCCTTGCTCAGCGCCATGAGCGCGCCGTTGACCGCCGCCATCCCCGAGGCACAGCCGAACGCGTCCTCATAGCCCAGGATCGCGGCCATGCGGTCTTCGAACATGCGCACGGTCGGGTTGCCATAACGGGCATAGATGAATTCGTCCTCGCCCAGCGCCTCGAACCGCGCCTCGGCGGATTCGGCGGTGGGATAGACAAAGCCCTGGGTCAGGAAAATCGCCTCGCTCACCTCGCCATATTGGCTGCGGCGGCTGCCCTCGTGGACCAGTTTCGTGCGGATATCCCAATCGTCGCTCATTGTGCGTCTCCTTCGGCGACCCCTGCGCGGGGCACAAAAAAACTCCCGTTTCGGCCAAGCGAAAGGGAGCTTTCGTCTGACCTCTTTAGCGGCATGTTTAACGTGGCCCGCAATCCGGTAAACAAATCGCCACGGGCGCCCAAATACGCCCCCGCCCGCAACGCGTCAATCGTTACGTTCCCTTTACCATGTTTTCACACCCGCTTTGCACGCTCAGGGCAGATTGCGCCCACAGACACAGCAGAGGGTCAGGGGAATGCCGCTGCTTCGGATCAATGCCACGGATCGCGGGCTGGCACTGCATGGCAGCGCCCAGCCGCTCTGGCCCACACTGAACGCCCGCGTGCTTGCGGGCGACGGGCCGATCGTCATCATGGTGCACGGGTTCCGCTTTGCCCCCGGCGCGGGCGCGGACTGCCCGCATGTCCACATCCTGTCCACCCGCGACGAGCCCACCCATTGGAAGGCCCTGTCCTGGCCCCGCGCCCTTGGGTTTGTCGACGGTGACAGCCCCGGTCTGGGAATCGCGCTGGGATGGTCCGCGATGGGCAGCCTCTGGCAGGCGTTCCAATGCGCGCAGGACACTGGCGCGCTATTGGCCCAACTGCTGGACCACCTGCGCCAACTGGCCCCGCACCGTCCGATCCACGCCATCGGCCACTCGATGGGCGCGCGCGTCATCCTGACCGCCCTGCACCACGCCCGCCCCGGCAGCCTGAACCGCGCCCTGCTGCTGGCCCCGGCCGAGTTCCAATCCGCCGCCGCCGAGGCCCTCAACAGCCCCGCCGGCCGCACGGTCGAGGTGTTCTCAATCACCAGCGGTGAAAACGACCTCTACGATTTCGCCCTCGAACGGCTGATCGCCCCGCCCGTCCCCGGCGACCGCACGATGGGCGCCTGCCCACCCCGCACCGCCAATCTGGTGACGCTGCAACTGGACGACCCAAACGTGCTCGATCTGCTTTCTACCCGCGGCCTGCCCGTCGCGCCCCCGTAGCGCCGCGTCTGCCACTGGTCCGCCTACCTGCGCCCCGGCGTATTCAACCTCTACCGCGCGCTCTTGTTCCAACCCCAGCGCCACCCGCTCCCGGCCCTGCGCGCCGCCCTGCCCGACCAGACGCAGCCCCGCTGGTCACGCCTCAGGATCCTGCCCCGCCCCCGTGCCCCCTTGCCTTTCGCCCGCAAAGCCGCATCTTAACGCCCGGAGTGAACCCGGAGCGACCATGACCCCCATCGACCTGTACTACTGGCCCACGCCCAACGGCTGGAAAATCTCGATCGCCCTCGAAGAGATGGGCCTGCCCTACACCCTGCACCTGATCAACATCGGCAAGGGTGACCAGTTCGCGCCCGAGTTCCTGAAACTCTCGCCCAACAACCGGATGCCCGCGATCATCGACCATGACGGCCCCGACGGCGCCCCGATCTCGATCTTCGAATCCGGCGCGATCCTGCAATACCTCGCCCGCAAAACCGGCCAGTTCTACGGCAAGACCGAGCGCGACCGCATCGCCGTCGACCAATGGCTGATGTGGCAGATGGGCGGCGTCGGCCCGATGGCCGGTCAGGCCCACCACTTCCTCAAATACGCCCCCTCGATGGAGCCCCCCAACGACCTGCCCTACGCCAAGGACCGCTACCGCAACGAGGTCTCGCGCCTCTACCGCGTCCTCGACACCCAACTGGGCAAACACCGCTACGTGGCGGGCGATTTCTACTCCATCGCCGACATGGCGCTCTGGGGCTGGGTCTCGCTGTGGGAAGGCCAGCAACAAACGCTGGACGACAAACCCAACCTCAAACGCTGGCTGGACGAACTGTCGGCCCGCCCCGCCGTCCAACGCGGCCGCGCCCTCGCCGCCGACCTGCGCGAGCGCAAGCGCGAAACCGGCGAAGAACGCGAAGCCCAGAAAGTCCTCTTCGGCCAAAAAGGCTGACCCGGCTTCTTTCTGAACCAAATACTCCGGGGGTGAATGGCCGCAGGCCAGAGGGGGCAGCGCCCCCTCCCCCTTGACAGCCCGCGCCGCCCGCCTCATGCAGCGCCATGTCCCAGAAATCCCCCTATCAAGCCCCCGATTTCTACGCCCGCGCCATCGCGCAGGGGCGGCACCGGGATATTGTCGGCGGACGCTGGGATGAAACCGGGCGTGCGCAGATGGCGCTCTTGCTCGACGCGGGCTTGCAACCGCATCACCACCTGCTCGACATTGGTGCGGGCTCGCTGCGGCTGGGCTGCAAGGCCGTGCCCTATCTCGATCCGGGCCATTACTGGGCCACCGATCCGTCGCGCGACATGATGTTGACCGGCCGCACCCACGAGCTTCCCGATCCTGACCGCCTCGACCCCGCCCATCTGGTCCAGGATGAAACCTTCGCCTTCCCCGGCATTCCCGACACGATCACCCATGCGCTGGCCTTTGCGGTGTTTCCGCACCTGACCCTGCCGCATCTGCGCTTGGCCCTAGAAAACCTGCGCCGCTTTCCCGCGCTACAGGTCTTTCTGTTCACCGTCTTTCTGGCCCCGCAGGACGAGGCCGCGCGCCCCTACCGTCAGCCCGACGGCGTGGTCACGCACCCGGCCAAGGCACCCTTCCATGTGCTGGAAACCGAGCTTCAAGCTCTGGCCACCGAAACCGGCTGGAGCCTGACCCGCGACGCACGGATGCTGCCGCGTGGCCAAGTCCTGTACGCCGCGCGGCGTCAGCCCTGATCCTTTTCGATCCCGTATTTCTTGAACACGGCCCCTTGGGTCATGAAGAACAGGAAAATCGCCGCCGTCAGGCCGAAGGTCTTGAAATAGACCCAGGTTTCAGTGGTTTGCGTGCGCCAGATCACCTCGTTCAGCACCGCCAGGCCAAAGAAGAACGCGCACAACCGGCGCGTCAGGATCATCCAGCCCTCGGGCTGCAACGGCAAGGTCGCCTCCATCAGCCCTTGCAGATAGCTTTCGCCACGCAGCAGCCCCACGCCCAGCGCGCCGCCGAACAGCAGGTAGATCAGCGTCGGCTTGATCTTGAAGAACCGCTCGTCATTCAGCCACACCGACAGCCCGCCGAAGATCACCACCAGCACCAGCGTGATCACCTGCATCTTCGAGACATGCCCCGACAGCTTCCATAGCAACCCGGTCGAGATCAGCATCAGCGGGATGAACCCCGCCGTCACCAGGATAAAGCCCTGATACTCGGTGCCGCCGATGGTGAACACGCGGTCCTTCAGCAGCAGGTAGGCTGCAAAGAACACCACGATCGGCCCCAGCTCCAACGCGGTTTTCAGCTTCGGGTCGATTGTCTTGCCGGCCATACGCTCAGCCTCCCATTTCCACAATGACTGCCCCCGCCGCGATCAAGGCCATCAGACCCAGCCGGCGCGGACCCACAGTTTCCTTCAGAAACACCCATCCGATCAAGGCCGCAAACACGGTCGAGGTCTCGCGCAGGACCGCCGCCTCGCCCACCTTGTCCAGCCGCGTCGCCAGCATCACCGCGCCAAAGCTGAAGAACGCCACGATCGCGCCAGAAAACCCGCGCAGCATCAGCGGCCCCATCTCGGGACGAACGGCCAGCGATCGCCAGCGCAAGGCCGCCACGAACGGCATCACCAGCCCGTCGATCATGAAGAACCACGCCAGAAAGGTGAACGGATCGGCCGTCGCCCGGATGCCGTAAGCGTCATAGGTCGTATAGGCGGCGACCATGCAGCCGGTCATCACCGCAAACCCCATCGCGGCCCCCAACTGGCCCCGGTTGTCATGCAATTTCAGATAGTTGTACAGCGCCAGCCCGAAGATCCCGCACAGCAGCACGGCCACGCCCAGCCATTGCAGCGGGGCAAACACCTCTCCGAACAGCAGGTAGGCGCCGATCACCGTAAAGAACGGCCCCATGCCGCGCACCACCGGGTAAACCACCGTGTAAGAGCCGCGCGTATAGGCCATCGCCTGCAGGGTCTTATAGACGATGTGGATCACCCAGGCGGTCGCGAAGATCGGCCACATATGCGGCTCGGGCCAAGGCACCACGAACAGCGCGAACGGAGCGGCAATCGTCGCATAAAACGCATCGATCACCCCGCGCGTCAGCCACGGATCGTGCCGCCCCTTTTGCAGCGCCCCGAACACCGCGTGCAGGATCGCCGCCAGCAGCGCCAGCACCAAGGCCAGATCATGGCCCGCCTCCGTCCCCTCAAGCGAGGTCAGCCAGGCGCTCATATCATCCGGGGTTCGGCCAGCCCGATCAGCGCGGCCAGTTGGTCCTGCGCCTGCTCGGCCAGATCAATCTGGGTGCCATCCGACAGGCGCACCACTTCGCCGCCGATCGGGTCCATCGCGTAGGCCTCGACCAGCACGGTTTCGACGCTTTCCAGCACGAAATCCGTCCGGTGCGCCGGGGTCAGGCACAGATGCGCCACGCGGGGCAGCGCGTCGTCGATGTGCGAATCCCACAGGATTCGCCCCATGCCGACGACGTCCTCGCCCTCGGTCACGACGCATTCGGCACAGACGACACGGCCATCCGGCCAGTCGCCCTCGTCGCCGTCATAATCGACCCGAGCCCATTGCATCAGGTCGTCCATGTCGTTGAAAAGGCTGCTGTTATCCCATTCAGCTTGGGATTTCAGCGTCTCATGGATCTCAAGCATCTCGGCGGCCCGCGTCTTCAACTGGCATCGGATGCGACAGCCAGAGTTCCCATTCCAGTCACGAGCCAGCCCCTGAAAACAGGGCCAATCCCGCGCGTTTCCGGGATTTGTGACTCGCACCGGATGGATTCACAAGCAGACTCTTGTGGAAAAGCTGTGGGTAACCCGGACCGATGCGCCGGATCAGTCGCCCAGACCGGTCAGCGCGCGGGCGAACTCCTCGGGGTCGAAGGGGGCCAGGTCGTCGATCTGTTCGCCCACGCCGATGGCATGGATCGGCAGGCCGAACTTGTCGGCCAGCGCCACCAGCACGCCGCCCTTGGCGGTGCCGTCCAGTTTCGTCATCACCAGACCCGAGACATCGGCCAGTTTCTGGAACGTCTCGACCTGGCTCAGCGCGTTCTGCCCGGTCGTCGCGTCCAGCACCAGCAAGGTGTTATGCGGCGCGGTCTCGTCCTTCTTGCGGATGACGCGGACGATCTTTGCCAGCTCCTCCATCAGGTCCTTGCGGTTCTGCAGGCGGCCAGCGGTGTCGATCATCAGCAGGTCCGCGCCATCGGCCTCGGCGCGGGTCATCGCGTCAAAGGCCAGGCTGGCGGGGTCGCTGCCCTCGGGCGCGGTCAGCACCGGCACGCCGGCACGCTCGCCCCAGACCTGCAGCTGCTCGACAGCCGCCGCACGGAACGTATCGCCCGCCGCGATCACCACCTTCTTGCCCGCGCCCTTGAACTGGCTGGCCAGCTTGCCGATCGTCGTCGTCTTGCCCGAGCCGTTCACACCCACCACCAGCACGACCTGCGGCTTTTTGGGAAACAGCGGCAGCGGCTTGGCGACCGGCTCCATGATGCGGGTGATTTCGTCGGCCAGCAGGGTCTTGATCTCGGTCGTCGACAGTTTCTTGCCGAACCGCCCCTCGGCGATGTTCGCCGTCACCCGCAGCGCCGTGTCCACGCCCATGTCCGAGGCGATCAGCAACTCCTCCAGGCTTTCCAGCATGTCGTCGTCCAACGTGCGACGCACCACCGTGGCATCCGGGCGCCCGATCAGACGGCCCAGTAGACCCGGCTTTGCCTCTTCCGCCGCAGGGGCCGCGGTCTCGGTCACGCCGCCATCATCGACAATCGCATCCAGCCCTTCCTCGAGTTTCGACGAAGAGCGCGTCAGGCGTTGTTTGAGCTTGCCGAAAAAGGACATGGGGGCCTCCGCAGGGTATTCCCTTTCCACCTAAACAACCTGCCCCCGTAATGGAAGCCCTCAGGCCTGCGCGAAGGTCCAGAACCCGGCCATCAGCAGCGCCTGCGCGCCCCAATACAGCACCCAGACCGCCACCGCAGGTCCGCGCCCGCCCGGACGGATGAAAATCTGCGTAGACAGGATCAGGTCCGAGGCGACAAAGCACAGCGCCCCCGACAGAACCCAGATCCGTGGCCCACCCGGCAGCGCCGCGCAGATGCCCATCGACAGGATCAGCACCACGTAACCGCGCACCGCGGGCCGCAACGCGCCGGTCTGCGGCGACAGCCAGACCTCGGTCGAGGCACCAAGTGCCACCAACACAACCGCCACGCCCCAGAACAGCGCATCCGGGCTGCCCATCGGGAACGCCGTCAGAAACGCCACCACGTACAGGATATGCCCCGCCGCAAACGCCCCGATGCCCGCCTTCAGCGCCCCTTCGCCCGGCCGGGACAACAGGAAATCCCCCGCCGCACAGGCCCACAGCCCGGCCAGCGCCAGCCCCGGCAGCCCCGCCCCCATCAGCCCCAGCGCCGGCAGCACCACCGCCCCGGTCTTGACCCCCGAGCGCAGCCAGCTTTCCCCTCGCCAGCAGAACACCCCGCCATAAAGCAGCGCCAACACCGCCCCCGCCGCGATCAAAGCCCAGTTCGGTTCCATGTCATCCTCCGTCCCCTTTATGCGTCATCTTCGCGCAAACTTGCCCCGCGCGGAATTGTGACTTGGAGGAAACCGCCCCGTTTGGCACGGTTACGGCATGAGACTCGCAGCCCTGACCCTCCTCCTCGCCACGCCCGCCTTCGCCGCCCCCTACATGACGGCCGAGGAATTCGACGCCATGACCCGCGGCAAGACCTTTTACTACGCCGAGGACGGGCAGGATTACGGCGCCGAGGATTACCTCGACAACCGCCGCGTCCGCTGGTCGTTTCTGGATGGCCGCTGCAAGGACGGGCATTGGTATCCGCAGGACGACATGATCTGCTTTGTCTACGAAGAAGAGGACGGCCTGCAATCCGAACCGCAATGCTGGAGCTTCACCAGCACCCCCTCGGGGCTGGTCGCGCAATTCCGCAACCTGCCGGGCGGATCGCTGCTGTACCAGACCCGCGAAAGCGACGAGCCGATGCTGTGCATGGGGCCGGACGTCGGTGCGTGACTTGTCGTAATATGACTTTTTCGGCGGGGATATGGGTTATATATCCCTCCATCATCGCCCAATTCGAACATTTCCCCAATTTCCGCCTGATCACAGGTTCCCACCCATGCCGCTGTTCACCCTGGCCACACTCACCCCCGCAGCACTGCTGGTTCTGGGCGTCGCCCTGGGCGGCGGATGGAGCTGGGCCGGGGCCGCCTCCATGACGCTGGTCTGCGCCACGCTGGACCGCCTTGTGCGCC
Source organism: Thalassobius vesicularis (assembly GCF_004799325.1). Taxonomy (GTDB): domain Bacteria; phylum Pseudomonadota; class Alphaproteobacteria; order Rhodobacterales; family Rhodobacteraceae; genus Thalassobius; species Thalassobius vesicularis. The sequence goes on from NZ_SSMD01000002.1 coordinate 90,714, forward strand.
TGCCGCGCCGCCAGCCCGCCGATACCGAGTTTCCCAGCGGCGATATCCTGTCGGTCACGCTGGCGTTGCTGCACCTGCCGCTGCTGGGGCTGGCCGTCTGGGCGATCTCAGGCGGGGCGGAGCACAGCCTGACCGACCGCGCCGGACTGCTGATCGGCTTTGCGCTGTTCTTCGGCCAGATCGGCCACCCCAACGCGCACGAGCTGATCCACCGTCCCGCGCGCCTGCATCGCGCATTGGGCACGATGGTCTACGCAACGCTGCTGTTCGGCCACCATGTCTCGGCGCATCGGCTGGTGCACCACACCCATGTCGGCACCGAGCGCGACCCCAACTCGGCCCCCAAGGGCATGGGGTTCTGGCGCTTCGCCGCCCGCGCCTGGATCGGGTCCTTCAAAGCCGGATGGCGCGCGGAACGCGATCTGAGCGACCGTTCAGGTCGGAGGGCGCATCGGTATTTTACCTATGTATTCTGGAGTGTTGCAGGCACATCCTCAAGTTACGCCTTGGCTGGACCTGCGGGAATTTTCAGCCTTCTGATCCTCGCCTCCTATGTCCATCTGCAAATCCTTCTGGCGGATTACGTCCAGCATTACGGGTTGCGTCGCGCGGTCGGAACCACCGGCAAACCCGAACCCGTCCGCGCCCGCCATTCGTGGAACAGCCCGCATCCGTGGTCCTCGGCCATGATGCTGAACGCCCCGCGCCATTCGGATCACCACCAGCATCCGATGCGGCCTTATCCGACCCTGCGGTTGGAGGGCGACATGCCCGTGCTGCCCTACTCCCTGCCGGTGATGGCGGTGATCGCCCTGTGGCCGCCGTTGTGGCGACGGCTGATGGATGCGCGCGTGGCGGTGGTGGAATGAGTATTTGGATCAGAAAGAAACTAGAAGAGGCTGCCCTGCTCGGGCGGTTTGGGCGCTGATTTGCGGGCGGGTTTGGTGCCCACGGTCATGCGGCCATCGGCGAACTCGATTTCCAGCGACTGGGCGGATTGCGCCGCGGTGCTGGTGGTGACCAGCGCGCCGTCGCCGTAAACCACCGCGTAGCCGCGTTTCAACGTCGCCTCGTAGCCGACGGTCTGGCGCAACCGTTCCAGCCGGTCGATATCGCGGCGCCATTGGTCGATCTGGCGCAACCCGGCCTGGGACAGGCGTTGCGACAGGCGATCAAGGTCGGTCCGTTTGCGGGTGAGATCAGCCTGCAGCGGTTTGATGTTCAGGCGATCGGCCCGCCGGTCCATCGCCTCGCGCTTGATCTGGAGGACGCGGATCAGGGCGGCGTCGACGCGCGGGCCAAGGGTGGCGAGGTGGCGTTTCTCGGCCTCGATCCGGGTGGTCAGGGCGCGCGGGCGCAGCGCGCCCGAGGTTTCCGACAGGGCCAGGCGGCGCTTTTGCACCGAGCGGGTCAGGGCCTGTGGCAGGCGGTCCGCGATGCCGTCCAGTTTCTGGCGGGGGATGTCGAGCAGCCGATTGGCGTTGGGCAGGGCGCGCGACAGATCGCGCAGGCGTTGGCCGCGTTGGCTGATCCCCTGGGTCAGGGCGCGCGACAGGCGGGCGTTCTGGCCGTCCAGCCAGCTGAGCAGCTCCAGCCGCACCGGCACCGCCAGTTCCGCCGCTGCCGTGGGCGTCGGCGCGCGCATGTCAGAGGCGTAGTCGATCAGCGTCGTGTCCGTCTCGTGCCCCACGGCTGAAATCAGCGGGATGTCCGAGGCCGCCGCCGCGCGAGCGACGATTTCTTCGTTGAAGCCCCACAGATCCTCGATCGAGCCACCGCCGCGCGCGACGATGATCAGGTCGGGCCGGGGCAGCGCGCCGCCCGGTGTCAGCGCGTTGAAGCCGCGGATTGCGTTGGCCACTTCGGGGGCGCATTTGGCGCCCTGCACCGCCACCGGCCAGATCAGTACCTTGCGCGGGAACCGGTCCCGCAGCCGGTGCAAAATATCACGGATCACCGCCCCCGAGGGCGAGGTGACGACCCCGATCACTTCGGGCAGATAGGGCAGCGGCCGTTTGCGCGCCGCATCGAACAGCCCTTCGGCGGCCAGCGCGGCCTTGCGTTTTTCCAGCATGGCCATCAGCGCGCCCATGCCCGCCGGTTGGATATCCTCGATCACCATCTGGTATTTCGACTGGCCCGGGAAGGTGGTCAGGCGGCCGGTGGCGATGACCTCCATGCCTTCCTCGGGGCGGGTGGTCAGGCGCGACACCACGCCCTTCCAGATCACCGAGGCCAGAACCGCGCGGTCGTCCTTCAGGTCCAGATACAGGTGCCCCGAGGACGGGCGCGACACGCGGCCCACCTCTCCTCGGATGCGGATATGGGAAAACTCGCCCTCGATCATGCGTTTCACCGCCCCCGAAATCTCGGAAACGGAAAATTCCGGGGCGTTTTGCCCCTCGGTGGGCTGATCAAACAGTTCGGACATGCGGGGCCTGTCTTGTATCCATGCGTCAGCCACCTTAGAACGCCTGCAATCGAAGGCCAAGCGGAGAGGCGGCATGAACATCCTGATCCTGGGCAGCGGCGGGCGCGAACATGCGCTGGCATGGGCCGTGATGCAGAACCCCAAATGCGACAAGCTGATCGTGGCCCCCGGCAATGCGGGGATCGCGGCGATTGCGACCTGCGCGGATCTGGACATCCTGAACGGCGCGGCGGTGATCGCCTTTGCCGAGGAACACGCGATTGATTTCATCATCGTCGGCCCCGAGGCACCCCTGGCCGCTGGCGTGGCCGATGACCTGCGCAACGCCGGTTTCAGCGTCTTCGGCCCCTCGAAAGAGGCGGCGCGGCTGGAAGCCTCCAAATCCTTCACCAAGGAAATCTGCGACGCGGCCAACGCGCCCACCGCAGGTTACGGCCATTTCACCGATGCCGAGGCCGCCAAGGCCCATATCCGCGCCAACGGTGCGCCGATCGTCGTCAAGGCCGACGGTCTGGCCGCTGGCAAGGGCGTGATCGTGGCGATGGACGAACAGACCGCACTGGACGCCATCGACGACATGTTCGGCGGTGAATTCGGTGCCGCTGGCGCCGAAGTGGTGATCGAGGAGTTCATGGAGGGCGAGGAAGCCTCGTACTTCATCCTGGTCGACGGCGAGACCTGCCTGCCCATCGGCACCGCGCAGGACCACAAGCGCGTCGGCGAGGGCGATACCGGCCTGAACACCGGCGGCATGGGGGCCTATTCCCCCGCGCCCGTCCTGTCGGACGAGATCGCGCAGCTGGCGATGGACCAGATCATTCGCCCAACGATGAAGGCGATGGCAGATCGCGGCTCTCCCTACCAAGGGGTGTTGTACGCGGGCCTGATGATCAAGGACGGCCAGCCCCGTCTGGTCGAATACAACGTGCGTTTCGGCGACCCCGAATGCCAGGTGCTGATGATGCGCCTTGGCGCGCAGGCGCTGGACCTGATGCAAGCCTGCGCCGAGGGCCGCCTGGCCGAGGCCACCGTCAACTGGGCCGACGATCACGCCCTGACCGTGGTGATGGCCGCCAACGGCTATCCGGGTGCCTACAAGAAGGGCACCGTTATCAACGGCCTGAACAGCCTGCCCGAAACCGCGCACGAGATGTGCTTTCACGCCGGCACCGCCGCCCGTGACGGCCAGATCGTCGCCACCGGCGGGCGCGTGCTGAACGTCACCGCCCGCGGCGCCACCCTGCGCGAGGCCGCCGACCGCGCCTATGCGATGGTCGATCAGATCGACTGGCCCGAGGGCTTCTGCCGCCGCGACATCGGCTGGCGCGCGCTCTAAGCACCGCTTAGGCTCTGGCGGGCTGCCTCTGGTCGGGCGCCCGCCAGTCCAACCGGGATTTGCGCAATTCCCCGGCCCGCTCTAAGATGCGCCCACGCACAAGGACCGAAGCCCCGAATACCATGTCTGATCTCGTCGATACCGCCTATGCCACCGGCGACTACATGGAGCTGATGTTCACCTATGCCCCCGTCGGGCTGGTGGTCACCGAAAACCGCGTCATCCGCGACTGCAATCCAACTTTTGCGCGTATGTTTGGCTATGGCCGCACCGAATTGCGTGACAGGTTGTTCAACATCCTTTACCCTTCTGAGGAAGAGTTTGCGAATATCCGCAACCGTGGGGTGAAGGATTTGCAGGAAAATACCGGCTACTGGGACGAGCGCGTGATGATGCGCAAGAACGGCGAGAATTTCTGGGTCCGCGTACGCGGCCACACCTTCACGCCCGACAGCCCCCTGCAACGCGCCGTCTGGAGCTTTGCCGACCTGTCCCGCTCGCGCCCCTACCAGCCGCTGACCCGCCGCGAGCGCGAGGTCTTCTCGCTGATGGCCGAGGGCAAGACCAGCAAGGAAATCGCGCAGATCCTCGGCATGTCCTACCGCACCGTCGAGGTGCATCGCGGCCGCCTGCTGAAGAAGTTCCGCGCCTCCAACACGGCGGGCCTGTTCCAGTCCCTGGGCCAGATCAGCGGCCCCCATGTCGTGAACCAATCCCAATGAAGGAGGGAGACTTAGCGCTCAAGCCCGCCATGATGCGGCCGACCCAAGTGTACCGGGTCGATGGTGCCACGCTGACCCGTCTGGAAAACGACGCCCCGCTTTGGCAGCTGGACCTGAGCGCCGTCAGCTCGGTCAGCTATGCCCAGACCTCGGTCAGCGGCGTTACCTCGCGCTATTTGCAGCTCGAGGCCGAGGGCCAAACGCGCCGCCTGTCGCAAACCGGCGCCCCTTCGGGCCCCGGAGATGACTTCACCACCCTGATTACAACCGTCCTGCGCGCGCTGCACGCCGCCCGGCCCGAAATCCAGATCGGCTGGGGCATCCGTGGCCGCGCGCGGGTGGTGATGTTTGTTCTGGGCGTGCTCTGCCTGCTGGTCGGGATCGGCCTGCCCGTCGCCGCCATCGCCAGCGGCGTCAGCTCCGACCGTTTCGCCGCCGCCGCCCTGCCCAGCCTGCTGTTGCTGGCGCTTGGCGTGGTGTTCAGCTGGGCCAACCGCCCGTGGGAGCCGCTGCCCACCATGCCGCTCAGCCAACTCATCGCGACGTTGGACACGCCGACTAACGACAGCTAAGCGCCGCCTCCAGACTTTCAGGCCCGCGATACGCCCCGCGCGCCTCGCTGCGCAGACGTCCACGCGTCAGCACCGTCTCCATCACGCTCTGCCAATCGCCCGAGGCCGTCACCATCACCGGCACCTGCCCCGCGCAAACCCGCAACCCGCCCGCGATGAACGCCCAGCCGATCTTGTGGTTGGTCAACCCTGCTTGCTCGGTCACGAAAACCAGCTTGCCCGCGTCGAACCGCCAAACCTTCAACACCTTGGCCAGATGGGGTTTTTCGACATAGGCGATCTCGATCTTGCCGTCGCCATCCAGATCCGCCGCGCCGACCGGCGCCAGCCAGCGATGCGCCCGCCCGATATAGGGCGTCGCCGCAACCAGCCCGGTCTCGTCCCAGACGCTCAGCCGCGCGCCCTGCGTCACGCTGGTCTGCACCGCGATCACCTCGAGCGTGCCATCGCCGTCCAGATCCGCCAGACGCGGCGCGATATCCTCGAAGATTTCCGAGCCCGGCAGGACATACGTCCTGACCTGCCCATCCGCCATCCGCAGCCGCAACGCCCCCCATTCGGGTGTGTCGCCCAGGATGTCATGGCCATAGCGGGCGACGGGCCGGTCATAGCTGGCCCCGACAATCCCCGCCAAGGCCGTCACCGGGGCCAGACACAACGCCAGCCCCAGCGCGATCTTGCGCATCAGATCTGCTTTTCGGGCAGGTGCACGACCAGCCCGTCCAGCGCATCGGTCACCTTGATCTGGCAAGTCAGACGCGAGGTCTCAGCGTTCGGCTCATAGGCGAAATCCAGCATGTCCTCCTCCATCGCATCCTTGGCGGGCAAACGCTCGACCCAGGACTTGTCGATATAGACATGGCAGGTGGAACAGGCACAGGCCCCGCCGCAATCGGCCTCGATGCCCGGAATATTGTTGTCGCGCGCGCCTTCCATCACGGTCAGCCCGTTGGCCACGTCCACGACATGCTCTTTGCCGCTATGCTCGATATAGGTAATTTTCGCCATTCCGCAGGCTCCTGACGTCTTTGTTGGGTGTATCGCCCAGATACCTAGCCAAGCCTGCGCCCCGGCACCAGTCCCTTTTGCGTGAACATCAGCCCGCGCTTTCCCATGACGGCAAAACGCGCTACACTAGCGTCAAAAGCCGCAAGAGGCAGAGCAGATGATCCGTTTCCCCGTACCGGCCCTTCTGGCGCTGTTCGGCGTTGCCGCATGCAACGCCAGCCTGCCCATGCCCGAACTGTCCCCCGAACCCGAGGTCACCCGGTCTTATGAAGAGGCCCCCCCGGGCGCCCGCCCCGGTTCGTGCTGGGGCAAACACACCACGCCCGCGCTGATCGAAACAGTGACAGAGCAGATCATGCTCCAACCCGCCCAGGTCCGCACCGACGGCACGGTGGAACAGCCGGCGATCTACAAGACCGAAACCCACCAGCGCATCACCCGCGAACGCCGCGACACCTGGTTCGAAACCCCCTGCCCCGAGGCACAAACCCCAGACTTCGTCGCCTCCGTCCAGCGCGCCCTGGCCGCGCGCGGCCACTACCACGGTCGCATCACCGGAGAAATGGACAGCGCCACCCGCGCCGCCGTGCGCCGGTACCAGAAGCCACAAGGCCTGGACTCCGGCATCCTCTCAACCGCCGCCGCCCGCAAACTCGGCCTGATCGCCGTCATCCTGCCCAAGGACTGACCTCAAGGCGCGCACCCGGCCGCACCGGCGGGCCATTGAGTATTTAGATCAGAAAGAAGCCAGAAAGCTGTCCCTTCAACACCCCGCGCGCGGGCGGAGAAGGACGCCAACTATGGGCTTCTTTCTGATGAAAATACTCAATTCCAACACCGCCGCGCGCGGGACGGTTGGCAGATGAGCGCGAGAAAAAGCCGCCCCGAAGGGCGGCTTTCATTTTCAGTTAGTATTGCGATCAGTCGGCCACGGACAGCGCGACAAAGCGCGGCTCGCCCTGGCGGCGGATCAGCAGCAGCAGCGACTTGCGCCCCGCGTCCTTGGCCTCGTCCACGCGGGCTTGAAGATCCGCGACGGTTTCCAGCTTTTGCTGGCCAGCCTCCGTGATCAGGTCACCCGCGCGCAGGCCCTTTTCATAGGCCTCCGAGGTTTCGACCACGTCCATCACGACCAGGCCCGTTGCCGTGTTGGCCAGTTGCAGCTCTTTGCGCAGTTGGTCGGTCAACACGTTCAGGGTCAGGCCCAGCATCTCGGACGGCTCGGTCGCTTCGGGCTTGGCGGCTGCGGCGGGCACGGCTTCGGCCTCTTCGCGGCGGCCCAGCGTGACCTTCAGCGTCTGGGTCTTGCCGTCGCGCAGCACCATCACCCGAACGGCCTTGCCGACATCGGTATTGCCGACCTGGCGCACCAGACCCCGCGTATCCGCGACATCGACGCCATCAAAGGACAGGATCACGTCGCCCTGCAGGATGCCGGCCTCTTTGGCGGGGCCTTCGGGGACGTCCGTCACCAGCACGCCAGCGACCTTTTCCAGACCCATCGCCTCGGCGACGTCCTGGGTCACGTCCTGGATCCGCACGCCCAGCCAGCCACGGCGGGTTTCGCCGTATTCCTTCAGCTGCGCCACGACCTTGCTGACCACGTTCGACGCCATCGAGAACCCGATCCCGATCGAGCCGCCATTGGGCGACAGGATCGCGGTGTTCACGCCGATCACCTCTCCGTCCATGTTGAACAGCGGCCCGCCCGAGTTGCCCCGGTTGATCGCCGCATCGGTCTGGATGAAGTCGTCATAGCTGCCTGACAGCGCCCGGTTACGCGCCGACACGATGCCCGCACTGACCGAGAACCCCTGCCCCAGCGGGTTGCCCATTGCCATCACCCAATCGCCCACACGCATCTTGTCGCTGTCACCAAAGGTGACGTAAGGCAGCGGCTTGTCCGCCTCGACCTTCAGCAGGGCGATGTCGGTGTTCGGGTCGGTGCCGACCAGCGTGGCCTTCAGGGTCTCACCGCCGAAGAACTCGATCTCGATCTCGTCGGCGCTTTCGATGACGTGGTTGTTGGTGACGATGAACCCGTCCTCGGAAATCACGAAGCCCGACCCCAGCGCCGAGCTGCGCCGCGGACGGTCGCCCTGCCCCTGGTTACGGTTCTGGAAATCCTTGAAGAATTCCTCGAACGGGCTGCCCTCTGGCACGATCGGATTCGGCCCTGCCTGCGAGGCGACCACCGTCGAGGTCGTGATATTCACCACCGAGGGGCTGATCTTTTCAGCCAGATCGGCCAGGCTGTCGGGTCGCGCCGAGGCGCTCATGGCCTGCGCCAACACCATCGCCAGCGCCACGACACCCAGCCAAAGCGCACGCAGCGCGCCCTTCTGGTTCGGAACAGAAACTGCCAGACTGCTCACTCCCATCTCTCCTTTGATCCTGCTAAACATGCCGGCCTCTGGCGCCGGTTTGGCCTTACCTTCCCAGCACCCGCTCCGGTTTTCAACTCAATCCACATCGCGGCACCTCAAGTGGCCGTGAACCGCCGGTGATCCTGTCACAACCCGCGCCCGGACAATCTGTTCCGCCGCGAGTATTTTCATCAGAAAGAAGCCAGGGTGCCGTCCTTTTGCCATCTCGCGCGCGGGCGGAGAAGGACGCCGCATTCTGGCTTCTTTCTGATCCAAATACTCAAACCCGACCGTTGGGCCAGGCTCAGGCGCCCAGGGTCTTGGCGACCCAGACGCAGAATATCCCCACGGCCAGGGCCGTCAGGCCCAGCAGGCGGCGCTGATCCATGGGCAGGGCGCGCAGGGCTTCCAGCAACTGCTCGATAATCGAAGGGGCCAGCGCCCAGGCCAGCCCCTCCACGATCAGCACCAGCCCGAGGGCCAACAGTGCGATTTCGATCATTTCGACGCGCCGTCAGCCTTCAGATAGTCGAAGAACTCGCTGTCCGGGGTCAGCACCAGCGACGAGTTTCCGCCCTTCAGCGCCTTTTCGTACGCTTGCAGCGAGCGGTAGAAGGCGAAAAACTCGGGGTCCGCGCCGAAGGCTTCGGCGAAGATCGCGTTGCGTTTGGCGTCCGCTTCACCGCGGGTGACCTGGGCTTCGCGCTCGGCCTCGGACAGGGTTTCGACCACGGTACGATCGGCCAGCGCGCGCACGCGTTGTGCTGCTTCGTTACCGCGGGCGATTTCGTCGGCCGCTTCGCGTTCGCGTTCGGCTTTCATCCGGGCAAAGGTCGCGTCAAGGTTCTGCTGCGGCAGGTTGGTCTGCTTCAGGCGGACGTCCACGACCTCGATCCCCAGGCTGCGCGCCGAGGTGCGGGCCTGGTCGCGGATCCGGGTCATCAGAACGCGGCGGTCCTGCGACAGGATCGTGTCCGAGGTCACCTGATCGGCACCCAGCACTTCGCGGATCTGCGCGTTCAGGATCGAGGACAGCCGGTCCTCGGCCACGCGGATGCCGCCGACGCCGACGGCCTGACGGAACTGCACCACGTCGCTGATGCGGTAGCGCGCGAAGGCGTCCACCACCAGGCGGCGGTCATCCGAGGGGGTCACCTCGATCGCGTCGGTGTCCAGCGACAGAATACGGTCGTCGTATTTCACGACTTCCTGGATCAGCGGCACCTTGAAGTTCAGGCCCGGCTTTTCCTTGACGGCGCGGATCTGGCCGAATTGCAGCACCAGCGCCTTTTCGCGTTCATCCACCACGAAAACCGAGGACAGAACGCCCACGACGGCGATCACGACAACGGGGATGGCATAAGTCAGTTTCTTCATGGCTCAGTTCCCCCCCTTGCGCAGTTCGTTCAGCGGCAGGTAGGGCACCACGCCCGAGCCGCCCTGGCCGATCACGCTGCTGTCCAGGATGGTCTTGTCCACCTCGCCCAGCACTTTTTCCATCGTCTCCAGGTACAGACGTTTGCGCGTCACTTCGGGGGCCTTTTCGTATTCGGCACGCACCGCGCTGAAGCGGCTGGCCTCACCCAGGGCGTCGTTCACGACCTCGGCGCGATAGGCTTCGGCCTGTTCCAGCTTTTGCGCCGCTTCACCGCGCGCTTCGGCCAGCACCTTGTTGGCATAGGCATCGGCCTGACGTTGCAGTCGGTCGCGTTCCTGTTCGGCGGCCTGCACGGCGCGGAAGCTGTCGATCACTTCGCGCGGCGGGTCGGCCTTTTCCAGGTTGACGCGGACGATGTTGATGCCGCTTTCGTACTCGTTCAGGATCGACTGGATGTTTTCCTTCACCCGGTCGGCGATCAGGCCGCGGTCGCGGTTCAGGATCGGCGCCAGGTTGCTGGCCGCGATGATCTCGCGCATCACGGATTCCGAGACCGCCTGCACGGTCAGGCGCGGGTCCGAGATGTTGAACAGCAGTTTCGCCGGATCGTTGATGTTCCACACCACCTGGAAATCGATATCCACGATATTCGCGTCCGTGGTCAGCATCAGGCCCGAATCCGCGCTGCCGCGCGCCACACCCACGGTTTCCGTCCGTTCCGAGGTCACGTTCACCACTTCGGCGGTCACGAACGGCCAGGGCGCAAAGTTCAGACCGGGGTTGCCGATCTTGTGGAACTCGCCCAGCAGCAGCTCGACCGATTGTTCTTCGGGCTTCACGGTGTAGAAGCTGCCGAACGCCCAAAGCGCCACGGCCGCCATCACGCCCAGCCCCACGGTCCCCTTCGAGACCCCCGGCCCCGACGGACGCGAGCCGCGATTGGCCGGCCCATTGCCGCCGCCACCGCCGCCGCCCATCAGAACGCGCAGGCGTTCCTGGCCTTTCTTCATCAGCTCGTCGATCTCGGGGATCTGCGGGCCATCGTCCTGCGGACGCCGGCCACCATTGTTGTTCGGGCGGTTGTCGTCGCCGCCGCCTCCTCTGTTTCCGCCGCCGCCCCAGGGGCCGCCAGAATTACCAGCCATTAACCAGTCTTCCTCTTGTTATCTTTGTTCTCGGGCTGCCCATAACCTGTGCAGCCTTTGCGAAAATTCAAGCTCAGGCCCGGCGAACCGGGGTCTTCATGGTGACGATTTCCTCGGACATGGTGGGGTGCACCGCCACGGTCCGGTCGAAATCCTCTTTCGTGGCGCCCATCTTGACCGCGATTCCGGCCAGCTGGATCATCTCTCCGGCGCCCGGCGCCACGATGTGGCAGCCCAGAATGCGGCGCGTGTCGGCGCAAACGACCAGCTTCATCAGAACACGATCCGTGCGCCCGGCAAAGGCCGATTGCATCGGCTTGAACGAGGTTGCGTAAACCTCGATCGGGCCCTTCTCGCGCGCCTCTTCCTCGCTCATCCCCACGGTGCCCATCTCGGGCTGGGTGAAGATCGCGGTCGGGATCAGCTCGTGGTCGGGCTTGGTCGGGTTGCCCTTGAACACGGTTTCCACGAAAGCCATCCCCTCGCGGATCGCGACAGGGGTCAGGTTCACCCGGTCCGTCACATCGCCCACCGCGTAGATCGAGGGCACCGCCGTCTGGCTATAGTCATCCACGATCACCTGACCGCCCCGGCCCAGCTTCACGCCCGCCTGTTCCAGACCCATATCGTCGGTGTTGGGCGCGCGGCCCGTGGCGAACATGACCTGATCGAACACCGTCTCGTCGCCATTCGTCGCCACCACACGGATGCGCCCGTCGCTGGTCCGCTCCATGCTTTCGACATTCGTGCCCAGGTGCAGCTTCACGCCGCGCTGGATCATTTCCTCGGCCACCAGCCCGCGCGCTTCGTCGTCAAAGCCCCGCAGGATCTGCGCGCCGCGGTAATATTGCGTCACGTCCACGCCCAGCCCGTTCAGGATGCCCGCGAATTCGCACGCGATATAGCCGCCGCCCAGGATCAGGATATTCTTCGGCATTTCCGACAGATGGAAAATGTCGTTCGAGGTGATGGCCAGCTCCGCCCCCGGCACGTCCACCTTCACCGGACGCCCGCCCATCGCCAGCAGGATATGCTTGGCCGTCTTGCGCTCGCCCGTCGACAGCTCGACCGTATGCGCATCCACGACCTTGGCCCGCGCATCGAACGTCTGAACGCCCGAGCCCGCCAGCAGCCGCCGATACACGCCCTCCAGACGGTCCAGTTCCGCGTTCAGCTTGTCCTTGAACGCGTCCCAGCTGAACGCGCCCAGCTGGATGTCCCAGCCGTACGCCTCGGCATCCGCCGCCATGCCGGAAAACTCGCTGGCAAACACCATCAGCTTTTTCGGCACGCAGCCCCGGATCACGCAGGTGCCGCCATAGCGGTCCTCTTCGGCCAGCGCCACCTTGGCACCGGCGTCGCCAGCGGCCACACGCGCCGCCCGAACCCCGCCCGAGCCCCCGCCGATCACGAACAGGTCATAGTCGAATTGCATCAGTTGTCCTCAGTCAGAAAGGTCCGTGAACAGGTTGTCCGCCTCGACGAAATCCAGACGGTCATGCTGTACCGAACCCTCGTTAATGTCGCGTGTTTCGACCCGACCGTCGCCGTAGCCGATGACCACCGTGTCACAAATATCCATGAACAGCCCGTTTTCAACCACGCCCGGGATCTGGTTCAGCGCCATCGCCAGCTGGCGGGCGTTCCCGATGCGGTTCAGGTGCAGGTCCAGAATGTGGTTGCCCTCGTCCGTCACATAGGCCACCGCGCCGTTCATCCGCAGCGTCGTTTCGCGCCCCATCACGTCCAGAGAGATCAGCAATTCCTCCAGCAGCGCCTTGCTGGTCTGCCAGCCGAACGGGATCACCTCGACCGGCAGGGGAAACGCGCCCAGCGTCTCGACCTCTTTGCTGGCATCCGTGATCACGATCATCCGGTCGCTGGCCGTCGCCACGATCTTTTCCTGCAACAGCGCCCCGCCGCCGCCCTTGATCAGGTTGAACTCGCCGTCGAACTCGTCCGCGCCATCAATGGTGACGTCCAGCCAGCGCGCCTGGTCCAGGCTGATCACGTCGATCCCCACCTCGCGCGCCAGCATCGCTGTCCGGGCCGAGGTCGGCACCCCCTTGATCCGCAGCCCCTCTTCGCGCACGCGCTCGCCCAGGCAGCGCACCATCCATGCCGCGGTCGAACCCGTGCCCAGACCGACCTTCATCCCGTCCTCGACAAAGTCCACCGCCCGCTTGGCAGCGACGAACTTGGCCTTGTCGATGGGTGACAATTCTCCGGTCATGGCGGTGACTCCAATGGTTCTGAAACGCTTATAGAAAAGTTGCCGCAAAGGTGCGAGGGGGAAGCGCCCGTTTTCCGCGATCCGCCTTGGCGCGCGCAGGCCGAAATTCCTTGGATTATGTTACCTTTGCGCCTTACGCTGTGTCATTGCCCATATTTTTGGTCAATTTATTAAAGGATATTTTCCATGACCCGTCTTCTGACCTCTGTTTCCGCAGTGCTTGTTGCCTTGGCCGGTTGTGCCCCCGTTCCGATTTCCAGCAAAGTGTATGCCCCCAATCCCGCCGATGCGTTCCCGTTCAGGGCGGCGGCAGCGGTTGCATGATGAACAACGCCAAATCCGTCGCAAACCGCCAGATCGGCACCGCCGATGTCCGCGTTTCGCTGTGGGCCTCGCCCCCGGAACAGGCCAAGCCCCACGCCACCGTCGATCTGCAGATCCTGCAGCGCAAAAAGCTCGGCCCGATCCAGTCCGTCCGGATCAATCCGGGCCGCATCCGCCTTGAGGAGGGCGGCAAAAGCTACGCCCCCGCGACCCGCAAGACGCATAACAACACCAACGCGGAACACGGCCTCCAGTTCAACGGGGCCTACGTGACCTTCCCGTCGCCCACGGGCAACGCCGAGGCCGCCCGCGTGGTCTTTCAACCCGGCGCCATCACCATCGGCGGCCGCGCCGTCGATTTCGCGCCGATCCGCTTCACCCGCACGACCGAGGTCGCCATCTACCTCTTCCCCTGCATCCCGGCCTGAGCACCGCAAAAGAGTTGTACGTTTTTCCCCGGGAATCATACGATTTCCGGGGTTAACGCATCGTGACCACAGCGGTTTTCCCCGCTGAAACGTCGCAAATCGCGGGGGTCGCGCCCCCCTGTCCGGTGCTAGAATGGGCGAAACAACAGGGGTGCGCGATGTTTCTTTCGGTCTTCGACATGTTCAAAATAGGCGTCGGCCCGTCCTCCTCGCACACGATGGGGCCGATGGTGGCTGCCGCGCAATTCCTTGATTTCATGCGAAAATCTCCGTTCGACTTCCACGGTTTGCGGGCGTCCTTGCATGGCTCTCTGGCCTTTACCGGGGTGGGCCACGCAACCGACCGCGCCACCGTTCTGGGGCTGGCCGGTTTCACCCCCGAAAGCTACGACCACGCCCGCGCCGAGGCCGTTCTGGAGCAGATCAACGCCACCGGCAAAATCCTTCTCCCCGACTTCAACCCATTGAATTTCAACCCGAAATCCGACCTGATCTTTGATTACGACCACCCCCTGCCCGGCCACGCCAACGGCATGATCCTGATGGCCACCGACGCGCAGGGCGACGTGATCTTGCAGGAAACCTACTATTCCGTCGGCGGCGGCTTCGTCCTGACCGAGGCACAACTGGCCGCCGGACAGGACACCGATCAGGGCCCGCCGGTGCCGTTCCCGTTCAAAACTGCCGCGCAAATGCTTGAAATGGCTGAACAATCTGGCAAGACCATCGCCCAGATGAAGGCCGCGAACGAGCTGTCTCGCAACTCGCACGCGCACCTCAAGGACGGCATGGCGCGGCTGTGGGACGTGATGAACGCCTGCATCGAGCGCGGCCTGACCAATGACGGCATCCTGCCCGGCGGGCTGAAGATCAAACGCCGCGCCAAAGCCATACATGATGCGTTGCAGGCCGAGCGCGGCCTCAACATCTCGGCCCCACACGTCATCAACGACTGGATGAGCACCTACGCAATGGCCGTCAACGAAGAGAACGCCGCCGGCGGTCAGGTCGTCACCGCCCCCACCAATGGCGCCGCCGGGGTGCTGCCTGCGGTCATCCGCTATTGGCTGGACCACGTTCCCGGCGCAACACCTTCAAAAGTCGACGAATTTCTGCTGACCGCCGCCGCGATTGGCGGGCTGATCAAGTACAATGCCTCGATTTCCGGGGCCGAGGCGGGCTGTCAGGCCGAGGTCGGCTCGGCCGCCGCAATGGCCGCTGCCGGGCTGTGTGCCGTAATGGGCGGCACCCCGGAGCAGATTGAAAACGCTGCGGAAATCGCGTTGGAGCATCATCTGGGCATGACCTGCGACCCGGTGAAGGGGCTGGTTCAGGTGCCCTGCATCGAGCGTAACGGGCTGGGCGCGATCAAGGCCGTCTCGGCCGCCTCGCTGGCGCTGCGCGGCAACGGCCAGCACTTTGTCCCGCTGGACGCCGCGATCGAAACCATGCGTCAGACCGGCCGCGACATGCACGAGCATTACAAGGAAACCTCGCTCGGGGGGTTGGCCGTAAACGTGCCGAATTGCTGAACAATTTCGTCACACGCCGCTAGACCACCCCAAACCGCACCGAATTTCCACGGCCTTGCCGCCCGACCGGCGCGCTTCTAATCTGCGCCGATGCAAACTGATCGCCCCTTTCTTGGCATCCTGCTGATGCTGCTGTTTTGCGCGCTCGCCCCCTTGGGTGATGCGTTGGCGAAACTGTTGGGCGCATCGCTGTCGGTCGCCATGATCCTGATGGTCCGCTTTCTGGCGCAGGCCCTGTTCCTGGCCCCGCTGACGCTGGCCACCCGCCGCCCGTGGCGCCTGCGCGGCCGTCTGCTGAGGCTGACCGTCTGGCGCACCCTGCTGCACATCGCCGGGATCGGTATGATGTTCACGGGGCTACGTTTTTTACCACTGGCCGACGCCATCGCCATCGCCTTCGTGATGCCGTTCCTGATGCTGTTGCTGGGCAAATACGTCCTGCACGAGGATGTCGGCCCGCGCCGCCTGATAGCCTGCGTGATCGGGTTCGGAGGCACCCTTCTGGTGATCCAGCCCAGTTTCGCGCAGGTCGGCCTGCCGGCGCTGCTGCCTTTGGGCGTGGCCGTCGTGTTCGCCCTGTTCATGCTGGTCACGCGCCAGATCGCCAAGGACACCGACCCCATCGCCCTGCAAGCCGTCAGCGGGGCCATCGCCTCGTTGATCCTGGCCCCGGTGATGCTGATCGGCACCGTCCTGCATTGGCCCAGCTTTTCGCTGGTGGTGCCGACCGTTAACCAAGCCGTGCTGCTGTTCCTGATCGGCCTCGTCGGTACACTCGCACATCTGGTGATGACTTGGTCGCTGCGCTTTGCGCCCTCGACCACGCTGGCCCCGATGCAATATCTGGAAATCCCCTTTGCCACCGCCATCGGCTGGCTACTTTTCAAGGATCTGCCCAACGGTCTGGCCGCCATGGGGATCACGATCACGATGGCCTCAGGCCTTTATATCGTGTTCAGAGAACGGGCCACCCATCGCCCGTCAGCACAGCCCGCACCGCCGCCTCCAGCGCCACCAGCGGCAGAATGACGATCATCCGGGGCGCATCCATCTGCAGGTCCACCGCGCCCACCGCCCGGTTCGACGTCCCCACGCGGCCATAGGGCGCAAAACTCAGCCCCTCGATCGGCCATTCCAGCCCGCTGGACTGCCCGCGCACCTCGGCCATCGGGAACAGCGACACCAGCGTGCCGGGCTCCAGATCAAAATGCGCCTTCGCAGGACACAGGAACACCACCTGATCGGCGGTCAGCAGCAGGCAGCGCCGTTCCGGCCGCCGCAGCAGGGTGTTGAAACAGGCCAGCAGGTGATCCAGCCGGTCGCCCTCAAACCCCACGCCGATCACCAGCGGGGCCGCGATGCTGCGCAGCGCCTTGTCGAAATCGGTGCTGTCCTGTTCCGGGATGCGGTGGATACGCTCTGGCCCCAGCGCCTCGCGCGCGCGCGCGGAAAGGGAATCGAGGTCGCCGATCACCGCCTCGGGCGTCAATCCGTGCGCCAGGGCCACGTCTGCCCCCCCGTCTGCGGCGACAATCCGCGGCGCCAAATCCAGCGCCCGGCGCAAGGTCGCCCCCGTGGCGCCCCCCGCCCCGATCAGTGTGACTGCCTGCTCTGAGTGAAAAATCGGCTTATTCATATGCCGTTTAGTGCCCGTTAACCGTAGGGATCACAATATCGCCATAAAATGATACTGTAAAAACCCAAGATTCGAGCCTCTTTGGTCTGGTTCCTCATGGTAAACAATGGGTCATAATAACCAGGAAGCGAGTAGTCATGGTCAACACGAGCAAAATTCTGACGGTCTCCTACGGAACCTTCTCCTGCACGTTGGAAGGATTCGACGACTCGTTCAACACGATGAAGGCCATCGCGGAATACTTTCGGGATCTGGCGCAGGATGACCGGTATTTCGGTGCGGAACCGCCGACACCGGACACCGAAATGCTGGCCCGCATCGCCGAGCGAGAGGTGGCCCGCCGGGTCGAGGCGCGGATGGAACACGGTGCCGTGGTGCTGCGCCCCACCGAAGAAGCTGAACCCGCCGTCGCCACGCCGCCCGCCGCCGTCGAAGCGCCCAAGCCCGCTCCGGCCCCTGTGGCCGAGCCTGTGGTCGCCGCCGCACCCGAGGTGATCGAAGAACCCGAAGAGCTGGAAGAACTGATCGAGGACGAACCCGAAGAGGCCGTCATCCCCGAACCCGCCCCCATTGCACCGAAGCTGGACGAGGAAAGCGTCGCCGCCAAGCTGTCACGCATCCGGGCCGTTGTGTCCCGCAATGCCGAGGCCGCAGCGCAGCCGCCCGCCTATTCCGAAGACGAACACGCCGAGGATGCCTCGGACGCGACCGCCGCGTCCATTGCGGCTGCCCTGCGCGACACCTCGGAACAGCCGATGGATCTGGCCGAGGACGACGCGTTCGAAGACCTGGACGAGGACGACAGCTTCGAGGATCTGCTGGAGGACGATCAGCCCGAAGACCCGCAGCTGGCCGCCGACATCGCCGAAGCCGAAGCTGAACCGGAAGTCGCCGAAGAGGCCCCCGCCCGCACCCGTGTGATCCGCATGAAGCGCTCGGATTTCGACGCCGCGGTCGCCTCGGGCGCGCTTAGCACCGACGATTCCGACGGCCTGTCGCCCGAGGACGAACAAGACCTGCTGGCCGAACTGGCGCGCGTCGAATCCGAACTGTCGGGCATTTCTGATCCCATCGACGAAGACGCCGAAGACGCGGACGACTTCGAAGCCGAACTCGATTCCATCTTCGACGAAGACGAAAAGCCCGCAGCGCCCGCAGCTCCGGTTGGCAAAGCCGAAACCGATGTCGGCCGGCTGATGGACAAGGCCCGCGTCGAGATGGACCGCCCCGAAGGTGCCCATCGCCGCAGCGCCATCGCCCATCTGCGCGCTGCCGTCCAGGCGACCCGCGCCGAGACCGAGGCCGGTGGCGGCCTGAACCGTGGCGACGACAGCCTGCACGCTTATCGCGACGATCTGAACAGCGTGGTCCGTCCGCGCCGTCCCCGCAGCGCCGAACCCGAGGCCGAGCAACAGCGCCGCCCCGTGACCAAACCGGCACCGCTGAAGCTGGTCGCCGAACAGCGCGTCGATGCCGCCAGCCCCGCCCAGACCCAGGTCGTGCGCCCGCGCCGCGTCTCGCTGGCCGAAATCCAGGACGAGCCGGCCCCCATGGCCGCGCAAGACGACGGTGACGGTTTCGCCGCCTTCGCGGAAAAGGTCGGCGTCAAGAACCTGTCCGAGCTGATGGAAGCCGCCGCCAGCTACATGTCGTATGTGGAGGGGCGCCAGAAATTCTCGCGGCCGCAGCTGATGAACAAGGCCCGCCAGGTCGAGGAATACCAGTTCAGCCGCGAAGATGGCCTGCGCTCGTTCGGCCAGCTGCTGCGCCAGGGCAAGATCGAAAAGCTGAAAGGCGGGCGGTTCACCGTCGACGACGACCTGATCGGCTTCAAGCCGGACGCCCGCGCGGCCGGATAAGAACCCCACGAAAACCCCGGCATCGTCCGGGGTTTTTCATTCCACGTGGAAACTGTGGCAGGCCCGCCCCCGCCGTTTTGACGCATACAGCGCCTGATCCGCATCCTCCAACATCTGGCGCGGTGACGGCGTATCGTAATCCACCGACAGCACGATCCCCAGACTGGCGGAAATCCGGCACTCCTTTCCTTCGTACGGCACGGGCTGTTCCAGCCGGTCGATCAGCCGCGCTGCGATGCGGGACAGGGTTTCGCGGTTCTGGATCCCCCTCAGGATCAGCACGAACTCGTCGCCCCCGACGCGCGCAACGGTGTCATCCTTGCGCACCTCCTCGACCATGATCATCGCGGCGCGTTGCAGAACATGGTCGCCCGCCGCGTGGCCCATCGTGTCATTCACCTGCTTGAAGAAATCCAGATCCACATGCATCAGCGCGAACACCTGCCCCACGCCGATCAGCCGGGTCAGTACGTGATCCATCGCGCGGCGGTTTTTCAGGCCCGTCAGCGTGTCGGTAAAGGCCTGTTCCTCGGCGGCGATCTTGGCCCCTTGCAGGCGCATGTTCAGCTTGCGGCTGGCCTCCATCGCGGCGGATTTCGCCTCGATCAGGTAGAGCATTTCGATGATCAGGTCGGTCGCGGCGAAATCGGCATTCGTCAGGTCGTAGTCACGGATGCTGTCCAGAACCGAGATGCCAAAGGACAGGTTCAGCACCCAGACCGGCCCGCAGCGCATCAGCACGCCCTTCAGCGCGGTCTGCGGCGCGTCGCGAAATTGCAGGTGCAGCTTTTTCCCCTGACGGTCCCACAAAGCCCCTAGACTGGTCAGCCGCGGGCGCGTCAATTCGAACCGGGTCAGCAGCGGCTGGCCAACCAGCGCGTGATCGGGCCGCAACTTGAGCAAGGTCGGGCCGGCACCCACGATGATCCCGTCGGAATCCAGCACCAGATGCATCGGGCACAGGGTGTCCAACAGCCCGCTCAGGTCTTGTAAGCTTACGTTTTCCATCACCCTTTCCCCGCGGTCAGAGTGAAGCTGCGCCCCTCGGCGAACGACGCCTCGACCAGCGCGATGTCGATCACGTCGTCCCCGGCCCCCAGATGGCGCAGGTCCAGAAACACCAGCGCGCCGTAATCGTCGGCCATCGTGCGCAGCACGCCCAGCATCACCGGGCCGAACCCATCGTGGGGGGCGCGGACATGCAGGCTCATGCGATTGGGGTCGATGGCGATCAGCTCCAGCTGGGGCAATTCCAGGTCCGACACCGCCATGCGGGCGCGATCGGGCAAGTCATCCAGTGAATGCAGGAAATCCGTGAAATCCACGCCACCAAAGCGCAGCAACCGGCGCAGCGCCTCGACCTTGGGGTGCGACACGAGGTAGATCCCGATATCCTCCAACACCTGGTCACGCGGTTTGTTCAGCACCGCAACGGTGCGTTCCAGAACATGGTCCGTGACCTTGTCGTCATAAAAAAGCATGGCTTCGAAAGTCGCTCCTTCCAGGGCGGCCCCCCGTGCCACATCCAACCAGATTTCGTTTCCATAGGTATCGCGCACAAAACATTGTATCGCGCGGTTCACCAACCCGTGCATACCACTCACCGTTTCGCAGAAAGTATCACACAATCTGCGCGCGCACCCGTTAACAATTATTCAACATTTTCAATTGTCGGGAAAAAGCGACATTCCGCCGACATTCAGGGCGTTCAGACCGGCCGGGGCGATGGAATACGCGCCTTCCATGATCTGAGTGATGATCGAGGCGTCCAGTCGCGGCCAGCGGTCCTGCGCCAGGTCCATCAACTCTCCGGTCCGTTCCATCCCGCTATCGCCGATCAGCGTGCCCCAGGCCGAGGCGCGGTTATCCGATTGGCGCAGCACCAGAACGCCCTGTCGCCCCTGCCGCGCGGGGTTGAACGTGACCTCCAGATAGACGCAGCCGGGCCGCCCGTCGTCAAAGCTGCGGCGGCAGGCGTCCAGCGCCTCTCTCAGGTGCCAGTCGGACAGGCCCTCCAGCGCCTTGGCGGGCAGTTCGGTGCCTTCGGGGCGCAGCGGCAGAAGCGCGGCCAGCTTTTCGGCGCGGTCCTTCGGGGTCTCGCCGTTCTCGGTGTCGATGAAATCACTGCGCGTGTCTGCCGCCTCGGCCGCATCGGCCAGTTTCACGACCTCTTCCCGCTGCGGATAACCTTCGCGCTGACGCAGCTCGTAGATCGCGGCGCGCCCCGGCTGGCCCCATCGCTTGGCCAGTTCCCAGATCGGCGCGGCATCCGGGCTCACGCGCCCCTCGACGATACGCGCCAGTTGCGAGCCGGCCGAGATCCGTTCGGCATTCAGCACTGGGGTCAGCCACAGCGCGGCCAAGGCCAGCGACAGCAGCGCCAGACGGATATTGATGGCCCGGATACGCCCGCCAAAATCGCCGCGCCACAGCGCCGAGGCGGAATAGGCCACGCCGTACAGCGCCACCATTCCCGCACACAGCCCCGCCAGCACGCGATCCGGGGTCCAGCCATATTGCATGACCCGCTGCGCGATGCCCCAGACGGCCAGCGCGGCCAGCGGCAGCAGCATCACCGCCAGCGCCCGCACAGCCCCACGCATCAGCCGGGCCTGCACCTGATGGGCCTCGTCCCGATCGACCGAAACCGTGACCAGCGTGATCGCCCCGATGGCCACGCTGAGCAGCATCGCCGTTTCCGAGAACAGGAACAGCACCTCGTTCATCCCGCTCAGGAGCACGGCGATCAGGAACAGCGCCAGCACCGGCACGACCAGCGGCACCAGCAGGCGCAGCAGCCGCAACAGCAGGTGCGGCGAGACATAATCGCGCCACTCATGCGCCACCGCCAGCGCCAGACCAAACACCCCGCCGGTGATCAGGAAGGGCACCGGGTCCAGCTCCAGAATACGTTCGATCAGGTCGATGCCGACCAGTTCCAGCAGGGCGTTGCTCAGGAACAGCACCCCCCAGACCAGCCCCGTGAACAGCCCCGCCGCAGCAAAGCGCACCAGCACCGTCCACGCGGTCTGGAACAGCGCCGCATAGTCGCGCCAGCCACGCGGTCCGTCGATCAGGATCACCGTCAGGAACGGCGTGCCGACCAAGTACAGCATCATGGGGGCCGCAATCGGGTGGCCGGAATCGACGAAGTCGTCCAACTTGTCAAACCGGAAACTGGCCCACAGGAACAGTCCGCCCACTCCGGTTGCCCAGCCCAACGACGGCAACGCCGCGCGGGCCAGGGACACCGGCCCGGTCATCGCCAGCAAAACCTGAAAGAACCCGACGATGACGATACTGATGAACATCAGGATTCGCTCGTTCCGGACCAGTTCGGGCAAAATATCGATCAAGGCATAAAGGGCCGCCCCGCCTGCCATGCCGACCAGAGTCATCGCGATGCGCGTGCGCGTCCAGTCGGTGTTCTGGCGATCAGTCATGATGGGGCCCCTTGCCAAGTGCGGTTGGCCTCAGGCTACCGCATGCACCAAGGCGCGCAAAGCGGGTTCAGCTGGCCGCAGCGTCCAGCCAGGCCGGGATATGCCCGATATCCGGCAGCACAGCATCTGCCAAAGGCGCCAGTTCCGACGCGGGTGCGGTGCCCGTCAGCACGCCGATCGTCCGCATCCCCGCGCGCCGCCCTGCCAGCAAGTCATGGGTGCTGTCGCCCACCATGACCACGGTGTCCGGCTCCAGCCCCAGATGATCGGCAAAGGCCAGCAGCGGCCGAGGCGATGGCTTGGCCCCGAACCCGCTGTCAAACCCGGCGATGAAGTGGAAATGCCCCTCGACGCCCACCTCGGACAGGTGGTTGCGGGCGCTGTATTCGGAATCGTTGGTCATCACCCCCAGCGCCAGCCCGCGCGCGGCCAGCCCCGTCAGGTAGGGGGCCAGATCGACGGCCGGGGCCAGCGTCGCCTCCATCGCGCGCACGCTCAGGAAATGCTCCAGTTGCCCGGTGGAATACTGCGGCAGCACGCGCACCAGCGCCTCGGCCACCTCGCCGTTCGAGCCCGCGATGAACGGGCTGTCATCCCGAAATCCGTTGGTGCTCAGGTCATAGCCGACCGCCGTGGCCACCTTGCCCGACAGTACGGAATCGCCGCCCGCCAGTTCGTGGATCATGCGGCCGGCCCAGACATCCCAGGTGGCGCGGAAATCGAACAGGGTGCCGTCCTTGTCGAACAATATCCCCTTGATCTGCATGCCTGCCCTGCCTGTTTTCGTGGTTCTTATGCGCCCAAACTGCCCGCCCCCGTGACAATTGGCAACCCCGCCGGGGCGTTGGGGCGCATTGACTTTCTGTCGCGCTTGCGATGCTTTGGCGCGCATGGAAAAAGAGCCCCCCTATCGCCTGCACACCTCGCTTGGCTATCACCTGTCCATCGCCGCCCGCCTTCAGGAACGGCGGCTGGATGACCAGTTGAAAACGCTGGGGCTGACGCGCACGACCTGGTGTATCCTGCTGGCCGTCGGGAACGAGGGGCTGTCGCAACCCTCGGACATCGCGGATTTCGTCGGCATCGACCGCACCGCCACCAGCCGCGCCCTGCGCCATATGGAGGACGAGGGCCTGCTCGCCCGCTCCTCGGGCACCGAGGATCGTCGCACCCGCCGGGTCGAGCTGACCGCCAAGGGCTGCAACGCGATCACCCGCGCCACGCCCTTCGCCCGCGAAAACGCCGAGATCATGTCCGAATCCCTCGCCCCCGAGGAAGAGGCCGAGCTGAAGCGCCTGCTGACCAAGCTGCGCCGCGCGGGTGATGGTCTGCTGAAGACCCTGTAATCAGGTCCAGTGCATCTGCGCCCCGCCGGGCAGCGCCATCCGCGCCTGCATCAGCCGCTCGTACGGCAGCGAACAGCTGTCGCAAAACGCGATCACCCAAGCGTCGTCCATCAGCAGGAAATCCAGCACCGAGCCCAGGAACGCCGGATCGCTGGCGCCTGCCTTCAGATCGTCGATCCCTGCACCGGACGCGCCCAGAAACACCGGCAGCAATTCGTCATTGCCGACCAGCCATGTCAGGGCAGACAGGGCCAAAGTCTCGGCGTTTTCCTGCGTAATGGCCATGTGCGCGCGTCCTCTTAACAAACTGGTTACCCTTTCTTAACCAATCGGAAGGAAAGTAGCAGGTGTAAAAAGAGGTGCAGCCGAAGGGCTGTCAAATCAACCAAGGCCCCCTGATGCCCGGCAAGGTATTGATCATCGACGGCATAGCCACCAACCGCATCGGATTGCGCGCGCGGCTGAGTGCGGCCTATTACGAGGTGTCGCAGGCCGCCTCGGGCGGCGAGGGGCTGGCGCTTCTGACCTCGCAACGCCCGGATCTGGTGCTGATTTCCTCGACCCTGCCGGATATGACGGCCTGCGATCTGTGCAAGGATCTGCGCGCCAATCCCGAATTCAGCGACCTGCCCGTGATCGTGCTGGACACCTGCCCCGACCGCGCCCGCCGCCTTGCCGCGCTCGAGGCGGGGGCAGATGACGCGCTGGACCGCCATGCCGAGCCGCGCCTGCTGCTGGCCCGCCTGCGCAGCCTGTTGCGCGGCGTCACCTCGCGCGAGGATCGCAACCTGCACACCAGCGCCCGCGCCTCGGCTGGCTTTGCCGAACCCGCGCCGATGTTCGCGCATCAGCCGCATATCGCGCTGGTGGGTGAAGACGCCGGGCGCAACCTGAACTGGCGCAACCGCCTGCAGGCCCAGCGCCCCTATCGCTTCACCCTGCATTCCCCCCGCGCGCTGTCGCTGGATTTCGGCGGGGACGGCGTGCCGGACGTCATCATCGTTTCGGGCGGTTGCGGGGACGAACCCGATTTCGGTGCCGCCCTGCTGGCCGCGCTCGGGTCTCAGCCGGGGTTCCGGCGCTGCAAATTCCTGGTCGCCCTGCCTGATGCCCGCCCCGAACCCGCCGCCCAATTGCTGGATCTGGGCGCGCATGACCTGATGACCGGCCCCTTCGATGCCGAGGAGGCCGCCCTGCGCATCGACCAGCTGCTGCGCCGCAAGGCGCGCGCCGATCATCTGCACGAAACCCTGCAAAACGGCCTGCGCGCCGCCCTGATCGACCCGCTGACCGGCCTGCACAACCGCCGCTTCGCCCTGCCCGAGCTGCACCGCCTGGTCGAGCGCGCGGTTCACACGCGCTCGGGTCTGGCTGTCATGGTGGCCGATCTGGATCACTTCAAACGGCTGAACGACACCTTCGGCCACGGCGCCGGTGACAAGGTCCTGACCGAGGTCTCTCGCCGCCTGCGCGACGCCCTCGGCCCCGAGGATCTGCTGGCCCGCTTCGGTGGCGAAGAGTTCCTGATCGCCCTGCCCGGCATGTCCGACCAGATCGCCCATGAAACCGCAGACCGGCTGTGTGCCACCGTCGGATCGGCCCCTTACCTGCTGCCCGATGGTGTCTCGCGCACGCGGATCACGATTTCGATCGGCATGGCGATGCTGACCCCCGGACCTACCAAGGTCGAAGGGTCGCAATCGCTGGCCGCGGGGCTTCTGGCACAGGCCGATCAGGCGCTTTACATCGCAAAAGCGGCGGGCCGAAACCAGGTTCGACCCGCCGCCTGAACTCTCTCGCCGCGCCTCAGTCGCGGTCGGGCTTGAACGGGCGGTGCCGGTTCAGGCCTTCCTCCAGACGGTCGGCAAATTCCGCGCGCTCGGTGTCGCTCATCTGCTCCAGCCGTTCGATCAGCAGGTGCTGCCCGCGTTCCTGCCGCTCGGTGCCGATTTTCATCTGCCGCATCAGGATCGCTTCGACCTTGTCGCCGTCATAGGGTTTCGCCCGCAGCGCGGTCAGAACCTCGGCAAACTCGGCGCGCACCTGTTCGCGCGAGGGGCGGGCCGCGCGGTAGTCATCGCGCAGACGTTCGCCGATTTCGCGGCGGTCCCGGTGGCTCAGCGCGTGGGTGTAGGGCCCGACGACCATGTCCAGTCGCGGCGGACGCCCGCCGTCGAACGGGCCGAACCGGACGACCGCGCCGATCATCACCCCAGCCACAGCCAGGTTCAGCGCCAACGAGGTAAACAGCACCACCTTCAGCCACGGACGCATCCCGGCCGGTTTCTTTTCGGGCGTTTGCACGGTTTCGCTCATCGCTTACCCCTCCGCAAAAGTCAGGTCATAGCCGGGCATCAGGTCGACCAGGTACAGGTCGGTGCTGGTGCCCAGCAAGGTCTCGGCCGTTGTTGCCACGGCATCGGGCGGGTTCACCCCAATCCACAGACCGGCCACGCCCGCCGTCGCCAGCCCGGCCACTGCGGGCCAGCCCCCGACGGCATTCAGGAACTGCCGCAGGCGCGAGGTTCGGCGCGGCGGCGCGGCTCGCATCGGCGCAGGCTGCATCGCGATCGCATCCGCCATCACCCGCGCCATCAGCTCGGGCGAGGGATCAGCCGCCTGCCCCCGTGCCTCGGCGAACAGGGCGTCCAGATCGAATTCTGCGGGTTTCTTGTCCATGTCAGTCATCCGTATACCCCAATTCTTCGCGCCGGCCGGCCAGAATGGCGGTCAACGCGCGTTTGCCCCGTGCGGTCAGACTTTCGACCGCCTCGGTGCTGATCTCCAGTATCTCCGCGATCTCGGGGTTTCCCAACCCTTCGATATGGCGCAGCACCACCGCCTGACGCTGCCGCTCGGGCAGCTGGGCAAGCGCGTCCTGCAACGCGGTCATCCGTGCGGCCTGCTGCATTTCCCCGGCGACGTCCGGGCGGTCGTCCTCTGGCTCGGGGACCGAGTCCAGATCCACGCTGCGCGACCGCCTTAGCCGGTCGGTGCACAGGTTGGCCACCACGCGGTACAGCCAGGTCGTGACCTTGGCCTCGCCCTGCCGCCAGTCCGGCGCGATCTTCCACAGCCGCAGCATCGCCTCTTGCGCGATGTCCTCGGCCTCGGCGCGGTCGCCCAGCATGCGCATCGCCTGTCCAAAGGCCCGCGGCGTCATCCGGACGTTCAGACTGCGCGCAGCGTCGCCGTCCCCATTGGCATAGAGCACCAGCAGGGCTTCGTCCGACACATCCGCATAGGCATCAAAGGGCATACTCATCGTCCTTTTGCCGTATCCTTTTGGCAGCCCGAGGGCAATCGTCAGCCCCCCATTCGGGCCGGGGGCGGTCGCCCGCCCCCGCACCGGCTCGTCTTATTGCTTGGGCTGCATCGGGCAATCGCCGTTGCCACCCATGCCTTTGCCCATGCCCATGCCGCGGCCGTCATGGTCGCCATGGCGCATCATGCGGCCATCGTGATCGCCGTCACGCATCATCCGGCCGTTGTGGTCGCCCTTGCCGGGGCCAAAGCCGCGCTGCTCCATGCGGTCCTGCATCTGGGCGAATTCCTCGGTCGAGATCGCCCCGTCGCCGTCCTTGTCCAGGCGCTGCAGCATCATGCCCTTGTTCTTGGGTTGCATTTCCTCGTAGCTCAGCTTGCCGTCGTCATTGGCGTCGCGGTCCACGATCATGTGCTTGGCGCGGTTGGTCATGCGCTCGGCCATCTTGGCCTGCATCTGGGCCGCCATTTCCTCGGCGCTCAGGCTGCCATCCTTGTCGGCGTCAGCGGCGTCGAACTTGGCCTTGAAGTGGGCCGCGATCTCGGCCTCGGTGATCTTGCCGTCCTTGTCGGCGTCCACCTCTTCAAAGGTGAACATCTGGCCGCGCGGGCCGTCGAACCCGCCCATGCGGTGCTCTTTGCCCCAGGCAAATGCGGCGCCTGCGCCAGCGGTCAGGGTCAGGGCGGCGACAGTCGAGATCAGAATTGCGCGTTTCATGTGCGGTTCTCCGTTTTCTGAGTTGTGTCGAAACCGGCCTCTCAGCTCGTTTTCTGATCACTAAACGCGGCCCGTTGCCCATTCCGTCGCCCTGAAACGTAAAAAATATTCCAACTCACGCATCCGTGACATGGGGGTGAACGGGGTTTTGCGACATCGGGACGCAAGGACACTGCGCACCCTTTATATTCCATCTCTGATGCACCAATTTGCACGGCTTGAGGGAAACGCGAGGGAACCCATGTCCGACACCGTTCACATCGAGGAACGCGAAACCTGGCCGGCAATCGTGAACGGCTGGAGGCGAAAATGCCCGTCCTGCGGCAGCGGGCCGATGCTCAAGGGCTATCTGTCCGTGCGCAAGGCCTGCCCGGTCTGCAAAGAGGAATTCCACCATCACCGCGCCGATGACGGCCCGGCCTACCTGACGATTCTGATCGTGGGCCACCTGATGGCGCCCCTGCTGTTGCTGGTGTTTGAAACCTGGCGGCCGGAACCGCTGGTGCTGTTCACCATTTTCGCCATTGGCACGGTCGCGCTGTCGCTCTACCTTCTTCCTCGGTTGAAGGGGGCGTTGATCGGGTTCCAGTGGGCGCGTGGCATGCACGGGTTCGGGCGTGCCGGATAACCCCCCGCGAGGGAGGATACATGACCATAGACAAGACCGCGATCCGCGACGCCGCCACGGTGATCGTGCTGCGCGACAGACTGAATGACCCACATGTTTTGATGGGCCAACGCGGTGCCCAAGCCGCGTTCATGCCCAACAAGTTCGTGTTTCCGGGGGGTGCCGTGGACAAGGCCGACGCCGATGTTCCGCTGGCCACCCAGATGCCGCATGTCTGCCGTGACCGCCTGCTCGAAGACACCGAGCGTGACCTGACGCACGCCCTGTCCGTCGCCGCGATCCGCGAGCTGTGGGAAGAAACCGGCCTGATCCTGGGTCAGCGCGGTGCCTGGGACGGCACTCCGCCCGAGGATTGGGTCAGCTTCGCCGCCACCGGCCACGTGCCTTCGGCGCATCCGCTGCAATTCGTGTTCCGCGCCATCACCCCTCCGGGTCGGCCGCGCCGGTTCGATGCGCGTTTCTTCATGATCGACGCCGACGAAATCGCCAGCGATCTGGACGATTTCGACGCCGCCTGTGACGAGCTTTCGCACCTGCAATGGATCCCGCTGCCCAAGGTGCGCGAGTTCGACCTGCCCTTCATCACCGAGGTCGTCCTGGCCGAAGTCGCCAAGCGCGCCCACGACCTGACGCCGCCGGATTCGGTGCCGTTCTTCAAGAACAACGAAGAGGCAAACCTGTTCCTGCGCCTTAAAGGAGTAGGACCAATGACAGGACAGAAGCGCTGATAAGCGCGATCCCGGCGCCTTCGCGCCGGGTGATCTTCTCTTTGAAGACCAGCACCGAGGCGGCGATCGAAAAGATCACCTCGACCTGCCCCACAGCAAAGACATAGGCCGCGTTCATCAGCGTAAAGGCGGTGAACCAGCCAAGGCTGCCACCCAGACTGGCCAGCCCCATCCACACGGATTTTCGCCACGACCCCAAGACCTTGGCCAATTGACCCGGCTCGCGCCAGCCGATCCACAGGCTCAGCCCCAGCGCC
This sequence comes from Thalassobius vesicularis, assembly GCF_004799325.1. GTDB lineage: Bacteria > Pseudomonadota > Alphaproteobacteria > Rhodobacterales > Rhodobacteraceae > Thalassobius > Thalassobius vesicularis. The sequence goes on from NZ_SSMD01000002.1 coordinate 120,068, forward strand.
TGAGAGGTCGTCACCACCGCCAAGGACGCCAGCGCCCGCATCAACGGGTCGTCGCTGGCCACCTCCAGCGTGGCACCACGATAGCCCACCGCCGAGACCGCGAAAAACGCCCCCGACAGCAGCCCCAGCCCCGCGCTGCGGTTCCAGAACCTGCGCCAGCCGGCGGCGCCCCCGGGCACGTCCGACAGCACCAGAACGCCGACCAGCCCCAAAAGGATCGCCACCATCCCACCCAATGACACCGTGTCGCCCAGCACGACAAAGCCCACCAGCGCGGTCTGCACGACCTCGGTTTTCTTGAAGGTGATCCCCACCGCGAAATTGCGCCGCGCGAACAGCGCCACCACGCACCATGTCGCCAGCACCTGTGCCAGCGCGCCGCTCCATGCGTAGGTCAGGAACATCGGCCCGACCGCAGGCACCCCCTGCCCGCGCCAGCTGACGTAGCCCACCGCAATCGTCACCACGAACGGGGCCGAGAACAGGAACCGCGCAAGCGTCGCGCCCCCCGCCGACAGCGTCCCCATCGCCAGCATCTTTTGCAGCATGAAGCGCAGAGTCTGGAACGCCGCCGCCGCGATGGAAATCAGAACCCAGGCCATGACCTACCCTTTACCGGAGCACTTGCATGCTCCGGCTTTGGCATGTCCGGGCGGGCCGCGTCAATCGACGCAGATCTCGACCTTCTTGCCCTTTTCGTCCAGGTAGCTGTAGCAGCCGAACATCGGGGACACCTTGTTGCAGGTCCGCGTGTCCGCCAGACAGGTGTCCGTACAATCGGTAGCCTTGCGGCAGGATTTGCCGGCGTCCGGGTTCTCGGTAAAGCAGATATATTCCGGCGAGAAGATGCCCCCCGGCGCATAGGTGCCGCCAGCGGCCTCGCACGCGGCTTTCTTTGCGGGGATCGATTTGGGGCCCGGCGGGTCGTCTTGCGGCAGGCAGCCTGCCAGCGCCAACACCCCCAGAACCAGCATGAATTTCTTCATTTTGCCCCTCCATTGGCTGTTCTGTCCGGGCCCAGCTTACGCCTGCCGGGCCCAGAGTAAACAGTTTCAGAACGGCATGGGGTGCGACTTGTGCGCCTCGTCCAGCTCCTTCAGGACCTCGTCGGACAGGGTGACATCGGCCGCTTTCAGCGCGTGGTCCAGCTGTTCAAGCGTGGTCGCCCCGAAGATGACCGAGGTCATGAACGGCCGCCCCGCCGCCCAGGCCAGCGCCATATGCACCGGGTCCAGCCCGTGGCGGGCGGCGATCGCCAGATAGGCGTCGACGGCGGCGAACACCCGGTCGGTCTTGCGCCCGCCCAACCCCGGCACCAGCGACATGCGCGAGCCTTCGGGGACGTGGTTGTGCTGGTATTTCCCGGTCAGCAGGCCCACCGCCAGCGGCGAATAGGCCAGCAGGCCGATGTCTTCATTCGCGGCCACCTCGGCCAGATCGGTGTCGAACAGACGGCACATCAGCGAGTATTCGTTCTGCACCGAGGCAACGCGAGGCCCGCCGACACGCTCGGCCACGTTCGCCCACATCGTGCAGCCCCAGGCGCTTTCGTTCGACAGGCCGAAATGGCGGATATTGCCCTTTTCGACCTGACGCTGCAGCGCGTCCAGCGCGTCCTCCATATGGGCGATGGTGGTAGCGCGGTCCTGCCCCGACGCGTCATAGCCCCAGTTCTTGCGGAACATGTAGCTGCCGCGATTGGGCCAGTGGAATTGATAGAGGTCGATATAGTCGGTCTGCAGCCGCTTCAGCGACCCTTCGATCGCGCCCGGAATGGTGGCCGAGGTGATCGGCGCGCCATCGCGCACAGCCGCCAGCCCCTCGCCCGAATGCTTGGTGGCCAGAATGAAATCGCCCCGCCGCGCGCGGTTGGCAGCGTTCCAGGTGCCGATGATTTCCTCGGTCCGGCCCACGGTTTCCTTGGACACCGGGTTCACCGGATACATCTCGGCGGTGTCGATGAAGTTGATCCCCCGCGCCAGCGCCATGTCGATCTGCGCATGGCCCACCGCTTCGGTGGTCTGGGTGCCAAAGGTCATGGTGCCAAGGCAAAGGTCGGTCACATCCAGGCCCGTGCGGCCCAGCGGTCTGGTCTTCATTGTGTTGCTCCCGTCGGTTCACTGCCCGGGAACATACCCCGGCTGATCGAAAAGACCAGCCGGGGCCGGGTTTTTACGGTTTGACGTAGGCGTAGCCGTCCTCTTGCAGTTCGACCAGGCGCACCACGCCCGAGGGCACGACCTGCGCCTCTTCCATCACCGACAGCTCCTTGCCGGCTTTCTTGCTCATCTTGGCCAACGTGTTGCCGCAGGCCGAGAATTGCAGGTGATCCAGCCCCAGATGCATGGTTTTCACGCGCTCCTCGACCGGGCTTTGGCCCGGCATCAGCATGATCAGGCCGGGGCCGTAGGCGACCAGCTCGACCGTGACGTCATCACCCTTGGATTTGTAGTAGGAGACGACGTTCTCGATATTGTTCAGTGCGATGTTCATCACCTGTGCGTCACCGCTGTTCACGTGAACGGCGATCTTGTGCATCACGCCTTCGGCCCAGGCAAAAACCGGGGCACCGGCCAGAACGGCCGCCAAAATGAGTTTTTTCATGCGGATTCCTCCCTATTCGCATGGGGTTACGATACGCGGATTCCGGAATATGTCACCGGGATTTTTTGCGGACTGGCCGCGCAGGGGGCGCTGCCCCCACCGGCGCCTTTGGCGCCGCCCCCGGAGTATTTCGGTCAGAAAGAAGCGCAAAGGCGCGGCGTGGGTGGGGCGGCGTGGAAAATCCTTGCCTTCGGCGCGCAATGGGTCAGGGTTGATGACATGCGCCTGATGATTTCCTTTGCCGCCCTGTTCCTGTCCGTGATCCTGTTGCAGCTGTCTTCGGGCGGCGTGGGGCCGTTGGATGCGCTTTCGGGCTCGGCTTTGGGGTTCAGCACGGGGCAGATCGGTTTGCTGGGCTCGTCGCATTTCCTGGGGTTTTTCCTGGGCTGCTGGTGGGCGCCGCGCCTGATGGGAAGCGTCGGGCATTCGCGGGCGTTTGCGGCGTTTACCGCCGCCGGGGCGATCGGGCTGATGGCGCATATGATGCTGGTCGGGCCGCTGGAATGGGCGATCATGCGGGCGGCGACGGGGCTGTGCGTGGCGGGCTGTTACACGATCATCGAGGCCTGGTTGCAGGCCAAGGTCACGAACGAGACGCGCGGGCGGGCGATGGGCGTTTACCGCGTCGTGGACATGGGCGGATCGCTGGTATCGCAGATGTTGATCTCGGTTTTGGCACCGGCAAGTTATGTGTCTTACAACCTGCTGGCCATACTGTGTTGCGCGGCCCTGGTGCCGCTGACCCTGACCCGGGCCGAGCAGCCCGAGACCCCCGATGCCCCGCGCCTGCGCCCGATGCTGCCGGTCAGGCGCTCGCCCCTGGCGGCGGCTGGGGTGGTGGTGGCGGCGCTGTCCAGCGCCTCGTTCCGGATGGTGGGGCCGGTTTATGGCCAGAAGGTCGGCCTGCCTGCCGATCAGATCGCGTGGTTCCTGGCGGCCTTTGTCGCCGGGGGGGCGATCGCGCAATATCCCGTGGGCTGGCTGGCGGACAAGTTCGACCGGCGCTGGGTGCTGATCTGGATGTCGGTGGCTGCCGTGGTGTCCTGCGCTGTCACGGCGTTGACCCACAGCCTCAGCCCCGCGGGCATTCTGCTGACCGCCTCTTTCTTTGGGCTGACGACCTTTCCGATTTATTCCGTCTCGGCCGCCCATGCCCATGATTTCGCCGAAGATCACGAACGGATCGAGCTGTCCGCCGCGCTGATGTTCTACTTTGCGGTCGGTGCCATTGCCGCGCCCTTGCTGGCCTCGTGGCTGATCGAGGCATACGGCCCCCCCGCCATGTTCGTCATGATCGCCGTGGGCCATGCGGTGCTGATCGTGTTCGGCCTGATCCGAATGCGCGCCCGTCCGACGCGGCGGCGTACGCGCTATGTCTGGTCGCCGCGCACCTCGTTCCTGATCGGGCGTCTGACCAGCCGGTCGCGCGACGATTAACGGTGCTGGAACCCGCGCGCCCCATGCGCTAAAGGGGGCAGGAAACGGACGAAGGGCACGCGGCATGGCACGGCATCTGATCACCTCGGCAATTCCCTATATCAACGGGATCAAGCACCTGGGCAACCTGGTGGGCAGTCAGCTGCCTGCGGACCTGTTCGCCCGCTACCAGCGTGCGCGCGGCAACGAGGTGCTATTCCTGTGCTCGACCGACGAACACGGCACCCCGGCCGAGCTGGCCGCCGCCAAGGCCGGTGAACCCGTCGCCGAATACTGCGCGCGCATGCATGACGTGCAGGCCGAGATCGCCAAGGGCTTCCGCCTGTCGTTCGACCATTTCGGCCGCTCCTCCAGCGCTGAGAACCACAAGCTGACCCAGCACCTGGCTGGCAAACTGGCCGAGGCTGGCCTGATCCGCGAAGTCAGCGAAAAGCAGATGTATTCCAAGGCCGACGGCCGCTTCCTGCCCGACCGCTATATCGAGGGCACCTGCCCGAACTGCGGCTTCGACTCGGCCCGTGGCGATCAGTGCGACAACTGCACCAAGCAGCTGGACCCGGTCGATCTGATCAATCCGCATTCCACCATCTCTGGCTCGACCGACCTGGAAATGCGCGAGACCAAGCACCTTTACCTGCGCCAAAGCCAGATGAAGGACCAGCTAGAGGCATGGATCGACTCCAAGACCGACTGGCCCGTGCTGACCACCTCGATCGCCAAGAAATGGCTGAACGACGGCGACGGCCTGCAGGATCGCGGCATCACCCGCGATCTGGACTGGGGCATTCCCGTGAAAAAGGGCGAGGAAGACTGGCCCGGCATGGAAGGCAAGGTGTTCTACGTCTGGTTCGACGCCCCCATCGAATACATCGCCTGCGCCCAGGAATGGGTGAACGCGGGCAAGGGCGACGACTGGGCCCGCTGGTGGCGCACCGACAAGGGCGCCGATGACGTGACCTATACCCAGTTCATGGGCAAGGATAACGTGCCGTTCCATACGCTTAGCTTCCCCGCCACCATGCTGGGCTGCGGCGAGCCGTGGAAGATGGTCGATTACATCAAGTCGTTCAACTACCTGAACTATGACGGCGGCCAGTTCTCTACCTCGCGCGGGCGCGGCGTGTTCATGGATCAGGCGCTGGAAATCCTGCCCGCCGATTACTGGCGCTGGTGGCTGCTCAGCCACGCGCCGGAATCCTCGGACAGCGAATTCACCTGGGAAAACTTCCAGGCCTCGGTGAACAAGGATCTGGCCGACGTGCTTGGCAACTTCGTCAGCCGCATCACCAAGTTCTGCCGCGCGAAATTCGGCGAAGTCGTCCCCGAGGGCGGCACCTACGGCGAGACCGAGCAGGCCCTGATCGCCGACCTGACCGCCAAGATCGCTGCCTACCAGCAGTTCATGGAGGAAAAAGAGGTCCGCAAAGCCGCGCAAGAGCTGCGCGCGATCTGGGTCGCAGGGAACGAATACCTGCAATCCGCCGCGCCCTGGACCACCTTCAAGACCGACCCCGAACAGGCCGCCGCACAGGTCCGTCTGGGCCTGAACCTGATCCGCCTTTACGCGGTGCTGTCCTCGCCCTTCATCCCGGATGCCTCGGCCTCGATGCTGGCCGCGATGCAGACCACCGATGACGCATGGCCCGACGACGTCCCCGCCGCACTGGCCGCCCTGCCCGCCGGTCACGCCTTTACCGTGCCGGACGTTCTGTTCACCAAGATCGCGGACGAACAACGCGAGGAATGGCAGCAGCGTTTCGCGGGTATCCGCACCTGACACCCTTGGCCTCGGCCCGGAAACATGCAAACTCCCTCTCGGAAGCGAGAGGGAGTTTTTCATGAACGGCGCTGAAAGCCTGGTCCAAAGCCTGTTGGCCGCGGGCATCGATACCTGTTTTGCCAACCCCGGCACGTCCGAGATGCATTTCGTGTCCGCACTGGACCGCCACCCGGGCATGCGCTGCGTGCTGGGCCTGTTCGAGGGCGTCGTGACCGGCGCCGCCGACGGCTACGGCCGCATGATGGACAAACCGGCGGTAACCCTGCTGCATTGCGGCCCCGGCCTGACCAACGGCATGGCCAACCTGCACAACGCCCGCCGCGCCAACACCCCCGTGCTGAACCTGATCGGCGATCAGGCCGACAGCATCGTCGCGCTCGATCCGCCGCTGACCGCCGACACCACCGCGCTGGCCCGCACCCTGTCGGTCTGGACCCGCCGCAGCAACGACCCCGCCCGCGTCGCCGCCGACGCAATGGAGGGCGTACGTGCAAGCATGGAAGGGCCCGGCGTCGCCTCGCTGATCCTGCCCTCTGACGCCGCTTGGACCGAGGGCGGCCAGATCGCCCCCTACCTGCCCCCGGCCGCGCCGACCGGCCCCACCGGTCTGGCCGTGGACCGCGCCGCCGCCATGCTGCGCAACGGCAAGAAAACCGTGCTGCTGCTGTCCAACCGCGCCCTGCGCGAGGCCCCGTTGGGGATCGCGGGACGCATCGCCCACAAAACCGGCGCGCGCCTGATGACCCTGTCGCAAATCCCCCGCCTGCAAGCGGGTCAGGGCCGCCAGCCGATCGAGCGCATCCCCTACAACGTCGACCTCTCGATCAAGGCCCTGGCCGGGGTCGAGCAGATCATCCAGATCGGTGCACGCGAACCGGTGAACTTCTTCGCCTACCCCGACAAGCCGAACGTGCCGATGCAAGACGGCTGCGAATGCCTGATGGTCACCCGCCCCGATCAGGACCACCTGATGGCACTGGATGCGATCGCCCAAGCCGTCGGCGCTCATGATGCCGCCCCCCGGCCCCAGCGCCCCGACTACGGCACGCTGTCCGGCACCCCCACGCCCGAACTGCTGGGCGCCGTGATCAATCAGACCCTGCCCGAGAACGCCATCATCGTCGACGAAAGCGTCAGCTACGGCCGCGCCCTGCTGCCCTCGTTCTGGACGGCGGCCCCGCATGATTACCTGCACCTGAACGGCGGCTCCATCGGTCTGGGCATCCCCATGGCCACCGGTGCCGCGGTGGCCTGCCCCGACCGCCGCGTCGTGGCGCTGCAGGCAGACGGCTCCGCGCTCTACACCGTACAGGGCCTGTGGACCCAGGCCCGCGAGGGCCTCAACGTCACCACCATCATCCTGTCAAACCGCCGCTACGCCATCCTGCAAGGCGAAATGACCGCCGTCGGCGCCAACCTCGGCCCCGCGGCGCAAGAGCTGTTCAACCTCGACCGCCCCGCCACCGACTGGCAGGCGCTGGCCAAAGGTTTCGGCATCCCGGCCACGCAAGCCACGGATATCGAAACCCTCGTGGACCAGATCAACCGCGCCAACGCCACCCCGGGGCCCAGCCTGATCGAGTTGATGATCTGAGGGATAAGAAAGGGGGCTCTGCCCCCTCGGCCTGCGGCCTCACCCCCGGGATATTTTCAAAAAGAAGAAGCCTGCTTCTTTCTGATCAGAAATACTCCGGGGTTTGGGGCAGCGCCCCAAGTCCCGAGGCCGCAAGGCCGAGATATCCTGTGCGCGCTTGCGCGCTCAATGGGATCAGGATTTCTTAACGAACTGGGTCAGGATCACGATCCGCTGGCCTTCGACGCGGCCTTCGATATGACCCGCGTTGTCGGGCACCAGAGAGATATTGCGCACCGCCGTGCCGCGCTTGGCGGTGAAGCCCGCGCCTTTCACCGGCAGGTCCTTGATCAGCACCACCGTGTCGCCATTGCTCAGCACCGCGCCGTTGCTGTCCTTGTGCACCACGTCGCTGTCTTCGCTGAGGCCCGCTTCGGCCCAGGCCAGGGTGTCTTCTTCGAGATAGGCGATCTCCAGCAGCTCGGTCGCCCAGGCCGCGTCCAGTTTGTGCAGCAAACGGAACGCCACGACCTGCACCGCCGGTTCCGGGCTCCAGATCGCGTCGTTCAGGCATTTCCAGTGCGGCGCATCCTCGGGCGAGCCCTCGGCCCCGGCGCGGCAGGTGTCGCACAGCAGGATGGTTTCGTCGCGCGGGGCAACGGTGTAGTCGGCGGCCGCGTCGGCCCCGCAAATGGCGCAGGTCATGGGAAACTCCTTGGATGGTTGCCCGCCTTATGGGCGCATTCCCCGCCCCTGTCGAGCCTTCAGACCGTCAGCACCGCCTGCACAGCCCGTTGCCAGCGCGCGTAATGCGCGGCGCGGGTCGGTTCGGGCATCTGCGGGGTGAAGCGCCGCTCGGCCGCCCATGTCGCCGCGAACCCTGCCTGATCGGGGTAGATCCCCGCCCGCATCCCCGCCAGCCAGGCCGCGCCCAGGGCCGTCGTTTCCAGCACTGTCGGCCGATCCACCGGCGCGCCCAGGATGTCGGCCAGGAATTGCATCGTCCAGCCCGAGGCCGCCATGCCCCCATCGACCCGCAACACCGTATCGGCGGCACCGGGCCAGTCGGCCTGCATCGCCTCCAGCAGGTCGCGGGTCTGCAATCCGACGCTTTGCAGCGCGGCGCGGGCGAACTCTGCCGGGCCCGAGTTGCGCGTCAGCCCGAACACCGCACCGCGCGCCTGCGGGGCCCAATAGGGCGCGCCCAGCCCGGTGAAGGCCGGCACCATCACCAGATCCTGCGCATCATCCGCCGCCTCGGCCAACGGCCCGGTTTCCGAGGCCGAGCCGATGATCTTCAGCCCGTCGCGCAACCATTGCACCACCGCGCCCGCGATGAAGATCGCGCCCTCCAGCGCATAGGTGCGTTGCCCGTCCAGCTGGTAGGCCACGGTGGTCAGCAGCCGGTTTTGCGACATCACGGCGGTCGGGCCGGTGTTCAGCAGGGCAAAGCAGCCGGTGCCATAGGTCGATTTCATCATTCCCGGGGCAAAGCACGCCTGCCCGATCGTCGCCGCCTGCTGATCGCCTGCGACGCCCAGAATGGGGATGGGCGCGCCCAGCACATCGCTGACCCCGAAGTCCGAGGCGCAGTCATGCACCTGCGGCAGCAGCGTCATCGGAATGTCCAGCGCGGCGCAAATCTCGGCGCTCCACGCGCCCGCGTGGATGTCATACAGCATGGTCCGCGCCGCGTTCGTGGCGTCGGTTGCATGCACCGCGCCGCCGGTCAGCCGCCAGATCAGGAAACTGTCCACCGTGCCAAAGCGCAGCGTGCCCGCCTTGGCCCGCTCACGCGCGCCGGGGACGTTGTCCAACAGCCAGGCCAGCTTGGTCGCCGAAAAATACGGGTCCAGCAGCAGGCCGGTGCGGGCGCGGATCGTGTCCTCCAACCCCCGCGCACGCAGGGCGTCACACATCGCGGCGGTCCGGCGGTCCTGCCAGACGATGGCGTTGTGCAGGCATTGCCCGGTCTCGGCGTCCCACAGCAGCGTGGTTTCGCGCTGGTTGGTGATGCCGATCCCCACGATGTCCGACGCGCTCAGCCCCGCCTTGTCCAGCGCGCGCCGGGCCGATCGCAGGGTCGTTTGCCACAAGTCCTCGGGGGCGTGTTCCACCCAGCCCGAGGCCGGAAAATGCTGCGCGAACTCCTCTTGCCCGACCGCGACCACCTGCATATCCGCGTCGAACACGATCGCCCGGCTCGAGGTGGTGCCCTGATCCAGCGCCAGAATATATGTCATGCGTGCCTCCCGGTTTGGCGACCAATCTGCCCCGGAAATCAACCCGTTGCCAAGGCTTCCCGCATCCAGTCGTCAATCCTGTCGATCTGCTCGGTGCTCAGGTGCAGGCCCAGACGGGTGCGCCGCCAGACGACATCCTCGGCGCTGCGGGCGAATTCGTGGCGCATCAGCCAGCGCAACTCGGCCTCGGACAGGCCCGCGCCGAAATCGCGCCCCAGATCGGCGCCGCTGGCGGGGTTCCCCAGAACCTGCGCCACCTCAGAGCCGTAACAGCGGAACAGCCGCAGCACCTGTGCGTCGGGCAGAAACGGCAGCGCCGCGCGCAGGGCAGCCAACCGCTGGGCCACCTCGGTTGCCGGGAAATCGCCCCCGGGCAGCGCCGCGCCCGCCGTCCAGTCCGGCCCCATCGCCGGCAGATAGGGGGCGAGCTTTTCCAACGCATGCTCGGCCAGTTTGCGGAACGTGGTGATCTTGCCGCCAAAGACCGACAGCAGCGGCGGCCCATCCGTGTCCAGCGCCAGCACGTAATCCCGCGTCGCCGCCCGCGCGTCCCCGGCCCCGTCATCATACAGCGGCCGCACGCCGGAAAAGCTCCAGACCACATCGTCCGCGGTCAGGGGCTGGCGGAAATAGCGGTTGGCAAAGGCGATCAGATAGTCGCGCTCGGCCTCGGTCGCCTCGGGCGGCACGTCAGGGCCTGCGTGGTCCACATCGGTGGTGCCGATCAGGGTGAAATCCTGCTCGTACGGGATCGCGAAAATGATACGCCCGTCAGTGCCTTGCAGGAAATAGCAGCGCTCATGGCCGAACATCCGCGGCACCACGATATGACTGCCTCGCACCAGCCGCACCTTGGCCTGTTTGGCCGCCCCCGTCGCGCCCAGCACCTGCTGCACCCACGGCCCCGCCGCGTTGACCAGCACCCGCGCGCGCAGCACGCGGCCATCCGCCAGCGTGACGTGCCACAGCCCGTCCACCCGCTGCGCCTGCACCATTTCCGCGCGCACCATAATCTGCGCCCCGCGTTCCGCCGCATCCCGCGCGGTCAGCGAGACCAGCCGCGAATCCTGCACCCAGACGTCCGAATACTCGTACGCCTTGCGAAATTCCGGACGCAGCGCCGCGCCCGCCTCGTCCTGCGCCAGCGAAACCGCCCGCGTACCCGGCAACAGATACCGCCCGCCCAGATGGTCGTACAGGAACAACCCCAGCCGGATCACCCAGCCGGGCCTGCGCCCCTTCAGCCAGGGCATGACCAGCGACAGCAGCCGCGACGCGGGCGTTTCCCCCTCGAACCGCATGTCCCGGTGATAGGGCAGCACGAACCGCATCGGCCATGCGATATGCGGCATCGCGCGCAGCAGCACCTCGCGCTCTTTCAGGGCCTCGCGGACCAGGCGGATCTCGAAATATTCCAGGTAGCGCAGCCCGCCGTGAAACAGCTTGGTCGAGGCCGAGGACGTCGCCCCCCCGATATCGCCCTTCTCGACCAGCGCCACCCGCAGGCCCCGTCCCGCCGAATCGCGGGCGATGCCGCAGCCGTTCACGCCGCCACCGATCACCACCATGTCGAACGGGTTGTCCATCGCGCTCTCCTTTGCGCCATACCTGCGCTCCGGCCCCCTTTCGGTCAAGGACCGCCCCGACGTCGCTCGAAAACTTCACGAAACTGTTTCACCGGGCCGCAGACACCAAATGATTAAATTTTAGGCGGTTTTTTTCGTATTTTTGGCGAATTCTGGCTGGTCCCTTGTGCATTCGCGCAAGAACGCATCAAATCAGAAACAGAATGCAACGCTCGACACACAGCGGGACAATGGACACAAAACCACGCTTTTTCGACGAGATGTACGACGCCTCGGGTGCGCCCCGGGACCCCTACAGGCTCTATAGCGACTGGTTCGGTCAGGAAGATATCAAGCATCTGCGCCAGAAATCTCAGGACGCCGAAGCCTTCTTCCGCCGGATCGGCATTACCTTCAACGTCTATGGCCAACAGGAAGCCGACGAGCGATTAATCCCCTTCGACATCGTGCCGCGCATTATCTCGGCCCGTGAATGGGCGCGTCTGGAACAGGGGATCGAACAGCGCGTCCGCGCCATCAACGCCTTCCTCTATGACATCTACCACCGCCAGGAAATCCTGCGCGCTGGCCGCCTGCCCAAGGAAATCATCGCCCGGAACGAGGCGTTCCTGTCCAAGATGATCGGCGTCAACCCGCCCGGCGGCGTCTACACCCATATCGTCGGCACCGATCTGGTCCGCACCGGCGAGGATGAGTTCTACGTCCTCGAGGACAACGCCCGCACCCCCTCTGGCGTCAGCTACATGCTGGAAAACCGCGAGACGATGCTGCAGATGTTCCCCGAGCTGTTCACCAAGCTCAAGGTCCGCCCGGTTTCGCATTACCCGCAGAACCTGCGCCGCTCGCTGGCCGATTGCGCGCCGCCCGCCTTCAACGGCGACAAGCCCGAAATCGCGGTGCTGACGCCTGGCATCTACAACTCCGCCTATTTCGAGCACGCCTTCCTCGCCGACCAGATGGGCGCCGAGCTGGTGGAATCCCACGATCTGCGCATCGTCGATGGCCGCGTCTGCATGCGCACGACCCAAGGCTACAAGGCGATCGACGTGCTCTATCGCCGGGTCGATGACGACTATCTGGACCCGCTGAACTTCAAGCCGGAATCCATGCTGGGTGTACCCGGCATCATGGACGTCTACCGGGCCGGGGGCATCACCATCGCCAACGCGCCGGGCACCGGCATCGCCGATGACAAGGCGCTGTATTCGTACATGCCCGACATCGTCGAATTCTACACCGGCGAAAAGGCGATCCTGCAAAACGTACCGACATGGCGCTGCTCGGAACCCGACAGCCTGAAATACGTGCTGGATCACCTGTCCGAACTGGTCGTGAAAGAGGTCCACGGCTCGGGCGGCTACGGCATGCTGGTCGGCCCCGCCGCCAGTAAACGCGAACTCGCCCGGTTCGAAAAGAAACTGCGCGCGCGCCCGTCGAACTACATCGCCCAGCCCACGCTGGCGCTGTCCACCGTCCCGATCATGGTGAAAAAGGGTCTTGCCCCCCGCCATGTCGATCTGCGTCCCTTCGTGCTGGTCTCGCCCGACAAGATCCGCATCACGCCCGGCGGTCTGACCCGCGTGGCGCTGAAAGAAGGCTCGCTGGTCGTGAACTCGTCGCAGGGCGGCGGGACCAAGGATACCTGGGTGCTGGGGGACTAAGACAATGCTGGGAAAAACCGCTGGCGGCCTGTTCTGGATGTTCCGCTACCTTGAACGCTGCGAAAACACGGCGCGCCTGCTCGAAGCGGGCTGGCGCATCGCGCTGACCCGCTCGGGCGATACGGCCGGGGAATGGGAAAGCGTGCTGAACACGGCCGGGATCCGGAATTTCTACGATCAGAAATACCCCGAGGTCGACGCCGCACACGTCATCAACTTCCTGCTGCGCGATGCCGAGAATCCGTCCTCGGTATTGTCGGCGATCTCGGTCGCGCGCTCGAACGCGCGTCTGGTGCGCACCGCCCTGTCCTCCGAGGTCTGGGAGGCGATCAACGAATACTGGATGGCGATGAAGGCCGCGCTGGCCCGCCCCGTCACCGAAAAGACGCTGGCCGCCGTGCTGTCCGAGATCCGCAACCGCACCGCCATCGTGCGCGGCACGCTGCACGGCACCATGCTGCGCAACGACATCTACAACTTCTGCCGTCTGGGCACCTTCGTGGAACGCGCCGACAACACCGCCCGCATTCTGGACGTGAAATACTACGTCCTGCTGCCCTCGGCCTCGTATGTCGGCTCGTCGATGGACAACACCCAGTGGGAAAACATCCTGCGCTCGGTGTCCGCCGACCGTTCCTTCGGCTGGCTTTACGGCGGCGAGATCACCCCATCGGCCATCGCCGACTTCCTGATCCTCGACCGTCGGATGCCCCGCAGCCTGGCCTTCTGCCACGCCAAGATCCTGGAAAACCTGGACCACCTGCAAGGCGACTACGGCCAGCAGCTGCCCTGCCAGGACATGGCGCAGGCCACCTCGGCGCGCTATCGCAACCGCAAAGTGGCCGAGATCCTCGAAGAGGGCCTGCACGAATTCCTGGAACGCGCGATTCAGGATACCGCCCTTCTGGCCAGCCAGATCGAACGCGACTTCCGGTTCTACGGGTGATGACATGCGACTGACGATTTCCCACCAGACCACCTATACCTACGACAGCCCCGACGCCTACGCGCTGCTGCAACTGCGGCTCAAACCCCGCGACGGCCACGGCCAGCGCGTCGTTGACTGGTCCACAACCGTCACCGGCGGCACCACGCAGGGCCGCTTCGATGACGAGCACGGCAACCATGTCGAGCTGATCCTCGTTGACCCCGACACCACCGAGCTCAGCATCGCCTCCTCCGGCGTGGTCGAGGTCGAGGACCGCGCCGGCGTCGTCGGCGAGCATAAGGCCTTCACCCCGCTCTGGCTTTACGAGGCGCCCACCGCCATGACCGCGCCCGGCAAGGCGCTGCGCAAGCTGGCCGCCCAGATGAAACCGCTGCCCGACGAGGACCAGCTGGCCCGGATGCACCGCCTCTCTGCCGCGATCACCGCGCAGATGCGCTATGAAACCGGCCGCACCGACGCCACCACCACCGCCGAAGAGGCCCTCAGCGCCGGTCACGGCGTCTGTCAGGACTTCGCGCATGTGATGATCGCCACCGCCCGCCTGCTGGGCATCCCGGCGCGCTACATCTCGGGCTACCTGCTGATGGCCGACCGCGAAGATCAGGACGCCGCCCACGCATGGGCCGAGGTCTGGGTCGAGCGGCTGGGTTGGATCGGCTTTGATCCGGCCAACGAAATCTGCCCCGATGACCGCTATGTCCGCGTCGCCGTTGGCTGCGATTACAAGGACGCCGCGCCCGTGCACGGAATTCGTCAGGGCCACGGCACCGAAGACCTAACCGTCACCTTGAAAGTTCAAAGCCAGACTGGTCAATAGGGACATCTTCCGCGAATCGGATATCTGTTATGACGTATTGCGTTGGCCTGTGCCTGAACCAGGGGATGGTTTTCATGTCCGATACCCGCACGAATGCGGGTGTCGACAACATCTCGACCTTCAAGAAAATGTCGACCTGGGAAATCCCCGGCGATCGCTCGATCACCATCATGAGCGCGGGAAACCTGGCCACCACCCAGGCCGTCGTCAGCATCCTCGAGGAACGCTCGAAAGAGGTCGCCGATCGCGACCCCGACATCCTGTCGGCCAAGTCGATGTTCCAGGTTGCCACCCTCGTTGGCCGCACCCTGAAAGAGGTCATCGCCTCGAACGCCCAAAGCGGCCAGCGCGCCGACAGCGCCTTTAACGCGACGCTGCTGGTTGGCGGTCAGGTCGGTGACGGCGAAATGCGCCTGTTCCTGATCTACCCCGAGGGCAACTTCATCGAGGCCAGCACCGACACGCCCTTCTTCCAGATCGGCGAAACCAAGTACGGCCGCCCGATCATCCTGCGCGCCTACGAATCCGACATGACCTTCGAGGAAGCGATCAAGCTGCTGCTGGTCAGCTTTGACTCGACCATCAAGGCGAACCTGTCGGTCAGCCCGCCGCTGGATGTGCATGTCTACGAAAAGGACAGCCTCAGAACCGGCCGGACCTTCCGCATCCAAGCGGACGACCCCTATTTCCTGGAAATCTCGAACGGTTGGGGCGTCGCCCTGCGCGAGGCGTTCACCCGCCTGCCCGAGTTCGATTTCGAGCCGCATCTCTGAGCCGAAAACCCGGCGAAATCAGCGTACGGTTTTCGGCCAAAATCTTACGATTCGCGGCCTAAACGCCCAGATAACGCGCCGCGCGGTCCTCGGTCAGGTCGGCCATTTGGCCGGTCCAGACGGATTTTCCGCGCTCCAAAATCACCGCGCGATCCGCGACCGAGGCCATCTCGCGCAGGGATTTATCCACCAGGATGATGGACAAGCCCTTGTTTTGTTTCAAACTTCTGATCGCCGCCCAGATTTCATTGCGCACCACGGGGGCCAGGCCCTCGGTGGCTTCGTCCAGCAGCAGCAGGCGCGGGTTCGTCATCAGCGCCCGCCCAATCGCCAGCATCTGCTGCTCGCCCCCCGACAACGATCCCGCAAGCTGGGTCTTGCGGTCTTTTAGACGCGGGAACATATTGAAAACGCTGGACAAATCCCAGTCACCGGGACGCGCCGCCGCGACCAGATTTTCGGTCACACTGAGCGGCCCAAAACATCGGCGCCCCTCAGGCACCAGCCCCAACCCGAGGTTCGCAGCCCGGTGCGACGGCATCCCCAGCAGGTTTTTCCCTGCAAAAACAACCTCTCCTACGCTCGGGATCATCCGGCAAAGCGCATGAATCGTGGTGGTCTTGCCCATCCCGTTGCGCCCCAACAGCGCCACGACCTCGCCCTCGGCCACGTCCAGCTCCACCCCGAACAGGGCCTGCGAGGCGCCGTAATTGACCTGCAAATTCCGCACACGCAACAGGCTCATTCCAGCCCCCCATCACCCAGGTAAGCCCTTTGAACTTCTGGATTTTCCCGGATTTCAGACACGGTGCCCGTGGCGATGATCTGCCCGTAGACCAGCACCGAAATCCGGTCGGCCAGCGTAAAGACCGCGTCCATGTCATGCTCGACCAGCAGGATCGGAGCCTCGCGCCGCAGGCCGTCCAGAAACCCCGTCATCCGCGCCGACCCGTCCGCCCCCAGCCCCGCCATCGGCTCGTCCATCAGGAACGCCTTGGGCCGCAAGGACAGCGCAACCGCAACCTCCAGAAGGCGGCGTTGGCCATGCGACAACTCTCCGGTCAGGGTCGAGGCGTGCTCCAACAGGCCCACCCGGTCCAAAACTTGTTCGGACTCCGCCCGCAACGCCTTGTTTTTCATGATGTTTCCGAAAAACCGTAACGCCGCCTGCCGTTGCCCCAACGCTCCAAGGATCACGTTTTGCAGCACCGTATGCTGCATCGCCAGCGCCGAAATCTGGAACGTCCGCGCCAGCCCAAGCCGCGCCCGCGCTATCGTATCCAGCCCTGTCACGTCCTGCCCGTGAAACCAGACAGAGCCGGAATCTGGCGATATATTTCCGGCCAACTGCTTGATAAGCGTGGATTTTCCCGCACCATTAGGCCCGATCAGCGCGTGGATTTCCCCGGGGCGCAGGTCAAGACTGACGTCGGAACTGGCCTCCAGCGCGCCGAACCGTTTGCACAGATTGCGGGTGAACAGGACCGGCTCAGTCATGGCGCGCTCCTTTCGGGGCCAGAACGCCGATCAATCCGCCACGGGCGAACAGAACCACCGACAACAGGACAAGTCCCAGAAAAACCTGCCAAAATTCGCTGATCCCGCCCAGAAAATGCTCCATCCCGATGAACAGCGCGGCCCCGGCAACCGGCCCGAACAGCCGCGCCACGCCGCCGAGGATGACGAACACCATGATCTCGCCGCTCAGGTGCCAGCTGAACATCGTCGGGCTGACAAAGCGGTTCAGATCGGCATAAAGCGCCCCGGCCAGCCCGGTGATCATGCCCGACAGGACAAAAGCGATCAGGCGCAGCCGGTAGGGCGCGATGCCCACGGCCTGCACCCGGTCCGAGTTCTGCCGCGCGGCGTCGAGCGCCAGCCCGAAGGCTGAGTTTTCGACCCTAGACACCAGAAAAAGTACCGCAAAAAGAACGCCATAGCTGAGGGCCAGAAACTGCAGCGGGTCCAGCGTGTGCAGCCCTGGAAAGCCATTTCGGACGTAGATCGACAGGCCATCCTCGCCGCCATAAGCGGGCCAGGAGATGGCGAAATAGTAAAGCATCTGGCCAAAGGCGAGCGTGATCATGATGAAATACACGCCCGAGGTTCGCAGGCTAAGCGCCCCGATCAGCAGCGCCGCGAACCCGCTGGCGACAACCGCCACTAGCCAGATCACCGGCATGGACTTGGTGCCCTCGATCAGCACCGGCCACTCCATCAGCGCGGTGTAGCTTTGCGCGTGGCTGGCCAGAATGCCCATCGCATAGCCGCCGATCCCGAAAAACGCGGCGTGGCCAAAGCTGACCAGCCCGCCCAGCCCCAGCGCGACGTTCAGCCCGACGCCTGCCAGCGCAAGGATCGCAACCTTGGTCGCCAGCGTCAGGATAAAGGGTTCGTCCGCCCAGACGGCCCAAGCGGGGACGACCAGCATTGCCAGCAATATCAGTAGGTTGATCAGGCTTTCCCGGCTCATGCGCGCGCCCCGAACAGACCCGACGGGCGCCAGATCAGCACGCCTGCCATCAGGATGTAGATCGCCATCGACGCCAGAGAGGCACCGACCGTGGTGGCTGCTGATGGCTCCATGAACAGACCGAAGGCTTGTGGCAGCAGCACACCACCCAGCGTGTCGGTCAGGCCGACCAGCAGCGCGCCGATGAACGCGCCCTTGATCGAGCCGATGCCCCCAATCACGATCACCACGAAGGCCAGGATCAGCACCGGCTCTCCCATGCCGACCTGCACCGACTGGATCGCGCCGACCAAGGCACCGGCCAGACCTGCCAGCGCAGCGCCAAGGGCGAAAACCATCGTGTAAAGTTTCGAAATATCAACACCTAAGGCGGCGATCATCTCTCGGTCCGCCTCGCCCGCGCGGATGCGGATGCCCAGCCGGGTGCGGGCGATCAGCAGGCCCAAACCCCCCGCAACGGCCAGCCCGACCACGATGATTGCCAGTCGGTACAGCGGGTACTGTATCGGCCCCAGACTGACCGGCCCCGACAGCCAGGACGGCACGTCCAGGTACAGCGGGAACGAGCCGAACAGCCAGCGCGTCCCCTCGGACAGGATCAGGATCAGCGCGAAGGTGGCCAGCACCTGATCCAGGTGGTCGCGCGCATAGAGGCGGCGGATCACCAGAAGCTCGATCAGCGCGCCGGCGGCCGCCGCGGCTGCCAATGCCGCGATCAATGCCAGCAGGAAAGAGCCCGTCGCCGCCGCAACGGCCGCAGCAGCAAAGGCCCCCACCATATACAGCGAGCCATGCGCCAGATTGATCAGCCCCATGACGCCGAATACCAGCGTCAATCCGGCGGCCATCAGGAACAGCATCACACCCGATTGCAGCCCGTTCAGGACTTGCTCGATCAACAGCAACCCGCTCATGCCCCTGCCCCCGGTCGGTCAGGCCCCGGTGTTCCGGGGCCCGCCTGTCTTACATCTTGCACTCGTCCACGTAGGCGTTCGAGCGGTCTTCCATTGCCACGCCGACGATCTTGTTGGTGATCACGTCACCTTCTTTCACGACTTCGCGGACATAAATGTCCTGGATCGGGTGATTGTTCGACGCGAACGAGAATTTGCCGCGCACGCTGGCGAAATCTGCCGCTTTCAGCGCGTCGCGGAAGGCGGCGGCGTCGGCCACATCCGCCTTGTTGATGGCCGAGATCAGCAGGTTCGCCGTGTCAAAACCCTGCGCGGCATAGAGCGAGGGCAGACGGCCATACTCGGCCTCAAACCCCGCGACGAAGGCCTTGTTGGCGTCGTTGTCGATGTCCTTGGACCATTGGCTGGTGTTCTTCACACCCAGCGCGGCCTCGCCCACGGCGCCCAGAATGCCTTGGTCAAAGCTGAAGGCCGGGCCAACCACGGGCAGGCCAACGCCGCTGTCAGCATATTGTTTGGTAAAGGAAATCCCCATCCCGCCGGGCAGGAAGAAGAACACGCTATCCGCCCCCGAGGCACGGATCTGCGCGATTTCGGCCGCATAGTCGGTCTGGCCCAGCTTGGTGTAGATCTCGCCCGCTAGTTCGCCAGTGTAGAAGCGTTTGAACCCGGTCAGCGAGTCCTGCCCCGCCGGATAGTTCGGCGCCAGAATGAACGGCTTCTTGAAGCCCGACTTGGCCAGATACGCGCCCGCAGCCTCGTGCAGGTTGTCGTTCTGATAGGCCACCGAGAAATAGTTCGGGTTGCAGCCCTTGCCCGCCAGTGCGGAGGGTGCTGCGTTGACCGACAGGTAGAACTTGCCCTGCGCCACGGCCGCAGGCACCACGGCCATCGCCAAGTTCGACCAGATGATGCCGGTCAGCACGTCCACCTTGTCGGACTGGATCATCTTGTCCGCCAGCTGCACCGCGACCTCGGGCTTGCGCTGGTCATCCTCGATCACGACCTCCAGATCGCTGCGCCCCGCCTGCTTGACCGCCAGCATGAACCCGTCGCGCGCGTCGATGCCCAGACCGGCCCCGCCGCCGGACAGGGTGGTGATCATGCCCACCTTCACGCCTTCAGCCATCACCGGCAGACCGGCCAGCATCGTCGCAGCGGTCAGTGCCGCCAGTTTCGTCATCTTCATCCCAATCCCTCCGGGTCTGCTTTGGTTTTTCGGGCCAACCATGCCCCGATCCGATCAGAGGGGGAAGCCTTCTTGCCGCGCTTTCGGGCTGTTTTTGCGCCTCATTGGCTGTGTTGACTTCAATCAAAGCTCGAATCCGGCAACAGTGAGACAAATAGATTGTCCCTGACTGATCTTGGCACTTGAAATCATCCTCTGGAAGTCATATTCCACATTCAGAATGTGAATACATTGGCTTTCGCGCCGAAAGGACCCCATCCATGAAACGCCTGTTGACCGCTGCTGCCCTTGGCCTGCTGCCCCTGGCCGCCTTCGGTGAAACCGAATTCGTCCTGCAACCCACCCCCCAGACCGAATGGAAGGCCGTGTACGGACGCATCGAAGCACGCGACCGCGTTCCGGCCCGCGCGCGCATCGGCGGCACGCTGACCGAACTGAACGTGTCCGAGGGCGATCTGGTGAGCGCCGGTCAGGCCTTGGCGGTGATCGTGGATGAAAAGCTGACCTTTCAGCTGAGCGCGATTGATGCGCAGTTGCTGTCGCTGAACTCGCAGCTGGAAAACGCCAAGACCGAGCTGAAGCGCGGCGAGGAACTGCTGGCGCGCGGCGTCACCACCGTCCAGAGGATGGACGCGCTGCGCACTCAGGTCGACGTGCTTGAGGGCCAGATCGAGGCAACCCAGGCCAACCGCCGCGTCGTTGAACAACAAACCGCCGAAGGCACCGTTCTGGCCCCCGCCGCAGGGCGCGTGCTGGACGTGCCGGTGACCAAAGGTGCCGTCCTGATGCCCGGCGAGGCTGTGGCGACCGTCGGCGGTGGCGGCTTCTTTCTGCGGCTGGCCATCCCCGAGCGTCACGCCACGGCCCTGACCCAAGGCGCCGAGATCGAGATCGAAGCCGGTGATGCAGGCGAAAAGGGCACGCTGGTCCGCATCTATCCGCAAATCGAAAACGGCCGCGTCGTGGCCGATGTCGAAGTGACCGGCCTGTCGGACGCCTTCGTTGATGCCCGCGTGCTGGTGCGCATCCCCGTTGGCACCCGCGACGCGCTGGTCATCCCGGCCGAGGCGTTGCTGACCCGCTCGGGTCTGGATTTCGTGGCCGTAAAGGCCGATGGCGAAACCAGCCTGCGCACCGTCGTTCCCGGCGACGCGCATGACGGCAAAGTCGAAATCCTGACCGGCCTGAACGCGGGCGACGTGGTCGTCACCGGCTATGAAGGGGCATCCCATGAGTAACCAGGCCCCTGCCAAGCTGGGGATCGCGGGCGGGCTGACGCGCGCCTTCATCAAGTCTCCTCTGACACCGCTTTTCATCATCGCGGCTCTCGCCGTCGGTCTGGTCGCCCTGATCAGCCTGCCGCGCGAGGAAGAGCCGCAAATCTCTGTCCCGCTGGTGGATATCCACATTCAGGCTCCCGGCCTGAAGGCCCCCGACGCCGTGAAACTGGTGACCGAACCGATGGAGACCATCGTCAAAGGCATCAACGGGGTCGAGCACGTCTACTCGCAAACCTCGGACGATTACGCGATGGTCACGGCCCGCTTTGTGGTTGGCACCTCGGCCGATGCGGCCATCCTGCGGGTGCACGACAAGGTGCGCGCCAACATGGATCGCATCCCTGTCGGCATCAACGAGCCCCTGATCGTCGGGCGTGGGATCGACGACGTGGCCATCGTCTCGCTGACCCTGTCGCCCAAGCCCGGACATGACAATGTCACCGCCAACGACCTGACCCGCATCGCCCGCGAATTGCGCGCCGAAGTGGCCAAGATCGGCGATGTCGGCCTGTCCTATCTGGTTGGCGAAGCCCCCGAAGCGATCCGCGTGAACCCCGATCCCGACCGTCTGGCGCTGTACGGCGTGACGCTGCAACAGCTGGCCGGCAAGGTGCAAAGCGCCAACCAGTCGCTCAACACCGGCGCGCTGCGCGATGGTGGGCAGATGATTGATCTGGTGGCTGGCGAAACATTGACCAGCCCCGCCGAGATCGCCAGCCTGCTGCTGACCACCCGCGACGGGCGTCCCGTCTATGTCAGCGACGTGGCGGATGTGGAGTTCGTCTCGAACACCGCCGACCAGATCGTCGCCAACGTCACCAAGGACGGCGACCAGATTGTCCGCACTCCCGCCGTGACGTTGGCCGTCGCCAAGCGTGCGGGCGCCAACGCCGTCGTCGTGGCCGAGGAAATCCTGCACAAGGTCCACATGGCCGAGGGCCGGATCATCCCCGACTCGGTTGCCGTGGAAATCACCCGCGATTACGGCGAAACCGCCAACGAAAAGGCGAACGAGCTGCTGTTCCACCTTGGGCTTGCCACTGTCTCGATCATCGGGCTGGTGCTGCTGGCCATTGGCTGGCGCGAATCCATCGTGGTGGCCATCGTCATTCCGGTCACCATCCTGCTGACGCTGTTTGCCGCCTGGATCATGGGCTACACGCTGAACCGGGTGTCGCTGTTCGCGCTGATCTTCTCGATCGGTATCTTGGTGGACGACGCCATCGTGGTGATCGAGAACATCGCCCGTCACTGGGCCATGAAAGACGGCCGCGACCGCAAACAAGCCGCGATTGATGCGGTGGCCGAGGTGGGCAACCCCACCATCGTCGCCACGCTGACCGTGGTTGCCGCCCTGCTGCCGATGCTGTTCGTGTCGGGCCTGATGGGGCCGTACATGTCACCCATTCCGTCGAACGCCTCGGCGGCGATGATCTTCTCGTTCTTCGTGGCGGTGATGATCACGCCCTGGCTGATGCTGAAGATCGCTGGCAAGGCCCCGACGCATGGGCACGGGGACGGCGGCGGGCACGATCATGGCGGACGGCTGGGCAAGGTTTACGCCATCGTCGCGCGCCCGGTGCTGAAGTCGAAATCCGGCGCTCTGGCCTTCCTGCTGATCACGGCGGTGCTGTCCTTCGGCTCGCTGGGCGCACTGTATACCAAGGACGTCACCGTCAAACTGCTGCCCTTCGACAACAAGTCCGAACTGTCGGTGGTGATCGACATGCCCGAGGGCACCTCGGTCGAGCAAACCGACGCCGTTGCCCAGGCCGTGGCCCGCAAGGTGATGGACCTGCCCGAGGTGATCTCGGCCCAGACCCATGCGGGGGCTGCAGCGCCGTTCAACTTCAACGGTCTGGTTCGGCACTACTATCTGCGTGAACGCGCCCATATGGGGGACGTGCAGATCAACCTGACCCCCAAAACCGAGCGCGAGCGCACCAGCCACGACCTGGCTCTGGTCATCCGCGAGATGATTGGCCAGCTGGACCTGCCCGCGGGCACCAACGTGAAAACCGTCGAACCGCCCCCCGGCCCGCCGGTCATCGCGACCCTGCTGGCCGAGGTCTACGGACCCGACCCGGAAACCCGCCGCGAGGCCGCCACGAAGATCCGCGAGACCTTTGAAAGCATCCCCTTCGTGGTGGACGTGGACGACAGTTTCGGCGTGCAACCGCGCCGCCTGCGGGCGACGGTGAACACCGACAATCTGGACTTCTTCCAGGTGCAGGAATCCGACGTGTTCGACACGATCGCGATCCTGAACCACGGGTCCACCGTCGGCTATTCCCATCGCGGCGAGGGGCGTCATCCGATCCCGATCATCGTGAAACGCGAAAAGGGTGAGCGGGTGATGGACGAAAGTTTCCTCACCACGCCGATCCCCGCCAACGTCCTGCCGGGCGCGCGCGGTGTGGTCGAACTGGGCGACGTGATTGAGGTGAATGAAGAGAAGGCCAGCTTCCCGATCTTCCGCCACAACGGCCGCTTTGCCGAGATGGTCACCGCCGAACTGGCCGGCGATTTCGAAGCCCCGCTCTACGGTATGATCGAGGTCGCCAACAAGCTGGACGCCCTGCAATGGGACGAGGGCAAGAAGCCCGAGATCAGCTTCTACGGCCAGCCCGACGACGAAGCCCACACCACCCTGCTGTGGGACGGCGAGTGGGAGGTCACCTATGTCACCTTCCGTGACATGGGGGCGGCCTTCGGCGTGGCGCTGCTGGGCATCTACATCCTGGTGGTGGCGCAGTTCGGCTCGTTCCGCCTGCCGCTGGTGATCCTGACGCCGATCCCGCTGACCTTCCTCGGGATCATCTTCGGTCACTGGCTGTTCGGCGCGCCGTTCTCGGCCACCTCGATGATCGGCTTCATCGCGCTGGCGGGGATCATCGTGCGGAACTCGATCCTACTGGTGGACTTCATCCGCCATGCCGATGAAAGCCGCGGCAAGATCCAAGTGCTGATCGACGCAGGCGCGATCCGGTTTAAGCCGATCCTGCTGACCGCCATTGCCGCCATGATCGGCGCGGTGGTGATCCTGGCCGACCCGATCTTCCAGGGGCTTGCGATCTCGCTGCTGTTCGGGCTGCTGACCTCGACCCTGCTGACGGTGCTGGTCATCCCGGCGATCTACCGCGTGTTCAAAACCTGATCCACGCGAAGCCTGAAACGCGAAAGGCGCCCCATGGGGCGCCTTTTTCATTGGTTGATTGTGGGGTCAGTCGAACTCGCGCAGACGGGCGACATAGCGCGCCAGGGTATCGATCTCCAGATTGACCAGATCGCCAACCGCCGCCCCGCCCCAGGTCGTCATTTCCTTGGTGTGCGGGATGAAGTTGATGCCGAAATCGCAGCCGTTCACCTCGTTCACCGTCAACGACGTGCCGTTCAGCGCGACCGAGCCCTTGGGCGCGATATAGCGCGCCAGTGCCTCGGGCGCGCGCAGAGTGACGCGGGTGCTGTCGCCCTGATCCTGCATCGCCACGATCTGTGCCACGCCATCCACATGGCCCGACACGATGTGGCCGCCCAGCTCGTCCCCGACCTTCAGCGCACGTTCCAGATTGACGCGCCGGCCCACAGTCCAGCCACCCAGATTGGTCTTCGAGACAGTCTCGGCCGAAATCTCGACATCGTACCAATCCGCACCCTTTTCGATCACGGTCAGGCACACGCCGTCCGAGGCGATGGACGCCCCCAGATCCACCGAGTCCATATCGTAACGCGTCTTGATCCGCGCCCGCAGGTCGCCGCGCTGCTCCAGCTCTGCGATTTGGCCAATGTCGGTGATGATGCCGGTGAACATGTCATTGCCTCTTGATGCCAATAGTGCCAAATCCCTAGCCTTCCGTTCAGATGGAAGCAAGGCAAGCATCGGCGCGAAAAATGCTTATTTTTGCCGAGATCCCAAGCTAAGAAGCTAGGGACGAGCAAAACAAAGACACGCATCCATGCCGAACAGCGCGGAAAATAACCGGGTATTCCTGTTTCTACAGGGTCCGCATGGGCCGTTTTTCCATGGGCTGGGGCAAATGCTGCGCAAGGCCGGGGCCACGGTCTGGCGGGTCGGGTTCAATGCCGGCGACCGGGCGTTCTGGTTCGGCGGCGAGGGGTACATCCCCTTTGACGCCGAATTGCAGGACTGGCCGCAACGCTTTGCTGATCTGGTCACCGAAAAAAGCGTCACCGACATCGTGCTGTACGGCGACACCCGCGCGATCCACGCGCAGGCAATCGAGCATGCTCAAAGGCTTGGCCTGAAGATCCACGTCTTCGAAGAGGGCTACCTGCGTCCCTTCTGGGTCAGTTACGAACGTGGCGGCTCGAACGGGCATTCCCGCCTGATGGACATGAGCGTGGACGAGATGCGCAGCGCATTGGAGCAATACGCGCCCGACACGCCGATGCCCCCGGCCCGCTGGGGGGACATGCGTCAGCACGTGTTCTACGGCGCTCTGTACCATTGGTTCGTGATGTTCCGGAACGGAGATTACCCGCGCTTTCGTACCCATCGCGACCTGTCCGTCCGGCGCGAGTTCCAGCTGTATCTCAAACGGTTGCTGCTGATGCCCGCCCAAGCGGTCGAGCGTGGTCTGGCCACATGGCGCATCCGCAACGGCGGCTTTCCCTATCATCTGGTGCTGTTGCAGCTGGAGCATGACAGCTCCTTCCGAATGCATTCGCCCTTCGCCACGATGACCGAGTTTCTGGAGATGGTCCTGCGCGGCTTTGCCGAAGGGGCACCGCGCCATCATCATCTGGTGATCAAGGCCCATCCGCTGGAAAACGGCCAACTGCCGCTGCACCGCGAAATCCGCCGTCTGGCGCAGGCGTTGGGCATCGCCGACCGCGTTCATTTTGTGCGCGGCGGCAAACTGGCAAGGCTGCTGAACGATGCGCGCACGGCTGTCACCGTGAATTCCACCGCCGCACAGCAGGTGCTGTGGCGGGGCATCCCGCTGAAGGCGTTCGGACGGGCGGTCTATGACAAGCCCGAGTTCGTCTCGACCCAGCCCCTGCCCGAATTCTTTGCCCACCCCAGCCGCCCCGATCTGGCCGCCTACCGCGACTTCCGCCGTTACCTGCTGGAAACCAGTCAGGTGGCAGGTGGGTTCTACTCGGCGCGGGGGCGCCGCCAATTGCTGCGTCAGGTGGTCGACATGATGCTGGCACCCCATGACCCGTACGAAGCACTGAAGACAGGAACAGCGGCCCCACGGCAACAGTTGCGCCTGGTGCAATGAACAACACAACCTGTAGCGCTGGATTTTTCACACGGATTCCGGTAGGTTGAAGGCAATAATTGAGGCAGAAAACAGGTCGAGGAGACCAAGCAGTGAAATCCCTAGCGAACCGACGGGCGAAATCTGTCGCCCTTTTGGCTTTGGTGGCCGTCGTGGCCGCCTGCGGCCTGCCCCGGACCGGCCCCACGAAACGCGAAATCTATGCCGGCTCGGTCCAGCGCGAGGGCGACGCTTTTGTCGTCTCGGTCAATGATCGTGTGACCCGGGCCACGTCGGTGGTTCCGGCACTTGGGTTCTCGAACAACTTCGTGCGCGCCGCGCAACTGGGGTCGGACATCATCCGCCCCGGCGACACGCTGGGCCTGACCATCTGGGAAAACGTCGAAGACGGGCTGCTGTCCGGCGCGGCATCCAACTCCACTTCGCTGGAAGAGGTGCAGGTGGACGGCTCGGGCTTTATCTTCGTACCCTATGCCGGCCGCATCCGCGCTGCCGGCAACTCGCCCGAGGCGCTGCGCCAGATCATCACCCGCAAGCTGGAAGACCAGACCCCGGACCCGCAGGTTCAGGTGCGCCGCCTGGCCGGTGACGGCTCGACCGTGTCGCTGGTCGGTGCGGTCGGTGCGCAGGGCGTGTTCGCCATCGAACGCCCCACCCGTACCCTGGCCACCATGCTGGCCCGTGCCGGCGGCGTCACCATCGAGCCCGAAATCGCCCAGATCACCGTGATCCGGGGCAAGGAACGCGGCAAAATCTGGCTGCAGGACCTGTACGAACATCCCGAACTCGACATCGCCCTGCGCGGCGGGGATCGCATCCTGGTCGAGGGCGACACCCGCTCGTTCACCGCGCTTGGCGCCACCGGCAGCCAAAGCCGTGTGAATTTCGAAAGCCAGACCGTGTCGGCGATCGAGGCCATCGCGCAAGTGGGCGGCCTTGTGCCGACCGCCGCCGACCCGACCGGCGTTTTCGTGCTGCGCAATGAGCCTGCGGAAATCGCGAACCAGGTCATGGGCCGCAGCGATCTGGTGGGCGAGCAACGCATGGTCTACGTTCTGGACCTGACCAAGCCCAACGGCATGTTCATGGCACGTGACTTCGCGGTTCGCGACGGCGACACCATCTACGTCACCGAAGCGCCGTTCACCCAGTGGGACAAGACGATTTCTGCGCTGTTCGGCTCGCTGAACACCGTCAGCTCGGTCCGTACGATCGGTGGCTGATGCCGCCGTCTTCTGACACAAAAACTCAGGCCGTCGCCGGGGAAACCCAGCGGCGGCTTGCCTATTTCAACGCCGGTTTCCTGACGCAAACCCGGATAAGGCTTATTCTGGCGCTGGCGGGCTACGACCTGACGCTGTTCAAACCCGGCGCGCAGGATCAGATCGGGGTATGGGGCCATACACGCTATGCCGAGCGAGGAGAGGCCGTAGCCGCCGAAACCGGCGCCGCATTGGTACGGATCGAGGACGCCTTCCTGCGCTCGCTCCGCCCCGGCCGCGCGGGCGAGCCACCCATTGGCCTGCTGATCGACCGTCAAGGGATGCACTACGATCCCCGGCAGCCGTCCGAGCTGGAAACTCTGCTGGCCACCCATCCGCTGGATGACACGCACCTGCTGAACCGCGCCCGCGCCTGTATCGAACGCCTGCAAGAGGCGGACCTCAGCAAATATTCCGCCCACGACCCCGACGCACCTCTGCCCGCCCCCGGCTATGTGCTGGTGATCGACCAGACCAAGGGCGACGCCAGCGTGACGCAAGGCGGGGCGGACGCCAATGCCTTCCGCGAGATGCTGTACTACGCGCAAGAGGAAAACCCCGGCGCGCCCATCGTCATCAAGACCCACCCGGAAACGGCGCAGGGTTTTCGCCCGGGGTATTTCTCGGCCAATGATCTGCGCGACGGCATCACTGTCTGTGACGCCCCGGTCAGCCCCTGGCGACTGCTGGCGGGGGCAGTGAAGGTGTACGTCGTCTCCTCGCAGATGGGGTTCGAGGCCATTCTGGCAGGCCACCGCCCCCGCGTCTTTGGCAAACCGTTCTACGCGGGCTGGGGGCTTAGCGACGACCTGCACGAAATCCCCCGCCGCACCCGCACCTTGACCCGCGCCCAGCTGTTTGCGGCGGCGATGATCCTGTATCCGATCTGGTACGACCCCTACCGCGACTGCCTGTGCGAGCTGGAAGAGGTCATCGACGGGCTGGAGGCGCGCGTTCGCGCCTGGCAAGAGGATCGCCATGGCTGGCAGGCCACCGGAATGCGCCTGTGGAAACGCAGCGCGATCAACGGATTTTTCGGGTCTGAACGGGCCGTGCGGTTTTCCAATCGCGCCCCCCGGGATGGGCGGCGGCACATGGTCTGGGCCAATCAGTCGGACAACGCACCCGGTGCGGTTCGGGTCGAGGACGGCTTCCTCCGCTCGCAGGGGCTGGGGGCGCAACTGGTGCCTCCCCTCAGCCTGGTTTGTGACGATCTGGGCATCTACTACGATCCGTCGCGCGAAAGCCGTCTGGACCGCTAC
Organism: Thalassobius vesicularis; assembly: GCF_004799325.1. GTDB lineage: Bacteria > Pseudomonadota > Alphaproteobacteria > Rhodobacterales > Rhodobacteraceae > Thalassobius > Thalassobius vesicularis. Next base: position 149,120 of record NZ_SSMD01000002.1, read on the forward strand.
ATTGCCGCGCGGGCCAAGCTGCGTGGTGATCAGGCCGACCGCGCCCGCGACCTGATCGAGCGGATCACCGCGCGCGGCCTGAGCAAGTACAACCAAGGCGGCACCCTGCCCGAGTTGCCCCCCGGACGGCGCATTCTTGTGCCTGGGCAGGTCGAGGATGACGCCTCGATCCTGTTGGGCGCAAGCAGTGTGAAGACCAACCTGGCCCTGCTTCAGGCCGCCCGGAACGCCAACCCCGACGCCGTTATCCTGTTCAAACCCCACCCCGATGTCGAAGCAGGCCTGCGCCCCGGGGAAATCGACTCCGACGGGCTGGCCGATTGCGTCTTGTCCCACACGGACCCCGGCGCGATCCTGCCCCAGGTCGATGCGGTCTGGACGATGACCTCGACCCTCGGGTTCGAAGCATTGCTGCGAGGGGTCGAGGTGGTCACCCTCGGCACGCCGTTTTATGCCGGCTGGGGACTGACCCGGGATCTGGCCCCTATTCCCCCGTGGCGGCGTCTCAACGTGTCACTCGAAGGATTGGTGCACGCCGTTCTGGTGGATTATCCGCGCTACCGCGATCCGAAAACCGGCCTTCCCTGCCCCGTAGAGGTGATCGTGGACCGCCTGAGCGACGGCTACGCCCCAAGCACACCCAGCCTGCGGATTCTGGCCAAACTTCAAGGGATTTTCGCCGGATTTGCGCATCTCTGGCGCTAGTCGGCCTGCCGTCAGCGGTGCGCGCGAACCCAGCGGTGCAGGATATCGTTCCCGATCACACGGCTTTCGGCCAGCGAAAAGCGCGGGGCCTGCGACAGGTGATCCAACCCCAGCGCACCGATGGCCGGACGGCCCTCAGCCCCCAGCGCGACCCCTGCCGTGAACCCGATCAGCTCGTCCACCAGACCTGCGGACAATAGCGACGCCGCCAGCATCCCGCCGCCTTCGCAAAACACACGGGTCAGCCCCTGCTTGCCCAACTGCCGAAGGGCCGAAGAGGGGTCAATCTGGCGCCCCACTAGGTCGCATTCCAGCAGCGTCGCGCCTAGACCGGCCCAGGTATCGTACAGCAGCGGATCGGGATGCGGCCCGTGGCAAATCCACACCGGCACCTCGCGCGCGGTTCGGGCAAGCTGCCCCATCAGCGGCAAATCCAGATGGCGCGAGACGATGACGCGCACTGGCTGACGGCTGGGCGTGAAATCCCGCACCGTCAACGAGGGGTCATCCGCCCGCGCCGTCCCGGCCCCGACCATCACGGCGTCGTGCCGCGCCCGTTGCCCCTGCACCAGATGGCGGGCCGACGGGCCGGTGATCCACTGGCTTTCCCCGCTGGCCGTTGCAATCCGCCCGTCAAAACTGCTGGCGAGCTTTAGCGTCAGCCACGGGCGACCTTGTTCATTGCGTTGGAAAAATCCGGCGTGATCCTGGGCGGCTTCGGCCTCCAGCAGCCCGGTTTCGACAGCGATCCCTGCCGCGCGCAGCATGGCAAACCCTTGCCCCGAAACCCGCGGGTCATTGTCCGCGATGGGCGAGACGACCCGCGCCACCCCGGCCTCGATCAACGCCGAAGCGCAAGGGGGCGTCTGCCCGTGATGGGCGCAAGGCTCCAAAGTGACATAGGCCGTGGCCCCGTGCGCCAACTGACCCGCCTGCGCCAATGCCTGCGTTTCGGCATGAGGCCGCCCGCCGGGTTGGGTCCATCCGCGCCCGACGATGCGGTCATCACGCACGATTACACAGCCCACAGCGGGGTTCGGCCAGGTGTTACCCTGCCCGCGTCGGCCCAAACTCAGGGCCAACCGCATGTAGCGCAGATCGTCGCTCACTCTTCGCTATGACCGCTGGGGCGCAACTCCGCGACGAATTTGTCGAAATCGTCGGCTGCCTGGAAGTTCTTGTAAACGCTGGCAAAACGCACATAGGCCACGGTGTCGATCCGGTGCAGAGCCTCCATCACGATCTCGCCGATCACCTTCGAGGAGATATCCGTCTCGCCCATGCTTTCCAGACGCCGCACGATGCCGCTGATCATCTGGTCGATCCGCTCGGGGTCCACCGGGCGTTTCTGCATCGAGATCCGGATCGATCGTTCCAGCTTGTCGCGGTCGAAATCCTCGCGACGGCCATTGGATTTGATCACCACCAGATCACGCAGCTGTACGCGCTCATAGGTCGTAAAACGCCCACCGCAGGCCGGACAGAACCGCCGCCGCCGGATCGAGACATGATCCTCGGCCGGTCGTGAATCCTTCACCTGGGTATCGATATTTCCGCAAAACGGGCAACGCATTGCCGGCCCCCTTCTAATTCACCGCCTCTTTGATGTTGGGTATTTTCCCAACTTATCCACAGCCACTATAGGGGAGCCTCTAGGATTTGGGTAGAGGGGAATTTGCACCGCTAAACCGTGGGCTGCCCAACGAAAAAACCGCCCCGAAGGGCGGTTTCGCGGTCAGGCCCAGGGCAGATGGACAGCGTCAAGACAGATGCGCCGCGACCTGTCTTGTGTGGGAACGGTCGCGGTGCTCGAACAGGTAAATGCCCTGCCAAGTGCCCAGCACCGGCCGCCCATTCGCCACCGGGATCGACAGTGACACCGGCATCATCGCCGCCTTGATATGGGCGGGCATATCGTCGGGGCCTTCGTAAGTGTGGGTCAGATAGGCCATCGACGGGTCCGTCGTCGGAGGCACCAGTCGCGCAAAGAACGCGCGCAGGTCGGTTTTTACTTCGGGGTCGGCATTTTCCTGGATCAGCAGACTGCACGAGGTATGCCGCACGAACAGCGTCAGTAACCCGTCGCCATTACCCGCACACCAACGGGTGACATCACGGGTGAATTCATACAGGCCCTGCCCGCGCGTCGCGATCTCGAAAACGGTTTGCATCGGCACCTCCTGCGGCGGGATACCACGCCGGGCAGCCCGATGTCAGGGGAGTTTGATATCAGGACCGTCAAAGCAATATTGCCGAGCCGAGTCCGTCGACAGCGCATAGCCCTGCTTTTTCAGCGATAGCACCAGATCCGACGCACCGCCATCGGGCAGCATCGCGACGACCGCGTGCGTGGGATTGACGGTAAAGGTTACCGCCTGCCAGCCCGGCTGCATCGTCGAGGGCGCGCGGCCCTGCACCAGATAGACTCGCGCCAACGGCCCCAACCCCAGATCACGCTGCGCATGTGCGCCCGCCGCGCACCAGAAATGCGCGGGCCCCGCACCGGGGCGGTTGAGCACCTCAAACTCCTGCCCGCCCGGCAATTCCTTGACGGTCATGAAGTCCTCCATGTTGCGTGCTTGTGCCGCAGGGGCCATCAGCATCGCAACGGTCGCAGCAAGGGCAAGACGGGACATCATGGGTTTGCTCCGGTCATTAGGGGACGTGTCAAAGCATAGCCCGGAAACGCCCAATGGCCAACGTATCCGCGCTCACAGTTGCGTGTGATCATGCGGGGCTGGCGCGATGAAAAAAGCGCCCCGAAGGGCGCCTTTTCTTACTGATCCAAGAAGCTGCGCAGCTTGCGGCTGCGGCTGGGGTGCTTGAGTTTCCGCAGGGCCTTGGCCTCGATCTGACGGATACGTTCGCGGGTCACACTGAACTGTTGGCCGACTTCCTCCAGCGTGTGGTCGGTGTTCATGCCGATGCCAAAACGCATCCGCAGCACGCGTTCCTCGCGCGGGGTCAGCGAGGCCAGAACGCGGGTCGTCGTCTCTTTCAGGTTCTCCTGAATGGCCGAGTCCAGCGGCAGAACCGCGTTCTTGTCCTCGATGAAATCGCCCAGCTGGCTGTCTTCCTCGTCCCCGATCGGCGTCTCCAGGCTGATCGGCTCCTTGGCGATCTTCATCACCTTGCGGACCTTCTCCAGCGGCATTTGCAGCTTTTCGGCCAGCTCTTCCGGGGTCGGCTCGCGGCCGATCTCGTGCAGCATCTGGCGGCCGGTGCGGACCAGCTTGTTGATCGTTTCGATCATATGGACCGGGATACGGATCGTGCGGGCCTGATCCGCGATCGAGCGCGTGATCGCCTGACGGATCCACCAGGTCGCGTAGGTCGAGAACTTGTAGCCACGGCGGTATTCGAACTTGTCGACGGCCTTCATCAGGCCAATGTTGCCCTCTTGGATCAGGTCCAGGAATTGCAGGCCGCGGTTGGTGTATTTCTTGGCGATCGAGATCACCAGACGCAGGTTCGCCTCGACCATTTCCTTCTTGGCCTGGCGGGCTTCTTTCTCGCCCTTCTGGACCTGTTGCACGATGCGGCGGAATTCGCTGATGTCTAGACCGACGTATTGACCGACCTGCGCCATGTCGTTGCGCAGCTCCTCGATCTTGTCCGAGGAGCGTTCCATCAGCATCTGCCAGCCACGCCCCGATTTCTGGGACATGTCTTCCAGCCAGTTCGGGTCCAGTTCGCGGCCCCGGTATTCGTCGATGAATTCGCGGCGGTTGATGCGGGCCTGGTCGGCCAGTTTGACCATCGCGCCGTCGATCTGCATGACGCGCTTGTTGATGCCATACAGCTGGTCGATCAGCGCCTCGATCCGGTTGTTGTGCAGGTGCAGTTCGTTCACCAGCTCGACGATTTCGGCGCGCAGTTTCTGATACACCGCCTCGTCCTGATCCGAGAACGAACCGTCCTCGTTCAGCGTGGCCGAAATCCGACTGTCCTGCATTTCCGACAGGTTTTCGAAATCCTCGGAAATTCGGCTCAGCGTCGCCAGAACCTTGGGCTTCAGCGCGGATTCCATCGCAGCCAGCGACATCGAGGTCTGGTCGTCGTCGTCGTCGTCGTCATCGCTGCGGATCGGGTTGCCGTCGGCGTCCAGTTCGGGTTCGTCGCTGTTGGTCTTTTTCGGAGCCGAAGAAACGTTGGCCGCGTCCATCACCGGCGTATCGTCTTCTTCGTCACCCATCTGGTTGCCAAAGGTCGCTTCGAGGTCGATCACGTCGCGCAGCAGGATGTCTTCGGACAGAAGTTCCTCGTGCCAGATGGTGATCGCCTGAAAGGTCAGCGGGCTTTCGCACAGGCCCGCGATCATGGTGTTGCGCCCGGCTTCGATCCGCTTGGCGATGGCGATCTCGCCCTCGCGGCTCAGCAGTTCGACGCTGCCCATCTCGCGCAGGTACATGCGTACTGGGTCGTCGGTGCGGTCCAGTTTCTCGGTCGTGCCGGAAGACAGGGCAACCTCGCCCCGGTTCGAGGACACGTCCACAACCGCGGTCGACTTGGCCTCTTCTTCTTCGACTTCGTCATCTTCGATGATGTTGATGCCCATTTCGGACAGCATCGACATCACGTCCTCGATCTGTTCCGAGGACACCTGGTCCGGCGGCAGGACCTGGTTCAGCTGGTCATAGGTGATGTACCCACGCTCGCGCGCCTCGGCGATCATCTTCTTGACCGCGGCCTGGCTCATGTCCAGGGAAACCTCGGCTTCCTGATCTTCGGGCTTGTCGTCGTCGGTTTCTTTTACGGCCATCTGTTACTCCTGCACGGTGCGAATGCTTGCGGCGTTTGTCTGGTCAAGTGATTCGCTGACCCGAATCAATAACGCGTCCGGGTGATTCGGACACCCGTCATACCTGATTTTCTTTCCTTTTCCCCGTCGAAACGCATGTCAGTGCCGCTTCGTGAGGGAAATCTTGCTGATCAGATCGTCCAGCGCGGCCCGCTCCGAGCGGTTGATTCGCGCGCCGTTCTCTCCGACATCGTATTCCGCCTTGTCCTCGTTCTGGCTGCGCAGGGCACGGTTTCGCGCCTCGGTCGCCTGTCCCAGCCGCCATGTCACGGCTTCGTCTGCCACGCCGGACATTTCCTCGATGGCTTCGGCGATCTCCTCGGTCAGGCCGCGCTGCGCCTTCAGTTTGGCCAGTTCCTCGGCCACGGTCAGGCGCGCGGCTTCCTCATCCCCGACCCGGCGCAAGGCCGGCGTTATGGCGACATGGGGCAGCGCAAACAAGGTTTCAAGCCCTCCCGGCCCCATTGCCTGCGAAATCCGCGTTTCCAGATCGTCCGGTCCGTCGCGATGCGCCTCGCGCAGCAGAGTATCGCGGATCAGCGCGTGATCCTGCTCTGCGCAGGCCATCGTTTCGATCTGCGCCTCGAACTCGCGCAGCAGCGACGGATTGCGGATCAGCGTCGCCAGGATCACCGCCTCGCGGACGCGTTCCTCGGCCCGCTCACCCGCAGCCACCAGCAAAGAGTTGCGCGTCGACTGCACCGGCACCGGAATGGGTGGCAACCGCCAGTCGCGCCGCGGCGCCCCCGGTTTCTTGCGGGACTGTCCGAACAGCTCCCAGCGCAGCTGTTTGATCGCCTCGCCGTAATGCGCGCGGATCGAGGGGTCGCGGATCAGCTTGATCTTCTCGCGCAGCGCCTTGTCCAGCGCGGCCCGGCGTTCGGGGCTGTCGAAAACGCGTCCTTCGGTTTCGCGCCGCCACAGCAGGTCCACCATCGGGATCGCGGCGTTCAGCACATTTTGGACGGCCTCTGCCCCCTTGGCGCGGATCAGATCGTCCGGGTCCATGCCTTCGGGCATCAGGGCAAAGCGCAACGATTTGCCGGCCTCCAGCAGCGGCAGCGCCAGGTCGATCACCCGCATCGCCGCCCGCAGTCCCGCCGTGTCGCCATCCAGCGCGATCACCGGCTCGGACGAAATCCGCCACAGCAGTTGCAGCTGGTTGTCAGTGATCGCCGTCCCCAGCGGGGCGACGGTCGCGCCGAACCCCGCCTCGGACAGCGCAATCACATCCATATACCCTTCGGCGACCAGCAACGGCTGGCCCTTGCCCGCCGCCTCGCGCGCGGGTCCGTGGTTATAGAGGCTGTGCCCCTTGTCGAACAGCTCGGTCTCGGGCGAGTTCAGGTACTTGGCGTTGTCATTCGGGTCCATCGCCCGCCCACCGAACGCGATGCAGCGCCCGCGCGGGTCGCGGATCGGGAACATGATGCGGTTGCGGAACACGTCATAGGGCCGCTTGCCCTTGGTCGAGGGTTTCGCCAGCCCTGCCCCCAGGATCAGCTCCTCCGCCACGCCTTTGCCCGCCAGATGATCCCACAGTGCCTGCCAGCCATCGGGGGCAAAGCCGATCTCGAACCGGTCCTGCGTCGCTTCGGCCAGACCGCGCCGCGCCAGATAGGCCCGCGCATCCTCGGCCACGCCGCGTTTCAGCTGAAGGCGGTAGAATTGCACCGCCTGTTCCATCACCTCGGCAAGCTGACTGCGGCGATCGGCCTTCTGCTGCGCCTTGGGGTCGGCCTTGGGCACCGACATCCCGGCCTCGCGGGCCAGAATCTCGATCGCCTCCATGAAGCCGACATTCTCGGTCTCCTGCACGAAGGAAATCGCGTCCCCCTTGGCGTGGCAGCCAAAGCAATAGTAATAACCTTTGCGGTCATCCACATGAAAAGACGCGGTTTTTTCGTGGTGGAACGGGCACGGCGCCCACATGTCGCCCTTGCCCTGATTGGACTTGCGCGCATCCCACATGACCTTGCGCCCCACCACCTGAGACAGGCTGATGCGGTTGCGCAGTTCATCCAAGAATCCGGGCGGGAGGCTCATGGGGCGAATATAGACCTCTGACGGCAGCTTGCAAACGCCGCCGATGCGGGATCAGGATTTGTAGTCCAGGCAGGCTTTCTCGAAGGTCGCCGTGGTATCGGGCGTCAGTTGCGCCTGAGGCAGGGAATAGATCCACGCCACCAGAACGTCGACATTCGCTTCGTACTTAGTTCCCTTGATCGGGTCCGCATTCATGATCTTGCGCGTGGCGCGGTTCTGGTTGCGGTTGGCCTGACGGTGCGAGATCGCGGCCTCGACGATCCCCGCCTGGATCGAGCACCGCTCGGTTTTCTCAGCCTTGGACTCCGCCAGCACCGCCACCGGCAACAGCGCCATCAAACCGGCAAGGGTAATGGGCAGGATTTGTCGCATGAGGGCTCCTCCGAAACTCTATGCCCCTAGATGCCAGCCACACCGGACCAGCGCAAGGGGCACGGACAGAGCCGCCTAGCCAGTGCCAACGGCTTTGGAAGCGGCGGCGCGTTCCTCGATGGTCAGGACTTTCGGCGTCACCGGCCAGCCTCCGGTGGGGCTGACGAACGGGTTCTTGCGGTGCCGCCCCGTCAGGTAGGCGCCCAACATCCGCTTGACGATATTCAGCCCGATGCTGTTGAAATTCACGTCCTTCGCGGGCGCGCCCTGCCCTTTGCGGGCGTGTTTAGTGAACACATGGCCACGGTTGGGGCCCATCTGTCTATCGGCCTGTTGCAGTTCTGCGTCGTGCAGAACCAAGCCGACGAAAGGCAGCCCCGGCTTGCGGATCATGTTCAGCATCGGGGTGTTGCAGCAGGTCGCGTACCACCGGATCAACCCGTTCGGGCTGAGGCGCAGGATGCCCAGCTTGTCCTGCCCCTTGAGGACCGAGACGCGATCCGGCGTGCTCTGGATCAACTCCGTGCCGCCATGGGCTGGCAACGCATAGCCCAGATAGCGCGCAGCGGTCTGGCAATCGATACAATAGCATCTGAGCCGCGAGCCAGTGGCCACGCCCTTCGGCTCCAGTCGCAGCGCAACCGCGCCGCAGGAACAGCCTAATTCCAAGCCATTTTCCGACATTTCCACAGCTCCTACACCATACTGCGGCGCAGAATAGCAGTAACCGAAACAGACATGAAACACGTAATGATTGGCCGGCGGACGGAAACAATTCCTGTGGAACCTGTGTAAATATCGGAAAAGGCTAGGACAATCGTCCAGCAATGCCCGGTTCACGCCTCATTTGTGCCACGTTGGTTAGCAATACATTTGTCTGATGAAGTCCGAGTCTTTTTACGCCCCGGCGTTGCGAAGGCAGACAACGTGGAAGCAGATCATGCAGACGAAGAAGCAGAAAAATCACCAAATGGCTTGGCCCCGTCTGGCCGGCAAGGCGGGCTTTCAGCATCTGAAGCGTTTCCGCGACGACGAAAGCGGCGTGATGGTTGCCTTCGCCCTGATGATGCTGATCCTGATGCTGATGATCGGTGGTGTCGGTATCGACATCATGCGCTTCGAGATGGACCGCTCGCGGCTTCAAAACACTCTGGACCGCGCTGTTCTGGCCGCGGCGGACCTTGACCAATCGCTGGACGCCAAGGTCGTGGTGAACGACTATTTCGACAAGGCCGGCCTGTCCGAATACCTGACCGGCGTCACGATCACCAGCTCGATCGGCTCAAAGCGGGTGGCAGCAACGGCTGAAACCACCTTCAACACCTTCTTCCTGAAGATGCTGGGCATCGAGACGCTGACGGCCGCCGCCAATGGCGCCGCCATGGAGAGCATCGATGGCCTCGAAGTGTCGCTGATCCTGGACGTTTCGGGCTCCATGAACAGCAACTCGCGTCTGGCGAACCTCAAGCCTGCGGCGACCGAATTCGTCGAAACGCTGCTGACCTCGTCCGACATCGGTAATGTGTCGATCTCGATCATTCCCTACGCGACCCAGGTCAGCGCCGGTGCCCAGATCCTGGACCACCTGAACGTCTCGAACGAACATTCCTATTCCCACTGCGTCAACTTCAACGCGGACGAGTTCAGCAGAACCGAACTGCATGACGAAGGTGTGCTGGAACGCACCGCCCATTTCGACCCGTTCACCTATACCGAGGATCCGATCGAGCAGCCGGTCTGCCCGGTGGACCCGTCGCGCGAAATCATGCCGCTGTCCTCGGATGTGGATGCGTTGACCACTTATATCGACAACCTCGATGCAATCGGGAACACCTCGATCGACATCGGTATGAAGTGGGGCACGCTGCTGCTGGACCCCAGCATGGATGACCTTGTCAGCGAACTGATCGAAGACGGCGTTGTCAGCTCGGCCTTCGAAGGTCGCCCGACGGCCTATTCCAGCAACATCATGAAGATCATCGTGCTGATGACCGACGGTCAGAACACCGACCAGTATCTGCTGAACCCGTCCATGCGCACGGGCAACTCGCCGGTCTATTACAACGCAGAGGAAGACGTTTATTCGGTCTACCAATCCTCTGGCAACGCGAACAACTCGAACTCGGACGAAAGCTATTACTGGCCGCACCTGAACGAATGGTTCGACCACCCGTATGGCAATGGCACGTACGAGGAATGCACCACGGTCTACGGTCAGCGCGACTATCGCAAAAAGGGCAATAAAGGCAGCACCACCACGACCTGTGTCGAAACCGAAGAACCCGGCACCGCCGTTCGCCTGACCTTCCCCGAGCTGTTCAACCGCGTGTCGCTGGCCTGGAACGCCACCTACAACTACGCCGACATGAGCAACGCATGGGCCACCTGGTACCAGGCTGCGTTCAGCTCGATCAACTCGACCGTCAAGAACCAGCGCACCAAACACATCTGCGACGCCGCCAAGGACGAAGGTATCATCGTCTACACGATCGGATTCGAAGCCCCCAATGCCGGGCAGAGGGTGCTGCAGGATTGCGCCAGCTCGGACGGGCATTTCTTTGACGTGGACGGGCTGGAAATCGAAGACGCCTTCTCGTCCATCGCATCCTCCATCCGCAAGCTGAGGCTGGTCCAATGACACGCATCAAGTCCTTTGCTCGGCGCTTCACGCACGGAGACTCCGGCACGGCAACGGTGGAATTCGTCATCGTGTTCCCCTTCTTTCTGGGGGTTCTGCTGTCGGCGTTCGAACTGTCGCTGATCACCATGCGCGAAACCATGCTGGAGCGCGCGCTGGACCTGACCGTGCGCGAAATCCGCCTGGAAACCGGCAGTGCACCGCAGCATGACGAGATCAAGGCCCGCGTCTGTTCCCGCGCTCCGGTCATTCCGGACTGCGAAACCAACCTGCGTCTGGAAATGCTGGTGATCGACCCTCGCGCTTGGAACGACCCCGAGGACGAGTTTGACTGCACCGACCAGTCCGAAGACGTTCAGCCGGTGCGCAACTTCGTCAACGGTATGGAAAACGAACTGATGCTGCTGCGGGCCTGTGCCAAGTTCGAACCGGTGTTCCCGGGCGCCGGACTGGGCAAGACTCTCAGCAAAGACGCCGCTGGCATGGCCGCTCTGGTCGCCAAAGCCGCCTTCGTGCAGGAGCCGAACTAATGTCCAAGCTCAAAGCCGCATTCAAGAACCGCATCGCCCGCTTTGCCGGCGAAACCGAGGGCACCGTTGCCATCGAGGCCGTGATCGCCCTGCCGATCCTGTTCTGGGCCTTTCTGGCGTCCTTCGTGTTTTTTGACGCCTACCGGCAGAACAGCATCAACATCAAGGCCGCCTACACCGTCGGCGACATGCTGTCCCGTGAAACGAACTCGATCGACGGCGACTATCTGGATGGCATGAAAAGCCTGTTCGACTATCTGGCCGGTCCCGCGCGCAACACCAAGATGCGCGTGACGGTGCTGCAATGGGACGAAGAGGACGACGCCTATATCCGCGATTGGTCGAAGACGCGCGGTGGTGTGACCGAACTGACGAACAACGATCTTGCAGCGTTGACGAATGATCTTCCGATCATGGCCGACAACGAGCGCCTGATCCTGGTCGAAACCTGGAGCCACTACACCCCGCCGTTCAACGTCGGTCTGGCCGAACGGGACATGTACAACTTCGTCTTCACCAGCCCGCGTTTCTCGCCGCTGTTGCCCTGGTCGAACGGCTAAGCGTCAGCGCGCCTGACGATCCGCGACCATGGCGTCCAGCATGTCCGCCATGATTTTCGTCTGCGCGCCCGGCATGACGCCACCGATGCCCACACGCTTGCCCATACGCCACCAGATACCCGGGTTCCACGCGCGGTGGCCGGGGGTATCCAGCCGCAGCATGAACCCGTTCGACGGCTTCATCGCAAAGGTTCCCCGCTCGACCCGTTTGATTGCACCGATTTCCGCGATGCAGGCGCCTGTGCTGTCGAACAGCCCGTCTTCGGTCAGGTGAATGGTCAACTCGGTCGCGCGGCGCATCTTCTCGGCCAGCCAAAGGGCGGCCAGCCCTAGCGCCACCAGAAACCCCTGCCACATCAGCTGCGGCGGCGTGGCAAAGGCGATGTACAGCAGCATCCCGCCCAGAAAGGCCAACATCCCGATCCCCAACCAACGGCGCGGAACAGAGGCCGTAACGCTGGCCATGGGTGATTTTGCGGTCTGCATGGGATCCTCCGGATGTGTTTAGCCGGACTTAGCGCCAATTCGCAGCTTTGGCGAGGGGTCAGGCAGAAACCGCCCGCTGCACCATCTGCCAATAGATGTCCTGCACGGCCTCGACTGACAGGCGACCGGCGGTGCGATACCATGTCGTCACACCCGTCACCATCGCGATCACCGCCATCGTTACAACGCGCGGATCGGGCACGTTGAACACGCCCTCGGCCAGACCATCGCGCAGGATTTTTTCCAACTCGGTCTCATACTTGCGACGCAGCGCCTCGATCTCGCGGAAATTCTCGGGCGTCAGGTTGCGCAGTTCCATGTACGAGATGAACACCTCGTCCGGACGCTCTAGGTGATAGGTGATGTGGAACCGGGTGAAACGGCGCAGGCGCTCGGTCGCGTCGCCGTCAGATTTCTCGGCCTCCCACGCCTCCAGCAGCCCCTCCATATGCGTGCGCATCAGGTCGAACAGCAGCGTCTGTTTGTCGGGCGTGTAATTGTACAAGGCCCCCGCCTGCACCCCGACCTCGGCCGCGATCTGCCGCATCGAGACGGCTGCAAACCCGTGCCGCGCAAACAGCGTCAGCGCCGCCTGCAAAACACGCGGTCCGGTGATTTCAGAGTGTGAACCCGCAGTTCTAGCCATGCGCCCGTTCTATATGAACATCCGTTCATATCCAAGCGAAACCGCCGGTTTGGCGACGGCATATAGCGAACCGCCCGATGCTTGCACAATGATACCATTTCAGGGCAGATAGAAGGGGTGTCAACCAACGGTGCCGGATGCGTTTCCTACTTCTGCCCTTGCTGCTCTGCGCTGCCTGCGCCCGCCCGCCCGAGCTGGACGAGCACATCACCCCTGCGGCCAAGGCAGCCCCCTTCCCCGCGTTGGTTCCCCTTGGCCCGCTGCTGGACGAGGCGGACGGCACCAGGATCACCACCACGGACGCCGCCCTGCAAGCCCGCGCCGCGGCCCTGCGCGCCCGCGCCCGCCAGATGCAGGACGAGTCGCAGGAATAAGTCGCCCGAATAGTGCTCATAGCCCCGTTCCGCCCGGCAAATCGTGAATTGCCGCGTTGCATGGGTCCGTCAGTCACGGTACATCCCGGTCGAATAACAACAAGTGTCAGGAGGCTTCGATGAGCCAACCCTTGCGTCTGGGCATTGCCGGGCTGGGTACCGTGGGTGCCGGTGTCGTGAAGATCATTCAACAGCAGGCGACCCTCCTGACCATGCGCACCGGGCGCGAGATCACCATCTCGGCCATCTCGGCGCGCACCCGCAAGAAAGACCGCGGCGTCGATCTGTCCGGCTATGGCTGGGAGGACGACCCCGTCGCCCTGGCCCGCCGCGATGACGTGGATGTCTATGTCGAACTGATGGGCGGCTCAAACGGGCCCGCCAAAGCCTCGATCCAGGCCGCACTGGATGCGGGCAAGGACGTAGTCACCGCCAATAAGGCGCTGCTGGCTCTGCACGGCCAGATGCTGGCCGAAAAGGCCGAGGCCGCCGGTTCCGTGATCCGCTACGAGGCCGCCGTCGCCGGGGGCATCCCCGTCATCAAGGCGTTGGCCGAAGGGCTGGCAGGCAACAAGATCAGCCGCGTCATGGGCGTGATGAATGGCACCTGCAACTACATCCTGACCCGGATGGAGGCCACCGGCCAAGGCTATAACGCCCTGTTCGATGAGGCCAACAAGCTGGGCTATCTTGAGGCCGACCCCAACCTCGACGTGGGCGGCATCGACGCCGGGCATAAGCTGTCGCTGCTGTCGGCTCTGGCTTTTGGCACTCAGGTCGATTTCGACGGCGTAGAGCTGGAAGGCATCCAACGCATCGCGCTGGAGGACATCCGTCAGGCCGCCGACATGGGCTATCGCATCAAGCTGCTGGGTGTCGCCCAGATGACCGATCGCGGGCTGGAACAGCGCATGTCGCCGTGCCTCGTGCCCGCCAACAGCCCGCTGGGCCAGCTGGAAGGCGGCACCAACATGGTGGTGATCGAGGGCGACAGCGTCGGCCAGATCGTCCTGCGTGGCGCCGGAGCGGGCGAAGGCCCGACCGCCAGCGCGGTTCTGGGCGACATCTGCGACATCGCACGCGGCTATCGCTATCCGGTGTTCGGACAGCCTGCGACCAGCCTTGTGGCCGCACAGCGCGCACAATCGGTTCTGGCCGCCCCCTACTACATCCGCCTGTCACTGCGTGACAAACCCGGCGCACTGGCCAAGATCGCCTCGATCCTGGGAGAGGCAGGCGTGTCGATCCACCGGATGCGCCAGTACGACCATGTGAACGATATTGCTCCGGTCCTGCTGGTGACGCACAAGACCACCCGGGCCGAGCTGGACGTGGCCCTGACCGGGATCGAGAAAACCGACGTGGTAACCGAAGCGCCCGTGGCGCTGCGCATCGAGACCGTCTGACGGCAGCGAGTGCGGCGACGGAGCACGCCTCCGGCGGGAGTATTTCGGTCAGAAAGAAGCAGGAGGGAGCATGGCCTTTCTGGGCGTAGAGACATCGGCAAGCGGCCGTCGCTGGGTGGGGCCCGACCCCGCCGTATCGCGGATGGCCGAGGCGATGGCGCAACAGACCGGCCTGCCCGCGCCCCTGTGCAACGTGCTGGCGCGGCGCGGGGTGCCGGCGCATGAGGCGGTGGGGTTTCTGGAGCCTCAGCTGCGCGACTTGTTGCCCGATCCGCACAAATTGAAGGACATGGAGACCGCCGCAGCGCGGTTTCTTAAGGCAGCGCGCGGTCGGGAGCGGATCGCGGTGTTCGCCGATTACGACGTGGACGGGGGCAGCTCGGCCGCGCTGTTGCTGGACTGGTTGCGGCAGATCGGGCGTCAGGCCACGCTCTATGTTCCGGACCGGATAGATGAAGGCTATGGCCCCAACGAGCCCGCGATGGAGGCGCTTGCGCGGGATCACGACCTGATCGTCTGCGTGGATTGCGGGACGCTGTCCCACGGGCCTATCGCGGCAGCCAAAGGGGCCGAAGTCATTGTTCTGGATCACCATTTGGGCGGCGAGACCCTGCCCGACTGTGTGGCCGTCGTGAACCCGAACCGTCAGGATGAAACCGGCGATCTGGCGCATCTGTGCGCCGCGGCCGTAGTGTTCCTGATGCTGGTCGAGGCAAACCGGCAGATGCGCGCAGAGGGTGTTGCGGGGCCGGACCTGATGGCGATGCTGGACTTGGTGGCCTTGGCGACAGTGGCGGATGTTGCGCCGCTGATCGGGGTCAACCGGGCGCTGATTCGGCAGGGGTTGAAGGTCATGGCGCGGCGCGAGCGGCCCGGTCTGGTGGCCCTGTCGGATGTCTCGCGGATGGACCAGTTTCCGACGACGTACCATTTGGGATTCCTGCTGGGGCCCCGGGTCAATGCTGGGGGGCGGATCGGTCAGGCCGATCTGGGCGCGCGCCTGCTGGCTTGCCAAAACCCGTTGGAAGCCAAGGCCTTAGCCGAACGCCTGGACGAATTGAACAGCGAGCGGCGCGAGATCGAGGCCACCGTACGCGCCGCCGCGATGGCGCAGGCCGAGGCACGCGGGCTGGACGCGCCGCTGGTTTGGGCCGCCGGTGAGGGGTGGCATCCGGGCGTTGTGGGGATCGTGGCGAGCCGCCTGAAAGAGGCGACCAACCGGCCGGCGGTCGTGATCGGGCTGGACGGGGACGAAGGGAAAGGCTCGGGTCGGTCGATCTCGGGCGTGGACCTGGGCGCGTCGATCCAGCGGCTGGCCGCCGAAGGGCTGCTGATCAAGGGCGGCGGGCACAAGATGGCCGCCGGTCTGACCGTGGCGCGCGACCAGCTGGAACCCGCGATGGCCCGCCTGTCCGAGCTGCTGGCCCGCCAAGGCGCGGGCGAAGGCGGCCCGGCAGACCTGAAGCTGGACGCCCTGCTGATGCCCGGCGCGGCCACGCTGGAGCTGGTGGAAGAGATTGAAAAGGCTGGGCCTTTTGGCGCGGGGGCCCCGGCGCCTCGGTTCGCGTTCCCGGACGTGGCGATCCATTTCACCAAGCGCATCGGCGACAGCCACCTGAAACTGAGCTTTGGCGACGGGCTGGGCGCGCGGTTGGAGGCGATCTGCTTTGGCGCCTACGACACCGAGCTTGGCCCCCTGCTGGAAGGCCACAACGGCGCGCGGTTCCACCTGGCCGGGCGGCTGGAGGTTAACGTCTGGAATGGCCGCCGCACTGTCCAGTTACGGCTGGAGGACGCTGCCCGCGCCTGAGCAAAGAAAATGTGAAAATTTCGCCAAAAGGGGCGAATTTTTCCCTTGCGGAGGCGACGGTACCTGACTAGAAGACGCCTCACGCCAACGGTTTGGCCCGTTCGTCTATCGGTTAGGACGCCAGGTTTTCAACCTGGAAAGAGGGGTTCGATTCCCCTACGGGCTGCCATTTTCCCCTAGAGTTAATCGTTAACACGCCCCAGCGGGGAGCGAATTACGTGTGCCCGCAACGGGTTGTGCGGCGATCCTCATGCGATGGGTGAAGTTTGCCCGGCGAGAATGGTTAATTCTGAACGGGGTGTGAGCGGCGCGTGTGCGAAAGGCACGATCCGTCAGGGCGCGAAATCGTCAGATTTTTGCGAAGAATCGTACGCTGGCCGATTAGGAAAACAGCCGCCCGCGCGCCTTGATGATGCCCTGGATCAGAAGCGCCACGTAGGCCAGATCCACGACCACCAGCAGCGTCCACGGACGGGTGAAGATCAACCCGATCCCGAAGACCAGTGCGAACATCAGAACGGCCACCATGCCACGCGGAATGCGCAGGCCCTTGGGCGAGATGGTTTTCAGCCGCGACACCATCAGCAGGGCCACGAAGCCCAGCCAGACGGCCATCAGCAGCGCCGGGGTGTCCATCGACAGGAACCCGGCCTGGGTGGCGAAGACGGGCAGCAGGCCCAGCATCGCGCCGGCGGGGGCGGGCACACCGACGAAATAGGTCTTGTTCTTGTCGGCGACCTCTTCCTCGGACGGGTCACCGGTGCCGCGCATGACGTTGAAGCGGGCCAGACGCAGGCAGCAGGCGGCGGCGAAGATCAGCACGGCGATCCAGCCCAGGCTGCCGATGGGCGCAAGGTGGTACTGGTAGACCAGAATGCCGGGCGCCACGCCGAAGCACAGGAAATCGGAGAGCGAGTCGAGCTCGGCCCCGAAGTTGGAGGTGGCCGAGAGGCGGCGGGCCAGCAGCCCGTCCAGCCCGTCGATCAGCGCCGCCAACAACAGCAACAGCACCGCGACCGAGAACCGCTCGTCCATGGCGAAGCGGATCGAGGTGAGGCCAAGGCACATGCCGGTCAGCGTCACCAGATTCGGCAACAGCAACAGGAAAGGCACCTGGTCGCTGGACGGGTCGCGGGTGATGAGGCGCTTCATCGGGTTACTCCGCCGGGGTGCCCAGATCGGCCAGCACGGTTTCGCCGGCGATCATGGTCTGGCCGATCTCGACCAGCGGGGCGACGCCCTCGGGCAGGTAGATGTCGAGGCGCGAGCCGAAGCGGATCAGGCCGAAACGCTCGCCGGTTTCCAGGTACTGGCCTTCGCGCGACCAGCACAGGATGCGGCGGGCGACGAGGCCCGCGATCTGCACGACGCCGTATTTGCGGCCGTCTGCCATTTCGATGGCGAGGCCGTTACGCTCGTTATCGGTGGACGCCTTGTCGAGCGAGGCGTTCAGGAACAAGCCGGGGCGGTAGGCGACGGCGGTGATGGTGCCCTCGTGCGGGAGGCGGTTCACGTGGCAGTTAAAGACCGACATGAACACCGAGATGCGGGTCATCGGCTGATCGCCAAGGCCCAGCTCGGCGGGGGGCACGGCGGGTTCCAGCAGCGACACGACGCCATCGGCCGGCGAGATCATCAGGCCGGGGCGCGAGGGGGTCACACGCTCGGGGTCGCGGAAGAAGTAGTAGCACCAGACGGTCAGGCCGGTGCCGATCCAGCCCAGCGGCTCCCACAGCCAGAACAGCAGCAGCGTCACGGCCGCAAAGACGGCGACGAACTTGCGCCCTTCGGGGTGCATCGGTTTCACGAAGGTGGACAGCATCGAGACGGACATGGTCGCTCCGGTCTTTTGATCAACGGTGATAGGGCTGAATAGAGCAATCGGACGACTTTGCAAACGCCTGATTGCCGCAAGCCCCCCTGCCCTAGCTGCCCCCGAAGCGGCGGGCGTCGTTTGCGGCAAAGTCGATCAGGGCACGAACCTTGCGCGGCAGGGTGCGGGTTTCCAGCCAGACCGCGCTGAAGGGAATCGCCGCGGTCTGGTATTCGGGCAGCAGATTGACCAGCCGGCCCGCGTCTATGTCATCACCCAGCACGAAATCGGGGCAAAAGGCGACGCCCTGCCCTTCGAGCGCCAGTGCGCGGGCGACGCGGGCGCTGTTGACGTGGAAACGGCCGGGGACGGTGACGGTTTCTTCGCCCTTTGGACCGTTCAGAACCCAGCGCCCGGCGGTGCGGCGGTTGGTGTCCAGAATGCAGACATGGCGCGCCAGATCGGCGGGGCATGTCGGCGCGGAGTGTTGCTGCAAATAGGCGGGGGCGGCGATCAGGCGGCTGCGGATCTGGCCCAGACGGCGCTGTTTCAGCGCGGACATGTCGGGGGTGCCGATGCGAAAGGCAAGGTCGATGCCGTCGCTGGCCAGATCGACGTATTTGTCGGACAGGCGCAGGTCGATCGCCAGATCGGGATGGGGGGCGGCGAAACGGGCCAGCAGGTCGGCGACGTAGATCTCGCCAAAGGTGACGGGGGCCGAGATGCGGATCATGCCGGTAAAGCCGCGCGCCTCGTCCGTGACGGCGCCCAGCACGTCATCCAGATCATCCAGCAGCGCAGGGGCGCGGGCGAGCAGCTCTTCGCCCGCCGGGGTCAGGCCGACGCGGCGGGTGGTGCGCTGCAACAGGCGGGTGCCAAGGCGGGCCTCAAGCTCGGCCACGTATTTCGAGGTCAGACGGTTGGAAATCCCCATCTGGTCCGCCGCCCCGGTGAAAGAGCCGCTTTGCGCCGTCGCCACGAAGGCACGCAATCCGTCGATCAGGTCCATGGCCCACCCTTTAGGAACAAAATGGCGATAGTCATTCCATATAGTCGTCATTTCATTCGCGAATGGCAAGCGGCATATTCACCTCATCGAAGGGGCGCAGCGCCCCGCCAAGGAGAGACAGATGAATATCGCAATCATCGGAACCGGGAATATCGGCGCAGGGATCGCGCTGGCCCTGGGCAAAACCAAGCACGGCGTCGTTGTCGCCGACACCAAGGGCGGCGTGGACGCTGCCGCGAAACTGAAGGCCGAGGGCGTCACCGTTCAGGCCGCCGACATCGCAACCGCCGTGAAATCGGCCGAGGTGGTGATCCTGGCCACGCCCTATGGCGCGGCGGCAGAGGTCGTAAAGGCCGCGGATTTCTCCGGCAAGATCGTCGTCGATCTGTCGAACCCGGTGAAAGAGGATTTCTCGGGTCTGCTGCTGGGGCATGACAGCTCGGCCGCGGAAGAGATCGCAAAGCTGGTGCCGGGGGCCCGCGTGGTCAAGGCGTTCAACACGATCTTCGCCCAGCACTATCCTGCGGGCCTGAGCGTGAACGGCCAGCCGCTGCAAACCTTTGTGGCCAGCGATGACGAGGCCGCCCGTGACGTGGTGATCGGCATCGCCAAGGACATGGGTCTGGACGCGCGCGCCGCTGGCGGGCTGTCGAACGCCCGCTACCTGGAGCCGCTGGGCTACATGAACATCCAATTCGGCTACATGCTGGGCGCGGGCGTGGGCATTGCCCCGGCCTGGGTCGCCTGAGACTGAGGAGAGAGACAATGATCGACCTGAAATTCGCCCCCTACGGCGCCGCCCTGCTGCGCGTGACGACCGGCCTGCTGTTCCTGTATCATGGCCTGGTGAAGCTGTTCGTGTTCACGCCTGCGGGCACGGCCGGGTTCTTTGACTCGATTGGCCTGCCGGGTTGGGTGGCCTACCTGACCATTCTGGCCGAAGTCGGCGGCGGCCTGGCCCTGGTGCTGGGCATCGCGACGCAACTGGTGTCGCTGGTGCTGGTGCCGGTGCTGCTGGGCGCGGCCCTGTTCGCCCACCGCGGCGCGGGTTTTGGCTGGTCCAACCCCGGCGGCGGCATGGAATACCCGCTGATGTGGGCGGCTGCGCAGGCGGCTCTGGCCCTGATCGGCGGCGGAGCCTGGCAGCTGTACCCGCTGGGCCGCAAGTAACGCAAAGGCGGGCGCCCGATTGGGCGCCCTGCCCCCATTCAGAAAGGAACATGACATGTCCGTCACCCAATCCCTGCAGGCGCTGCGCGACCGTCTGAAAGCATCCGACAAGATGCCCGTCGTGTTCCTGGGCCATGGCAGCCCGATGAACGCCATCGAAGACACGCAATATTCGCGCTCGTGGCGCGAGCTGGGCAAGGCACTGCCGCGTCCTCAGGCGATCCTGGTGGTCTCGGCGCATTGGATGACGCGGGGCACCACGCTGGTGGACGTCTCGCAATTCCCGCGCACGATCTACGATTTCTACGGCTTCCCGGACGAGCTGTACCAGCAAAGCTATCCCGCAGAGGGGTCGCCCGAGATGGCCAAAGAGGTGATCAGCCTGCTGGGCAGCCACCATGTCGAGGGCGACGACACCTGGGGCCTGGATCACGGCGCCTGGACGGTGCTGAAGTTCCTGTATCCCAACGCCGATGTGCCGGTGTTCCAGCTGTCGATCGACATGGCCGCAGACCTGTCGCACCACGTCCAGATCGGGCGCGAACTGGCCGCCCTGCGTCATCGCGGCGTGCTGATTCTGGGCAGCGGCAACATCGTGCACAACCTGCGCACCATGCGGTTCGGCGCGAAACCCTATGATTGGGCGCTGGAGTTCGACCAGACCTTTGCGCGCAACCTTGAGGCCCGCAACATGGACGCGCTGGCCGACCGCGCGGGGCTGGGCAACCTGTTGCGCATGGCGCACCCCTCGGTCGATCACTACCTGCCCGCGCTGACGATCGCAGGGGCGGCGGATGCCAAGGACGAGCTGGTGTTCATGAATGACACGATCGACATTGCCAGCGTCTCGATGCGCAGCTTTGTGTTTTATTAAGGACTGCGTGCGATGCTGGTGAACGGAAAATGGACGACCGATTGGCAACCGGTGCAAAAGGCGGATGAACAGGGGCGGTTCGTGCGTCAGGTCTCCAGCTTCCGTAACTGGATCACGCCTGATGGCAGCGCGGGGCCGACGGGCACGGGCGGATTTCGGGCCGAGGCCGGTCGCTATCGGCTGTACGTGGCGCTGATCTGCCCCTGGGCGTCGCGCACGCTGATCGCGCGGCAACTGAAAGGGCTGGCCGGACTGATTCCGGTGACGGTGCTGAACCCCACCCTGGGCGCCCAGGGGTGGGAGTTTGGCGGCTATCCGGGGGCGCAGGACGATCCGCTGTTCGGATCGACCTATCTGCACGAGGTGTATTCTCGGGCCGACGCGGATTTCACGGGGCGGGCAACCGTGCCGGTGCTGTGGGACATGAAACAGGAGGTGATGGTCAATAACGAAAGCGCCGACATCCTGCGGATGTTCGACACCGCGTTCGAGGGGCTGGTGCCGTCCGAGCATCGCCTTTACCCGGCCGATCTGGCCGACCGGATCGACGCGCTGAACACGCGGATTTATGACCTGCTGAACAACGGGGTCTACAAGGCCGGGTTCGCCAGCAGTCAGGCCGCCTATGACGAGGCGAACGAGGGTGTGTTCGCACTACTGGACGAGTTGGAGGGGATGCTGACGGGCGATTTCCTGTTTGGCGACCGGCTGACCGAGACGGATATTCGCACCTTCGTGACGCTGATCCGGTTCGACGCGGCCTATCACGGGCTGTTCAAGACCAACCGCCGCCAGATCGCGGATTACCCGCGCCTGCAGGCGTATATGGAGCGGATTTTGCGGCTGCCGGGGGTGCGCGAGACGGTGAACATGGATCACATCACGCGCGGGTATTACTCGATCAAGGCGCTGAACCCGAAAGGGATCCGGCCCGCCGGGCCGGCCCATATCGAGGCGTTACTTGCCTGAGTCGTCGGGGTCGGCCTGACCGACCCCTTTGAAGATGAACTTGAACGGCAGCGCCCAGACAAAGCCCAGCGCCACGTAGATCACGAACTCGACCAGGATCGAGGGCCGTTCGAACAGCGAGGTCACATACCACGCCGCCGCGATATAGGCCGGCAAGCCGATCAGCAGGATCAGCAGCGCCAGGCGGCGGCGTGTCTTGTAGGGCAGCGCCATCAGTCGGCGAACGGGTCGGTCACGAGGATCGTGTCGTCCCGCTCCGGGCTGGTGGAGAGCAGCGCGACGGGGCAGTCAATCAGCTCTTCGACGCGCTTGACGTATTTGATCGCGTTGGCAGGCAGGTCGGCCCAGCTGCGCGCGCCTTCGGTCGACTCGCTCCAGCCCGGCATTTCCTCGTAGATGGGTTTGCAACGGGCCTGCTGGTCAGCGGCGGTGGGCAGGTAGTCCAGACGCTCGCCGTCCAGATCATAGGCAACGCAGATCTTCAGGGTTTCGAACCCGTCAAGCACGTCCAGCTTGGTCAGCGAGATGCCGTTGATGCCGGAAATCGCGCAGGTCTGACGGACCAGGGCCGCGTCGAACCAGCCGCAGCGACGCTTGCGCCCGGTGGTGGTGCCGAATTCGTGGCCGCGCTGGCCCAGACGTTCACCGTCTTGGTCATGCAGCTCGGTCGGGAACGGGCCCTCGCCGACGCGGGTGGTGTAGGCCTTGACGATGCCCAGCACGTAGTCGATCGAGCCCGGCCCGATGCCGACGCCGGTCGCCGCCTGGCCCGCGATCACGTTCGAGGAGGTCACGAACGGGTAGGTGCCGAAGTCGATGTCCAGCAGCGAGCCCTGCGCGCCTTCGAACAGGATACGCTTGCCGGCCTTGCGCTTTTCGTTCAGCACCTTCCAGACGGGTGCGGCGTAGGGCAGGATTTCCTTAGAGATTTCAGTCAGTTGCGCGATCAGACCGGCGCGATCCACGGGGTCGATGCCCAGGCCCTTGCGCAGCGGATCGTGGTGCTGCAGGGCACGATCGACGCGCGCCTCGAGCGTCGCGGGGTCGGCCAGATCGGCAACGCGGATGGCGCGGCGGCCGACTTTATCCTCGTAGCACGGGCCGATGCCGCGACCGGTGGTGCCGATCTTGGTGCCCTTCGAGGCGGCCTCTTCGCGGGCGCGGTC
Organism: Thalassobius vesicularis; assembly: GCF_004799325.1. Lineage (GTDB taxonomy): Bacteria > Pseudomonadota > Alphaproteobacteria > Rhodobacterales > Rhodobacteraceae > Thalassobius > Thalassobius vesicularis. The sequence goes on from NZ_SSMD01000002.1 coordinate 172,495, forward strand.
CAGCTCTCCGTGCAGCGGCAGGATCAGCGGGGTGTTTTCGGCGATCATCAGGGTTTCGGGGGTAATCTCGACGCCCTGCGCGCGGATGGTGGCGATTTCCTTGACCAGGTGCCAGGGGTCCAGCACGACGCCGTTACCGATCACGGACAGCTTGCCGCCGCGCACAACACCCGAAGGCAGCGCATGCAGTTTGTAGACGGTGCCGTCGATCACCAGCGTGTGGCCGGCGTTGTGGCCGCCCTGGAAGCGCGCGATCACGTCGGCGCGTTCCGACAGCCAATCCACGATCTTGCCTTTACCCTCATCGCCCCACTGGGCGCCGACGACGACGACGTTTGCCATTGCTGGTCCTCTGTATAATGCGGATCAAACCCGCGCCCGTATATATGGCTGTGTCGGGCAGTGAAACCTCAAATTCGCCGCAGGTCTGGACACGGGCCAAGGTTTGCGCGATCCATTGGACCAAGTTCAGACCAAATTACGATTTCCGGGGGGTGTCATGGGGTTTTTTCTGCGCTGGATGGTTGCGTTCATCCTGTTGGGGGCCACGTTCAACCCGACGGATGTGAACTATGTCCACTGGGTCAGCGCGAATTATCAGACGCAATTGCCGATGAGCGTGCTGCTGGGGCTGCTGCTGACGGTGGGCTACATCATCTACCTGCGCGCGACGTTGCGCAGCATCGGGGCCTTCGGGATGTTCCTGGTGCTGGCGATCATCGCGGCGATGCTGTGGGTGCTGTACGATTACGGCCTGCTGGACATCAAGAACCAGACGATGATGACCTGGCTGGGAATTTTCGCGCTGTCGATCGTGCTGGGCGTCGGCCTGAGCTGGAGCCTGATCCGGCGTCGCCTGTCCGGTCAGGCCGATGTGGACGACGTGGACGAAGAATAAGCCTGTCTCTGTCATGTGGCCGTTGCGGAGCCGGGGCAGAGTATCGAGTCGGTGCGCCAAGCCCGGAGGAATCCCATGCTCGCCAAGACGCTGTTCGCCGCCCTGACCGCCACCACCTGCCTGACCGCCGCGGCCCGGGCCGGAGAGTTGACGCGCATCGCCACCGTCCCCTTGGGGGCCGAGGTGACGGGCCTGTTCGTCGAGGGCGCGGATCTGTTCATGAACGTGCAGCACCCCTCGGGCAGTTTGGAGTCGGCCTTTGCCAAGGCGACCATCGGGGTGATCGCCAATGCTGATTTCGGCGCGGGGGCGCAGCCGGTGCCGACAGACGCCGCCGACAAGGCCGTGGTCCGGACCAGTCTGGGCGCCTACCAGATCCTGTTGCAGCAGGGTGATTTCGACGTGATCGGCGTGATCGAGGGGGCTGCGGGCCGCATCCGGACCTCTAACCGCCCCGATTTCAATGCGTTTGTGAAAACGGGCGCGGGTCAGGGCTATCTGTTCACCGCGTTCGAGGACCGCCCCGGCGGGATGAGCCGGGTCAAGATGTCCCGCGCGGCGGATGGGACGTGGACGGTGGATCGCTCGGACGCGCGGATGCTGGATTTCTCGGGCGTGCGCGGCACTTGGGTGAACTGCTTTGGCACGCTGTCACCGTGGGGGACGCCGCTGACCTCGGAGGAGCTGTATTTCGACGACACCGCCGATTGGAACAACCCTTATTACAAGTACATCAACGGCCCCGAGGCGCTGGAGCAGTACCTGGGCACCTACCCCAACCCCTATGATTACGGGCTGATCGTGGAAATCACCGATCCCGCTGGTGCTGCCACCCCGGTGAAACGCCGCGCTCTGGGCCGGTTCAGCCATGAAAACGCGGTGGTGATGCCGGATCAGCGGACGGTGTACCTGTCGGATGACGGGCTGGACACGGTGTTCTTTAAATTCGTGGCCGATCGCGCGGGGGATCTGAGCGCGGGCACGCTGTTTGCGGCCAAGGCCACGCAGATGGGCGCGCCGGGGGCGGATGCGGCCTTGACCCCGCTGAAGCTGGAGTGGATCGAGCTGGCGCATGGGACGGATACGCAGATCGACGGCTGGGTGCGCGACTATGACGGCATAAGCCAGGCCGATCACGGGGACGACAGCAGCTATCTGAGCGACGCCGATGTTGTCGCCTGGGCCGAGGGCAAGGCCACGGACGACCGCGCCGCGTTTCTGGAAAGCCGCAAGGCCGCCAAGGCCAAGGGCGCCACCGCCGAGTTCCGCAAGATGGAAGGTGTGAACATCCATTACGAGGGGGCCCGCGATGGCTCGGTCCCCTACATGTATATGGCGATGTCCGAGGTGACCAAGGGCATGTCGGACACCAAAGGTGACCTGCAACTGGGCGAAGCGCGGTGCGGCGTCGTCTACCAGATGCGACTGGATGGCGCATATAATGTCGACAAGATGGTGCCGGTCGTCGCGGGCGGGGCGTTCAGCGCGTCGGACCCGGCGAATGCCTGCGCGGTCGACGCGATCGCCAACCCCGACAACCTGGTGGTGCTGGCCAATGGCGACGTGGTGATCGGCGAGGACAGCGGCGCGCATGAAAACAATGCGCTGTGGCTGTTCCGACCGGAAAACTAAGCCGCCACCATGCGGCCTTTGGCCGATCATATACGTCTGAACCGGGAATGATGCCTTTCGTCAGGAATGGCGGGTTGCGGGCGGGAAGGGTTTTGCCTAAATAGGCGCGGACAGACATCTTGGGCAGGCTGCAATGGAAAACGTCGTTCTCATCATCCACCTTCTTCTGGCGCTTTCGCTGATCGGCATCGTGCTTCTGCAACGGTCCGAAGGTGGCGGCCTGGGGATGGGCGGCGGCGGCGGGGCGATTTCGGCCCGCGCGGCAGCCACGGCCCTGAGCAAGGTGACCTGGGGACTGGCCATCGCGTTCATCTGCACCTCGCTGGCGCTGACCGTGATCGCAGCCGAGAAATCGGCCGGCAGCTCGGTTCTGGACCGTCTGGGCGGCGAAGCCCCGGCAGCGGAGGAAACCACCCCGGCAGAGCCCGCGCCCGGCAACGCATTGCTGCCGCCGTCGGCTGGTGAAAGCGGCCCGATCGTCCCCCGCGCGGACTGACCACTACCGCTTGTTTTTCAGCGGATGACCGCAACAGCATCTTGCGGTCATCTTGCGTTTTTTTGCGAATCTGATATGGCTTGAGTCCCGTGGAGCTGCGGTTTTCAAAACCGTTGGGGCCGAGCATTTGGCAGAGATGCCGGACAAAACACGGGAGACGCCGGAATGGCTCGATATATCTTCATCACGGGTGGTGTTGTGTCCTCGCTGGGCAAGGGTTTGGCCTCGGCAGCGCTGGGGGCTTTGTTGCAGGCACGCGGGTTCTCGGTGCGGCTGCGCAAGCTGGACCCCTACCTGAACGTGGACCCCGGCACGATGAGCCCGTTCGAGCATGGCGAAGTGTTCGTCACGGACGACGGCGCGGAAACCGACCTGGACCTGGGCCACTACGAACGCTTCACCGGGGTGCCGGCGCGCAAGACCGACTCGGTCAGCTCGGGGCGAATCTATTCCAACGTGCTGGAGCGCGAACGCCGCGGCGATTACCTGGGCAAAACGATCCAGGTGGTTCCGCACGTCACCAACGAGATCAAGGATTTCCTGTCGATCGGCGATGACGAGGTCGATTTCATGCTGTGTGAAATCGGCGGCACGGTCGGCGACATCGAGGGGCTGCCCTTCTTTGAGGCGATCCGCCAGTTCAGCCACGACAAGCCGCGCGGGCAGTGCATCTTTATGCACCTGACGCTGCTGCCCTATCTGGCGGCGAGCGGAGAGCTGAAGACCAAGCCGACCCAGCACAGCGTGAAAGAGCTGCAATCCATCGGGATCGCGCCCGACGTGCTGGTGTGCCGGTCCGAGCACCCGATCCCCGAGAAAGAGCGCGAGAAGATCGCGCTGTTCTGCAACGTGCGCAAAGAGGCGGTGATCGCCGCTTACGACCTGAACTCGATCTACGAAGCGCCGCTGGCCTATCACCGCGAGGGGCTGGACCAGGCGGTTCTGGATGCGTTCGACATTTCGCCCGCCCCGCGCCCCGACCTGTCGAAATGGGAGGACGTGGTCGACCGCATCCACCACACCGACGGCGAGGTGAAGGTCGCGATCGTGGGCAAATACGTCCAGCTGGAGGACGCCTACAAGTCGATCAAAGAGGCGCTGACCCACGGTGGCATGGCCAACCGGGTCAAGGTCAAGGTCGAGTGGGTGGACGCCGAAATCTTCGACAACGAGGACCCGGCCCCCTATCTGGAAGGCTTCAACGCGATCCTGGTGCCCGGCGGCTTTGGCGAGCGCGGCACCGAGGGCAAGATCAAGGCGGCGGAATTCGCACGCACCCGCAAGATCCCCTATCTGGGCATCTGTCTGGGCATGCAAATGGCCGTGATCGAAGCGGCGCGGAACGCGGCCGGCATCTCGGCAGCGGGATCCGAGGAATTCGACCACGAGGCTGGCGCCAAGCGGTTCGAGCCGGTCGTCTACCACCTGAAGGAATGGGTGCAGGGCAACGCCACCGTGCAGCGCAAGGCCAACGACGCCAAGGGCGGCACGATGCGTCTGGGCGCCTATAACGCGGTTCTGGCCGAAGGGTCCAAGGTCGCGCAGGTCTACGGCGGCACCGCGATCGAGGAACGCCACCGTCACCGCTATGAGGTGGACATCAAGTACCGCGAGAAACTGGAAGCCTGCGGGCTGAGCTTCTCGGGGATGTCGCCGGACGGCCGCCTGCCGGAAATCGTGGAGTGGAAAGACCACCCCTGGTTCATCGGCGTGCAATATCACCCCGAGCTGAAGTCGAAGCCCTTTGCGCCGCATCCGCTGTTCAAGGATTTCGTGCGCGCGGCGGTGGATGCCTCGCGCCTGGTCTGATCAGCGGCTCAGAAACGAAATCGGGGCCCAGCGGGCCCCGTTTTGCGTTTCAGGTTCTCGGTCAGAGCCAGATCGGCTCCATCAGCACCCGCAGGAAGGTGGGGCGCGAGTCCTTGCGCTCGGCCCGGACGATGGTCAGCGGGCCATTGTCTGAAATCGCGGCGAATTTCGCCTCGTCGAACACCCAGCGGCCGACACGGCCCTGCGTGCGGTCCAGCCTTTGCCGGGCGATCCAGTCCTCGGCCTGAGCGCGGACGGGGGCCAGGCCGACCTCGTGATCCGGCAGGTAGAAACCGCACTGAATCTTGCGGTGCAGGCAGTCCAGCATCGCGCAGCGCGCGCTGTCCTGCAGCGGCACGTCGTCCTTGGCCATGTGGTTGAAATCCTGCGGCCGGCCGTTCAGGAAAACCTGCACGGCGGTGGCCAGATCCAGCCCGACCTTTGACATCAGGCGCCCCAGCACGCGCATGTCGCCGGTATCCCAATCGAAAGCAATCGCAGCGTCTGCCGCCGCGCGAGTCGGATCGCTTGGCGTCTCCGCCGTCAGCCCGTCCCACTCTTTCGAAACAATCCGGTTCATCGCCGAACTCCTGCTGGTTTTCGCCCCTACCCTTTAGGTTGTATTAACCATTGTGGGAATTTTTGCGGACGAATTGTGACAGGTCTGAGGCAATCGCACTGTCGCCGCATTGCCACAAAATCTGCGCGCATCACCGGCGAAGCGCGTCTTTTCCTTTTGCGAGAATCGCAAGCGCGCGTAGCGTTGGCATATGTTCGCGCACCTGTTCCGTCACTTCAAAGGCAACAAACCCAAGGACTTACCCGAGCCAGACGAGAAACTGGCCCTGGGTGCGCTTTTGGTGCGAGTGGCCAAGTCCGACCACAACTACAACGTCAGAGAGATCCGCCGGATCGACCGGATTTTTCAGCAATTGTTCGGACTGAACGTGGTGGCTGCGGCAAAAATGCGCGCCACCTGCGAACGGCTGGAGGAACACGCGCCGCATATGGATGTGTTCTCGGAAATGATCCGCGAGGGCGTGGATTTCGACGAACGGCTGGGTGCACTGGAGGCGATGTGGCAGGTCGCGCTGGCCGATGGCGCCGAACGCCCCGAGGAACTGGCCGTGGTCGACCGCGCCAAGCACGCCCTGGGCCTGTCCGAGGCCGACAACGCGCTGGCCCGCGCCAGTGCGGTGCGCCAACTGGACGAACAGGGATAAGCCATTGGCGCGCCGACCCAAAGCGCCTATATGCCAGACATGTTTGCAGATTTCCTGAAGCGGCTGGTTCAGCCCGGCCCCGCCCCCCTGCCCGACACCGACGCGCGCCTGGCGCTGACGGCGCTGTTGGTGCGGGTTGCGCGCTCGGACGGGCATTTCGATGCCGAGGAACGCGCGCGCATCCTGAAGATCGTCACCCGCCGCTATGGCCTGTCGCCCGAGGGTGCCGAACAGCTGCTGGCCGACGCCGCCCAGCTGGAGACAGAGGCCCCCGACACCGTGCGCTTCACCCGCGCGATCAAGGATGCCGTCGCGCATGACGACCGCATCGCCGTCATCGAGGCGCTGTGGGCCGTGGTACTGGCCGATGGCAGCCGCGACGACGCCGAGGACGCGCTGCTGCGGCTGGTCTCGAACCTGCTGGGGATCAACGACCGCGACAGCGCGATGGCCCGCCAGCGGGTGGAAAATCAACCCTGAGCGTACAAGCCTGACTGGCAAAACCTACGGCAATGTGACGTTGACGGCGGGTAAACTGTGTCGATTCCGTCCGCATTTCGGCGCTTTGTACGTTGCGTGACGTCGATTTTTCCGCCCTACTACCGGACTCAGAACAACAACAAAAAAGACCGGGGTCGGACGTGTCCGCAAATGAACCAGTCATCCAGATTCGGGGACTACACAAAGCCTATGGCTCGCTCGAAGTGCTCAAGGGTGTCGATATTACCGCGCATCGCGGCGATGTCGTCTCGTTGATCGGCTCTTCGGGGTCGGGGAAATCCACCATCCTGCGCTGCGCCAACCTGCTGGAAGACAGCCAGCAGGGCGACATCCTGTTCGACGGCGAGCCGGTGAAATGGAAAGGCAACGGCCACCATCGCCAGCCCGCCGACGCCAAGCAGGTACTGCGCATCCGCACCAACCTGTCGATGGTGTTCCAGCAGTTCAACCTGTGGGCCCACCTGACCATCCTGCAAAACGTGATGGAGGCGCCGGTGACGGTGCTGGGCCGCGACAAGGCCGAGGTGGAAACCGCCGCGCGCGCCTATCTGGACAAGGTCGGCATCGGCGACAAATGCGACGTCTACCCGGCGCAGCTGTCGGGCGGGCAACAGCAGCGGGCCGCGATCGCGCGCGCGCTGTGCATGGAGCCTCAGGCGATTCTGTTCGACGAACCCACCAGTGCGCTGGATCCCGAGCTGGAGCAAGAAGTGGTCAAGGTCATCAAGGACCTGGCCGCCGAAGGGCGCACCATGCTGATCGTGACTCATGACATGAAAATGGCGCATGATGTCAGCGATCACGTCGTTTTCCTGCATCAGGGCCGCATCGAAGAAGAAGGCGCGCCCGATCAGCTGTTCGGCAATCCGCAGACCGAACGGCTGCAACAATTCCTGTCGGTCACCTCGCACCTGTAAGGGGCGACGACGGGCGATAACTCAACTCAACGGGAGCAAACCATGAAGAAACTGATCCTCACGACCGCCGTGCTGGCCCTGACCGCAGGCATGGGCCTGGCGGAAACCATCCGCATGGGCACCGAGGGCGCCTACCCTCCGTACAACTTTGTCAACGACAAGGGCGAAGTGGACGGGTTCGAGCGCGAGCTGGGCGACGAGCTGTGCAAACGCGCCGAACTGACCTGTGAATGGGTCACCAACGACTGGGATTCGATCATCCCGAACCTGGTGTCGGGCAACTACGACACCATCATCGCGGGCATGTCGATCACCGACGAGCGCAAGGAAAAGATCGACTTCACCCAGAACTACACCCAGCCCGATCCCTCGGCCTATGCCGCGCTGAGCACCGATGTGGACCTGGCAAACGGCGTCGTCGCGGCGCAGGCCAACACCATCCAGGCGTCCTTTGTGGCCGCGCAGGGCTGGAAGCTGGTCGAATTCGCAACGGCTGACGAAGCAATGGCCGCAGTTCTGAACGGCGAAGCCGATGCCGTTCTGGCCGACAAGGCCAGCCTGAAGGACATGGTCGGCTCGAACGACAAGCTGATGTTCCTGGACCGCGAAGAGCTGATCGGCGGCGGTGTCGGCATGGGCATCCGCAAGTCCGACTCGGCGCTGCGCGACAAGTTCGACGCCGCGATCCAGTCGATGAAGGATGACGGCAGCCTGAACGCGCTGATCGCCAAGTGGGAAATCGGCGAGGCATTCTAAGCCATCCCCTGAAACCGGCGGGGGCGTGATGCGCCCCTGCCCCATCCGGATCTGACCGATGTTCCCCTATTGCACCGACCCCTCGACGCTGGAAGGGCTGACTTGGCTCAGCTGCTACCTGACGACGACCAAGCACATGATGCTGTTCTATTCGCTTGGGACGGTGCTGTTGCTGCTGGCGATCACCGCGCCGGTCGCGCTGTCCTTTGGCTTTGCCGGGGCGATGGCGGCCAAGTCGCATATCGCGCCGCTCAGCTGGGTGGGCAAGCTGTACATCGCCATCGTGCGCGGGGTGCCGGACATCGCGTTCTTCCTGTTCTTCGTGATCGCGCTGGACCAGGGATTCGAGTGGCTGCGCCACCAGATCAAATGCCCCGACTGGGATCAGCCGATCCGTCAGGGCAACGATTTCGTCGTCTGCGCGGCCGCGAAACTGCCGCTGAACGACGCGCCGCAATGGGTGCATGAGGTCTATGGCTTCAGCCTGGCGGTTCTGACCTTCTCGATCGTGTTCGGCGCCTTTGCGGCCAACGTGCTGTACGGCGCGATGCGGGCCGTCCCCCATGCGCAGATGGAAACCGCCTATGCCTATGGCATGACCCGCAGGCAGGCGTTCTGGCGGGTGCTGGTGCCGCAGATGTGGGTCTATGCCCTGCCCGGCCTGTCGAACCTGTGGATGGTGCTGATCAAGGCCACGCCGCTGCTGTTCCTGCTGGGGGTCGAGGACATCGTGTATTGGGCGCGCGAGCTTGGTGCCTCGAAAACCCCGCGCTACACCGATTACCCGCATCCCGACTGGCGGCTGTGGTACTTCCTGGGGCTGCTGGTGTTCTACCTGAGCTTCACCCGTGTTTCCGAGATCGTGCTGGAACGCATCATGCGCCGCCTGTCGCACGGACAAGCCACCGCCGCAGGCGAAGCGATGCGGAGGGCCGAAGCATGAGCTGCCTTCAGATCATCCAGGATTACGGCCTGCGCTCGCTTGGGATTGGCGAGCGGCTGCTGCCCAAGACCGATTTCACCCTGTGCCACCAGTTCACGCTGATCGGCTCGGGCATGTTGTGGAACATCTATTTCGGCATCGTGGCCCTGATCGCCGGGTTCTTTCTGGCGACCGCGCTGGCGATGGGCAAGAACGCGACCAACCCGGTGATCCGCAAGCCTGCGGAATGGTTCATCTTCGTGTTCCGCGGCTCGCCGTTGTTCATCCAGTTCTTCTTTGGCTACTTCCTGTTCCTGTCGCTGAAGAAACTGGTGCCCGCCTTTGCCCCCTTCACCGATGCGTGGATCGGCGCGCTGGTGGTGCTGTTCTTCAACACCGCCGCTTACTCGGGTGAGATCTTTTACGGCGCGCTGCGCACCGTCCCCAAGGGCGAAAGCGAGGCCGCCGATGCCTATGGATTCAGCGGCTGGAAGAAGTTCCGCCGCATCACCTGGCCGACCACGCTGCGACTGGCCTGGCCCGCCTACACGAACGAGGCGATCTTTCTGTTCCACGCGACCACGCTGGTGTTCTTCTCGGGCTTCCCGGCCTGGCGGCAACAGGGCGACGCGCTGTATTACGCCAGCTATTTCGCAGAAAAGACGTTCAACCCGTTCATCCCCTACCCGATTCTGGCGGGCTACTTCATCCTGCTGACGCTGATCGTCATCACCGTCTTCGGGTTGATCAACAAACGCCTGAACCGTCACCTTCCGCAAGAATACCGTCGCAAAATTCGCTTGCGTCCTCGACTGATCCGGTAGTACAAAATATTTGATCAAATTGCACGGACGCCGGTAGGATAACTAAGAATGGGGTAACTTACAGCCACTGTCCGCTGCCGAAAATTTGATCATAACAAAAGCAAAAGGGACCAAGGGCATGGCCCCGGCACGTATGTGACGCAAGTTTTTCTTGCGTCTGGCCTGCAGGGACGGCCTCATCTGTGAGATGATGAAGAACTGGCTGAGAAAGCACCCCGAGGTGCGAACAATTCGTGTGGCCGCGGCGGATCTGAACGGACAACCGCGCGGCAAACGCGTCCCCACCCGCTTTGCGGATAAGGTGGTCGAGGACGGCACACGCTTCCCGCTTTCCGTGTTGAACCTGGACATCTGGGGCGAAGATATCGACGACAGCCCGCTGATTTTCGACAGCGGCGATGCTGACGGCGTGCTGCGCCCGACCGAGCGGGGCTTCATGCCCATGCCCTGGCTGGAGGCGCCGACCGCGCTGCTGCCGATCTGGATGTACCGCGAGGACGGCCGCCCCTATGACGGCGATCCGCGCCACGCGCTGCGCGCCATCGTGGAACGGTTCAAGGATCTGGGCCTGACCCCGGTCGTGGCGATGGAGATGGAGTTCTTCCTGATCGACGATTCGGGCCGCGACCTGCGCATCCCGATCAGCCCGCGATCCGGCAAGCGCCGGAAGGCAGCGGAAACCATGTCGATCCGCGCGCTGGACAGTTTCGACACGTTCTTTACCGACCTCTACGACGCGTGCGAGGAGATGGACATCCCCGCCGACACCGCGATTTCCGAGGCCGGTCTGGGCCAGTTCGAGATCAACCTGATGCATTGCGACGACGCCCTGCGCGCCGCCGACGACGCTTGGCTGTTCAAGATGCTGGTCAAGGGTCTGGCGCGCAAACACGGGTTTGCGGCGTCCTTCATGGCCAAGCCGTACGAGGATTACGCGGGCTCGGGTCTGCACACGCATTTCTCGCTGATCGACAAGAACGGCAACAACGTGTTCGACGATGGCACGCCGCAGGGATCGAAGCTGCTGCACCAGGCGATCGCGGGCTGCATCCACGCGATGCACGACAGCGCGCTGATCTTTGCGCCGCATTCGAACAGCTATGACCGGATGGTGCCGGGCGCGCACGCGCCGACGGGGATCTGCTGGGCGTATGAAAACCGGACCTCGGCGATCCGCGTGCCCTCGGGCAGCCCCAAGGCACGGCGGATGGAACATCGCGTGGCCGGCGGCGACGTGAACCCCTACCTGCTGCTGACGGCAATCCTGGGCGCGGCCCTGATCGGCATCGAGGACCGGCTGGACCCGCCCGAACCGATCACCGGCAACGCCTATGCGCTGGACCTGCCGCAGATCCCGGACAACTGGGAAAAGGCGATCAGCGCCTTCGAAAACAGCGACATCGTCAAGCGCATCTTCAGCGCCGACCTGGTCCGCAACTTCGTGCTGACCAAGCGGCAAGAGATGTTCTACATGAACGAACTGACCCCTGAAGAGCAGGTCGAGATCTACCTCGATACCGTCTGACGGAATGGGGGCCGCGGGCGGCGGCCTCCCCTTGTTCCGCTGGATGGGCGGGACTAGGTTTATAGCCATCAACCAACTGGTGATTTATGAAAATCGGCATTCTGCAAACCGGCTATGCGCCTGATCCCGTGGTGGAAACCTCGGGGGATTATCCGGCGATGTTCGCCCGCCTGCTGGACGGGCACGGGTTCGACTTCCAGACATGGGAGGTGGTGGACAACCAGTTCCCCGACGGCCCGGACGATGCCGATGCCTGGCTGATCACCGGATCGCGCCACGGCGTCTACGAAGACCACGCCTGGCTGCCCCCACTGGAGGCGTTGATCCGTCAGATCCGCGATAGCGGCAAGCCGATGGTCGGCGTGTGCTTTGGCCACCAGATCATCGCGCAGGCCCTGGGCGGTAAGGTCGAGAAGTTCCAGGGCGGCTGGGCGACCGGCCGTCAGACCTATGACATGGGCGGCGCGCCGGTGCAGCTGAACGCGTGGCACCAGGACCAGGTCGTGCAGCGGCCCGAGGGCGCGCGGGTTCTGGCCTCGAACGACTTTTGCGAAAACGCCATGCTGGCCTATGGCGACAACATCCTGACGATCCAGCCCCACCCCGAATTCACCGCGACGGTGATCGGCGGCCTGCTGGATTACCGCGCCAAGGGCGTCGTCCCCGACGATCTGATCGCCCGCGCAACCGAAAACCTGACACAACCCGTGGACAACGCGGCCCTTGGCCAGAAGATGGCGGCGGTCCTGAAGGGGGAAAAGATATGAGTGACTGGATCAGTACCCTACCCGAAATCACCCAGACCTTTCTGGCGGACCGCCGCTTGGACGAGGTCGAATGCATCGTCGCCGACCTGCCGGGCATCGCGCGCGGCAAGGCCGTGCCGGCCGGCAAGTTTGAAAAGCAGGCGTATTTCCACCTGCCGGACTCGATCTTCTATCAGACGATCACCGGCGACTGGGGCGAAGCGGCTGGCGACGAGGGGTTCATCGAGCGGGACATGATCCTGCGCCCCGACATGACCACCGCAATTGCCGCGCCCTGGACGGGCGACACGACGCTGCAGGTCATTCACGACGCGTTCGACCGCAAAGGCCGGCCGATCCCCTACTCGCCGCGCAACGTGCTGAAGCGGGTGGTCGAGCTGTACAACAAGCAAGGCTGGCAGCCGGTCGTGGCCCCCGAGATGGAGTTCTACCTGGTCGCCCGCAACCTGGACCCGGCCAAGAGCATCGAGCCGATGATGGGCCGCTCGGGCCGTCCGGCCGCGGCGCGTCAGGCCTACTCGATGTCGGCAGTGGACGAGTTCGGCCCCGTGATCGACGACATCTATGACTTCGCCGAAGCCATGGGTCTGGAAATCGACGGCATCACCCAGGAAGGCGGCGCCGGTCAGCTGGAGATCAACCTGCAACACGGCGACCCGGTGCGGCTGGCGGACGAGGTGTTCTACTTCAAACGCCTGATCCGCGAGGCGGCGCTGCGGCACAACTGTTTCGCCACATTCATGGCCAAACCGATCGCGGACGAGCCGGGGAGTGCCATGCACATCCACCACTCGGTGATCGACATGGAGGACGGCACCAACCTGTTCTCGGGCCCGCAGGGCGGTGAGACGGACGCGTTCTTCCACTTCATTGGGGGTTTGCAGAACCACCTGCCCTCGGCCATCGCGGTGCTGGCGCCCTATGTGAACTCGTACCGCCGCTACGTGCGCGACCACGCGGCGCCGATCAACCTGGCCTGGGGTCGGGATAACCGCACGACGGGTATCCGCGTACCGCTGTCCGGCCCGCAATCGCGCCGGGTCGAGAACCGTCTGGCCGGCATGGATTGCAACCCCTACCTAGGCATCGCGGCCTCGCTGGCCTGCGGATATCTGGGCCTGATGGAAGAAAAACGCGCAGGCCCCAGCTTCAAGGGCGATGCCTATGAGGGCGAGGAGGATATCCCCCGCGTGATGGGCGACGCGCTGGACCAGTTCGAGGAAGCGACCAAGCTGCACGAGATACTGCACCCGGATTTCGCGCGGGTATACTCGATCGTGAAACGCTCGGAATACGAGGAATTCCTGCAGGTGATCAGCCCGTGGGAGCGTGAGCACCTGTTGCTGAACGTATAAGGCGGTGCCGTCCGGACAAGCCGGACGGCGCAGGTTTTGCGCGCCGTAGGCGCGCGGGGTCAGGGGCTGTCTGCCCCTCTTGGCCTATGGCCAATTCACCCCGAGGATATTTGGAAAAAGAAGAAGGGGGCACTGTGGACCTGCTCTATTCCAATGACGTGCGGGGGGAATACCCCGAAAGCTGGTATGCGGCGACGGCGGATTTTCTGGCGCCGTTTCCGATACTTAAAGGGGCGGAGCGGGCAGATGTCTGCGTGGTGGGCGCCGGCTATACCGGGCTGTCGGCGGCGCTGCACCTGGCGGAGGCCGGGTTCGACGTGGTGTTGCTGGAGGCGCATCGCGTGGGCTTTGGCGCCTCGGGGCGCAATGGCGGGCAGTTGGGCAGCGGCCAGAGGCAGGATCAGGAGAGCCTGGAGAAGATCGTTGGGCTTGATCATGCGCGGCGGCTGTGGGATCTGGGCGAAGAGGCGAAGGATCTGGTCAAGGGGTTGATTTCAAAGCATGAAATTAACTGCCACTTGCGGCCGGGTATTGCCTGGACCGGGTTCAGCGCGGGCGAGGTACGCGATCTGCACGGCTATGTCGAGCATATGCAGCGCGACTACGGTTATGACCATCTGAGCGCGCTGAGTGAGGAAGAGTGCGCGGAGATTTGCCCCTCGCCGGCCTATAAGGGCGGGCTGCTGGATATGGGCGCGGCGCACCTGCATCCGCTGAACCTGGCGCTGGGTCTGGCGCGGGCCGCACAGAAAGCGGGCGTGCGGATTTTTGAAAATACCCATGTGCATCAAGTGGTTGAGGGTGCCCCCAACACGGTGCGGACGGATCAGGGCCATGTGCAGGCCAACCATGTGATCCTGGCGTGCAACGGCTATATGGGCGGGCTGAACGGCAAGGTCGCGGCGCGGGTGATGCCGATCAACAACTTCGTTGTGGCGACGGAACCCCTTGGAGACAAAGCGAAAACCGTTCTGGCGCGGGACATTGCCGTGGCGGATACAAAATTCGTCGTGAATTACTTCAAATTGTCGCATGACGGACGGCTGCTGTTTGGCGGAGGCGAGAGCTATGGCTATCGTTTCCCCAACGATATTGCCGCCAAGGTGCGCAAGCCGATGTTGGAAATTTTCCCGCATCTTCAGGATGTTAGGATCGATTACGCCTGGGGCGGAACGCTGGGAATAACGATGAAACGGCTGCCGTTGCTGGCGCGGGTGGGCAAGACGGTGATGTCGGCCTCGGGCTATTCAGGGCATGGGGTCGGCACCGCCACCCATGCCGGGATGCTGATGGCCAAGGCCATTCAAGGCGACGCCGAAGGCTTTGATATCATGGAGAAAATGCCAACGCCGGCCTTTCCGGGCGGGGCCGCGCTGCGCAGCCCTCTGCTGGTGCTGGCGATGACATGGTTCAGCTTGCGCGACCGTTTGGGCATCTGAAAAACGCCCCGTTTACATCCAGTTAACCCCGGGAATCGTAAGGTTTCCGGGGTTTTTCGTACGCTGATGTCATCGGAAATTCATTTGGCCCGCCCCGGATTTTCCTTTAACAAAACCGAAAAGACTATTCAGGAAATCCGAAATGACTTTGCCCCCCAATGTCTACGATGCCGAACCGATCCCCGAAGCCGCCCGCGCCGAGATCGAGCGCCTGCTGCAGACCGGCGACCTGTTCCGCTATACCGCGCCCGAAAACGCGCCGGTGACATTGCTGGAGAAGGAATTCGCGCAGTTCATGGGCGTGAAATATGCGCTGGCGGTGTCGTCGTGCTCGGCCGCGCTGTTCCTGTCGCTGAAGGCGCTGGGGCTGCCGCGCGGCGCGCGGGTGCTGATCCCGGCGTTCACCTTTGCGGCGGTGCCGTCCTCGATCGTGCATGCGGATTGCGAGCCGGTTCTGGCAGAGGTCGCCGACAATTATCGCCTGGATATTAACGATTTTGAAACCCGGCTGGACGATAGAATCGACGCGGTGATCATCAGCCACATGCGCGGCCATACCTCGGATATGGACGCGATCATGCGGCTGTGCGACGCCCGCGGCATTCCTGTGATCGAGGATGCGGCGCATTCTTTGGGAACCACCTGGCACGGAAGGAAAATCGGAACGCTTGGCAAGGTCGGCTGCTTCTCGTTCCAAAGCTACAAGCTGCTGAACTCGGGCGAGGGCGGCATCCTGATCACCGACGACGCGGATATCGTGGCGCGGGCGGTCATCATGTCGGGCGCATATGAGCATAACTGGAAGAAGCACCACGCCCAGACGGACGCGGATGCGCAGGCGCTGGCCGAGGCGTTTGCGCGCTGGCAAAACCAGTTGCCGCTGTACAACCTGCGTCTGAACAACCTGTCCGCCGCGCTGGTGCGCCCGCAGATCGCAGAGGTCGCGCGCCGGGTCCGCGACGGGCGGCGCAACCATGATTACGTCGCGGCCAAGCTGAACGGCTCGCCGTGGATCAACGTGCCCGAAAAGCTGGGGCCCGAAGAACGGGCGCCGGACTCGATCCAGTTCAACCTGGTGGGCATGAACGACGACGAGGTGCGCGCGTTCGAGGGGGCGGCGGCCAAGCGCGGGGTCAAGGTGCAGATCTTTGGCATCAGCACCGACAACGCGCGGGCGTTCTGGAACTGGCAGTTCATGGAGGCGATCCCCGACCTGCCGCAGACCCGCGCGATGCTGATGAAGGCCTGCGACGCCCGCCTGCCCGCGCGCCTGCAACTGCCCGAGTTGGACCTGATCGCCGAGGCGCTGATCCGCGCGGCGCAGGACGTGATGGGGAACCTGCGGGCCTACGCCTGAGCTTTACTTCGGGCGGAGGTCGCCGCAGGGTTGCTCTCAACAACAGGGAGCAAGGCGATGACGGATTTCAGTGCGGGCGCGGCCTGGGTCAAGGGGCGCGTGGTGCCGATCGGCGAGGCCAGCATCGGGGTGCTGGACTGGGGCCTGACCCATAGCGACGCGACCTATGACGTGGTGCCGGTCTGGCGCGGCGGGTTTTTCCGGCTGGACGACTACCTGGACCGGTTCATGGCCTCGATGGCGGCAGTTCGGCTGGACGTGGGTCTGGATCGCGGCCAGATCCGCGCCGCGCTGATCGAGATGGTGGCGGCCTCGGGGCTGCGGGATGCCTATGTGGCAATGGTGGCGCTGCGGGGCTCGCCGCTAATCCCGGGGACGCGCGACCCGCGCTATTGCGCCAACCATTTCATCGGCTGGTGCGTGCCCTATGTGAACATCATCCCGCCCGCGCGGATCGCCGAGGGCGTGCGCGTCTACATCCCCGACGACATCCACCGCATCCCCGAGGATTGCGTGAACCCGCGGGCCAAGAACTATCACTGGGGGGATTTCACGCAGGGGCTGTTCGCGGCCAAGGATCGCGACTGCGATACGACGCTGCTGACCGACCATGCGGGCAACGTGACCGAGGGGCCGGGCTTTAACGTGTTCGCGATTTTCGGCAACCGGGTGGTGACACCGGATCGCGGCGTGCTGGAGGGGCTGACCCGGCGCACGGTGTTGGAGATTTGCGCGGACAAGGGATACCAGATCGAGGTGCGCGCCCTGCCCTTGCACGAGCTGCTGGAGGCGGACGAGGTGTTCCTGAGCACGTCCTCGGGCGGGGTGGTGCCGGTGGCGCAGGTCAACGACACGCGCTATGGCAATGCCGCGCCGGGGCCCAAGGGGATGGCCATCCGCGAGAGCTATTTCGACTGGATGCTGCGCCCGGATCTGCGGCTGGAGGTGGTTTACGCCAACTGAAGCACGTCGCGCATGAACGGATAGGCGGCGACGGCGGGGTCCAGGATGACCTCGGCCACGATGGGTTTCAGCTGGGCGGCGAGCTGTTCGGGCATGTCCTGCAGGATGTCACGCCGGGCGGTGACGGCGATGGTGCGGGTCAGCGGCGCAAAGGGCAGCTGCACCACGTCCAGCGCCCCGGCAAAGCGGCGGCCCCGCATCAGCGCCAGCGGCGGCAGGATCGACCAACCCACCCCCTGCGCGACAAGGGCGAGGATGGCGTGATAGCTGTCCAGCTCGAACCGGTGGGGCAGATGCAGGCCCTGACGGGCCAGATGCGCGGCCAAAAGGCGGCCCATGTAATGGCGGGTGGTGACCTGCACCAGCGGTAGCGTCTGCAACTGCGCCATCAGGTCGGCGCCGGGGTCGACGCGGCCCTTGGGCAGAACGGCGACGAAGCCCTCGGTCAGGATCGGGTGCACCTCGGCCCAGTCGGCGGGGGGGCCCATTTCGGCGGCGATGATGACGTCCAGCGCGCGAGCGTCAAGCTGGTCATGCAGGTGATGGCTGGCCCCGGTTTCCAGCAGGAACTGGCTGCCCTTCAGCCGCTCGGCCAGACCGATCAGCAGGCGGGGGGTGACGTCGGCCTCGAAATCCTCGATCGCGCCAAGGCGAAAGCGGGTCAGCGCGGTCATGTCGGCCATCGCCAGCT
Source organism: Thalassobius vesicularis (assembly GCF_004799325.1). GTDB lineage: Bacteria > Pseudomonadota > Alphaproteobacteria > Rhodobacterales > Rhodobacteraceae > Thalassobius > Thalassobius vesicularis. Next base: position 190,570 of record NZ_SSMD01000002.1, read on the forward strand.
CGGCCCGGGCCTGCGCGGCCTCGTTCAGAATGGCCGAGGCCCGGCGGCGGAACAACTCTCCGGCCGGGGTCAGCGCCATCGGGCGCGCGTTGCGATGCAGCAAGGTGGCGCCCATCGCGGTTTCGAGATTGGTCAGCTGCTGGGAAATGGCCGACGGGCTGGCGCCCAGACGCCGCGCCGCCGCCGAGATGCTGCCCTCTTCGGCGGTGGCCACGAACACTTCGACCCCCCAGAGCGTGATACGCCCCGGGCTGTCAACCATTCAGCTTATTTGCCCATCTTGGACAGTTTGGACTGCAGATCGGCCAGTTGCTTCTTGATGGCGTCCAGGTTGTCCTCGCCCTCGGCCTCTTTCGCGGGACCAGAGCTGCCCCACTGCTTGCCCAGACCGCTGGTCATCGCCTTCAGGAACGCCTCTTGCTGGGCTTGCATGGCTTCGAACCCGGGCATCTTGGCCATCGGGTTTGCCTTGCTCATGCTTTCCATCATCTTTTCCTGACCATCGCGCATCATGTCGAAATAGCTTTGCAGGAATTGCGGCACCATCGAACCGGCCGAGTTGGTGTAGGTGCGCACCAGGTCGGTCAGGATGTTCACGGGCAGGATGTTTTCGCCGCGGCTTTCGTGCTCGGCGATGATCTGAAGCAGGTACTGACGGGTCAGGTCATCGCCGGATTTCAGGTCAACGATCTGGACTTCGCGCCCTTCGCGGATGAAGCCGGCGATGTCCTCGAGCGTGACATAATCGCTGGTTTCAGTGTTGTACAAACGACGGCTGGCGTAGCGTTTGATCAGAAGCGGCTTTGTGTCCTCGGCCATGGGCGTCCTCCCGTGATGCAGCGTTGCAGCAAAAGCGTACGACACAAAAAAACAAAAAGAAAGGGCGGGCTTAATAAGCCCGCCCCACGCTACGCATCTGTTTTGGGAGGAGGTCGATGCGGCGATTGCGAAATTACTTCGCTGCGACTTTCTTGGCCGCGACGGTTGCTTCTTTTGCAGCTTTCTGCACAGCAGCCGAGGCTTCTTCGGTGATGTCTTTGCCAGCAGCCATCAGCAGCTCGACGGTTTCCATCTGAACTTTCTTCGCGATTTCTGCGAAGGCGGCCATGTTCTCGGCAGCAACTTCAGCCGATGCCGATGCGAAATCGGTCAGGGCTTTGGCGTAGTCAGCGGGCTCGGCTTTGGCTTTGGCCATGTCTGCCAGCTTGGACAGGGTGTCTTTGGTCCACTTGGCCGAGATGTCCGACGACTTTTCAGCAGCCGACAGAGCAACGCCAGCCAGCTTTTCGTTCAGGGTTGCCTGGGTTTTGAACGCGTCTTCGAAAGCTTTGGTGTCAACGGGGAACGAACCCAGGACGTCTTTCATGATCGCGGTGAAGTCTTGTGCAGCTTTTGCCATGTTCAAATTCCTTTTGGTGCGCATCCCGGGCCCACCCCGGTTTCTGTGCGTCTGAAAGGAATATGAATGCTGCGGCGCAGAAAATCAAGATTATTTTTCTGCGCCGCAGCATATTTTCAATTATGGAGGGAAATCAGCGAGTTGACCTAGGGAGAACATAGGTTCCCGGCGCTGCGCACAGCACCGGATGGCTCGAATCGCCGGGTTCGCGGGCCGGAACCATCTTGCCGGACCGCTTGGCCAGCCAGGATTCCCAGCGCGGCCACCACGAGCCTTCGTGGAACTTGGCGCCCTTCATCCATTCGTCAGGCGTGCCGGACATATCGGTGTTCGTGTAATGGCCATACTTCTTTTTCGACGGCGGATTCACGATGCCCGCAATGTGGCCGGATTCCGAGACGAGGAAGGTCTTGTTCGACGATCCCATCTTTTGCGCCCCGCGGTAGCTGTCTTTCCACGCCGCGATGTGGTCGGTCTCGCAGGCGATGAAGAAGACCGGGATGTCCACGTCGGCGATTTGCAGACGGTCGTCCATCAGCTCGATCCCGCCCTCGGCGAACTCGTTGGCCTGGCACAGCTTGCGCAGATACTGCTTGGTCATCTTGCCCGGCAGGTTGGTGCTGTCGCCGTTCCAGAACAGCAGATCAAAGGCAGGCGGTGCCTCGCCCAGCATGTAGCTGCGGATCGCCGGACCGTAGACCAGATCGTTCGAGCGCAGGAACGAGAAGGTGCGCGACATGATGAACGAGCGCAGAACGCCGTGTTCGTCGACCTCTTTCTCGATCCCGTCGATGAAGTCATCCTGCAGGAACGGGGTAAATTCGCCCTGATCCGAGAAATCCGTCAGCGCGGTAAAGAAGGTGGCCGATTTGACGGAGTTGTCGCCCTGGTGCTTCATCCATGCCAGCGTCATCGACAGCGTGGTGCCGGCGATGCAGTAGCCGATCACGTTGACCTGATCCTGGCCGGTGATCGCCTTCACCTCGCGGATGGCGGTCAGGTAGCCGTCCTGAATGTAATCCTCGAGCCCGGTATCGGCATAGGATTCATCCGGGTTCACCCAGGACACGACATAGAGGGTATAGCCCTGATCGGTGATCCACTTGATCAGGCTGTTCTCTTGCTTCAGGTCCATGATGTAGAACTTGTTGATCCACGGCGGGAAGATGATCAGCGGGGTCGCGTGCACCTCTTCGGTGGTCGGCTTGTACTGGATCAGCTCCATCATGCGGTTGCGGTAGATCACGCTGCCGGGGGTGGCCCCGATGTTTTCACCGACCTTGAAGGCGTTGACGTCGGACAGGCGCACCAAAAGCTCGCCGCCCGAGGCCTCGATGTCGGCGACAAGGTTTTCCAGGCCCTTCACCAGGGATTCGCCGTCGGTCTTGATCGCCTTTTCCAGCGCGTCGGGGTTGGTGCCCAGGAAATTGGTGGGCGACATCAGGTCGACGATCTGCTGCGTGAAATAGGTCAGGCGGCGGCGCTCGGTCTTGTCCAGATCGGGCATGTTGTCGACGGCGTTCTTCAACGCCTCGGAGTTCAGCATGTATTGCTGCTTGATGTAATTGAAATAGGGGTTGGTCTTCCACAGGGGGTTCGAGAAGCGCCGGTCGGTCGGGGTGGAATCTTCGGGCGCCTCCATGCCTTGGGCCATCGCTTGCTGGGCCTCGAGGAAGTGGCGGACAGACTTGCCCCAATACTCCATCTGGGTCTCGAACAGGCGCGCGGGGTTCTTTGCCATCTCCTGCCAATAGGAGGTGGCCGCGTTCATGAACATCTCCTGATCGGGGCCGTTCAACGTAGGGTTTGCGGCCTTCCGGCTGGACATCGCCGCAATCAATCGCTTCGAGAGTTCCTCTACCTTGGCGAGATTCGCGTTCAGGCGTTCCAAATTTTCGCCTGCGACATCCTCTTTTGTTGTCATATTAATGATTCCCCACTAGTATCGCTGCCACGCAGCATTATTTTCGGTGAACAGGTAAACCTGTCGTTCTTTTGCAGGGCAGCGCGACGGAAAGCCCCGGTGAACACCGGCAACATGGAGACCTAAATGCGCTATATGGCGACATACGACCTTATGGAAACTTTCCGTAACACGAACCAATGGTTGGGTGCCTCCGCCCTGTCCTTTGCATCCTATCCGGTTTTTTCGTGGGTGCCAAACCCTGCTTTGCAGTGGATGTCGGCTTGGGGACAGGTCACGGAACGCACCTTTGAGCGCATGGTCGCCAAGCCCGACTGGGGCATTCGCACCTTCACGTGCGAAGACGGCAAGGACCACCTGGTCAACATCGACACCGTGGTGGAACGCGCCTTCGGCAACCTGGTTCACTTCAACGTTTCGGGCCGCGAAGAACAGCCGCGCAAGATCCTGCTGGTCGCCCCGATGTCGGGCCACTACGCGACCCTGCTGCGCTCGACCGTGAAGTCGCTGCTGGTCAACTGTGAGGTGTACATCACCGACTGGCATAACGCGCGCGACATTCCCGTGTCCGAAGGCAAGTTCGACGTCGAAGACTACACGCTGTATCTTGTCGATTTCATGAAGCACCTGGGTCCGGACACCCATGTGATCGCCGTCTGCCAGCCCGCACCGCTGACGCTGGCCGCCACCGCCTACCTGGCCGAGGAAGAGCCCGCCGCGCAGCCCCGCTCGCTGACGCTGATCGGTGGTCCGATCGACCCCGACGCAACCCCCACCGACGTGACCGATTTCGGCAACCGCGTCACCATGGGCCAGCTGGAAGAGCTGATGATCCAGCGCGTTGGCTTTAAATATAAGGGCGTTGGCCGCCTGGTCTATCCGGGCCTGCTGCAGCTGTCCTCGTTCATGTCGATGAATGCCGACCGTCACTCCAAGGCGTTCTCGGACCAGATCATGCGCGTGGTGCGCGGCGAGGCGTCGGATCACGACGCGCACAACCGCTTCTACGACGAATACCTTGCCGTCATGGACATGACCGCCGAATTCTACCTGTCCACCGTCGAGCGTATCTTCAAGAACTGTGAAATCGCCAAGAACGAATTCACCGTGAAGGGCAAGAAAGTGGATATCGGCAAGATCACGACCGTCGCGGTGAAAACCGTCGAAGGCGCGAATGACGATATCTCGGCCCCCGGTCAGTGCATCGCCGCGCTGCGCCTGTGCACCGGCCTGCCGGACAGCAAGAAAGCCAGCCACCTGGAGCCGGGCGCCGGCCACTACGGCATCTTCGCTGGCAAAAGCTGGCGCGACAACATCCGCCCGCTGGTGCTGGATTTCATCGACGCCAACTCGGGCGATCCGGTCAAATCGGCGAAATCGGCCAAGCCGAAAGTCGTGGCAGACAACACCAAGACCACGGCCGCGTCGTAATCCGATCCGGTTGCTAAAGAATGACGGGCGCGAGGGGAAACCTTCGCGCCCTTTTCATTTGCCGCGCCCGGTGATCCAGCGCCACAGCGGCACCACGTCCAGCGCGGCAACGGCCAGCCCGAGGGGAATCATCCAGAACCCCAGCACCGGCAGGAATCCGAACACCCCGCCCAGAATCAGCAACAAACCGGCCAGAAGGCGCAGACCGGGGGGCAGATGGGTGCGGGTCCACAGCTGCACGCGGGCCACAAGGCGGCGCAGGCTGCCCTTTTCCCCGGCCGGTTTCACGTGCGCAGCACCAGCGGCATCCGCAGCCAGTCGCGCAGGGCGGCGTTGGTCGCGGCGGGGTTTTCCAGCGTCGGCAGGTGGCCCGCCTCGGGGATCACGGCAAGATGGGCGTAGGGAATCAGCTCGGCCATGAAGGTGTGGCGTTTGAGCGGGGTCAGCCCGTCATGTTCGCCGCACAGCACCAGCGCGGGGCATTTGCATTTGCGCAAGGTCGCCTGCTGATCGCGGCGGCGTTGCAGGGCGCGGACCTGACGGACAAAGACCTCGGGGCCCAGATCGCGGGCCATCTGCTGAAAGGCGGCCAGCACCTCGGGGCGGTGGGGACCGGGGGCCAGGAAATCGGGGCGCATCAGGTCGCGCATCACCTGATCCAGCTTGCCGGACTTGGCGCCGATGATCATCGGTTCATAGGCGGCGGCGCTGGCGGGGGTTTCGGCCAGCGCGTTGGTGTCCATCAGGGCGATACGGGTGACACGTTCGGGCGCGCGGCGCAGGATTTCCATCGCCACGATGCCGCCCATCGACAGCCCGGCCAGCGCAAATCGCTGCGGCAACAGCGGCAGGATGGACGAGGCGATCTCCTCAACCCGGTCACCTTGGGTGATGGGGGCGACGGTGACCACCTGATCGCGCGAGAGATCGGTCAGTTGCGGCCCGAACAGGCGCGCGTCGCACATCATTCCCGGAAGCAGAACCAGCGGTTCGTTCATCTCACCCACTCCTGATCACCAAACATGGCGGCACTTTTCGGCGCGGCCCCGGCATTGTCAACCGGCCCCGGGATAGCCCGCCCAACGAAACGCGCCGTCCTGCCGCAAGGGGGCGTGAGGGTTCCAGGCCAGTTCCCAGATATGGCCGTCGGGATCGGCGACATAGGCGATATGACCGCCCCAGAACACGTCATGCGGCGGTTTCAGAACGCGCGCCCCGGCCGAAACGGCGGCGTCGAACAGGGTCTGGACCTGATCGCGGCTGCGGGTGTTGCAGGCCAGCGTCATCGCGCCGGTGCCCAACTCGTCGGGAGACAGGCCCATGTCGCGGGCCAGATCGGCGCGCGGGTACAGGCCCAGTGACTGGCCCAGCAGGTCGAACACGACGATGCCGGGGGGCGTTTCGGCGCGGGTCCAGCCCATCGCGGTGTAGAAGGCCGCGGCGCGGTCCAGATCATCGACCGCGAGGGTGATGAGGCTGACGCGTTGCTCCATCATTTCAGGCCCTTGATCCAGTCCAGCACGGCGCGCGTGGCGTCGGGCGTGTTGCCCGGAGACAGCACGCGGCCGGCCAGAACGTGGTGATGTTCGTCATCGCCGGGGGGCAGTTCGGTGATGCGGTGGACGGTGACGGGGCCACCCCAGCGCAGCAGGAAATCCTCGGTCCGGGTGGCGTCGACGACCTGATCCAGAGGCGAGAAGTAGAACAGCGCGGGCAGATCGACCTGCGTGTAATCCGCCTCTCGCGCGGCCTTGACCACGGCGGCAAGGGGCATGACGGCCTCGGACGGGTAGTCGGTGGTCCAGTAGAGGCCCTGCTCGGGCGTGCGCGGGGTCCAGCTGCGGCGGGTGCCCAGCAGTTTTGGCAGGATCTGGCGCGCGGCGGGCATGGTCAGCAGCGGCGCGGCGGGGTTGTTGATGCCGAAATTCGGGGACAGAAAAGCCACCCCGGCCACGTTTTCGCGCAGATCGCGTTGTGTCAGGGACAGCGCGGCAAGGGTGCCGCCAGTCGAGTTGGACAGCACGATGACACGCTCGCCGATGCGGCGGCCGATCTCCAGCGCCTCGGCGGCGTCGCGCAGCCAGCGGTCGGCGGTGCCTTCGTTCAACGCGTCGGGATCGCTGCGGCCGTGGCCGGTGAGGCGGGTGTAGAACAGGTTCGCGCCAAGGGCGGCGGCCACGTCATCGGGCAGCGGGCGCAGCTCCTCGGCGCTGGCGGAAAAGCCGTGCAGGAAGATCACCGACAGCGGGGTTTTCTGGCCGGGTTCGCCCGCCCAGACGATACGCTTGCGCGCATGGGGCAACAGGTCGGCATAGGGCGCCTCGGACGCGGCCAGAAAGGCGGCGGGATCGTCGCCGATGCGGGCGGTGTTGAAACCGGTTTCGGGATTGACGGGCTCGTAGGGGCCATAGGCCCACATCACCGCGGCCAGCGACAACACGCCCAGCAGAAATACCCACGCAATCTGCCGGAGCGTCCGTTTCATGGCGCGATCTTTGTCAGGATTTCTTCGATGGCGGCGGTGATCAGGCCCAGCTCCTCGGGGTCCGAGAAGCGGTGATCCGCGCCCTTGACCAGCGTCAGGCGCATGTCCGGGCCGGTGGCGTGATCCAGCAGGCGCAGGGCCACGGACATATCGACATCGGCGTCATCCGTGCCTTGCAGAAAGCGCACCGGAAAGGGCAGCGGCAGCGGGCTGCGCAGAACCAGCTGGTTGCGGCCGTCCTCGATCATGCGGCGGGTGATCGGATAGGGATCACCGTATTCCGAGGGCAGCAGGGTCACGCCCTGCTCCATCACCTCGGCGCGCTGGGTGTCGGTGAAGCTGTCCCACATGCTGTCTTCGGTGAAATCGGGGGCGGCGGCGATGGTGACAAGGCCCGCCACGCGCGCGGTGATGCGCTGGGTCATCAGCAGTGAAATCCACCCGCCCATCGACGAGCCGACCAGAATCTGCGGCCCCTCGGTCAGTTCGGAGATGGCGCAGGCGGCGTCCTCGGCCCAGTGACCGATGCAGCCGTCCTCGAATTTTTCAGAGGAGTCGCCGTGTCCGGAATAGTCAAAGCGCAGGTAAGCGCGGCCGGTGCGTTCGGCCCAATCCTGAAGATAGGTCGCCTTTGTGCCGCCCATGTCCGAGTTGAAACCGCCGAGAAATACCACTCCGGGGCCGGTTCCCGCGCTTTGGTGATACGCAATACGGCGGCCATGCGGGGTGTGCAGATAATCGGGCAAGGACATGTGATCTCTGTTTACAAAATATTAACCGGACTGTGGACCATTCCGCGCGGTCGGGGCAAGGGGGCAATCGTGGCAAATCCGCTGCGTCCGCGTTTTGGCCCCTCTGCGGCGGGCGGGTGTCCTTGACTTGCGCGCAGACGCGATTCAAAAGGAGGCACACATAACCCGCAACCGGGCGTTCCGTGGGCGCCAAACTGACGAGGAGGCCGCATATGGCAGACGTCACCCTTACCTTCCCCGATGGCAATTCGCGCGTGTTCCCCGCCGGGATCACCCCGGCCGAGGTGGCCGAGGGCATCTCGAAATCGCTGGGCAAGAAAGCCATCAGCGCCAGCGTGAACGGCGCGCATTGGGATCTGCAGTGGCCGATCAATGCCGATGCGAAAATCGCCATCCACACCATGCAGGACGATGACGAGGCGCTGGAGCTGATCCGCCACGACCTGGCGCACATCATGGCGCGCGCCGTGCAGGAAATCTGGCCGGACGTGAAGGTCACGATCGGGCCGGTCCGCGATCAGGGCTGGTTCTATGACTTCGACCGCGAAGAACCGTTTACCCCCGAAGATCTGGGCCAGATCGAAGCGCGAATGAAAGAGATCATCAACGCGCGCGAGGCCGTGAAAACCGAGGTCTGGGACCGCGCCCGCGCGATCAAGCACTATGAGGACGCCGGCGAGCCCTTCAAGGTCGAGCTGATCGCCCGCATCCCCGAAGGCGAGGATCTGCGGATGTACTGGCACGGCGACTGGCAGGATCTGTGCCGCGGCCCGCACTTGCAACATACCGGCCAGGTGCCGGCGGATGCGTTCAAGCTGACCCATGTTGCGGGCGCCTACTGGCTGGGCGACAGCACCCGCCCGATGCTGCAACGCATCTACGGCGTGGCCTTCAAGAACCGCCAGGACCTGAAGGCCTGGGAAACCATGATGGAAGAAGCCGCCAAGCGCGACCACCGCAAGCTGGGCCGCGAAATGCAGCTGTTCCACATGCAAGAGGAAGCGCCGGGCCAGATCTTCTGGCACCCAAACGGCTGGCGCATCTACACCACGCTGCAGGACTACATGCGCCGCCAGCAGCAGCGCGACGGCTATGTCGAGGTGAACACCCCGCAGGTGGTGAACCGCAAGCTGTGGGAGGCCTCGGGCCACTGGGACAACTACCAGGAAAACATGTTCATCGTCGAAGTGGACGAGGATCATGCCCGCGAAAAGACCGTCAACGCGCTGAAGCCGATGAACTGCCCTTGCCACGTGCAGGTGTTCAATCAGGGCCTGAAATCCTATCGCGACCTGCCGCTGCGCATGGCCGAGTTTGGCTCGTGCAACCGGTATGAGCCCTCGGGCGCGCTGCACGGGATCATGCGGGTGCGCGGGTTCACGCAGGACGACGCGCATATCTTCTGCACCGATGCGCAGATTGAATCGGAAACCAAGAAGTTCATCCAGTTCCTGGCCATGATCTATGCCGATCTGGGATTCCACGACTGGACGATCAAACTGTCCACCCGCCCCGAAAAGCGGATCGGGTCCGAGGAAAGCTGGGACCGGGTCGAAAAGGCCCTGGGCGACGCGTGCAACGCGGCTGGCTACGAGTACGAGATCCAGGAAGGCGAAGGCGCGTTCTACGGGCCCAAGCTGGAATTCACCCTGACCGACGCCATCGGCCGTCAGTGGCAATGCGGCACGCTGCAGGTTGACCCCAACCTGCCGGACCGTCTGGACGCGAACTTCATCGGTCAGGACGGCGCAAAACACCGCCCCGTCATGCTGCACCGCGCAGTTCTGGGCAGTTTCGAGCGTTTCATCGGCATCCTGATCGAAAGCCACGCCGGCAAGCTGCCGTTCTGGCTGGCCCCGCGTCAGGTGGTCGTTGCCTCGATCGTGTCGGAAGCGGACGCATACGTGCACGAGGTGGTCGCCAAGCTGCAAGCCGCAGGCATCCGCGCCGAGGCCGACACCCGCAACGAGAAGATCAACTACAAGGTCCGCGAACACTCGCTGGGTAAGGTGCCGGTCATTCTGGCCATCGGCGCCCGCGAAGTGGAAGAGCGCACCGTGTCGATGCGGCGTCTGGGCGAAAACCGCACCAGCACCGTGGCACTGGACGAGGTGGCCGTCACGCTGGCCGCTGAATCGACCCCGCCCGATCTTCGCTAAGCTTTGGGCGACGCGGCGCTGCGATCATGGCAGCGACCGCGTCGCGCACCGGGGCATAGCCGCGCCGCCAAAGCGCGGGCAAGCCCAGCCCCAGCCGGTTGCGCGCCTCGCGCCCGGCCACGGCCAGAACCAGCAGCCCCCCCAGAAACAACGCCGCCACCGGGATACCCAGCCAATGCGGGAGCGCCTGGTAGGGCAGCAGGTTCAGCACCAGATTTCCGGCCCCGTAGATGAACAGCGTCTGGACACCGACGCGACCCAGCCAGCGCCGGACGCCACGCAGCGCCCCTGCCCGTTTCAGCACCGCCAGCCAGGCCAGCATGCCGCAGGCCGCCACGGTGCCCACGGCGAAATAACCGGGGTGATTGGTCCAGCGATGCGCCAGGAACCGGCGACCGGCCTCTAGAATGCCGTGCTGCAACTCCAGCCCGACGACGACCAGCGCCAGCCCGACCAACAGCGCCGGCAGGATGGCGCTGCGACGGCCCGTCAAAGCCTCGCCCAGGGCCATACCGAAGCCCAGAAAGGTCAGGCCGGGCAGGATGGCCGGGCCGTAGCCCTGACCAATGCCCAACAGGAAGCCCACGATATAGGGCGGTGCCTCGACCACCGGGGTGAGCACCCACCACATCCCCCAGCCGAGCGCCGCGCCGATCAGCACCAGCGTCGAGCCGTGCCGCAGCACCCCGCGCCAGAACAGCAGGATCAGGGCAAACAGCGCCGCGTAGGTCAGGAAAATCTCGCTGAACCGCCCCTGCACCAGGCATAGTGCCGCGCGCAGCCCCGTCAGGGGATCAAGGTTGCCCGATACGACCGCCCCGCCGGTCAGCAGCAGGAACAGCAGGGCCACCGTCACCAATCGCTGCGCCATGCGCCAGCGCAATGTCTGGGCCGAGCCGCCGTCGCGGGCAGAGGAGAGATAGGCGATCTCGATCATCGCGCCGAAGATGATGATGAAGGTGGGCGTCGCCAGCCGCGTGAGCGGCACCAGCACATGGACATCGGTGACGAATTGCACCTTCACATGGTCCAGCATCGCCAGAATGATGGCGACCCCGCGCAACTCATCGAGCGCGTCAAAGCGGCGTTTGGCTCCGGTTTTAGACATCCTCAAGTGCCTTTCATCCTGCGGTATGTCTAGCAGACCCGACGCCTCGCCGGGCAACGGAGACGGGTAGAACACCGTCACGGACGGATACACCGCCCCCCCGAAATGGCTGACACATCTGTCACGAAACGCTTGGCCCGCCCGCTTTGCTGCCTGACCCGCTGTAACAATCGGCGAAGACAGAGACGCCGCGCGACGGAAACCCCGCTTTGGGCCGTAACATTTCGGCGAAAACCCGCGCATCGGCTCACGCCGGTCACACGCCTGCTGACGCGGGCGTGATGCACGGGCCTGTGAGTGGCTCGTTATGCGGACTGACCCTAGCCTTTTGGATACCGGCAACGACCGGACCGAGTTTCAAAAAGGAAAGGGAAACACACATGTCTAACGCACTGAAAACCGCCGCTGTCGCTGGCGCTCTGGCCGCCGCTCTGACCGCTCAATTCGCCCCCGCCGCCAACGCGGCCGGTCAGGAAAAATGCTATGGCGTCTCGATGGCGGGCAAGAACGATTGCGCCGCTGGCCCCGGAACCACCTGCGCCGGCACCTCGACCGTGGACTACCAGGGCAACGCGTTCAAACTGGTCGACGCAGGCACCTGCATGTCGATCGAACTGCCCGCCATGATGGACGGCACCATGCGCAAAGGCAGCCTGACCGCACTGGAACGCGACCTGCCGATGAAGGGCTAACCCACTGACGGGGCGGGGTTTTCCCGCCCCATCCTTTGCCTGATAGGTGCCCCATGTTCGACCACCCCACCCACCTGCCTGCCGGTCCCGGCGTCGGTTTCAAGCCACAGCACTACGCGGATATCCTGGCCCATCCCGGCCCGGTCCAATGGCTGGAAATCCACGCCGAGAACTACATGGGCGACGGCGGCCGCCCGCTGGCGATGCTGCGCCACCTGGCGGAGCGCTTTGCCATTTCGGTGCACGGCGTCGGCCTGTCCATCGGCGGCGAAGGCCCGCTGGACCCCGCCCACCTGGCCCGTCTGAAACACCTGTGCGACTGGCTGCACCCGGCCAGTTTTTCCGAACATCTGGCCTGGTCCACGCACGGGGCCGAGTTCCTGAACGACCTGCTGCCCCTGCCCTACACCGCCGCCACGCTGGCCCGCGTCTGCGATCACATCGATCAGGTGCAAGAGGTGCTGGGCCGGCGGATGCTGCTGGAAAACCCCTCCTCGTACCTGCGCTTCGCCGCCTCGACCTGGGAGGAGCCGGAGTTCCTGTCCGAGATCGCGCGCCGCACCGGCTGTGGGCTGCTTTTGGATGTGAACAACGTCTTCGTCTCGGCCACCAATCTGGGCACCAACCCGCGCGCCTATATCGACGCCTATCGCACGGATCTGGTGGGCGAAATCCATCTGGGTGGGTTCGACGAGGATGCCGATGACGTGGGCGCCCCCCTGCTGATCGACAGCCACGGGCGTCCAGTGGCCGATCCGGTCTGGACCCTGCTGGAATACGCGCTGGCGCAGACCGGGCCGAAACCGATCCTGATCGAGTGGGACAATGACGTGCCCGACTGGCCCGTTCTGGCCGCCGAGGCCGCCCGCGCCGCCGAAAGGATGCCCGCATGACCCGCCAAACCACATTCCACGACGCGTTGCGTGACGCGGGCCGGCCGGTGCCTCCGGGGTTGCTGGACCGCTGGGGCAACAGCGCGGGCAAGCGGTTCGACGTCTATCGCAACAACGTCACCCTGTCGCTGATCGAGGCGCTGCGCGACGGCTTCCCGGCCACCGCCGCCCTGCTGGGCGAGGCGAATTTCTGGGCGATCGCGCGGGGCTTTGTGGCTGATCACGCGCCCAAATCGCCGCTGATGTTTTTGTATGGTGACGCGTTTTCCGCGTACCTGACCCGGGTCCGGCCGCTGGCGCATCTGGGCTATCTGCCCGATGTGGCGGCGCTGGAATGGCAGATGCGGCTGGCCTATCACGCCGCCGATGCCTCCCCGGTCACGGCGGACCGCCTGACGCCCGAAACCCTGCTGAGCGCCCGCTTCGGCTTCGCGCCTGCGGTGCGGCTGATGCGCTCGGACTGGCCGGTCGCGGCAATCCGGGCCTATGCGCTGGGGGATGGCCCCGCACCCACGGGCGGGGCGCAATCGGTGCTGATCACCCGGCCCGAGTATGACCCGGTGCTGACCGTGCTGGCCGAACCGCAAGCCGCGTTGATGGAGGCGCTGATGACTGGCCAGACCCTGACCGATGCACTGCAACCCGACGCCGACCTGCCCGCGTTCTTGACGCTGATCCTGCAACAGAACGCCTTGATTTCATTGATATCGGAGGACGAATGATGACCCGCGCCCTGACCCTCTATCACGATCTGACCGCCCGGCTGGAGGCCGTCGACTGGCTACTGCCGACGCTGGCGCGGTTCCTGTTCGGCGCGGTGCTGGCGGGGTATTTCTGGGCCTCGGGCCTGACCAAGCTGGGCGACGGGCCGCTGGGGCTGTTCATGCCCTCGACCGGGGCCTATGCACAGATCTGGCCGCGCGTGTTTGAATCCGTGGGCTACGATTCCGACCAGCTGGGCCTGCACCACTGGGCCGTTGTGGTCGCCGGAACGGTGGCCGAGTTCGCCCTGCCCGCGCTGATCCTGCTGGGGCTGATGACCCGTCTGGCGGCGCTGGGGATGATCGGGTTCATCACCGTGCAATCGCTGACCGACCTCTACGGCCATGGCGGGATCGAGCACGCGGCAACCCTGGGTGCCTGGTTCGACCGCCTGCCCGACGGCGCGATCCTGGACCAGCGCGCGTTCTGGATGCTGGCGCTGGTCACGCTGGTGGTGAAGGGCGCGGGGCCTGTCTCGGTGGATGCGGTTCTTAGAAATGGGCCTTTGGCTCGTCCGGTTTCCCGGCCGCAATAGCCAGCAAGCCGCCCAACGCGCAGAAGCCAATCGGAAACATGGTGAAGACGTTGAAGTGGAATGCGTGGTACATCCCCGCCGCCGACAGCAGCATCAGCACCCCGCCCCACAGTGCGCGCGATTTCGCCATCGCGCCGCCCGCCAGAGCCAGAAGCGGCGCAAAGAAGCTGGCCGTCCGGATCAGCTGCACGTCATCCACCTGCGCGAACATGCCGTCCACCTCGCCCCAACGCTCGATCACCTCGGTGTAGCCGTAGCTGAAAAAGCCGACCAACATGCCGATCAGACCGCCGATCAGGCCAAGAACAAGGGCTGCGTTACGCATGGGCGTCTCCTGTGTGTTGTAGGGATCAGGTAGGGACGGCGCAGTCAGATGCCAAGGGTTTTGCGGGTGTCAGGGGTCCAACCCAGCAATAATTCCCCCCCGGCGGTCTGAATCAGCGGCCGTTTCATCAGCGCAGGATGGGCGCGCAACAGATCGCGCGGGGGGTGCGCGCGCTCCTCGGGGCTCAGGCCGCGCCAAGTGGTGGAGCGTGTGTTGACCAGATTTTCGGCAAATTGTCCCAGGGCCAGATCCAGCAGCGCGTCGTCCAGCGGGGTTTCCCGGATGTCCACCAGCTGCGCACCGTCCAGTGATTTCAAGGCCTTACGGCAGGTGTCGCAGTTCTTCAGCCCGTAAATCTTCATCCCGTCCCCCTTGGTGTTTGTGCCTGATTATCAACCAACCCAACGCGGCGCACGTCCGTTTTGCTTGATTTTTACATTCTCGTCCGAATGATCGGGGCTGTGACATTGGTTTTTTCGGGATTTCACGGGGCCCGCGCCCTGCCCATTGATCCGGCGGCACATGGCCCTGCATTTTCAGGGATACGACACGAAAGAAGGAGACACGGAACATGCCCAACGGCACCGTGAAATGGTTCAACACCACCAAAGGCTACGGCTTCATCGCGCCCGAAGGCGGCGGCAAGGACGTTTTCGTCCACATCTCGGCTGTCGAGCGTTCGGGCCTGACCGGCCTGGCCGACAACCAGAAAGTCAGCTTTGATCTGATGGAAGGGCGCGACGGCCGCCAGATGGCCAGCAACATCAAGGCGCTCTGACCCCCTGCCCGGCACCGATTGACACGAGTTAGGCAGCGGCCACCGGGCCGCCGCCTGTTTTGCGTTCAGTGATGGGCCAGCTTGCCGAATTCGGCCTCAAGCCGCTGGCGCAGCTTTTTCGCGGCGGCCTTCACCGCGTGCGGGATGTCGGTCGCGTCGGCATGGGCCGCATAGGGGCGCAGACCCTCGGGGCGCGCCTCGACGGTGGCGCGGATATCCTCGCCGCCCTTGGGTCCGCGCTCGTCCTTCAGGTGAACCTCGACCCGGGTCAGACGCTTGGCGATGGGGGCCATGGTCTCCGCAACGATCTGCTCGCAGACCTCGGCCAGACGTTCGTCGCCCTGGATGTTGTGATCGGTGAAGATGTGGATTTGCATCTGTGTGCCTCCTTGTTTTTCTTCAGGCTATACACAGACAGCTAAGCGCAGATTGATCTGGCGCAAGCGGGCGAAGAATTTTTGTCAGGAATATTTTGGCCGATCAGAGGGCCGCGGCCGACCTCGGGAGGAAGCGAAGCGCCCTCCCATGGAGGAGGTCGGGCGCGGCCCGTGCCGTAGAGAGGACCAATCAGCGGGATTAGTACATATTTTTGGACTGAGATGGCGAGTCTAATATTTCGAATTCAAACCGTTTACCAAAATGAGTTTCGAGGGCTTCCGTATATCTACGATGCGCTTCACGAACCTCGTGCTGCGTCTTAAAGAGAAAAGACTTAAACTGTTCAGAAGCATCCTCCAAACCAATCAAATCAAGAGGATGAACCTTTGCATCAGAGGAAACATTTCTCCCCTCTATTTCCAGTTTTCCGGTCTCAAATGTAGATTTTTGAAAATCGAAATAACGCCTTCCATACTCTTCCCTCAAGAAATGAAACGTCTCCGAAATTGCATCTAAATTATTCAAATCATTAAAAATTACAATTGACTTCAACTTTAATCCCACACTTTTCTCGTCAGTTGTGAACCGAATTTTTTCACTTTTCCCTTGCAATGGTTTTGCCAAAGATTTCTTCTCACTCCCTTTGGAATAGTGCAGACGGAGACTAGATGTGGAGTCAAAATGATGACGATACTGTTTAGTAATGTCGTCAAGAATATCAGTAACCTTGGAATAAGCTGAAAATGCTTCCGCCTCCAAACTCAAGTAGCGCTCTTGCTCAGCACGATTGTTGTCAAAATATGTTCCGATTGTTACTGCAAATAGCGTGACCAACCCGGACAGCACTCCGCCGACGATAGCTCCAACAATTGTTTCGTTGCTGGAGATAATATGGAGATGTTCAACCAATAGAACCGACACCAAGGTCACCGAAAACCCGATGACTACTCCTAGTGCCAGATATCCTCGATCAAGTAGGCTTGCTTTCACCCCAATACCTCTTGCAACTCCCGCCACTCACGGGCGCTCATGCCCGAGTTCTCCTGCGTGACGGTTTCACCTTTCAGCATTCGGCGGACGCAATCAAGGGCTGCGGCGCTCAGGGTTTCGCCACCCATGCGATAATCTTCGAAGGCGCGGTAGGCGAAGGGCACCCAGTCGGCGACGATCTTGCAGATTTCCTCGGCGTAGACGCGGATTTCGTACTGGGCGTGGCTGTCGGCGCGCAGGCGCAGGAAGTGGAACAGGTTGTGCAGGTCCACCTTCCAGTACCATTGGGTGTAGATGTTGGCGGGCAGGTTCATGCGGGCCAGTTCACGCGCAAGGCCCTGCTGGCCGTCTTCCGAGATCATGGATTCGTAGTGGTCATAGGCGCGGTTGGCGTCGGATTTGAGGATGTCCAGCACGCGGGCGGCCTCGTCCCCGGTCAGGGCTTCGCCGCGGCCCTGGTTGTTGACGACCGATTGCGCGGCCAGGTGTTCGGGGGCCGGGATGTAGAATTCGCGGTCCAGGATCGAGTAGCGGGCGCTGTATTCGTTGACGTTGGCGGTGCGGTGGCGGATCCACTGGCGGGCGACGAAGACGGGCAGTTTGACGTGGAGCTTGATCTCGCACATCTCGAACGGGGTCGAGTGCCAGTGGCGCATCAGGTAGCGGATCAGCCCTTCGTCGTTCTGCACGGATTTGGTGCCCTTGCCATAGCTGACGCGGGCGGCCTGACAGATCGCGGCGTCGTCGCCCATGTAGTCGATCACGCGGACAAAACCGTGGTCCAGCACGGGATAGGCGGTGTAAAGATGGCTCTCCATCCCCTCGGACACGGCCCGCAGGGTCTGGCGAGGCGCGCTGCGCAGGGCGTCGATTTCGGCCTGTTGTTCGGGCGTCACGGGCATGGGGCTGGTCCTTCTGATGATCTGTGAGTCGCCGGACACTATATCTGGGGTCCGCCTTCGGAAAAACTGCTATATGCGGGCAGGTTTTTCCATGCAACACCCCAAGGGTTTTTCCCTATCGAAAGGGCATCTTTCGTTGACTTTTGAAGGTAGGGGCCTGATCCTTTGCCCCAATAAGTCGAGCAAAATAACCGACAAGGACCACAGGCATGTTTCGCACCACAGCTTCATTGCTGTGCATCTTGGCATTTGCAGGATGCACGGATGGCACCGGCGGCGGCTCGATCGGATCGGGCGGCAATCTTGATCACATTCCCGACGCGCTGAAGATGAACGTCGAGGGCGTCTCGTACAACGCCAGTTCGGACACGCTGGTGTTGCGGCTGAACGGCGTGGATGGCGGCCCGCAGGACCTGACCTATCGCCGGAACGCGGCGCTGGACGTGGCGCATTACCACGCCTTCACCTATCAGGACGACCCGCTGGACCGGCACTTTACCGCGCTCGTCGCCCAAAGCACCGATGGCTCGGTGATGGCCGGGGCCGTGGCCGATGGCGGCCAGTTCAACCGTTATTACGGCGGCGGCTTTTTCCAGCGTAGCGGCGGGTTCGACGCGCCGCCGACGGCCAGCGGACAGGTGTCCTATGCCGGCGATTACGCAGGCGTGACCAATATCGCTGGCGCTGGCGGCAACCTGTTGCCCGTCCCGGCTGGCACCGACCCGGCAATCGCGCCGGGGCAATCCTCGCGGGTTGAGGGCGACATCTTCATCAACGTCAACTTCGGCGACAACGTGGTGAACGGCTCTGTCTACAACCGCCGCCTGGTCGAGACCCCGGCCGTGACCCTGCCCGACGTGGTGCTGGTGCCCAGCACGATTTCCAGTGACGGCATCTTTACCGGCGTGGTCGAGTTCGACGGCACGGTCGGCAACTCGGTCGGCAGCTATGGCGGGATTTTCGGCGGCACCAACGCGCATTCGGTGGCCGGAACGCTGACGCTGAACGACGTCGACAACAACATCTACAACTGGACCGGAGACGAGGAAATCGGCGTGTTCGTGCTGACCCAATGCGGCCAGGCTGGCGATGACCCGATTTGTGACACGCTCAACTAAGGTACTGGCGGCGGCCGCGCTGGCGCTGGGGCTGACCCAGGCGCCGGTGAAGGCCGACGTCTCGATGGGGATCGCCGAGGCCCGCCAGATCGCGGCGGCCTCGCTTGCCCAAGGGCAGCCGCAACTGGCCGCCCAGATCGCCACCGGATTGCTGCAGCGCGACCCGTCGGACGCCTACGCGCATTTCGTTCTGGCCCGCGCCTTTCAGCAGATGCGGCAACCCAAGCTGGCCCGCCGTCAGGCCGCGCTGGCCTATCGCTACGCCGATACCGGGCTGGGGCGTTATCAGGCGTCGCAGCTGGCGGCCACTTTGGCGGTGGAATCGGCCCAGCCGGGGATGGCGCAGATCTGGTTGCGCCGCTCGTGGAACCACGCCCCCGACGACCGCGCCCGCGAGGTTCTGAAACGCGACTACCGCGTGCTGCGCGCGCTGAACCCGTGGAACGTGCAGCTGCGCCTGTCGATGGCCCCCTCGGACAACGTCAACAATGGCGCCGAGGATCCCTATGCCGTGATCGCGGGCGTGCCGTGGGTCGGCGTGCTCAGCGGCGACGCGATGGCCCTGTCGGGGCTGAAAATGACGGGCGATCTGTCGCTGGGCTACCGGTTCACGCAGACCGACCGCAGCCAGACCCGCGTCAAGGGGCGGCTGTATCTGTCGCGCGTCGCCCTGTCCGCCGATGCCCGCGCCCAGGCCCCCGCCGCCGAAAACAGCGATTTCGCCTATACCAAGGCCGAGTTGGGGCTGGAGCATCGCCGCTCGCTGGGCAAGGAAGCCGGCCTGCTGAGCGCCGAGTTGACGCTGTCGCGGCAATGGTATGGCGGCCAGCCGCTGCAAAACTCCCTGCGGATTGAGGGTGCCCGCGTCGTCCCGCTGGCCCCCGGCAAACAGGTCCAGCTGTCGCTTGCGGCCGAACGTTCCCAGCCCGAGCGCGGCGCCCCCGTCACCGAGATGGACCTGCGCGCCAGCGTCTCGGCCAAGCTGTCAGGTGGCGGCACGTTCAGCTATGGCGCCTCGCTTCAGATGGCCGACAGCCTGTACGTCAACGCCCGCCGCCAGCGCGCGACGGGCTTTGTCGCCTGGGGTCTGCCGCGTCCGATCGGGCCGGCCAAGGTCTCGCTCAGCCTGGGCGGCACGGTGGCGGATTACCCCGATTATCGCGTCGGCCCCTTCGTGGTGCCGGGTGGGCGTCAAGATCACATGCTGTTCGGCAGCGCCGATTTCGTGTTCGAAAACCTTGACTACGCCGGGTTCGTGCCGTCTTTGAAGGTGCAGGCGCAAAAGACGCGCTCGAATGTCAGCCGGTTCGAAACCAACGAGTTTTCGGTCTCGCTTGGGATCGTGTCCAGGTTCTGACCCCGCGCGGCCACAGGAGGCACAATGAAAATCCGCTATCTGCACACGATGGTCCGCGTGAAGGACCTGGAAAAAAGCATGGCCTTTTACGCCCTGCTGGGCCTGAAGGAAACACGCCGGATCGAAAGCGAGGCCGGACGGTTCACGCTGATCTTCATGGCCCCCGAAGGGCAAGAGGACTGCCCGGTCGAGCTGACCTATAACTGGGATGGCGACGATGGCCTGCCCTCGGACAGCCGACATTTCGGGCACCTGGCCTACGCGGTCGAGGATATCTACGCGATGTGCCAGCACCTGCAGGACAATGGCGTGGTGATCAACCGCCCGCCGCGCGACGGGCGCATGGCATTCGTGCGCTCGCCGGATAACGTGTCGGTCGAACTGCTGCAGATGGGCGATCCGCTGCCCAAGGCCGAACCCTGGGCCAGCATGGAAAACACCGGGCACTGGTAACCCCGATCCGCCACCGGCGCCGCTTTCTTGCAAAGAAAGCGGTCCGAAATCTTTCAAAGATTTCGGCACCCCCTCAGTAGATATAGCGGATCTGATCGGTCCAGTAGCGCTCCACCCGGCGCAGGGCGGTGGTGATTTCGGCGATACCGTCCGGGCCCAGCACGCCCTTGGCCTCCAGACCGTCGGCATGGCGCAGGAACAGGTCCGAGATCAGGTCGCGAATCTCGCGCCCTTTCTGGGTCAGCCGCACGCGCACCGACCGGCGGTCGATCTCGCAGCGCTGGTGGTGCATGTACCCCATCTCGACCAGCTTCTTCAGATTGTAGCTGACGTTGCTGCCCTGGTAATAGCCGCGGGTCTTCAGCTCGCCCGCCGTCACCTCGTTGTCGCCGATATTGAACAGCAGCAGCGCCTGGACCGAGTTGATCTCCAGCACGCCGACGCGTTCGAATTCATCCTTGATCACGTCCAGCAGCAGACGGTGCAGCCGTTCGACCAGTGCCAGCGCCTCCAGATAGGCGCCCATGAAGGCGGCGCGGTCGCCCGTGCTGATGGGGTTATGTATGCTCATCCTGATCTCCGTCCGGGTAATTCACCGGCGAAACTGGACAACAAACCCCAATAATCGGTTAAACGACGCGGGTTTTCGGTAAAATCCGAATTATTCCGCGCCGATCATCTGACGAATATCCGCAACCAGCCCGGCAAACCGCGCATCCGGCGCCACCTGGCCTGAGACCCACTGGTACAGATCCTGGTCATTCTCAGACAGCAGCGCGTCGTACTCGGTCAGTTCGGCATCGCTCATGCCCGCCAGCTTGGCATCGGCATAGCGCATCAGGATGATGTCCATCTCCTTGATGCCGCGCCGCATCGAGCGCATGGCCAGCCGCTTCAGCCGATGTTCGTGCAGTTCCTCGCTCATGCGTCCTGATCCTTCATGATCTCGCGCAGCCGCTTTTCCAGTCGGGCCAGCCGTTCGGCCGTGCCGCTGATCTGGACCCGCAATTCGCGCATCTCGTTCAACACGCCGGTCATATCCGGCGAAACTGCCCCCTCGTCAAGCGGGGCGTCCACGCCTTCGCCCTCGCCGCTCAGCAGCCAGCCGACCGAGACCCCCAGAACGCCCGCGATCATCGCCAGCTTGTTGGCGCGCGGCTCGGCAAGGTCGTCCTCCCAGTCGCGCAGGGTGCCGGTCTTGATGCCCAGCCCCTTGGCCAGTTGTTTCTGGCTCAGCCCGGCCTGATCGCGCGCGGCGGCCAGACGGTCACCCAGGGTTGCGGTTTCGGCGCTGTACCAATCGTCGTGATCTTGCGGTGACATGGCTTTCCTTTCCGCCAAAGGCGCTTGAACGGTTGTTGCGCGCACCCTAAGACAGTCGGGCTAGGAACACAAACAACCGCCAGAGGCCGCCCCATGTCTTTCCTGTCCCAGACCCTTGCCCGCGTGAAACCCTCGCCCACCATCGCGGTGTCGAACCTGGCGATGGAGCTGAAAGCGCAGGGCCGCGATGTCATCAGCCTTGGCGCAGGCGAGCCGGATTTCGACACGCCGGAAAACATCCGCGCCGCGGGCATCCGCGCGATCGAGCAGGGCAAGACCCGCTACACCGCCGTCGATGGCATCCCCGAGCTGAAGCAGGCGATCTGTGCCAAGTTCAAGCGCGACAACGGGCTGGATTACACGCCGAAACAGGTGACCGTCGGCACCGGCGGCAAGCAGGTGCTGTACAACGCCCTGATGGCCACGCTGAACCATGATGACGAGGTGATCATCCCCGCTCCCTATTGGGTCAGCTACCCCGACATGGTGCTGCTGGCCGGCGGCGTGCCCGTGTTCATCGAGGCGACGCTGGAGAACAGCTTCAAGATCACGCCCGAGCAGCTGGAGCGCGCGATCACCCGCAACACCAAGTGGTTCCTGTTCAACTCGCCCTCGAACCCGACCGGCGCGGGCTATTCGTGGGACGAGCTGAAGGCGCTGACCGACGTGCTGATGCGCCACCCGCATGTCTGGGTTCTGACGGATGACATGTACGAACACTTGGCCTATGACGATTTCAAATTCTGCACCCCCGCGCAGGTCGAACCGCGCCTGTACGAGCGCACCCTGACGGTCAACGGTGTCTCCAAGGCCTATGCCATGACCGGCTGGCGCATCGGCTATGCCGCCGGGCCGGAACCGCTGATCAAGGCGATGGGCAAGGTGCAGTCGCAATCGACCTCGAACCCCTGCTCGATCAGCCAATGGGCGGCGGTCGAGGCGCTGAACGGCCCGCAGGACTTCATCGCGCCCAACAACGTGATGTTCGCCCGCCGCCGCGATCTGGTCGTCGGCATGCTGAACGAGATCGAAGGCGTCACCTGCCCCACCCCCGAAGGCGCGTTCTACGTCTACCCGTTCATCTCGGGGCTGATCGGCAAGACCACGGCCAAGGGCGTCAAGATCACCAATGACGAGGTCTTTGCAACCGAGCTGCTGAACGACACCGGCGTCGCCGTGGTGTTCGGCGCGGCGTTCGGCCTGTCGCCCGCGTTCCGCATCAGCTACGCCACCTCGGACGCGCAACTGAAAGAGGCCTGCACCCGCATCCAGGGCTTCTGCAAGAGCCTGACATGAGCGACCTGCCCGACTACTACTTCCGCACCCGCGACAACGGCGCATTCGTGTTCCGCGTGGATGCGGAAAACCGCCAGCGCCGTCTGGACATGGAGCAGATCGCAACCGTCAACATCCGCAACGGCGAGATCAAGCCACAAGGCGACCGCGTGCTGTCGGACGCCGACCTGGCCGCGATCAAGGACTGGATGGACGAGCGCCAGAAGCTGCTGAACAAGCGCGAGGTCGACGACATCCTGCGCACCGTGGACCACCTGAACCAGACCGCGCACTGGGCGCAAACCCGCGCCACCGACAACCAGCTGGAGCGCGTCACAGACGCGCTCTTGCTGGCCATGCACGACCTGCGCGGCGTGCTGGTCCGTCGCAAGGCCGACCGTCTGAACACCGAAACGAAAGACTGACCTCGGACCGGGGGCAAAATTCTTTCAAAGAATTTTGTCCGGAATTTTCAAAAATTCCGACCCCCACCCCCGAACGCGCGCTTAGCCCTGCGGCACCTTGCGGACCGAGTGCAACCAGAACCGGCCCATCAGGAACGACCCGGCCAGGAACAGGCCGACGGTCAAGCCGATCCAGACCCCCGGCCCCTGCCAGTCCAGCCCGAAGCCCAGCCCATAGCTGACCGGCACCCCGATCACCCAATAGCTGATCGCCGCGATCACCATCGGCACGCGGGTATCCTGCACCCCTCGCAACAGCCCCAGCGCCATCACCTGGCTGGCATCGGCCAGTTGGAACACCGCCGCCGCTGCCAACAGCGGCACTCCCAGCGCGATAACCGCATCCCGCTGCGGCTCGTCCGGCGACAGGAACAGGCCCATCAACAGCTCGGGGACGGACAGAAAGGTCACAACCGTCAGCAGCGCCATCCCCAACGACAGCGCCAGCACGACCTGCGCGCCCCGCACCAATTCAGCCCGGTTGACACGGCCCAGCGCACGCCCGGCGCGGATCGTGGCAGCATTGGACAGGCCCAGATGCACCATGAAGGTCAAGGAGGCGATTTGCAGCGCGATCCCATGCGCTGCCAGCGGGATCGTCCCCAGCCAGCCCATCATGGTCGAGGCCGCCGCGAACAATCCGACCTCGGCCAGGTTGGTGATGCCGATCGGCCAGCCCAGGCGGAACACCTTGCCGAACGCCTCCCAATCCGGGCGCCAGAACCGCACGAACAGTTCATGCTCGGCCGTCGCCACGGCCGCATACAACGCCATCAGCACGCCCGAAACCACCTGCACCGCGACCGAGGCCACGGCCGCGCCGACGATCCCCATTTCAGGCGCGCCCCAATGGCCGAAAATCAGCACGTAATTGACCAGCGCGTTGACGGCGACCGCACTCAGCGTCACCCACAAAACGACGCGTGTCCGCTCCAACGCCGCCAGATAGGATTTGAGCACCATCACCAGCAGCGCCGGAAAGATCCCCCAACCTGCGACGCGCAGGTAATCGGCCCCCAGCGCCACCACCTCGGGAGACTGGCCCAGGGCGTACAGGACCGCCTCGGCCCAGATCATCACGGGCAGAACCAGCAAGCCAAACAGCATCGAAATCCACATCGCCATGCGCGTGTAGCGGCGCACCTGCGTGGTATCACCCGCCGCCTCGGCCTCGGCCACCATCGGCATCACCGCCCAGGCAAAGCCCGACCCCATAATGAACAGCACGAAAAACACCATGCCCGCGATCACTTGTGCAGCCAGCGCCTGCACGTCGTACCAGCCCAGCATGACCGCATCGATCAGCCAGATGGCAAACTGGGCGACATGGCTGCCGATCAACGGCAGGCCAAGCACCAGAATGGCGCGCAAATGCTGCGTATGGGTCATCTGAGGGGTCATCATCCTGCCCTATCGCTGGACCGTGAGACAGACAAGCCTCTGCCCGCTGGGCACCGGATTACTACGGTGCCACCGGCGCTGCGGAATTTTTGAAAAATTCCGGACAAATTTCTTTGAAAGAAATTTGCGCGCCCTGGTTCAGGCGTTGCGCAACTCGTCCTGCAGCAGCGACAGCAGCCGTCCCGCCGCCATCGGGCGGGCCATCGGTGCGCCCTGTCCGGCCCATTGCGCGCCCCAGCCCGGCGTGCCTGCCGCGCGGGCGGCACTGGCCAGCGCTTTGGCGGCGTCATAGGCGATGGGGTAGTCGGGCAGCTGGTCGCGCGGCGCGTCTTCGGACCACGCGATATAGGCGTTGCGCAGGCAGCGCGCCGGCCGGCCCGAGACCGCCGGGGTCAGCTGCGTTGCCCAGCCGCCGGGCCCGGTCAGCGCCTGGCGATAGTCGGCATCCGCAGCACTTTCATCGCAGCCGACAAAGGCCGTGCCCAGTTGCGCTGCGGCCGCCCCCAGCGATAGCGCCGCCTTGATCCCTGCCCCGTCCATGATGCCGCCCGCCGCGATCACCGGCAGATCGACGTGGCGCGTCAGCAGCCGCACCAGCGCCAGGGTGCCCAGCCGCGCATCCGGCGCCTCGGGGTCGAACATGCCGCGATGACCGCCCGCCTCGATCCCCTGCGCGACGATCCCGTCCAGACCCGCCGCCTGGATCGCTTGCGCCTCCTCCAGACTGGTGGCCGTGGCCAGCAGCACCGCGCCCGTCGCCTTCAGCGCGGCCAGACGCTCGGCATCGGGCAGGCCGAAATGCAGGCTGATGACGGCGGGGCGTTCCTGCACCAGCACTTGCAGCATCGCGTCATCGGTCAGGAACGACTGGTAAATCTCGGACAAAGCAGAAGGAGGCACCGCCCCGAACAATGCGAACTGGGGGGCCATATGCGCCAGCCAGGCGGCCTCTTTCGCCGCATCCGCCACGGCCGGGCGGTGGCAGAACAGGTTGACGTTGAAGGGCCGCACAGTCAGCGCCTTCGTCTCTTGGATCATCCGCTGCGCCGTTGCCGCATCCGAGGCCCCCAGCCCCAGCGCGCCCAGCGCCCCGCCATTGCTGACCGCCGCCGCCAGAGCAGGCGTCGCCACGCCCGCCATCGGGGCCTGAAAGATCGGGCAATCCAGCCCCAGTCGCTGCAGCAGATCGGTCATCACGGGGTCCTCCTGACGCGCAACCTAGCCGCGCGCCCATCCCCCGGACAAGACGAAACCGCCGACCCTTTCGGATCGGCGGCCTTGGCAATCGTCGGGTCAGATCACGCCTGAGGCTCGCGCGCCTTGCGCATGTCCGGGTGCAGCGCGCTGCCCAGGATGTGGTCCGAGCGGTGGATCACGTGGTTCGCCCCGCCCACGATCAGCGGATCGGGCGCATGGGCGATGTGCAGATCCTTGCCCGGGTAATCCAGCGAGTTCAGGAAATGCAGCATGCAGTTCAGGCGCGCGCGTTTCTTGTCGTTGGATTTGACCACGATCCACGGCGCATCGGCGGTGTCGGTGTAAAAGAACATCGCCTCTTTCGCCTCGGTGTAGTCTTCCCACTTGTCCAGGCTGGCCTTGTCGATCGGAGACAGCTTCCACTGCTTCAGCGGGTCGGTCTCGCGCGATTTGAAACGCGCCTGCTGTTCCGCCTGCGTGACCGAGAACCAGTACTTGTACAAACGGATCCCCGAGCGCACCAGCATCCGCTCCAGCTCGGGCGTCTGGCGCATGAATTCCAGGTATTCGTTCGGCTCGCAGAAACCCATCACCCGTTCCACACCCGCGCGGTTGTACCAGCTGCGGTCATACAGCACGATTTCGCCCGCGGTCGGCAGGTGGTTGATGTAGCGTTGGAAATACCACTGGCCGCGCTCTTCGTCGGTGGGCTTGTTCAGCGCCACGACACGGGCCGAGCGCGGGTTCAGGTGTTCGGTGAACCGCTTGATGGTGCCGCCCTTGCCGGCGGCGTCGCGGCCTTCGAACAGCAGCACGAATTTCTGGCCGGTTTCCTGCGCCCACAGCTGCACCTTCAGCAGCTCGGCCTGAATCTTGGCCTTCTGCGCCTCATAGGTGCGGCGGGACAGCTTGGTGGTGTAGGGGTATTCGCCCGACTCGAACGCATGGCGCACCTGATCCGGCGTCGGCTTCACGTGCTTGATGCGGACAGGCTTGGCGGGCTTGGCAGCCTGTGCATTCTCCACTGCCGAGGCGGCATCCGCACTCACCCCGTTTGCAGCGGTTTCGATGGCTTTCACTTCAACGGTTTCTGCCTTCGCGGCGGGGGGCGTCACGGTCATTCATCACTCCTTTTTGAACATGGCCCGAGTCTACCAGACCCCCGCCCCAAGCGCCTTGATGCGCATCAATAACTTGTTACGGTTTTGTCATTTTCACGCGGAAAACGGCGCCAGCCAAAAGGCGATTCGAAAATAAATCATTTGCATCTTCAAAAAATTAACCAGTGGGACCATTTTCCACATTCATTAATTAATGGTCCGGCTCATTTCGCAGTGCGGAATGTGATCAAATTATTCACCCCGATTCTCATCCGAACGGATAGCCCCCCATCCGTCCGAAGCCCCCCGACAGCACGAATGGGATCGTTTTTTCCGCATGCGTTTTCGGCGACAAGCAAACCAGCAGCAAACAGTCCCGAGCAACATCATGAAACACTCCGGTGCAATTGAAATCTACCGTCTCAGTATCGCAGACAAGACCAAGGTCGTCGAAGACCCGAAACCCGGCCTGCTAGAGCGCGTGCGCTCTGCCACGGCTGACCTGTCAGAGCGCGTGCTTAGCACCCTGGTCACCTCCGAAAAGGATGACGAGGTGATCCAGGCCGCATTGGTACATCGCCGTATCATGTACCTCGGGGCCGAAACCCCCGATGTCACCACGACCCGTGGCTGGCTGAAAACCCAGTTCAGCGTCGACATGATCGACGAAAACAACCCCGACTGCTTTACCGATCTGGTCCGCGACTACGGCGCGCATGTCGATGCGGTGATCATCGACCGCGACCAGTTTCCGGGCGACACGCTTGATTTCACCCGCCTTCTGCTGTTGCTGCGCCGGACTGAACCGACGCTGCCCGTCATCGTGCTGGGCACGTTTGAAACCCAGTCAAGCTGGCCGCTGGAACAGCGCACCATCGGCGACGTGATGCTGCGCCGCCCGATGACCTCGACCGATCTGTGGTTCGGCCTGCGAGAGGCCTTTCTGCGCGCCAACGCCCGCAGCCAGATCTGAGCGTGTGCGCCACGGGTGACGCAGCGAACCGCTTTGCGTCCCCGCAACCTGTGCTAGGCTCTTGGTAGGAGGAGGCCAAGGGCCTGGCACAGGGAGAATACCGGCAATGCTCAGCCACCATATCCAGATCGACGGGCACCCATTCCACTATCTGGGCTGGGGGAAAGCAGGCGCTCCGGTGCTGCTGTTCCTGCACGGCTTTCCCGAATATGCCGGCGCATGGGCCGAACTGGCTGACCGCCTGAGCGACACCTATCACTGCATCGCCCCCGACCAGCGCGGCTATGGCCAAAGCTGGGCGCCCGCAGACGTGACCGCCTATCGCACCTCGGATCTGGTGGGGGACATGGCCGCGCTGATCGCGCATCTGGGGGCCGGTCCAGTGACGGTGATCGGGCATGACTGGGGCTCGGCCGTGGCCTATGGGCTGGCGATGTTCCGGCCCGACCTGGTGGACCGGCTGATCGTGATGAACGGCGTCCACCCCGGCCCGTTCCAGCGCGCGATGGCGGCGGGCGGCGGGCAGACGCTGGCCTCGCAATACATCCATACGCTGAAACGTGACGGCGCCGAGGATTGGCTGTCAGCCGACAACTACGCCAACCTGACCCGCGCCTTTTCGGCAAAGATGGACATGAGCTGGCTGACCCCCGAAAAACGCACCACCTATGCCGCCGAATGGGCGCGGCCGGGGCGGCTGACCGGGATGCTGAACTGGTACCGCGCCTCTCCGCTGAAACTCGGCGGCCCCGGCGAGGCAGTCGAGGCCCCCGACTTCCCCGTCGCGAAGTTCCGCGTGCCGATGCCCCACCTGCTGATCTGGGGCCTGGACGACACCGCACTGCTGCCCGAAGCCACCGAAGGGCTGGAGGCCTATTGCGACGCCCTGACCCGGGTCGAGATCCCCGGCGCCGACCATTGGCTGGCCCACCAGAAACCCGACGAGGTGGCACGGATCATCCGCGACTGGCTGGCGCAGCAAACGGCCTGACGTGATCCCCCAGCCCAAGGGCGCAAAATTCTTTCAAAGAATTTTGTCCGGAATTTTTCAAAAATTCCGGCCCCCAGCCCCGATCGCCTCGCCTATTTCGGGCGCGGCACGCCCAGCACCATCTTGTTGCCAGCCAACACTTCGGGTTCGGCGATCCAGGCATAGGCCAGCAGCGCCGGCTCCAGGTCTGACACGGTGATCCGGTGCGTGTGTCCCGGCGGGTTGTAGATCGACGATCCGGGCGCATAGACGCCATAGTCATTCTCGGACACCGACCCCGACAGGCAGATATAGCTTTCGTGGATGCCCTGATGCGCGTGGGCCGGATAGGTGCAGCCCGGCGCGAACAGAACCAGGCCCAGGATCACCTCGGTGCTGGGGATCGGCCCGTTCGGCCCGGCGATCTCGGCATAGCCATAGGCCCGCGCCAGCCCCTTGGGCACCTTGTCATAGCCGTATTCCCAGTGCAGCGCGTGGTCCACCGCGTCCAGCGTCCGCGCCACCGGCGCCAGCACGCCCGAGCGCCCCTCGTCCAGCGCGCGCCGCAGATGCGCCGTCACCGGCAGTTGCGCGGGCGGGACCGAGCGCATCACCGGGTCGGTCCGCATCAGCCGCGCGATCGCTTCGCGCACCACCCGCTGGTGGGCGCGGATCGTCTTGCTGCCACCTGCGGGCAGAAACCGGTACATTTCGTAGAATTCACGCAGCAGATACAGCCAGTCCGGCCGGTCGCTGACCCGCGGTTGCGGGGCCTGGTCCTCCATCGGCGCCTCCTCTTTCCCGAGGCAGCTTGCGAGGACGAAACCGCCCTGTCCCGCCCAAAAGCGACATCTAACCCTTTACATGAGCCACCATCAGGTAATCGCTGACCTTGCTCCAGTCGTCTCCGAACACGCTTTGCATCTGCTCGGCATCCACGCCCTTGGGGGCGACCAGATCATCGCCCGGCATCCAGTCGGCCGGGGTCGCCAGCCCGGAATAATCCACGTCCTTCATCGCCTCGAAACAACGCAGCACCTCGGGGACGGATCGCCCCATTCGCGCCGGATAGGTCGCATGCATCCGCAGCTTGCCCGCCGGGTCTAGGAACAGGCTGGGGCGGCTGGCCAGCCCGCCCTCGGCCGGCATCAGGCCCAGCTGGCGCAGGGTCGCGCCGCCCTCGTCCGCGACGATGGGGAAATGGATGTCCAGCCCGAACAGCTTTTCCAGGTCCAGCACCCAGTCCAGCGTGGGTTTCATGGCCGCCGGGGTGATCCCCATCAGCCGCACGCCCAGCGCCTCGAACGCCTGACGCCGTGCCGCCAGCGCCACCAGTTCCGTCGTGCAGACCGAGGAAAACGTTGACGGAAAAGCGAACAGATACAGCCAGTTGCCCGCGCCCCACTTGCGCAGTTCCAGCCGCCCGCGCGTGGTTTCGGCTGCAAAATCGGGCACCTCGGTCCCCACTGTCGGCGTCCAGCGCGCGCGTCTGCGCCGGGGTGTCACCGGCTTGGGCGGATCGTTCTGCAAATCGGTCATCGCGAAACCCTTCTGGGCGAGTAGTTAAAGTCATGCTCCCCAATAACGTGCATCATGCCTGAAAGTTCCGACGAAATTGAGGCATTCCTCACCTTACGCGCGAATCCGGCGGGGCCTTGCCGATGGGGGCCGTTCCCCGGACATCCGCGACAGGCAGGAATTGGCTTTCCCAGCCCCGCCCGCTTGACTATGATCCAAGACCAACAAACACGAAGTCGAGCAGCCGATGACCGATCTCCTTGATGGAACCCAGCCCGAAACCTATGACGCCTCCTCGATCGAGGTGCTGGAGGGGTTGGAGCCCGTCCGAAAACGCCCCGGTATGTATATCGGCGGCACGGATGAACGCGCGCTGCACCACATGGTGGCCGAGATCCTCGACAACTCGATGGACGAGGCCGTCGCCGGCCACGCCAACCGGATCGAGGTCGAGCTGAACGCCGATTACTCGCTGACCGTGCGCGACAACGGGCGCGGCATCCCGATTGACCCGCACCCCAAATTCCCCGGCAAATCCGCTTTGGAGGTGATCCTGTGCACCCTGCACGCGGGCGGCAAATTCTCGGGCAAGGCCTACCAGACCTCGGGCGGTCTGCACGGTGTCGGCGCATCCGTCGTGAACGCGCTGTCCGACCTGATGGTCGTGCAGGTCGCGCGCAACAAGGAACTGTACGAGCAGCGCTTCAGCCGCGGCATCCCGCAGGGCCCCGTCGAAAAGATCGGCGCCGCCCCCAACCGGCGCGGCACCACCGTCACCTTCCACGCGGATGAACAAATCTTCGGCCATCACCGCTTCAAACCCGCGCGGCTGTTCAAATCCATCCGGTCAAAGGCCTACCTGTTCTCGGGCGTCGAAATCCGCTGGAAAACCGCCATCGACGACGGCGAAACCCCGACCGAGGCCACCTTCCACTTCCCCGGCGGTCTGGCCGACTACCTCAAGGAAACGCTGGACAAGGCCTCCACCTATGCCGACCAGCCCTTTGCCGGCACCGTCGAGTTTGCCGAGAAGTTCAACACCCCCGGCAAGGTCGAATGGGCGATCAACTGGACGCCCTCGCGCGACGGTTTCATCCAGTCCTACTGTAACACCGTCCCCACCCCCGAAGGCGGCACGCACGAGGCGGGCTTCTGGTCCGCGATCCTCAAAGGCATCCGCGCCTATGGCGAGCTGGTCAACAACAAGAAAGCCGCGCAGATCACCCGCGACGACCTGCTGACCGGCGGCTGCGCGCTGGTGTCGTGCTTCATCCGTGAACCCGAATTCGTCGGCCAGACCAAGGACCGTCTGGCCACCGTCGAGGCCCAGCGCCTTGTCGAAAACTCGGTCCGCGACCACTTCGACAACTGGCTGGCCGCCGACACCAAATCCGCGGGCGCCATCCTCGACTTCCTCGTCCTGCGCGCCGAGGAACGCCTCCGCCGCCGTCAGGAAAAGGAAACCGCCCGCAAATCGGCCACCAAGAAGCTGCGCCTGCCCGGCAAGCTGGTCGACTGCTCCTCCAACAACCGCGACGGCACCGAGCTGTTCATCGTCGAGGGCGACTCGGCCGGTGGCTCTGCCAAGATGGCGCGCAACCGGGTCAATCAGGCCCTGCTGCCCCTGCGCGGCAAGATCCTGAACGTGCTGGGCGCGGCGTCGTCGAAACTGGGCAGCAACCAAGAGATCAACGACCTCTGCCAGGCGCTTGGCGTCAGCATGGGCACCAAGTTCAACGTCGACGACCTGCGCTATGACAAGGTCATCATCATGACCGACGCCGATGTCGACGGCGCGCACATCGCCTCGCTGCTGATGACCTTCTTCTTCACCCAGATGCGCCCGATGATTGATCAGGGCCACCTGTACCTGGCCTGCCCGCCCCTGTTCCGCCTGACGCAAGGCGCGCGCCGCGTCTACTGTCTGGACGAGGCCGAGCGCGACGAGTGGCTGAAAAAGGGCCTTGGCGGCAAAGGCAAGATCGACGTCTCGCGCTTCAAGGGCCTGGGCGAGATGGACGCCAAGGACCTGAAGGAAACCACGATGGACCCCGGCTCGCGCAAACTGATCCGCGTGACCATAGACGAGGACGAACCCGGCGAAACCGGCGATCTGGTCGAGCGCCTGATGGGCAAGAAACCCGAACTGCGGTTCCAGTACATTCAGGAGAACGCCCGGTTCGTGGAGGAGTTAGATGTTTAAGTGATTAGTCTATAAAGGACAATTCAATAGTATGAAAAATGAATTTTACATCGGAAACACAGACCACGACTGGTTCAATTTCTGCCGCAACCACATGCCGCGAAGTGAGATAAATTTTTGGCAACCTTCAAAGCAACATTTCCGAGTGTTAGATGAAGGTGGAGTTTTCTTTTTTCGCCGAAAATCACCTATTAACCTCATCGGAGGGTTTGGTGTTTTTGTGTCCGCCGGTACGGTCACCATCGGAACGGCATGGCGAGATTTGGGAATATCGAATGGGGTCGAGAGCCTCGAAAGTTTCATTGAAATTGTTAGAAAATACAAAAGAACAGAATTTGTAGATCAGAATACTCTAATTGGCTTTAAATTGCTAACCGAGCCAGTTTTCTTGAACGAAAACGACTATTTTGAACTGCCTTTAGACTGGTCCCCCAACATTGTGTCTGGCAAAGGATATTCAAGCGTTAGTGATGCAGGAAGAATTCTGCACACCAAGTATTTAGCACTCAGAGAGAAGTATAATATAAGCGTCAAGGCAGTTACGCCTACCGGTTTGTCGGAACCGCCTTCGTCAGGCTATACATACTCCGAGCAAAAAGTAAGAATTGGTCAAAGTGCTTTCAGGCTTGCGATCCTTGGTGCTTATGAAGGTCGCTGCGCAGTGACTGGCACTGCAGTTGAAAATACATTGGAAGCTGCTCATCTTTTAGACTACGCCAAGTTTCCCGATCACTCTATTGAAAACGGGATTTTGCTGAGAAAGGATATACATTCTTTATTCGACGCCGGTTTCCTTCTAATAGACCAAAACTACCGGATTAGGTTTTCAAATCAATTTAAAGATTCTCACTCAGAAGCTACTGAATATTTGGCACTAGAAGGTAAGAAAATCTCCCTCCCTCGAAACTCAAAAAATTGGCCGAGCATTAACAAACTCTTCATTTCAGGACATTTATTTCAAATTTAAAGATTTAAGAAGTTCACTATAAACAAAGTACGATTGGGCCTCACAAACGCCCTGTGAACGCCTCGGGCGCGGCGGAATGCTGTGCATTCCGCATTGGTCTGCATAGGCACCCCCTCCCATTCCTTACAGGTCAGGAATCCCGGACTGCCGCTCCCCTCTCCGAACGTCTACCCTGCTCTCATTACCACCTTTCGTTTCAATGAGTTCAGACATGCGTTTTACAACCCTCATCGTGGGCTGGGCCCTGGCGGTCACGGCGATTTCCGCGATTGCCTCGGTCTCGGACAGCCCGTCGCGCCCGCTAGCGGCGCCCGGCATCATCCGGCACTGATCCCTGATTTCAGCACTGATCGGGGCGGGGTCTGACCTCGCCCCGTTTGCGTTTCTGCCCGGCGATATTGACAACGCGCCCCCCGATGCCGGAAACCTGACCGGACCCGTCATGCCCCCCGCAGGAGCCCCGGAATGGACGCCACCGCCGCACCGGCCCAGATCGACCTGAGCCAAGGCCTTGAAACCGCGCTGGAAATTCTGGCGACGGGCGGTCCGGCCATGTGGGTGATCGGCGCGCTGTCGGTGATTACGGCCGCACTGATTCTGTGGAAAACCTGGGATTTGTCGCGTCTGGGCGCGTGGAATGGCGGCGGGCACGTGCAATGTGCCGTCGCGCAATGGAGCGACGGGCAGGAAACCGCCGCGCAGGAAATTCTGGCCAACCGGCGCACCTGTCGCGCGATCCTGGCCCATGCGGCGATGCAGGCGCGGCTGGATCCGGGCCTCTCCGATGACGCCGCTCGCGCCGAAACCACCCGTGTCGCCGCCCGTGTGCTGGCCCATGCCCAACGCGGCCAGCGCCCGCTGGAGCTGATCTCGACCATCGCGCCCCTGCTGGGGCTGCTGGGCACCGTTCTGGGCATGATCTCGGCGTTTCAGGCGCTGCAACAGGCCGGCGCGCAGGCCGATCCCGCCACCCTCGCCGGCGGGATATGGGAGGCACTGCTGACCACCGCCGCCGGCATGGCCGTGGCGATCCCCGCCTCGATGGCGCTCAGCTGGTTCGAAAGCGTCGAGGACCGCCTGCGGCTGGAGATGGAGGACGCCGCCACCCGCATCTTCCTGCGCCCCCTCTCGCGCCCCGAAACGCGCCAGAACAAGGCGCTGAAGGCCGCCGAGTGATGCAGTTCGGGCAGCCCCGCCCCCGGCGCAGGCCCAGCCTGACGCCGATGATCGACGTGGTGTTCCTGCTGCTGGTGTTCTTCATGCTGGCCGCGCGCTTTGGCCACGACACGCAGATCCTGCTGCGCCCCGCTGGCATGGGCGCTGAATGGTCCGGCCCGCCGCGTCTGGTGCAGATCGGCACGGACAGCCTGATGCTGAACGGCATCGCCACGACGCTCGACACCCTGCCCGCCGCGCTGGATCCGCTGATGGCCACGCCCGACGACCCGATCGTGCTGCGCGCAGGTACGGACGTGCCGCTGCAGCGCGTGGTCACCGTCATGGACGCGCTGACCGCCGCCGGCAAACCCGCCCTGATGCTGGTGGAGTAGCCGATGCAGTTCGCCCGCCCGCCCCGCAAGCCGCGCTCGGAAAGCATCGTGCCGATGATCAACGTGGTGTTCCTGCTGCTGATCTTCTTTCTGATGACCGCGCAGATCGCCCCGCCCGAGCCGTTCGCCGTCACCCCGCCCGAGACCAGCTCGGCCGATCCGGCGGATGGCGGGCTGACACTCTATATCTCTGACCAGGGGCAACTGGCGTTTCGGGACGCGCGCGATCAGGCGGCACTGACCGCCCTGTCCGCCGCGCTGACCCCGGATGCGCCCGTGCAGGTCCGCGCCGATGCCCGCGCCCCCGCCACCGCGCTGGCCCGCCTGCTGCCGCAACTGGCGGCGCTTGGGCTGACGCAGGTGCAGCTGATCACGGTGACGCCATGAAGGCGCTGCTCGAAGGCTCCCTGTTCCTGACCGCCGCCGCCGGTCTGCACCTGCTGGCGTTTACCGCGCTACAATCGCCCACCGGGGCCGCTGGGGCTGCGGGGGATGCTGGCAAGGCGCTGGTGACGCTGGCCGCCGCCCCCGCCCGTCTGGCCGCGCTGGTCGAACAGTGGGAGGCACCGCCCGCCACCGCCCCCACCCCCGACGCCCCGCAGATGCCGCAGCCCGAGGCCGCCGCCCAGCCCGTTCAACTGCCGCAACCGCTGGTCCAGCCCACGGCCCCCGGCCCGTCCCTGCCGCCACCCGACAGCGCCGCCGCCCCGGTGCTGGACACCGCCCCGGCAACGCCGCAACCCAAGCCCGAGCCGAAACCAGAGCCGAAACCCGAACCCAAGCCACAGCCCAAACCCAAACCGGCCAAACCCAGCGCCCCCAGCACCGCCCAAAAGGCGGCGGGCAGCGGCAATAGCGGTGCGGCGGGCAAGGCCAAATCGACCGCGCCCAGCCTGTCTGCCGCCCAGACCCGCAGCCTGACCGCCGACTGGGCCGCCCAAATCCTGTCCCGAATCGAGCGGCGCAAGGCCTACCCCTTGGCCGCCAGAGGGCGTGACGGCGCGGTTGGCCTGCGCCTCGGCGTGTCCTCGGATGGCAAGCTGCAATCGGTCAGCGTCACCAAATCCGCCGGGCATCCCGCGCTGGACCGCGCCGCCGTGCAGGCCGTGAAACGCGCCGGGCGCTTCCCGCCCGCTCCGCAGGCCCTGCAGGGGCGCAGTTTCGCCTTCAACCTGACGATCCGCTTTGACGGCTAGGCCTGCGTCACCCTTTCGCGCCTAATCGACCACTCCAGAATTGATCTTTTGCGCCCCGTGATCTATGGGAAACGCGGAACAACCTGCCCGCGACCGTGCCTCGGCCTGCTTCGGGTGATTTCAGGACTGCCGCATCGCGGCCCCGCCGACACATTCTCTGCTACCAAAAGAAAGAAGGGTAGAAAAATGGCTGAAAACTCGACCCCCGACATTTTGTATACCATTGTAGACGAAGCGCCCGAACTGGCCTCGGCCTCGTTCCTGCCCATCATCCGCAAGTTCGCCGCAGCTGCCGGCGTCACCGTGGGCACCAAGGACATTTCGCTGTCCGGCCGTATCCTGGCGACCTTCCCGGAAAAGCTGACCGCCGCGCAGAAAATCAACGACGACCTGGCAGAGCTGGGCGAGCTGGTGAAAACCCCCGACGCCAACGTCATCAAGCTGCCGAACATCTCGGCCTCGGTGCCGCAGCTGGTGGCCGCGATCAAGGAACTGCAAGGCCAGGGCTACGACATCCCCAACTACCCCGAAGAGCCCGCCAACGACGCCGAAAAGGCGATCCGCGCGCGCTATGACGCAATCAAGGGCTCGGCCGTGAACCCCGTCCTGCGCGAAGGCAACTCGGACCGTCGCGCCGCCAAGGCCGTCAAATCCTACGCCCAGTCGAACCCGCACCGCATGGGCAAGTGGGAAACCACCTCGAAGACCCACGTCTCCTCGATGTCGGGCAACGATTTCTACGCCAACGAAGTGTCGGCCACCATCACTGCCGCTCAGGCCGGTGCCGCCAAGATCGAATTCGTCGCCAAGGACGGCGCCGTGACCGTGCTGAAAGACGGCTGGAAGCTGGACGAAGGCACCGTTGCTGACGCGACCTTCATGTCCGCCAAGGCGCTGTCGGCCTTCCTGGCCGAGGAAATCGAGAACACCAAGAAAAACGGCGTCCTGTTCTCGCTGCACATGAAAGCCACGATGATGAAGGTCTCGGACCCGATCATCTTTGGCCACGCGGTCAAGGCATGGCTGGCGCCGATCTTCGACAAGTACGCCGACGATCTGAAAGCTGCCGGTGTGAACCCGAACTCGGGCATGGGCGACGTGCTGGCACGTATCGCCACCCTGCCGAACGCCGCTGCCATCCAGGCCGATATCGACGCGCTGAACGCAGATCGTCCGGGCATGTACATGGTGAACTCGGACAAGGGCATCACCAACCTGCACGTGCCGTCCGACGTCATCATCGACGCCTCGATGCCCGCCCTGATCCGCGCAGGCGGCAAGGGCTGGGGGGCCGACGGCAAAGAGGCTGACACCAACTGCGTCATCCCCGACAACTGCTATGCCGGCGTCTACAAAGAGACCGTCAACTTCTTCAAGGCCAACGGCGCCCTGAACCCGGCCACCGCCGGCACCGTTCAGAACGTCGGCCTGATGGCCCAGAAGGCCGAGGAATACGGCTCGCACCCGACCACCTTCCAGGCTCCTGCAGACGGCACCATCCGCGTCGTGCTGGCCAACGGTCAGACCCTGCACTCGCACAATGTCGAGGCCGGTGACATCTGGCGCGCCTGCACCGTCAAGAAAGCCCCGATCGAGAACTGGATCCAGCTGGCCCTGGACCGTCAGCGCCTGACCGGCTTCCGCTCGATCTTCTGGCTGGACGCCAACCGCGCCCATGACGCCGAGCTGATCAAGTACGTCACCCCCGCGCTGGAAGCCGCCGGTGTCGCCGACAAGTTCGAGATCATGTCCCCCGACCTGGCCACCGTCGCCTCGCTGGAAACGATCACCAAGGGCGAGAACACCATTGCCAACACCGGCAACGTGCTGCGCGACTACCTGACCGACCTGTTCCCGATCCTGGAACTGGGCACCTCGGCCAAGATGCTGTCGATCGTCAAGCTGATGAACGGCGGCGGCCTGTTCGAAACCGGTGCTGGCGGCTCGGCCCCCAAGCACGTCGAACAGCTGGTGCAGGAAAACCACCTGCGCTGGGACTCGATGGGTGAATTCTGCGCCCTGTCCGAGTCGCTGAACTTCCTGGCGGACGTCAAGGGCAACGCCAAGGCCGGCGTTCTGGCCACCGCAGCCGAAGCGGCGACCCAGGGCATCCTGGACTTCAACCGCTCGCCCGACCGCAAGGTTGGCCAGCCGGACAACCGCGACAGCCACTACTGGTTCGCCCGCTACTGGGCCGAAGCCCTGGCCGCGCAGTCCGACGACGCCGCTCTGGCCGCTGAATTCGCGCCGGTCGCCAAGGCCCTGGCCGACGGCGAAGCCGCCATCCTGGCCGAGATCGCAGCCGTTCAGGGTGCCGCAGCCGACATCGGTGGCTACTACCACCCCAGCGTCGAGAAAAAGGCCGCCGTCATGCGTCCCTCGGCCACGCTGAACGCCATCATCGGCTAAGGCACATTGCCAAACCCTCGGAAAACGCCCGCGCAAGTCGCGGGCGTTTTTCTTTGCACCCACGCGCGGAACAAAGGCCGCAGGCCGCCGCGCATCGCCCAAAATCCAGCGTACAGTTTTCCCCCAAAACCTTACGATTCCCCGGATTAGCAAGACGTAAACGAAACGCGATTTCCCCTTGCCAGACCGGCCGAATCCGGGCCCTAATCCGGGCATGTGGCGGTTTTTCATCCTGATTTTGTTGATTTTTCCGGCCTGCGGACGGCCCCTGACGCAGAACGAAATCGCCTTCTCGGACACGATTTTCGGCAATGAAATCAAGCCTGAACGCGTCCGCTTCGTCCGCGGCCACATGGCTGAAAGCTATGTCACCCGTTACAAGGCCCGCCCGCGCGTGACCTGCTCAGAGCGGATTTACCCGCCACCCAAGCAGGAATATTTCGTCACCTCACCGGGGGCTATCACCTTGTTCAACAAGGTTTTTTTCCGCAAGGACATGTTCACGCCGGATTACGGATACGCGGTGCAGGGCAAGGGTAACCTCTACGCGCTGATGCTTTACGCTCATGAAATGACGCATGTCTGGCAATGGCAGAATCGCGCGAAAACCGGCTATCACCCGCTCAAGGCCGCGACCGAGCACAGCCCCGGACACGACCCCTATCTGTTTGATATCTCTACGAAACCCGCCTTCATGTCCTACCCCTACGAGCAGCAAGCCGCGATCGTCGAGGAGTATGTCTGCTGTCGAGCCCTGGCGCCTCAGGCCCCCCGCACGCAGCGCCTGCACGACATGTTGAAACAGGCCATGCCGGTGGCAGACCTGTCCAGTATCGTGCAACACCACGCCTTCGTGCCGTGGAAAGGCGCGAACACGCAGGGAATTTGCAGCTAAACCTTTGTTACTGCTGGATACTTTCCAGATATGCCAGCAGCGCGGCCAGCGGTCTGGGCACGGGCGACATCTGGCCATCCGCCAGCTGCACCGGCACCGTCTCCCCTTCCAGCAGCGATCCGTATTCCGGCATGACCTGATCGCGCTTCTTCATCCGGGTGTACCCGTCGATCTGCGACAGCACCTTTGCCGTCGGGAAAGCCCCGCCAGCGTTCCGGCTGATCTGAGTCAGGTCGGTGGGCTTGCGATCCAGATCGGCCACCAGATCCCCGTCGCCCCGCCCGGTCGGGCCATGACAGACCGCGCAATTGTCGGCGTACAGCCGCGCCCCTTCCGAGGGTTGCGGCATCAGCCCGGACTGGCACGCCGCCAGAAACCCCGCCCCGGCAATCAGGATAATCGTTTTACGCATTGCTCTCCCCTTTGGGCATAAGCCCTTATTTTTGAATGGCTTGCAGGAACGCGACCAGATCGGCCACCGCCCGCCCCATCAGCACGGGCTGGCCGCTGGCGGTTTTCATCGCGGTGTCGTCGCCCTCGAAAAACTCGCCGTAGACCGGCATGGCGCTGCCGTGGCTGACCAGCGGGTCGCGCCCGTCGATGCGGCGCACCACGCGCAGCAGCGGGAATTCCCCGCCGTTCTCGGCACTGAGCGAGGTCAGATTCTTGGGCTGCACCACCAAGGCGGGGCCCATCGGGCCGGTCCCATCGGCGGCGGTGCCATGACAGGTGGCGCAGTGTTTGTGAAACAGCGCCTGCCCGGTTCCAGCGTCCTGCGCCACGGCCATCGGACCGGCGCACAGGGCAAATACAACAGCCAAGTACATGGTTTTCATCGTTTCTCTCCGCTCTTGGCCCCACCGTCACAGGATCGCACAGGCCGCACCGCGCGGCCTTGATCCGGATCATAGCGTAACGCCTGCAGCGGGCGCGTGACAATCGCCCATCGCTTCGCCATTCTGCCCCTGAGTAGGGAGGAGAGGTTACATGACGCTTACGACAGCGGACGCACAAGCATTTCTGGAACAGGGCTTTGCACCCTGGGTCAAGGCCCTGGATCTGACCGTCGAGGAGGTCGGCCCCGAGCTGACGGTGCTGTCGATGCCGATCACGGATCAGCTGGCCCGGATGGGCGGCATCATCTCGGGTCAGGCGCTGGCGGCGATGGCGGATACCTCGATGGCGATCGGCTGTCTGGCCCATTTCGGAGAGATGCGCCCCATCGCAACGACCAACCTGGACACGCAATTCCTGCGCCCCGGCACCGGCGATCGCATCCGCTGCGAGGCGCGGATCGTGCGCGCGGGCAAGCAGCTGGTGTTCTGCAACGCCACCATGATCGCGCTGCCCCTGGACAAGCCCGTCGCCACCGCGACCGCCACGTTCTTCTGCCCGTAAGGAGCCCCCATGCCCCCCACCACCGCCTATGCCCTGACCATGATGGCCGCAGGGGTCGGGATCCCGATCCTGGCAGCGCTGAATGCCCAGTTGGGGGTGCGGATCGGCTCTCCGGTTGCGGCGGCCGCGATCCTGTTCTGCGTGGCCTTCACTGCCGCCAGCATCACCGTTCTGCTGCATGGCCCGGCGCCGTTGGCCAAGGCCATCCACGCGCCCAAGTACTTGTTTCTGGCCGGACTTCTGGTGCTGTTCTACGTGCTGTCGGTGACCTTCGTCGCGCCGAAATTCGGCATCGGCAACGCAATCTTCTTTGTGCTGCTGGGCCAGTTGATCAGCGCCGCGGTCATCGACCATTTCGGCCTATTCGGCGCGCGTCTGAACCCGCTCAGCCTGAACCGCACCATCGGAATCGCGCTGATGTCCGCCGGGGTCTACATGGCGCAAAAGGCCTAGGCCGGGGTCAGCACGCCCTTGTCCATGCGCAGCACGCGGTCCATGCGGGCCGCCAGCTCCATGTTGTGGGTGGCGATCACGGCGGCCAGACCGGTGTCGCGCACCAGCCCCATCAGCGTCGCAAACACCTGGGCCGAGGTTTCGGGGTCCAGGTTCCCCGTGGGTTCATCAGCCAGCAACAGGCGCGGCTCGTTCGCCAGCGCGCGGCACAGCGCAACGCGCTGCTGTTCGCCGCCCGACAGGGCCGCGGGGCGGTGCTCGGACCGGGCTTCGACACCGACGCGGCACAGCAGGTCGGCGGCGCGGGTCTGCGCCTCGGCGCGCGGGACACCGTTGGCAAGTTGCGGCAGCATCACGTTTTCCAGCGCCGTGAATTCCGGCAGCAGGTGGTGGAACTGGTAGACAAAACCGACATCCGAGCGGCGCACGCCCGTGCGTTTGCGGTCGCTCTCGCCCACCATCTCGGCCCCGCAGATGCGGACGCTGCCAGCGTCGGGCGTGTCCAGCAGGCCGGCGATGTGCAGCAGCGTTGACTTGCCCGCCCCCGAGGGCGCGACCAGGGCCACGATCTCGCCCGGCTGCACAGTCAGATCAATGGCTTGCAGCACCTGAACGGCATTCGGCAAACCCTTGTTATAGGTCTTGGCGACCCCCGTCAGTTGCAGGACCGGATCACTCATAGCGCAGGGCCTCCACCGGGTTCATGCGGGCCGCGCGGCGGGCCGGAAAGATCGTGACCACAAAGCTAAGCGACAGCGACAGCGCGATGGCCGACAGCACGTCGTTCAGGCGCAGCTGGGCGGGCAAGTTGTAGATCCCGCGCACTGCCGGATCCCAGACGCCACCGCCTGCCACGTAGTTCACAAAGCTGAAAATCGGGTCGATATACAGCGCGAACAGGCAGCCCAGCACCACGCCCATCGCCGTGCCAATCACCCCCGTGAACGCGCCGCAGATGAAGAACACGCGCAGCACCGCGCCCTCGGTCAGGCCCATCGTGCGCAGGATGCCGATGTCACGACCCTTGTTTTTCACCAGCATGATCAGCCCAGACACGATGTTCATCGAGGCGATCAGCACAAGGATCGACAGGATGACGAACATCACGTTGTCCTCGATATCCAGTGCGCGCAGGAACCCGCCCGAGGCGTCGCGCCACGTCCAGATCTGCCCGCGATCGCCGCTCAGGCGCAGCAGGTCCAGCGCCAGATCGTCCACCTTTTCGGGCTCGGCGACCATGACCTCCAGCTCGTCCGCCACGCCCTCGCGGTTGAAGAAGCTTTGCGCCGTGGCGAAGGGCATGTAGACGCGCGTGCGGTCGATGTCATAGCGCCCGGCGGTGAAGACATAGACAACCTCATACGCGGCGACACGGGGGCTGGTGCCAAAAGCGGTTTTCACCCCGTTGGGCGAGATCAGCTTGACCTTGTCGCCGATGCTGACGCCCAGCTCGCGCGCGACGCCCGATCCGATGGCGATGCCCTGATCGAAATAGTCCAGCGTGCCGGCGTATTCCTCGGGGTGGGCGACGCGTGGGATGGTCAGCAGATTATCGCGCGAAATGCCGAACACCTCGACCCCCGAGTTGCGGTTGCGGGCGTTGGCCATCACCTGCCCTTTGACCAGCGGCGCCACGCGGGTGACACCCTCTAGCCCGCGCATCCGGTCGGCGATGGCGGCGTAGTCGGGCATGGTCCGGTCGATCTGGCCGGTCACGGGATCGACGGCTCCGATGTTGTAGACGGTGACATGGGCATTCGCGCCCAGAATGGTATCGACAAACTCGGCCCGAAAGCCCGAGCGCACGGCCAGCGTGGCGATCAGCGCGAACACCGCCAGGGTGATGCCGATCAGGCTGATCCAGGTCATGACGCTGACGCCGCCCTCGGCCCGGCGGGCCCGCAGGTAGCGCCAGGCGATCATCCATTCAAATCGCGCGAAGGGCGCGGTCGTGTTCGTCATGGGTGGCCCCTTGATCTGTCTTGTGTCGTGATGGGCGAGCGAAGGGCCAACGTCAACCCACCCGCGCGGGTTCCGGCAGGCGACGGCGGAATGGCAGGCGAAGGACCGCCAGCAGCAGCGACATGGCGATCAGCCCGGCAATCAGGCCAGACCCGCCGAACACGGCCCCGGCAAAGGTGACGGGCAGCGCGGGCTGATACGCCTCCCACGCGCGGACGGCGATTTGCGGGTCGTTCAGGTGCCCGGCGTAATAGGCCCGCATGAACGGCCCCGCCGCTTGCAGCGCGGCCAGATCGGCTGACAGGCGTGCATGACGAGCGAACGTCCGCTCCATATCCGCGCGGCGATGGGTCAGAAAGTCCGAGCCAGTCATCTGCGCCAGCGCCTGTTCGCGGGTCAGACCGGCGGCCTGGGCCGAGGCGTCGAAATCGGCCACGACCACGGACAGTGCATCCACCGCACCGCCCAGCCGTTGGGTATATTGTTGGGAAAACTCGGGAAATTGCGAGGCCGCCCCCGCCCCCAGCAACCCGCCCGCCAATGTCAAAGCTCGTAGGATCATGCCCTGCCCCCTTTGCGGGAAAGCCTAGCATGAAACGCGACCGCCCCCAACGCTGGGCGCAGGGGGCGGCACAGGATCACTTGGCAAAATGGCTCAGAGGCCGCGCACCATGTGGGTGGCGTAGAGCTTGGCCATCTTCTCGACCGCCTGTTCGGGCGGCAGTTCTTCCGAGGTGCCGGTGCGGCGGCAGGTCAGCTCGACCACGCCGTTCTTCAGCCCGCGCGGGCCGACCGTGATGCGCCACGGCAGGCCGATCAGGTCCATCGTGGCGAACTTGCCGCCGGCGCGTTCGTTGCGGTCGTCATAAAGCGGTTCCAGACCCAGCGCGGTGAAGCTGTTATACAGCGCCTCGCAGGCGGCATCGGCCTCGGCGTCGCCCTGTTTCAGGTTGACGATGCCGACATGGAACGGGGTCACGCCCTCGGGCCAGATGATGCCGTTCTCGTCGTGGCTGGCCTCGATGATGGCGCCGATCAGGCGGCTAACGCCGATGCCGTGGCTGCCCATGTGGACCGGAACGGGCTTGCCGTCGGGGCCTTGCACGGTGGCGCCCATCGGTTCGGAATACTTGGTG
This sequence comes from Thalassobius vesicularis, assembly GCF_004799325.1. Classification (GTDB taxonomy): domain Bacteria; phylum Pseudomonadota; class Alphaproteobacteria; order Rhodobacterales; family Rhodobacteraceae; genus Thalassobius; species Thalassobius vesicularis. The sequence continues at coordinate 235,401 of NZ_SSMD01000002.1, forward strand.
CCGAAATAGAAGATCTGGCCGACCTCGATCCCGCGGGCCGAGCGGCGGCGCTCTTCGGGGATGGCGTTGAAGGTGGCCTCGTCATGGGTTTCGTCCGTGCGGGCGTAAAGCGCGGTGAACTCCTCCATGATGGCCTGGCACTGGGCCTTGTCGTCATAGTTGATGTCCCGCTCGCCCAGGCGGATGTCGGTGACGGCGCTGTCATAGAACACCTCGGACTCGCCGGTATCGGCCAGCACCAGGAATTCGTGAGTGTCGTCGCCACCAATCGGGCCCGAGTCGGCGCGCATCGGGATCGCCTGCAGGCCCATGCGTTCGTAAGTGCGCAGGTAGCTGACCAAGTGGCGGTTATAGGCGTGCAGCGCGTCCTCTTTGGTCAGGTCGAAGTTGTAGCCGTCCTTCATCAGGAATTCGCGGCCACGCATGACGCCGAAACGGGGGCGGACCTCGTCGCGGAATTTCCACTGGATGTGATAGAGGGTCATCGGCAGGTCTTTGTAGCTGCCAACATGGCTGCGGAAGATGTCGGTGATCATCTCTTCGTTGGTCGGGCCGAACAGCATGTCGCGGCCGTGGCGATCACGGATGCGCAGCATTTCCTCGCCGTAGTCGTCATAACGGCCGGATTCGCGCCAAAGATCGGCCGATTGCAGGGTCGGCATCAGCATCGGGATGTGACCTGCGCGAACCTGTTCCTCGTGCACGATGTTTTCCAGCTTGCGCAGCACCTTGAAGCCCAGCGGCAGCCAGGAATAGATCCCGGCGGCCTGTTGCTTGATCATGCCCGCGCGCAGCATCAGGCGGTGGCTGACGATCTGCGCCTCGGAGGGGTTTTCTTTCAGGACAGGCAGGAAATAGCGCGACAGACGCATGGGATGGCCCCTTTGGGATGAATGGCGGTTTGTACGGGGGTTTAGTGAAGGATCGCGTGTCAGACAAGACGCGCGTGCGCGTTTGACAGCGAATGGTACGGGCGAGGCCTGACCGCCCCGCCCGTCCGTAGGGAAAAGGCGGCCCTTTGGGGATGGGCCGCCGTTCCTCCGCCCCGGGGTTTGCCGAACCCAAGGCGGTGCACTCACGGAACATGTCCTGTATTTCGGGAAATCGTCCGCCGCGACAGTGCGGAAACCCGCACCTGGCCCCTGCCCCTAAACCGAGGAGGCGTGGATATACAGCTGGTTCAGGAACGCCACCTTGGCCACGGCCTGTACGGTGGTCTCGACCCCCAGCTCGTCGCGGGCGCGGCGCAGGTATTTCTCGACCGCCGACAGGGACAGCCCGGTCAGCACGCAGACATCCTGCAGCGTCTTGCCGTCGGCGATCCAGCCCAGGATCTCGTGCTGGCGTTCGCTCAGGTCCAGCCCCGGCACCGGCAGCGGCAGTTGCGACAGCTTGAAATGCGCCATCGTGGCGATGGCGGTGATCCGCTCGCCGCAGGTGGCCCAATGCGCGTCCAGCTGCTCTTGTGTGACCCCGCGTGCGCAGCCCATCCCCATCGCGCCTTTTGAGCGCGGCGCCCCATCGGGAAAGCTGATCGAGTATCCCGCCCGCTGCCGCGCCGCGCCCAGCGCATCCATCGCCTCGCATTCCTCGGCCGACAGCCGTCCCGCGGCGCGTTCCTTGCGGGTCCAGTCCCAGGGGCAGGCCCCGACGTTTTCGCGCACCCACCGATAGTCGGCCGAACGCATGTACAGCCCGCTTGTGTGAAACGCCTTCACCTGATCCAGCGAATGGGTGGACAGAAAAAACGCATCGTCCGGATGCCCGATCGAGCGGCCCAGCCGGTAGCGAGTATAGCCATAATTCACGCGCTCGAACCCGAACCGGGCCAGCGCCTCGACAGTCAGGGTCCAAGCGCATTCGACGCTCGGGGCAGCCGCGATGCGGTTTAGAACGACGATCGCCTCGGCATCGTCGATCTGTGTCAACAGGGTCATCTTTACATTCCGGGTACTCGTTCCAGCCAAGATATCTAGACGCTGTCATGACCCTTGTCGATTATGCGTTCGCAGAAACAGGCTTGCGCTTGCCCCCCCGAGTGACGACATAATGGCAATCAGCGAACAGGAGGCGACATGGCCCTGCCCGTCCGGGAACAAGCGAAATATTGGGGGGCCGCGACAGCGGTCTTTTTGATCGTGCTTTGGTATCTGGGCGACGTGATCCTGCCCTTCGTGCTGGGCGGTGCCATCGCCTATTTTCTGGACCCCGTTGCCGACCGGCTAGAGAAGTTGGGCGCCTCGCGCGCGATGGCGACGGCCATCATCACCATCGGCGCGCTGCTGGTGGCGATCGTGGCGATGCTGCTGGTCGTGCCCTCGCTGATCGAGCAGTCGATCGCCCTGTTCAACATCATCCCCAAGGTGTTCGAGGATCTGCGCACCTTCCTGACCACACGCTTCCCCGAGCTGCTGGACAACACCTCGACCCTGCACCAGTCGCTGAAAACCGTCGGCGAAACCATCCAGTCCAAGGGCGGAGAACTGCTGAAAGCGGTCTTCAGCTCGGCCATGTCGATCATCAACGTGGTGATGCTGCTGGTAATCGTGCCCGTGGTGGCCTTCTACCTGCTGTATGATTGGGACAACATGGTCGCCAAGATCGACGACATGCTGCCGCGCGATCATGCCCCCGTGGTGCGCCGTCTGGCCGCCGAGATCGACCAGACCCTCGCCGCCTTCATCCGCGGGATGGGTACGGTCTGCCTGGCTCTGGGCACCTACTATGCCGTGGCGCTGATGCTGGTGGGGCTGCAATTCGGGCTGGTCGTCGGCTTTATCGCGGGCGGTCTGACCTTCATTCCGTATGTCGGTGCCTTCGTCGGCGGCGCGCTGGCCATCGGGCTGGGCCTGTTCCAGTTCTGGGGCGACTGGCTGTCGCTCGGCCTCGTCGCGGGCGTCTTCGTGCTGGGCCAGGTGATCGAGGGCAACGTGCTGACCCCGAAACTGGTCGGCAGCTCGGTCGGGCTGCACCCGGTCTGGCTGATCTTCGCGCTGTCGGTGTTCGGCACGCTGTTCGGCTTTGTCGGGATGCTGGTCGCCGTGCCGGTTGCCGCAGCCCTGGGCGTGGTCGCCCGCTTCCTGATTTCCAACTACAAGGACAGCCGCCTGTATCAAGGCCAGTCCGGAAAGCCCGAAGAGTAATGATCGGACAACTCAGCTTTGACCTGCCCGTGCGTCCCGCATTGGGACGCGAGGCGTTCTTTGTCTCGCCCGCCAACGCAATGGCCGTCGTGATGATCGAGAATTGGGACCAGTGGGCCGGGCGCAAGCTGGCGCTGATCGGCCCGTCCGGTGCGGGCAAGACCCACCTGGCGCATGTCTGGGCCGCTGCCTCGGGGGCGCGCATCGTTTCCGCCCGCGATCTTCCCGATGCCGACATCCCCGATCTGGCGCGCGGCCCCATCGCGGTCGAGGACATCCCCGACATCGCCGGCGACCGCACCGCCGAAGAGGCGCTGTTCCACCTGCACAACCTGGTCCTGGCCGAAGGGCACCACCTGCTGGTCACCGCCGACCGCCCCGTCCTGACCTGGGGCCTGACCCTGCCCGACCTGCTCAGCCGGATGCAGGGCACCCAGTCCGTGACCCTGCAACAGCCCGACGACCAGCTGCTGACCGCCGTCGTCGCCAAGATGTTCGGCGACCGCCAATTGCTGCCCTCGCCGGAAACCATCGCCTACATGGTCACCCACATGGACCGCAGCTTCGACGTGGCCCGCGCGCTGGTCGCCGACATCGACCGCGCCGCGCTGGAACTGAAGCGCCCCGTCACCCGCACCCTTGCGGTCGAAGTGCTCAAGGGGAATGCGCCCTTGGGTCGTCTGGACATTCCAGACACTTAAGCGCAAAATCGGCGTCATTCCCGCGTCACAAGAGCAGTCCATAAACCGCGCATGACCCAAGCAGATTTTCTCAAGGCTCCTTTTGCCGAACCCGTCGACATCCCCGGTCTGGACATCTCCGGCCCGGCCCGCTTCTACAACCGTGAACTCAGCTGGCTGGGCTTCAACTGGCGCGTTCTGGAAGAGGCCGAGAATAAACGCGTACCGCTGCTGGAACGCGTGCGCTTCGTGTCGATTTCGGCGACCAACCTGGACGAATTCTATACCGTCCGCGTCGCTGGCCTGCGGGAACTGGCCCGCGCGGGCAATATGACCCCGGCGCAGGACGGGTTGTCGCCCACCGAGCAGCTGGTGCTGATCAACGAGAACGCCCGCCGCCTGATGGACAGCCAGCAGCGCGTCTTCGAGGAGTTGCGCCGCGAAATGGCCTCCGAGAAGATCGAGATCCTGACCCGCGAGGACGTCCCCGAAGAGGAAAAACCCTTCCTGCTGGACATCTTCCTGAACCAAGTTTTCCCGGTGCTGTCGCCGCTGGCGGTGGACCCGGCGCACCCCTTTCCGTTCATCCCGAACACCGGCTTCAGCCTTGCGCTGCAACTGGAACGCCGCCGCGACAAGCGGATGCTGATGGCGCTGCTGCCGATCCCGCAGCAGATCGCGCGCTTTGTGGAACTGCCCGAAAACGACGGCTCGCACCGCTTTGTCCCGCTCGAGGAACTGCTGCTGTTGTTCATCGACAAGATGTTCCCCAGCTACAAGATGATGGGCCATTGCGCCTTCCGCGTGCTGCGCGACAGCGACCTTGAAGTCGAAGAAGAATCCGAAGACCTGGTGCGCGAATTCGAAGTCGCCCTGAAGCGCCGCCGCCGGGGCGAGGTCGTCCGCATGAAAATCTCGGCCGGCGCACCCGAGGCGCTGAAATCCGTCATCATGCGCGAATTGCACGTCACCCCGTCCGAGATCGTCGAGATCGACGGCATGATCGGCATCGCCGACGTCAAGGAACTGGTGCTGGACAGCCGCCCCGATCTGCTGTGGCCCAACTTCACCCCGCGCGTTCCCGAACGGGTGCAGGACCATGATGGCGACATGTTCGCCGCCATCAAGCAGAAAGACATGCTGCTGCACCACCCGTACGAGACCTTTGACATGGTCATCCGGTTCCTGCAGCAGGCCGCGCGCGATCCCGATGTGGTGGCGATCAAGCAGACGCTGTACCGGACCTCCAAGAACTCGCCCATCGTCGAGGCACTGTGCGAGGCCGCCGAGGACGGCAAATCCGTCACCGCGCTGGTCGAGCTGAAAGCCCGTTTCGACGAGGCCGCCAACATCCGCCAGTCGCGTCGCCTGGAACGCTCGGGCGCGCATGTGGTGTATGGCTTCGTGGACTGGAAAACCCACGCCAAGATTTCCACCGTGGTCCGGCGCGAGGGCGACAAGCTGGTCACCTACACCCATTACGGCACCGGCAACTACCACCCGATTACGGCGCGCATCTACACCGACCTGTCGTTCTTTACCTGCGACGCCGCCCTTGGGCGCGATGCCACCAAGGTGTTCAACTACCTGTCCGGCTACATCGAACCCGAGGGGCTGGAAAACCTTGCGATCTCGCCCAGCGGGTTGAAACAGCGCCTGCTGGAGGGCTTCGAGAAAGAGGCCGAGCACGCCCGCGCGGGCCGTCCGGCCTCGATCTGGGCCAAGATGAACTCACTCATCGACCCGGAAATCATCGACGGGCTGTATGCGGCAAGCCAGGCCGGGGTGAAAATCAGCCTGGTCATCCGTGGCATCTGCGGCGTGCGTCCCGGCATCAAGGGCCTGTCGGACAACATCCGCGTCAAATCCATCGTCGGCCGTTTCCTGGAACACTCGCGCATCGTGTGTTTCGGCAACGGGCATGACCTGCCCTCGAAAAAGGCCAAGGTCTACATCTCGTCCGCCGACTGGATGGGCCGCAACCTGAACCGCCGGATCGAAACCCTGATCGAGATCGAGAACCCCACCGTGAAGGCGCAGATCGTCAGCCAGATCATGGCCGCCAACATGGCCGATGTCGCCCAAAGCTGGGTCATGCGTCCCGACGGCCAATTCGACCGCGCCACCTGGCCCGAGGGCGAGTTCGCCTTCAACTGCCACCGCTTCTTCATGGAATACCCGTCGCTGTCCGGGCGTGGCTCGGCCGGGGCGAAAGATGTTCCGCAATTGACCCATACGGATGATTGACCTAACTGCGGGCCCTGAAGCATCCTAGGGCCAGAAGCACAGGAACGAATTGATGGACGACACGCCCCTTCCGGCCTCGACAGATTGGGGCCCGTTTGGCCGCCCGCTATTCAACGACCCCTCGTCTCAGGCCCTCTCGCGCGTGGGCGTGGTGGATGTTGGGTCGAACTCGGTCCGGTTGGTGGTGTTTGACGGCGCCGCGCGCAGCCCGGCCTATTTCTACAACGAAAAGATCATGTGCGCCCTCGGCGAAGGCCTGTCCGAAACCGGCCACCTGAACCCCGAGGGCCGCCGCCGCGCCCTGTCCGCCCTGCGCCGGTTCCAGAAACTGGCCGAGGGGCTGGGCATCCTGCCGCTGACCACCGTCGCCACCGCCGCCGTGCGCGATGCCGCCGACGGCGCGGATTTCGTGGCCGAGGTGCTGCGCGAAACCGGGATGCAGATCCACATCATCGACGGCGAGGAAGAGGCCCGCCTTTCTGCCCAGGGCGTGCTGCTGGGCTGGCCGGGGTCTTACGGTCTGGTCTGCGACATCGGCGGCTCGTCGATGGAACTGGCCGAGATCGGCGCGGGCCAAGTCAGCCGCCGCGTCACCAGCGCGCTGGGACCGCTGAAGCTGCGCCACATGCCCGGCGGCAAGAAGGCCCGCAAGGAATACATCCAGCAAACCGTCGCCCGCCTGGCCGCGGAAATGGGCCCGCAGCGCAATCGCCTGTTCCTTGTTGGCGGCTCGTGGCGTGCGATCGCCCGCATTGATATGGAGCGGCGCAAATATCCGCTGCACGTGCTGCACGAATACCGGATGAACTCGAAATCCATCGACGCCACCATCCGCTACATCGCCGAAAACGACCCGTCTGAACTGCGCGCACGCTGTGGCGTGTCCGGCTCGCGCATGGCGCTGGTGCCCTATGCCGCCGAAGTGCTGCGCGAGGTCGTGCGCACCTTTCACCCGCATGACATCGCCGTGTCCTCTTACGGGATCCGCGAGGGGATGCTGTATGAACAGATGCCCCAGCAGCTGCGCGACCGCGATCCGCTGATCGAATCGTGCTACTTCGCCGAGGCAAAAGACGCCCGCATCCCCGGCTTCGGCAAGGCGCTCTATGACTTCATCCTGCCGCTGTTTTCGGGGGCCACGCTGGAGCGCAAACGCCTGATCAAGGCCGCCTGCCTGCTGCACGATGTCAGCTGGCGCGCCCACCCCGATTACCGCGCCGAGGTCTGTTTCGACAACGCCACCCGCGCCAATCTGGGCGGGCTGAAGCATTCCGAACGGGTGTTCCTGGGCCTGGCCCTGCTGCACCGCTACAAGAACTCGCGCGCCGGCACCTCGTTCGAGCCGATCTTTCACCTGATCGACGAAAAGGCCCAGAAACAGGCCGAGATTCTGGGCAAGGCGATGCGCTTTGGCGCGATGCTGTGGCTTCAGGCGGAAAAACCGCTGGGCAAGCTGGAATGGCACCCCAAGCTCAAGCATCTGACGCTGATCCTGACCTCCGACGCCGCCCCCCTGTTCGGAGAGGTCGCCGCCGCGCGCTTCCAGTCGCTGGCCAACGCATTGGGCGCGCAGTCCGAGGTACGGATCAAGGGGTGATTACAGATCAACCTCGCCCTGCGGGGCGGGCTCGCTTGGCACCTGGTCCGGCTGGGGTTGCTTGCGGCGCATGATGATGTCGCCGTTCGGCAGCATCTCGGGGGCGTGGTACATCGACAGGTCGTCGACCTTGCGCAGCACTTCGGCCAGCGCCGGGCCCATTTCCCGCACAAACTGACGCATCGCCGGCTCCATCGTGTCGGCCAGCGCCTGCAGGTCGTCCATCGCGGGTTCCATCTCTTGCAGGATGCCCTTGAAGAACAGCTTGGCGCCCTCCTCCATCAGCGAAAACCCCTTCTCCTCTTCGGCCAGAACCGGAGAGGCGGCGACACAGATCACAAGGGGCAGAACAAGGCGTTTCATACCCTCAATATAGCGCAAAACCGCCCCGGTTTTAGAGGGCATCCCGCCACGCGCGCGATTTCGCCTAGTCCAGATCAATGTCCAGCGTCACCGGAAAATGGTCCGACGCGGTGATCAGGGCGTCGCGCAATTCCGGCACGCATTGGCAGCGGTCGTCGTCATAGGGGTGCCAGATGCGCCATTCACCGCCCTTTGCGGCGATCTCGGGTGAAACCATGATGTAATCCAGCAGCGCCTGAAGATACCGCTTGCCCTTGGGCATGTGGAACCGCGCCGTGCTGGGCAGCGCCCCGATGCGTTGATGCAGGGCCATTTCGGCGTGGGGGTCGTACAGCTTCACCCCGTCGCTTTCCCCCAGCACGATTTCCACGGACGAACGCCCGAACAGGTGCTCATACTCGTCCAGACCCGGGCCGTCGTTCAGATCGCCCAGCACGATCAGCGGCTCTCCGACTTCCAGGTGCTCCTCGATCCGGCGGCGCAGCCAGATCGCCTGCGCCAACTGCTTGCGCCGGTTGGCGATGGCCAGCCGCATCACCGCCTCGCGTCCATGCGCGCCATGCGGGGCCTTGGATTTCAGGTGCACGCCGATCATCCGAAACCGGAACCCGCCCTTGGTCTTCAGCCCTACCTCCAGCGGCGGCTTGGAAAAACGGATCAGGTCCTCGGTATCATCCACGTCCAGATCAATGCGGAACACCCCGTCAAAGCGCGGGCTGCGGTCCGAGCCCTTCTTGCCGGTCGGATCGCCCAGCGGATCGTGCCACGCGCTCAGCACGTCGGGGTCGTACATCAGCGCGATTTCCTGCTGGGTGTCGTTGGCAAACCCCATCAGTGCCTTGCGCGCCCGCAGCCCAAAGGTCTTGGCGAAATTCTCCAGCGCGGACACGGTGGTGCGGCGGCCATTCTGGTCGGGCGCCTCGATCACCATGACGACATCGGCATCCAGCGCGGTGAACACGATCCCCAGCGATTCCGTCTGCTGCAACCGCGTCACATCCAGCCGCCCGGACCAACCGTTATCCGCCAGCAGGCCACCCTTGTCGTCGAACAAGTTGTTGAACCATTCGACATTGTAGGTGGCGATCCGCATCAGCCCTGCCTTTCCTGGATTTCTTCCCAGGCGCGGTTGATGTCGATCATGCGCTTTTCGGCCAGTTTCACCGCCTCGGGCGGCACGCCCCGCGCGATCATCGCGTCGGGATGCGAGTCACGGATCAGCCGTTTCCACGCGGCGCGGATGTCCTCTGGCGGGGCATCGGGGCTGACCCCCAGCACCGAGTACGGGTCCGGCACCGCGTCAGGCACGAACCGCGCCCGCAGGCCGCGGAACTCGATCTCGGGCAGGCCGAAAATCTCGGCCACGCGTTGCAGGAACGCATCCTCGGCCGGATGATAGGTGCCGTCCGCCATCGCGATGTGGAACAGCCCCTCCATCAGGTCGCAAAAGCAATTTTCGCCCTCGCCGAACATCGCCTTGATCTTGCGGGCGTAATCCTCGAACCCGGCCACGTCCTGCCGCGCCAGGTTGAACACGCGGGCGGCGCCGGCCTCGTCCTCTTGCGCGATCTGGAACACCTCGCGAAAGGCGGTCACCTCGTCGCGCGTGACCAGCCCGTCGGCCTTGGCCATCTTGGCGGACAGGGCGATGACGGCAATGGTAAAGGCCACGCTGCGTTCGGGCGGCGTGCGCAGTTTTTCGAAGACCGAGGTCAGGCTTTCGCCCTTGGCCAGGGCCGAGATCGCGTCGGTAATGCGGGTCCAGATCGACATGCGCGCACCCTATCCCGCCCCGTCGCCGCTGTCATTGCGCGATTGCGCGCAATCACAGCATCTTTTGCAGCAGCACCAGATCCATCCAGCGCCCGAACTTGTAACCGACCTGCGGCAGCCGGGCCATCTCGACGTAACCAACCGCCTTGTGGAACGCGACGGCGGCAGGGTTTTCAGCACTGACCCCCGCGAACATGGAATGCACGCCCGTCACGCGGGCCTGATCCTCGATCGCGGTCATCAGCGCGCGCCCCACGCCCCGGCCATGCGCACGGTCGTGCAGGATCACCGTGTGCTCCATCGTACGGGCATAGCCGACGCCGCCCCGGAACTGGCCATAGGTGGCGAACCCCGCGACTGATCCGTCGACCTCAGCCACGAAAAAACCCTTTCCATCCAGCGCCTTGGACTCGATATCATCGGCAAGCCCGCGCACGGTCTTTTCCACGCTGTTAAAGGTGATCGCGCTGTCACGGATGAACGGATTCCAGATCGCGGCGATCGCCTCGGCATCATCCGGGGTGGCGGCGCGAATGCTCATAGGGTGCGGACCTCTCCGTTCACGTCAAACTCGGCGCGCAGGGCGGGTTCGTCCGCCACCTCGAACACCACGCGCGGGTCGTCCAGCACCGGGGCCAGCCGCGCCTTCAGCGCAACCGCCTCGGGGTGCTGTACCCGCAGCCGCAGCAACCGCGCCCCCGATTGCTTCAACGAGGCCGCCGGGTGCCGCCCCTGCCACCGGATCACCGCCGGGCACATCTCGTCATAGGGCAGCCGCCCATCCTCGGGCACCGCCATCTGCCAGCGCAGATCGCCCCGCGTCAACGCCACCGGCTGTCCCGCCCCCTCGGGCAGCGCCGCCAGATCGCCCGCCAAATCCTCGGTCCGGCAAATCCAGTTGTGCAGGCACGGCTCGCCCTCGAACTCGTCCAACCGGAACCAGCGCGGATCGGGCGGCAAATCGGCCTGCGGATCGACCGAGATCACCTCCAGGTACAACCCGTCCTCCAACCCGATCAACAGGTTATGCGTGCCATAGCGCGGGTGCTGCCCACCCTTTTGCAGCTCGATCCCCAGCGCCTCTTCGACAAAGGCGCGTCCCTCTTTCAGCGTCGCAGCTGCCACCGCCAGATGATCCAGCGCCAACATTTCGGCCTCGCCTCCCCAGAATACGGTATTGATACGTGGGCAAAACACCCCACCTTTCCCAAAAGTTATGCAACAGGGACAAGGAAAAGCAATGCTGCTACGCGCGTTCGACAAGTTTTTCAAACACGAGGCCTCGGGGGGCATCCTTCTGATGATCGCCGCCGCGGCGGCCATGATGGTGGCCAACTCGTCACTGAACGGGGCCTATGATGGCGCGCTGAACAGCGTGCTGCGGGTCACCCTGAACGGCGAGGGCCTGGAAAAACCGCTGATCCTGTGGATCAACGACGGGCTGATGGCGGTGTTCTTCTTCCTCATCGGGCTCGAGCTGAAGCGCGAAATGCTCGAAGGCAAGCTCAAGAACCCCGCCGACGTGATGCTGCCCGGCATGGCGGCCGTGGGCGGCATGATCCTGCCTGCGGTGATCTTTGCCGCCTTCAACTGGGGCCAGCCCACAATCGCTGGCTGGGCCATTCCGGCCGCCACCGACATCGCCTTTGCCCTGGGCATCCTGGCGCTGGTCGGCACCCGCGCGCCCGCCTCGCTCAAGGTCTTCCTGCTGACGCTGGCCATCCTCGACGACCTCGGCGCCATCGTCATCATCGCGCTGTTCTACACGGCGGATCTGAAGCTCGACTACCTCTACCTCGCCCTGCTGCCGTTGGGCGGCCTGATCTGGCTGAACATGAAAGGCGCACACCGCATCGCCCCGGCCCTGCTGCTGGGCACGATCATGTGGTTCTTCGTGCTGAAATCGGGCGTCCACGCCACGCTGGCCGGGGTCATCACCGCCTTCTGCATCCCGCTCAAGGATAAGTGGGGCAAATCCCCCCTCCACGCGCTGGAACACGGCCTGACGCCCTACGTGCTCTACCTGATCGTGCCGATCTTCGCCTTCGCCAATGCGGGCGTCGTACTGGGCGGCCTGACCGCAGACCAGATGCTGGCCCCGCTGCCCATCGGCATCGCGCTTGGCCTGATCGCGGGCAAACAGCTGGGCGTGTTCGGCGTCACCTTCCTGATGGTGAAATCCGGCCTCGCCCGGATGCCCACAGGCGCCAACTGGCTACACATCTACGGCATCAGCTGCCTTGCGGGCATCGGCTTCACCATGTCGCTCTTCATCGGCGGGCTCAGCTTCACCGACGCCACCCTGATGAACGAGGTCCGCCTCGGCGTCCTTGCCGGCTCGGTCGTCTCGGCCATCCTCGGCTTTGCCACGCTGAAACTGGCCATCGCCCGTCAGCCCGCCTGACTAAAAAAAGGGGCCCGCACACCGCAGGCCCCTTCTTCTTTTTCCAAATATCCTCGGGGGGTCCGGGGGGCAGACAGCCCCCCGGCGTCCTCAACCCCGCGCTTCGCGGATCAGGCGCAGGATGTCCTTGGCCGCTTCGGGAATGTTGGTACCCGGGCCAAAGATCGCCTTCACACCGGCCTTTTTCAGGAAGTCATAGTCCTGCTGCGGGATCACACCGCCGCAGATCACGATGATGTCGCCCGCGTCCTTGTCCTTCAGCGCCTGGATCAGCTGCGGCGCCAGGGTCTTGTGACCCGCCGCCTGAGACGAGATCCCGACCACGTGCACGTCGTTGTCCACGGCGTCCTGAGCGGCCTCTTCCGGGGTCTGGAACAGCGGGCCCACATCGACGTCAAAGCCGATGTCGGCGAACGCCGTCGCGATCACCTTGGCGCCGCGGTCATGGCCATCCTGGCCCATCTTGACCACCAGCATACGCGGGCGGCGGCCTTCCGCCTCGGCAAAGGCGTCCACGTCGCGCTGGATCGCGGCGAACCCTTCGTCGCCTTCGTAAGCCGCGCCATAGACGCCAGCCAGAGTCTTCACCTCGGCGCGATGACGGCCGAATTCTTTCTCCATTGCCATGCTGATTTCCCCGACGGATGCCCGAGTACGCGCGGCCTCCACCGCGGCCTCCAGCAGGTTGCCTCCCTCTTTGGCGCGGCGGGTCAGTTCCGCCAGGGCTGCCTGGCAGGCCGCCTCGTCACGCGATGCGCGCATCTGGGTCAGGCGCGCGATCTGGCTTTCGCGGACCTTCACGTTGTCCACGTCCAGAATGTCGATCGGGTCTTCCTTGTCCTTGCGGTACTTGTTGACGCCGACGATCACTTCTTCGCCACGGTCGATCATCGCCTGACGCTTGGCCGCCGATTCCTCGATCCGCAGTTTCGGCATGCCGCTGGCCACAGCTTTGGTCATGCCGCCCATTTCCTCGACTTCCTGCATCAGCGCCCAGGCCTTTTCGGCCAGTTCCGCCGTCAGCGCCTCGACGTAGTACGAGCCCGCCAGCGGGTCGACCACCTTGGTCACGCCGGTTTCTTCCTGCAGGATCAGCTGGGTGTTGCGTGCGATCCGGGCCGAGAAATCGGTCGGCAGCGCAATCGCTTCGTCCAGCGCGTTGGTGTGCAGCGACTGGGTGCCACCCAGAACCGCCGACATCGCCTCGTACGCGGTACGGATCACGTTGTTATAGGGGTCCTGTTCCTGCAAGCTGACGCCCGAGGTCTGGCAGTGCGTCCGCAGCATCTTGGACCGCTCGTCCTTTGCGCCGAACTCGGTCATCACGCGGTGCCACAGCAGACGCGCGGCGCGCAGCTTTGCGGCCTCCATGAAGAAATTCATGCCGATGGCAAAGAAGAACGACAGACGGCCCGCGAACTTGTCCACGTTCATGCCTGCTTCCATCGCCGCGCGGACGTATTCGCGCCCGTCAGCCAGGGTATAGGCCAGCTCTTGCACCAGGTTCGCCCCGGCCTCTTGCATGTGGTAGCCCGAGATCGAGATCGAGTTGAACTTGGGCATCTCGTTCGAGGTGTACTCGATGATGTCCGAGATGATCCGCATCGACGGCTCAGGCGGGTAGATGTAGGTGTTGCGCACCATGAACTCTTTCAGAATGTCGTTCTGAATGGTCCCGGCCAGCACCGATTTGTCATGGCCCTGCTCTTCGCCGGTGACGATGAAGTTCGCCAGGATCGGGATCACCGCGCCGTTCATGGTCATCGAGACCGAGACCTTGTCCAGCGGGATGCCGTCGAACAGCACCTTCATGTCCTCGACCGAGTCGATCGCCACGCCGGCCTTGCCCACGTCACCCACAACGCGCGGGTGATCCGAGTCATAACCGCGGTGCGTTGCCAGGTCGAACGCGACCGACACGCCCTGCTGACCGGCGGCCAGATTGCGGCGGTAGAAAGCGTTCGATTCTTCGGCGGTCGAGAACCCGGCATACTGACGGATCGTCCAGGGACGGCCCGCATACATCGTCGCCTTCACCCCGCGCGTGAACGGGCCAAAGCCCGGCAGGCTGCCCATATGCGGCAGCGCGTCGGTGTCGTCCTGGGTGTAGAGGGGCTGAACCTCGATCCCCTCCAGGGTTTTCCAGGTCAGGCTATCCGCAGGCTTACCACGGAGTTCCTTCTCCGCCAGCTTGCGCCAATCGTCCTTGGTGGTCATGGTCTGGTCCTCTTGTCTTATCCGCCCGTCCGGACGGCAATTCTGGATTTTGTCTGGGGGCGGACGCCGCACCGCATGTGCGACGCGCTGCCCCAATCGTTTTTCACAGTCGCAATCGCCGCCGGGCTTCCTATATGTTCACCGATAGGAGGCCCCATGATCGCGCGACTACTACTTGGAATCGCTTTGGTTTTCGCTGTCCCCGCCGCGGCGCAGGACACGGCTGAACCGCCCGCCCTTGCCGTGCTGGACAGTGCCCAGATCACGCCCGAGGAATTTCTCTGGACGGCGCGGCCCATCGTCGTGTTCGCCGACAGCCCTGCCGATCCCCGCTTTGCCGAGCAGCTGCGCTTTCTGGAAACCGACGCCACCGGCCTGATCGCCCGCGACGTGGTGATCGTGGTGGACACGGTGCCCAGCCCCAAATCGGCCTGGAGAGACGCGCTGCGCCCGCGCGGCTTTGCGCTGGTGCTGATCGACAAGGACGGCCAGGTGAAACTGCGCAAACCCGCCCCCTGGACGGTGCGCGAGATCACCCGCTCGATCGACAAGTGGCCCACCCGGCAGCAGGAAATCCGCGAAACGCTGGGCAAGGAATGATCGCGCCACATCGCCCGCGCCGATCCCCCGAAGGGGACCGGGCCGGGCATGTGATATGGCGCGACCCAGGTCATCCGATCACTCGAATTCCATGATCACTTCGTCGACCGCCAGGCTGGCGCCCGGGGCGGCGTTGATCTTGGACACGATGCCCTTCTTCTCGGCGCGCAGGATGTTTTCCATCTTCATCGCCTCGATGGTGCACAGGGCCTGGCCTTCTTGCACTTCTTCGCCTTCCTCGACGTTGATCTTTACCACCTGACCCGGCATCGGGCACAGCAGCAGCTTCGAGGTGTCGGGCGGCAGTTTCTCCGGCATCAGCTTGGCCAGTTCAGCCTGACGCGGGGTGCGCACATGCACCTTCAGGTCCGCGCCACGGCTGCGGATGCGGAACCCGCCCGAGATTTTGCCGACCTTCAGAACCAGACCGTCGGTGCCTTCGATCGCGATCTGCGCCAGGCTGTCGCCCGGGGTCCAGTCGCTGGCGACACGCAGCGCGCTGCCGTCGTCAAAGGTCACGGTCGACCCGTCGTGATCCGCCTTGATGGTCACCGGATAATCCTGCCCCTGCAGCGACACGACCCACTCGGTGCCGACGCGGCGCTCGTGGTTGTCCATGCGGCCCGACACGCGGGTGCGGCGGATTTCGGCAACCCGGTGCATCGCCGCAGCCGAGGCCGCGATCTTGCGCAGGGTGTCCTCGGGCAGGGTGACGCCCTCGAAGCCCTCGGGATATTCCTCGGCGATGAACGCCGTGGTCATGTCGCCCGAGACGAATTTCGGGTGGTCCATCACGGCCGCCAGGAACGGCAGGTTGTGACCGATGCCTTCGACCTCAAAGCTGTCCAGCGCGACGCGCATCGCTTCGATCGCTTCGGCGCGGGTCGGGGCCCAGGTGCACAGCTTGGCGATCATCGGGTCGTAGTACATGCTGATCTCGCCACCGTCATAGACGCCGGTGTCGTTACGCACGGCGGTCGCACCCGACGGTGCCTCGCCCTGCCACTTGCCGTTGACCAGCAGCGGACCGGCGGCCACTTCGGCCGGCGGGTTGTACTTGGTCAGACGACCGATCGAGGGCAGGAAGCCGCGATACGGGTCTTCTGCGTACAGACGGTTTTCAATCGCCCAGCCGGTCAGTTTCACATCGTCCTGGGTGATGCTCAGCGGCTCGCCATTGGCGACGCGGATCATCTGCTCCACCAGATCGACGCCGGTGATCAGCTCGGTGACCGGGTGTTCCACCTGCAGACGGGTGTTCATTTCCAGGAAGTAGAAGTTCTTGGCCCCGTCGACGATGAATTCCACGGTGCCGGCGCTGGCATAGCCCACGGCCTTGGCCAGTGCGACAGCCTGTTCGCCCATCGCCTTGCGGGTGGCTTCGTCCAGGAAGGGGCTCGGTGCCTCTTCGACGACCTTCTGGTTCCGGCGCTGGATCGAGCATTCACGCTCGCCCAGGTACACGCCGTTGCCGTGGGTGTCGCACAGCACCTGAATTTCGATGTGGCGCGGCTGCGTCACGAATTTCTCGATGAAAATGCGGTCATCGCCAAAGCTGTTCGCAGCTTCGTTCTTGGACGACTGGAAACCCTCGCGCGCTTCGGTGTCGTTCCATGCGATCCGCATGCCCTTACCGCCGCCGCCGGCCGACGCCTTGATCATCACCGGATAGCCGATCTCGTTCGAGATCTTCACCGCCTCGTCCGCGTCCGCGATCAGGCCCATGTAGCCCGGAACCGTCGAAACGCCCGCTTCCTGAGCGATCTTCTTCGAGGTGATCTTGTCGCCCATCGCCTCGATCGCGCCCACCGGCGGGCCGACGAAGATGACGTTCTCGGCGGCCAGCGCCTCGGCGAACTTGCTGTTTTCCGACAGGAAGCCATAGCCCGGGTGCACGGCCTGCGCGCCGGTCTTGCGGATCGCGTCCATGACCTTGTCGATCACGATATAGGACTGGTTGGCGGGCGGCGGGCCGATATGCACGGCCTCGTCGGCCATCTGCACGTGCAGCGCCTGCTTGTCCGCATCCGAGTAGATGGCCACCGTCTGGATACCCATCTTCCGGGCGGTCTTGATCACCCGGCAGGCGATCTCGCCCCGGTTCGCAATCAGGATCTTATTGAACATTTCTCGTCCCTTCCGGTCTTGGCCGCGGGCCCACGCCCCCGGCAATGGCAACAAAAAACCCACCCCGGCCCGCGGCCGGAATGGGTTTCGCAGTCAGATCCGGCGCAGCGGCCGGCACGTCACGCTCAGCAGCGCGACGGGTATTGGTTGCGACGGGCGATGTGCTCCGCCCTGCCCGGATTCCTGTAGCGGAATCAGGCAAAAAAACGGGCGGGCGGCTTATCTGCAAGCCACGCCGCCCTACAGGGGAAGGGTAACGGTAAAGACATTGCGTCCCGGCCTGCTCATCCCAGGCCGCCACTACGGTTTTCACGCTGGCGCAGGACGCGGCCCGTGCCAAGCACGCAAATGCGCCGTCAGCGGCATAAGCCGCTTCCTGCTCAAATCGCGTTGCCTTGCGCAAAAACATGCCGATCACCAATCCTCGTCTTCTTCGTCGTCGAATTCGTCGTCCCAGTCGTCTTCCTCGGCCCAGGGTTCATCCTCCTGGAACGCCTCGGGGAACGAGGCCCGCGCCACCGGTTCGTTGATGACCAGCATCGACTCATAGCTCTTGGGGTCAAACGGGTCGTCAACGGCGACGACCTCGCGCCCGAACAGCCAGCTCAGGCGCCCGGCATCCAGGTTGCCCCGCTCGAACGGCTCGGTGCCGAAATATTCCCAAAGCGCGGACATGAAGGCCAGATCGGCCCGCCGGTCCACGGCCTTGCGGTCGCGATAGCGTTCGCGCTTGATCAGCGGCGTCACGCCCTTGGGGTTGGCGCGGCGAATGACGAACTGGAAATCTGTCCCGGGCATCCGTCCGGGGAATCCACGGTGCTTCAGCATGAAAAGCCTCCTCGATTGGCGTGGCGATCACCCTGAATGAACGAAGCAGCGGCGAAGGGCAACATCAGAACCCCTCCCACTTGCATTGGGCGTTCTCGATCTGGAACGCCTCGAAGAACTGCACGACCGACGGGTCGGATTCCCCGAACTCCAGCGGCTTGGACGCCAGCGAGATCACGACCTGCCCCACGTCCTGCTGTTCGCGCGCAAGATACGGCAGCGCATAGCCCGTGCACAGCGCAGCAAAGTCCTCCTCGACGCGGGCAAAAGCCACGCCCTCGGCCAGCGCCGGCGCAACAAAACGGAACCGCCCTACGCGCAGGCCATCGGGCTGCGTATCGACGAAAAATTCCTGCAATTTCAGATGCAAACCCGAGGGCACGGCGGGGGCCTCCTCTTGCCCCGCAGCCGTGGCCGCGTTTACCAAAAGGCATCCCCATAGCGCGGCAAATACCGGATTCGTTCTACCCATAGCAGAATCCCCCAGCATACGCCACCCACCGGATACGATTATTCCGATCCGACAGCACTTCGCGCAACTTTTCTTCGGCCTTCGCCTTTGGGAAAGCCCCATCAACCTGACCGCCCGCCGTCACGCGCAGCGTCTCGCCCACAGGCTCGACCCGCACCGCCGGGGAAAACCCGCGCAGCCCCTGCAAGGCGCGCCACATGTCCTGACGCACCTGCCGAGCCAGACGGTGCCGCCCGCAACGCGGCATCTCGGCCTCGACCGCCAGATCGAAGCGCACAGGCAGGCGCCGCGCCAAAACCAGCGCGCCGTCCTCGTCCTGAAAATGCCACGTCGACCGGCTCACGTCCGCCCTCTCCCGCCCGCGCCTCCGCGCCTGGCTTCTTTCTGATCCAAATACTCCCGGGGGGTGTGGGGGGCCGGCAGCCCCCCACTGCACCATCCGCCTTACAGCGGGATGTTGTCGTGCTTCTTCCAGGGGTTCTTCAGCGACTTGCCCCGCAGCGAGGCAAACGCACGGCTTACCCGGCGACGGGTCGAGTGCGGCATGATCACCTCGTCGATAAAGCCCCGCTCTGCCGCCACGAAGGGGTTGGCGAAACGGTCTTCATAGTCCTTGGTGTGCTGCGCGATCTTCTCGGCATCGCCCAGGTCGCCACGATGGATGATCTCGGTGGCGCCCTTGGCACCCATCACCGCGATTTCCGCCGTCGGCCAGGCATAGTTGAAGTCGCCACGCAGGTGCTTGGACGCCATCACGTCATAGGCCCCGCCGTATGCTTTCCGGGTGATCACGGTCACTTTGGGAACGGTCGCTTCGCCATAGGCGAACAGCAGCTTCGCGCCGTGCTTGATGACGCCGCCGTATTCCTGGCTGGTTCCCGGCAGGAAGCCCGGAACGTCGACCAGCGTCAGGATCGGGATCTCGAACGCATCGCAGAAGCGCACGAAACGCGCGGCCTTGCGCGAGCTGTCGATGTCCAGACAGCCGGCCAGCACCATCGGCTGGTTCGCCACGACACCCACGGTCTGGCCTTCCATGCGGATGAAGCCGGTGATGATGTTCTTGGCGTAATCCTGCTGGATTTCGTAGAAATCACCCTCGTCCGCGATCTTCAGGATCAGTTCCTTCATATCGTAGGGGGTGTTGGCGTTTTCGGGGATCAGCGTGTCCAGCGACGCCTCGACGCGGCCGGGCTCGTCAAAGAACGGGCGCACGGGCGGCTTCTGGCGGTTGTTCAGCGGCAGGAAGTCGACCAGGCGGCGGACTTCGGCCAGCGCCTCGACGTCGTTCTCAAACGCGCCATCCGCGACCGAGGATTTCTTGGTGTGGGTGCATGCGCCCCCCAGTTCCTCGGCGGTCACGACTTCGTTCGTCACGGTTTTCACGACGTCCGGGCCGGTCACGAACATGTACGAACTGTCCTTCACCATGAAGATGAAGTCGGTCATCGCGGGCGAATACACGGCGCCACCGGCGCACGGGCCCATGATCACCGAAATCTGCGGCACCACGCCCGAGGCCATGATGTTGCGCTGGAACACTTCGGCATAGCCAGCCAGCGAGGCAACGCCTTCCTGGATTCGAGCACCACCCGAGTCGTTCAGACCAATCACAGGCGCGCCGTTCTGCATCGCCATGTCCATGATCTTGCAGATTTTCTGGGCGTGGGTTTCCGACAGCGAGCCGCCGAACACGGTGAAATCCTGGCTGAACACATAGACCATGCGGCCGTTGATCGTGCCCCAGCCGGTCACGACACCGTCACCTGCAGGCTTTTGTTTTTCCATACCAAAATCGGTGCAGCGGTGCGACACGAACATGTCGAACTCTTCGAACGAGCCCTCGTCCAGCAGCAATTCGATGCGTTCACGCGCGGTCAGCTTGCCTTTGGCGTGCTGGCTGTCGATGCGCTTTTGTCCTCCGCCCAGACGGGCGTTGGCGCGGCGGCCTTCCAGTTCCTGGAGGATATCTTTCATGGCATTCCCCTTCTGAATTGCCACGGGTATAAGGCGAGTACTGCGAAGCTCAAAGCAGATTTCGGCAAATTTGCAAAGATTTGGCAACGCAATGTTGGATAACTGCAAATGTGCGAATTACCGTTACGTCAAAACCCATGCTGCAGCGCCAAGAGTGGACAAGCTGTCGCACCAGCCCTACCCATTCGCATATGAACAAAAAACCCGCCGCCCGCTATTTGAACCGGGCCACCCCACCCCATCTGTCGACCCTGATCCTGCTGGCGGGAATCTCGGCGCTGGCGATGAACATGTTCCTGCCGTCGCTGCCGGGCATGGCGCAGTATTTCCAGGTCGATTACGCTTTCATGCAGCTGTCCGTGGCACTGTATCTGGGCGTGAACGGGGTGATGCAGATCTTTGTGGGGCCGCTGTCTGACAAGTACGGCCGCCGCCCGGTGATCCTGACTGGCGTGGCGATCTTCTGTCTGGCGACGCTGGGCTGCCTGCTGTCGACCTCGGGCGTGATGTTCATGGTGTTCCGCATGATCCAGGCTGTGATCGCGGTGGCGATGGTGCTGTCGCGCGCGGTGGTCCGGGACATGGTGCCGCCCGATCAGGCGGCCTCGATGATGGGCTACGTGACCATGGGCATGTCGCTGGTGCCGATGCTGGGCCCCGCCGCGGGCGGGTATCTTGAGCATCACTTCGGCTGGCACGCCACCTTCGTCGCCCTTCTGGGGCTGGGCATCCTGCTGTTCCTGCTGGTCTGGTTCGATCTGGGCGAGACCGCCACGAAGTCCGGCAACACCATCCTCCAGCAGTTCCGCGAATACCCCGAGCTGCTGAAATCCCCGCGGTTCTGGGGCTATTGCATGGCGTCTGCCTTTGGCTCGGGCGCGTTCTTTGCCTATCTGGGCGGCGCGCCCTTTGTCGGCCTGACGGTCTACGGCCTGACCCCGGACGAGCTGGGCCTCTACTTCGCCGCCCCCGGCATCGGCTATTTCCTCGGCAATTTCATCTCGGGGCGCTACTCGGCCCGCATCGGGATCAACCGTATGGTCATGACCGGCGCGCTGATCGTTGCCGCCGGCCTGGTGCTGTCGCTGGCCATCCACCTTGGCGGAGCGGGCTCGGCCCTCAGCTTTTTCGGCTGCATGGTCTTTGTCGGCCTTGGCAACGGCATGACCATCCCCAACGCCACCGCCGGGATGCTGTCGGTGCGTCCGCACCTGGCGGGCACTGCCTCGGGGCTGGGGGGCACGATGATGATCGGCGGCGGTGCCGCGCTCTCGGCCATTGCTGGCGCGATGCTGCAACCCGGCTCGACCGCGCTGCCGCTGCTGTCGCTGATGATGGCGACGGCGGTTCTGTCCGTCATCTCGATCCTGCTGGTGATCCGGCGCGAGGCAAAGCTGGGTCTGTGACCCGCTTCGCCCTTGCCGCCGCAAATTTGCAAAGATAGGTTGCCTGAAAACCTGTTTGCAAAAATTCCTCCGATGGCCACGCAGAAACTTTATGCCGGCGCGAAACTGCGCGAAACCCGCACCCGACTGGGCCTGACGCAAAAGGAATTCGCGTCCAAACTGGGCGTTTCGCTGCCCTATCTGAACCAGATGGAGAATAACAACCGCCCCGTCAGCACCACCGTCGTGCTGTCGCTGGCGCAAGAATTCGGCTTTGACGTGACCGAGCTCAGCACCGGCGATTCCGAACGTCTGGTCTCGGACATGCGCGAGGCGATGGCCGACCCCGTTTTTGCCGATGCCGCCCCGCCGCTGGCCGATCTGCGCCTGACCGCCTCGAATGCGCCCGCGCTGGCCCGCGCCTTTCTGGACCTGCACCGCGCCTACCGGCAGACCCACGAACGCCTTGCCTCGCTGGACGAGGCCCTGGGCCGCGAAGACAGCCGCACCCAGCCCTCGCCCTGGGACGAGGTGCGCGACTTCTTCCACTATTGCGACAACTACATCGACGCCGTCGACCGCGCGGCCGAGCATTTCGCCCAAGGTGCGGGCGAGGCCGGCATCCGCCAGCATGCCCTGCACACCCTGCGCGCCGCCGGCATCAGCGTCCAGCTGGCCGAAACCGCCCCCACCCGCCATTTCGACCGCGACAAGCGCACGCTGACCATCTCCAGCCACGCCTCGCCGCAAACGCAGACCTTTCAGCTGCTGCTGCAGATCGCCCTGCTGCATCAGGACAAACTGCTCGAGGCGACGCTGGACCTCGCCCGCTTCCAGTCCGAGGAAGCCCGCGCCATCGCCAAGATCGGTCTGGCCAACTACTTCGCCGGGGCCGCGCAAATGCCCTATGGCCGCTTCCTCAAGGCCGCGCAGGACACCCGCCACGATCTAGAGCTTCTGGCCCACCGCTTCGGCGCGTCCATCGAACAGGTCGCCCACCGCCTGTCGACCCTGCAACGGCCCAGCTCCAAGGGCATCCCGTTCTTCTTCGTCCGCGTCGATCAGGCCGGCACCATCACCAAGCGCCACTCGGCCACCCGCCTGCAATTCGCCCGCTTCGGCGGTGCCTGCCCGCTGTGGAACGTGCACCAGGCCTTTGAAACCCCCGGCCGTTTCCTGCGCCAACTGGCCGAAACCCCGGACGGCGTGCGCTATATCAGCCTCGCCCGCGACGTCTCGAAACCCGGCGGCAGCTTCGGCGCGCCCGTGCGCCGTTTCGCCATCTCGCTGGGCTGCGAGGTCCGCCACGCCGCCGATCTGGTCTATGCCGACGATCTGGACGTCTCGAACCCGCGCGCCTACGAACCCATCGGCATCTCCTGCCGCATCTGTGAACGCAAGCAGTGCCACCAGCGCTCCGTCCCGCCGCTGGAGCGCCGCCTGACCATCGACACCGACGAACGCGGTGTGCTGCCCTACCGGGTCGACTGATGCGCCGCCTGCTGTTCCGCCTGACCCTGCTGGTCGCGCTGTGCGCAGGCGTCATCGCCGCCGCCTCGCAGGCGGAACGCTGGCTGTTCTATCCGTTCGACCCCAGCCACGAGACTCCGAAACAGGCCGGCCTGCCGATGGCCGAGACCTTTCTGCCCACGCCCGACGGCGAAACCCTGGTGATCTGGACCGCCGACGCCAAGCCGGGCAAGCCCACGATCCTGTATTTCCACGGCAACGCGGGCAATCTGGCCGACCGCACCGGCCGCTTCCAGCGCTTCCTGAAACGCGGCTACGGCCTGATCGCCCCCGCCTATCGCGGCTCGTCGGGCAGCACCGGCACCCCGTCCGAGGCGACACTGACCGCCGACGCCCGCCTCGTCTACGACCACCTCGCCCCGCGCAACACCGTGATCTACGGCGAAAGCCTGGGCACCGCCGTCGCGATCTCGCTCACCGCTGGCCTGACAGACAAACCCCTCGGCCTCCTGCTCGAGGCCCCCTTCACCTCGATCCCCGATCTGGCACAGGTCCACTACCCGCAACTGGCCTCATACGCCGATAAGCTGGCCAACCAGTGGCCCTCGCTGACCCGCGCCGCGCAGCTCAGCCTGCCGCTCTTCATCTGGCACGGCAGCCAGGATACGCTGATCCCGCAAACCCAAGGCCGTGAAATCCTCGCCGCCGCCCCCGGCCCGCGCAAAGTCTTCCTCTCGGTCAAGGGCGCGGGCCACACCGACATCTGGCGCGCCGACAGCCTGCCCGCGCTCTGGCGCTTCCTCGACGGCCTGCTATGAAATGCGAAAGCCGCCCCAAAGGGCGGCTTTGCATTTCACTGTCCCAATCGGATCAGGCCGACAGCAGACCCCAGATCTCATCCTTCAGGGTCGCCCGACGCTTGCGCAGATCGGTTTCAGCCAGCGCCTCCATCGGCTCCACGTTGGTTTCGGCCCGGTGCACGGCCCGGTTCACCTCGTGATACTCCTCCGCCAGCTTGGCGAAATGGGCGTTGCTCTGCTTCAGCTCGCTGATCTTCGCGGCCTGGCCGGGGAATTCATCGTGCAGTTCGTGGGGGGTGTTCGACATCGCGCGTCCTCCGAGTCTTGTTGTTTGCGCTCAACCCTACCGCCGCGTATCGCGCCCCACATTGACACGGATCAACCCTGCCGCCCCTTGCTTCTTTCTGATCGAAAATACTCCGGGGTGAGGCCGCAGGCCGAGGGGCAGCGCCCCTATCTCTGCGCCCCCTGCCAATCGGGATTCATCCACGGCTCCAGCGCCTCCGCCGCCAAGGGCTCGCGCCCCAGCAACAGGTCCGAAACCTTCTCCCCCACCATGATCGAGGGCGCGTTCAGATTGCCATTCGTAATCCGCGGGAAGATCGAGCTGTCGGCCACCCGCAGCCCCTCGACCCCGATCACCCGCGCCTCAGGGTCCACCACCGCGCCCGGATCATCGGCCGCGCCCATCCGGCACGTTCCGCAGGGGTGATACGCACTCTCTGCATGCTCGCGCAGGAAGCCGTCCAGTTCGTCATCGCTCTGCAACCCCGCCCCCGGCTGGATCTCATGCTTCACATAGGGCGCGAACGCCTCCTGCCCGAACAGCTCCCGCGTCAGCCGGATGCACTGCCGGAAATCGCGCCAGTCGCTCTCCTCGCTCATATAGTTGAACCGGATCACCGGCGCCGCCTTGGCATCACCCGAGCGCAGCGTCACCGACCCGCGCGAGGCACTCCGCATCGGCCCCACATGCGCCTGGAACCCGTGCCCCTCGGCCGCCGCCTTGCCATCGTAACGCACCGCGATCGGGATGAAGTGATACTGGATATCCGGATAATCGACCCCCGCCGCCGACCGAATGAACCCGGCGCTCTCAAACTGGTTCGACGCCCCCAGACCCGTCCCCGTGAACAGCCACTGCGCCCCGATCAACGCCTTGCCCCACAGGTTCCAATACTTGTACAGCGTCACCGGCTGGGCCGAGGCCATCTGCATGTAAATCTCCAGATGGTCCTGCAGATTCGCGCCCACACCGGGCCGATCCGCAATGACATCAATCCCATGCTCCGCCAGATGTTTGCCCGGCCCGATCCCCGACAGCATCAACAGTTTCGGAGAATTAATCGACGACGCCGCCAACACCACCTCGCGCCGCGCCCGGATCACCTCGACCTTGCCGCCGCGCTCAACCTCGACACCGACCGCACGGCCGCCTTCGATGACCACCCGCCGCGCCAGCGCGCGCACCACATCCACGCCAAACTTCTTCCGCGCAGGCTTCAGATACGCATTCGCCGCCGACCAGCGCCGCCCGCGATACACGGTCTGCTCCATCGGGCCAAAGCCCTCCTGCTGCTGACCGTTATAGTCGTCCGTCACCGGATACCCGGCCTGCCGCCCGGCCTCGACAAAGGCATGGAACAGCGGGTTTTTCCGGGGCCCACGCGTCACATGCAGCGGCCCCTCGGTCCCGCGATAGTCGGACGCACCGCCATGCCACGTCTCCATCCGCTTGAAATACGGCAGCACATGCCGATAGCCCCAGCCAGCCGCGCCGACCTCTTCCCAATGGTCGAAATCCCGCGCATGCCCGCGCACGAACACCATCCCGTTGATGCTGGACGACCCGCCAATCACCTTGCCGCGCGGGGTGGCCAACCGTCGCCCGCCCAGATGCGGCTCCGGCTCCGACTGAAAGCCCCAGTCATAAATCCCCATGTTCATCGGATAGGACAAGGCCGCTGGCATCTGGATGAACGGCCCCGCATCGGTGCCGCCATACTCGATCACCAGCACCTTCGCACCAGCCTCGCCCAAACGATAAGCCATCGCGCAGCCCGCGCTGCCCGCGCCCACGATCACGAAATCCGCTTCCATCACGTCGCTCCGTCATAGGCCCAGCCCCCGCGCCTCTCGGGACGGGGGTGGGCGGGTGGGCCGGCCCGAGAGGCGCGGCCCCACAGGGGGTTCAGAACGGCGCCTCCACTCGGCCCATCCGCACGAAAACCGATTTTCGTTGCGAATAGTGCTCGATCGCCGCTTTCGAGTTTTCGCGCCCCACGCCCGAGGCCTTCACGCCCCCGAACGGCACCTCCACAGGCGCGTCATTATAAGAGTTGATGAAGCAGGTCCCGGCCCGGAACCCCGCCACCATCCGATGCGCCCGCGCCAGATCGCGCGTGAACACGCCCGCCGCCAGCCCGTATTCCGTGTCATTCGCGCGGGCCAACACCTCGGCCTCATCGTCGAAATCCAGCACGCACATCACGGGGCCGAAAATCTCTTCGCGGGCGATGATCATGTCATCCGAGACATCCGCAAACACCGTCGGCTCGATGAAAAACCCATTACCCGCCAAACGCTTGCCGCCCGCCACCAGCCGCGCGCCTTCCTCGACGCCCTTGGCGATGTATCGCTCGACAATCCCCAACTGCCCCTCGGACACCATCGGCCCAAAGCTCGTCGCCTCGTCCAGCGGGTCGCCGATCTGGGCACCCTCCAGCCGCTCGGCCAGACGCGCCAGAAACGCCTCTTTAATGCCCTTCTGCACGAACACCCGCGTGCCGTTCGAGCACACCTGCCCCGAGGAATAGAAATTCCCCAGAATCGCCCCGCCCACGGCATCGTCCAGATCCGCGTCGTCGAAAATCACCAGCGGGGATTTCCCGCCCAGCTCCATCGTGACGTGCTTCATGCCCTCGGCCGCCGCCGCATAAACCTTGCGCCCCGTCGGCACCGATCCGGTCAGCGAGACCTTATCCACCCGCGCGTCCGTCACCAGCGACTTGCCAACCTCGCCCGCGCCCTGAATCACGTTATAAAGACCCGCCGGCAGGCCGGCCTCATGCAGGATCTCGGCGATTTTCAGCGCACAGAGCGGGGTGGTTTCAGACGGTTTGAACACCATCGCATTGCCACAGGCCAGCGCAGGCGCGGCCTTCCAGCAGGCGATCTGGGTCGGGTAGTTCCACGCCCCGATGCCCACGCAAACGCCCAACGCCTCTCGCACCGTGTAGGCCCAGTTGCCGTTGCCCAGCGGGATATGCTCGCCCGTCAGGGTCGCGGCCATGCCACCGAAATATTCCAGCGCATCCGCGCCAGAGGAGGCATCGGCCACCAGCGTTTCCTGCAGCGGTTTGCCGGTGTCATAGGTTTCCAGAATCGACAGATCGTGATTGCGCTCGCGGATCATATCAGCGGCCCGGCGCAGGATGCGCCCGCGCTCGGCTCCGCTTGTCGCGGCCCAAGCGGCCTGAGCAGCGCGCGCCGCAGTCAGGGCCTGTTCGACGATCGCCGGGGTGGCCATGTGCAGGGTCGCGATTTGCTCGCCCGTGGCCGGGTAGATCACCGGCAGCGGCGTTCCGGCGGTGTCTTCGACATAGCGGCCGTTGATGAAATGGCTGGAGGTGGGTTGGGTCGGATAGGGCATTTTATCGAGTATTTTCATCAGAAAGAAGCAGAAAGGGCAGTGTTGGATGGCTTTGGCAGGCAACCCAAGGCCAGATGGATCGCCGCCTCGGCGTCCTGTTCGCCCTGCCCCAGGGATTGGCGCAGATAGGCGCCGTCGATCAACGCGGCCAGACGTTCGGCCATGTCGGGGGCTTGCGCGCCGTAGGCGGGGCGCAGGGCGTGGCGCAGGTTCGCGCGCAGGCGTTTCTGGTAGATGATCAGCAGGCGGCGCGCCTCGTCCGAGCTTTGCGCCAGCACGTAGAAGTTCAGCCAGGCGGCCACGACCTCGCGCCGGAAATTGGTATGACTGAAGGAGGAACGCACGATCGCCTCGACCCGCTCGGACGGGCTGCGCGCCATCAGCAGGGCGCCGCGCACTTCGCCGCCATAGACCGACAAGGTGTGCCGCATCGCCGCCAGAAAAATCTGTTCCTTGCCGCCGAAGTAATGATGCGCCAGCGCGCTGGACATGCCCGCGCGTTTCGCGATCTGGCTGACGGTGACGTCCAGAGACCCCGCTTTGCCGATCTCGTCGATTGTCGCTTTTATCAGCGAGGCCCGGCGTATAGGCTCCATTCCCAGCTTCGGCATGACAAACTCCTTGCCTTGTTAAGCTAGATGACTTTTAATTGACTCGTCAATCAAGAAAAACCGGGAGGTCCCAATGACCATGAAAACTACTCTGTCCGCTCTGGCCCTGCTGGCCGCCGCGCCGGCTTTTGCCGATTGCGGCAAGGTCACCTTCTCGGATGTGGGCTGGACCGACATCACTGCCACCACCGCCGCGACCACCGTCGTGCTGCAGGCGCTGGGCTATGACACCGACATCAAGGTCCTGTCCGTGCCCGTGACCTATACCTCGCTGGCCGGTGGCGACGTCGACATCTTCTTGGGCAACTGGATGCCCACGATGGAGGCCGACATTGCCCCCTACCGCGACGCCAAGACCGTCGACACCGTCAAGGCTAACCTCTACGGCGCGAAATATACCCTCGCCGTGAACAAGGCCGCCGCCGATCTGGGGATCAAGGATTTCGCCGACATCGCCGCCCACAAGGACGCGCTCGAAGGCAAGATCTACGGCATCGAGCCGGGCAATGACGGCAACCGCCTGATCATGGACATGATCAAGGACAACGCCTTTGGCCTGACCGGGTTCGAGGTCGTGGAAAGCTCGGAACAGGGGATGCTGGCACAGGTCGCCCGTGCGGATCGCAAGGGCGAGCCGGTGATCTTCCTCGGCTGGGAACCCCACCCGATGAACGCCAACTTCCAGATGTCCTACCTGACCGGCGGCGACGACTGGTTCGGCCCGGATCTGGGCGGCGCCACCGTCTACACCAACACCCGCGCGGGCTATGTCACCGAATGCGCCAATGTCGGCAAGCTGCTGACCAACCTCGAGTTCTCGCTGGCGATGGAGAACGAGATCATGGGCGCGATCCTGAACGACGGCACCGATCCCGACAAGGCAGCCGCCGCTTGGCTGAAAGCCAACCCCGACGCGCTGGGTCCCTGGCTGGACGGCGTGACCACGATGGATGGCGGCGACGCCATGGCCGCCGTGAAATCGGCGCTCGGCCTGTAAGACTGGGTCGGCCTCCACACGCTCCCTCCCCCCGGCCACGGGGGGAGGACAGGCGGGGGGCCGAGGCATCGTGACAGGGCGCAGCCCTGACCTTTAGGGAACGCCCCGCCATGACGCTGACCTCGCTCATGCTTTTCGTGCCGGCCTGTTTTGCGCTGAATGCGGCGCCCGGGCCGAACAACCTGCTGTCCTTCTCGAACGCCTCACGGTTGGGCTTTACGCGCGCCGTTGCGGGCAGCGTCGGCCGCCTGCCCGCCTTTGCCGCGATGATCGCGCTGGTCGGCTTGGGCATGGGGATGCTGCTGGCCGCGTCCGAGGCCGCCTTCACCGTCGTCGCATATGCCGGTGCCGCCTATCTGGCCTATGTCGGCTGGAAGCTCTGGCGCACCCCTGCGCCTGACGCAGCCGCCCCCGTCGCGCCGCGTGATGCGCGTTTGCGGGCGCTGGCCCGGCAGGATTTCCTGATCGCCATCGGCAATCCCAAGGCGATCGCGATCTTCACGGCCTTCCTGCCGCAATTCGTCGATTTCAACGCGCCCGTCGCCGGGCAATTCGTCGAACTCGGCCTGTGGTTCCTCGCGCTCGAGCTGTTGGCCGCCGCGCTCTATTCGGGGTTGGGTTGGGCGATGTCCTCCGTGTTGACGCCGCTGCGGCTGCACCTGCTGAACCGCGGCGTCGGCGGGTTCCTGATCGCCTCGGGCCTGGCATTGGTGCTGTCGCCACGCGGCTGAACGTGGCTCCGGAAACGACGTACGTTTTTCGGAGAGAATCTTACAATCCGGGCGGTTACGCGTCCGTTAACGCCCCGCGCTGCGGGTGAACAGAGACGGAAAAATGGACTGGATCACAGAGACAAAAATCCCCGTCGGCAAGCTTGCCGCAAAGATCTTCGACTGGTTCCAACTGCATGGGGCTTTGTTCTTCGACAACCTCTCTGACGCGTTGGAGAACCTGATCGAGGCGATCCTCTGGGTGCTTCAGACACCCCATCCACTTGTAATCATTGCGATATTCGCGGGCCTGACCTGGCTGCTGCAGCGCAACTGGAAACCGGCGGCGACCGTGGCGGTCGGGTTTCTGTTCATCCTCAACCAGGATTATTGGGAGGAAACGACCGAGTCGCTGACCCTCGTGCTCTCCTCTTGCGTGGTGTGCATGGGTCTGGGCGTCCCCATCGGCATCGCCACCGCCCACCGCCCCAAACTCTACCAAGCCATGCGTCCCGTGCTGGACCTGATGCAAACCTTGCCGACTTTCGTCTATCTTATTCCAGCCATTGTGTTTTTTGGCATCGGCATGGTGCCCGGCCTGATCGCTACGGTGATCTTCGTGCTGCCCGCACCGATCCGTTTGACCCATCTGGGCGTGACCTCGACCCCGAAATCTTTGCTCGAAGCGGCGCAGGCGTTTGGCGCGACGCCGCACCAAACCCTGATGAAAGTCGAACTGCCCTACGCCCTGCCCCAGATCATGACCGGCCTGAACCAGACGATCATGCTGTCGCTGTCGATGGTGGTCATTGCGGCCCTCGTCGGCGCCGATGGTTTGGGCGTGCCGGTGGTGCGCGCACTGAACCAGGTGAACACCGCGCTTGGCTTTGAATCCGGCTTCGTGATCGTGGTGCTGGCCATCCTTCTCGACCGTATGCTGCGTGTGGAGCGTGACAAATGACTCATGTAACCTCTTCCTCTCAAACCGCTGGAATCGCAGTGAAATTCGACAATGTGTCGATCGTTTTCGGCGACCATCCCGACCAGGCGCTGCCCCTGATGGACCAGGGTCAGACCCGGGCGCAGGTACAGTCGGAAACCGGTCAGGTGCTGGGCGTCCACAACTGCTCACTCGAGGTGAAAGAGGGTGAAATCCTCGTGCTGATGGGCCTGTCGGGCTCGGGCAAATCGACCCTTCTGCGCGCGGTCAACGGCCTCAACCCGGTGGTGCGCGGGGCGACCTGGGTGTGCGACGGGAACGCGCTGGTCAACGTCTCGGACGCGGACAAGGCCACCCTGCGGCGCATCCGGATGCACCGCGTTGCGATGGTATTCCAACAATTCGGCCTGCTGCCCTGGCGTTCCGTCCGCGAAAACGTCGGCCTGGGCCTGGAACTGGCCGGCATGGCCAAGGCCGAGCGCAACGACCGCGTCAACGCCCAACTAGAGCTGGTCGGCCTGGCCAACTGGGCCGATCGCCGCGTCGGAGAGCTGTCGGGCGGCATGCAACAACGCGTCGGCCTGGCCCGCGCCTTTGCAACCGAGGCTCCGATCCTGCTGATGGACGAACCGTTCTCGGCGCTCGACCCGCTGATCCGCGCGCACCTTCAAGACGAATTGCTAGAGCTGCAAAAGTCCCTCAAACGCACCATCATCTTCGTCAGCCACGACCTGGACGAAGCCTTTAAGATCGGCAATCGCATCGCCATCATGGAGGGAGGCCGGATCGTCCAATGCGGCACCCCGCAAGAGATCTTTACCGCGCCGGCAACCGACTATGTGGCTGATTTCGTTGCACATATGAACCCGCTTGGGGTTCTCTGCGCACGGGATGTGATGCAACAGGGCACGGCAGAGGCGACGGTCAACGTGGCCCCGGATGCGCCCGTCAGGGACGTGATGAAGGCCTCGGCCGGTGGGCTGGTCAACGTGGTCGACGGCGACACGGTGCTGGGCCACATCACCCCGGAATCGATCATGGAGAAACTGCTGGACCCGCGCGGCGCGTGATCAGACCTTGGTGGCGATGGCGGGCGGCGTCCGCATCCGGCGCTTCAGCACCGCCTCGCGCCAGGTGATGAAACTGACCGAGCCCAGGATCACGCCCCCGCCGACGACCACCCAAAGGTCCAGCCCTTCGTCGAACACGAAGTAGCCCAGCAAGCAGGCCCAAAGCAGCTGCAGGAACGTAACCGGCTGCGTCACCGTGATGGGCGCCGCCGCAAAGGCCAGCGTCATCGTGTAATGCCCCGCCGTCGCCACGCAGGCCACGGCCGCCAACATGCCCAAGGCATGCCAGCTGGGCGTGACCCAATTCGACAGCGCCATCGGGAATAACCCGATCGTCACGAAAATCGACAGCATGCCGACAACGATGATCGGGCTGGTCTCATCGCTCAGGAGTTTGGCCAGCAGGTACGAGGCGCCAAAAACCACCGCCGCGATCAGCATCGCCACATGGCCGTGGCCGATTTCGCGAAAGCCGGGGCGCAGGATGATGACAGCCCCGACAAGCGCGATCACGACTGCCAGAATACGGCGCAGTGCCAGTTTTTCGCCCAGAAATAAGGCCGCGCCGAGCGTCACGTAGATCGGCGACATGTAGTTCATCGCCGTCACGTCCGCGATCGGAATGCGCGCCATCGCGTAAAACCACAGGGCCACCCCACCGGAATGCGCCAGCCCCCGCAGGGCAAACAGCCCCCACTGGCGGCGCGTCAGTTTGGCTTTCAGGATTGGGCGCAGCATCGGTATGACGAAGATCAGACCGATGGCATAGCGCAGAAACGCCGCCTCAGCCGCCGGGATAACCGGACCCAGGGTTTTCACCAGCGCCGTGACACATACGAACAGCAACCCGGTGACCAGCATCCAGAGGACACCAAGGACGGGGCGGGATTGGGCTTGATCGTTCATATGTGTACTAATTCACGGTTTCTGCGCCGCCGCAAGAGGCTAGAGGATCAGACTGGCCGCAACGCTCCACATCACCAGGCCGACGAACACGTCCAGCACCCTCCAGGCGACCGGACGCCGGAACAGGGGGGCCAGCAGCCGCGCCCCGTAGCCCAGCGAGAAGAAGAACAGAAAGCTTGCCGTCATGGCGCCCAGGGCAAAGGGCAACCGATCCGGATATTGCGACGCGACCGAGCCCAACAGGACGACCGTATCCAGATAGACATGGGGGTTGGCCCAAGTCAGCAGCAGGCACGTCAGCAGCACGCCCTTCAGGCTGGACCGTCCGGTTTCCGCAGCGTCCAGATGCTCGCCCCCCTGCCACGCCGCGCGAAAGCTCCGCGCCCCGTAGACGATCAGAAAGGCCGCGCCGCCCCAACGCATCAGCGGCTCCAGCCAGGGCATCTTGGTCACCAGAATGCCAAAGCCGGATACACCGGCCGCGATCAGGATCGCATCGGACAGCGCACAGGTCAGGCAGACCGCAAAGACATACTCGCGCCGAATGCCCTGCCGCAGAACGAAAGCATTCTGCGCGCCGATCGCCATGATCAGCGACAAGCCGAGTGCGAAGCCTGCAAGGGCAGATTCCATGACGTTCCTCGCCGATCAGACCAACCGGACCCATTCCGGTTGCCTGCATAGACCTAAATGAAACCGATTGCGGCGGCCAGACTGAATCCGGCGATGCGCGGGTTCTGCGTTCAATATCAACCACTTTCAGAGCGAAGCTACGACAGGCGCGCGCTCTCTCGTAGAGATGAGCCGAAAATCCGCAGAGTGAGGCGATGAAGCCCGCATGTAAATTTATCCACAAAACTGTCCACACACTTGGACCTCGTCTGTGGATAAGAACTTCAATATCGGTTTTCGATAAAACTGGCGGCTAGCTTTAACGGAATCTTTGCAAAAAAGGACTCTTTTTCAAAAGCCATTTCTGATGCCAAAACAATGGATGTTGGGGATAACTTTTCGGCCTCTTTTGCCGCATCCAAGGACCGCAAAATCCGATCTGGATGAGCTTCGGCACGAAAGCCTTTGAGTCAAAAAGAAACCGGCCCCGAAGGGCCGGCCAAATCGCGTTGATCCTGTTTGGGGATCAGAGCTGCTCCATCACCTCGTCCGACGCCTCGAAATTCGAGGTGACGCGCTGCACGTCGTCATCGTCTTCCAGGGCATCCAGCAGCTTCATCAGCTTTTGCATGTCTTCCAGACCCAGCTCGGTCGTGGTCTGCGGCTTCCACACCAGCTTGGTCGAGTCCGACTCGCCCAGTTCGGATTCCAGTGCGGTCGAGACCTCGTTCAGGTCGGTGTCGGCGCACCAGATCACATGGCCTTCTTCGGTGCTTTCGACATCCTCGGCGCCCGCTTCGATCGCGGCCATCATCACGGTGTCGGCGTCACCGACCGAAGCCGGATAGCTGATCTCGCCCTTGCGGTCGAACATGAAGCCAACCGAGCCGGTCTCGCCCAGGTTGCCGCCGTGCTTGGTGAACAGCGAGCGCACATTCGAGGCGGTGCGGTTGCGGTTGTCGGTCATCGTCTCGACGATCACCGCAACGCCGTTCGGGCCGTAGCCTTCGTAGCGGATTTCTTCGTAGGCTTCGCCCTCGCCACCGACGGCCTTCTTGATGGCGCGTTCGATGTTGTCCTTGGGCATGGACTGCGACTTGGCTTCCTTGATCGCTAGGCGCAGGCGCGGGTTCTTGTCGGGGTCGGGATCACCCATCTTTGCGGCGACGGTGATCTCTTTCGAGAATTTCGAGAACAGCTTCGAGCGAGCGGCGTCCTGCCGGCCCTTGCGATGCTGGATGTTTGCCCATTTTGAGTGGCCGGCCATCGGTGCCTCCCTCATCAGTAAAATTGCGTCGCGCCTCTATATGCCACGGCAGGGAGGGGCCGCAAGGTGGTTGCGTTCGCTTCTGCGCTGCGATTGTCTGGCCGAAAGGAGCCTTTGCCATGACCAATGACCAGATCATCCTGTTTTCCCTGTTCGGCGGCGTCTTTGTCCTGCTTTTGTGGGGGCGCTACCGCTACGACTTGGTGGCGTTCAGCGCGCTGCTTCTGGGCGTGGTGCTGGGGGTGATTCCCGTCAAGGACGCGTTTTCGGGCTTTGGGCATTCGGCCACGCTGGTGGTGGCGCTGGTTCTGATCGTCTCGGCCGGGCTGGTGCGGTCGGGCGCGGTGTTCCTGATCACGCGCACGCTGGTGGACAGCAGCCGCGCCCTGGGCGGGCATATCGCGCTGATGGGCGGGATCGGCGGCGTGCTGTCGGCCTTCATGAACAACGTCGCGGCGCTGGCACTGCTGATGCCGGTGGACATCCAGACCGCCCACAAGGCCGGGCGCAACCCCGGCCTGAGCCTGATGCCGCTGAGCTTTGCCACCATTCTGGGCGGCATGGCCACGTTGATCGGCACCCCCCCCAACATCATCATCGCCGCCATCCGCGAGGAATCGCTGGGCGAGCCGTTTCACATGTTCGACTTTGCCCCCGTGGGCGGTCTGACGGCGGTTGCGGGGCTGATCTTCGTGGCGTTCATCGGCTGGCGGCTGATCCCCAAGCGGGACGACGCCACCGCGCAGGTGGCCGATCTGGGCGCTTATATCGCCGAGTTGACCATTCCCGACGCCTCAAAACTAATCGGCAAACGGGTCGAGGAGCTGTACGAGGAAGCCGAGAAAGCCGACGTCGTCATCATTGGCCTGATCCGCGACGGCAAACGCCGCTATGGCCGCTCGCGCTACAGCACCCTGCAGGCTGGCGACGCACTGGTGCTGGAGGCCGCCCCAGCCGCACTGGACGAGTTCCGCTCGGCCCTGTCGCTGGCCTTTTCCGACGAAAAGCGCGAGGCGCTGCTGAAGGCGGACGGCGAAGGGCTGGACATCATCGAGGCCGTCGTGCCGCAGGAATCCCGTCTGGTCGGCAGCACGGCGCAGGGGATCGGTCTGGCATGGCGTCAGCGCACTGTCCTGTTGGGCATCTCGCGTCAGGGTCAGGCGATCCGCGATCAGGTCCGCAAGACGCAAGTGCTGCCGGGTGACATTCTGTTGCTGCTGGTCCCGCGCGGTGCCGCCGCCGACGTGCTGGACTGGCTGGGCGTCCTGCCGCTGGCCGAGCGCGGGCTGACCGTGACCGAGAACTCCAAAACCTGGCTGGCCATCGGCCTGTTCGCGGGCGCCGTTCTGGCCGCCAGCATCGGCCTGATCTACCTGCCCATCGCCCTTGGCCTTGTGGTCGTGGCCTACGTGCTGACCCGCATCATGCCGCTGGAGGAGCTCTACGATCATATCGAATGGCCGGTCGTCGTCCTTCTGGGCTCGATGATTCCGCTGGGGGCGGCGCTGGAGACGTCAGGCGGCACGCAATTGATCGCGGGCGCGCTGGTGGACCTGACCGCAGGGATGCCCGCATGGGCCATCCTGACCGTGCTGATGGTGGTGACGATGACGCTGTCGGATGTGCTGAACAACACCGCCACGGCCATTGTCGCGGCCCCCATCGGCATCACGATGGCGCAACAGCTGGGCGTCAGCCCCGATCCGTTCCTGATGGCGGTGGCGATTGCCGCGTCCTCGGCCTTTTTGACGCCGATCGGGCACAAGAACAACACGCTGGTGTTGGGCCCCGGCGGCTATCGCTTTGGCGATTACTGGCGCATGGGCCTGCCGTTGGAGCTTCTGGTCGTGGCCGTCTCGATCCCGTTGATCCTGATCTTCTGGCCGCTCTGATCCCTCAGAGCGGAAAGAACATCGGGATCAGCACCGAGGCCAGCATCCCCATCGTCAGGTTCAGCGGAATGCCGACACGCAGGAAGTCGGTGAACTTGTACCCGCCCGGGCCATAAACCAGCATGTTGGTCTGATAGCCGATGGGCGTGGCAAAGCTGCACGAGGCGGCGATCATCACCGCAACCACCAGCGCGCGCGGGTCCACCCCCATCGCCTGCCCCAGCCCGATGGCGATGGGCGTCATCACCACGGCGACGGCGTTGTTCGACACCATCTCGGTCAGGATCGAGGTCAGCAGGTAGATCGCCCAGATCACCAGCACCGGTGGCAGTACGGACAGCCATGGCTCGATCGCGCCGACAACCAACTGGATCGCGCCGGTATGGTCCAGCGCGGCGCCAATCGACAGCATGGCAAAGATCAGCGCCAGCAAGCGGCCATCCACGTAGGAAAACGCCTCGTCCGAGTCGATGCAGCGGGTCAGCAGCACCACGGCGACGGCCAATGTGGACAACAGCAGGATCGGGGCGATGCCCAGCCCGGCCAGCACCACGACGCCCAACAACGCGGCAATCGCCACGGGGGCCTGCGCACGGCGGAACGCCTTGGCCGAGGGATGCGTCACATCCACCATGTCCATATCCGCGGCCAGACGCTGAATATCCTCGGGCGCGCCTTCCAGCAGCAGCGTGTCGCCCACGCGCACCACCAGCTCTTGCAGTTTCGAACCGATGTTCTGGTTCCGCCGGTGCACGGCCAGCGGATAGACACCGTAGCGACGGCGCAGACGCATCGAACCCAGCGAGCGCCCCACCATCTTGCAGCCCGGGGTGATCAGCACCTCGACCGTCTGCGTTTCCACGGCCGAAACCTGATCCACGCGCTTCAGGCTCTTGTTGCGTTGCAGGCTCAGCAGCTCGGTCATCTGGGTCCGCAACACCACGCGGTCACCGACCCGAAGCGTGACGCCTTCCAGCTCATGTCGCAGCGACTGGTCGCCACGGATGACGTCGATCAGCCGCACGCCTTCGCGTTTGAACAGCTGAACCCCCAGCGCCTCTCGGCCGACAAGGTTGGATTCGGGGGGAATGACCGCTTCGGTAAAGAACTTCATCCGGCTTTTGTTCGACAGCATGTTGGCCATGCTGGTGCGCTCGGGCAGCAGCAGTTTTCCGAACACGGTCAGGTAGATCATCCCCCAAAGCACCAGGATCACCGCCAACGGCGTCACTTCGAAGATCGAGAACCCCTCCATCCCCTTGGAGCGCGCCACACCGTCAACCAGCAGGTTGGTCGAGGTGCCGACCAGCGTCAGCGTGCCCCCGATGATCGCGGCATAGGACAGCGGGATCAGCAACCGGCTGGCGGCAATCCCCATGGTCGAGGACAGCTGCACGAAGACCGGGATCATCACCACGACAACCGGCGTGTTGTTCATGATCGCCGAGGCCAGCACAACGAACACCAGCAGCATCGCGATCGCCAGCTTGGGTTTCGAGCGCGCCTGCCGGTCCGCCAGCACCGTAAACGCATCCAGCGCGCCGGTACGCACCAAGGCGCCCATCACGATGAACATCATGGCAATGGTCCAGGGCGCCGGGTTCGACAGAACCCCCAGCGCGGCCTTGTAGGGCAGCAGGCCCAGCACCAGCATCAATGCTGTTCCTGCGATCGCGACGACCTCGGTCGGAAAGACCTCTTTCACGAACATGGCGAACATGCCAACCAGCACCAGCAGCGTCAAAATCGCCTGCGTGGACTGCGACAGGTGAAACAGGTCCATGCGACCTCCTAGATCAAAACAGCCGAGTCAGTTTCGCCGAAGCGCCGCACACGGGCAAGGGTCGGCACGATGCGAGCGCATAAAATGCGCCTGCGTCAAAGACCCGCCTGCTGCAAACGTCCGCCTTGGCGGATCATGCGCACTTCCTTGGCCAATCCGGTGCGATCGTCGGTCTCGACATAGACGCCCGACAGGGTAGCTTCGCCCTCGGCCGGGCTGAATCGCGCCTTGACCATGCCAGTCACGAAGCGGCGCAGCGGCTCGGTCTTTTCCATGCCGATGACCGAGTCGTAATCGCCGCACATCCCCGCATCCGACTGGAAGGCACTGCCGCGCGGCAGGATCTGGGTGTCGCTGGTCGGCACATGGGTGTGGGTGCCCACGATCAGGCTGGCGCGCCCGTCGCAGAAATGGCCCATGCCCATCTTTTCACTGGTCGCCTCGCAATGCACATCGACCAGCGCCGCCTGTACGGCCCCGCCCAGCGGGTGCTTGCGCAGCACCTCGTCGATGGTCGAGAACGGATCGTCAAAGGCGCGTTTCATGAACACGTTGCCCAGCACCTGCGCGACCAGGATCTTGCGCCCACGCCCGTCCTGATAGACCCGCGCACCCATACCCGGCGCGCCCTTGGCATAGTTCAGCGGGCGCAGGATGCGTGGCTCTTTCTCGATGAATTGCAGCATATCCTTCTGGTCGAAGGCATGGTCGCCCAGCGTCACCACGTCAGCGCCCGCATCCAGCAGCAGCTTGGCGTGATCGCCGCTCAGCCCCGCGCCGTTGCTGGCGTTCTCGCCGTTGACCACGACGAAATCCAGCTTCCACTCGTCGCGCAGCCGCGGCAGGTTTTCCGTTACAGCGCGCCGACCGGCCCGCCCCATCACATCGCCAAGAAACAGTATTTTCATGCGACCTGCCTAGGCCCCCGCCCCGCCGCAGGCAAGAGGGAACTCGCCTTAGCCCACGTGATATGTCGCCGCGTAGGACACCGGGAAACTGACCGAGCGCGCGATGAAACACACGTCGTGGATGCGCCCGTGGATTGCGTCCGCCGCCGAAGTGTCGCTACCAGACGCCAAAGTGATCCGGGGCCGCAGGGTCGCGCGCAGGAATCGACCCGCGCCCGAGGGCAGCACCTCGCCCACCGTGTCGGGGCTGTCTTCGTAGCCCAGCACGCGGATGCCCGCATCGCTGGCGTAGTGCAGATACCACAGCATGTGACAGGCGCTGAGGGCCGAGATCAACAGGTCCTCGGGGTTGGGCTTGGTCGGATCGCCGCCCAGCAGCGGATCGTTCGAGCATTCCACGACCGGCTTTCCCGGCGTCTCGATGTTCCAGGTGCGGTCATAGGCGCGGTAATGCGCCGTCCCCTCGCCACGATTGCCGGTCCAGACGATGCGAGAAGAGTAGCTGTGTTCTGCCATGCGGCCCTCCTATTGGCGCCGCTGGGGCGCTCAGAAACTCAGGATACCCTGTTCGGTGACGATCATGTCCAGCGGCTGATCGGTGGGTTCCAGCGGCAGGTCGTCCGCCTCTTGCGCGGCATAGGCAAAGCCGATGCCCAGCGTCGCGCGTTTGGCGCGCAGCAGCTCCAGCGTGCGGTCGTAAAAGCCGCCGCCATAGCCCAGCCGCCCGCCCTTGCGATCAAAGGCCACCAGCGGAACGATCAGGATCTCGGGTTCGAAAAAGTCATCTACCGCAGGGATTTGCGCGCCAAACGGGCCGTCACGCATAGCACAGCCCGGTTCCCACCGGGAAAACACCAGCGGCTGGCCTTCGCCCGTGATCACCGGCACGCCGACGATGCCGTGGGCCGAGGCCTCCTCCATCGCGGGCAGCGGGCTGATCTCGGTACGGATCGGCATGTAACCGGCCAGCGGCACGCCACGATAGCCAGCCAGAACCTCGGACAGATGCGCGGCGCGGCCCACCAGGCCGGCCTCATGCGCAGCCTTGCGGCGGGCAAAGGCGGCCTTGCGTGCAGCGGCCTTTTGCGCAGCCAGATCCGTCACATCATCACCGAGGCGGCCAGCCCCAGAAAGGCCGAGAAGCCGACCACATCCGTCACCGTCGTCACGAACGGCCCCGAGGCCAGCGCCGGGTCGATCCCGAACCGGTCCAGCGCCATCGGGATCACGATACCGCCAATCGCCGCCGAGACCTGCGTCAGCAACATCGCCACGCCGATCACCGCCGCCAGCATCGGCGCCCCGAACCAGAAGCCCGCGACCAGCGCCATGATCAGCCCGAACAGCACCCCGTTCAGCGCACCGACGGACACCTCGCGCCCGACCACACGCATCGCGTTCTGCGCCGTCAGGTCGCGCGTGGCCAGCGCCCGCACCGTCACCGTCATGGTCTGCGTCCCTGCATTGCCGCCCATCGAGGCGACAATCGGCATCAGCACTGCCAGCGCCACCATCTGGTTAATCGTCTCGGCGAAGATATCAATCACAAGCGAGGCCAGAATCGCCGTCAGCAGGTTCACGAA
Organism: Thalassobius vesicularis; assembly: GCF_004799325.1. Taxonomy (GTDB): domain Bacteria; phylum Pseudomonadota; class Alphaproteobacteria; order Rhodobacterales; family Rhodobacteraceae; genus Thalassobius; species Thalassobius vesicularis. The sequence goes on from NZ_SSMD01000002.1 coordinate 276,415, forward strand.
CAGCCACAGCGCGCGGCCTTTTGCGGCCTCAAGGATGGTATCCGACAGGCTGGCTTCGTCGCTCACACCGGCCAGACGCAGGATGTCTTCCTCGTGTTCTTCGTCCAGCACGGCCATCGCGTCGTCGATGGTGATGACGCCGACCAGACGGTCCGCCTCGTCCACGACGGGGGCGGAAATCAGGTGGTACTGGTTGAACGCATAGGCCACGTCGCCTTCGTATTGGGTGACCGGGATCACCTGGAACACGTCCTCGACGATGTCCTTCAGTGGCACCGTCCGGCGCGAGGACATCAGCTTGCCCAGCGTCACGTTGCCAATCGGATGCATCCGCGGATCGACCAGAATCACGTGATAGAACTGGTCCGGCAGCTCCTCGGCATTCCGCAGGAAATCAATCGCGTCGCCCACGGTCCAATGTTCGGGCGCGGTCACGACCTCGCGCTGCATCAGACGACCGGCCGAGTATTCCGGATAGGTCAGCGCCTGCTCGACCGCAACCCGGTCGGCGTCTTCCAGCGCCTCAAGGATGGCTTCCTGCTGCGGCTCGTCCAGGTCCTCGACCAGGTCCACCACGTCATCCGAATCCATCTCGCGGACAGCTTCGGCCAGAACGTGCGGTTTCAGGACCGAAATGATCTCTTCCCGAATGCCCTCGTCCAGTTCCGACAGGATTTCCCCGTCGAATTCGCGGTCATACAGCTCGACCAGGCGGCGCCGATCGTAGGTGTTCAGCTGTTCCAGAAGGTCGGCGATGTCGGCCGCGTGCAGCGGCTCCATCAGCTCTTTCAGCTGTTCAGCATCGCCCACGTCAACGGCATACAGAATCGCGGTGACGGCGCGCTTCTCCAGCGCATAGCTGCCTTCTTCGGGTTCTTCGGGCAGGTGTTCGTCGATCTGGTGCTCTTCGCTCATTTCGCCCCCCGATTTGCCAATGCTTTGTCGTCGTCCCCTCTTAACGGAAGGTCAGGGGCGGAAACAATGGGCGCGGGCGATTTACCTTGGATTTGCCGCGCAATACTGTGGGGCGGAAAGGAAACCGCCATGACCGATGACATCCTCCTGCTGGGGCAGGTGCTGAGCTTTGACGCAGACCCCTTTGCCGAAGGAATCGAGGCCGCCCGGCACGAGGCGCGCGGCGGCGTTCTGATCCGCGCCGGCAAGGTGGCCGAGGTCGGCCCCGCCGACGATCTGCGCGCGCGTCATCCGCAGGCGGCGGTGGCGGATCATGGCAACGGGCTGATCATGGCGGGCTTCGTGGACAGCCACGTGCATTACCCGCAGACCGCGATCATCGCCAGCTGGGGCAAGCGGCTGATCGACTGGCTGAACCACTACACCTTCCCCGAGGAGATGCGTTTTGCCGACCCCGCCTATGCGACAGAAATCGCCGGGCGCTATCTGGATCTGGTGCTGGCGAACGGCACCACCAGCGTTGTCAGCTATTGCACGATCCACCCCACCAGCGTGGACGCGATCTTCGAGGCGGCACTGGCGCGCGGGATGCGCGTGGTGGCCGGCAAAACCTGCATGGACCGCGACACCGCCCCCGTTGGCCTGCGTGACACCGCGCAATCGGCCTATGACGACTCAAAACGCCTGCTGGAAAAATGGCACGGGGTCGACCGGCTATCCTATGCCATCACCCCGCGCTTTTCCCCCACCTCGACGCCCGATCAGCTGTCGGCCCTGGGTGCGCTTTGGGGCGAGCACCCGGATTGCCTGATGCAGACCCACCTCTCCGAACAGGTGGACGAGATCGCATGGGTTAAATCCCTCTACCCGCAGGCGCGCGACTATCTGGACACCTACGAGGAACACGGACTGCTGCGCCCCGGCGGCATGTACGGCCACGCCATCCACTTGGAAGAGCGCGAAAAATCCCGCCTTTTGGAGGTTGACGCCGCGCTGATCCATTGTCCGACCTCGAACACCTTCATCGGCTCGGGCCTGTTCGACATGGGCGCGATGATGGGGGCCGGGCACCGCGTCGGGCTGGCCACGGATACGGGGGGCGGGTCGTCCTTTTCGATGCTGCGGACGATGGCCGCGGCCTATGAGATCGGCCAGCTGCGCCACCACCCGCTGCACGCAGCGCACCTGCTGTGGCTGGCCACCGCCGGGTCTGCCCGCGCCATGCGGATGGAGGATAAGATCGGCAATCTGGCCCCGGGGATGGAGGCGGATATTGTCGTGCTGGACCTCGCCTCGACCCCCGCCATCGCCCAACGCACCGAACGGGCCGAGGACATCTGGGAGGCCATTTTCCCCACCATCATGATGGGTGATGATCGTGCAATTTCAGCAACTTACGTCGCTGGTCAGTTGCGCACGCAGGGGCCCGCCAAGTCCAGCACCCAGTAACGGCCGGACCGCGCCAGCCCGTATTGCGTGTACTTACCGTTCAGCATGTTCTTGCGATGCGCAGGCGAGTCCATCCACATCTTGAACACCGCCGCCTCGGTTTTCGGGCCTTCGGCGATGTTCTCGGCCATCGAGGCGATGCAATAGCCTGCCCGCAGCATGCGCTTGTCAAAATTCAGACCCGCCGGGTTCACATGGGCCAGGTATTCCTTCCGCTCCATGTCCTTCGCATGGCCTGTCGCGGACCGCTCCAGCGCCTTGTTCTCGGTCAGCACCCCCACGCCCGCTGCGCGCCGCGCCTTGGTCAGCGCCTTGTCAAAACTGACCTCATCCACCGGGGCAACCGGCGGCGTAGGCTTAGCCGGAGGCATGACCTTGTTCGGATCGGTCGAAAAGCACCCCGAAACCAGAAACGCCATCAAGATCACGGCACGTTTTGCGTTAAACATCTTCCCTCCGAACCTTTGGCCGACACACCGGCTGGGATCAGGCCATGAGCCCGGACAACAGACGCGCCTGCCGCGCGATCAGGGCCTCGACATCAATCGTCGTGATCTGCCCGTCGCGGACGATCTGGCGCCCCTCGACATAGAGATACCGCACCTTCATCGGCCCGGCCAACAGCAATGCCGCGGGGTCCCAGCTGCCGGCGCTTTCCAGCCCAGACACATCCCAGATCGCGATATCGGCTCGTTTGCCCGGCGCGATCTGGCCGCAATCGGGGCGGTTCAGCACCTCGGCCCCGCCACGGGTGGCGATCTCCAGCGCCTCGCGCGCGCTCATCGCGTCGGCCCCTTTCGAGACCCGTTGCAGCAGCATCGCCTGACGCGCCTCGGCGATCAGGTTACCGGCGTCGTTGCTGGCCGACCCGTCGACCCCCAGCGCGACCTTGACCCCGGCATCTCGCATCGTGCGCACCGGGGCGATCCCGCTGCCCAGACGGCAGTTCGAGCATGGGCAATGCGCCACGCCCGTGCGGGTTTTCGCAAACAGATCAATCTCTTGCCCGTCCAGTTTCACGCAATGCGCGTGCCAGACATCCGCGCCCGTCCAGCCCAGATCCTCGGCATATTGGCCGGGGCGGCAGCCGAATTTCTCCAGGCTATAGGCAATATCCTCGTCGTTCTCGGCCAGATGGGTGTGCAGCATCACGCCCTTGTCCCGCGCCAGCAGCGCGGCGTCGCGCATCAGCTCTCGGCTGACCGAAAACGGCGAGCACGGCGCGATCCCGACCCGGCACATCGACCCGTCCGAGGCATCGTGGAACGCGTCCACCACGCGGATGCAGTCGTTCAGAATATCCGCCTCATGCTCGACCAGGCTGTCGGGCGGCAGGCCCCCGGCGCTTTCGCCGATGCTCATCGCTCCGCGCGTGGGGTGGAACCGCAGGCCCAGTTCGCCGGCGGCGTGGATCGTGTCCTCAAGCCGCGCACCATTGGGATAAAGATACAGATGGTCCGAGCTGAGCGTGCATCCCGACAGCGCCAGTTCCGCCAGCCCGATCTGGGCCGAGGTAAACATCTCCTCGGGCCCGAACCGCGCCCAGATCGGGTACAGCGTCTTGAGCCAGCCGAACAGCAGCGCATCCTGCCCGCCAGGCACCGCGCGCGTCAGGGTCTGGTACAGGTGGTGGTGCGTGTTCACCAAGCCGGGTGTGACGACGCAGCCGCGCGCCTCGACGACCTCACCGCGGGTGACCAGCCCGTGCCCGATGGCAGCGATCTGCCCGTCGCGGATCAACACATCCGCCCCGCGCAATTCGCGGCGGTCATCGTCCATCGTCAGAATATGGTCGGCATTGCGGATCAGGGTTTCGCGCATGGTCACACTCCTTTGGCCCCCTTCGGTCAGAGTGTGACAGGGCGCGACAGAAAGGGACAAAGGACTCGCGCCGTTACCGCTTTATCGGACGCACCAAACGATCAATCAAGAGGCACATTGCTGAGAATTTTAAGCGCCTCGGCGTGTTGTTCGGCCCCCGCAGCGGCCAGAATGCGCCCGCCTTCGTGGGCCGGCCCACCCTGCCAGTCGGTGACCAGACCGCCCGCCGCCTGAATCACTGCAATGGGTGCCTGCACGTCGTAATTGGACAATCCCGCCTCGATCACCAGGTCGATCTGACCTGCGGCCAGCAGCGCATAGGCGTAGCAATCCATCCCATAGCGCGTCAGCCGGCATTTCGAGGCGACGTCATGGAACCCCTGCCCTTCGGCGGCACTACCCACTTCGGGGAAGGTCGTGAACACGATGGCGTCCAACAGCGGGCGCGAGCCCAGAACGTTCAGCGGGCGCGGCCCGAACGGCCCGTCCATCTGCGCCTGCCCCAGACCGCCCCAGAACCGCTCTTTGATATAGGGTTGGTCGATGACGCCGAAAATCGGGCCCGAGGCATCCGACGCGGCGATCAGCACGCCCCAAGTCGGCGTGCCGGACAGAAACCCACGCGTGCCGTCGATCGGGTCCAGCACCCAGGAAATACCGCTGCGCCCTTCGGTCCGGCCGAATTCCTCGCCGATGATCGTGTCGTCGGGGCGCATTTCAGCCAGCACCGCGCGCATGGCCCGTTCGGCGGCGCGATCACCCTCGGTCACCGGATCAAAGCCCGCCGACAGCTTGTTGTCCGCCTCAAGGCCCGGACGCCGGAACCAGGGGCGAACGGCCTCGCGGGCGGCATCGGCCAAAGCATGGGCCGTGGCAATCAGGCTGTCGTGATCGGTCATGGTATCCTCCGGCGCTGCGCTATCTCAGCGCCTACACCAGCGAACAGCGTGGCTCAAGCGGCGTCGGACAAGACCTTGGCCAATTCGAACAACCGGCGGCGCTGTTCCTCGGGGATGGCATAGAACGAGCGGATCAGATCCAGCGCCTCGCGGTTCATCATCAGATCGCGGGTTTCATCGGTGATCTGCTCTGCCTGCGCGTCGTCGTTGATGCCTTCGAAAAAGCAGCTGATCTTGACGCCCAACGCCTCTGCGATGTCCCAGAGACGAGACGCACTGACGCGGTTCGCCCCGGTTTCGTATTTCTGAAACTGCTGGAATTTGATGCCGACCTTTTCGGCCAGATCTTGCTGGGTCATGCTCATCATCCAGCGATGGTGCCGAATGCGCTGCCCTACATGCACGTCCACCGGATGCGTCATGAATAATCCCCTACTGGTTCCACCACTCACAGGACGGCCTAGCAGACCTTCCCTGACCAAAACGTAAAAAGAACACCAAACGTCCGAAATCTATCGGATTTTGAATGTGGATCAAGCATCGGTCTCATCAAAAACGGGAAAAAAATGAATGTTCTGACAATTAAGCGGCGAATTGGACGGGTTCGATGACCAATTCATCCGCCAACACGCAGGCCGTTTGACAGCCCCCTTGCCGCTTCGCATAACAGCGCAAACCGGAGGAAACAGATGCGCGCCTTTCACGTCCCCACCATCGGAACCCAGCCCGAGCTGACCGAGTTGTCGATCCCTCAGCCCGCCAAGGGGCAGATCCGCCTGAAAATCGCGGCCTGCGGTCTGAACTTCGCCGATCTGCTGATGATTCAGGGCAAGTATCAGGACACCCCACAGGCGCCGTTTACCCTGGGGATGGAGGTCGCGGGCGTTGTCGATCAGCTGGGCCCCGATACGGACGGGCCTGCGGTCGGCACCCGCGTTGCGGTGTTCGGCGGTCAGGGCGGGCTGGCTGATTACGGCGTTTTCGACGTGAACCGCTGCGTCGAAATCCCCGACTGCATGAGCTTCGAGGACGCCGCCGCCTTCCAGATCGCCTATGGCACCAGCCACGTGGCGCTGGATCACCGCGCGCGGATGCAACCGGGTGAAACGCTGCTGGTCACCGGTGCCGCCGGTGGCGTCGGGTTGACGGCGGTCGAGATCGGCAAACTGATGGGCGCGACCGTGATCGCCTGCGCACGCGGCGCTGACAAGCTGGCCGTCGCAAAGGCCGCTGGCGCGGATCACCTGATCGACGCCGAAAGCCAGGACATCCGGGGCATCGTCAAATCGCTGGGCGGCGCGGACGTGGTCTATGACGCGGTCGGTGGCGAGCAATGGCAGGCCGCCTTCCGCGCCTGCAAACCCGAGGGTCGCCTGCTGCCCATCGGATTCGCCAGCGGCGAGGTTCCGCAAATCCCCGCCAACCACCTGCTGGTGAAAAACCTCAGCGTGCTGGGCGTCTACTGGGGCGGCTATATGGCGTTCCACCCGCAGGTCATCACCGACAGCCTGCGCACCCTGATCGGCTGGTACGAACAGGGCAAGCTGAAGCCGCATGTCAGCAACGTCGTGACGCTGGACAACGCGGCCGAGGGGCTGGAGCTGCTGCGGACCCGCAAGTCCACCGGCAAGGTCGTCGTGACCCCTTAAACGTCACATCGCGCGATAAGCTTGGCGCAGCTGGTCGGCCAGATGGCCGATCACCTGTTTGCGCCCCTTGTCGGTCACGTACATGTTGATCTGCTGCGCCCCCAGATCGGGCAATTGCCCCCCGTGCTGGATCTGCTCCAGATGGCGCGGCTCGGTGCCGTCGATCATGGTGTGCACGGCCAGATCGGCGCTGACGGTGGCCTCGATCGTGCGGTCCGATTCCGTCTCGACCGCGATTTCCCAATCCACGCCCGACTGATCCAGCGCGGCAATAGCCCCGGCGCGGAAGATACAGAATCGCCCAAAGGCCAGACGCAACGGGCGCTGTTTCCAAGCCGACCCGCCGGGCGAACCGACCCATCTGAGCGGCTTGGTGGTCAGGGTTTCGCCCCCCGCCTCCAGCACCGCCTCGGTGGTCAGGATCACGTCGCATTCGCCGCGCTGGAACTGGGCCTTCAGCTCACGCGTGAACGAGGTGATCAGGTTCACCTTCATCCGCGGGAACTGATGGGCGAACCGCTGCAACACCTGCGGCACGGCGGGATAGACGATGTCATGCGGCACGCCCAGAACGATCTCGCCCTCGAACACCTGATCGGTCAGCCGCGACATCACCTCGTCGTTCAACTCGACGATGCGCCGCGCGTAGGACAGCAACTGCTCGCCCGCCGCCGTCAGGCCGATCGCGCGGGTCGAGCGGTCCAGCAGCGGCACGCCCAGCAATTCCTCGAGCCGCTTCAGCTGCATCGAAACCGCCGACTGCGTCAGGTTCAACACCCCCGCCGCGCGCGTCACGCCGCCAAGATCCGCCACCGCCACGAAAGAGCGCAGGGTCGTCACGTCCAGATTTCGCATACCATCACCATTCTTGATGAATACCAGTGCAAACATTCATTTTCAAAATGCCGCAATTGCATCCATATACATCATCAGAATTGATGCAACAAACTAAAACCATCACACATTGGAAAGGAACCGCTATGTTCGCCCCCCATTCCCTGCGCTACTCCCTTGCGTCCCGTCCGCTGCGTGTGTCGATGCTGTGCCGCCTGCAAACCGCCATCGCCCTGCACCGTCAGCGCCGCGCCCTGGCCTGCCTTGACGCGGCCGCGCTGGCCGATATCGGCCTGACCCGCGCCGAGGCCCTGTCCGAGGCCGGCCGCCCGTTCTGGGATGCCCCGAGCCACTGGCGCCGCTGATCGCCCGGACAGCCGCCAAATCCGCCGAGGGGAGCCTTGAAATTCAAGGCCCCCTCACCGATATTCGAGACAAGCTCCTTCCCAACGGGGCATCTGGAACACACTCGGAGGCTTAGATGGCTGAATACAACACGATGCGAGCGGCGACCGGAACCCGCGCCGCCCAAATCGACGAAGGGCTGCGCGCCCACATGAACAAGGTCTACGGCACCATGTCCGTGGGCATGCTGATCACCTTTGCCGTGGCATGGGCGGTCGGTACTGCGCCCGGTCTGCTGGCCGTATTCCGTGACCCGATGACCCTTCAGCCCAACATCCTGGGCTACATCGTCATGTTCGCGCCGCTGATCATGGTGTTCGCCTTCGGCGCCGCAATCAACCGCCTGTCCGCCGCTGGCGCGCAGCTGTTCTTCTTCGCCTTCGCGGCGGTGATGGGCCTGTCGCTCAGCTGGATCTTCGTGGCGTTCACCGGCTTCTCGATCGCGCAGGTCTTCCTGGTCACCGCGATCTCGTTCGCTGGCCTGTCGCTGGTGGGTTACACCACCAAGAAGGACCTCTCGGGCATGGGCTCGTTCCTGATCATGGGTGTGATCGGCCTGCTGGTCGCCTCGATCATCAACATCTTCCTGGGCTCGCCCGCGATCATGTTCGCGATCTCGATCCTGGGTGTGCTGATCTTCGCGGGCCTGACCGCCTACGACACCCAGAACATCAAGAACACCTACCTGGTCCACGCCCATCACGGCGACAGCGAGTGGCTGGGCAAGGCCGCCATCATGGGCGCGCTGAACCTGTACATGGACTTCATCAACATGTTCATGTTCCTGCTGCAACTGTTCGGCAATCGCGAATAACGCGCAGCGCCGCTGAGGAAACACAAAGGGCCGGTCGTTTGACCGGCCCTTTTGCATGTCAGGCAGTGTCTGGGTCAGACGACAACGTTAAACAGGAACCCGACGCCCGCCGTCACGGTCATGGCGACGACGCCCCAGAACAGCACCCGCACCACCGCCCGCATCATCGGCGCGCCGCCCAGACGCGCCCCGACAGCCCCCAGAACGGCCAGCGAGATCAGCGTGACCACCGCCACCACGGCCGACATGCGGCCCGGAGCGGGCACCAGCACGCCAAGCATCGGCAGCGCCGCCCCGATCGCAAAGGCAAAGGCCGACGCGATCGCCGCCTCCAGCGGGTTCGAGCTGGCCAGTTCAGTCAGCCCCAGCTCCTCGCGGGCATGGGCGTCCAGCGCGTCGTGCTCGGTCATCTGCTCGGCCACCAGCATCGCCAGATCGGGGGCGACCCCGCGCGTGGCCAGACCTGCCGCCAACTCGTGCAGCTCGTATTCGGGGTCATCCTCCAGCGCGCGGCGTTCACGCTCCAAATCCGCGGCCTCGGTGTCGGACTGAGCCGAGACCGACACGTACTCGCCCGCCGCCATCGAGAACGCGCCCGCCGTCAGCCCGGCCAAGCCCGTCAGCAGAATGCCCGAGCGGTCCATCCCCGCCGCGGCCACGCCCACCAGCAGACTGGCCGTGGACACGATGCCGTCATTCGCGCCCAGAATCGACGCGCGCAACCACCCAGAGCGATTGATGAAATGGCCTTCCTTGGGCATGGGCGTTACTCCTGCAACTCATTTGCACATGGGCACAGACGCAAAAGGCCACGCAAACGCGTGGCCCTCAGCTTCGTCAGAAGGGGGGATCAATTACTTGATCTTGCCTTCCTTGTACTCGACATGCTTGCGCACGACCGGGTCGTACTTCCGCACGGTCATCTTCTCGGTCATGGTACGAGCGTTCTTCTTGGTCACGTAGAAGTGGCCCGTGCCTGCGGTCGAGTTCAGACGGATTTTGATCGTCGTCGGCTTCGCCATGGTAAAACTCCAGTCTTGGTCTAACGGGTCAGTCGGGCCGCCCGTGGAATCCTTGAAGCCTGCCTTTTAAGGGTTATCCCACCCGAGTCAACAGCAATTCTGCGACAAAGCGGGGGGATTTCCGCCCCCGCTTCGATGTCCCTTGTTTCACAGGGTCGGTTTGCCCATCGCCTCGTGAATCTCGTTGATTTTCGCGGCATCCAGCCCCAAAGCCGAGCCCAGATTGGACAGGTATTGCTTCTCGGCGTCGGTGTTGACGGTGATCGGCATCAGGGCCGCCGAATAGACCTGCGCCTTGGCGGTATCCCCCGTGTCGCGGGCCAGATCCATCACGTCGACGGGTGCGGCCAGCTCGGCCTGCACGAACGCGATTTCCGCGGCCGAGGCCCCGTCCAGATGCGACAGGATCGCGGCCTGTTCTTCGGCGTCGATCTCTCCGTCCGCCTTGGCGGCCTGGATCATCGCCCGGATCATCAGCCGCGCGTTGTCCTCGGCGATGGCGGCAAAGGGGGTGCCCTTGGTCATCGTCTCGAACAGGGCGGCCATGCCCCCTGCCCCGGTGGTCGCAGCACCTGTCATCGCGCTCATCATGTTGTCCAGCCCGGTCCCGGCCGCGTCCGAGGCGCCCTTGGCCTGCTGGTTGAACATGCCCATCATCGACTCGAGCGAGGCCATGCCCGCCCCCAGCCCCATCTTTTCGGCCATCGCGGTCATCTGGTCGGCCACACCACCGGTGCCTGCGGCTTTTTTCATGGCATCCTGAATGCCCTCCATGCCGCCCATCTTGCGATACTTGTCAACACCGCGCGCGGCGGCAAAACCGATGGCCAGCGTGGCCAAAGTACGAACGAAACTCATCGAGGGGTCCTCCTGCTGGTGGCATGAACATCGCCCCATACTGGGGCCAACAGCCCCGTGGGCCAACAAATTTTCGCCGATTTTCTGGAGGAATATGCGCGGAGGGCCTGTAAGCCGGATTCTGTCCAAGGGGTTGCCCCCTCTGGATGACCATTCATCTGAACGCGCCGTTACCGACGCGCCTCTAGCTGCCAACCCGGGCCTCTGGGTCAAGACGTACCTGCGGCGATATCGGTTGCCCGATCATGCCCCGCGCAAGGCCCCTATTCGGCATTGCTCCGGGTGGGGCTTGCCATGCCGGTCCTGTTGCCAGTCCCGCGGTGGTCTCTTACTCCACCGTTTCACCCTTACCCCTGCATGCAGGGGCGGTCTGTTCTCTGTGGCGCTTTCCCTGGGGTTGCCCCCGCCGGGCGTTACCCGGCACCCTTGCCTTGTGGAGTCCGGACTTTCCTCCCGGGTCTTGCGACCCAAGCGGCCATCCAGCCCTCCGCGCCCGGATCACTTATGCGTTGTCCTGCGGGCGGTCAACGGGGAAGCGACGCGCCAGGTCCTCGGCCATGGCCATTGCATAGGCCCGGTTTTCCGGGCCAGCACAGCCAAACCGCGCGCAAAAGGCGTTGTAGACATGCAGCGGCGCCATCTCGTTATCCGGCATGACATAGCCGAAACTGCGCAGCGCCCGCCCGACATGGATCACCTTGCTGGCGTCCCAGTCCATCGGTTCCAGATGGTCCTGACGTTCCACCTTCGGCCAGACCGACAGCCCGCGCAGGGCCAGACGGTGCCAGTCGAACCGCGTACCCGGATCGCACTTGCGCTCGGGCGCCATGTCGGAATGCCCGATGACCCGTTCCGGCGGGATCGACCAACGCGCCAGAATATCCTCCAGCAGCGCCTCCAGCGCGGCCATCTGCGGCTCGGCAAAGGGGTGGTCGCCAAGGTTGCACAGCTCGATCCCGATTGAGTGCGAGTTGACGTCCGACACGCACCCCCAATTGCCCGCACCAGCATGCCAGGCGCGCTTTTCCTCGGGGACCAGTTGCCAGATCGTGCCGTCCTGCCCGATCACGTAATGCGCCGAAACCTCGGCCTCGGGGTCGCACAGCCGCTCGATCGCGTCGGCGGCACTCGCCATCGCGGTGTAATGCAGCACGACCATATCCGGCAGAACGCCGCCCCGTCTTTCACCGAAATTCGGGGACGGGCGCTGGATCACGGTCGGTTGCAGTGTGTCACGCAAGAGGCGTCATCCACCCGAGGCTTTGCGGTACGGGCGCGGATCCCAGTCGCAGGCATAACCGTCGCCGTCCGGGTCCAGCCCTTGGCCATCCCGCTCGGGCCCGCCACGTTCCAGGAAAGCCGCCTGCGCCTGATCGGCCGAGGCGTATTTCGCGCAGTTGCGCTCGGCCCGGCCTTCGGTGCTGAACGGCCCGCGCGCATACATCGGCGTGCCAATCGGGTTCGAGGTCTTCAGCGCAAATTCCACGATGTTCGGCCCGGTGCCACCAGACCGCATCGGCACCGAGGTCGGCTGAACCACCTGGTACTGCGCCTTGTTCTGGGCCAGACGCTCGGCATCGCTCTGGATGGTGCGCTCGGCCGAGACCGATTTGAAATCGTTCTCAGAGGAGATGCCGGGATTGTTCAACTCCGGCTTCTTCGCGGGGGCTGTTTCAGGCTGGGCTGCGGGTTGCGTCGCCGCCCCGCCGCTCAGCGCCGCCGCGGTATCAGCGGCCAGACGGGCCGCCTCGTCCTGCGGCTGGCCCGCGATGGGTGCGGCTGCGGGGATAGTCCCCGAAACGCCGGTCCGGCTGGGTTCCAGCGTTTCCTCGGACACGGCCATCGGCGAGGGCAGCGGGTTGCCCGCCTGATCCGCGGCCTGTTGGTCCTGCGTCTTGCGGTAGTCGGTATAGTTCCCGAAGCCCACACCGCTGTCAGGCAGGGATGCTTCGCACGCCGCCAGACCCACCAGAGCCACACCACACAGAAGGTACCGCATCGCCATCACCTTGCCCGTTTCCGTTTCGCGCGTCCTTACCACCAACGCTGCGGCTTGGCCACAAAGCCTGCCGCCTGTTCCAGCGCATAGGCGGTATTCAGCAGATCGCCCTCTTCCCACGGACGCCCGATCAGCTGCAGCCCCAGCGGCAGCCCCTGGGCATCCAGACCCGTGGGAACGCTGACGCCCGGCAGACCGGCCAGGTTCACCGTCACGGTAAACACGTCATTGAGGTACATTTTCACCGGATCCTCGTCGCTCATCTCGCCCAAGCCGAACGCGGCGGACGGAGTGGCGGGAGTCAGGATCGCATCGACACCGGCCTCGAACGCCAGATCGAAGTCACGCTTGATCAGCGCGCGGACGCGGCGGGCGCGGTTGTAATAGGCGTCGTAGAAGCCAGCGGACAGCACGTAGGTGCCGACCATGACACGGCGCTGCACCTCGTGGCCGAAGCCCTCGGCGCGGGTCTTTTCGTACATCTCGGTGATGCCGTCGCCCGCCGCCAGCTTGGCGCGGCGGCCGTAGCGCACGCCGTCATAGCGCGCCAGGTTCGAGGACGCCTCGGCCGGCGCAATCACGTAATACGCGGGCAGCGCGTACTTGGTGTGCGGCAGGCTGATATCGACGATCTGCGCGCCAGCGTCCTTCAGCATCGCGGTGCCGTCGTCCCACAGCTTGACGATCTCGTCGGGGGTGCCATCCAGACGGTATTCCTTGGGAATACCAATTTTCTTGCCGCGGATATCACCGGTCAGCATCGCCTCGAAATCCGGCACGGCCAGATCGGCGCTGGTGGAATCCTTGGGGTCATGACCCGCCATCGCGCCCAGCATGATCGCCGAGTCGCGCACCGTTTTGGTCATCGGCCCGGCCTGATCCAGCGAGCTTGCGAAGGCCACGATGCCCCAGCGAGACACGCGCCCATAGGTCGGCTTGATCCCCACGGTGCCGGTAAAAGCGCAGGGCTGGCGGATCGAGCCACCAGTATCCGTGCCGGTCGCGGCCAGGCACAGATCGGCTGCCACGGCGGACGCGGACCCGCCCGAAGACCCACCCGGCGTCAGCTGGCGATCGTCCACTTTCCACGGGTTCACAGCATTGCCATAGACCGAGGTCTCGTTCGACGAACCCATCGCGAATTCGTCCATGTTCAGCTTGCCCAGCATGACCGAGCCCGCGTCGAACAGCTTGCTGGTCACGGTCGATTCATACTCGGGCTTGAAGCCCTCCAGAATCCGGCTGGCCGCCTGGCTGGCGACACCCTTGGTGCAGAACAGGTCCTTGATGCCCACGGGCAGGCCGCACATGGCCGGCGCATCGCCCGCAGCCAGACGCGCGTCGGCGGCTTTCGCCTGCTGCAACGCGATCTCGGGGGTCTTGTGCACGAAGGCGTTCAGCGTATCGGCGGCGTCCACGGCCTTCAGGCAGGCTTCGGTCAGCTCAACGCTGGTGATTTCCTTGGCACGCAGTTTGTCGCGGGCCTCGGCCAGGGTCAGTTTGTTCAGATCGGTCATTATTCCACCACCTTCGGCACAGCGAAGAAGCCCTCGCGCGCGTCGGGCGCGTTGGCCAGGATCTTGTCCTGCATGTCGCCATCCGTCACCACGTCCTCGCGCCGTTTCAGACGCTGCGGCGTGACCGAGGTCATCGGCTCGACGCCTTCGACATCCACCTCGTTCAGCTGCTCGATGAAGCCCAGGATGGTGTTGAACTCGTTGGCCAGCGCGGGCAGCGCGTCGTCTTCCACCTTGATCCGGGCCAGCTTGGCCACCTTGGCGGCGGTCTGCGTGTCGATCGACATCGGCAAGTCTCCGTTTTCCAGTCCCCGATGCGTTTAACGCCCTCCCCCGCGCTCCGCAAGCATCACCCCGCCTTGGGCGCAGGCGAATTCCCGTCTGGTCAACCACGCCCCCCGTGCTAGCATCGACAAAGCGCAATATGAGGAGGGCAATCATGAAAATCACCTGGCTGGGCCATTCCGGATTCCGAATCGAGATCGGCGACCAGATCCTGCTGCTGGACCCCTGGATGACCGGAAACCCGATGTTCCCCGCGGACAGCCGCGACACGGCCACCTGCAACGCCACGGCGATCCTGCTGACGCATGGCCACGGCGATCACGTCGGCGACACGCTGGCCATCGCCAAGGCGCAGAACATCCCCGTCGTCGGCATCTACGACCTGATGAGCCACTGGGAAGGCACCGAAGGCATCAAGACCGTCGGCTTCAACAAGGGCGGCACGGTCAAGCTGGGCAATGTCGCGGTGACGATGGTGAACGCGGTGCACTCGTCCTCGATGGCGGGGCCGAACGGACCGGTCTATTGCGGGTCCGAGGCGGGCTTCATGATTTCCGGCGAGGGGCACACGATTTACGCCACCGGCGACACCGACGTGATGGCGGACATGAAGGTGTTCAACGATCTGCACCACCCCGACATCGGCATCCTGTGCGCGGGCGGCCATTTCACGATGGACATGAAGCGCGCCAGCTACGCGGCCAAGACGTTCTTCAACTTCAAGACCGTGATCCCCTGCCACTACCGCACCTTCCCCCTGCTGGAGCAATCCGCCGCCCTGATGAAGGAAGAGCTGCAAGGCGTGAACGTGATCGAACCGCAGGTGATGGTGCCGATCACTCTCTGACCCGATCAGCGGCGCTGCGCGAAGAACTCCTTCAGCAGCGCCTCTGCATCTGCCGCCCCGATGCCGTCATAAACCTCGGGCACATGGTGGCACTGCGGATGGCTGAAGATGCGCGGCCCCTGCGCGACGCCGCCGCTTTTCGGATCGGACGCCCCGTAATAGATGCGCGCGATCCGCGTGGCCGACAGGGCAGCGGCACACATCGGACAAGGCTCCAGCGTAACATATAGATCATGACCGGGCAGGCGTTCGGACCCGGCGGCGGCGCAAGCGGCGCGAATCGCCAGCACCTCGGCATGAGCGGTCGGATCGGACAGCTCGCGCGTACGGTTGCCGGCGCGGGCCACCACCTCGCCCGAGGGGGCGACCAGAACCGCGCCCACGGGCACCTCGCCCCGCGCGGCGGCCGCGCGGGCTTCGTCCAGCGCCTGATCCATGTAGCTGCGAAACACCATAACCCGTCTTTGCCCCGCATTGTCCGCTTTCGCAATGGTGCGATATGGTATAGCCAAGGGCCTTGCCCCGCTTCAGGACGCCAGACATGACCAAAGACACCCCCCAGGGCGATCGCATCGCCAAGATCATCGCCCGCTCGGGCCGCGCCAGCCGCCGCGAGGCGGAAAAGCTGATCGCCGAGGGTCGCGTCACCGTCAACGGCGCCCAGATCGACAGCCCCGCGCTGAACGTCACCCCGCGCGACCGCATCACCGTCGATGGCCAGCCCCTCGCCGCCGCCGAGCCGCCGCGCCTGTGGCTGTACCACAAGCCCGCCGGTCTGGTGACCACCACCCGCGATGAACAGGGCCGCGACACCATTTTCGACAAACTCCCCGAGGACCTGCCCCGCGTCATGTCCGTCGGCCGGCTCGACCTCAACTCCGAGGGGCTGTTGCTGCTGACCAACGATGGCGAGGTCAAGCGCAAGCTGGAACTGCCCTCCACCGGCTGGCTGCGCAAGTATCGCGTCCGCGTCAACGGCAAGGTCACCGAAGAAATCCTCGAACCCCTGCGCAAGGGCATCACCCACGAGGGCGTCACCTACCAGCCGATGATCGTCTCGCTGGACCGCCAGCAAGGCGCCAACGCATGGCTGACCGTCGGCCTGCGCGAGGGCAAGAACCGCGAAATCCGTCGCGCGATGGAGGCGATCAACCTCACCGTGAACCGCCTCATCCGCACCTCGTACGGCCCGTTCCTGCTGGGCCAGCTGAAACCCGGCGAGGTCGAGGAAGTCCGCCGCAAGGTCGTGCGCGATCAATTGGGTCTGGACGCCGAAGGCATGGCCGCGATGGAGGAAGAGACCGAGAAACCCGCAGGCCCCCGTCTGCGCCGCAAGCCGCGCAAATCGGCCTTTGGCGGCCCCGGCCAGCCCGGTCGCCCCAAACCCGCCGAGGACAGCGGCAAGCCCGCCCGCCCGCGTCGCGGCAAACCCGCCTCGGCCGAGCTGAGCACCCGCCCCGACGCCAGCGACCGCCCGGCCAAACCCGGCCGCCCCGCGCGCGGCAAACCGGCAGGCCCCGGCAAACCGGCCCGCGCGGCCTCGGGCAGTGATCGTCCGCGGGGCGATGGTCCCAAACGCGGCCCCGGAACCGGCCCGCGCCCGGCGCGCAAACCCGATGGAAAACCCGGCGGACGCCCCGGCCCGAAACGGTCGTGACGCGGGACGCGCGTTTCTCCCCCTAGTAACACGGCCCCCGATCCCCTACCTTTGGATAGGCACCAAAACTCTGGGGAACGGATGTCTGATACCGGTCTGCAAAAGCTGGCCTTTGTCCTGCTTGTCATATTGATCCTCTACGTCTCGATCGCAGGAGGCGTCTAGGATGGCACAACGTTACGGCGGCAAGTTCAGCCCGCAAGGCGACAGCCCCGCCCAAAACCCGACCCAAAAACCAAGCGGAGAGTTCCGCGCCGCCCGCCGCACCCGCGCCGGGGGCCGTGTGAACCTGCTGTTTCTTGCCCCGCTGCCCCTGATCTGGTCGGCCTTCGGCAATGGCCCGACCGCGCTGGCGCTGAACCTCGCCGCGCTTGGCCTGCTGATCCTGGCCGCCTGGCTGACCCGAGAGGGCCTGATCGCACAAGAAGCATACGAGGCCCGCACCGTCGCCCGCCGCCCCGCCTTTCCGCGCAAGATCGCGGGCTCGCTGCTGACTGGTCTGGGCCTGGCACTGGCCGGGTTCGCCGCCACCGGCGATCTGATCGCCCCCGTGATCTATCTGGTGATCGGCTCCGCGCTGCACCTGCTGGCCTTTGGCGTGGACCCGATGAAAAACAAGGGGATGGAGGGGATCGACACCTTCCAGACCGACCGCGTGGCCCGCGCCGTGGACGAGGCGGAAAAGCACCTTGCCGCCATGACCGACGCCATGAAGCGCGCAGGCGACCGGCAGATGATGGCGCGGCTCGACCAGTTCCAGACCACCGCGCGCGACCTGTTCCGCACCGTTGAAAACGACCCGCGCGACCTGACCGCCGCGCGCAAATACCTGTCCGTCTACCTGATGGGCGCCCGCGACGCGACGATCAAGTTCGCCGACATCTACGCCCGCACCGGCGATGCCCAAGCCCGCAGCGACTATGCCGCGCTGCTGGACGATCTTGAGCAGAACTTTGCCGCCCGCACCCGAAAATTGTTGCTGGACGACCGCAGCGATCTGAATATCGAGATCGACGTGCTGCGCGACCGGCTGAAACGCGAAGGCGTGACCTCGCAATAACCCGTTGAAACGGATACCGAAAGGGAAACACATGCCCGGAACCACTCAGCAAAAGGCGCAGGATGCGCTGGCCCTGGTTGATGAAGTCAATGCCGTGATCCTGCCCGAACCCACCCGCGCCGACGAGGTCGTCGCGCTGGAGCAGGCCGCCCCCGCCCAGTCCGAGGAAATCCGCACCCGCATGGCCGAACTGGACATGTCCGACACCGGGTCCATCGTGAATTTCGGCTCGGGCGCGCAGGCCGAACTGCAAGAGATCAGCCAGGCCATGCTGTCCGACGTGCGCAACAAGGATGTCGGC
This sequence comes from Thalassobius vesicularis, assembly GCF_004799325.1. GTDB lineage: Bacteria > Pseudomonadota > Alphaproteobacteria > Rhodobacterales > Rhodobacteraceae > Thalassobius > Thalassobius vesicularis. The sequence continues at coordinate 294,747 of NZ_SSMD01000002.1, forward strand.
CCCGCCGGTGACAGCCTGCGCAACATCGTCAGCACGATCCGCGGCTTCTCGGTCTCGGAACTGGACGTGCGCCGTGAACGCAGCTGGTGGGAAAAACTGCTGGGCAAGGCCGCGCCCTTCGCCCAATTCACCGCCCGCTTCGAGATGGTGCAGGGCCAGATCGACAAGATTACCGACGACTTGCTGAACCACGAGCACAAGCTGCTGAAGGACATCAAGTCGCTGGACCTGCTGTACCAGAAAACCCTGGCCTTCTACGACGAACTGGCGCTCTACATCGCCGCCGGCGAAGCCAAGCTGAAAGAGCTGGACAGCGAAACCATCCCTGCCAAAGAGGCCGATGTTCAGGCCGCCCCCGAAGGCGAGCAGGTGATGAAAGCGCAGGAACTGCGCGACCTGCGTGCCGCGCGCGACGATCTGGAGCGCCGCGTGCACGACCTGAAACTGACCCGTCAGGTGACGATGCAGTCGCTGCCCTCGATCCGGTTGGTGCAGGAAAACGACAAGTCGCTGGTGACCAAGATCAACTCGACCCTGGTGAACACCGTACCGCTTTGGGAAACCCAACTGGCGCAGGCCGTCACCATCCAGCGCAGCGCCGAGGCCGCCGCCGCCGTCCGCGACGCCAATGACCTGACCAACGAATTGCTGACTGCCAACGCGAAAAACCTGCGCGAATCCAACAAGATGATCCGCGAAGAGATGGAGCGCGGCGTGTTCGACATCAACGCCGTCAAACAGGCCAATGCCGACCTGATCGCCACGATCAACGAAAGCCTGCAAATCGCCGACGAGGGCAAGGCCAAACGCGCCGCCGCCGAGGCCGACCTGAAGAAGATGGAGGCCGAGCTGCGCGACACCCTCGCCGCTGCCAAGGCCCGCAAGACCGGTCTGGGCGACACTGCCGGCACCTCGGTTCCGAAGGGGTAAGCGTTTGCACGTCTGGCCCGGCCCGATCAAAGCAGCCGCCGCTTGCGCCGTTCTGGCGCTGGCGGGGTGCATTGATATGGGGCCGCGCCAGCCCCCCAAATCGCGCCCGTCCGATCTGGCCGCCGGACCGTCCGCGCAAAGCCAGGCCCTGACGCGTTACTATTCCCGCCTGCAGGCCGACCTGCTGGCACAGGGCCTGCTGCGCACTGATGGCGGCGGCCCCGACACGCCCTTCACCGCCGCGATGCTGGCCCGCGATTTCGAACGCATTGCCCTCTATGACGAATACGAAAGCGGCGCGGGGATGCGTGCCTCGAAATCCGGGGCGGGCGTACTGCGGCGCTGGTCGGACCCGGTGCGCGTCAAGCTGCATTTCGGCGCCTCGATCCCACCCGAACAGCGCGCCACCGACACCAAATCCGTTACCAATTACGTCAACCGGCTGAACCGCGTGACCGGCCACCCCATCGGGATGCGCGACAAGGACGCCAATTTCATGGTGCTGGTCGTCTCCGAGGATGACCGCAGCGAGGTGCTGTCCAGCGTCCGCACCATCGTGCCGAACATCCAGCCCGCATTTCTGCAAATCCTCGAAGAGATCCCCTCCTCGATCTATTGCCTGGTGCTGTCGCTGTCGAACATGTCGGACGACCACGAATACAACAAGGCCATCGCGATCATCCGGGCTGAACACCCCGACCTGCTGCGCCTTTCCTGCATCCACGAAGAATTGGCCCAGGGGCTGGGCCTGCCCAATGACAGCCCCGCCGCGCGCCCCTCGATCTTCAACGACGACGATGAATTCGCGCTGTTGACGACGCATGACGAAATGCTGCTGAAAATCCTGTACGATCGACGCCTGCGTGCCGGCATGAGCGCCGAGGAAGCCCGCCCCATCATCCGCCGCATCGCCAGGGAACTGGTCGGCACCCACAGTTGAACAAACGGAGGACCCCATGGGTATTTTCGATTTTCTGACCGGTGAATTCATCGACGTCATCCACTGGACGGACGACACCCGCGACACGATGGTCTGGCGCTTTGAACGCGAAGGCCACGAGATCAAGTACGGCGCCAAGCTGACCGTCCGCGAAGGCCAGGCCGCCGTCTTTGTCCACGAGGGGCAGCTGGCCGATGTCTTCACCCCCGGCCTGTACATGTTGGAAACCAACAACATGCCGATCCTGACCACGCTGCAGCACTGGGACCACGGGTTCAAATCGCCGTTCAAGTCCGAGATCTATTTCGTCAACACGACCCGGTTCAACGACCTGAAATGGGGCACCAAGAACCCGATCATGCTGCGCGATCCGGAGTTCGGCCCGACCCGCATCCGCGCCTTCGGCACCTATTCCGTGCGCGTGTCCGACGCCGCGAAATTCCTGACCGAGATCGTCGGCACCGACGGCGAATTCACGATGGACGAGATCAGTTTCCAGATCCGCAACGTGATCGTGCAAGAGTTTTCCCGCGCCATTTCCGCCTCGGGGATTCCGGTGCTGGACATGGCCGCCAACACCGCCGACCTGGGCAAGCTGATCGCCACCGAGATCGCCCCCACGATCGCCGAATACGGCCTGTCGATCCCCGAATTGTATATTGAAAACATCAGCTTGCCCCCGGCGGTCGAGGCCGCGCTGGACAAGCGGACCTCGATGGGTCTGGCGGGCGATCTGGGCAAGTTCACCCAGTATTCCGCCGCCGAGGCCATGACCGCCGCCGCCCAGACGCCCAATTCGGGCATGGGGGCAGGGCTTGGCATGGGGATGGGCATGGCGATGGCGCAGAACATGGCGCGCACGGGGCCGTGGGGCGCCGTGCCTCAGGCGGCGCAGCCTGCCGCGCCCGTCGCTGCGCCCCCGCCCCCGCCGGTCGAAAAGGTCTGGCACATCGCCGTGGACGGCCAGACGCAGGGGCCGTTCTCGCGCGCGACGATGGGGCGGATGGCCTCGGACGGCAGCCTGACGCGCGAAACCCATGTCTGGACCGCCGGTCAGGACGGTTGGAAACACGCCGAGGACGTGCAGGAACTGGCGCAGCTGTTCACCATCCTGCCGCCTCCTCCGCCGCCGCCCGCAGGCTAAGACATGACACAGGTCATCCGCAGCTCTGACTGCGAAAACTCGCCCCGCAATCAACGGGTTGAGCAGATCGCCCTGGCCCTTCTGGGTGCGGGCGACCTGCCCGACTCGGTGCTGTCCGAAGGCGCGGTCTGGGACCGTAACGGCGGTGCCATCTCGGGGCGCGCGGCGATCCAGACCCTGCGCGCCACCCTGCCCCGATGCGAGGAAATCCGCGTCGATCAGGTGGTCAGCCACGGCAAGGCGGGCACCGCCTCGGGCACGTTGCGCCGTCCGGGCCAGCGCGACCGGCTGTTCTGCCACGTGATCCGCTTCACATCGACCGCCGCCAGCGAAATCGCCCAGATCGTCAGTTTCGAACATGCCGGAGGGGCGCATGGCCGATAATTCCGAACACCGCTTTCCCTGCGATCAGTGCGGCGCGGACATGCGCTTCGATCCCAAGGCCGGGCAGCTGATCTGCGACCATTGCGGCCACACCGAACCCGTTCAGGACAAGGGCCTCTGGAAAGGCGGTGCCATCCGCGAGCTGGATTTCAAACAAGCGCTGGACAACTTGCTGCCCGCCCAGGACATCGAGGAAATCCGCACCACCAAATGCCCCAATTGCGGCGCCGAGGTCGAGTTTTCCGAGGCCACCCACGCCCTCGAATGCCCGTTCTGCGCCACGCCCGTCGTCACCGACACCGGCACGCATCGCCAGATCAAGCCGCGCGGCGTGCTGCCCTTCGTGCTGAACGAGGGTCAGGCGCGTGAAGCGATGACCCGTTGGCTGGGGAAATTGTGGTTCGCGCCCAATGGCTTGCAGGAATACGCCCGCAAGGGCCGCAAGATGGACGGCATCTATGTCCCCTACTGGACCTTCGACGCCGACACCAAATCCGCCTATCGCGGCGAGCGCGGCACGACCTATTACGTCACCGAAACCGTGATGCGCGACGGCAAGCCCGTGCAGGTGCAGGTCCCGAAAATCCGCTGGACTCCGAAATCGGGCCGCGTGGCGCGGTTCTTTGACGACGTGCTGGTGCTGGCCTCGCGCAGCCTGCCGGGGCGCTATACCGACGCGCTGGAGCCGTGGGATCTGTCCGCGCTGAAGCCCTATCAGCCGCACTTTCTGGCCGGATTCCGGGCCGAGGGCTACTCGGTCGAGCTGGACCAGGGCTATGACATTGCCCGCGAAAAGATGAACCGTGTGATCGAGCGCGACGTGCGTTTCGACATCGGCGGTGATCAGCAGCGCATTCACGATATCCAGACCCAGATCAGCGATGTTACGTTCAAACATATCCTGCTGCCTGTCTGGCTGGCGGCGTACAAATATCGCGGAAAAACGTACCGTTTCGTGATCAACGGCCAAACCGGGCGGGTACAGGGCGAGCGTCCCTGGTCGGCCTGGAAGATCGCCTTCGCGGTGGTACTGGGCTTGATCGTGGCGGGGATCGTTGGCTACATCGCCGCACAAAATCAATGACTTACCCTTGGGGAGGGGACATGACCGAAGAGTTTGACGCGTTTGACGCCCTGATGCATCGCCGCCATTCCTGCCGCGGATTCCGGCCCGATCCGGTGCCGCGTGACGTGGTCGAACGCATCGTCCGCGCCGCCTCGCGCGTGCCGACCTGGTGCAACGCCCAACCCTGGCAAGTGATCGTGACCGACGGGGCCGAGACTGACCGGTTCCGCGACGTGATTCATGCCGCCGCCTCGAGCCAAGCAGCGCAGCCCGATTTGGACTGGCCCAAACAATATCTTGGGGTCTATCAGGACCGGCGCCGCACATGTGGCCTGCAATTGTACGACGCCGTGGGCGTGACGCGGGGCGACCGGGTGGCCTCGGGCAAGCAGATGATGGAGAACTATCGCCTGTTCGGCGCGCCGCACGTGGCCATCGTGACGTCCGAGGCGGATCTGGGCACCTATGGCGTGATGGATTGCGGGGGGTTCGTGGCGGCCTTCACCGTCGCGGCCGAGGCAGTCGGCGTGGCCAGCATCGCGCAGGCGGCGGTTGCGGCCTTTGCACCGACCGTTCGGGCGCATTTCGGCATTCCGGATAACCGGTTGATTTTATGCGCGATTTCCTTTGGATATGAGGACACCAGCCATCCGGCCAACGGGTTCCGCACCGCACGGGCGGACATGGATGAGGTGATCGACTGGCGCTGAGGGGGCCAGCCCCCTCTCCGTTGAAATCTACGATTTCAACGCATTCACCCCCGGGATATTTGGAAAAAGAAGAAGCCCTTGCATATCAACGGGATATGGGGGATTTTCCCGATGTTCAGCGAGAGGATTGGCGCCATGAGAGCCTTGTTGCAGCGGATTTCCGAAGCCTCGGTTTCTGTCGACGGTAGCGTGATCGGGCGGAGTGGCCCCGGGCTGCTGATCCTGATCTGCGCGATGGCCGGAGACAGCGAGGCGCAGGCCGATCAGATTGCCGCAAAGATCGCTAAGCTACGGATTTTCAAGGATGAATCCGGCAAGATGAATCGCTCGATCCGGGATGCGGGCGGATCGGCTTTGGTGGTGAGCCAGTTCACCCTGGCGGCAGACACGTCGCGGGGCAATCGGCCGGGGTTTTCGACTGCGGCACCGCCAGACGAGGGCAAGCGCCTGTATGAATATTTCGCCAAGCGATTGGAATCCGAAGGAATTTCCGTCGAGACCGGCGAATTCGGCGCGGATATGAGCGTGGCGCTGGTCAATGACGGGCCGGTCACGATCTGGGTCGAGGTCTGATCGGACGCCGCCTTAACCTTCGATACACCCACGAAATTGTAAGATTCTTGGGGATTTTCGTACGCTCTGAAACCAGTCGGCGCGGGGGCCCCTCTTCCCCCGCGCCTCTGGTCGTCGTACCGGGCCACTGGCCGCGTATGCCGGTGCCGAACCCCACGTTTGCCGCTTCCCCTCAGAAACGCGACTGGCGCAACCCCTCATGCACCTGTCGCTGCGGCGAACCTCCCGTTCGGTCGGACGCGACCGACGCCCCCCATGAGACAGGAGGGGGCGCTGGCCCGGCGATGATCGTCAGACGATCACAGAACAGCGAGTCGCGCAAGCCTGATCAGGCGAAATCGTCTGACAAAGTGTCGGCGCGCGGGGCGGCACGCAGCGATGAGCACAGTGATTTTGGGATTGTCTGGTACGGGCGGCCGGATTCGAACCGGCATGGCCTTTCGGCCTAGAGATTTTAAGTCTCCTGTGTCTACCGTTCCACCACGCCCGCCTACAGAGTTGCGGACAATAGCCGATCAATCAGGCGTGTAAAGGCGCGAAACGCGCTACAACTTCTCACCCTTGGGTGGCGCAAGCAGGTGGCGTTCGGGCAGCCAGGGGTTCAGCGCAAGGGCCTGTTTCAGCACCTGCTGGGCCTGGTCCTGCTGGTTCAGCCCCATCAGCGCCAGCGCCTTGCCGGTCATCGCCGCCACATGGGTCGGCGACAGGCGCAGCGCCACGTCAAGATCGGTCAGCGCGGCCTGGTAATCCTCGCGCATGAAATTGACAAAGGCGCGCTGGTTGTAGCCCTCGGCATAGTCGGGGCAATAGGCGACAAGGCGGTCGAATTCCTGCGTGGCCCCCAGAAAATCATACGAGGCGCGCTTGCTGATGCCGGTGTCCAGCGCCGCCTGGGCGGCCTCATCCGGGGCGTCGGTCCACAATTCCCACAGCTGGTTGGTCAGCAGGCGGGCGTCCTGCTCGGTCTTGGCGGCGCGGATCTGGGTCAGCACGTCCTCGATCGCGGCGGCATGATCGGGGGGCGCGGGACAGGCCCACGCCGCAGCACCGGACAGCATCAACGCCATGACAGACAGGATACGCATCCCCCTAATCTGGAGCGTTTTCGAACCCCGTCAAGGCAGGCGCTTGACCCCGGCCGGAAAACCCCGGATCGTGCGCCCATGTTTCCGATCCGCGACCATAACCCATCGTCCAGAACGCCCTTCGTCACCTATGCGCTGATCGCGGTGAACGTGCTGGTGTTCCTTGGCTACATGGACCATTTCAACAACGATTACGCGCTGGCCGCGTTCTTTGACCGCTACGCGCTGATCCCGGCCCATATCGCGCAGGGGCGCGACTATGACACGCTGTTCACCACGATGTTCATGCATGCGGGGCTGATGCACCTGGCCGGGAACATGCTGTTCCTGTGGATCTTTGGCGACAACATGGAGGACGCGATGGGCCATGTCGGCTTTGCGCTGTTCTACCTGGCCTCGGGGTTGGCCGCCAGCCTGGCCCATGTCATCGCCGCCCCCTGGAGCGAGGTGCCCACCGTCGGCGCCTCGGGGGCGATCGCGGGGGTGATGGGCGGCTACCTGCTGCTGTATCCCAAGGCCAAGATCGACATCCTGTTCATCTTCATCATCTTCTTCCGCATCTTCGCGATCCCGGCCTGGGCGATGCTGGGCGTGTGGTTCCTGCTGCAACTGGTCTCGGGCAGCGCAGCCGATGCGTCGATGGGCGGGGTGGCCTACTGGGCCCATGCCGGCGGTTTCATCGCGGGCTTCGCGCTGACCATGCCGATCTGGCTGCGCCGGGGCGGTCCGGGATACTGGAGCCGCACCCACGGCCTGCCCCCCAACCCCGAGGCCAAGTACGCCTTCGCCAGATCCTCGATCCCCATCGTCAGGAGACGCCGGAAATGACTCACAAACTAACCTGCCACTGCGGCGCCGTCGAACTGGCGGTCGAGTTGAGCGACGGCTTCAACACAGCGCGCCGCTGCGACTGCTCGTTCTGCCGCCGTCGGGGCGCGATTGCGGTGTCAGCCCCGCTGGACGGCATCCGGATCGTCAAGGGCGAGGACACGCTGACGCTGTACCAATGGGGCACGATGACGGCGAAACACTACTTCTGCTCGATCTGCGGCATCTACACCCACCACCAGCGCCGCTCGAACCCCAACGAATACGGCGTCAACGTCGCCGCCATCGAAGGCGTGAACCCCCGCGACCTCGGCGAGGTTCCGTGGGCGGACGGTGTGAACCACCCAAAGGACCGGGCAAGCTGAAACCGGCCCTGCGGGGCGAGTATTTGGGATCAGAAAGAAGCAGGCTTCTTCTTTTTGAAAATATCCCGGGGTGAATTCGTTGAAAACGCAGTTTTCGACGGAGAGGGGCAGCGCCCCTTTGCTACCTGATCTTCATCACGATGCAGGTGGTCGAGCCCGTCGCATAAAGTTTGCCGTCCTCGACGCCGACGATCTCGCCATTGGCGATGCCGGTCGAGCGGCCCACGTGTTGCGCCACGCCGATGGCCTGAACCTGGGTTCCCAGCGGGATCGGGCGCAGGATGTTGATCTTGTATTCCAGCGTTGTGTAGACGCTGCCGCGCGGGACCTTGGTCATCACCGCGCAGGCCATGCAGCTGTCCAGCACCGTGCCGTACCAGCCGCCATGCACCGTGCCCATCGGGTTCGTGGTCTGGAAGGTGGGCGTGCCGGTGAACACGACGCGGCCGTCTGCAACCTCGGTCAGGCGATAGTTCAGCAGATGCGCGATGGGCGGACCGGCGGTTTCGCCGTTGGCCATCTTCTGCATCGCCTCCAGCCCCGACATGGACAGAAACTCGTCCTGGCTGGGCAGATCTTCGGGCGATTTCGCCACCATGCGTTCGTTCATATCGCGCCCCCCTCACATGTTCGCATGTGAAGGGTGACGCGGCAGGGCGTATCCCGCAAGGGGGTGTTACGCAACGTTTTCCAGCGAGACCTTGGGCGCGACGCCAAGGGCGTGGCAGACGTCGCGGGTCAGCTCGGGGCGGTTCAGCGTGTAGAAGTGCAGGCTGTCCACGCCGCCGTCGATCAGATCCGAGCACAGCTCGGTCGCCAGTGCGGTGGCCAGCAGGTCCTGACGGCCATCGCGCTCGGCCTTCTCGAAGGCGTCGTCCAGCCAGGCGGGCACGTCGGTGCCGCAGCGGCGGGCGAAGTTGCGCGCGCCCTTCCAGTTCTCGATCGGCAGGATGCCGGGGATGATCGGCTTGTCGATGCCGGCCTTTTCGCAGGCGTCGCGGAAGCGGAAAAAGGTCTCGGCCTCAAAGAAGAACTGGGTCAGGGCCTCGTCCGCGCCGGCGTCGAACTTGCGCTTCAGGTACTCGACATCCGCAGTGGCCGAGCCTGCCTCGGGGTGCTTTTCCGGGTAGGCGCCGACGCGCAGCTTGAACTTGCCGGTTTCGGCCAGCGCCTCGATCAGCTCAACCGACGAGGCAAAGCCCTCGGGGTGGGGCTGGAACGCGCCGGTGCCTTTGGGCGGGTCGCCGCGCAGGGCGACGATTTCATTCACGCCAGCGGCGGCGAACTGGTCCGCAATCGCCAGGGTTTCCGCCTTGGTGGCGTTCACGCAGGTCAGGTGCGCGGCCACGTTCAGGCCCGAATGCTTGTGGATCGTCGCCACGGCATCGCGGGTCAGATCGCGGGTGGTGCCACCGGCGCCGTAGGTCACGGACACGAAACGCGGGGCCAGCGGGGCCAGCACCTGAACGGTATCCCACAAGCGGAACGAGGCCTCCAGGTTCTGGGGCGGGAAGAATTCAAAGGAAACGGTGGGCGCGGTCATGTCGGTATCCATCATCTGAAGTTGCCCCCTTGTCGCCGATTCTGCTTTGTGAGACAACTTCATAAAATTAATGACCAACATGAGCCGCATTCACATATGCACGTCGAGTTCCGCCACCTGCGCACCATCAAGGCCATCCACGAGGCCGGCGGCATGGCCCGCGCCGCCGATATCCTGAACATCACGCAATCGGCTTTGTCCCACCAGATCAAGTACCTGGAGGACCAGACCGGGGTCGAGCTGTTCGTGCGCCGCTCGAAGCCGCTGAAACTGTCGGCCGCCGGAATGCGCCTGCTGCGCGCCGCCGACCGCATCCTGCCGGAAATCGCAGCGCTCGAGGAAGAATTCAAAGGCATCGTCACCGGCAACATGGGCCGCCTGCACATCGCCATCGAATGCCACGCCTGTTTCGAATGGCTGTTCCCGGTGCTGGACCAGTTCCGCAAGGCCTGGCCCGATGTCGACGTGGACATCCGCCCCAACCTGGCCTTCGACGCCCTGCCCGCGCTGGCCAAGGAAGACGTCGACCTGGTGATCTCCTCCGACCCCGAGGATATCCCCGGCGTCACCTTCCTGCCGCTGTTCGACTATTCCCCGGTCTTCGTCGCCTCCTCGCAGAACCCGCTGGCCCAGAAGGACTACATCGACCCCGAGGATTTCCGCTCCGAGACCCTGTTCGCCTACCCGGTGGACCGCTCGCGCCTCGACATCTTCAAACTGCTGCTGCAACCCGCCGGGATCGAGCCCGCCAATATCCGCCGCGTCGAACTGACCGCGATGATCCTGCTGCTGGTCGCCTCCAACCGCGGCGTCGCGGTGCTGCCCGACTGGGTCGTACGCGAGGTGAAATACAACTCCGACTACGTCACCCGCCCGCTGACAAAACACGGCCTGACCCGCCGCCTTTACGCCGCCGTGCGCACCGATGACGCCACGCGCCCCTATTTCGCGCATTTCACCCGCCTCGCGCGCACCGAAGCGGTCAAACTGCAACGCCAATAGCCTTCTTCTTTTTCCAAATATCCCGGGGGTGAAGGGGGAAAATCTGCGATTTTCACCCAAGGGGGCTGGCCCCCTGCGCCCTATCCGGTTGGCAAACCGGTTTTGCCGCCTTATCCCTTGGCAAACAGGGCCGCGAGGGGTATAGGCGCGGCTTGACCAATCAGGAGCCGACCGATGCAAGGCAGTGCAAATCTCAACATCATGATCAAGGCCGCCCGCAAGGCAGGCCGCTCGCTGGTGAAGGATTTCCGCGAAGTCGAGAACCTGCAGGTCTCGATGAAGGGCGCCGGGGACTTCGTGTCCAAGGCCGACATCGCCGCCGAGAAGATCCTCAAGGACGAGCTGATGGGCGCGCGCCCCACCTATGGCTGGCTGGGCGAAGAAGGTGGCGAAGAGGCCGGACAAGACCCGACCCGCCGCTGGATCGTCGACCCTCTGGACGGCACCACCAACTTCCTGCACGGCCTGCCGCACTGGGCGATCTCGATCGCGCTGGAGCATAAGGGCCAGATCGTCTCGGCGGTGATCTACGACGCCGCCAAGGACGAGATGTTCTACGCCGAAAAGGGCATGGGCGCCTGGCTGAACGATTCCAACCGTCTGCGCGTCTCAGGCCGCAACCGGATGATTGAATCGATCTTCGCCACCGGCATTCCCTTTGCCGGCAAGCGCACCCTGCCCGCAACGCTGCAGGACCTGGCCCGCATCATGCCCGAATGTGCTGGCGTGCGTCGCTGGGGCTCGGCCGCGCTGGACCTGGCCTATGTGGCCGCCGGCCGCTACGACGGCTTCTGGGAGCGCGAGCTGAACATCTGGGACATCGCCGCCGGTTACCTGATCGTGCAAGAGGCAGGCGGCATGGTCGGCCCGATCCGCGACGGCCATGACCCGCTGCAAGACGGCGACATCGTTGCCGCCAACGGCGAGATTTTCGAGCGTTTCGCCAAGGTCATCCGCGCCCGCGACTGACCCAAGCCCTACCCGGCCTGACGGCGCAGCGTCACCGCTGCGTCCGCGCGCAGGGCGGTTTCGTGATAGCGTTCGGACGGGTCCAGCCCGACCCGCCGCCGCCGTCGCAGCAAGAACAGTTTCCCCCAATCGCGCCACGTCCCGACCGAGGGCGCATCTGGATCGCACGGAAACCGTGCGCGCCATCCGGCGGGCAGGATCAGCCCGGCGCGCTCGGCCTGTTCCAGCATCCAGACCAGCGGGATATTCGACAGCGGGCGCGCATCCGCATGCCCACCGATCTGCCCCCCGACATCCCCGTGCGAGCCTTTGAACCAGACCTGCTCGATCCGGTCAGCGGTGGTGTCGTCGCTGGTCCAGAGCACCGGCTCGAACACTTGGCGGGTCTCGTCCAGCGCCAGCGCGTGGCAGCCATGCTGGATCGACGGCCCCAGAGTGTGGTTGTGAAAGGCGTGGTCCGCCTCGCTCCAGCGCCACAAAAGCGGCAGGCGCAGGCCCAGTGATTTCACTGTATCCCACACGCCAACCATCTGAATTTCAACGCTTTCATGGCAATGCGCGCGTACGAAACTGCGCGCCGCAGGGCTGCCCGGCGTCATCTGGTAATAGCGGTAGGCCTGGGTGATGTTCCGCTCGGTCGCGTGGTGGGCGCGCAGCAGGCCCACCGTGTCGATCACCCCCGCCAGCGAGCGCACCGCAAAGGCGCCCCGCGAATAGCCCAGCAAGAAGATGCGGTCGCCGGGGTGGTAGCGGCTGGCGAGATAGCCATAGGCGCGGCGAATCTGACGGTTGATGCCGCGCCCCATCAGCACCGCCTTTGCGTCGCGCCAGCTGTGCATTTGCAGGCCCGATTCGTAGTAGACCGAGACCGGCGCGCCGACCTCGCTCAGCAGGCGGTAGGTCAGGCCGGCTTTGGTTTCATGGCCCGGCTCCAGCGTGGACAGCGTGCCGTCCAGGATGATGACATGCGTCAACGGCCCCCGGGTCGGGGATTGCGGGGCCGAGTGTTTGGCCCGGTCGCCCGGCCAAACCCGGCTGAGGAGCCGTTCAGCAAGCCGTCTCAGCATCCTGCAAATACTCCCATACGCGGCCCGGGGTCAGCGGCATGTCGACCCGGCGCACGCCGCGATCCCACAACGCATCCAGCACCGCATTCGTCGCCGCGGCCATCGCGCCGACCGTTCCCGCCTCGCCGCAGCCCTTCATGCCCATCGGGTTGGCGGTCGAGGGCACGGGTTCGGTTTCAAACCGCACAAACGGCATGTCCGCGGCGCGCGGCATGGCGTAGTCCATGAAGGTCGCGGTCAGCAACTGGCCGTCGGGGTCATAGACCGTCTGCTCCATCAGCGCCTGACCGATGCCTTGGGCGACGCCGCCATGCACCTGCCCCTCGGCCAGCAAGGGATTGATAAGGTTGCCGAAATCGTCAACGACAGAGTAACGCACCAGATCGACCTTGCCGGTATCGGGGTCCACCTCGACCTCGGCCACATGGGCACCGTTGGGGAAAGAGCGCGCGGGCAGCGTGGCCCGCTCTTCGTGCACCAGCAGATCGTCGCGGCCATCGGCCCGGGCCATCTGCGCGGCCTCCAACAGCGTTGGCGTCATGTTGGACCCCGGCGCGCGGAAGGTTTCGTCATCGAACTGCACGGCCGCCTCCTCCACGCCCATCTTTTCGGCGACGTAGGGCACGAAGGCCGTCACCATCTTGGCCACCGTCGCCAGCGTCGCGTTCGCCTGCACCGTGACCGAGCGCGACCCGCCCGTGCCGCCGCCCTGCTTGATACGGTCGGAATCGCCCTGCACGACCGAGATCAGGTCGAACGGAATCCCGGTCTGGTCCGACAGGAACTTGGCATAGACCGTTTCATGGCCCTGCCCGTTCGATTGCGTGCCGACATAGATTGTCACGGTTCCGTCCTCGTTGAACTCGACCTTCGCGCCTTCCGAAGGATCGCCGAGAATGCTTTCGATATAGTAACACAGCCCCATGCCGCGCAGTTTGCCCTGCGCTTCACTTTCGCGTTTGCGCGCGGCGAACCCGGCCTTGTCGGCAAAGCGTTCGGCATGGTCCAGCACGCGGGCGAAATCGCCGACGTCATAGGTCTCGCCCGTGGCGGATTTATAGGGGAATTTCGACGGCGGGATGAAGTTCTTGCGGTGCAAATCCCACACGTCCACGCCCAGCTGGCGCGCGGCGGCGTCCATCATCCGTTCCAGCAGATAGTTCGCCTCGGGGCGGCCCGCGCCGCGATAGGCGTCGGTGTAGACGGTGTTGGTGTAGAACCCCTGCGTATGCAGATAGGTCGCCTGCACGTCATACGTCCCCATCAACACGCGCGAGAACAGCTGCGTCTGCATGATCTGCCCGAAGTTCGAGTTATACGCGCCCAGATTCGACAGCGTATCCACCCGGTAGCCGATGATCCGGTGATCGGCGTCAAAGGCCAGCGCGGCGGTGCTGACCAGATCGCGGCCGTGGTGGTCGGACAGCATCGCCTCGGTCCGGTCGGACATCCAGCGCACCGGGCGGCCCAGCACCATCGCGGCATGGGCGCAGGCGTAATATTCAGGGTAAGGCGGGGCCTTCATGCCGAACCCGCCGCCCACATCGGGCATGGTGACGCGCACGTTTTCGGGGTCCAGATTCAGGACGCGGGCGAATTGCGCCTTCGGCCCCCAGACCCCCTGCCCGTTAAAGCACACATGCAGGCGCGCCCCGTCCCATTCGGCGTAACAGCCGCGCGGCTCCAGCGAATTGACGATGACGCGGTTGTCGCCCACCTCCAGCCGCACCACGTGGGCAGCGCGGGCAAAGGCGGCCTCGCAGGCGTCCTCGTCCCCAAGACCCCAGTCAAAGGCCACGTTGTCGGGCACGTCGTCATGGATGGGGGCGCCGCCGGGCGCCATGTCCATCTTGGCCTCGATCTCGTAGAAATCCAGCTCGATCAGCTCGCTGGCGTCCTTGGCCTGCTCATAGCTGTCGGCGATGATCATCGCGATGGGTTCGCCGACATAGCGCAGCTTGTCCACCGCAAGAATCGGCCGGAACGGGCTGGCCGCCGGGCTGCCATCGCGGTTCTTGATGGTGATGCCCCACAGCGATTTGTCCACGCCCGCCGCGATCAGCTCCGGCCCGGTCAGCACCAGATGCACGCCGTCAGCCTGCGCGGCGTCCGACACATCCAGCCCCGAGATCCCGCCATGGGCGACCGGGGACCGCAGCACATAGGCATGCAACGCCCCCTCGGGCGCGATGTCATCGACATACCGTCCCTGCCCGGTCAAAAACCGTTGATCCTCGACCCGGGTGATCGGCTGAGCCTTCCCGAATTTTTCCATGCGCCTGTCCTCTCGCGTCCCCTTGGGCCCGAGATTAGCGGGACTACGCGCGCTGTCCAGTGGCCGGGGCTACAGTGACGCGACGGTGATCGGATCGCCCACGCCATAGCCGTTGAACCGCGTCGCAATCGCCAGCGAATAGGCCCCCATGCCGGAAAACAGCACATAGTCGCCCTCGGCCGTATCCTCGGGAAAAGGCACCGGCTCGGGCAGACGGTCCAGGCTGTCGCAGGTCGGCCCAAAGGCCACGCGCGGCACAGGCGCACCCCTGCGCGGCTGGCCCGCAGCTTCCAGCACCTGCACCCGGTCACTGCCGCAAATGTCGCGCAACTCGCTGAGCGCGCCATAGATGCCGTCGTTCAGGAACACCGCCCCGTTGGGCCGCAGCGCCTTGACGCGGGTCGCCAGCGTGAACGCCTCGGCCACCATCGCGCGGCCCGGCTCGCAGACCAGCGCGGGGGGCTGCGGAAAATGCGCGCGCGTCGCCTCGCCGATCCGGGCAAAGACCCGCTCCAGATCCGGCGCGTCGCCGTGGCGATGAGCGGCAAAGCCCCCACCCACGTTCAACCGCGCCAAGGGCACACCCGCGCGCGCCGAAACCTCGGCCGCAACGCGGATATATGCCACCCAGGCCTCGGGGTCCGTGCATTGCGTGCCGGGATGAAAGGTGATCGCCGGCACATGCCCGCGCGCGGCAACCTCGCGCAGCAGATCCACCGCCGCATCCGGCCCAACGCCGAATTTCGCCCCGAAATCATAGGCCGCGCCCTTGACCGGCAGCGCCAGCCGCACCGACACCTCGATCCCGCCCAAGGGGGCCAGCTTGTCCAACTCGGCCACACAATCGACCGAGGCAGACTGCACCCCGACCGCCGCCGCCACTTCCTGAACCGAGCGCACGGGATTGTTGTAATGCAGCGCCGCATCCGGGCAGACCGCCCGCACCGCCGCGATCTCGGACGGAGAGGCCACGTCGAACCCGCTGACGCCCGCCGCCACCAGATTGACCAACACCTCGGCCCGCGCATTGGCCTTGACCGCATAGGTCACAAGGCCGGGAAACCCGTCAATGAACCGCCGCGCCTGCCGCTGCAGCACCAAGGGGCTGAAATACATCACCGCATGATCGGGCCGCTGACGGCGCAAATGGGTCACCGGGTCCAGCCAATAGGGTTCAGCGCGCATGGGGTCTCTCCTGTTGATTTTCCTTCACAGTGCAAGCAATTTCGGTCGATTTGCGCAGGCAGAGCGCCTATAGTGACGACAATTTCTGGCGAAACGCAGGTCCGATCATGCCAAGCGACGAAATCGACACGCAACTCCTGGCCCTTCTGGCCGAAAACGCCCGGATGCCGGTGGCCACGATGGCCCGCCGCATGGGGCTGGCACGCACGACGGTGCAGGCCCGGCTGGAAAAGCTGGAAACCAACGGCACGATCGAGGGCTACACCCTGCGCCTGGGCGCCACCCTGCGCCCCCGCCTGCGCGCCACGGTGCTGCTGAGTGTGGAACCCCGCGCCGGTGCGGCAATCCTCGCGCGCCTGAAATCCCTGCCCCAGGTCGCCGCCGTGCACACCGCCTCGGGCCGCTTCGACATGATCATCAACCTCGCCGCCGACACGACCGAGGAAATGGACGCCGTGCTCGACCGCATCTGCGAAGGACAAGGCGTGCGCAGTTCGGAAAGCCTGATCCACCTCAGCACCAAGATCGACCGCCGCACCTGAGGGGCCAGCCCCTCTTGGCCTTCGGCCAATTCACCCCGGAGTACTTTCGATCAGAAAGAAGCATAGGTTTCTTTCTGAATAAAATACTCCGGGGTTTGGGGCAGCGCCCCAAGACGCTGCCACAGGCGCCGCCGCGTGATCAAGCGCCTTTCCCTTCGCGCGTCAATTCGCTAGACGGGTCCGCAACGGAAGACACGACAAGAGTTCTGGATCATGGCGATGGAAAAGACCTTTGACGCGGCCGAGGCTGAAGGCCGCATTTACGCAGCCTGGGAAAAGGCTGGCTGCTTTACTGCGGGCGCGAATGCCAAGCGGGCGGAAACCTTCTGCATCATGATCCCGCCGCCCAACGTCACCGGGGCATTGCATGTGGGCCACGCCTTCAACAACACGCTGCAGGACATCCTGGTGCGCTGGCACCGGATGCGCGGCTTTGACACGCTCTGGCAGCCCGGTCAGGACCATGCCGGTATCGCCACGCAGTTGCAGGTCGAGAAGATGCTGGCCGCCAAGGGCCTGCCGGGTCGGCGCGATCTGGGGCGCGAGGCGTTCCTGGACAAGGTTTGGGAGTGGAAGGGCCAGTATGGCGGCACCATCATCAACCAGCTGAAGCGTCTGGGCTCGTCTTGCGACTGGTCGCGCAACGCCTTCACCATGTCCGGCGCGCCCGGTGCGCCTGCCTCGGACCAGAGCGGCAATTTCCACGACGCCGTGATCAAGGTCTTCGTGGACATGTACAACAAGGGCCTGATCTATCGCGGCAAGCGTCTGGTCAACTGGGACCCGCATTTCGAGACCGCCATTTCCGATCTGGAGGTCGAGAACATCGAGACCCCCGGCCATATGTGGCACTTCAAATACCCGCTGGCCGGCGGCCAGACCTACACCTATGTCGAGAAGGACGAGGACGGCAACGTCACCTTCAGCGAGGAGCGGGATTACATCTCGATCGCCACGACCCGCCCGGAAACCATGCTGGGTGACGGCGCGGTGGCAGTGCATCCCTCGGATGAACGCTATGCCCCCATCGTCGGCAAGCTGTGCGAAATCCCGGTGGGCCCGAAAGAGCACCGCCGCCTGATCCCGATCATCACCGATGAATACCCCGATCCGACCTTTGGCTCGGGCGCGGTGAAGATCACCGGCGCGCATGATTTCAACGACTACCAGGTGGCCAAGCGCGGTAACATCCCGATGTACCGCCTGATGGACACGCGCGGGCAGATGCGCGCGGATGGCCCCTCGTATGCTGACAGCGCGATGGAAGCCCAGAAATACGCCGGCGGCGCGCCCTTCACCGAGATGCAGGTGGACGCGCTGAACCTGGTTCCCGACGAGCTGCGCGGGCTGGATCGCTTCGAAGCGCGGGCGCTGGTCGTCCAGCAGATCACCGACGAGGGGCTGGCCGTCATGACCACCGAAACCGTGGTGGACGAGGACGGCGGCAAGACCGAGCGCGCGATCCCCTATGTCGAAAGCAAGCCGATCATGCAGCCCTATGGCGACCGCTCGAAGGTCGTGATCGAGCCGATGCTGACCGACCAGTGGTTCGTTGAGACCACCAAGATCGTTGGCCCGGCGCTGGAGGCCGTACGCACCGGCAAGACCAAGATCATCCCCGAAAGCGGCGAGAAGACCTATTACCACTGGCTGGAAAACATCGAGCCTTGGTGCATCTCGCGCCAGCTGTGGTGGGGCCACCAGATCCCCGTGTGGTACGGTCTGGACCTGGCTGCCGAGGACTTTGTCGATGACGAGGGCGACGGCGATCTGGACGTCGTTGAACTGGGCCGCCTGCTGAACGAAGGCGGGATGCTGCACCGGGGCGACGTGCTGCACTGCGCCGCCAGCTTTGACGAAGTGACCGCGAAATTCCTGGACGACAACGCGCGCATCCCCGCGCCGCTGTCCCATGCCCGCGTGATCGAGGTCGCCGACAAACACGCCGCGATCCACGCCTTCGCGGAATCGCTGGCGCACTACGCCGTGGATCAGGACCCGACCAAGCTGACCTACCCGGTCTGGCGTGACCCCGACGTGCTGGACACCTGGTTCAGCTCGGGCCTGTGGCCCATCGGCACGCTGGGCTGGCCGGAACAAACGCCTGAACTGGCTAAATATTTCCCGACCGATGTGCTGATCACCGGCTTCGACATCCTGTTCTTCTGGGTGGCGCGCATGATGATGATGCAGCTGGCCGTGGTCGACGACATCCCCTTCCACACCGTCTATCTGCACCAGCTGGTGCGCGACGAGAAGGGCAAGAAGATGTCGAAGACGACCGGCAACGTCATCGACCCGCTGGAGATCATCGACGAATACGGCGCCGACGCGCTGCGCTTTACCAATGCCTCGATGGCGGCGATTGGCGGCGTGCTGAAACTGTCCGAGGAACGCATCAAGGGCTACCGCAACTTCGGCACCAAGATCTGGAACGCCACCCGTTTCGCCGAGATGAACGAGGTCTACGCGAACGGCGCCCCCTCGGCCGAGATCCCCTCGGCCACCGCGCCCGTGAACAAGTGGATCATCGGCGAAACCGCCCGCGTCCGCGAAGCCGTGGACGAGGCGCTGACCGCCTACCGCTTCAACGACGCGGCCTCGGCGCTTTACGCGTTTGTCTGGGGCAAGGTCTGCGACTGGTACGTGGAACTCTCGAAACCGCTGCTGATGGACGGCTCGGACGCTGAAAAGACCGAAACCCGCGCCGTGATGGGCTGGGTGCTGGATCAATGCCTGATCCTGCTGCACCCGATCATGCCCTTCGTGACCGAGGAACTGTGGTCGGTCACCGGCGAACGGCCCAAGATGCTGGTCCATGCCGATTGGCCCGAATATGCCTCGGCCGACCTGATCGACGCGGATGCCGACAAGGAAATGACCTGGGTGATTTCGCTGATCGAAGAGGTCCGCTCGGCCCGCGCGCAGATGCACGTGCCGGCAGGGCTTTACGTGCCGATGCTGGTCACCGCGCTGGACGACGCCGGCCGCGCCGCATGGGAACGCAACGAAGTGCTGATCAAGCGCCTGGCCCGCATCGACAGCCTGACCGACGTGACCGAATTCCCCAAAGGCTGCGCCACGATCCCGGTCGAAGGCGGCACCTTCGGCATGCCGCTCGCCGACATCATCGACGTCGCCGAGGAGAAATCCCGCCTCGAGAAGACCCTGGGCAAACTGGCAAAAGAACTGGGCGGCCTGCGTGGCCGGTTGAACAACCCCAAGTTCATCGACAGCGCACCCGAGGAAATCGTCGAGGAAACCCGCGACGCCCTGGCGCTGAAAGAGGACGAAGAGGCGAAACTCAAAGCCGCCTTGGCCCGTCTGGCCGAGCTGGGCTGATCAAAGATCAGCCTCGCCTGCGGCGGGCGGGAGGCGCCGGGCGTTGCCCGGCGCGGTCGTCCTCAGCCCGTGTCTCGCCTTATCGCTAACGGTCAGGCTGGAATTGAGTATTTGAATCAGAAAGAAGCCAGCTTCTTCTTTTTTCAAATATCCCAGGGTGAATTCGTTGAAAACGCAGTTTTCGACGGAGAGGGGCAGCGCCCCTGAAACCCGAGAAGGCGGCCCCTTGGGCCGCCTTTGAGTTATCCAGCGCGCGCGGCACGCGCGCACCGTTGGGTCATTTGAAGTTGGGTACGCGCTTTTGCATGTTGGCCATGATCGCTTCCATCTGGTGCGGTTTGCCGATCAGCGCGGCCTGTTCGCGGCTTTCCTCGTGCAGCACCGTGGCCTCGTCCGCGCCGCTTTCCGACACTGCGATCAGGCGCTTTGCGGCGCGCATGGCCGAGGGGCTTTTGAGTGCCATCTGGCCGGCCAGCTCCATCGCCCGTGCCAGCGGGTCGGCGGACAGTTCCGTGACCAGCCCCATGCCCTGCGCCGCTTCGGCGCCGACCTGATCGGCGGTGTAGATCAGCTGCCGCAGCACGTCCGAGCGCATCAGTTTCGGCAGGATCACCATGCCGCCCATATCGGGGACCAGGCCCCATTTCATCTCCATCACTGACAGGCGCGTTTCGGGGTGGGCGATGCGGATATCCGCCCCAAGCGCCAGTTGCAGCCCGCCGCCGAACGCCACCCCGTGCAGGGCTGCGATCACCGGCACCTCAAGCTGGGTCCAGACCATGCACACCTGCTGAAACAGGTTCGCCGCACCATGGCTGCGGGGCATCACCAGCTCGACCGGGTCTGCCCCGGCGAACTTTCCGAAATTGGCGACGTCCAGTCCTGCGCAAAAGGCCGGCCCCTCGCCCGACAGCACCACGACGCGCACGTCGTTGTTGCCTTTCAGCCCTTCGCCCGCGGCGACGATGGCCTCGACCATGTCATTGTCCAGGGCGTTCATCTTGTCGCCCCGGGTCAGGGTCACGCGGGCGATGTGGTTTTCGATCTCGACGGATACGCGGGCCATTTGGGTCTCCTCCTTGCGGTTGGCGGCAGTATCGGCCATTCGGCCCCGATTGCCACTGGAACGTGGGGGCACGCGTAGCATCTTGCCCAGCCCCCCGGCTTGCGCTTATCTGCTGGCCATGACCGGACCCAGATACACCCCGCTTGTCGCCTCGCTTCCTGCCACCGTGCCCTTCGTCGGGCCCGAAGCGCAAGAGCGCGCCAATGGACGCCCCTTCAAGGCCCGCCTTGGCGCGAACGAGAACGTCTTTGGCCCCTCCCCGCGCGCCATCGCCGCGATGAGCGAGGCCAGCGCCGGCCAGTGGATGTATGGCGACCCCGAGAGCCACGACCTGCGCACCGCGCTGGCCGCCCAACACGGCATCCGCCCGCAGAATATCGTGGTCGGCGAGGGCATCGACGGCCTGCTGGGCTACCTGGCCCGAATGCTGGTCGAGCCGGGCGACACCGTCGTCACCTCGGACGGGGCCTATCCCACCTTCAACTACCACGTCGCGGGCTTTGGCGGCGTGCTGCACAAGGTGCCCTACACCGGCGATCACGAAGACCCCGCCGCCCTGTTCGCCAAGGCGGCCGAGGTGGGCGCCAAGATCGTCTATCTCGCCAACCCCGACAACCCGATGGGCACCTGGCACAAGGGCGCCGACATCGTGGCCGCGATGGACACCCTGCCCGACGACACCCTGCTGATCCTGGACGAGGCTTACGTCGAATTCGCCCCCGAAGGCACCGCCGCCGAGGTCGACATCGAAGACCCCCGCCTGATCCGCATGCGCACCTTTTCAAAGGCTTACGGCATGGCAGGCGCGCGCGTCGGCTATGCCCTTGGGGCCGAGCCGCTGATCACCGCCTTCAACAAAATCCGCAACCATTTCGGCATGAACCGCGCCGCCCAGATCGGCGCGCTGGCCGCCTTGCAGGATCAGGATTATCTCAAGCAAACCGTCGCCAACGTCGCCGCCGCCCGCACCCGCATCACGGCCATCGCCGCGAAAAACGGCCTCAGCGCCCTGCCCTCGGCCACCAATTTCGTCGCCGTGGATTGCGGCCAGGACGGCACCTTCGCCCGCCGCGTCCTGACCGAGCTGGTCTCCCGCGGCCTCTTCGTCCGCATGCCCTTCGTCGCACCACAGGATCGCTGCATCCGCATCAGCGCGGGCACGCCGAACGACCTGAACCTGCTGGAAACCGTGCTGCCCCAGGCGCTCTCGGCCGCCCGCGCGGGCTGACCACGACAACGTGATCCCGGGCGCACACGGCCCCGGCTAATCTGGCCCCGAATCCCATATCGGAGCCAGACATGCCCGCCTTCCGCCTCGCCCTGCCCCTGCTGATGACGCTCGCCTTGCCGCTGCACGCGGAAACCGCGCAACACCAAGGCCACACGCAACACGCCGCCACCGCGGCCGAGCAAGCCTACGCCGACATCAACGCCACGATGCATACGCAAATGAACATCCAGTTCACCGGCAACCCCGACGCCGATTTCATCCGTGGCATGATCCCGCACCACCAGGGCGCCGTCGCCATGGCGCGCGTCGTGCTCGAACACGGCTCCGACCCCGAGGTCCGCAAACTGGCCGAGGCCGTCATCGCCGCCCAGGAAACCGAGATCGCCTGGATGCAGGACTGGCTGGCCCGCAACGGCCACTGATCCCTTCTTCTTTTTCCAAATATCCCGGGGTGAATTGGCCAAAGGCCAAGAGGGGCAGCGCCCCTCCTACCCCTGCGAAATCACCCGCGCGGCGGCATCCAGCGCGCCGGGGCCGTAGGGCAGTTTCAACGCGTCAAACCCCGCCTGGATCGAGCCGACCAGCCCCATCACCATCTGCGCGTTGACATGGCCCATATGGCCGATGCGGAAAAACCCTTCGCCCTTGGGATCGTCCGGCTCGGACATGCCCAGCCCCACCCCCAGCGTCAGCCCCGCCTCGTGCTCGGTCCAACGGCGCAGGGCGGTGCCATGCGGCGCGCCGATCCGCAGCGCCGTCACCGCGTGGCTACGATTGGCCGGGTCTGTCACGTTCAGCGTCAGCGGCCCACCCGCACCCCAGGCCTCGGCCGCAGCCCAGATCGCGCGGGCCAGCGTGGCGTGGCGCGCCCAGACGTTCTCCATCCCCTCGGTATGGATGATCTCCAGCGAGGCGCGCAGCCCGTACAGGTGATGCGTCGGCGCGGTGCCCCCGAAATACTGGTAAAAGAACTCGGGCCGCGCACGCGGCGTCCAGTCCCAATAGCGGCTGACCCGCTCCATGCCCTTGCGGCGCTCGGCGGCGCGTTCGTTGAAGAACACCAGTCCCAGGCCCGGCGGCACCATCAGCCCCTTCTGGCTGGCCGCAACCATCACGTCGACGCCCCACAGGTCCATCTCGAACACGTCACAGCCCAGCGAGGCGATGCAATCCGCCATCAACAGGGCCGGATGCCCGACCGCGTCCAGCACCTGCCGCAGCCCCGCGATGTCATTGCGCACCGAGCTGGAGGTGTCCACATGCGTCGCCAGCACCGCCTTGATCCTGTGCGCCTTATCCGCCCGCAGCGCCTCTTCGACCCGGTTCAGGTCGAACGGCACCTTGCGCCCGAAATCCAGCACCTGCGTTTCGATCCCCAGCCCCTGCGCCTGATCGGCCCAGCCGTGGCCAAACCGCCCCGTCGCCGGCACCAAAGCCAGATCGCCGGGGGCCAGCACGTTGGACAGGGCCGCCTCCCATGCGCCGTGGCCGTTGGCGATGTAGATCACTGCGTCATGCGCCGTGCGCGCCACCCGTTTCAGGCCGCGCATGATGCCGTCCATCATTTCGACCACTTCGCCCTCGTAGATGTTGGGCGCGGCGCGATGCATTTCGCGCAGGACCGCCTCGGGCATGACCGAGGGGCCGGGAATGGCAAGGTAGGAACGACCGTTGGCAAGGCTCATGGCGGCAAACTCCGTAGGACAACTCGCCGACCCTACGCCCCTGCGCGGCGGCGTCAACGCCGCAAAGCTACGGCACCGGGCGCGGCGCTTGCCACTGGCCCGCGCAAACCGTACAAGACGCGCAGGAAAACAGCCGCAGGACTGGCATGACACCGCAGACGCAAAACGACTCTTCGGCCCATCTGCTGGGCTGGCTGTGGCGAAAATACCTGCGCAAGCATCTGGGCCTGCTGATCGGCTCGCTGGTGTTCATGGCGCTCGAAGGCTCGATGCTGGGCGCGCTCAGCTACATGATGCGCCCGATGTTCGACCAGATCTTTGTCGAGGGGCAGCACGGCGCGATCTGGCTGGTCGGCGGCGCGATCCTGGGCATCTTCGTGATCCGCGCGGGGGCATCCGTCGGGCAAAAGGCGCTGCTGGCGCTGATCTCGCAACGCTCGGCCGCCGATATGCGGACCGAACTGCTGGACCACCTGATGGAGCAGGACAGCTCCTTTCACCAGACCCATCCGCCGGGGTTCCTGATCCAGCGCGTGCAATCGGATGTCGAGGCCGTGGGCCAGGTCTGGAACGCCATCATCACCGGCGCGGGGCGCGATCTGGTGTCCCTGGTGATCCTGATGGGCGTCGCCCTGTCGGTCGATTGGCAATGGACGCTGGTCGCCTGCATCGGCACGCCGATCATGGTGCTGCCCTCGGCCGTCGTGCAGAAATTCGTCCGCCGCCGCGCGCGTGAGGCGCGCGATGCCGGGGCCAAGCTCTCGACCCGTCTGGACGAGGTGTTCCACGGCATCATCCCGGTGAAACTCAACCGGTTGGAGCAATACCAGTCGAACCGTTACCGCACCCTGACCAACGATCTGGTCCGCGCCGATGTGCGCGCCAAGCTGGGCGCTGCGGCCATCCCCGGCCTGATCGACGTGATGGCGGGCTTCGGCTTTCTGGGTGTTCTGGTCTTTGGCGGCTCGGAAATCATCGCCGGTGAAAAGACCATTGGCGAGTTCATGTCCTTCTTCACCGCCATCGGTTTCGCGTTTGAACCGCTGCGCCGTCTGGGGGCCGTGTCCGGCGTCTGGCAGAACGCCGCCGCCGCGATCGAACGCATCAAGGAACTGCTGGACACCCAGCCCACCCTGCAATCCCCGGCCCTGCCCAAGCCCGCCCCCAAGGGCACGCCCGAGGTCCGGCTGGAGAACGTCCACCTGTCCTACGGCGACACCAAGGTGCTGAACGGCGCCACGCTGGTCGCCCCTGCCGGCAAGACCACCGCACTGGTCGGCGCGTCCGGCGCGGGTAAATCCACGGTGTTCAACCTGCTAACCCGGCTTGTCGATCCTCAACTTGGAAAGGTGCTAATCGGCGGGACAGAGGCCAAAGACTTGTCTATTCCAGACCTTCGCGGGCTTTTCTCGGTCGTCTCGCAAGACGCCGCCTTGTTCGACGAAACCCTGCGCGAAAACATCCTGCTGGGCCGCTCGGACGTGTCGATTGACCGTCTGAACTCGGTACTGAAGGCCGCGCATGTGCAGGACTTCCTGCCCAAGCTGTCGCAGGCGCTGGACACGCCGGTAGGCCCGCGCGGCTCGGCCCTTTCGGGTGGGCAGCGCCAGCGCGTCGCCATCGCCCGCGCCCTGCTGCGCAACACGCCAATCCTGCTGTTGGACGAAGCGACCAGCGCGCTGGACGCCCAATCCGAACAGGTCGTGCAAGAGGCGCTGGATCAACTGGCCCGCGGCCGCACCACGCTGGTCATCGCGCACCGGCTGTCCACCGTGCGCAACGCCGACAAGATCGTGGTGATGGACAAGGGCCGCGTCGTCGACGAAGGCACCCATGACGAGCTGCTGGCCCGTGGCGGCATCTACGCCGAGCTGCACGCCCTGCAGTTCAGGACCGACGGTCCGACCGCCGATAGTCTTGCGCTAGCCGCTCAGGGTCAGCGCCAGCAAGGTAGCGGGCAAGGGTCCACAGGTTCCGACAGCCCCGACGGCACCAACCTTCTGTCTCGTATCGCTCGGCGCTGGTTCGGGCGATAACCGGCAGCGCGTGCAACTGGCCCCGCAAGGCCCGCGCCAGCGCCACATCCTCCATCAACGGCTGATCCGGCACCCCGCCGATCGCCTCCAGCTGCGCCCGGCTGATCAGCAACCCCTGATCGCCGTAGGGCAGCCCGAACCACCGCGCCCGCAGATTGGCCCATCCAGCCACAAAGCGCCCCGCCAAAGCGGATGAGGCAAACGCCAGCCGGAAATACGCCGCGCCCTGCCCCTGCATGTGCGCGATCACCGCGTCCGTCCAGCCCGGCGCCAATTGCGTATCGGCATGGAGCAACAGCAGCCATTCGCCCTGCGCCACCTCGGCCCCGCGCCGCAGCTGCCCTCCGCGTGACGCCGGCCCCGTCACGACAACCGCGCCCACCTCCTCGGCGATCTGCACCGTCGCATCCGAAGACCCGCCATCGCTGATCACCAGCTCGCGGATCAGCCCGGCCTCCAGCCCCTCCATCAGGGCGGCCAGACAGCCCGGCAGCGCCCGTTCCGCGTTCAAAACCGGTATCACCACGCTCAACGCCGCCCGCATCCGCTCATCCCCTGTTGTCCTTCGCCGCCAAGCCTATATTAAACTCACGCGCAGGACGGGAGAGTGAAATGACCAGAAAAATCATCCGCATCAGCGGGCCGGACACGCAGCACTTCCTCCAGGGGCTGGTGACCAACGACGTCAAGCGCCTGAAAGACGGCCCCGTCTACGCCGCGCTGCTGACGCCGCAGGGCAAATACCTGGCCGATTTCCTGCTGATCCCGCAGGATCAGGACGTGCTGCTGGACATCGACGCCACGCTGGCCCCCGCGATCCTGCCGCGCCTGACCATGTACAAGCTGCGCGCCCAGGTCACGCTGACTGACACCGACCTTCAGGTCCGACGCGGCACCGGGGACACCCCGCAAGGCGCGGTGACGGATCCCCGCCACCCTGCGCTTGGCTGGCGCCTGTACGGCGCGGAATCCGGCGATGACGGCACCGATTTCGATGCTATCCGCGTCGCCCATTGCATCCCCGAAACCGGGATCGAGCTGACGCCCGACACCTATATCCTGGAGGCCGGGTTCGAGCGTCTGCACGGCGTCGATTTCCGCAAGGGCTGCTATGTCGGGCAAGAGGTGACCGCCCGCATGAAGCACAAGACCGAGCTGCGCAAGGGCCTGACCACCGTCGCCATCGACGGCACCGCCCCGATCGGCACGCCGATCCTGTCCGGCGACAAAGAGGCCGGCACCCTGTTCACCCAATCGGGCGGCCGGGCCATCGCCTATCTGCGGTTCGACCGCGCCGAGGGCCCTCTGACCGCCGCCGGCGTCCCTGTCAGCTGGACGCCCTAACCAGCGCGCGCCACGACCGAGGCGCGCCGCCACGCCTCCATCCGGGCCATGTATTCGTATTCCTTCTGCGCGGGCGACTTGCGCACCAGTTCCTCGACCACGTCCAGTTCATGCGGCAGCACCAGCGCCGCCACCGGCTGCGAGCCGCGCGTGATCAGATAACGCCGCTGCGCATAGCGCACGCTGTTCAGCACATCGGCCAGATTGGTGCGCAGATAGCTGCTGGGCAGCACCCCGTTTTCCAGCATGGAATCCCCTTTTCGAATCGTACGGTTTTGCCCCGAAACCCTACGTTCAAACGGGTTAACCAAACCCCAACGCCGCCGCCGCGCTGTAAATCGTTAACGCCGCGCGGTGCCCCCCAGACAGCAAAAAGCCGGGCAATTGCCCGGCTCCCCGCTCGACCTCCTCCCAGAGATCAGACCTGAAAATCAGGCGCGTTCCGAATATTCCATCGTCTCGGTGTTGACGACGATATCTTCGTCCTGGCCGATGAACGGCGGCACCATCACGCGCACGCCGTTGTCCAGAACCGCCGGTTTGAACGAGTTGGCGGCCGTCTGGCCCTTCACGACCGGCTCGGTCTCGACGATCTTGCAGACAACTTTCTGCGGCAGGGTCGCGTTCAGCGCCTCGGTGTCGTGGTATTCGATGACGACGGTCATGCCGTCCTGCAGGAACGGGCGGCGTTCGCCCAGGATGTCTGCGGGCAGCTCGACCTGTTCGTAGGTTTCGGTGTCCATGAACACCAGCATCCCGTCGGTTTCGTACAGGAATTGCTGGTCTTTTTGCTCCAGGCGGACGCGCTCGACCTTGTCGGCGCTGCGGAAGCGTTCGTTCAGCTTGCGGCCGTCGCGCAGGTTCTTCAGCTCGACCTGAGCGAATGCGCCGCCCTTGCCGGGCTTCACATGGTCCACTTTCACGGCGGCCCACAGACCACCTTCATGCTCCAGCACGTTGCCGGGGCGGATTTCGTTACCGTTGATCTTGGGCATATTGGCAAAACCTTGCGCAAAGGTTGATCGGAATTTGACCGTTCCTATATCTTGTGTCGGTCACCGGTGCAAGACGACGAGACTTGGGGCGAATTTTCGACAAGATATGCGCTTTTTGCATGGGAGCCATGCAAATGCAGCCTATCCGAATCGCAACTTATCCGTCATAAGGAGCGCCACGCCCGAAAAACGCAAGAGCAATAACGAAGGACGAATCATGAAAGATTTCGTTGACGGCACGGCCTTCAATAACGAGCAAGGCAACCGTGCACGTAAACTCTTTGCAGCCGTTGTGTTGGCTGCGCTCGACGATGCCATCGCCGACGACAAGAAATATGGCAACGGTCCCGAGCAAATCGCCCGCTGGGCCCGCTCGCGCGATGGTCGTGAGGTGCTGACTTGCGCCGGCATCGACCCGAACGAACGCGTTGTGAAGGGTCTGATGGAATTCGTGTCCAAAGGGATTCGTACCTCGGTCGCGCTGTCGCGTGAAGAGAGTGAACGCCGCAACGCTGCACAGCACGCCGAGGCCGCATAAGGCCTCTGGCATCTTATTACGAAAAACGCGCCCCCAGTCGGGGCGCGTTTTCTTTTGCCCTTCCCCCCTTTGATCCCACAGCATAGACCCGATGCGATCTGGCATTCGGAGGAAGCAATGGCGCGCGCGATCATGATCCAGGGGGCTGGCTCGAACGTCGGCAAATCCATGTTCGTGGCCGGGCTGGCACGCGCGCTGGTGCGGCGCGGCCTGTCGGTGCGACCGTTCAAGCCGCAAAACATGTCGAATAACGCCGCGATCACCTCGGACGGGGGTGAAATCGGCCGCGCTCAGGCGTTGCAGGCCCGGGCGGCTGGTGTGGAGCCGCACACGGACATGAACCCGGTTCTGCTGAAACCCGAGACCAACACCGGCGCGCAGGTCATCGTGCAGGGCCGCCGGTTCGGCACCCAGCTGGCACGCGATTTCGGGCAAAAGAAGCCGTCGCTGATGCCCTATGTGCTGGAGAGTTTTCAGCGCCTGTGCACCCAGGCCGACATCGTTCTGATCGAGGGCGCAGGCAGCCCCGCCGAGGTCAACCTGCGCAAGGGCGACATCGCAAACATGGGCTTTGCCGAGGCCGCGGATGTGCCCGTGGTGCTGCTGGGCGACATTGATCGGGGCGGCGTCATTGCGCAGATCGTTGGAACGCAGACCGTGCTGGACGCCCCCGATGCCGCGCGCATTTGTGCCTTTGCGATCAACAAGTTCCGGGGCGATGTGAGCCTGTTTGACGACGGCCTGCAGTTCACGGTCGAGCGGACCGGCTGGCCCACTTTGGGTGTTCTGCCGTGGTTCAACGAGGCGTGGAAACTGCCCGCCGAGGATGTGATGGACATCTCCTCAGCCGGGTCCGGTAATCTGAAAATCGCGGTTCCGCACCTGTCGCGCATCTCGAATTTCGATGATCTGGACCCGCTGTCGGCCGAGCCGGGCGTCAGCGTTCAGATCGTGCCGCCCGGGCACCCCCTGCCCGCCGACGCGGCGCTGGTGCTGCTGCCGGGGTCGAAATCCACGATTGCCGATCTGGAATTCTTTCGCGCACAGGGTTGGGATATCGACCTTCAGGCACATGTCCGGCGCGGCGGTCATGTGCTGGGCATTTGCGGCGGGTATCAGATGCTGGGCCGCGAAATTCACGACCCCGATGGGCTGGAAGGGCCCGCTGGCAGCGTCGCCGGGCTGGGATTGCTGGATGTTACAACCGTGATGAAACCGCAAAAGCGGCTGGCGTTGACACAAGCGACCTATTTGCCCAGCGGGGATCTGGTAGACGGCTACGAAATCCACCTGGGGCATACTGACGGTCCCGATTGCCAGCGCGCCTGGCTACAGGTTCAGGATCAGCCGCATGGTGCCGCGTCCGCGAATGGCCGGGTGCGTGGGTGCTATCTGCACGGCCTGTTCAGCGCGGACGGGTTCCGCCGCGCGTTTCTGGCGGAATTGGGGCTGGAAAGCAGGCTCAGCTATGATGCGTCCGTCGAGGACACGCTGGACGCTCTCGCCGACCATATGGAGGCGCATCTGGACATCGATCTGCTGCTGAGTCTGGCGCGCGAGCCGCGTTATTCCAGTCCCTGACTGGTCAGAGCGCGCATGATTTCACGACGCACAAGATTGCGGACGTTGCGGGTGATCCGCTCGCCCAGAGCACCCTGCAATTCCTGCCGCACGACTTCGGCAACCAAAGCCCGCAGCATCTGTTCGTCTACGACGAAATCGGCAGGAAAATCAACGCCTTCGTCTGCCGCATCGTCGTCAAAATCCGGGGTGGCACAGGTCTCCTCGGCCTGATCCAGCGGCGCGGGTTCGTAGTCGTCCGCGGCGAAATCCGTCTCGACCTCGGGCTCTTCGATGGCCACGACCTCAACCTCGTCGACGGCAGGCGCCTCGGCAAAGGCGACGACGGTATCCTCGGCGACCTGTTCCTCGGCCATCTCGACGAAGCCAGCCTCGTCCGTGTCCTCGAGCTCTGCGGAGATCGCCTCCGGCTCCCAATGCAGGCGGCGCACGAAGCCACCGGCATTGGCGCTGCCTTCCTCGCCGTCGTGTTCCCACTGGCCGCCGGACTCGGTGATGACCGCTTCGAGTTCGGCAATCCTGGCTTCGAGGTTGCGCCGGCCGGTGTCGTCCAGCGACAGGCCCGCCATCTCGTATGCCTCAACCAGTTCAGGCTGCGGCAGATCGGCACTGGTTTCATCCTCGGGGGTGTCAGGCGACGCCTCGCCCGAGCGGATTTCCTCGGGGCGTGCGGACTCCATGACGCGCAATGCGGGCGTCAGGACCAGACGGCCAGATGGTTCAGCCACAGGCGCAGGTACCGATTGCCGTGCGTCCTCGGACACAAGGCGGCGAATGGACGAAAGGACGTCCTCGATATCTGCGTTGGTAACTGGATTCGACATGCCTATACCCGTTCAGCCTCGGGGGAAGTGTACCCCCGAGTGCCGGTTCGCTCAACCGATGAGGAAATTTTTATTTTTTACCCATGCCTTGCAGCACACGGTCCAGCTGGCGGCCCTGCTTGCTGAGCATCGACGGGGCGTATTTGACCTGATCGTAATAGGCCGACGCATCGTAGCGCTGAACGTTCAGCTTCAGGTGCTCGGTCGTCAGCAGGCCCATGGTTTGCAGCAGTTTGTAGGCGGCCACGTATTCGCTGTTGCGGGCGGCGATCAGGCTGGCCTGAGCGTCCAGCAGTTCCTGTTCGGCGTTCAGCACGTCCAGCGTGGTGCGCGCGCCCAGGGTCGCCTCTTCGCGGACACCGCGGAAGGCCACGGTCGCGGCGCGGACCTGTTGGTCGAACGCGTTGCGCGCCGCACCGGCAACTTTCAGGTTCGAGAACGCAGTGCCGACCTCGCGCTCCACGCTTTGCGTGGTGACCAGCAGGTTGGCACGGGCGGCCTCGTTATTGGCGATCGACTGACGCAGCAGCGCGGCGACCTTGCCACCGGCATAAATCGGGCCGCTGATGTCCAGACCGATCGAGCCGGCATGGGTGAAGTTCGCGCTGTCGAAGACGTTCTTCTCGCTATACCCGGCGCTGAGGCTGATGGTCGGCTTCAACGCGGCGCGGGTGATCTGCACCGCCAGCTCGGCGGCAGCGGCCTCGTGCTGGGCCTGCTTCACGTCGGGATGGGTGCGCACGGCGATCAGCTTGGCTTCGTCCATCGACTTGGCCGTTGCGGGAACCGCCGGCGGAGGCGTCAGCGATCCGGGATTGGCGCCAACGGCAGCCTTATAATACTCACGCGCGGTGACCAGATCGCCCTGAGCCTGCGCGAAGGCGCTTTGCGCAGCGGCAAGGCGGGCCTCGGCCTGCGCGACGTCGGTGCGGGTCACTTCGCCCACATCGAAACGGTCCTTGGCGGCGCGCAGCTCTTCGGTAATGACGCGGACGTTGTTCTGACGCAGAGCAACGGTTTCCGAGGCGCTGCGGACGCTCATATAGGCGTCAACGGCTTGCAGCAGGATGTTCTGTTCAACCCCGATCAGCGCCTCGCGGGTGGCCAGAACGGCCTCGCGCTTTGCATCAATGGTCAGGACGGATTTACCGCCATCCCAGAGCAGCAGTTCAGCCCCGATGCCCAGCGTGGCCGAGCGGGTTTCCGACGTTTGCGCCGGCAGGAACAGCGAAGTCCGCGCGCGCGACTTGACGTAATCAATGCTGCCGGTCCAGCCCACGACAGGGCGCAGCGCGGCCACGGCCACGGCGACATCCTCGTCCGCGGCACGCAGGACGGCGCGGTACTGGTTCAGCAGCCCGCTGTTGTTGTAGGCCGAGGCCAGCGCGTCCGCCAGGTTTTCAGCATTTGCCAGAACCGGCGCCGTAACCGCCATAACCATCGCCAGACCACCAGCCATCAGGCGCGCTCGAATCCCCATTTTCCGCATGTCATGCTCCTGCTCGCCCCCTCTGGGGCTATTGTTCTTTCACTCAAACCAAAACCGCGCCCGGGGGTCCAACGGGCGCGGCCTAATTATGTTAGCCTTACAGGGTAAACGCCCGGTGGCGTTCGAACCCCGGCAAGACCGGTGCGCCCGCGTTGAAAGCAAAGCGCCAGTTCATCTCTCCGTCGATCTTGTAGCCGACCCGGACGACACCCAGTTCACCCTCGGCGAACAGGGCAGCGATGCGCCCGCCTTCCTTGAGCTGCGCCAGGATCTCTTCGGGCATACGCTCGACCGCACCTTGCAGAACGATCACGTCATAGGGGCCATGCGCGGCTGCACCTGCGGTCAGCGCGCCAGTGTGCTGGATCACGTTATCGGCACCAGCCCGCGACAACGCGGTTTGCGCTTCTTCGGCTAGGGTTTCGTCTTCTTCAACGGCGACCACCGCAGCGGCCATCTTGGCGATCACGGCCGACGAGTAGCCAAGCCCGCAAGCGATATCCAAGACCAGCTCGTCCGGGGTAATGTCCAGCGCGTCCAGCATCTTGGCCAGGGTGCGCGGCTCCAGCACGACACGGTTGCCGCCCAGGCTGACATTGTCGCCCACATAGGCGGCCTGAACCTTGTCGGCAGGCACGAAGTCCTCACGCGGGACGGACAGCATGGCGTCAATGATCGGAAACTTGGTCACATCCGAAGGACGGATCTGAGTGTCTACCATCATGGTGCGGCGGGCGGCGTAGTCGGTCATGTGCTAAACTCGTTCGTTCAGAATCTTAACGTCAGTTGTGTCATATTCCGTCGCTGGCAGCAACGCCAATGAACCCTGCCGCAAACGTCAAATCGCCGCTCCCTGCCCTATCGCCGTCGATCGGTCGAACCGCCCCCTAGCGACCTGCCCGACCTCAGATCGACCTCGGTCACCGCCGGACAGAAAATCTCAGCGCACACGATGTCGGAACAGCAATCCACTTAAGCACCATTAATCCAATCACTTGCAGCAAATTTGGCCAAAATCCACCAAACATGCTAATAATTTAAGCAGAAAGTCAAAAACTGGGAGGAAGCACTTTGTCACGTTCACTATTTTTCTAATAACAGCCATTATAGGCTTATTGTTTGGCCTGCTGATGATGGTCGCACCGCATATTCAGGCAACCAACGTCGGCTTTGAACCATCCGCGCAGTTGTCCGTCTTTGTTCGCGCCTATGGCGCAGCCATTTTGGCGGCAACCGTGCTCAACTACCTTGTTAGAAACGAACCGGACTCCGTTGCGCTTAAGGCGGCGCTTTGGAGCAACGTCACCTTGCACCTGTTGATCACGGCATTGCATGTCCATGTGGTGGCAACCGGCGTAGTGGCGCTAGGGGCCGTCATCCCTGGTCAAGTCGCCAACTTTTTCATCCTGTTCGGATCTCTGTACTTTATTCGGCGAATGGCTGCCTGAGTGCGTCAAGAACGACAAATTTAGAATGGAACAAGCGGGCTAAACGACCCGCCTGTTCTTGCTTTCGTCGTCCCGTGCGGCTTCAGGCAGAACACTCAACGCAAGAGCACTAGGGCTCTCTTTGACTGCCACCTACATAAAAAAGTGAGACAAAGGAGAAGCCACCCTTGGTTCAGGCCTAGACATCCACACGCGATCCCATTATGTCGGCGTCGTAGGCAGGGAAGCACGTTTCACTTTGGCGATGGCTTTTCTGATGACCAAACAAGTACACCACGTAAGTGATTAATACGCTTACATAAGGCGAGTTGGCGGAGTGGTGACGCAGCGGATTGCAAATCCGTGCACACCGGTTCGATTCCGGTACTCGCCTCCATCATCACCTTCCCGATAGATCCTATGCAATCTTGGCCCAACCGGACCACTGATTTCATTGAGAAAATAGACTGTGTTCGATCTTCCCATACGAGATCGATTGTATCCATTCGACTTGTGCGGGTATCGAATGCGGGTATCTTCGCAATTGAGCTACCCCCCGAAATTCGGACACTGACGTAGGCTACGAATTGCTATTTGCTGATCTTCGACGAGTAGGCGATCAGAGATGTCGAAACGGAAGCAGCATTCGCCGGAGTTCAAGGCGAAGGTGGCGCTTGAGGCGCTGAAGGGTGAGCAGACGGTGGCCGATCTGGCGAGCCGGTTCGGGGTCCATCCGACGATGATCCACACTTGGAAGCGGGCGTTGCTGGAAGGTGCGTCTGGCGTGTTCGAGCGCGGCGACAGGAAAGCCTCCGAGATCGACGAAGAGCAGGCAAGAGAGCTGCACGCCAAGATCGGGGAGCTGGCCGTGGCCAACGATTTTTTGTCCAGAAAGCTCAAACCGTGGACCGGCACATGAGTCGGAAGATGGTTGAGCCCACCAATCCCGACCTGTCGATCGGAAAACAGTGCAAGCTGCTGTCGATCTCGCGGTCGTCGTTCCACTACCAGCCCAAGGGCGAGACGGCGATGAATTCGATGCTGATGCGCCAGATCGACGAGCAGTTCCTGGAGACGCCGTTCTTCGGCGTGCGGCAGATGACCTGGCCTTATCTGCTGCGTGGTCTGCGTGTGACCCGGCCCAATCAGGTCTGGGCCGCCGACATCACCTATCTGCCGATGCGAAGGGGCTTCCTGTATCTGGTGGCAATCATGGATTGGCACACCCGCAAGGTGCTGGCCTGGTGGATATCGAACACGCTGGAGACTGACTTCTGTGTAGACGCGCTGTATGAGGCCATCCACCGCTTCGGCCCGCCCGAGATCATGAACACGGATCAGGGATCGCAGTTCACGTCCTTCGCCTGGGCCGACTGCCTGCGCCGATCCGGCGTGCGCATCTCGATGGACGGCAAAGGCCGGTTCCTCGACAACATCTTCGTGGAACGGCTCTGGCGGAGCCTGAAATACGAAGTCATCTCGGAAGGATGGCAAATAGGGGGCTGATTGCAACGCTTACTAACAAAGAAAACCGTAAGCATCTTTTTTTGCTATGAAAAATGGTGCCCGGGGGCGGAATCGAACCACCGACACGAGGATTTTCAATCCACTGCTCTACCCCTGAGCTACCCGGGCACGGGAGAACGACTTGCGTTCGGGTGGAGGCGTTCTAGGCGAGACACGGAAGGGTGTCCAGAGGGATTTGACAATTTTCGGCAAAAAAATCGCGGCGTAGAAAATCCGTTTGCGCGCAAGGCATCTCGCCACCGGGCGGGCAGCAAAAAACACCGAAAATCAGCCGATTAGGGCATTAGTGCGGCTTGCGTTGCGCCTCGTCCAATGCCTCAGCGACTTTCTCGATATCCTCGGGATCGTGGGACGGGATGGCGTAGTCACCGCCCAGCCATTTCGCCAGGTCCACATCCGCGCAGCGCTGCGAACAGAAGGGGCGAAACTTGGCATCGGTCGGCTTTTGGCAGATCGGGCAGCTCATGCCAGCAGCTCGCTCAGCGGTAGGCGGTCGCGCTTGCGTTGCAGCTCGAACGCGCCCAGGGGGGTCCAGCCGGCCAGGATGGTTTCGATCGGATCGGCGCGGAAGGCGGCCTTGAGCGACAGCTCGAACGCGCGACGGTCCTTCTTGGGCATCGGGGCCAGGTCCATGACAATCTGCCCGCCCAGACCGCGCAGACGCAGCTGACGCGGCAGGTCGCGCGCGGCGGCGATGTTGGCCTTCAGCGCGGCGGCTGGGGTGGTGTCACGGCCGGTGTTCACGTCGACGGCAACCAGCGCCCGAGTCGGCTCGACATACATCGAGGCGCCACCCGTCAGCGTCACCAGCGGCGATTGCAGCGCGTCGATGCGCTCCAGCACGCCGTGAGTTTCGAAGCCGCCAGCTTCGGTGATCACCTCAGCCGGTTCGGTCCACTCGCGCCAGGCGGTGTCGTGGGGACTGTCCCCCTCGGTCAGTTTTTCGATGTCGCCCTCGGTATCGCCAGCCACGGCGGCGGCCAGATCCAGCATCTGGGCGATGTCGTCGCCAATGTCCGCAGGATCAGCGGTGGCACAAGAGGAGCGCAGGATCAGACCGGTCTCCTCATCGCCCTCGAACACGGCGCGGGCCAAGCCCGTCAGCTCGTCACGCAGGTCATCGTCCTTGATCTGGCGACTGATGTTCAGCCCCGGCGCACCCGGCGTCACGATCGCATAGCGGCTTTTGAACAGCAGGCGGGTGGTGACGGGGATGGCCTTGCCCGCCTCGGCATAGCCCGAGACCTGCACCAGCAGCTTGTCGCCCGGCGCGATCCCCTTCACCTGACGCAAAAAGGCCGAGCCATCGGGGGTGTTCACGAACAAGCCCCCCTGCCCCTTCATCGGACGCTCGGCCACGGCGCGATAAATCGCCCCCAGGCGCGGCTGATCGCTGTCGATCAGCAGATCCTCCAGCCGGCCATCGACCAGCAGGGCCGCAGCCTCGCGTCCGTGGATGTGATCCAGAATAATCTGACGGCCTTTCATGCCTGCCTCCAAACCGGGTAACCCGCCGCCTGCAACAGCTGAGCGGTTTCGGCAACCGGCAAGCCCACCACTGCGGTGAACGAGCCCTGAATCCACGGGATCAGCGCCCCTGCGGGCCCCTGAATGCCATATCCGCCTGCCTTGCCTTGCCAATCGTTGGTGGCCAGGTAGGCGTTCAACTCTTCGTCGGACAGGCGTTTCATCTTGACGTCGG
Organism: Thalassobius vesicularis; assembly: GCF_004799325.1. Classification (GTDB taxonomy): domain Bacteria; phylum Pseudomonadota; class Alphaproteobacteria; order Rhodobacterales; family Rhodobacteraceae; genus Thalassobius; species Thalassobius vesicularis. The sequence goes on from NZ_SSMD01000002.1 coordinate 332,142, forward strand.
TGACAACGTCGCGCTCCCACACGCGGTCGCCCCGTCGCACGGCCACGGCGGTGATCACCTTGTGGCGCCGCCCCGACATGGCCAGCAGGAATTGCGCGGCCTCGCCGGCATTCGCGGGCTTGCCCATGATGCGGCGCCCCAGCGCCACGGTGGTATCTGCACACAGCACGACATCCCCGGCATCAGCCTGCACCGCCATCACCTTTTCACGCGCCATACGGGCGCAATAAGGGCGCGGAAGCTCTTGTTTATGCGGGGTTTCGTCAATATCGGGCGGGCGGATGTCATCCGCCACAACCCCGATCTGCGCCAGCAATTCCTTGCGGCGCGGGCTGCCTGATCCCAGGATCAGACGCACTTACTTGAAGCGATAGTTGATCCGACCCTTGGTCAGATCGTAGGGGGTCATTTCGACCTGAACCCGATCGCCGGCCAGAACACGGATGCGGTTCTTACGCATCTTGCCTGCCGTATGTGCGATGATCGTATGGCCGTTTTCCAGCTCGACCAGGAATGTCGCATTCGGCAGGAGTTCCTTCACGACACCGGGGAATTCGAGCAGTTCTTCCTTGGCCATGGTCTCTCCTGAGTACTAATCCCGCCCCAAATTGCGGGACGCGCGTTAGATGGGCGCATTTTGCCGGATTTTCAAGGGAAATCTCTACCTCAGGACAACCGGACGCGGGGGAACGGCCCGCGGCGACTGTTCCTGCCAATGGGTCATGTTCAAAACGTGACCATCCGCGCGAACGGCCCGCACCGCCTTCGGGTCGACCTCGGCATAGGTCCAGCCAGCCACGCCCAGCTGCCCCTCGGCGATCACACCCGTCGCCGGAAAGCCCATGTCGGGCGGGCCGAACACGCCCCCCATCCCGGTGTTTTCCTCGACCGCGAAAATCTCGGGCCGCTTCCCCACAAGCGAGGCCATGGCACACACGCACTGCCCTTCCAACGCACGGGCCATCGCACCGATGCGGACGCGCCAATAGCCCTCCAGCGCCTCTGTACAGGACGGCACCAGGATCACCTCGACCCCGGCCTCGACCAGGGTGCGCCCCAGCAGGGGAAACTCGCTGTCATAACAGATCAGCACGCCGATCTTGCCCAGGGCGGTCTCGAAAACCTTCAGCGCCCCGCCCCCCGACACGCCCCAATCGTCGCGCTCGAACCGGGTCATGATTTGCTTGTCCTGATGGTCCACCCCGCCATCCGGCCCAAAGAACGGCGCGCGGTTCACCACCACGCCCCCCTCGGGCACCGGGGCCGACCCGCCCAGGATGTACACCCCGAACTCGCGTGCCAGCCCGGCCAGCACGGCATTCGACCGCTCCACCCGCTCGGACACCGCCGAGATCGAGCCCTTCAGATCCGCCGCCACCTCTGCCCCGGCAAGCGAGGCCAACTCCATTGCGCCATATTCCGGAAACACCAGCAGATTGGCCCCCTGACCAGCCGCCTCGGACACCCAGCCACGCAATTTGGCCTCGTAATCCGCCCAGGTTTCAAACCAATCCAACGGGTATGCAGCAGTCGCAATCTTCATTTTAGCCATTTCTTTCTGATCCAAAATACTCTCGCCGAAGGCGTTCCGACGTCACAAGGTGCGAATCCAGAATTGCAGGGGCTTGGGCGTCTCCGCCGCCTCCCCGACATCCTTCCATTTGAACTGTGCCACCGCTCCGGCCAGGGGATGGTAGCCCCGTTTGCGCCAGAATGCATCCAGCGGACGGTAGGTTTCTGGCCGGGCCGGGTGATCCGCCGGACGCAGCACCCCGCAAAAGGCGGATTTGGCCTTGCCCAGCTTGCGGGCATGCGCCTCGCGGAAATCGAAAAACCGATGGCCGATCCCGTGGCCCCGATAGTCGGGCAGCAGTACCGATTCCGCGCAGTAGAAGATGCGCGACAGATCCTCGCCCGTGCCGTCAAAGGCCGAGCCGAAATCGCTGGCGTGATCCTCCATCGGCGTCCCCGTCGCCGCGCCGATCAGACGCCCGTCGTCAAACGCCCCAACCACGATTGCCCGGTCATTGCCGCGATAGCTGGACATGTAGCCGCGCTCGTAATCCAGATCGCCGTCATAGAGATACGGCCAGTCCCGGAACACGGTGATCCGCAGCTGCGCGACGTCATCCAGGGCCTCGTCCAGCGCGGCACCTGTCAGGGCGCGCACCTCGATCATGCCGAAACCTGCGCGATCCAGTCCGCCAAGTTGTAGTAGGTGACCACGCGGGTGATCTTGCCATCCCGGAGCGAGAAGAACGAGCCCGCTGGCAAGCGGTAGGTCTGGCCATGCGCCTCGGGCAGGCCGGGATCGGTGGCCAGATAAGTGCCGTTCACGATGAACTCGGCCGCGGCACGGGTGCCGCCTTCGGCCTCGAAGATCACCATGTCGGTCAGGTGTTCCTTGTAGCTGCGGTTCATGTGGGCGCAGAACTCGGCAAATGCGTCCTTGCCGACGCGCACCTTGCCCTCGTTCACGTGGTGGGCCACGTCATCGGCCAAACAGGCCAGCATCCCGTCCAGATCGCCCGCGTTGAAGGCGTCGAAATAGCGTTGGATCACCTGCATCACATCCCCTTCGGAGCGCCCCAGCGGGCCGTCAGATTGGCGACGATCTGGTCGCGCGCCTTGCGGTAGGCCACCAGCTTGGCCTCGCGGTTTTCCCCGGTCGAGGTCGGATCGAAGATCGGCCAATATTCCACGTCCAGATGGAAAATCCGGGTCAGCTGGGTCGCCATCTCTCGGCTGGTGGGCGACAGCGCGATGATCAGATCGAACGAGGACAGCGCGTCGCCCCATTCCTCCAGCTGCTCAAAGCTGCGGGCGCGGTGGCGCGACAGCTCGACCCCCAGCTCATGGCAGACGGCAATCGCGAATCCGTCGATTTCCAGATCGCCCATGACACCGACCGACTGCACATAGGTGCCGGTGCCGTAGAATTTCTTCATGATCCCCTCGGCCATAGGCGAGCGGACCGCGTTGTGATCGCAACAGAACAATACCGACTGGGGCAGAGGTTCAACCAAGGACTCAGGCTCCGAAATGCAACACACAGATCAGGGTGAACAGACGCCGGGCCGTGTCCGTATCCACCTCGGCCTTGCCCTCCAGACGTTCCTGAAGGATGCGGGCGCCTTCATTGTGGATGCCCCGGCGCGCCATGTCGATGGTTTCGATCTGGCTGGGCGGCAGGTTTTTCACGGCGTCGAAATAGCTTTCGCAGATCGACCAGTAGTCTTTGACGACCTGACGGAAGGGCGACAGGCTCAGGTGGAACTCCGCCGCCTTTTCCCCCGCTTCCGAGGCGATATCGAACACCAGCCGCTTCTCCTTGATCGACAGGCCCACGTGGTAGGGGCCTTCGGGGACGACGCGATCGTCACGCTTGGGCAGGTCGAACGAGTTCTCCTCCAGCAGGTCGAACATCGCGACTTTGCGCTCCTGCTCGATCTCGGGCGTCGGCGGAGGGAGGTTGCTGTCGTCCAGCTCGATATGGGTAATCCGGGACATGGGGGTCGTCCTTACTCGTTCAGGTGGTCGAGGCGGGCGCGCACGGACAGGCCGTGTGCTTCCAGGCTTTCAGAGATTGCCAGCGTTTCAGCGGCGGGTCCAATGGCGCGCAGCGCCGCGGGGGTCATCTTGGCCAGCGTGGTGCGCTTGACGAAGTCCATCACGCTCAGACCCGACGAAAACCGCGCCGAACGCGCCGTGGGCAGGACGTGGTTGGGGCCACCGACGTAATCGCCGATCGCCTCGGGCGTCCAGCCGCCCAGAAAGATCGCGCCCGCATGGGTGATCTTTTCGGCCAGACCGTCGGGATCGGCCACGCACAGCTCCAGGTGCTCGGGGGCGACGCGGTTCGATAGGGCGGCGGCCTGATCCAGATCGTTCACCATAATGACCGCGCCGTAATCGCGCCAACTGGCCCCGGCAATCGCGCGGCGCTCCAGCGTTTCCAGATGCTTGTCGACCGCGGCAGAGACCGCCTTGGCCAGATCGGCGCTGTCGGTAATCAGGATGGACTGCGCGCTTTCGTCATGCTCGGCCTGGCTCAGTAGGTCCAGCGCGATCCAGTCGGGATTGGCGTCCTTGTCGGCGATCACCAGAATCTCGGACGGCCCGGCGATCATGTCAATACCGACCTTGCCGAACACCCGCCGCTTGGCTGCCGCGACAAAGGCGTTGCCCGGCCCGGTGATCTTGTCCACCGGCGCAATGCTTTCGGTGCCATAGGCCAGGGCGGCCACAGCCTGCGCGCCACCAATGCGATAAACCTCGTCCACCCCGGCGATCCGCGCGGCCAGCAGAACCAGCGGATTCGCCACACCATCCGGCGTCGGCACCACGATGGCCAACCGCCCAACCCCGGCCACCTTGGCGGGGATCGCGTTCATCAGCACCGACGAGGGATAGGAGGCCAACCCGCCCGGCACATACAGCCCCGCCGCCGAGACCGGAGTCCAGCGCCAGCCCAACTGGGCGCCGCTTTCGTCGGTCCAATAGGCATCCTCGGGCATCTGGCGTTCATGGTAGGCGCGGATACGTACAGCCGCCAGTTCCAGCGCGGCGCGTTCGGCCTCTGGCACCTGCGCTACGTAGGCGTCGATCTCGGCCTCGGAAAAGCGCAGGGTTTCAGGCGTCAGTTGCAGACGGTCAAACCGGGCGGTCAGGTCAATCACCGCCGCATCACCGCGCGCCCGCACATCCGCGATGATCCCGGCCACGACGTCATCCACATCGGGGCTGTCCTCGCGCTTGGCGCCCAGCAGGGCGGCAAAGGTGGCTTCGAAATCGGCGTCGGATGCGTTCAGAAATACAGGCATGGTCCCTCCGGGCTTCGCACCGACATAGCCGCCCCGCGCCCCGGCCTCAAGCCTTTGCGCGGCCCGCCCGTCATCTTGCTGACATAACTGCCTGTTCAGGCGCCTTCCGGGTGCCCCGGCACATGCCCCGAGGGCGCACGATAGGGCCGCGTCACGTCGCGCAGCGAGACCTCCAGCGCCTCGACCTGCAACCGGATCGCGCCGTCGCCCGCCAGCACCAGTTCGACCACGCCCGAGGGTGCCTCGCCTTCTTGCCAATCCAGCGACAGCAGCGACAGGATCATGTCCGCCTCGCCGCGGGGCACGCCTTGCGAGGCGACACGCTGCACGTTTTCGAACACCAGAACGGATTGGACCCGCTCGGCCCCGTGGCGGTCGCGCCCGGCGTCTTCCCAGCGGAATCGGTTCAGCAGCAGTGCAAACCGCTGTTCCTTGGCCAGCCAACGCATTTCCGAGGCCGGGAACACCGCATCCTGCACCAGCGCCGAGATCACCTTCAGGTCGTCGCCATCCAGCGCGCCCAGGTTCAGCGGGGCTTCGCGCCCGTCCTCGAAACGTGCGTCCTGCGTCATTGGCCCTTTACCCGTTCGATTTTCGCGCCGACATTGCCCAGCTTTTCCTCGACCCGTTCATAGCCGCGGTCCAGGTGGTAGACACGGTTGACGATGGTTTCGCCCTCGGCCGCCAGACCCGCCAGAATCAACGAGACCGAGGCCCGCAGGTCCGTCGCCATCACCGGCGCGCCGCGCAGCTTGGCCACGCCCGTGACCTTGGCGGTGCCGCCGTGCACTTCGATCTTGGCACCCATCCGGGTCAGTTCGGGGGCGTGCATGAAACGGTTTTCAAAGATCGTCTCGTGGAGGTCGCTGGTGCCCTCGGCGGTGCACATCAGCGCCATGAATTGTGCTTGCAGATCAGTGGGAAAGCCGGGGAACGGTTCGGTCGTGACGTTCACGGCCTTGACCCGGCCCCTGGTGTTACTGACGACAAGGCCGGTGTCGGTCTGAGTGATTTCGATCCCGGTTTCCTCGAGCTTTTGGCAGAACGCCTCCAGCAGGTCGCGGCGGCCGCCCAGCAGCTCGACCGAGCCGCCGGCAATGGCGGGGGCCAGCATGTAGGTGCCCAGCTCGATCCGGTCGGTGACCACGGGGTGGGTCGCGCCGTGCAGACGGTCGACGCCCTGAATGGTGATGGTGCTGGTGCCCTCGCCCTCGATCTGCGCGCCCATCTTGCGCAGGCAGTCGGCCAGATCGACGATCTCGGGCTCGCGCGCGGCGTTTTTCAGAACGGTGGTGCCCTTGGCCAGCGTGGCGGCCATCAGCGCGTTTTCGGTCGCACCGACAGAGGCAAACGGGAAGTCGACGATACCGCCCTTCAGGCCGCCCGCAGGGGCCTTGGCGTGGACGTAGCCGTCGCGCAGGTCTAGCTCGGCGCCCATCGCCTCCAGCGCCTTCAGGTGCAGGTCGACGGGGCGCGCGCCAATCGCGCAGCCGCCGGGCAGCGACACAATCGCATGGCCTTCGCGCGCCAGCATCGGCCCCAACACAAGGATCGAGGCGCGCATCTTGCGCACGATGTCATAGTCGGCGGTGTGGTTGTTCAGGTCGTGGCTGGACATCGCCAGCACCTTGCCGCCCTGCATCGAGGTGACCTCGGCCCCCAGCGATTGCAGCAGCGTCGTCATGGTGCGGATGTCCGACAGGCGCGGCGCGTTGGTCAGCGTCAGCGGCTCGTCCGACAACAGAGTCGCGGGCATCAGCGTCAGGCAGGCGTTCTTGGCCCCGGCGATCGGAATGCTGCCATTCAGCGGGCCATTGCCCGTCACGAGAATCGAATCCATCAGTCCTGCCCTTCGTCGTTGTTTTCGCTGGCATTTTCCTGGCCCGAGCGCGCCTTGGCCTGGGCCTTTCTGCGGGCCATATTGGCCTTTAGCGCAGCCTTCAAGCGGTCCTCGCGCGCGAGGGGCTTTTTCGGGGGTTTTGTGCCGGGTGTTTTCTGCTCCATGACGCGTTCATACATTAGGGTGAAAAAAGCGTCCAGATTGGGCTTGCACACCGATTCATTTACCGCTAATCAGCGCTCCACGGTCGGACGGGACACACCGGACGACACGGAAACGGCGCTGCTGTAGCTCAGTGGTAGAGCACTCCCTTGGTAAGGGAGAGGTCGACAGTTCAATCCTGTCCAGCAGCACCATCTTCCCCCAAAACCGCACCACGCCACCGCCAGACAGGCGGATTTTTACGTGCGTTTTCAAATCATTACAGGTTTTACAGCGAATCCCCCGCGCCATATGCACCGTGCGCCCACAGGCCCCACAAAACGCCTGACAGCAAAGCTGCGCAACCTTCAACCGACCGACCACAACCGGCAAAAAACAGGCACTGGCGGACGCTTTGCCGGGGCCGACATGCGTGGGGCCCCGCCCCGGCGCTGCGCCACTGGCACAGACGCAGCCGTGGCAAAATTCCACAGGGTTTGTGGGATTCGGTCCGCAAACCACAGGGAAAGCCCCGGGGGCCGCCGTACGGCCTGCTGAGGCGGCGTTAACCCTGTCCGGCCACACTGCCCCGCATGAGCCACATGACCCGCCTGACCCCGTATCGCATCACCTCGCTGACCGAGTTCCGCCAGTCCTGCGGCGAGGGCATGCACTGGGTCCACGGCATGGGCAACCGGCTGTGGATCACCCGCTACGGCCGCGCCGTGGCCGCGCTGGTGCCGATGCACCAATGCGAACTGCTGGAGACCTGGGAAACCCGCAGCCTGCGCGAGGAACGCACCCGGATGGAGGACAACTATCGCCGCTGGAAACGCGTCAAAGGCGCAACCGACGAACCCGCCCTGTTCAACTGGAATCTGCGGGATCAACTGCGGGAGTGACTATGCCGCTTACTCGCAATCAATACGAGGCTGCTCGAAACCAACAACGGTGAAACTTTTCGCTGAGTTCGGTTTGGCGTAGAGCGTGTAGTAGCAGCTGTTGGAGTAGATACCGCCACCATATGTCTGCGCAGTAGCCATACCGCCATAGGTATTGATGGTTGTCGTGGACGGCATAAAGAACTCTTCCTGAATATGCCATTGGAACGCGTGCCGACCGTCAGGCATTTCAAATCTGTTCATCGGCGGCCCGTACTGAACATACACTTCCGAGATGTCTTTCCCCACAAATCCTTCCATGATTTGAGACGCACATCCGGCAAGAAGCATCATCCCGACTAATAGTATCGTTTTCATACGAACCCCAATTTGCGACAATATCTACTTGGGATTGTGTATATGATATTGAATTTATCGTAAATATTGTTTGACACCACGATGCGCGTGAGGTGCATCGAGTGATGAAGGCAAAATCGGTTCCGCAATATTCCAAAGAAAAAGCCCGCCGGCTGGCGGGCTTTTTGATCAGCTGTCCATCTTGAGGGCCGAGATGAACGCCTCTTGCGGGATCTCGACCTTGCCGAACTGGCGCATCTTCTTCTTACCGGCCTTCTGCTTTTCCAGCAGTTTCTTTTTCCGGGTGGCGTCGCCGCCGTAGCATTTCGCGGTCACGTCCTTGCGCAGGGCCGACAGGGTCTCGCGCGCGATGACCTTGCCGCCGATGGCCGCCTGGATCGGGATCTTGAACATGTGGCGCGGGATCAGGTCCTTGAGCTTTTCGCACATGGCGCGGCCACGGGTTTCGGCGCGGTCGCGGTGCACCATCATCGACAGCGCGTCCACGGGTTCGTCATTCACCAGGATCTGCATCTTCACGAGGTTATCCTCGCGGTAGCCGATCATCTGGTAGTCGAAGGACGCGTAGCCCTTGGTCACCGATTTCAGACGGTCGTAGAAGTCGAACACCACCTCGTTCAGCGGCAGGTCATAGACCACCATCGCGCGGGTGCCGGCATAAGTCAGGTCCATCTGGATACCGCGGCGATCCTGGCACAGCTTCAGCACGTCGCCCAGGTATTCGTCGGGCACCATGATGGTGGCCTTGATGCGGGGTTCCTGAACGTGGTCGACATAGGTCAGGTCGGGCATGTCGGCGGGGTTGTGCAGCTCCTGCATCGTCCCGTCCTTCATGTGCAGGTGATAAACCACCGAGGGCGCCGTGGTGATCAGGTCCAGATCGTATTCACGCTCCAGACGGTCACGGATCACCTCAAGGTGCAGCAGGCCCAGGAAACCGCAGCGGAAGCCAAAGCCCAGCGCTGCCGAAGTTTCCATTTCCGAGCTGAAGCTGGCGTCGTTCAGCTGCAGCTTTTCGATGGCATCCCGCAGCGCCTCGAAATCATTCGCATCGACCGGGAACAGCCCGCAGAACACCACCGGGATCGACGGCTTGAAGCCCGGCAGCGCCTGCGCGCAGGGCTTCTTGTCATGGGTGATGGTGTCGCCGACCTTGGTGTCGCGCACCTGCTTGATCTGCGCGGTGAAAACGCCGATCTCGCCCGGGCCGAGTTCCGGAAAATCCACCATCTGCGGCTTCAGCACGGCCAGCTTGTCGATCTTGTAGGCCGCGCCGGTGCGCATCATCTTGATCTGGTCGCCCTTCTTGATGACGCCGTCGATGACGCGGATCAGAACGACCACGCCCAGATAGGGGTCGTACCAGCTGTCCACCAGCATCGCCTTCAGCGGCGCGTCGCGCTCGCCCTTGGGGGCGGGCAGACGGTGCACGATCGCCTCCAGCACGTCGGGAATGCCCAGACCGCTTTTGGCGGAAATCGGAATCGCATCCTGTGCGTCGATGCCGATCACGTCCTCGATGTTTTCCTTTACCCGCTCGGGGTCGGCGGCGGGCAGGTCGATCTTGTTCAGCACCGGCACGATCTCGTGATCGGCGTCCAGCGCCTGGTACACGTTGGCCAGCGTCTGCGCCTCAACGCCCTGGCTTGCGTCGACCACCAACAGCGATCCCTCGACCGCCTGCATCGACCGGCTCACCTCATAGGCAAAGTCGACGTGACCGGGCGTGTCGATCAGGTTCAGCACATAGGTCTCGCCGTTCTTGGCGATATACTCGATCCGGACCGAGTTGGCCTTGATGGTGATGCCCCGCTCCCGCTCGATATCCATCGCGTCGAGCATCTGGGCCTTCATGTCCCGCTCGGCCACGGTGTTCGTGGATTGGATCAGCCGGTCGGCCAGGGTGGATTTCCCGTGGTCGATATGGGCAACGATGGAAAAATTGCGGATATGGGCGAGGTCTGTCATGGCCTGCGATATGATGCGGATTCGAGCGCCGGTCAATGGGTCAGATGCGCCCCGCCCCTTGTTTCCAAAGCGCGCGACCCTGTTTCTTTCTGACCAAAATACTCCCGCCGGAGGCGTCCCGGGCCCTCAGCCCGCGCCGCCCCCAGTGTTTCAGCGCAACACGTGCACCGCGCAGCGGGCATGCCGCACCACCGCCGTCGCGGTCGAGCCCAGCAGAAAATCCTGCATCCCCGGCCGGTGCGAGGCGATCACGATGCAATCCACGCCGTTTTCCGCAGCCCAATCCACGATGGTGCGGCCCGAATGCCCCTCGACCACCACGGCCTCGGCGTTCGGCAGGGCAACGCCCAGCGCGGCCAGCTCGGTTTCGATGGCGATGCGCGATTCGGCGATGTAGTCGGTCGGCATGTAGGAAATCGCGTAGCCGGGGATATGCTCCATCACGTGGATCAGGGTGATCTTTCCCCCCTCTTCACACAGGGCCTCGGCCACTTCGATGGCACCGGCGGCGTTGCGGTCACTGTCAAAGGAAACGGGCACAAGGATATTCGTGTACATGGCAGGGTCCTCCTGAGGTTTTGTCCATGGTGCGCCCAACGCCGCCTGCGCGCCTTGATACAGGTCACGTACAGATTTCTATTGTATTCCGAATTTGGAATGTTTATATCAGGGTCATCCCGCCCAACGGCGGCCCCCAAAACCCTTGTAAAGGACCCTACCCATGTCGATTGATCGCGCAATGTTCCGTTTCGCTGGCATCATGGTGCTGCTGAGCGTCGTTCTGACCGTTTACGTGTCGCCCTATTTCATGTGGTTCACCGTGTTCATCGGCGCGAATCTGCTGCAGTCGTCCTTCACCGGCTTTTGCCCGGCGGCCATGATCTTCAAAAAGCTGGGCTGCAAGTCCGGCTGCGCCTTCCAGTAAGTCTTCCTCCAGAGACTGAGAAAGGCCGCGCTTTCGGGCGCGGCCTTTTTGTATCTGCGAGTCTGTATCCGTGAGCGGGGCAATCAGACCGAAGCGATCCCTTCGGAGCCTTCCCCGGTCATCCGGCCGATAATCCGGGTCAGGGGCAGCAGGAAGGCCGGGCCGAACAGCGCCAGGCCGAAATACACGACAAAAGCGGCGATGGTGGAAAATCCAAAGCCGAGGAAACCTACAACCGCCGTCACGAAGCCGAGCACGCTGAACATCAGCAATACGACAAGTGCCATTTGAGTCTCCGTTTTCATCCATCTGGACATGAATTCGTAAATACAACGTAAACGGGAGAATATGGCTACATTGAGGCGAGTGGAAATTTTTCGCACGCGTGGCGGTTTTGTGCTGAACAGTGCAGGGCGGCGTCGGGACGGGCTCAGGGGCAGAGGTCGGGCGCGGTTCGGGGTGCCCCCGGACGGCAGATATGGGAAGGGCGGCCACTTGGGCCGCCCTTCTCACGCTCAGCGCGTGAATTTCTTGTGTTTGATCCGGGTCGGCTCCAGTGCGTCGGGACCGAGGCGGCGTTTCTTGTCTTCTTCGTAGTCCTCGAAGTTGCCCTCGAACCATTCCACGTGGGCGTTGCCTTCGAAGGCCAGGATGTGGGTACAAATCCGGTCGAGGAAGAAACGGTCGTGCGAGATGACCACGGCGCAGCCGGCGAAATCGACAAGCGCGTCTTCCAAGGCGCGCAGGGTTTCGACGTCCAGATCGTTGGTCGGTTCGTCAAGCAGCAGCACGTTGCCGCCCGAGCGCAGCAGGCGGGCCATGTGGACGCGGTTACGCTCACCACCCGACAGCAGCGACACTTTCTTCTGCTGGGTCGAGCCCTTGAAGTTGAAGGCCGAGCAATAGGCGCGGGCGTTCACCTCGGCGTCGCCGAGCTTGATGATGTCCTGACCGTCGGCGATGGCTTCCCAGACGTTTTCGTTCGGGTTCAGGTCGTCGCGCGACTGGTCCACGTAGGACAGTTTCACGGTGTCACCATACTCGACGGTGCCCTCGTCGGGCTGTTCCTGACCGGTCAGCATGCGGAACAGGGTGGTTTTGCCGGCGCCGTTGGGGCCGATCACACCGACGATGCCACCGGGCGGCAGGCTGAAGGACAGGTCTTCGATCAGCTGCTTGTCGCCAAGGTGCTTGGACAGGCCGTTGACCTCGATCACCTTGTTGCCCAGACGCGGGCCGTTGGGGATGACGATCTGGGCGCGACCGACCTTTTCACGCTCGGACGTGTTGGCCAACTCGTTATAGGCGTTGATACGGGCCTTTTGCTTGGCCTGACGGGCCTTGGGCGACTGCCGCATCCATTCGAGTTCGCGTTCCAGCGTCTTCTGCTTGGCCTTGTCCTCGCGGGCTTCCTGCTCCAGCCGCTTGGCTTTCTGCTCCAGCCAGGCCGAGTAGTTGCCCTCGTAGGGGATGCCGCGGCCACGGTCGAGTTCCAGGATCCAGCCGGTGATGTCATCCAGGAAGTAACGGTCGTGGGTGACGCACAGGATGGTGCCCTTGTAGTCGATCAGGTGCTGTTGCAGCCATGCGATCGTCTCGGCGTCCAGGTGGTTGGTCGGTTCGTCGAGCAGCAGCATGTCGGGCGCTTCGAGCAGCAGCTTGCACAGCGCGACGCGGCGCTTTTCACCGCCCGAAAGCTTGGTCACATCGGCATCGTCGGGCGGGCAGCGCAGGGCCTCGAGCGCGACGTCGATCTGGCTGTCCAGATCCCACAGGTTCTGGCTGTCGATCTCGTCTTGCAGCTTGCCCATTTCCTCGGCGGTTTCGTCCGAGTAGTTCATGGCCAGCTCGTTATAGCGGTCGAGGATGTCCTTTTTCGCCTTCACGCCCAGCATCACGTTGCCGCGCACGTCCAGCGACGGGTCCAGCTCGGGCTCCTGCGGCAGGTAGCCGACCTTGGCGCCCTCGGCGGCCCAGGCTTCACCCTGGAAGTCCTTGTCCATGCCGGCCATGATCTTCAGCAGGGTCGATTTACCCGCGCCGTTGACACCGACGACACCGATCTTCACGCCGGGCAGAAAGTTCAGGTGGATATTCTCGAAGCACTTCTTGCCGCCGGGATAGGTCTTGGAGACCCCCGACATGTGATAAACGTACTGGTAGGATGCCATGACGGACCTCGGGTTCGCAAATTCAGGTTGGGCCGTGTGATACCGGACCACGCGGGCGGGGGCAATCACTGTTGGCGCGTGATCTGGCGGCTGGGGCGGGTCTCTGTTATGGCGAGGGGGAAACGGGGCAATGGCCCCCCTTGCAAACGGGAACCTCCTCATGACTGCCAGCAAGCGCATCGTTCTGTCCAGCGACCACGCCGCCATTGATCTGCGGCGCGCCATTGCCGATCACATCGCGGCCAAGGGCTATGACGTCACCGATATCGGCCCGATGACGACCGAAAGCACGCACTACCCCCTGCACGGCCAGGCGGCGGCGCAGAAGGTGGCCTCGGGTCAGGCGGATCTGGGCATCATCCTGTGCGGCACCGGCCAGGGCATCATGATGGCGGCCAACAAGGTCAAGGGCATCCGCTGCGGCGTGTGCTCGGACACGTTCTCGGCCCGGATGATCCGGATGCACAACAACGCCAACATCCTGTCCATCGGCGCGCGCGTCGTGGGCGAAGGGCTGGCGCTGGACATCGTCGACGCCTTCCTGGGTGCCGAGTTCGAGGGCGGCCGTCACGCCACCCGCGTGGACATGATCGAGGGCTGAGGCCCTTACAGCCGCTTTTCGAAGAAATGGTCGGGATAGGGGTCGTCGTTGAAGCGGTCGATCTCGTCCCAGCCGGCGGTGCGGTACATGGCGACCGCCTCGGGCAGGGCCGAGTTGGTGTCCAGCCGCAGGGTTGTGATGCCCAGATCGCGGGCGATGGATTCGATCCGGGTCATCAGGCGTTTGGCCAGCCCCATGCCGCGCGCGGCGGGGGAAACCCACAGGCGCTTGATCTCGGCATAGCCCTTGTCGGTGCCTTTCAGGCCGACGCAGGCCAGCGGCAACCCATCCGACATCGCCACCAGAAACGCGCCGCGCGGGCGGATCATGTCGGTGGCGCCCGGATCGGCGGACAGTTTCACGTCAAATCCGGTGCGCAGGCGGCGGCCCAGCTCGGCGTAATATTCGGTCAGGCAGTGGATGGCGCGGGGGTCGCGCGGGTCCATCTCCAGCATCTCGACATCCTGCCCGAGGGCCGAGGCGATGAGGTCCATCGCCTCTAGCAGGGCCTGCGGTTTGGGGTGGCGGGCCAGCAATGCCTGCGCGCGGGCGTCGGACAGCGCGTCATACTCGGCCAGTTCGGCCTGCCCGGCGGAGGTCAGCGTGGCCAGCTTGCGGCGGCCATCGGCGGGATCGGGGGTCAGCGCGACCAGCCCGTCCCGTTGCAGCGCCTTCAGGAAGCGCGACAACAGCGCCTTGTCGAGGTCCAGATAGGTGCGGATCGCCTCCAGCTCGGGCGAGTGGTGGCCGATCGCGTGCAGCACCCGCGCAGGCCCCAACGGACGGCCCCGCCCCAGAAACGACTGGTCCAAAGCGCCGGTTTCACGGGTGACGGCGCGATTGAAGCGGCGGATGCGGGTGATGGGATCGGCGGGCATATGGTTTACCTTGGTCAATCGTTTTGGTTTACTTAAGTCAACCACACCCCCCGCGTCAATCCGGGTTGACAGCGACGCCACGGCAAGGCGATTGAAACGGGATGAAAAATTCGCTGCCATATGCGCCACCCGGCACGGTGATCGGGCTGTTGGGCGGGTCGTTTGACCCCGCCCACGAAGGCCACGCGCATATTACCCGCGAGGCGCTGAAACGGTTCGGGCTGGACCGGGTGTGGTGGCTGGTCAGCCCCGGCAACCCGCTAAAGGCGCGCGGACCGGCGGAAATCGGGCGGCGGATCGCGCGGGCCAAGGCGGTGATGCAACACCCGCGCGTCACCGTGACGGATATCGAGGCGCAGCTGGGCACGCGCTTCACCGCGCAGACGCTGCGGCGGCTGAAGCAGCTGTATCCCGGCGTCCGGTTCGTCTGGCTGATGGGCGCGGACAACCTGGTGCAGTTCAGCCAGTGGCAGGATTGGCAGTGGATCATGTCCAACGTCCCCGTGGGGGTGCTGGCGCGACCGGGTCAGCGGATCTCGGCCCGGGGGTCGAAGGCGGCGCAGGTGTTCCGCCACGCCCGGCTGCCGCTCGAAGCCTGCCGGGAACTGGGCCACGCACAGCCGCCGCGCTGGTGTTTCCTGAACGTCCCGATGATGGACCATTCCTCTAGCGAAATCCGCCGTCGCGGCGACTGGCGCTAAGGCTGGACGCTTGTTTCCAAGCCCCGGCTGGGGTTAGATTCGGCGCATCATGACTCAACGCATTTCAAGACGGTCTTTTCTGGTTTCTGCCAGCACACTTTTGATGGCGGGCCCCGTATTGGCGGGGCCTCCGGCCTTATCTTTACGCCCGCATTTGCGGCCCGAGCGTGCCCTTTCGGGGGCCTCGGTCGGGGCGCAGACGCTGATTTCCAAGGCCCGGCTGACCGGTCAGGTCGCCTTTGCGGTGGCCGATGCATCCTCGGGGCAGATGTTGGAGACCCACGCCGCGGCGACCGGATTGCCACCGGCCTCGGTCACGAAAACGGTCACGGCGCTGTACGCGTTGGAGCATCTGGGCGCGAACCACCGGTTCCGCACCCGGCTGATCGCGACGGGGCCGGTGACGGGGGGGATCGTGCAGGGCGATCTGGTGCTGGCGGGCGGTGGCGATCCGACGCTGGACACCGACGCGCTGGCCAAGCTGGCCGCGCGGCTGAAGCAATCCGGCGTCAAGGGGATCACCGGGCGGTTCCTGGTCTGGGGCGGCGCCCTGCCCTATGCCCGCCAGATCGACCCCGACCAGCCCGAGCATGTCGGCTATAACCCTGCCCTGTCGGGCCTGTCGCTGAACTTCAACCGCGTGCATTTCGAGTGGAAACGCGAAGGCCAAAGCTGGGGCGTGACGATGGACGCGCGCTCGGACCGCTACCGGCCCGAGGTGCGGATGGCCACGATGGCCGTCGTGGCGCGCGATCTGCCGACCTACACCTACCGCGACAAGGCCGGGATCGAGAGCTGGACCGTCGCCAGTGCCGCGCTAGGCAAGGGCGGGTCGCGCTGGCTGCCGGTCCGCCGCCCCGAGATTTACGCCGGGCAGGTGTTCCGCAGTCTGGCCCGCGCCCACGGCATCGCCCTGCCCGAAGAGGCGGCGACCGGCAAAGCGCCATCAGGCACGACGCTGCTGGCGCATGAAAGCGACCCGCTGCGCGAGATTCTGCGGCTGATGCTGAAATACTCGACCAACCTGACGGCTGAACTGGTGGGTCAGGCCGCCACGCAGGCCCGCACCGGCAAGGCCGCCGACCTGCGCGGCAGTGCCCAAGAGATGAGCCGCTGGGCGGCGCAACGGCTGGGCATGACGCAAACGCGGCTGGTGGATCATTCGGGTCTGGGGGATGCGTCGCGCATATCAGCGCAGGACATGACCCGCGCGCTGGTCTCGGCGCATCAGAACGGGCCGCTGAAGGCGATGCTGAAGGGCATCCCGCTGCGCGATGCGCGCGGCAAGGTGCAAAAGAACCACCCGATCACCGTGCGGGCCAAAACCGGGACGCTGAACTTCGTCAGCGCGCTGGCGGGCTACATCTCGACCCCGGGCGGGCGCGATCTGGCCTTTGCGATCTTCACCGCCGACAACCCCCGCCGCGAAGCCCTGAGCGTGGCCGAGCGCGAGCGTCCGAAAGGCGGGCGGCACTGGAACAGGATCTCGAAAGAGCTGCAGCAGGCGCTGATCGAACGCTGGGGCACCGAATACGCGGGCTGATCCCCCAAAAGAAACAAGGTGCGCCGTTGCGGGCGCACCTTGTCGGACGTTCGTGAGTGGAGCGCCAGCCTGCCCGCGCGCAGGCTGTGGCCACCTGCACGGGACAATCCGCGATTAGTGTCTTAGGTCTTTGAGGGGGGGTGCTGTCAGTTGCATGACGATAAAACCGTCTACCTTAAAACTAAAATTGAAATGCGTCGTACCAATGGCGAGACCCTGAGCCAGTTTGCCCCCCATGTCAAAGGTTATTGCCCCGAAAAATGTCAGGGCATGACGGTGATCAGCGTCATCTCGAACGGCCGCGCCTTGACCAGATTGAACAGCAGATGCGCGTTGTCAGGATGCAGCCGGATGCACCCGGCCGAGGCGGGGCTGCCCAGCTTGGCCACATCCGTGGTGCCGTGGATGGCGTAGTTTCCGTGGAAAAACACCGACCAGGGCATCGGCGCGTTGTTGTACAGGCTGGAGCGGTGATTGGCCGACAGGTATTGCGGGCTGTAGGTGCCCACCGGCGTGACCTTGCCCCTCCGGGCGGTGGAGACGGGCCAGGTGTACAGGTGCGCCTCGTCCAGAAAGACGGTCATGGATTGCTGTGACAGGTCCACCACCACCTGCACGACCTGCGCCCGCGCGATCAGCGGCAACAGGGACAGGGCCAGGGCAAGAAAGGTCATTCGAAAGCGCATCTTGCCCCCACGATGGGGCGCGGCATGACAAGTGTCAAAGCCTTTTGGCCCGCCTGCCGGACCGATCGCAGACCCGGATTACAGACTGGTGTGACGCGCGCGGGCGCCCCGCTCGATCGCGGCGGCGTGCAGGCGGTCGATGTTCAGCTCGTAGCGGATTTCCTCGAGCAGGCGCAGCTCGGTCTCGGCCAGCGTGCCATCGGCCGCGGCGACGTCGCAGGCCAGCGCATAGGCTGTCTCGAACAGTTTTTCCGGCAGGTTGTCGCGGATCAGGCCGAACAGGGCATCCAGCCCGTCCTCTTCGGCGAACAGGTCCATCACCAGCTTGCCCATGCGGTTCATCCGGTCGATGTCGTAATCGGCAAAGACCGGCAGGTGGTTCACGGCGTTCTGGATCTTCATCAACTCGGCCGTGCGGAGGTTCTCATCCGAGGCCGAAACGGCGATCATCAGCGCAACAAGGCAATCCTGCGGGCTGAGTGGATGGGTTTCTGTCTGTTCGTCGGTCATTTGACTGATCCTGCATGTCTGTGTCGCAGTGCAGAATATTGACTGCGCGCGCCCCTCGCAATAGGAAGCGGCGGTCTGCCGCGCATGGGGCGCGTGCGGACCCGATCCTATTGGAGAGAGACATGTCTGATCTGCGTGACGCCGCGATGAATTCCAAAGCCTGGCCCTTTGAAGAAGCCCGGACCCTGGCCAAGCGTTACGCAAAGAAACCGCCAGAGAAGGGATACGTCCTGTTCGAGACCGGCTATGGCCCCTCGGGTCTGCCGCATATCGGCACCTTCGGCGAGGTCGCGCGCACCACGATGATCCGCCGCGCGTTCGAAGTGATCAGCGACATTCCCACCCGTCTGATCTGTTTCTCGGATGACATGGACGGCATGCGCAAGGTGCCCGACAACGTGCCCAATCAGGACATGCTGCACGCCAATATCCAGAAGCCGCTGACCTCGGTCCCCGATCCCTTCGGCGAATTCGACAGCTTTGGCGGCCATAACAACGCCATGCTGCGCCGGTTCCTGGACACGTTCGGGTTTGAATACGAATTTTACTCGGCCACCGAGTTCTACAAGTCGGGCCAATTCGACGCCGTGCTGAAGCGCGCGGTCGAAAAATACGACGACATCATGAAGGTCATGCTGAAATCCCTGCGGGACGAGCGCGCCTCGACCTACTCGATCTTCCTGCCGATCCACCCGGAAACCGGCCGCGTCCTTTACGTGCCGATGAAAGAGGTGAACGCGACCGACTACACCATCACCTTCGACGACGAGGACGGCCGCGAATGGACCCTGCCCGTCACCGGCGGCAACGTGAAACTGCAGTGGAAGCCCGACTTCGGCGCCCGCTGGGCCGCGCTGGACGTGGATTTCGAGATGTACGGCAAGGATCACAGCACCAACACGCCGATCTATGACCGCATCTGCGAGATCCTGGGCGGCAAGAAGCCGGAACATTTCACCTACGAGCTGTTCCTGGACGAAAACGGTGAAAAGATTTCCAAGTCGAAAGGCAACGGCCTGACGATCGACGAATGGCTGACCTATGCCAGCACGGAATCGCTGTCGTACTTCATGTACCTCAAGCCCAAGACCGCCAAGCGGATGCATTTCGACGTGATCCCCAAGGCGGTGGATGAATACCACCAGCAGCTGCGCGCCTATCCCGATCAGGATGCCGCCGGCAAGGTAAACAACCCGGTGTTCCACATCCACAACGGCAACCCGCCGGCCTCGACCATGGTGGTGCCGTTCGGCATGCTGCTGAACCTGGCATCTGTGTCGGGGGCCGAGGACAAGGAAACGCTGTGGGGCTTCATCCGCCGCTATGCGCCCGATGCCTCTCCGCAAGCGAACGCCGACATGGATCAGGCCGCCGGATTCGCGGTGCGCTACTACAATGATTTCGTGAAGCCGACCAAGGTGTTCCGCGCGCCCACGGATCTGGAGCGCGAAGCCCTGCAAGAGCTGCGCGCGCAACTGGCCGCCTATGACGGCGCGCTGGACGACGAGGCGCTGCAATCCATCGTCTACGCCGTGGGCCGTGACCGGTTCGACCCGCTGCGCGACTGGTTCAAGGCGCTGTACGAGGTGCTGCTGGGCGCGTCCCAAGGCCCGCGTTTCGGCGGCTTCATCGCGCTTTACGGCGTGCAGGAAACCGTTGCGCTGATCGACCAGGCCCTGGCGGGCGAGCTGGTCTGAGACAGCCGAAATTGAGTGAAAGGCCGCGCCCCGTGCGCGGCCTTTTGCGTTTGGATCAAAGGGTTTGCGCGTATTCGACCAGCTGATCCACGACGATGCCCCAGCCTTCGTAAAACCCCATCTGCTTGTGGTTTTCGCACAGCTCGGACGTGCGGTGGCGGGCCGTGGCGGTGTAGATCGTGCCGCCCTGCCCGTCCTCGGACAGGTCCAGAATCGCGGTCATGAACGGCTCGGGCTTGGGTTTCCAGCCTTCGGTATAGGCGTCGGTGAAGACAAGGCGGCGGTTCGGGATCACCTCCAGATAGACGCCCTCGTTGCGCATCTCGTTGCCCTCGACCTCGAACACGGTGTTGAAGCGGCCACCGACGCGCAGGTCGATGTCACAGGCGGTGACGCGGTGCGGGCGTGGTACGAAAAACCGCGGAATATGTACGGGCGAGGTCCAGCAATCCCAGACCAGCGCGGGCGGGATCGGCAGGGTTCGGGTGAAACTCAGGTCGGTGGTGGGGTCCAGCTCCATCGCGGTGCCTTTCATGAGAGGGGTGCCGCCATGAGGCCCCCGGACGCCGGGATTCGGCAAGGGAAATCCCACGGGTTGCGAACCGCGCGCAATGGGGCCAGTCTGCCCGCAAAGGAGCGCCCCATGACCGGATACGAACCGCTGAACACGCTCAAACCCGTGGCGCAGGACATCTGGCTGATCGACGGGCCGGCGATCCGGTTCTACGGGATGCCGTTTTCCACCCGCGCCACGGTGATCCGGCTGGCCGATGGCGGGCTGTGGGTGCATTCGCCCACGCAGCTGACCGAAGGCCTGCGGGCTGAACTGGGCGCGCTTGGCCCCGTGCGCCACCTGATCGCGCCGAACTGGATCCACTACGCCTGGGTGCATCACTGGCAGGTCGCATGGCCCGCGGCGCAGGCCTGGGCCGCGCCGGGGGTGACGGACCGGGCCGCGCGCAAGGGCGTGCCGGTGAAATTCGACCACGCGCTGGGGGATCAGGCCCCGGCAGACTGGGCCGGACAGATCGAGCAGATGATCGTCAAGGGCAGCTTCGTGCACCGCGAGGCGGTGTTCTTTCACACTGCCAGCCGCACCCTGATCCTGACCGACCTGATCGAGAATTTCGAACCCGCCAAGCTGCCGTGGTGGATGCGGATCGCCACCCGGATCGGCGGCATTCAGGCCCCCGACGGGGCGATGCCGCGCGACATGCGGCTGACCTTTCGCAACCATTTCGACGCCCTGTCGGACTGCGTGAACCGCATGGTCGCCTGGGGGCCCGAACGGGTGATCCTGGCGCATGGCGAGTGGTTCCGTCAGGACGGCGCTGCCCGTCTGAAACGCGCCTTCCGCTGGCTGCCGCAGCAGCGCGGCTGAGTGCCTGCGGATACGGGCACCGTCACGGTGGTCTCAGCCGCTGTTAACCCTTCGTTTGCTATCCCCCCTGCCATCCGGGCGCGGACCCGGTCAGCGGATTCAGTTGATCCGGCGCGTGGCGGCGGACCTCAGGAAAGGACAGCAGATGAACAAGGCGATTACCGATGGCGTGGTCTTCATGCCCACCCCGTTTTCGGCAGGGCTGGACGTGTGGTCCAGCGGCGATGGCACGGCCGGCTCGGACACCTATGACAACGCGGTGAACGCGGCCTTTGTGCCAGCGGATCAGGACTTTGCCGGCTGTCTGGAGCTGCAAAAGACCGACACCACCCAGCGCGTGCGCTACATGGGGCAGACGCCGATCCTGCCGGGGTGCTACCTGCGCATCACCGCGCGGATCAAGGCGATCAGCGGCAACCTGCCCTCGGTCCGGATTGCGGGGCGTCCGGGCGATGCGACCGACGCCTTTGTCAGCGGGCTGAACCAGAACGGTGCCACCACGGCGCTGTCCAGCTATGGCGAGGTGGTCGAGATCAGCGCCATCGTCGGCAGCGGCAATCGCGGCGGGGTGGACATGGTGTGGCCCTCGCCCGTGGCCTACGGACATTTCGGGCTGGACCTGACCGGCGCGAATGGCGGCATCGTGCGCATCGACGATTTCGTGATCGAGGACATCACCGAGGCCTATCTGCGCTCGATGCTGGATTGGGTGGACGTGCGCGATTTCGGCGCGGTGGGCAACGGCGTCACCGACGATCTGGCCGCCTTCACCGCCGCGGATGACGCCGCCAACGGGCGCAGCGTGCTGGTCTCGGCGGGCAATTACTACCTGTCCGACAACATGACATTCGCCAGCCGCGTCCGGTTCGAAGGCACCGTGGTCATGCCCGACGACAAGATGCTGTCGCTGACCCGCAACTTTGACCTGCCCGCCTATATCGACGCCTTCGGCAACGAGGAGCTGGCCTTCAAGAAGGCGTTCCAGGCGCTGCTGAACAACGCCGACCATGAATCGCTGGACATGTGCGGGCGTCGCATCAGCATCACCGGCCCCATCGACATGCAGGCCGCCGTCGCCAACCGGACCGAGTATGCCACCCGCCGTCAGGTCATCAACGGCCAGTTCTACGCCGAGGACAGCACCGCCTGGGACACCGAAAGCTACACCTCGACCGCCAGCTATTCGACCAATGCGCCGCTGACCCTGTCGAACGTGGTCAACGTCGCCAACATCCCCGTGGGATCGCGCGTGTGGTCCAACGGGGTCGGGCGCGAGGTCTATGTCCGCGCCAAGAACGTCGCCACCCAGCAGATCACGCTGTCGATGCCGCTGTATGATGCGGTGGGCACGCAGACCTATTACTTTACCCGCTACAAATACATGCTGGATTTTTCGGGGTTCCAGAAGCTCTCGAA
Organism: Thalassobius vesicularis; assembly: GCF_004799325.1. Lineage (GTDB taxonomy): Bacteria > Pseudomonadota > Alphaproteobacteria > Rhodobacterales > Rhodobacteraceae > Thalassobius > Thalassobius vesicularis. The sequence continues at coordinate 354,682 of NZ_SSMD01000002.1, forward strand.
ATTCTCGCTGTCGGATGTCGAGCTGCAATGCGGCGGGCGCGCCAGTGGCATCCTGCTGGCCCCGGCGGGCCTGATTTTCCACCTGAAGGACAGCTTCGTCACCTCGCCCAAGGATCGCGGCATCACCTCGATCGGCGAAGGGTGTCAGGGCATGCTGGTGGACCGCTGCCAGTTCCTGTCGAACGAGACCGGCACCCGCGCGCAGGACCGCACCACCATCGCGATCAACGCCAACTCCAACGACGTCAAACTGCGCGACAACCGCATCACCCAGTTCCGGCATTTCGCGGTGCTGGGCGGCACCAGCTCGATCATCTCGGGCAACCACTGGTTCCAGGGCGATGACGAGCTGGAGGGCCTGCGCACCGCTGGTCTGGTGCTGACCAGCACGCATAACCGCGCCACGGTGGACGGCAACTATATCGACAACTGCTTCATCGAATGGGTGAACGAGCACGACCCCGACCCGGCCTTCAACAACGAGTATTCGTTCAGCTCGCTCAACATCTCGAACAACATCTTCCAGTCGATCGACGCGGCGCCGTGGTTCCGGTTCATCGTGGTGAAACCACATGGCGCGGGCCATTTCATCAGCGGCCTGAACATCCACGGCAACATGTTCCGCGCCATCCACGGCACGCTGGACCGCGTGGACATGGTGGACACGTCCTTTGCCGATCTGGATTACACCCGGATGCGCAACATCACCGTCAAGGGCAACATGTTCAACGCCATCGACCAAGGGATGGAGAACCCGACCGTGATCCTGCACCAGCAGAACTCGGTCAACGCGACTTGGACGGTGGATTGCGCGGGGCCCCTGCCCTTTGGCGGCTACGCCCAGAACGTCGAGGCAGTGGTCGCGCGCGGCAAGGTCAAGACCGCGGGCAACGTGGCCAATTACGCCATGCCCTACGTCAACACCGAGCAGGGCGCCAACAAGGACCAGGTCGAGCTGCACTGGCCCGACGCCCTGCAGGGGCAGGTCGGCGTCATGGTGCGGATGGACAACTAAGCCGGATCGGCCAGATCGGTGGGCGTCAGGTGAAACGCCCGTCCGAACCCGCCATTCAGAAAGGCGCGTTGCGGGGCGAAGGCGACAAAGCCGAAATCGCCCAGCACCAGGTAGAGTTTGGCCTTGGGATGGTCGCGCAGGTATTGCGCGGCCATTTCTTCGTGCGCGGGGTCGCTGCGCGGGATGAACCGCGCCACGGCCTGCACGGTCAGACGCGGATGCGACAGGGCATCGCCCTTGGGCCCCGGCTCTCCTACCAGCAGCGCGCAGGCCGGATCGGCGGCCAGCGCCCGCGCATGCACCGCCAGCGCCGAGATCAGCGAGACCGGCCCGCCCACCATCCCCAGCGCAATCCGGCTGACATAGGGCGCGCCGGTGTCGGGGTCATTCACCGCCAGCGCGGCAAAGCGGGCCTGCCGCAGCAGGCTACGCGCCAGGGAACGGGCCTCGTCATCGGTGGGGCGGATCGGATCGGTCATAGCTCCGTGTTAGGCCCGCGCGCCGTCGCAGGCAAGAGCGCCGCGCCCACCAGCAGCAGCGCCACCCCCGACGCCACCGTCCGCGCGATGTTCGAGATCTGCCAGGTGCTGGAATAGGCCGTCCATATCTCGGCCAGCACCTGCGTCGGCTGGCTCAGGTCGGTCAGCATCAGCGCCTGGTTCATCGGCACGTTGATCATCACCGTCGGCACGAAGGCCCCCAGCAGGTAGACCAGCACCGCCGCCACCAGCCACATCGCAGCGGCCCGCCGACCGGACACCCAGACCCACGCCGCCGTGACGACCAGCACCAGCGGGGTGCCAAAGAACGCCGGCGCGAAGACCGCGTTGCGGACAGAGCGGTTCATCGCGTTCATCGCCTGAATCGCAACCTCGGGCGGGGTCTGGTCCAGCCCCCACATGGTCGAGCAGACCCAAGCGTAGAAGAACCCGAAGATCGCGGCGGAAAACAGCAGAGACAGGAAAAGCGGCACTCGGAACAACATGACTGACCTTTGGTTAACAAATTTGGTAAGGGTCTAACGCTCGGACATGTCAGTTCTGTCGCAAGATATTCAGAACTCCAACCAGACGCCCAGCTTGATACCGCTGTCGCGCGGGTCGGTCAGCCCATAGGCACCCCCCGCCTGCAGATAGACGGATTTACCGAGTCGGAACACTGCCGATGGGGCCAGAACCATGTCTTGCACCCCGCCGATACTGCCGGTCGAGCGGAGTTGCATGAGGAATTTCCACCGTTCAGACGGGGCCAAGCCCAGCGTGCTTTCGACCTTCCAACTGCTCAGACCCAGCGCCGGGTCAACCACCGCCGTCGCATCCACCGCGACCCAGCCATTGCCCCAGCCCGTCACGATGCCACGCCCATAGGACAGGCCGGGGCGCAGGATCGGCTTGCCGTCGGCGGTGCCGATACCGGCCTCCAGCGCCAGTTTGCCACCCTGCGGACCGCTCCAGACCGGCAGGCGGGCAAAGCCCAGCACGGTCGCGCCCTCCGTGGTCCAGAACCCGTCCACCCCCACCGTCAGCCGGTCGGTCAGGCCGTATTCAGCGAAGAACGAGGTCGCCACGGACCCATCCGCCCCCCAGTCCAACGCGGTGGCGCTGAACCAATGCCCCTTGCCGCGCGGCCAGGCCCCGGCCTGCGCCATGCCGCCGATCAGACAGAACAGAAGCACCCACGCCCGCATCACCAATCCCCCTTGGGCACAAGCATGAATTCACATTGGTAAACATGCCGTTAACCAATTCGAGCTTTGGTCCTGTCACATTCCGGTGCTAGGCTGATTGCAAAGGATGGAGGACAACATGCCGAAGATTTCGAGTGAGAATCGCTTTCAGACCGTCATCACCACCTTCGAGGCCACCCCGGGCACCTGTCAGGACCTGCTGGACCTGCTGAACAGCGCCTATGACGAGGTGATCTCAAAGCAACCCGGCTTCATCGCCGCCGGGCTGCACGTGAACGACGCGCAAACGCGGATCGCCAATTACTCGCAATGGGAAAAGCGCGAGGATTACCAAGCCATGCTGCGCAGCGACGAGATGCGCAAGCGCAACCGCGTGATCAACGAGCTGTGCAAAAGCTTCGAGCCGGTGATGTACGACGTCGCCCGCACCTACGGCTGAGGCCGGGCGAGACCGGATTTTTCGAAAAAATCCGGTCAAAATTCTTTGAAAGAATTTTGCGGCGCCGGGGTCAGACCGGGGGTCAGACGGCGGCCTTCACCCATTGGATGATCGAGGCTGCGGGCATGGCGCCGGACTGACGGGCTTGCTCTCGCCCAGCCGCGAAGGCGGCCATTGTGGGAATGCCGCGAATGCCGTATTTCATTCCGGCCTGAGGGTGATCCTCGGTGTTCAGCTTGACCAGACGCGCCGCGCCCTTCAGCTCGGCCGCCGCCTTGGAGAACTCGGGCGCCATCATCCGGCACGGGCCGCACCACGGGGCCCAGAAATCCACGACCAGCGGCACGTCATCGGTGCGCGCGGCTTTCTCCAGCGTGGCCAGGTCCACTTCGGCGACCTTGCCGCCCATCAGCGGTGCGCCACAGGTGCCGCATTTGGGGCCGGCGGTCAGCTTGTCTTCGGGGATGCGGTTGACCTGGCCGCAGTCCAGGCAGGTGAGTTTCTTGGGGGCCATGATGCGCTCCTGAATACATATGTTAATCAGAATATAATCAGCCCGCCGACCCGTACAAGGGGGCGTCAGGCGTATTCCGATTCCTCGCCCGTGCGATCCGTCTCGCGGTTCAGCGCGGCGCAGACGACGACAAAGGCCTCGACCGGTTCGCCCCGGTCCTGACGCAGCGCCGCGCGCTCGATCCGGACCGAGCCAAAGCCCGCATCCGACATCAGCCCGCGAATATAGTCCTCGCCATGGGCATAACGGCGCGAGGACAGCAGCGTGACGCTGTCGCCCAGCCCCGCCTCGGCGGTAAAGGCAAAGCGCCCTCCCGGGGCCAGCGCATGGGCGATCCAGGCGGTGATCCGCTCCAGCGCGCCCAAGTAGATGAACACGTCAGCGGCCAGGATGGTGTCCCATTGTTCGGGCCCGTGCTCCAGCCGCGCCAGGTCGCGCTTTTGCAGCTGGTGGTACAGCCCCTTGCCCCGCGCTCGATCCAGCATCCCGGCCGAGATGTCCCAGCCCTCCAGCCAGGTGGCGCGGCCGGCAATCGCCTGCCCCATCAGCCCGGTGCCGCAGCCCAGATCCAGCACCCGCCCCAGCGGCCCGTTCAGCGCCCCGGCCAGCAGGTCGGGCCCACAATAGCCCAGTTGATCGACCAGCGAGCGTTCGAACCGGGGGGCGTATTGGTCGAACAGGTTCTCGACAAAAGCCGAGGGCATGGTCTCGGCCATCGGCACGGCGCGCAGCAGGTCCAGCCGCAGCCCCGCGCCCAGCCGATCCGCCGGGTCCAACGCCTGCGCCCGCGCGAAGGCCTGCATCGCCTGATCCGTTTCGCCAGACGCCTCGGCCCAGTCGCCCAGCGCCATCCAGCCCGCCACCCAGCCCGGCACAGCGCCCAGCGTTTCCGCCATCAAACCGACGGCGGCGGCAGGATCGCCCGCACCGGCCAGCGAGCACGCGAATTGGTAACGGCGATCAACCGAGAGATCGCCCGAAGACGTCAGATGTACGGACATAGGGGGACTGCTTTTGCAAAAGAACACGGCACCGAGGGGACAGATCGGGCGGTGTCGTCAGGACGGATGCTCTTTCACCGGGGGCTCGTGCAGCAAGGAAATCTGGCGCCTATTTGGGCATGGCGCGGGCAAAGTCAAGATTCGTTTCAGAGCAGATTTGCCCCTTGATTTCAAAGGGAACCGTGCTCATCCTTTCCGCGCAACGTTACTAAACTATCGACTACCTGCACCGCCCTCGGCTCAGACCTCGATCTGTGAACTAACGAGCCGGGTTGTCGCACGACGCGGACAACGTTTTGCAGGAGTCACACGGCATGGCCACTGGCACCGTGAAATGGTTCAACACCACCAAAGGCTACGGCTTCATCAAGCCCGACAGCGGCAGCAAGGATGTGTTCGTGCACATCTCGGCCGTTGAAAAGGCAGGGCTGAAATCGCTGGCCGACAACCAGAAAGTCGTCTTCGAAATCCAGTCGGGCCGTGATGGGCGCGAACTGGCGACCGAGATCAAACTGGCCTGAACTTCGGGCAAGGGCGTCGGATTTTTTGAAAAAATCCGGACAAAATTCTTTCAAAGAATTTTGGGCGCGACGGGAACGCCGCGCCTTTTTCAATTCCGGGGCGCGATCTGCGCAATCATCTCTTGCACCTTTGGGCCCAGCGCCTGGACGATCAGCGCCACACCGTCGCGGTTGGGGTGAATGCCGTCTGCCTGGAACAGCGCCTGCAGATCGGCGGGCGAGCCTTCGCCCAGCCCTTCGAAAAAACTCGGCGCGAACACCGCGCCAAATTCCGCTGCCAACTCGGGATACATCGCGTCGAAGGCCTGCCGGTACTCGGGCCCGTAATTCGACGGTCCGGGCATGCCCACCAGCAGGATCGCCAGCCCGCGATCCTGCGCGATCTGCAAGATCCCCTTCAACTTCGCGCGCGACACCGCCGGGTCGATCCCGCGCAACATGTCGTTGCCGCCCAGCGTCACGATGATGCCCTGCACCTCGGGGGTCAGCGTCCAGTCCAGCCGCGCCAGACCGCCCGCCGTGGTGTCGCCCGACACGCCGCCTTGCAGCACCTGCACCTCCTGCCCCTGCGCGGTCAGCCAGCCTTGTAGCTGCGGCACGAACCCCTCGCCCTCGGCCAGCCCATAGCCTGCGGTCAGGCTATCGCCATAGGCGATGACCGCCATCGGTTGCGCCCATGCCGCCGGGACAGTCAGCAGAAGCACCGCCAGTGCCTTGCCCATCGCCGACCAACGCCCATATGAGAAGAAAGCCTTGAGGAAGAGAAGCATACGTATGTCCGATCCGGTGTTGTCGCTGTCTGGTGTTGGCCTGTCCCTGAACGGGAATGCCGGTCTGGTTGAAATCCTCCATGCCATCTCGCTGGATGTCCAGAGGGGCGAGTCGCTGGGCCTTGTTGGTCCGTCCGGCTCGGGCAAGTCGTCGCTCCTGATGCTGATGGGCGGGCTTGAAAGCGCCACAACCGGCACCATCACCGCCCTTGGGCAGGACCTGACCGCGATGTCCGAGGACCAGCTGGCCCGCTTTCGCCGTCAACATATGGGGGTGGTGTTCCAGTCTTTCCACCTGATCCCCACGATGACCGCGCTGGAAAACGTCGCCACCCCGCTGGAACTGGCTGGCCATGCCGACGCCTTTGACCGCGCGATGGAGGAGCTGCGCGCCGTCGGTCTGGCCGCGCGTGCCGATCACTACCCCTCCCAGATGTCGGGCGGCGAGCAGCAGCGCGTCGCGCTGGCCCGCGCCTCGGCCCCGCGCCCGCAGATCCTGCTGGCGGATGAGCCCACCGGCAATCTGGACGGCACCAACGGCACCGCGATCATCGAGCTGCTGTTCGGCCTGCGCGACCGCCACGGCGCGACGCTGGTGCTGGTCACCCATGCCGACGATCTGGCCAGCCGCTGCGACCGGGTGATCCGCCTGCGCGATGGCCGACTGGACGGAGACACCGCATGAGCCTGACCATCGCCGCCCGCTTTGCCCGGCGCGAGCTGCGCGGCGGCTTGCGCGGCTTTCGCATCTTTCTGGCCTGCCTGACGCTGGGCGTGGCTGCCATCGCCGGCGTCGGCTCTATCCGCGCGGGCATCGAGGCCGGTCTGGCCCGCGAAGGCGCGGCCCTGCTGGGCGGCGACGCCGAGATCGAGCTGACCTACCGCGCCGCCACCCCCGAGGAGCGCGCCTGGATGGACACCACCGCCGAGCGCGTGTCCGAGGTGATCGACTTCCGCTCGATGGTCGCCGTGGGCGAGGAACGCGGCCTGACGCAGGTCAAGGCCGTGGACAGCGCCTATCCGCTGGTGGGCACCGTCGCACTGGACCCCGCGATGCCGCTGGCCGACGCGTTGGCGGGCGACGGCACCCTGCCCGGCGCGGTGATGGAGCGCGTCCTGATCGACCGCATGGGCCTGACCGTGGGCGACACGTTCCGCCTTGGCACGCAGGATTTCCGCCTGATGGCCGCGCTGACGCGCGAACCCGACAGCGGTGCTGCGGGCTTTGGCCTTGGGCCGCGCACCATCGTCGCCTCGCCCGCGCTGGCGAACTCGGGCCTGCTGGTGGCGGGCTCGCTTTACGAGACGAAATACCGGCTGGATCTGCCCGCCGAACTGGACCTGCTCTCTGCCAAGGCCGCGGCCGAGGAAACCTTTGCAAACAAGGGGATGCGCTGGCGCGACGCCCGCAACGGCGCCCCCGGCATCGCCCGTTTCGTCGACCGTCTGGGCGCGTTTCTGGTGCTGGTCGGCCTCAGCGGTCTGGCCGTGGGCGGGGTCGGTGTCTCGGCCGCCGTGCGCGCCTATCTGGCTGGCAAAACCCACGTCATCGCCACCCTGCGCAGCCTTGGGGCCGAGCGGCGGGTGATCTTCCTGACCTATTTCCTGCAAATCGGCGCGCTGGCCCTGCTGGGCATCGCGCTGGGTCTGGCGCTGGGCGGTGGCGTGCCCGTCCTGCTGGCCCCGCTGCTGACCGCCGCGCTGCCGGTTCCCGCCGTCTTCGCGCTCTACCCCGAACCGCTGGCCGAGGCCGCCGTCTACGGCATCCTGACCGCGCTGATCTTCACCCTCTGGCCGCTGGCCCGCACCGGAGAAGTCAAGGCCGCCACCCTGTTCCGCGACGCGATGGCGGGCGCCCGCGCCCTGCCGCCGCTGCCCTTCGTGCTAGCCACCGCCGCGCTGGTGGCCGCGCTGGTGGGCGTGGCGGTGCTGTTCTCGGGCACCGTGACGCTGACCCTGTGGACCGCAGGCGGGCTGACCGGCGCGCTTGCCGTGCTGGCGCTGGCCGCCCTTGCCCTGCGCCGCCTGTCGCGCCGTTTCCGCCGCGCCGCGCGCGGTCGCCCCGCGCTGCGCTGGGCCATCGCGGCCATCGGCGGCACTCGGGACGAGGCAACGCCCGTCGTCCTGTCGCTGGGCCTTGGCCTTGCCGTGCTGGCCGCCGTGGGCCAGATCGACGGCAACCTGCGCCGCGCCATCTCGGGCAACTTGCCGGACATCGCGCCCAGCTATTTCTTCGTGGATATCCAGCGCGACCAGATGCCCGGCTTTCTGGACCGCGTGGAAAATGACCCCGCTGTCAGCAAGGTCGAATACGCCCCGATGCTGCGCGGTGTCGTCGCCCGCATCAACGACCGCCCCGCGACCGAGGTTGCCGGGGATCACTGGGTCGTGCGCGGCGATCGTGGCATCACCTATGCCGACGCCCAGCCCGCCAACACCCGCATCGTCGCCGGGGAATGGTGGCCGCTGGGCTATGACGGCCCGCCACAGATCAGCTTTGCCCGGGAAGAGGCCGAAGAGATCGGCCTGAGCCTTGGCGACACCATCACGCTCAACATTCTGGGGCGTGACATCACCGGCACGATCACTTCGTTCCGCGAGGTTGATTTCTCGACCGCCGGGATGGGGTTCGTCTTGGCCGTGAACGAGAACGCCCTGAAAGGCGCGCCGCACACCTTCATCGCCACCGTCTACGCCGAGCCTCAGGCCGAGGCGGCGATCCTGCGCGATCTGGCCAACCAGTTCCCCAACATCACCGCCATCCGCGTCCGCGACGCCATCGACCAGGTCTCGATCATGCTGAACGGCATCGCCAGCGCCACCTCTTGGGGGGCCGCTGCCACGCTGCTGACCGGCTTTCTGGTGCTGATCGGGGCCGCCGCCGCCGGCGAACAGGCCCGCAGCTACGAGGCGGCGATCCTGAAAACCCTCGGCGCCACCCGCGCCCGCATCCTGTCCAGCTTTGCCCTGCGTGCGGCCCTGCTGGGCGCCGGTGCGGGCCTTGTCGCACTGGCCGCGGGCATCACCGGCGGCTGGGCCGTGTCGCATTTCGTGATGGAGACCGAGTTCGCCGTGATCTGGCCCTCGGCCCTTGGCATCGTGGCGGGCGGCGTTCTGGCGACCCTGCTGGCCGGGCTTGGCTTTGCCCGCCGCAGCCTGGCGACTCGCCCCGCCCGAACCCTGCGATCGCGCGAATAGACGCGTTGCATCCGCCGCCCCCGGATGCAACCCATGAGGCAACCGCAGAATCACGCAGGCGACCGATGACCCAGACCCTTCCGCTCCCCGTCACCCCGCTGACCGCAGCCCAGCAGACCAGCCTTGTGAACCTTGTCCGCCGCGCCGCCAAGACCGAGATCCTGCCCCGGTTCCGCAACCTCTCGGCGCATCAGATCGACACCAAGTCCGGCCCGCAGGATCTGGTGACCGAGGCCGACATCGCCGCCGAAGCGATGATCGCGCGCGGTATCCTGCAGCTGTTCCCCAACGCCACCGTCATCGGCGAGGAAGCCGCCGCCAAAGACCCCTCCTTGCGCCAAAAGGCGGCCGAGGCCGAACTGGCCTTCATCATCGACCCGGTCGATGGCACGTGGAACTTTGCCCACGGCCTGCCGCTGTTCGGGGTGATCCTGGCCGCCACCCGCTATGGCCGCCCGGTGTTCGGCCTGCTGTACGATCCGATGGTCGACGACTGGATCATCGCGGACGACCAATCCCCCACCCGCATCGCCGGCGCCGGCCGGGCCGAGCGTCCGACCAGCGTCTCCAAACCCGGCGCGCTGGAAACCCTGTCGGGCATCATGCACTACTACCTGATGCCCAAGGACGCGCAGGCCAAACTGGCCCCGGTCCTGCCCAGCTTCTCGCGCATGGGCTCGATGCGGTGCTCATGCCACGAATACCGGACGCTGGCGCAGGGTGGCGTCGATTTCAACCTGTCCGGCATCCTGAACCCGTGGGACCACGCGGCGGGCGTGCTGCTGTGCCAACAGGCCGGGGGCGTCGCCAAGATGCTGGACGGGCGCGATTACAACATCGCGATCGAGGAGGGATACATCCTCTGCGCCGCCGATCAGGGCACCTGGGACACGCTGAAAACGCTGCTGTCGCCGTTGTACGAATAATGGACAGAATCGTACGTTTCGCGCTTGCCCCGTTGCTTCTGGCGCAGGCGCTGCGTACGCGAAAAACCGCGCTGATCCTGCCCGAAGCCGCCGGTCCAAGGGCCGGTCAGGCGGGCACGGGCCCGCGCTTGCGGCTGCTGGTTCTGGGCGATTCCTCGGCCGCTGGGGTCGGGGTTGATCATCAGGATCAGGCCCTGTCCGGGCATCTGGTGCGGGCGTTATCCACGGATTTTTCCGTTGAATGGCAACTACTTGCCAGCACCGGTGCCACCAGTTCCGACGCGCTGAGCGTGCTGCCGCAAGCCACCCCGCTGGACGTGGCCGTACTAGCCCTGGGCGTCAACGACGTCACCCGCCTGACCAGCCCGCAGCGGTTCGTGCATCACCAACGGCAATTGCTGCAGGGCCTGCGCGACCGCGGCGCGCGCCTGATCTGCGTCACCGCGATCCCACCAATGGGGGAATTTCCGTTACTTCCCAATCCCTTACGCTGGACCCTTGGCCGCCATGCCAGCCGTCTGCAACAGATGCGCGCCGCCCATCTGGCCGATTTCGCAGGCTATCACCCGTTGGATTTCGACCTGCCGCCAGACCCCGCGCTGATGCCCGAGGACGGGTTTCACCCGGGCCCCGAGGTCTATCGCCTGTGGGCCCAAACCGCCGCGCAGACCATCCGCACCCACTGGACGAAATAAAAAAGGCCCTGCAAAAGCAGGGCCTTAGCGTTATTCGGCTGCGTCCGCGTAATCCTCCATCGGGGGGCAGATGCACACCAGATTTCGGTCACCCCAGGCGTTGTCGACCCGGTTCACCGGCGGCCAATACTTGTCCACCCGGAACGCCCCCGGAGGGAAGCACCCCTGCTCGCGGCTATAGGGCCGTTCCCACGTGCCAACCAGGTCCTCGACCGTATGCGGCGCACGTTTCAGCGGGTTGTTTTCCGCGTCCAACTGCCCGTTTTCAACCGCGTCGATCTCGGCCCGGATGCCCAGCATGGCGTCGCAGAAGCGGTCCAGCTCGGCCTTGGTTTCGGATTCCGTCGGCTCTACCATCAGCGTTCCGGCAACGGGCCAGCTCATGGTCGGGGCGTGAAAACCGCAATCAATCAAGCGCTTAGCGATGTCGTCCACGGTAATGTGGGCGCTGTCGGCAAAGGGGCGCGTGTCTAGAATGCACTCATGCGCCACGCGGCCGGTCGGCCCCTTGAACAGCACGTCAAAGGCCCCCTCCAGCCGCTTGGCGATGTAGTTGGCGTTCAGGATCGCAACGCGCGTTGCCTGCGTCAGCCCGTCCCCGCCCATCATCAGGCAATAGGCCCAACTGATCGCCAGGATCGAGGCCGACCCGTAAGGCGCAGACGAAACCGGCCCCTCGGCCCCACCCGTTTCGGGATGGCCCGGCAGGTGCGGCACCAGGTGCGATTTGACCCCGATCGGCCCCATGCCGGGGCCGCCGCCGCCATGCGGGATGGCGAAAGTCTTGTGCAAATTCAAGTGGCTAACGTCCCCGCCCAGATCGCCGGGACGGGACAAGCCCACCATCGCGTTCATGTTGGCGCCGTCGATATAGACCTGCCCGCCATGCTCATGCGTGATGGCGCAGACCTCTTTCACGGTCTCCTCGAACACGCCATGCGTGCTGGGATAGGTGATCATGCAGCCCGCCAGATTTTCCGCGTGCTTCTGTGCCTTGGCGAGGAAATCGTTCAGGTCGATATCGCCGTTTTCCATCGACTGAACCGGTACCACCTTCCAGCCGACCATCTGGGCGCTGGCCGGGTTGGTGCCGTGCGCGCTCATCGGGATCAGGCAGACATTACGATGCCCCTGCCCGTTCGCCCGATGATAGGCCGCGATGGTCAGCAGCCCCGCATATTCCCCCTGAGCGCCGCTGTTGGGCTGCATGGAAAACGCGTCGTACCCCGTGATATCGCACAGTTTTTCCGACAGATCGCTGATCATCTCGGTGTAACCTGCGGCCTGATCGACGGGCACGAACGGGTGCAGATCGGCGAATTCGGGCCAGCTGATCGGCATCATCTCGGCGGCCGCGTTCAGCTTCATCGTGCACGACCCCAGCGGGATCATCGCCCGATCCAGCGCCAGATCGCGGTCGGCCAGACGACGCATGTAGCGCATCATCTCAGTCTCGGCGCGGTTCATGTGGAAAATCGGGTGCTTCAGGATTTCCGTCTCGCGCAACGCCACTTGCGGCAGCCGCCAATCGCCCGACCGATCGTCGTTGCGGGTGATCCCGAAGGCGCGCCAGACCGCCTCGATCGTGGCGGGCACGACGGCCTCGTCCAGCGTGATCCCCACCTTGGTGGTGCCGACCGGGCGCAGGTTTACGCCCTCGTCCACGGCCGATTTCAGCACCGCCTGTTGCAGCGGCCCGACCTCGACCATCACGGTGTCAAAGAAGGTCTCGGGTTCAACCTTGAAGCCCGCCTCCTCTAGCCCCTGGACCAGCCGCACGGCCTTGCGGTGGATGCGTTGCGCAATCGCGCGCAGCCCGTCCGGCCCGTGGAACACCGCGTACATCGAGGCCATGACCGCCAGCAGCGCCTGCGCCGTACACACGTTCGAGGTCGCCTTCTCGCGCCGGATATGCTGCTCGCGGGTTTGCAGCGACAGCCGGTAGGCCCGGTTGCCGCGCGCATCGATCGACACGCCGACCAGACGGCCCGGCATCGCGCGCTTATAGGCGTCGCGGCAGGCCATATAGGCCGCGTGCGGGCCGCCATAACCCAGAGGCACGCCAAACCGCTGGGTCGATCCGACGGCGATATCCGCCCCCATCGCCCCCGGTTCTTTCAACAAAACCAAGGCCATAGGATCAGCGATCACGATCCCCACGGCATTGGCGGCATGCAGCGCCTCCATCTCGGGGGTGAAATCGCGCACATGGCCATAGGTTCCCGGATACTGGAAAATCGCCCCGAACACCTGCGCCGGATCCAACGCCTCGGGCGCGCCAACGATCACCTCGATCCCCAGCGGCTCGGCCCGGGTCTGCATCACGGCGATGTTCTGCGGGTGGCAGTTCTCATCCACGAAAAACGCCTTGGCCTTCGACTTGGCCACACGCTGCGCCATGGTCATCGCCTCGGCCGCCGCCGTCGCCTCATCCAGAAGCGAGGCATTGGCAATCTCCAGCCCCGTCAGGTCGCTGACCATGGTCTGGTAGTTCAACAACGCCTCAAGCCGGCCCTGAGAAATCTCGGGCTGATAGGGCGTGTAGGCGGTGTACCAGGCCGGGTTTTCCAGGATATTGCGCTGGATCGCGGGCGGCGTGACCGTCCCGTGATATCCCATCCCGATCAGGCTGCTCAGAACCTTGTTCTTCTTGGCAACCTCTTTCATCCGGCGCAGCATCTGCCGCTCGCTCAGCGCCTTGCCAAAGGACAGCGGCGCCTCGGCCCGGATCGCGCGCGGCACGGTCTCGTCGATCAGCGCCTGCAGGCTGTCCACGCCCACCACCTTCAGCATCTCGGCCATCTCCGACGGAGACGGGCCGATATGACGGCGATTGGCAAAATCGTACGGCAGGTATTCGGTGGGCTTGAAGGCCATGGGCACCCTCATCGTTTCTTTCTGAAAAAAATACTCTCGCCAAAGGCTGGCCCCGGGCCCCCTCGATGGGGGCGCGGGGGCATCCCCGGTCCGGTCAGCCGATCAGCTCGGCATAGGCGTCTTCGTCCATGAACTGGTCCAGCTCGGACAGATCATCGATCTTCATCTTGAAGAACCACGCCTCGCCCAGCGGGTCCTGGTTCACCTTGCCCGGCTCGTCCACGATGGCCTCGTTGACCTCGACGATCTCGCCGTCCAGCGGTGCGGCGATGTCCGAGGCGGCCTTGACGCTTTCGATCACGGCCACTTCATCGCCGGTGGACACCATCGTGCCGATCTCGGGCAGTTCCACGAACACCACGTCGCCCAGCTGGGTCGAGGCGTGTTCGGTGATGCCGACGACGACCAGGTCGCCCTCGACGCGCAGCCATTCGTGTTCTTCGGTGAATTTGATCATGGGTCTTCTCCCTGAGTGTTTTATCGTTTGAAATTGGCCGGCACGAAGGGCAGCGCCACCACCTGCACCGGCAGTCGCTTGCCGCGCACTTCGCCGAACAGCTGGGTGCCGGGGGCGGACAGAGCCGCGGGCACATAGCCCATCGCCACGGGCCCGCCGACGCTGGGGCCGAACCCGCCCGAGGTGACGCGCCCGATCGCAACAGCTGCGGTCTCGGACTTAAACAGCTCGACGCCTTCGCGCATCGGGGCCCGCCCGTCCGGGCGCAGGCCGACGCGGCGCTCTGTCGGGCCTTCCTGCAATTCTCTCAGCACCGTGGGCGCGCCGGGGAAACCGCCGTCACGCGCACCGCCCTCGCGGCGGACCTTCTGGATCGCCCAGCCCAAGCCCGCCATCGCCGGTGTCGTGGTTTCGTCGATGTCATGGCCGTACAGGCACAGACCGCCCTCCAGCCGCAGGCTGTCGCGCGCGCCCAGCCCGATCGCCTCGACCCGCTCATCGGCCAGCAAGGCCCGTGCCAGCGTTTCGGCCGCCGCGACGGGGACCGAGATTTCGTACCCGTCCTCGCCCGTGTAGCCCGAGCGCGAGACCCAGCATTCCGCCCCGCACAGATCGACGGTGGCCACATCCATGAATTTCATCGCGGCCACGGCGGGGTTCAGCGCGGACAGCGCCGCCTCCGAGGCCGGGCCCTGCAGCGCAAGCAGCGCGCGGTCCTCGATCACCTCGACGGCGACCCCTTCGGGCATGTTGGCGCGCAGATGGGCGATGTCGGCGTCCTTGCAGGCGGCGTTAACCACCACAAAGACATGATCCCCACGGTTCGCCAGCATCAGGTCGTCCAGTATGCCGCCCGCATCATTGGTGAAAAAGCCATAGCGCTGACGGTTCAGCCCCAGCCCGGCCACATCGACCGGCACCAGCGCCTCCAGCGCCAGCGCGGCACTGCGGTAATCCGGCCCGCGCAGGATCACCTGCCCCATGTGGCTGACGTCGAACAGCCCGGCCTGTTCCCGCGTATGCAGGTGTTCCTTCATCACGCCCAGGGCGTATTGCACGGGCATTTCATAGCCCGCAAACGGCACCATCTTGGCGCCCAGCTCGCGGTGCAATCCGTCCAGTGGCAGCGATTTCAAGTCGGTCATAGGCATCCTCTGTTTTCACGAAACCGGACGGACCAAAGCCCTGTTCCGGCATCACACCCGCCACGGATGTGACGGAAAACTCGATGCCCCCTCTGTCCCTTCGCCTGAGATCGTTATCCCTTCGGCGGACGCGTACGCGCCTCTCTCCAGAGTGTTACTGCCTGATCGGTCCTTTGGGCCTGAGAGTTTCCGGGGCGGTTGCTCCTTCGGCACCGGATTACCCGGTTCTCCCGATCAGATGGGATTCTGCTTAGACGAGTCGCCTTCGCGCGGCAAGAGGTCGTTTTTCACGCGTGGCAGGCGATGGGCGACATGATTTCGATCAGCTGATGATTTCCGCACACCAGTTGATCCAGCGTGATGCCGTCCAAATGATTGTAGAATGCCTCGGCCGCGCCAGCGATCGCCAGCTTCAGGCGGCACGCCTCGACCAGCGGACAGGTGTTGTCCACGTCGGCAAAGCATTCGGCGATCGGCACGTTGCTTTCCAACTGCCGGAAAACGTCGCCAATCTGGATCTGATCCATCGCGCGACCCAGCTGAATGCCGCCATTTCGGCCCCGCTGCGTATGCAGATAGCCCAGTTGACCCAGCTGGTTGATGACCTGCGCCAAGTGGTTTTCCGAGGCGTTGCACCGCTCGGCAATCTCCGATTTCGTCACCAGCCTGCCCTCGTTCGAGGCACAGAACATCAGGACTCGGATCGCGATATTGGTTCGTTTGGTGATACGCACGGGCGGCTTCCCTTGGGTCAGAGTTGCCTGAGACTGCCGAAATCCGGCAGATTTGGGATTGATATGGATCAAGGCTGCGACATTTTATCTACATCATGGATGCATTTTTCTTTGGCTACGGCTCACTGGTGAACCGAAAAACCCATGATTACGGGCTGGCCTACCCGGCCCGCGCCCGTGGTTGGCGGCGGATATGGCGGCACACGGCGCTGCGCCCCGTGGCGTTCCTGACCGCCGTCCCGGATTCGGGGACCGAGATCGACGGGCTGATCGCGCCGGTTCCCAATGGCGACTGGCGGGCGCTGGATGCCCGCGAACACGCCTATGACCGCGTGCGTCTGGTGGACCTGCCGCATCACCCCCTGCCCTTCACGCCGGACGTCGCGATCTACGCCATCCCCGAGGGCAAGCACGGCGCGCCCACGATGGCCCACCCGGTTCTGCTGAGCTATCTGGACGTGGTCGTGCAGGGCTACCTGACCGAGTTCGGAGAGGAGGGCGTCGCCCGCTTCTTTGACACCACGGAGGGCTGGGATGCCCCGATTTTGAACGACCGCAGCCACCCCCATTACCCGCGCCACCAGGATCTGAGCCCGTCAGAAACCGATCTGGTGGACGCCTGGCTGCGCCAGCTAAAGGCCCGCGTGGTGCATCTGGACGACCACCCGCCGATCCCGCGCACGGCCAATTGACCGGGACCGGGACCAAACCCTCCACCACTGGAAGGTTTGCGTCACCCCGCCGCACCTGCCCCGCAATCCGCTGATTTTATTGAATTTTCCATGAATTTCCGTCAATTTGGACAGCTATATGTCGCGCCTGCCCCTTGTGGTGCGTATTGTGAAACACATATTGTTTTTCGAATATCATTTCGAACTCCAATACGGACAGGCAGGCGATCATGCAGCGCACAATCGACACAGCAGACACTCTGGACACCCTGAAGGCGCAAATCAGCGGCATGGGGCAGCGTTGGAAATACATGATCGACCAGGCCGAACAGCAGGTCTCCGCCACCGTTCAGACCGCCGAGCCGGTCGAGACTCCGATCTCGGACCCGGGCGATCCGTCGCGGCCGGAAAAACTGTTTGAACCCTATGACATGGGCGACATCTCGACCCTGCTGTTCATGCTGGAAGAAGAGAAGATGGCGGGCGATTTGTACGAAACCTTCGGAGATTTGTACGGTGCGCGGATATTCGACAACATCGCCGCCTCCGAGGACAACCATTTCAACGCGCTGCTGGCGCAGGCGGACCAGATGGGCCTGTTCATCGACAGCTTCGTCTTTGCCGAGGCGGGCGAGTTCCAGAACGATGAAATCCAGGCGCTGTACGACAGCTTGCTGGCGCAGGGTAGCCAGTCGCTGACCGATGCGTTCGAGGTCGGCGTGCTGATCGAGCTGACGGATATCGACGACATCACCGCCGCAATGGCCGGGGTCGAAGGCACGGCGCTGGAGGATGTCTATCAGAACCTGCTGGATGGCTCTCTGAACCATTTGGCGGCGTTCGAAGGACAGCTTGCCTGACGAAAAAGGGCCAGCCGCCGGGCTGGCCCTTTTGTCATGTCGGGTCGTGCCAGATCAGCCGCGCGCGCGGATCACCTGCAGCAGCGGCATCAGATCACCCATGTCCGGGCCATGCGCCTGACCGGTCAGCGCCTTGCGCAGCGGCATGAACAGGCCCTTGCCCTTGCGGCCGGTCGCCTCTTTCACGGCGTTGGTCCAGCTTTTCCAGGTGCCCGCGTCGAACGGCCCTTCGGGCAGCATGGTCATCGCCTGAGCAATGAACTCGCGATCCTCGTCATCAATCGCAGGCTCGGCCCCGTCACGGCACAGCGCCCACCAGCCAGCCAGATCGGCCTTCACGGTGATGTTGTCGCGGGTCACGGTCCAGAACTGCTCGGCCAGGGCATCCGGCACACCCAGCGCGCGGATGTCATCGGCCACGGCCGAATAGGGCAGCGTCTGCAGGTAGTGCGAGGTCAGCGGGAACAGGTCCTGCACGTCGAACTTGGTCGGGGCCGCGCCGAATTGCGACAGGTCGAACCCGTCGGCGATTTCGTCCAGCGTGGTGCGCAGCTCGACCGGCTGGGACGAGCCCAGACGCGCCATCAGCGACAGCAGTGCGGCAGGCTGCACGCCCTGTTCGCGCAGGTCCTTGATCGCCAGCGCGCCCAGACGCTTCGACAGCGCCTCGCCCTGCGCGCCGGTCAGCAGCGAGTGGTGGGCAAAGGACGGCGCCGAGAAGCCAAGCGCCTCCATGATCTGGATCTGCGTCGCGGTGTTGGTCACGTGGTCCGAGCCGCGCACGATATGCGTCACACCCATGTCCGTGTCGTCCACCACTGAGGCCAGCGTGTACAGCACCTGACCATCGGCGCGGATCAGCACCGGGTCCGACACCGAGGCCGCATCAATCGAGATGTCGCCCAGAATGCCGTCGGCCCACTCGATCCGCTCCTGCTTCAGCAGGAAACGCCAGTAGCCGCCCCGCTCGGCCCGCAGATTTTCCTTGTCGGCGTCCGACAGGCTCAGCGCGGCGCGGTCATAGACCGGCGGCTTGCCCATGTTCAGCTGCTTCTTGCGCTTCAGGTCCAGCTCGGTCGGGCTTTCGAAGCACTCGTAGAACCGGCCCATGTCGCGCAGCTTTTGTGCGGCGTCCTCGTAGCGGTCCAGGCGCAGCGACTGACGCTCCAGCCGGTCCCAGGTCAGGCCCAGCCATTCCAGATCGCGCTGCAACTGATCGACGTATTCCTCTTTCGAGCGTTCCTGATCGGTGTCGTCGATCCGCAGGATAAAGGTGCCGCCGGTCTTGCGGGCGATCAGATAGTTCATCAGCGCGGTGCGCAGGTTGCCCACGTGGATATAGCCGGTGGGCGAAGGGGCAAAACGGGTGGTGGTCATGTATGTACTCCTGTTGACCGCCCCATGTCACAGATGCGCGGATTTGTCCAGAAAGGCCCCCGCAACCGCGCATTTTCACGATGTCGTGAATGGAACAGCCAACAATCCGGACTGCGCTATCCTTCGTACAGTCATCACGCTGACAGGAGGAAACGCGCCGTGACGAAGTCCCCCTATATCACCCGCCGTTCGGCCCTGATGGG
Source organism: Thalassobius vesicularis (assembly GCF_004799325.1). Classification (GTDB taxonomy): domain Bacteria; phylum Pseudomonadota; class Alphaproteobacteria; order Rhodobacterales; family Rhodobacteraceae; genus Thalassobius; species Thalassobius vesicularis. Next base: position 373,772 of record NZ_SSMD01000002.1, read on the forward strand.
TGCCGCTGCCCTGCCGCTGGTTGCCGCATCCGGACGCGCCTTTGCCGCCGCCGAAATGCTGGGCATGGCCCCGCCGAAATTCAACCGCTTCAAGCTGGGCGGATTCGAGGTCACCGCCATCCTGGCCGGCACCCGCACCGTCCCCGACCCGCAAACCATCTTCGGGATGAACGTCACGCCCGAGGAATTCGCCTCGGTCTCGGCGGCCAACAACATCCCCACCGACAAGGCGCAGTTCTTCTTCACCCCCACCGTCGTCAATACCGGGGCCGAGTTGATCCTGTTCGACACCGGCCTGCAGGGCCCCGCCACCGTCGCCGCGTTGCAGGCGGCCGGCTATTCCGCCGACCAGATCGACGTCGTCGTCCTCACCCACATGCATGGCGATCATATCGGTGGCCTGATGACCGACGGCACACCGACCTTTGCCAACGCCCGCTACATCACCGGCGCGGCCGAGTTCGACGCCTGGGACATGGCCGGCAACGAAGGCTTCGAGAAAAACGTCCGCCCGCTGGCAGAGAAGATGACCATGCTGGACGATGGCGGCGCAGTCGCCAGTGGCGTCACGGGAATGCTGGCCCCCGGCCATACCCCCGGCCACATGGCCTATCACATCGAAAGCAACGGCAAGCAGCTGGTCCTTGGCGCCGATTTCGCCAACCACTACGTCTGGTCGCTCGCCTATCCCGACTGGGAGGTAAAGTTCGACCGCGACAAGGCCCAGGCCGCCCAAACCCGCCGCAAGATGCTGGACATGATGGCCGCCGACAAGACCCCCTTCATCGGCTACCACATGCCCTTCCCGGCCCTCGGCTATGTCGAGCCACGCGGCGACGGCTTCCACTACGTCCCGGCCTCGTACCAGATGATGATCGAAGGCTGACCTGGCTTCTTTCTGATCACAAATACTCAGGGGGTCTGGGGGCATCGCCCCCAGGCGCTCACCGAAATGCCGGACCGTGGGCCCAGATCGTCAGCGAATGCCGCCCGCCCGCCGTCACCGGCACAACCCTGTGCAACAGCATCGACGGAAACAGCGTCGCACAGCCCTGCGCCCGATCCGCCGAGATCACGTGGTTCGACGGCATGACTTCCAGCCCGCCACCCTCGTACTCCGATCCGGGCGTCAATTGGATCACCATCGTCAGCTTCCGCTTCGAGGCCAAAACCCCCTCGCCAATATCGGAATGCCAGTCGAAATGCCCCTCACGCTCGGCTCCATAGCGCGCGACTTGCGGGCTCTCCGCAAACTCACGCAGGTCGAAATCATAGACATCCCGGTTGGCCTCGCGCACCAGATCGATGATCCGGTCCATCACCCAATCCGTCCCCGCCACGTCATCCAGCCAGACCAGATCGGCCCGCCGGATGTTGTGATCGCTGTTCTGCTTGACCAGACCGGCATCCTGACTGGGCTGAGCCGCCACGATCGTCAGGATTTCATTGCATTGATCGATCGAAAACGCGTTGGGTATCGAATGCACGCTCAGCATTACAGGGTCCTTCCAAAGTCCAGAGCGCCCGTTTAACGTCGCCCGCCCAACCGTCCCGCCTGTTTGCGTCACCTCCGCCGAAAAACGACATCGCCGCGCGATTGCATTCCCGACGTCAGCCGCCATATCTGGGGCATGAGCCATACCACCGACATCGACCGCATCGAACACTTTGCGCGCCAGACCGTGGCGCAACTGCCCGACCCCTTCCGCAAAGCGGCGGCAGAGGTTGTCTTGCAGGTGACCGACTGGCCCGCGCGGGACATGCTGGACGAGATGGAGATCGACGACCCGCTAGAGCTGACGGGCCTCTACGAAGGCATTCCCATGACACACAAATCTGTCTGGGATCAGCCCCAAGGCCCTGACATCGTGTGGCTTTTCGCCCAACCCATCCTGCACGAATGGCGCGAGCGCGGGAATGTCACGCTGCAAGAGCTGGTGGCCCATGTCACCACACACGAATTCGCGCATCACTTCGGCTGGAGCGACGACGACATCGCCAGCATCGACCGCTGGTGGGAATGACCAACGGTTGAGCCGCAAAATTCTTTCAAAGAATTTTGACCGGATTTCTTCAAGAAATCCGGTCCGCGCTCAGCTCGGATCGCGCCAGCGGTTGGCGATGGGGTAACGCCGATCCAGCCAGAAGGCGCGCGGGCTCAGGCGTGCGCCCGGCGCGGACTGGAAGCGTTTGTATTCGCTGATGTAGAGCAGATGCTCGACCCGTTTCACCGTGTCCCGCTCGAACCCGGCTGCCACGCAATCGGCTACGCTGGCCTCACCATCCACCAGCATTTCCAGGATCGCGTCCAGCACCGGATAGGGCGGCAGGCTGTCCTCGTCCTTCTGGTCGGGGCGCAGCTCGGCCGAGGGGGGCTTGTCGATGATCGTCACCGGGATCACTTCACCCGCGGGGCCCGCCATCCAGTCGGCGTGATGGTTGGCGTTGCGCCATCGGCAGCACTCGAAGACGCGCGTTTTGTACATGTCCTTGATCGGATTGTACCCCCCGGCCATATCGCCATAGATCGTGGCATAGCCAACCGCGACCTCGGACTTGTTGCCGGTGGTCAGCAGCATTTCCCCGAACTTGTTGGACAGCGCCATCAGCAGCAGCCCACGCAGGCGGGACTGGATGTTTTCCTCGGTCAGGTCGGGTTTGGTGCCGGCAAACAGCGGGGCCAGCGTGTTGGTGATGGCCTGACGCCCCTCGGCGATCGGCACGTAGTCGTAGCGGCAGCCCAGGCGTTCGGCGATATCCTTGGCGTCGTCCAGCGACCCTTGCGAGGTATACTCGGACGGCAGCATCACGCAGCGCACGTTTTCGGCCCCCAAGGCATCCACGGCGATCGTTGCCACCAGCGCGGAATCAATTCCGCCGGACAGGCCAAGCAAAACCTTGCCGAAGCCCGTCTTGCCGCAATAGTCGCGCAGAGCCTCGACCATGCAGCGGTAATCCTGCTCCATCGCGTCGGGCTGATGGGCCAGTTCGCCGGGGCGGACACGCCAGCCCTCGGGGGTGCGGTCCAGGTCGATATGCACGATGGCGGTGTCGAACACGGGCAGTTGCACGGCCAGTTCGCCATGCGGGTTCAGCACGAAGCTGCCGCCGTCAAAGACCTGATCGTCCTGACCGCCGACCATGTTCAGATAGATCAGCGGCAGACCGGTCTCGACCACGCGGGCGACCATCATGTTCTGGCGCACTTCCATCTTGCCGCGGAAGTAGGGGCTGCCGTTCGGCACCAGCAGGAAATCGGCCCCGGTTTCGGCCAGCGTCTCGGCCACGTCCTCGTGCCAGGCGTCCTCGCAGATCGGGCTGCCGATGCGCACATCGCCCACGGAATAAGGGCCGCCGATGTCCCCGCTGGAAAAAACGCGCACCTCGTCGAACACGGTTTCATTGGGCAGGTGATGCTTCAGAACGGTTGCCGAAACCTTGCCGCCCTTGAGGACGTAATAGCCATTAAACAGCTGCCCGTCCTGCACCACTGGCCCGCCGATCCCCAGTGCGGGGCCGTCGGCGGTTTGCGGGGCCAGCGCCTCGATGGCGGCGATGGCGGCCTGGTGAAAGGCGGGCTTCATCACCAGATCCTGGGTGTTGTAGCCGGTGATGAACATCTCGGTCAGGGCCACCATGTCGGCACCTGCCTTGCGGCCTTCGTCCCACGCGTTCAGCGCCTTGGCGGCATTGCCGGCAAGGTCGCCCAGCACGGGATTGAGCTGCGCAAGTGTCAGGCGGAAAGTGTCGGACATGGCCGGCCCCCGGTTCGCTTCGTCCCCCCCGATTTAGCAGACTTCCCGCCGAGGGAAAGCCGCTTTGGGCAAAAGCCGTTGTCTCTGGCACGGGGGTCCACTAGATTCCGGGGAACTTCGACAGGCAAGCGTCACGTAACAGGCAGGGTCTCAAATGGCAAAATCGCGCAAGTTCATCGCCGCCGTCGTGGCCGGGCTTTGGCTGGCCATGCCCGCGGGCGCGCAGGACGGCAACGTCCAGACCAAGCAATACGAGGATGGCGGCGTCTACGAGGGCACGTTCAAGGACGGGCTGCAACACGGCACCGGCACCTACCGTCTGCCCAACGGCTACGAATACACCGGCGACTGGGTGAACGGAGAGATTCGCGGCAAGGGCGTCGCGCGTTTCCCCAATGGCTCGGTCTACGAGGGGGAGTTCGCCAAGGGCAAACCCGAGGGCATCGGCAAGATCGTGTTCACCGATGGCTCGACCTACGAAGGCAACTGGATCGACGGCAAGATCTCCGGCACCGGGGTCGCCATCTACGCCAACGGCACCCGCTACGAGGGCACGTTCAAGAACGCCATGCACCACGGTCGCGGGGTGATGCGGACGCCGGGTGGCTATGTCTATGACGGCGACTGGGTGAACGGCGTCAAGGAAGGGCGCGGCACCATCACCTATCCCGACGGCGCGGTCTACGAAGGCGAGGTCAAGCGCGGCACCCGCGAGGGCAAGGGCACGCTGACCATGCCCGACGGCATGATCTACACCGGGCTTTGGGAAAACGGCCAGATCCACGGTCAGGGCAAGCTGGCGCAAAGCAACGGCGACGTCTACGAAGGCGCGCTGGTCAATGGCCGCCGTCAGGGTCTGGGCAAGGTCACCTATGCCAACGGCGACATCTACGACGGCGAGTTCGCCGAGGATGCGCGTCAGGGTCAGGGCACCTTTACCGGCGCGGATGGCTACCGCTATCAGGGCAGCTGGGTCGCTGGCCAGATCGAGGGCCAGGGCACCGTCACCTACCCCGACGGCTCGATCTATGTCGGCCAGTTCCGCGCGGGCGCCGAGGACGGGATCGGCAAAATCACCTACCCCGATGGCTCGACCTACGAAGGGGAATGGCGCAAGGGCGTGATCGAGGGTCAGGGCAAGGCCACCTACAAGAACGGCGCGATCTACGAGGGCGGTTTCGTCAACGCCAAGAACCACGGCACCGGCATCATGACCTACCCCGACGGCTATCGCTACGAAGGCGACTGGTCCGAGGGCAAGCGCCACGGCAAGGGCAAGGCGACCTATCCCAACGGCATGGTCTACGAGGGCGACTTCGTCGATGGCCAGCGGTCGGGCATGGGCACGATCAGCTCTCCGGACGGATTCAAGTACGAAGGCCAGTGGCAAAGCGGCGAGATCAACGGCACCGGCAAGGCCACCTACGCCAATGGCGACATCTACGAAGGCACGTTCAAGGACGGCAAACGCCAGGGCAACGGCACGATGCGCTATGCCTCGGGCCAGGAAGAGACCGGCACCTGGGACAACGGCGCACTGGTGAAGGAATAACCCTCACCACGGCACCGGCGTGCCCCGCCAGTCAAAGAACAGCCCGGTCTGCGCGGGTTCCAACCCGGTGATCACCGCCAGCAGGTTCTGCGCCGCCTCAGACGGGGTGACGGTGGCGTGGCGCGCGGCGTAACCTTCGGTGAAATTGGTTGCCACGGTGCCCGGATGCAAAGCGACACAGATCGCCTGCGGATGGGTGCGCGCCAGCTCGATCGCGCCGGTGTGGATGATCTGGTTCAGCGCCGCCTTGGCCGCGCGGTAAGAATACCAGCCGCCCAGCCGATTATCCCCGACCGACCCCACCCGCGCCGACAGCGCCGCGAACACGCTTTGCCGGTCGCGCGGCAGCAGGCGTTGCGCGTGTTTCAGCACCATCGCCGGGCCGATGCAATTGACCGCGAATTGCGCGGCCATCGCGGCCGGATCCAGAGATTTCAGGGTTTTCTCGGGGGGATGTCCCGCGCCGCTCAGCTGACCGGTGGCGACAAAGATCAGGTCGAACCCCGGCTCCAGCGCGCCCAAGTGCTCGGCCACCGAGGCCTCTCGCGTGATGTCCAGCCCGTGGGTCGAACGCGACAGCCCCACCACCTGCGTGCCACGCGCCCGCAGCGCCGAGGCGACAGCCCCGCCGATCCCGCCCGACGCCCCGATGATCAACGCTCGTTTCATGCCGGTGGACCTAGGCGAAGGCCCCGCCCGGTCAAGGCGGGGCCTGTCAGTCTCAGCCCTTGATCTTGTGGATCTTCATCATCTTCATGATGGTCTTTTCGTAGAACGGCTCGGACACACCGGTGCGGATCTTGCGCATGAAGTACCACTCGAACGCCAGCTTCGCCCAGTGCACCCACTTGCCCTGCGAGGTCCAGTTGACGTTGCGCGGCGGGTTCTGCGGCATCGCCAGGAAGGCTGCCCCACGGTCGCCGAAATCGGCCAAGCACAGCGCGTTCCAGGTGGGCTGGTGGGTCGGTTCCTTGCCCTGCATGATCAGCGGCAGGTTATGCGCGGTCGCGGTGACCATGCTTTCGATCATGAAGCCGGTCTTCGGCACACCCGTCGGCACCGGCGTGGCCACCGGCGGCGCAATCGCGATGCACACCCCGATGCCAAAGATGTTGGGGTATTTCGGGTTGCGCTGGTAGGCGTCCGTCAGCACGAAACCACGCGGGTTCACCAGCCCCTCGATGCCACGCAGCGCGGGAATGCCCCGGAAGGCGGGCAGCATCATCGAGTATTTGAACGGCAGCGCGTGCTGTTTCTTGTCGGTGCCGTCCTCGTTCACCTCGGTGACGTGAACGGTGCCTTCTTCGAACTTGTTGACCTTGGCGTTGGTGATCCACTGGATGTCGCGGTCGCGCATGATGCTTTCCAGCATCCCCTTGGTGTCGCCCACCCCGCCCAGGCCCAGATGCCCGACATAGGGTTCCGAGGTGACAAAGGTCATCGGCACCTTGTCGCGGATCTTGCGGCGGCGCAGGTCGGTGTCGATGGTCATCGCGTATTCATAGGCCGGGCCAAAGCACGACGCGCCCTGCACGGCACCGATCACGATGGGGCCGGGATTGGCGCAGAACGCATCCCAATTGTCGCCCGACACCTCGGCGTGCTCGATATGGCAGACCGAGTTGGTGTATTTGTCCGGGCCGAACCCCTCGATCTCGTCAAAGGCCAGATCGGGGCCGGTGGCGATGATCAGGTAGTCATAGCGCACCTCGCGCCCGCTATCGAGCGTGACGACCTGCGCAACCGGGTCCAGCTTGGCCGCGCCGTCACAGATGAACTCGATCCCGCGGCGCTTCATCACCGGGGCCAGATCGATCGTGATGTCGTCTTTCTTGCGCCAGCCTACACCGGCCCACGGATTGGACGGGGTGAACTGGAAATAAGGCTTGTTCGAAATCACCGTCAGCTTGTCGGATTTCGAAATCGTTTCCTTCAATTCATATGCCTGGATCGAGCCGCCAAGACCGGCACCCAGAACAACGATATCTGCCATTGCGAACGTCCCCTTCCCTAAACGGGGCAACACCCCGGTTGACCTAGGATCAAGTCTGCCGGAAACCGGGAACACATTCATTGATGCATATCATTATCACGATATGAATGACCCGCATTTCCCCCGATATTCTGCCTTTTCTTTTCGATTCTGGCCTGTATAAATCGAAGCCATGAAGATTCAGGGCCATATCATCACCGTCGCAGACCGTCCCACCGGGGCGCTGTCGGCTGCTGCCCTGCTACTGCTAAGCCGCCTCTGAGCGTGCCACGGACTGGCGCGACCGCTCAGAGGATGTGCTTGTTTTCGCGCCACAGGCTTACGCAGACTTAGACAAAGAGACCCGATATGACCGATACTTCCAAACAAGACCGCGTCTTGATTTTCGACACGACTCTTCGCGACGGCGAGCAATCCCCCGGCGCCACCATGACCCACGACGAGAAGCTGGAGATCGCCGAGCTTCTGGACGAAATGGGCGTGGACATCATCGAGGCGGGCTTTCCCATCGCCTCCGAAGGTGACTTCAATGCGGTCAAAGAGATCGCCGAGCGCTCGAAGAACTCCGTGATCTGCGGCCTCGCCCGCGCCAATTTCAAGGATATCGACCGCTGCTACGAGGCGGTGAAACACGCGGCCAAGCCCCGGATTCACACCTTCATCGGCACCTCGCCGCTGCACCGCGCCATCCCGAACCTGACCATGGACGAGATGGCCGAGCGCATCCACGAAACCGTGACCCACGCGCGCAACCTGTGCGACAACGTGCAATGGTCGCCGATGGACGCCACCCGGACCGAGCACGACTACCTGTGCCGCGTGATCGAGATCGCCATCAAGGCCGGCGCCACCACGATCAACATCCCCGACACCGTCGGATACACCGCCCCGCGCGAATCCGCCGACCTGATCCGCATGTTGCTGGAACGCGTCCCCGGCGCCGACGAGGTGGTCTTTGCCACCCACTGCCATAACGACCTTGGCATGGCCACCGCCAACGCCCTGGCCGCGGTCGAGGCTGGCGCGCGCCAGATCGAATGCACCATCAACGGCCTGGGTGAACGCGCCGGCAACACCGCCCTCGAAGAGGTCGTGATGGCCCTGCGCGTGCGCAACGACATCATGCCCTACCGCACCGGCATCGACACCACCAAGATCATGAACATCTCGCGCCGTGTTTCCAGCGTGTCTGGCTTTGCTGTGCAGTTCAACAAGGCCATCGTCGGCAAGAACGCCTTCCTGCACGAATCCGGCATCCACCAGGATGGCGTGCTGAAAAACATCGAGACCTTCGAAATCATGAAGGCCGCCGATATCGGCCTGCACGAAAAGAACATCGCCATGGGCAAGCACTCGGGCCGCGCTGCGCTGCGCTCGAAGATGCAGGAGCTTGGCTTCGATCTGGGTGAAAACCAGCTCAACGACGTGTTCGTGCGCTTCAAGGCGCTGGCCGACCGCAAGAAAGAGGTCTACGACGACGACCTCGTCGCACTGGTCCAGGACCAGGTCGGCCAGGACGAAGGCGACACCCTCCAGCTCAAGCGCCTGCGCGTGATCTGCGGCACCGAAGGCCCGCAAGAGGCCGAGATGACCATGACCATCGACGGCAAGGACCACTCGATCGACGCCACCGGCGACGGCCCCGTAGATGCGGCATTCAACTGCGTAAAGATGCTCTACCCGCACAAGGCGCGGCTGCAGCTGTACCAGGTGCACGCCGTCACCGAAGGCACCGACGCCCAGGCCACCGTCTCGGTCCGGATCGAGGAAGACGGCCGCATCGCCACCGGCTCTTCGGCGGATACTGACACAGTGGTCGCCAGCGTGAAGGCCTATATCAACGCGATCAACAGGCTGATCGTCCGGCGCCAAAAGACCGGCCCCGGCGAAGACCGGCGCGAGATCAACTACAAGGATCACCACTGATCCCCGAACCCCCGGCCCCGCGCCGGGGGTTTTTCGTTGCGCCGTTGGGGGCTTTGCCCCCAAACCCCCAGAGTATTTGAACCAGAAAGAAACCAGCTTCTTTTTGACTGAAATACTCTGGGGTGAATGCGCGCAGCGCAGAGGGGCAAAGCCCCTTTTCCGTTGCGGATCAGAACCGGTCCAGCAGGCGGCGCAGGTAGTCCAGCTCTTCCGTCGGGCGATCACCTTCGCCGCTGCGGCGCCGGATTTCGTCCAGTAGCTCGCGCGCGCGGCGGTAGACGTCTTCGCCTTGCAGCAGATTCTGGTCGCTGCCGACATCACCGCCCCGCGCACCCGGTGTGCGGCCCAGCGGATCGCGCGAGTTGGCCTGAGCATTGCCGTTTTCCTGCCCTTCGCCGCCGCGTTGACGGCGGCCGGCCTCGGCCATCGCCTCGCCCAGATTACGGAGCCCTTCGCGCATCGCTTCCATGGCTTCGGACTGCTTGTCTATGGCGCCGGCCAGATCGTCCTGGCGCAGCGCCTCTTCGGCGCCTTCCATCGCGCGCTCGGCCTGTTTGAGGGACTCGCGGGCCGCTTCACCGCCTTCGGTGCCTGCGCCCGGCAGGCGGCCGCGTTGGCGTTCCAGCTCTTGCCGCAGGGTCTGCTGTTGTTCGGCTAGACCGCCCTGCCCCTGACCTTCACCTTCGGCCTCGCCCGAGCCTTGTCCCTGCCCCTGACCTTCGTGGCTTTGGCCGCGACCCATGCCGCCGTTACGGCCTTCGTTGCCTTGCGACTGGCCGGAATTGGCACCGGGGTTGAACCGTTCCTGCAAGTCGCGGAACGCGCGGTCGGACAGGCCCTGCTGATCGCGCAGCGTCTGGCCGAGATCCTCCATCGCCTGATCGCCCGGGTTTTGGCCCTGCCCGCCCTGCTGGGCCATCTGCATATTTTCCATCATTTCCTGGAACTGGCGCATGGCTTCTTGCGCCTCGGCCATGCGGCCCTGTTCGATCAGCTCCTGGATGCGGTCCATCATGCGTTGCAGGTCGTCCATGCTCATCTGCATGGAGTCGTCGGGCATCTGCATGCCATCGTCCATTTGTTCCTGATCGCGTTGCGCCTGGCGGGATTTCTGGCGCAGGTAGTCCTGCGTGGCGTCGCGCAATTCCTGCATCAGGCGGGCGATCTCCTCCTCGGAGGCGCCGTTCTTCATCGCCTCGCTCAGACGTTCCTGGGCGCGTTTCATCCGCTCCATCGCGTCGTCCAGATCGCCGTCTTCCAGCTTCAGGGCCAGCTCCCACAGGGCGGCGGCCAACTCGTCGCGCTGCTCGTCGGTCATCGTTGGGCCGTAGCCCTCGAGACGGCGCAGGATGACGCGCAATTGCAGGTAATCCGCCTCGTCGGGAAAAAGTTGCGCCTCGGGCCGCCATGAAATCGCGCGCATCACCTGCGCAATCCGGGGCGCGTTGGCGCGGGTCCACAGCAGGTCGCGCCGCAACTCGATCAGGGCGGCGGCCAGCGGGTCGAAAAAGCGCCGCGCGGGCAAGGGCATGACCACCGGATCGCCAATGCCGGTTTGCCCGGCGGCATCGGTCACGAAGAACTCGAAACTCACGGGCAGATGCGCCCAAGGGTGCTGCGAGAAATCCTCGATCAGCTGCTCGGTAAACTCGGCCCGGCTGCCCGAGATCGGCAGCGGCAGATCCATCGTGATCGCGGGGCGCGGTTCCGGCTCGGCGGTCAAACCATAGCGGCGATCCAGGCTGGCCATGTCCAGGCTGATGCGGACGCTGCCGCCGGTCACGCCGTAATCATCGGCGGCCGTAAAGGGCAGGCTCATGCGGCCATCGACATTGGTTTCCGCCTCGCCCGCGATCGCCACCATCGGCGGCAGGTCCGGCATTAGCGCCACGGTCCAACTGCGGCCGCCGTCGCCTTCGATGGCCAGACGCCCGGATTGGGCGACCGTGAAATCCTGTGCGGGTTCCGAGGCAGGCGGCACCTGCCCCACCCGGCCCGAGACCGTCTCGGCCAGCGTCAGCGCCCCCAGCTCGCCGTAAAATCGCAGGGTGACGCGGCTGCCTTGCGGGATTTCCAATTGATCGGGCTGATCGGCCAGATACAGAACCGGCAGGCCAGTATAGGCGGGCGGCTCGATCCAGCCCTCCCACGCGGGACCAGCGGCCAGGCTGCCCTTACCCCCCGGCCCCATGCCGGTGACCGATCCGACCTTGTTCAACGTGCCGAACAGCAGTGCCACCGACAGCCCCAACATCGCCACATATCGCAGCGCGAACGGGTCGCGGCGGGTCAGCCTCAGGTCCGGCTCGACGGGTTTGGCCTGTTCCGCACGCGCCGCCATCCGCGCCTGATGCACCTGCCACAACTGGGCCGAGGCGCTGTCACCCGCCCCGATCGCCTGCGTGTCCATCATGCTGCGGATCGGCCGTCCCGTCAGCGCGGCATCCAACCTGTCCAACGCCTCGGCCTGTCGCGGAAACCGGAATGCCAGCGCGCCCCGCAAACCAAAGCCCAGCACCGCCAGCGCGAAAACCACGCCCAGGCCCCAGACCACCTCGACCGAGAGGTGATCCTGCACGCCCATCATCAGCAAGCCCACGGCCAGCATGACCACCGACCAGACCGGCCAGAAGGCATGCGTCACCCGCTCGGCAATCATCCCCGCCCAGGTCAGGCGAAGCGGCCAGCGGATTTTCCTCAGAACTCTGCGATTTGCGTCAGACATACCCAATCCAGAGGGCCCGACGCAGGGATCACGTCAGAGCCATTCCGGAATGCTATCGCGGTTTATGATTTCGTCAAAGCTCGGACGCGCCCGGATGACGGCGAATTGATCCCCGTTGACCAGCACTTCGGGCACCAGCGGGCGGGTGTTGTATTCGCTGGCCATCACCGCGCCATAGGCCCCGGCCGAGCGGAAGGCGACCAGATCGCCCTCGACCAGCGGCGGCATCACGCGCTGCTTGGCAAAGGTGTCGCCGGATTCGCAGACCGGCCCGACGATGTCGATGGGGGCCTGCTCGACCCCGGTTTCGGGCTCGACCACCGGGATGATATCGTGATGGGCGTCGTACATCGCCGGACGCACCAGATCGTTCATCGCCGCATCCAGAATCAGGAAATTGCGCCCCTCACCGGATTTCACATAGACGACTTCCGAGACCAGAATCCCCGCATTGCCCGCGATCAGGCGCCCCGGCTCGATCTCGACCTCAACGCCCAGATGGCCGACTTCTTCGCGGATCACCTCGCCCCATTGCAGCGGCAGCGGCGGCGCCTCGTTCGAGCGGGTGTAGGGAATGCCCAGACCGCCGCCCAGATCCAGACGGCGAATGTCATGGCCATCGGCGCGCAGCACCTCGGTCAACTCGGCCACCTTGCGATAGGCCATGCGGAACGGCTCCAGATCGGTCAGCTGGCTGCCGATATGCACGTCGATGCCGACCACATCCAGACCGGGCAGACGAGCGGCATGGGCATACACCTCGCGCGCACGGGCGATCGGGATGCCAAACTTGTTTTCGGACTTGCCGGTGGCAATCTTGGCATGGGTCTTGGCGTCCACATCCGGGTTCACCCGCACGGTCACGGGCGCGCGCAGCCCCAGCGACAGGGCAACCTCGTTCAGGCGCTCCATCTCCGGCTCGGATTCCAGGTTGAACTGGCGAATCCCGCCCAGCAACGCGGCGCGCATCTCCTCGCGGGTTTTACCAACGCCGGAGAAAACGATCTTATCCCCCGGCACACCGGCGGCCTTGGCACGAGCATATTCACCGCCCGAGACCACATCCATTCCCGCCCCGGCCTGCGCCAGCGTCTTCAGGATCGCCTGGTTGCTGGCGGCCTTCATCGCAAAACAGACGACATGGTCCAGCCCCTTCAGCGCCTCGTCAAACAGGCGGAAGTGGCGCAGCAGGGTGGCCGTGGAATAGACATAGACGGGCGAGCCAACCGCCGCCACGATCTCGGCCACCGGCACGCCCTCTGCATGAAGTGCGCCGTCCTTGTACAGAAAATGGTCCATTCGTCCGCCCTTTGCTGATTGACAGGCGTCATACCAGACTGGCCGCCCATTTCAACGGGCCAAAAGGGGCCCTGCCCCTCTGCGCCTGCGGCGCATTCACCCCGGAGTATTTCGCTCAGAAAGAAACCAAAAGCTGCTTGCTTCTTTCTGATTGGAAATACTCCGGGGTTTGGGGCGGAGCCCCAAGATATCGAACACCGGATCAAACCGGGCGTGTGCGCAGAAACAGGTAGAGCGGCAGGCCACAACTGACCCCGATCAGCAGGGTCGCGGGAATGGCCCAAAGCGCCTGCCAGTTGCGGCGGGTAAAGACCTCGGCCAGGATCCAGAGGATGAGGGCGATGGCCGAGACCAGCAGATCGCGCAACAGGCCGGTGGCGGCGGCGTTCGTCTGCCAGGCGTCCAGAAGGCCGGGCACGGACAGACCGTTTTCAAATAGCCACGGCAGCAAATGCCACATTGGCCAGACCGCGCCCAGCACGGCCAGCGCCAGATATGACATCCGCAGCAGCGACATCAGAAAGTCTTGCTGATCCCCGCCCGGGCGGAGCCCGAGATGGTGATGCCGGTTTTCACCGGCTCATCCTTGGGTGGGGTCGGCGCGCCGTCCGCCCCGCAGGCAGCCAGCAGGGTCAGGATCATCAGCGCAGCCAGGGGTTTCATGCCAGGATTTCCTTCCAGCGGGTGATCTGGGCGCGCACCTGTGCCGGTGCCGTCCCCCCATAGGACATGCGCGAGGCGACCGAATTATCAACCCCCAGCACGCCGAAAACGGCGTCGGTGATCTCGGCGTGGACGGATTGCATGTCGGCCAGCGTCAATTCCGGCAGGTCGCAGCCCTTGCCCTCGGCCATGGCCACCAGCGAGCCGGTGACGTGGTGGGCGTCGCGGAACGGCAGGTTCAGCTCGCGCACCAGCCAGTCGGCCAGATCCGTTGCGGTCGAGAAGCCCGAGCCGGCGGCGGCAGCCAGGTTGTCTTGGCGCGCGCTCATGTCGCTGACCATGCCGGTCATCGCGGCCAAGGCCAGCATCAGGTTGTCAGCGGCGTCGAACACCTGTTCCTTGTCTTCCTGCATGTCCTTGGAATAGGCCAGCGGCAGCCCCTTCATCACCGTCATCAGCGCCACGTTGGCGCCGAAGATGCGGCCGATCTTGGCGCGGATCAGCTCGGCCGCGTCGGGGTTGCGTTTTTGCGGCATGATGGACGAGCCGGTGGACCATTTATCCGACATCGCCACGAACCGGAACTGGACCGAGGACCAGATCACCAGCTCTTCGGCGAACCGGCTCAGGTGCATCGCGCAGATCGAGGCGCAGGACAGGAAATCCAGCGCGAAATCGCGGTCGGCCACGGCGTCCAGCGAGTTGGCGGTCGGGCGGTCAAAGCCCAGGGCCGCCGCCGTCATGTGCCGATCAATCGGGAAGGACGTGCCCGCCAGCGCGGCAGAGCCCAGCGGGCATTCGTTCATCCGTGCCCGCGCATCGCGGAAACGCGACAGGTCGCGGCCCAGCATTTCCACGTAGGCCATCATGTGGTGGCCCCAGGTCACGGGCTGGGCGGTTTGCAGGTGGGTGAAACCGGGCATCACCCAATCGGCCCCGGCCTCGGCCTGGGTCAGCAGGGCGCGGATCAGCGCCTCGATCCCGGCGATTGCCGCATCCATCTGGTCGCGGACCCACAGTTTGAAATCGGTCGCCACCTGGTCGTTGCGCGACCGGGCGGTGTGCAGACGGCCTGCGGGCTCGCCGATGATTTCCTTCAGGCGGGCCTCCACGTTCATGTGGATGTCTTCCAGCGCGGTCGAAAACTGGAACGAACCGCTTTCGATTTCTGACAAGACCGTGAGCAGCCCTTCCCGAATGGCTGCGGCATCGCTATCACTGACGATGCCTGTGGCGGCCAGCATGGCGGCATGGGCCCTGGAACCGGCAATGTCCTGTGCGGCCATACGCTGGTCGAACCCGATCGAGGCGTTGATCGCCTCCATGATCGCGTCCGGCCCGGCGGCAAAGCGGCCGCCCCACATCTGGTTCGAGGATTTGTCACTCATCGTTTGCCCCTTGGGAGGTATCATGCACAGGTTTTTCCGGATCGTCCTTTATACGGCCTTGGCGCTTGGTGCAAATGCCACCGTTGCCGATACCGCCTCGCTGGACGCGCTGCGCCTGGGCGACATGAAGAAACTGAACCTGGCCGAGCAGGCAAAGCCCGTGCCGGACACCGTTTTCACCTCGGCGGATGGCGGCGAGATCAGCCTGTCCCAGTACAAGGGCAAATATGTGCTGGTGAATTTCTGGGCCACATGGTGCGCCCCCTGCCGGGCCGAGATGCCCTCGCTTTCCGCGCTGCAGGCCGAATTCGGCGGAGATGCGTTCGAGGTCGTCACCATCGCCACCGGCCGCAACCCGCAACCCGCGCTTGAGAAATTCTTTGCCGAGGCCGGCGTGACCAACCTGCCGCTGCACCGCGACCCCAAGCAGCAGCTGGCGCGCCAGATGGCGGTTCTGGGTCTGCCCGTCAGCGTTCTGCTGAACCCCGAGGGGCAGGAAATCGGCCGCCTGATCGGTGACGCCGACTGGCACTCGGAGGAGGCGCGCGCGCTGATTTCGGCGCTTCTGGGCCGCTCGTAACCATCCGATCGGGCGATTTGCCACCTCGCACCCCAGCCTTCCGCCGGGGCAAGCCGCGAAATCCGT
This sequence comes from Thalassobius vesicularis, assembly GCF_004799325.1. GTDB lineage: Bacteria > Pseudomonadota > Alphaproteobacteria > Rhodobacterales > Rhodobacteraceae > Thalassobius > Thalassobius vesicularis. Next base: position 389,719 of record NZ_SSMD01000002.1, read on the forward strand.
CTAGGCCTTTGACAAAGCATCGCTTCTTGCAGTTTGATGACCGCAGGAGGAGACTATGCCGCTGTCCGCACTACTTTTGATGGTGACGGGCGGGATCGCAGCCATTGCGATCCTGTTGCATATCCTTGGCATGAGCCGCCCCCGAATCTTTGCAGACGACACCGAAATCGCTGCCGTCTGGCGCAACGAATATCCCGACACGAACCTGCAGTCGGTGAACCTGTCGCGCAACCGCCATTTCGCCCTAGTGCAATCCAGCGCCGGGCTGGGCGTGGTCTGGGCGATGGGCGCGGACGGCGCGGCCCGCCTGCTGCTGGGGGCCGAGGTCTCGGACATTCCCGGCGGGTTGGAGCTGTCGCTGCCCGACTACACCGCCCCCGAAATCCGGCTAAAGCTGGACCCCGACGAAATCGACTCCTGGCGCTCGAAAATGGAGGCAAGCCTGTGACCGGACCGCATTATCCCGACGTGGTGCAATGGGCCGTACCGTTCTTCATCCTGGCCATCCTGCTAGAGCTGGGCTGGATCGTCATCAAACGGCGCGGCGGGCGCTATGAAACCCGCGACGCCCTGACCAGCCTGATCATGGGCGCAGGCAACGTGGCGGTCGGCATCGCCCTTGGCTTTGTCGCCTGGTGGTTCTTCATGGCGCTGTGGCGGATCACCCCTCTGGATCTGGGCACCTCGTGGTGGGTCGTCGCGCTGTGCTTTGTGCTGGACGATCTGCGCTATTACTGGGTGCACCGGTTCGGCCACCGCATCCGCTGGGTCTGGGCCAGCCACGTCAACCACCACTCCTCGCAACATTACAACCTGACCACCGCCCTGCGGCAAACCTGGACCGGCATGTTCACCTTCATGATCATCGTCCGCGCCCCGCTGATCCTGCTGGGCTTTCACCCGGCGATGGTGCTGTTCTGCGGCGGCCTGAACCTGATCTACCAGTTCTGGATCCATACCGAGGCGATCGGCAAGCTGCCCCGCTGGTTCGAGGCGATCATGAACACCCCCAGCCATCACCGCGTCCATCACGGCCGCAATCCGCGCTACCTGGACGCCAACTATGCCGGCGTGTTCATCATCTGGGACAAGATGTTCGGCACCTTCGTCCCCGAACTCCCCGAGGAAAAGGTCCAATACGGGCTGGTCAAAAACCTTGGCACCTTCAACCCGATCCGCGTCGCCTTTCACGAATGGGTCGGCATCTTCCGCGACCTGCTGCGCCCCGGCCTCAGCCTGCGCCAGCGCCTGATGTACGCCGTCGCCCCTCCGGGCTGGAGCCATGACGGATCCCGCGACACCTCGGAAACGATCAAGCGCAAGCACCTCGAGAAAACCCCGCAGGATCGCGGCACCCCGGGATTTGACCGTTACTGACGGCTCAGACGCGCCACCGGCTCATGACACGGGCACCCGATCAGGTGGTCGTTGACCATGCCGACGGCCTGCATGAAGGCATAAACGATGGTCGGCCCACAGAACTTGAACCCGGCCTTCTTCAAATCCTTCGAAATTTGCGCAGAGATTTCGGTCGAGGCCGGCACCTGCGACATGCTGCTCCAGCGGTTCTGGATCGGCGTGCCGCCCACGTAGTCCCACAGGAATGTGCTGAACCCCTGCTGCGCCTCGATCCGTTGCCAGGCGCGTGCGTTGGTGATCGTCGCCTCGATCTTGCCGCGGTGCCGGATGATGCCCGGATCGGCCAGTAAACGGGTCACCTCGGCCTCGCCCCACTCGGCGATCACATTCGGGTCAAACCCCTGAAACGCCTGACGAAATCCCTCGCGCTTTTTCAGGATGGTGATCCAGCTCAGCCCCGCTTGGAACCCGTCCAGGATCAGCTTTTCCCACAGCGCGCGGCTGTCGTAATCGGGGACGCCCCATTCGGTGTCGTGGTAGTCCAGATAAATCTGCTCGGGCCCCGCCCAGCCGCATCTTTCGCCCATGTCGGCCCCCGTTTCGCGTGATCGGAACAATTAGAACAAAATGCCAACATTAAGCAACCGGTAACGCTTGCGGCCGCATTGTGACCAACAAGCAAACACGGAGCGAGTCGTGGGCAAACGCAAAGGCAACAAGTGGAAGGACGTCCAGAGGAATCAGCAATCCCCGCTGAACGCCGCGATCAGTGCCCGCGATTCCGACGTGCTGACCATGGTCTCCGAGGCGGTCAAGCATAAGCAGGTCGCGCTGGCCTATCAGCCGGTGGTGTCGGCGCTGAAACCCGAACACCCCGCCTTTTACGAGGGACTGATCCGCATCTTCGACGAAACCGGCCGCATCATCCCGGCCAAGGATTTCATCGAACAGATCGAAGCGACCGAGCTGGGTCGCGTCATCGACTGCCTCGCGCTGGAATCCGGTTTCAGGGCGCTGGCGCAGGCCCCGACATTGCGCTTGTCGATCAACATGTCCGCGCGCTCCATCGGTTTTCCCCGCTGGATGCAAACGCTGCAACAGGGGCTAGAGGGCGACCCCACCGCCGCCGAACGCCTGATCCTGGAAATCACCGAAAGCTCGGCCATGACGGTGCCTGATCTGGTCGTGGGCTTCATGTCCGACCTGCAACGCAAGGGAATCAGCTTTGCGTTGGACGATTTCGGCGCTGGCTACACCTCCTTTCGCTACCTGAAAGACTTCTATTTCGACATCCTGAAGATCGACGGCCAGTTCATCCGTAATATCCATACGGACCCAGATAATCAGGTTCTGACGCGGGCGCTGGTTGGCATCGCGCAGCAATTCGACATGTTCACCGTCGCGGAATCCGTTGAAACCTATGAAGATTACGTCTGGTTGCAGGGCATCGGCGTGGATTGCCTGCAAGGCTACTATTTCGGCGCCCCCACCATTCAGGAGCCCTGGAAACAAAATTCCAAAGCGACGCAGCGTCGACGAGCATAAATTTCGCTGCGGCGCGGCAATTCTCCGCAGTTGCCGCATCGCGGCGGTTGCTCTATCACGGTTTCCGAAGGCGGGGAGTCCAGGGCCCGCACGCTGCGAACCCGGCGCTCCTCGGCTGACTATTGGTGGAGGATGAACATGACCAATGTTGTTATCGTTTCGGCAGCCCGTACGGCCGTCGGTTCGTTCAGCGGCTCTTTCGCAAATACTCCGGCGCACGATCTGGGCGCCGCCGTGCTGGAGGCCATCGTGGCCCGCGCGGGAATCGACAAATCCGAGGTCTCCGAGACGATCCTTGGTCAGGTGCTGACCGGCGGTCAGGGCCAGAACCCGGCGCGTCAGGCGCATATCAATGCCGGCCTGCCGAAAGAAAGCTCTGCCTGGGGCATCAACCAGGTCTGCGGTTCGGGCCTGCGCGCTGTCGCACTGGGCGCGCAGCACATCCAGCTGGGTGACGCCGCCATCGTGGCCGCTGGTGGTCAGGAAAACATGTCGCTGTCGCCCCACGTCGCGCATCTGCGCGCCGGCGTCAAAATGGGCGATGTCAAATACATCGACTCGATGATCAAGGACGGCCTGTGGGACGCGTTCAACGGCTACCACATGGGTCAGACCGCCGAGAACGTCGCTCAGCAGTGGCAGATCAGCCGCGACATGCAGGACGAATTCGCCGTCGCCTCGCAAAACAAGGCCGAAGCCGCGCTGAAAGCCGGCAAGTTCGACGACGAAGTGATCGACTTCACCATCAAGACCCGCAAGGGCGACATCATCGTCAACAAGGATGAATACATCCGTGCCGGCGCCACCATCGACGCCATGCAGAAACTGCGCCCCGCCTTCACCAAGGACGGCTCGGTCACCGCGGCGAACGCTTCGGGGATCAACGATGGCGCCGCTGCCGTGCTGCTGATGTCGGCCGACGAAGCCGAACGTCGCGGCCTGGAGCCGCTGGCCCGCATCGCCTCGTACGCGACCGCCGGTCTGGACCCGTCGATCATGGGCGTTGGCCCGATCTACGCATCGCGCAAGGCCCTGGACAAGGCCGGCTGGGCCGTTGGTGACCTGGACCTAGTCGAAGCCAACGAAGCCTTCGCCGCACAAGCCTGCGCCGTGAACAAGGACATGGGCTGGGATCCGTCGATCGTGAACGTGAACGGCGGCGCCATCGCCATCGGTCACCCGATCGGTGCCTCGGGCTGCCGCATCCTGAACACCCTGCTGTTCGAGATGAAGCGCCGCGAAGCCAAAAAAGGTCTGGCAACCCTGTGCATCGGCGGCGGCATGGGCGTCGCAATGTGCCTGGAACGCCCGTAACCGATGCGCAATTAGTACGCATATCCGGGGGCGCTGTTCTGCAGCGCCCCTTTTTCTTCGACCATCCGCTGCAAACGCGCAAAAAATGTGTCGAAACCGCATATTTCGCACGCAAGATTATTGCGCATTCGCAGCATACAAAGTAACAGAGTTACCAACGCATCACGCCTAACTGGAGGAAAACCATGGCAAGAGTAGCACTCGTCACCGGCGGTTCGCGCGGCATCGGCGCAGCCATTTCGAAGGCCCTGCAAGCCCAGGGTTGCGTCGTCGCCGCAACCTATGCCGGCAATGACGAAGCAGCCGCAAAGTTCACCGCGGAAACCGGCATCAAGACCTACAAGTGGAATGTCGGCGACTACGATGAAAGTGCAGCAGGCATCGCCAAGGTCGAGGCTGATCTGGGCCCCATCGACATCGTCGTGGCCAACGCCGGCATCACCCGTGACGCCATGTTCCACCGTATGACCCCGCAGCAGTGGAAAGAGGTCATCGACACCAACCTGACCGGCGTTTTCAACACCGTGCACCCCGTCTGGAACGGCATGCGTGACCGCAAGTTCGGCCGCGTTGTCGTGATCTCGTCGATCAACGGCCAGAAAGGCCAGGCCGGCCAGGTGAACTATGCCGCGACCAAGGCGGGCGATCTGGGCATCGTGAAATCGCTGGCGCAGGAAGGCGCGCGTTTCGGCATCACCGCCAACGCCGTTTGCCCCGGCTACATCGCGACCGAGATGGTGATGGCGATCGACGAATCCGTCCGCGAAAAGATCATCAAGGGCATCCCCGCCGGCCGTCTGGGCGAACCCGAGGAAATCGCGCGCTGCGTGGCCTTCCTGGCTGCTGACGACGCGGGCTTCATCAACGGCTCGACCATTGCCGCCAACGGCGCACAGTTCTTCGTCTGATCCGACGCCTTTACGAACGCCAAGGGCCGGTCCTGCGACCGGCCCTTTTTCGTGCCCCGTAAGTCCGTCAGTTCGGGCAGCGGGACGATCCCGTAAGGACCGGCCGGCCCAGCGGAATTATGCGCGGTTTGAGCACGACCCGGATCAGCGCGCGCAGGACCACGGCGCGTTCGACCCGAGCTTTCTCGAGTGCTTCTTTGGTGCGGACGGTTGCTGTCGCTTCGAACATTTGCGCCTCCTTCGGCTTGGTAATTCTTGACTAGACCAAAGATACTCGCTGTAATTTCATGCAACAAACGAGACTTCGTGCAGCTTCAGACAAGTTTTCCTTAACCGTATGTTCGACCGCCTCCCCCCTCTGACAGCCCTGCGCGCCTTTGAATCGGCCGCGCGTCACCTGTCCTTTGCCAAGGCCGCGGCCGAGTTGAACGTCACCCCCGCCGCCCTGTCTTTTCAGATCAAATCGCTAGAGGAGCACCTGGGCCAGCCCCTGTTTCACCGCCTCAACCGCGCCGTCCGCCTGACCGAGGCGGGCCGTGCCCTCTCCCCCGGTGCGACCGAGGGGTTCGACACCCTGACCCAAGCCTGGCGCGCCGCGCGGCGGCTGACGGATACCCGCACGCTGAACGTCACCGCCGGCCCCGCCTTTACCGCGAAATGGCTGGCGCCGCGCCTCTATGATTTCGCCCGCCTCCACCCCGAGATCGACCTGCGGTTCACCGCCAGCCTGCGCCTGATGGACTTTGACCTCGACGAAATCGACGTCGCAATTCGATACGGTTACGGCACCGACACCCACCTGTCCGCGACCCCGCTCAGCCACCGCGAATGGCTGACCCCGGTCATGCGCCCCGACATGGTCGCGCAATTCCCGACCCCCCGTTCGCTGCTGCGGGCCCCGCTGCTGCACAACGCCTCGGATGATTTCCTGAGCCCGCGCACCGATTGGCCCGCGTGGTTTCGGGCCGTCGGCATCACCGAACCGCCGCAGGTCACGACCACGTTCTCGCAGCCCGACCATGCGCTGGACGCCGCGCTGGAAGGTGCCGGAGTCGTTCTGGCCCGCAACACCTTTGCCCGGCGCGATCTGGATCAGGGCCGCCTTGTCGCCCCGTTCGGCACCGCGATTTCCACCCGTGCACATTTCCGTCTGCTGTGCCAGAAAGCTGCCGAAAGCCGCCCGCAAGTCCGCGCCTTCCGCGATTGGATCACCAACCAGATGCGCGGCTCGGACGACCTGCCCACCGGCATGACCATCATCCCCGTAGAGGACCTGACCCCATGACCAAGCCCCGCGCCACCGCCATCGGCTTCATCGCCGTTCTGCTTTGGGCGCTGCTGGCGCTGTTCACAGTCGGCACGGCCCCCACGCCGCCGCTGCTGCTGAATGCGATCTGCTTTGCCATCGGCGGCACGATTGGCCTGATCTGGACCGGGGCAACGGGTGGGTTCGCGCGCCTGCGGCATGTCCCGCTCAAGGTCTATGCCTTTGGCACAATTGGGCTTTTCGGCTACCACGCGCTCTATTTCAGCGCCCTGCGCCTTGCCCCCGCAGCCGAGGCCGGGCTAATCGCCTACCTCTGGCCGCTGTTGATCGTGCTGTTCTCAGGCCTGCTGCCCGGCGAACGCCTGCGCCCCGGCCATCTGATCGGCGGCATCGTCGGGTTTCTGGGGGCCGCGCTGATCATCGGCGGCGGCGGGGCCGGGTTCGATCCGGCCGCCCTGCCCGGCTACCTGCTGGCGCTGGGATGCGCTCTGACCTGGTCCACCTACTCGGTCCTGTCGCGCAAACTGGGCGATGCGCCCACCGAAAGCGTCGCCATTTTCTGCGTCGCCACCGCGATCCTGTCCGCCCTGCTGCATCTGGCGACCGAGGATACCGTCTGGCCGCAAACCGCCACGGCCTGGACCTCGGCCATCGCCCTTGGACTGGGCCCGGTCGGGCTGGCGTTCTACGTCTGGGATATCGGGGTGAAAAAGGGCGACATCCAGCTACTTGGCGTGGCCTCCTACGCGGCGCCACTGCTGTCTACGCTGGTTTTGGTGATTGCCGGGGTTGCCCAACCCGGATGGGTGCTGGCCCTGTCGGCCCTGCTGATCACCGGCGGCGCGGCGTTGGCCGCGCGCGCCAGCTTGAAACCTTGACTTAGACGGTGCTGAGTCGGGTGATCTCCTCTTTGATGCGGAGTTTCTGCTTCTTCAGCGAGGCAATCTCTGCGTCGCTGACACCCGGGGCGCGTTGCATTTCCTCGACGCGCTGCGAGAGGGACAGGTGTTTCTTCTTCAGTTCCTCGACGTGCGAACTCAAGCTCATGGGCATTCTCCTCTCAGTGTAAAAATCGTGTGACAAGTACAGCACCAGAATCAGTGCCTGTCACGCGGCAGCGCAGCATTTTTCGGTAAAATCCGCGGGATGCGGCAGTTTGTGGCTCAGAAGGGCAAAGCCGCCCCATCGCGTTGCACCGCGCGCAGCTCCGGCGTGTAATCTTCTCCCCCGTCGCGATGGTTTTCGCCGGGATGCACCAGCAGCCCGGGCAGCATCCGGAACGGCGCGCGCCCATTCTTTCGGCCGCGAATCAGCACCAGTTGCGGCGGGCGTCCTTCGCGCGGGATCAGAGGCAACAGCTCGATGCTGCCCAGCCGGGTATACATCGCGCTCAGCAGCTCCGGCACCCGCTCGACCCGCTGGATGAACGTCACCGTGCCGCGCGGCGCGCAACGCTTCGCCGCCACCTCGACCCAGGTCGCCAGCGGCGTGTCGCCCCCCAGCGCCAGATCGCGCCCGGGGTCCGCCGCCCCGGTGCCTGCATCGCGCAGGAAATAAGGCGGATTGGCCAGCACATGATCGAATTGCCGTTGCCGCACCGCCTCGGGCAGCGCCCGCAAATCGCCCGTATGCACGGTGAAATCCGCCCCGTTTTCCACCGCATTGCGCCGTGCCAGATCGGCGTATTCGGGCTGCAACTCCAGCCCCGTCACAGCCACCCCCGGCACCCGCCACGCCAGACAGAGCGAGGCCACACCGACCCCGCAGCCCAGCTCCAGCGCGCTTTGCCCCGGTTTGGCCTGCACCGATGCCGCCAGCAACACCGGGTCCAGCCCCGCCCGATACCCGTTCACCGGCTGCCAGACGCGCACTTTTCCACCTAAGAAATCGTTGCAACTCAGCTCAGTCATCCACGGAAATCCCGTTGTCCCGCAGCGCCCGCGCCGCGCGAAAATGGTCCTCGTCCGCCACGATCAGGCGGCGCGGAAACAATCCGATCCCACCTTCCAGGACGCTCATATTTACGTCGATTTCAAAGCAGTCTATACCCTCGCCCTGAAGCAGCGCTTGTGCAAATGCGATCACGGTCGGGTCAGTTGTACTCAGAAGCTGTTTCATACTGGGGAATTAAGGACATGGCGGCCGATTTGTCGAGCCATGCAGACGGGGACCGATGAGCCTGGATCACGCCGCAACCAAACCGCACGAACAACTGGCCGCCCATCTTGCCGACGGGATGGAGGCCGTGAACACCCTGATCCGCGAACGCATGGCCTCCAAGCACGCGCCGCGCATCCCGCAAGTGACCGCCCATCTGGTCGAGGCTGGCGGCAAACGCCTGCGCCCGATGCTGACCCTGGCCGCCGCGCAGCTGTGCGGCTACACCGGCCCCTACCACATCCATCTGGCCGCCACGGTGGAATTCATCCACACCGCCACCCTGCTGCATGACGACGTCGTGGACGAAAGCGCCCAACGCCGCGGCCGCCCTACCGCCAACCTGCTGTGGGACAACAAATCCTCGGTTCTGGTCGGCGACTACCTGTTCGCCCGCGCCTTCCAGCTGATGGTCGAACCCGGCAACCTGCGCGTGCTGGAAATCCTGTCCAACGCCGCCGCCACCATCGCCGAAGGCGAGGTGCTGCAACTGACCGCCGCGCAGGACCTGCGCACCGACGAATCGATCTACCTGCAAGTGGTGCGCGGCAAGACCGCCGCCCTGTTCTCCGCCGCCACCGAATCCGGGGCCGAGATCGCAGGCGCCCCCCAGCCCCATGTCCAAGCCCTGTTCGACTACGGCGACGCGCTCGGGATCGCCTTCCAGATCGTCGATGACCTGCTCGACTACCAAGGCGACACCAAGGCCACCGGCAAGAATGTCGGCGACGATTTCCGCGAACGCAAACTGACCCTGCCGGTCATCAAGGCCGTCGCCAAGGCCGACGCCGACGAACGCGCCTTCTGGACCCGCACCATCGAAAAAGGCAAGCAAGAGGACGGCGACCTCGACCACGCCCTGTCGCTCCTGCACAAGCACAACGCCCTGATCGACACCCGGGCCGAGGCGCTGGCCTGGGCCGCCAAGGCCAAAACCGCCATCGCCACCCTGCCCGAGCACCCGATCCGCCAGATGCTGATCGACCTGGCCGACTACGTGGTCGCCCGGATCAACTGACCGGATCATCTGATCCCGGCCCCTGGCTTCTTTCTGATGAAAATACTCAAATCCTGCGCCCTCCACCGGCGCGGGATTTACCGCAAAGTCGCCGCCCGCACCCACCAGCCCGGCCGCCCCAGCGCCTGTGCCGCCGCCTCTGCCTGCGCCCGATCCTCGTAGATTCCGAAACACGTCGCACCCGAGCCGGACATCCGCGCCAGCACGCTCCCCGTTGCCTCGATCGCCTCCAAAACATCCGAGATCACCGGCTGCACCTCTCGTGCAGGCCCTTCCAGATCGTTCCGCTGCGCCCGCAGCCAGCCGATAAGATCGCTTCGGTCCAGCGGGGTCATCGCTGGATTATCCTTACGTGCCAATCCCTTGAACACCGCGCCCGTCGGCACCTCGACCCCCGGATTGACCAGCACCGCCGCCAGGTCCGGCAGCCCGTCCACCGGCTCCACCACCTCGCCGATCCCGCGCATATAGGCCGCGCGGCCCGCCAGACAGACCGGCACATCGGCACCCAAAGACAGCCCCGCCCCCGGCACCTCACCGCCCGTCAGATCCCGCAACGCCCGCAGCACCGCCGCCGCGTCCGAGGACCCGCCGCCGATTCCCGCCGCCGCCGGCAGGTGTTTCTCCAGCGCGATCCGCGCCTCCACACCCATCAACGCCGCCGCCTTCAGCACCAGATTGCGCCCGTCCGTGGGCACACCCGCCGCCATCGGTCCGCTGACCGTCAGCCCATGGCCCAGAGACACGTCCAGCCAGTCGCCCACATCCGCGAACACGACCAGACTGTCCAGCAGGTGGTACCCGTCCGCCCGCTGGCCCGTCACATGCAATGTCAGATTGACCTTCGCCGGGGCGAAGACCCGTCGCTCAGTCATGCGCCACCTTCAACGGAGGGGCGCCTTCCTCGGCCAGCACCGCGTCCAGCCCGGTGGCCAGCTTGCGGCGGATGCGATCCGGATCCACCTCGCCCGAACCGGTGTCGTATTTCGCGAATGACAACGCGCGGTGCCACTGGAACTCCGCCTCGCGGATGCGGCCCACGGCCCACAGCACGTCGCCCAGATGGTCGTTCACCACCGGATCGACCGGCATCAGCTCGGCCGCGCGTTCCATATGGCCGATCGCCTCGTCGTAGCGGCCCAGCCGGTACAGCGCCCAGCCCAGCGAGTCGACGATATAGCCGCTGTTGGGTTCGGCCTCGACCGCCTGTTCGATCAGCGACAGGGCCTCGTCCAGCTTCTGGTTCTGTTCGACCAACGAGTAGCCCAGGTAGTTCAGCACGCTCGGCTGGCCCGGGTTCAGCTGCAACGCCATGCGGAAATCGGGTTCGGCCTTGGTCCACTCGCCCAGCCGCTCAAAGCTGATCGCCCGCGCGTAATACAGAAACCACTGCGAATGGTCCGGCGCGTCATACAACGCCAGCGCCTTGTCATAGGCCTGCGCGGCCTGTTTGAAGTCCTTCAGCTGGCGACGCAGATCGCCCAGCGACACCCAGACCACCGGGAACGAGCCATGACTGCGGGCCAGTTGCTCCAGCACCTCGATCGCCGCCTCCGAGCGATCCGCCCGACGCAGCGAATCCGCGCGCCCCAGTTCCGCCGCGAAATAGGACGGGCTTTCGGGCGGCACCGATTTGTAGGCCACCGTTGCCAGTTCGTACCGCTCCAGCGTGTCCAGCAGGCTGGCGCTCAGCAGGATCGCGTCGGCATGGTCGGGGCGCAGATATTCCACCATTCGCGTATACAGCAGCGTGTACTCCGGCCCCGCTTCGGTATTCAGCGCCTCGGCGACCGAGTAGAACACCTCGGCCACGCCATCGCGCGCGTCGTGCACCAGCGTGAAGGGCAGCGTTTCGCCGGCCTCCAGCCGTGCACGCATCGCCTGAATCGCCGGATCGAAATCGCGGCCGAACATCTGGTCCAGCAGCTCCAGCGCATCCTTGCCGCGCTCCAGCTGGCTCAGCACTTCGATCCGTGCCAGCGCGCCACGACGGCCCACCTGCATCGGCCCGTCCGAACTGTCCGAGAAAATCTTGTCCGCGCCCTCGAAATCCCCGACCGAGGCCAGCGCCATCGCCTTGTGATACATCGCAAAGGCGCTCAGCCCGCGTTCCTTGGCCACCGCGTCGAACGCTTTCAGCGAGTCCGAGACATTCCCCGCCCCCATCAGCGCCCAGGCATTCAGCAACCCATCCACCAGCGGCCCGACGCCCTGCTGCGCCTTGACCCGTTCCAGCAGCGCGTCAAAGCGGCCGGCGGTCACGTCCTCGCCGATCAGGACCATGCGGGCGACCTGGCTTTGCAGCCCGTCGGATTCCATTTTGCGGGCGATGGGAATGGCGCGCGGGATCTGGCCCAGCGACAGCTGCATCACCACCGTGCTTTCCAGCAGCTTGGGGTTCGACGGATCGCGCGCCAGCGCCCGGGTGAAATAGTCGGCGGCGGCCTTGTAATCGCTGGCCATGCCCGCGCTGCGTGCCGCCAGATAGGCCCCCGCGATGCCCTGCGCCTGCGCCGGAACGGCCGCCGTCATCGTCAGGGCCAGTGCCATTCCCCAAAGCCGTTTGTACATGCTCTGCTCCGCCTTTCCGGTCTCCTCGAAGGGACAGACTAGCGCGCCCGGCGGCAAACGCAATGCACGCGCGGTCCCGTTTTCGTCATTGGGCGCAAAAGACAAGGGCGGCCAGTTGGGCCGCCCTTTGGGTGATCGTTTTGGTGATCACATGTTGGGGTAGTTGGGGCCGTCGCCGCCCTGCGGGGTGACCCAGGTGATGTTCTGGCTGGGGTCCTTGATGTCGCAGGTCTTGCAGTGGACGCAGTTCTGGAAGTTGACGCGGAACTCCGGCCCGTTTTCGCTTTCCAGCACCTCGTACACGCCCGCCGGGCAGTAGCGCTGCGCCGGTTCGTCGTATTTCGCCAGGTTCACCGCAATCGGCACGTTCGGATCGGCCAGGCGCAGGTGGCAGGGCTGTTCCTCGGCGTGGTTGGTAAAGCTGAACGACACGTTGGTCAGACGGTCGAACGACAGCTTTCCGTCCGGCTTGGGGTAGTCGATCTTCTTGAAGTTCGCCGCCTCGCCGGTGGCCGCCGCATCGGTCTTGCCGTGGCGCAGCGTCCCGAACAGCGAGAAGCCCAGCGTGTTCGTCCACATGTCCAGACCGCCCAGAACCAGGCTGGGCAGCATGCCCCACTTGGACCACATCGGCTTGACGTTGCGGACCTTCTTCAGGTCCTTGCCGATGGCGCCGGTGCGCACCTCGGTCTCGTAGGTGGACAGCTCGTCGCCCTCGCGGCCATCCTGGATCGCCTTGTAGGCGGCCTCGGCCGCGGCCTTGCCCGACAGCATCGCGTTGTGGTTGCCCTTGATGCGCGGCACGTTGACCATCCCGACCGAGCAACCCAGCAGCGCCACGCCCGGTGCCACCATCTTGGGCATCGACTGGTAACCGCCCTCAGAGATCGCACGCGCGCCGTAAGCCACGCGCTTGCCGCCTTTCAGCAGCTCGGCGACCATCGGGTGATGCTTGAAGCGCTGGAATTCCATGTAGGGGAACAGGTGCGGGTTCTCATAGTTCAGGTGAACCACGAAGCCGATGTAAACCTGATTGTTTTCAAGGTGATAGATGAAGCTGCCGCCGCCGGCATTGCCGCCCAGGGGCCAGCCCATCGTGTGGGTGACGCTGCCCAGCTTGTGCTTGGCGGGGTCGATTTCCCAGATTTCCTTCATGCCGATGCCGAATTTCTGCGGGCACTTGCCGGCCGACAGGTCGTACTTGGCGATGACTTCCTTGGCCAGCGAGCCACGCACGCCTTCCGACAGGAACACGTACTTGCCGCGCAGCTCCATGCCCGGCTCGGTGTCGGGGCCGTAGGACCCGTCCGCTTCCAGCCCGAACACGCCCGCGACGACGCCTTTGACTTCGCCGTTCTCGCCGTAGACCAGCTCCGAGCACGCCATGCCCGGGAAAATCTCGACGCCCAGTTCCTCGGCCTGCTCGGCCATCCAGCGGCAGACATTCGCCATCGAGACGATGTAGTTGCCGTGGTTGTTCATCAGCGGCGGCATCGGGAAGTTGGGGATGCGCACTTCGCCCGCTTCGCCCAGCATATAGAAATGGTCCGAGCTCACCGGCGTATTCAGCGGCGCGCCCTTGGCCTTCCAGTCGGGGATCAGCGCGTCCAGACCGCTCGGGTCCAGCACCGCGCCCGACAGGATATGCGCGCCCACTTCCGAGCCCTTCTCAAGCACAACGACGTTCAGCTCGGGATCAAGCTGTTTCAGACGGATCGCTGCAGAAAGCCCAGCAGGCCCCGCACCAACGATCACAACGTCATAGTCCATCGCTTCCCGTTCGATTTCCGACATGGGTGGCCCTCCTTATGGATCACGCGCGTAATTTTGTTTCGCTGTGGTTACCGCGCTGCAGCATCGCCCGTCAATGAAAACACAACGTAAAACTACGGGAAAACACGCAGCCCGGGGCGATCCGGGCCGACGCAGACTTCCGCAGCGGCAATTTCGTTATTCTTGTCCGGCAATGTACGAAATCCTGACCTCCGGGTGCAATCTCTTGCATTGTCTGCGGGCTTTTGGTCAGGTAATTGCCAAGGGGAACAACACCCATCTGGCGGGCGCCCCGGCGCCCGCCGTCTCTTTCGTGGAACAAGGGGCCAATGGAAAAAATACCGATGACACGCGCGGGTTTCGTCGCGCTCGAGACTGAATTGAAGCACCTGAAATCCGTCGAGCGTCCGACGATCATTCAGGCCATTGCCGAAGCGCGCGAACTGGGCGACCTGTCCGAGAACGCCGAATACCACTCGGCCCGCGAAAAGCAGTCCTTCATCGAAGGCCGCATCAAAGAGCTCGAAGGCATCATCTCTCTGGCCGAGGTCATCGACCCCACCAGCATGTCCGGCAGCATCAAGTTCGGCGCGACCGTCACCCTGGTTGACGAAGACACCGACGAAGAAAAGACCTGGCAGATCGTGGGCGAACACGAGGCCAATATCGAACGTGGCCTGCTGAACATCAAATCGCCCATCGCGCGGGCATTGATCGGCAAGGACGAGGGCGACTCGGTCGAAGTTCGCACGCCGGGGGGTGAAAAAGCCTACGAAGTGTTGAAGGTTCAGTACATCTGACGACAGGCGATCCGATGGCCGACAAAGAAGACACCAGATCGACTCCGCTGGGGCTGTATGACAGCGCCTCGGGGCCGCGCATCACCGGGATCGAGATGATCGCCGTGGTCCTCAGCCTGTTGTGGCTGCTGGGCGCGGGTGCGTTTTTCTTCCTGCTGGGTCAGGATGCCGACGCGGACACCGCGCTGCGCTTCATGATGACCCTGATGGTGATCTTCCTGCCCGTGGCGATGATCTGGGTGGCGGCGACGGCGGCGCGCTCCTCGCGTGTGATGCGCGAAGAAAGCGCCCGCCTGCAGGCCGCGATCGAGGCGATCCGCAAAACCTATCTGGCGCAGGCGCAGGGCCGGTCCTCGGGGCCGGACACCTCGATCGCCAAGAAGCTGGACCAGATCGCCGAGGCCCAGAAAAAGACCGAGATCGCGCTGGCCACCTTCAGCTCGACCCGCGACCGCATCGACCTGATGCGCCCCGCGCCCAAGCCCGCCGACGCTGCCGCGCCCGAGGATCAGGCCCCCCTGCCCCTTGGCACCCCCGCCGAGGATCTGGCCCCGCCGCTGGCCCGCGCCGATTTCATCCGCGCGCTGAATTTCCCCGAAACCGCCGAGGACGAGGAAGGCTTTGCCGCCCTGCGCAAGGCGTTGAAGGACCGTCAGGCCGCGCAGCTGATCCAGGCCAGCCAGGACATCCTGACCCTGCTCAGCCAGGACGGCATCTACATGGACGACCTGCGCCCCGACCGCGCGCGCTCGGAAATCTGGCGTCGCTTCGCCACCGGCGAGCGTGGCCGCCAGATCGCGGCCTTGGGCGGCATCCGCGACCGCTCCTCCTTGGCGCTGTCGGCTGGCCGGATGAAACAGGACCCGATCTTCCGCGACACGGCGCACCATTTCCTGCGCCGCTTCGACAAGATGCTGGCCGAGTTCTGCGAAACCGCCACCGATTCCGAGATCGCCGACCTGTCCGACACCCGCACCGCCCGCGCCTTCATGCTGCTGGGTCGCGTGACCGGGATGTTCGACTGACCAACGGGTCAAAAAATCTGACCTTTCGGATTGAACCGCGCGCGCAACCCCGCTACGCCTGATCGTGTTTCAACGACAGGTGACCCATGCCCGCCCCCTCGCCCCGCACCGCCTATTGGAAGGGTTTCCGCGATGGCCTGCCCTTTCTGCTGGTGATCATTCCCTTCGGCCTGCTGTTCGGCGTCGTCGCCACCGAGGCCGGGCTGAAAGTGTACGAGACGCTCTCGTTCTCGATCGTCGTGATCGCCGGGGCCGCGCAATTCACCGCCATCCAGCTGCTGAAAGAGGACGCGCCGACGCTGGTCATCCTTGCCTCGGCGCTGGCGGTCAACCTGCGCATGGCGATGTATTCCGCCTCGCTGACCCCGCATCTGGGCGGCGCACCGCTGTGGCAGCGCGCGCTGGCGGCCTATTTCACCGTCGATCAAAGCTATGCCTGCGCCATCATGGCCTATGACAAGAACCCCGGCTGGAACCTGAAGGAGAAGGTCGCCTACTTCTTCGGCGCCGTGACCCCGGTCTGCCCGATGTGGTACGTCGCCACCCTGGGCGGGGCGATGTTGGGCAGTGCCATCCCGCCGGAATTCGCGCTGGATTTCGCGGTGCCGATCACCTTTCTGGCCCTGATCGCCCCGATGCTGACCACCGCCGCCCACCGCGCTGCGGCGCTTGTGTCAATCGGGCTGGCGCTTGGCTTCGGCTTTCTGCCGTTCAATCTGGGCCTGCTGGTCGCGGGGCTGGGCGGCATGATCGCCGGCGCTCAGGTTGAACTGCTGATGACCCGCAAAGGAGGCACCGCATGACCCAGATCGACCCCGTCACCCTGTGGACCGTGATCATCGGGCTGGGCCTGGGCAGCTTTGGCCTGCGCTTTGTCTTTACCGGGATCATCGGCAACCGCCCCATGCCCGAGTGGCTGCTGCGGCACCTGCGCTATACCGCCGTGGCGATTCTGCCCGGCCTTGTGGCCCCCGCGGTGATGTGGCCCGCTGCGACCGGCGGACAGCCCGATCCGGCCCGCCTGATTGCCTCGGCGGTGACGGTCATCGTCGGTTATGTCTGGAAGAACGTGCTGGCCGCGATCTTCTGCGGCGCGGCCAGCCTGTATCTGTCGCTCTGGCTACTGGGCTAAGCCTCAGTAGGTGTAGGGCGCCTTGACCTGCTTGCGGTCCTGCATGCGCTTGAAGCTGGCCTTGGCCGCATCCGGATCATAGTCGCGCAGCGCCGAGAACCGGTCTTCGTCGTCGTATTCGTACAGGCTGCGGGTGCTGACCGTCGGCACCTGACCGAACTGCGCCATCACCTTCTTGGGCGAAATCGACGGCACCACGTTCAGACCGGGCAGTTGCGCCAGAATCTCCGAGGTCGAGGCCGCGCAGCGCCCGTCAACCACTTCGCCCTTCGACTGCGCCAGGCGCAGCGCCAGCTCGGCCACTTCGGGCGACACCGGCATCCGCTGGATCACGACGTGATAGGTCTGGCGGGCGTGGAACCGGGTGTAGACGTCCTCCAGATACGGAGTGACGCCGTAAACCACGTCATTGCGCGCCACGATCTTGGGATCGCGGAACGACCCCGCCGGATCAAAGATCACACGCTGGCTGGCGTTGATCATCAGCGAGGTATGCGCGCCGGATCCGTTCTGGTTGTTGATCATGGTGAAAAGGGTCAGCTCGTTCGGCCCGTTGTGCCGATAGACCGCGTTGGCGATCTGCTCGTCCGTGACGGGCGGGTCATGCTTGACGGCACACCCTGCCGCCAGACTGGCCGCTGCCAATATCAGGAACCACTTACGCATCGAACAAACCCTTTCGCTGATAGAATCAGCTGTTGACCAGCGCCATGAAAATCAGGACCGCGATCACTGCGTAAACAGTGTAGGTCGAAGCTTTGATGAAACCGTGAAAGGTTTTTTCCTGAACAGTGATGTCCATTTCGCCGTGCTTGTGGGCTGCCATTGGTGCGTTTCCTTGCAGTCTGGATGTTTCTTCCCGTGACTAGCGGATTTTTTTTACGCTGTCATCCCCCGGGAATGTGGATCGAGCGGGCCCGTCGTCTCAGGTCTCGCTCTTGACCAGATCTTCGACAAGGCGGAACCCGATGCGGGTGGGTTCTTCGCGGGCGGGTTCCTTGGGCAGGGCCCGCAGGATCACGCTCAGCTGGCTGACATGCTGGATCAGCTGCGTTTTGGCCCCGGTTTCGTCGCTGCCGTAAAACGTCACGATGTCGGGGTCGAAATAGCCCATCCCCTCGATCCGCAGAACGCCCGCTTCGCCCCCGGCGAATCCCATGGCGATCTCGTGTTCGTTGTCCAGCTGCTCCTCGAAGTTCTGGATATAGAGAATCAGCCGCTCATACGCCCATTCGGCGGGCGATTTCTGCTGGACGGGCTTGGCCGTGACCTCGGGCGGCACGTCGGTGACGGCGGCCTCGGGGTCCGCGCGCACCTCGTAGCGACGCGGGATCGCGTCGCCTTCGTGGGCTTCGGCGGTGGTGTTGACCTTGCCGTCCATGGCGTCACTCCTTCATCTGCCACAGCCACGCGCCATCGGCGCGGGCGGTGCGGGTCACCTCCCCTTCATGATACAGATGATTGAGGTGCGCGACAGCCTCGACCAGCGCCAGCCCATAAGTGCCGATGTCGATCGTGCGCTTGAACAGCGGCGGGAAGCATTCGGCCGCGGTGCGCGGTTGCACCAGGTGCTGGCGCAGGCGGCGCAGCCCGCCGTGGTGGTTGTCGATCAGCTGGCGCATCCGCGTCGGCAGCCCGGTGAACGGCAGCTTGTGCCCGCCCAGTACCAGGTGATCCTCGCGCGCCAGCGTCGCCAGCCGCGTGCAGCTTTCCATCCATTCGCCCAGCGGGTCGGCATCCGGCTCGGTCGCGTGCACGCCGATATTCGGGCTGATCGAGGGCAGGATCTGGTCGCCAGCCAGCACCAGGTTGTCCGAGCGGCTCCACATCGTCAGGTGTTCCGGCGCGTGACCGTTGCCGATGTGGATGTCCCACTCGCGCCCGCCGGCGCTGATCACGTCGCCCTGCTGCACCCGGATAAAGCCCACCGGCAGCGGATGCGACAGGTCGGCAAAGTTGAACGGCCGCTCTTGCAGGCGCTTTTCATAGACCTCTTGCGACATGCCCGCCCGGCGCCAGAACAGTTTGACCTGCTCGGTCACCTTGTGCTCGACGTCCAGGATCAGCATCCGCGACATCAGATAGGCGGTGCGGGTCGTCCACAGCTCGGCCCCTTTGGCGATGAACCAGCCCGCCATGCCGACATGGTCGGGATGGTGGTGGGTCAGGATCACACGGCTGACCGGCTTGCCGCCCAGCGGCCCGGCCAGCAGCTTTTCCCAGATCGCGACCGTCCGCTTCGAGTAGACGCCGCAATCAACCAGGGTCCAGCTGTCGCCCTCGTCCAGCGCGTAGATGTTGACGTGGTCCAGCGCCATCGGCAGCGGCAGGCGCAGCCACAGCACGCCCTCGGCGATGCGGGTCGCCTCACCCTCGGCGGGCGGAGCGTCCCAAGGATACCGGATGCCGCCGGGTGTCACCTCGGCCAAGGCCGCGGTCACGCGACCAGCTCGTCATTGGTGATGTCGTACAGATCCGCAGCGCCCGCCATCGCGTGTTCCAGCAGCCCGCCGAACTGCGGCAGCAGCCGGTTGACGTAGAACCGGGCGACCTTGGTCCGGGTGCCATTGCCGCCCTCGGCCATCGCGGCCTTCAGGTGGTAATGCCCGCCCAGCACGCGCCCGAACGCGGTCAGGAACGGCACGGCCCCGGCGAACCGGTCGTTCATGTCCTTTTGCGCCAGCATCCATTCGACCGCTTCGCGCAGCGTTTCGGTGGCTTGCCACACGGGTTCGGCCAGCTCGGGCAGCACGGCGCGCGCTTGCTCGGCATGGGTTTCGATCTCGTCCAGCAGGGTGAACGCAGCCTCTCCGCCATCCATCATCTTGCGACCCACAAGGTCCATCGCCTGAATGCCGTTGGTGCCCTCGTAGATCGCGGTGATGCGCACATCACGGCTGAACTGAGCAGCCCCGGTTTCCTCGATAAAGCCCATGCCGCCGTGGATCTGCACGCCCAGCTCGGCTACGGCCATGCCCACATCGGTCGAGAACGCCTTGGCGATCGGCGTCAGCAGCGCCGCGCGGGCACCCCAGGCCGCCTCGCCGGTGGCGTTCGCCATGTCCAGCGCAACCGAGCAATCCAGCACCAGCGAGCGCGCCGCGAACGTGTCCGCCTTCATGGTCAGCAGCATCCGGCGCACGTCGGCGTGCTGGATGATCTTGCCCATCTGCTCGCGCTCTTGCGCATAGGCCATCGCGTGCTGCAGCGCGCCCTCGGCAATGCCGACGCCCTGCACGCCCACGCTCAGACGCGCGTTGTTCATCATGGTGAACATCGCCGCCATGCCCTTGTGCTCCTGGCCGACCAGCCAACCCTTGGCCCCGTCGAACTGCATCACGCAGGTCGGGCTGCCGTGGATGCCCAGCTTATGCTCCAGGCTGACCACGCCCAGGCTGTTGCGTTCGCCAAGCGAGCCGTCCTCGTTCGGCAGGAACTTGGGCACCATGAACAGGCTGATCCCCTTGGTGCCTGCGCCACCATCGGGCAGACGCGCCAGAACCAGGTGGCAGACATTGCCGCCGAAGTCGTGGTCACCCCAGGTGATGAAGATCTTCTGACCCGTCACCGAATACGAACCATCGTCATTCCGCTCTGCCTTCGACTTCAGCGCCCCCACGTCCGAGCCCGCGCCCGGTTCCGTCAGGTTCATCGTGCCGGTCCACTCGCCGCTGATCAGCTTGGGCAGGTACATCTCTTTCAGCGCATCGCTCGCGTGATGCTCCAGCGCCTCGATCTGGCCCTGCGTCAGCAGCGGGCACAGACCCAGCGCCATGCAGGTGCTGGCGACCATCTCGTTATAGGCGGTGTTCATCACCAGCGGCAGGCCCATGCCGCCATGCTCAGGCGTGGCCGAGACCGACAACCAGCCGCCATCCGCCATCGCCCGGAACGCCTCGGCATAGCCGGGGCTGGTGCGCACCACGCCGTTTTCCAGCACCGCGCCGTTCAGGTCGCCATTGCGCTGGATCGGGTACAGGACCTCTTCGGCCATCTTGCCCAGCTCCGTCAGGATAGCGCTGGTCATGTCCTCGGTCGCATCCGCGAACCGCTCCGTCCCGGCCACCTGGGCCATATCGACGACGTTTTCGAAAATGAAACGGTAATCTTCTACAGGCGCACGGTACGGCATTTGGGCTCCTCCTTGCGGGACGGGTTGGAATTCGGGTCAACCGCAGTTATGCAAAAACGCGTGCCGAGGAAAGTATCCATCGGCTTGAATGCATCAACCAAAACGCCGCGTCATAGCCCATGTCCAGCCTGTCCACGACCGTCCATACCCCTGATACCGCTGGCATTTTTCGCTGCGCGGAAACTCTTTCCGCAGGCGGGCTGATCGCCCTGCCCACCGAAACGGTCTACGGACTGGGGGCAGACGCCCGCAACGACACCGCCGTCGCCCGCATCTTCGAGGCCAAGGGCCGCCCCCGCTTCAATCCGCTGATCGTGCATGTCGCCTCGGCCCAGATCGCGCAGCGCTACGTCCACTGGTCCGACACCGCGCAAAGGCTGGCCGACGCCTTCTGGCCCGGCGCCCTGACGCTGGTCCTGCCGATCCGCGACGACGCCGGCCTGTCGCCGCTGGTCACCGCCGAGCTGCCGACGCTGGCCATCCGCGTCCCCGCCCACCCGGTGGCACAGGCGCTGCTCAGACAATTCGACGGCCCCGTCGCCGCCCCCTCGGCCAACCGCTCGGGCAAGATCAGCCCCACCACCGCGCAACACGTGATCGACGGGCTGTCCGGCCGGATCGAGGCCATCCTGGATGGCGGTGCCTGCCCCGTCGGGGTCGAGTCCACCATCATCGGCCTCTCCGGCACCCCCACCCTGCTGCGCCCCGGCGGCGTCGCCTCCGAGGATATCGAGGCCGTGCTCGGCTCCCCGCTCACCCAGCGCAACCAGTCCGACCCACTGACCGCGCCGGGCCAGATGCTCTCGCACTACGCCCCCGGCGCCCGCGTCCGCCTGAACGCCACCACGATCCAGCCCGGCGAAATGCTTCTCGGCTTCGGCCCCGTGGACTGCATGCTGAACCTGTCCGAAACCGGCAACCTGGTCGAGGCTGCGGCCAACCTGTTCCACCACCTCCACGCGCTGGACGCCATGGGCCCAGAAGGCATCGCCGTCAGCCCGATCCCGATGACCGGCCTTGGCTTGGCCATCAACGACCGCCTGTCCCGCGCCGCCGCCCCCCGCCCCTGACGGCGCGCTCGTGGCCAGCGTGGCGCCGTGAGTATTTTCATCAGAAAGAAGCCGAAAGCAGTTGCAGTATCAGACGCCGCGCCCTTGTTTCTTTCTGATCCAAATACTCAAATTCCAACGCGGCAACAGGCGCGGCGGCAAATCCTGTGATTTGACGGTTAAACCCCACAAACCCTGTGGAAATCGCGCTCAGGCGTGACCTGCTTCCGACGACAGCAGCAGCGGGCTGATCCCCATCGAGCGCAGCGCGCCGTCCCATTTCGCGTTGTCGGGCAGGTCGAAGACCAGCCGCATATCGGCGTCGCAGGTCAGCCAGGCGTTCTGGGCCAGTTCGCCCTCCAACTGCCCCGGGCCCCAGCCCGCATAGCCGATCACCACCAGCGCTCGTTCCGGCCCATGGCCACGGGCCAGTTCCTCGAGGATGTCCAGCGTGGCGGTCATGCCAAACCCGCCTTCGACCTTCAACGTATTGACGAAGCTGACATAATCCAGCGAGTGCAGCACGAAGCCGCGCCCTGTCTCGACCGGGCCGCCGAAGCGCACGTTCATTTGGCGGCTTTCCGGGCCGTGGCTGATCGAGAGCTGCTCGAGCATGTCCGAAAGCTCTACCTCGCCGGTGGGTTTGTTGACGATCAGGCCCATCGCCCCTTCGGCGGAATGGGCGCAGATCAGCACAACGGACTTGTCGAACCGCGGATCCCCCATGCCGGGCATCGCGATCAACAATTTACCAGTGAGGTTCAACTCGGGTTCCATATCTCAAAGATAAGATCGCCACTGGCCCCGGTCCAGCACCCGCGACAGAAAAACCACGTCTGTGGCCCGCTCACGTCGCCTCGCCCGAATGTGAGTTGGCAAGCGCCCGATTTTCACCCATGTCAGGGGGACCATGAAGCACCGTACCCTGACCGCCCTTGCCGTTTGCATGACCCTGGCCGCGCCCGCGCTGGCGCAGGATCAGCAGTCGCCCGTCGTGTCCTTGCAGGTTTTGCCAGGCTGGACGGCCGAGGACGGCACCCATATCGCCGCGTTGAAGATCGACCTGGCGCCGGGGTGGAAGACCTATTGGCGCGCGCCGGGGGATGCGGGGATTCCGCCGATGATCGACTGGTCGGCCTCGGCGAACCTGCGGGCGATGGTGCCGGCTTGGCCCACGCCCAAGGTATTTTCGCAAAACGGCATGAATTCAGTGGGTTACAAGGGCGATCTGATCCTGCCCGTGGTGCTGACCCCGCGCGATCCCGGCCAGCCGATCACCCTGAAGGGCGATTTGCAGATCGGGATCTGCAACGACATCTGCGTCCCGGCCGAGCTGCAATTCGACATGGCCCTGCCCGGGTCGCGCCAGCGGGATCCGCAGATTTCCGCCGCCTTGGCCGACCAGCCTCTGACCGCCTACAAGGCCGGTGTCGGGCAGGTCAGCTGCGAGATCGCGCTGGACAAGGACGGGCTGAAACTGACGGCGCATCTGACGATGCCTCCGGCTGGCAGCTACGAATACGCCGTGGTCGAGACCGCCGACCCCGAGGTCTGGGTCGCCGAAAGCGAAACCACCCGTCAGGGCGACGTGCTGACCGTCCGGACCGAGCTGGTGCACATGGATGGCGGCGCCTTTGCGCTGGATCGCTCGGGGCTGCGCGTCACCGTTCTGGGCAGCGATCATGCCGTCGATATTCAGGGCTGCCCGGCGAACTGAGCCCGCTCAGGCCGCGCGGCGGCGCAGGGCATAGATTAGCCCCACCATCGCAAAGCCAGCCAGGGTCAGCGCGGCCACGCCCCCCAGGAACAGCATCAGCCCGCCCAGCATCGGGCTGCCGATCGCCCATGCGGCCAGCGGCGGATAGACCGCGCCGGTCACAAAGGGCCACCCCATCGTCAGCCCCAGCCAGCCCAGCAGCACGGCCACGCCCAGCACCACCGGCACACGCAGCGCGCGGGCCCGCACGGCGCGGCGCAGCGACAGAAACTGCCGGCCCAGATCCTGCTGGATCGCCACCAGCGCGGGCACGACCATCAGCACCAGCACCATGCCGAAGCCCAGCCCGTAGACCAGCGTGATCACCGTGGGCCGCAGGAATTGCGCCTGCTGCGAGGTTTCGTACAGCAGCGGCGCCAGACCCATCACCGTAGTCAGCGTCGTCAGCATCACCGGGCGCAACCGGTCCGCCGTGCCGTCGATGATCGAGGGGATCAGCCCGCGATCCTGCGCGTAATCGTCGATGGTGGTCACCAGCACGATCGAGTCGTTGATGATGATGCCCGTCATGCCCACCAGCCCGACGACGGTGAACATGGACAGCGGCACCTCCCACAGGACATGGCCCCAGATCGTGCCGACCAGGCCAAAGGGGATGATCGCCATCACCACGATTGGCCGGGTCCAGCTGCTGAACACCCAGGCCAGCACCAGGTAAATGCCCAGCAGGCACAGGGTCAGGCCGGTCATTGCCTCGGACAGGAACTGGTCCTCTTGTTCCGACAGGCCCGCCATGCGCCATTCCACCTGATGTTCGCTGGCGATCTTCGGCAGGATCTCGGCTTCCAGCAGGCGGCCGATTTCCTCGGCGCGGGCGGGGTCGTCCTCGGAAATATCCCCGGTGACCGAGATCAGCCGCACGCCGTTTTCCCGCTTCACCGTCGAAAACCCCGAGCGCGCCCGCACGCTGACGATATCCGCCAGCGGCACGTAACGACCGGCCGAGGTGCGCAGTTGCAGGGTCTCCAGAAAATCGGCGGTGCGCTCGGTCTCGGGCAGCTCGACCCGGATCGCCGCACTGCGCGGCCCGTCAGGAAAGGTCGCCGCCTCCAGCCCGTTCAGGCGGTGGCGCAGCACCCGGCCCAGACCGTCGATGGTGAACCCCAGCGCCTGCCCCTGCGGGGTCAGCTCCAGGATAAGCTCATCCTTGTCATAGGGCAGGTTGTCCTCAACAGCCGAGACTTCGGGGAACTTGGCCAGCGCCTGTTTCAGCGCCTCGCTGGCGCCTTTCAGCACCTCGGCAGTGGCCCCGTAAAACTGCACGTCCAGCGCATCCCCGCCGGGGCCGGACCGATACCCTCGGAAGCTGACGGTTTCGGCCAGCGGGTGGTTGCGCACGCGTTCCTGCAACTCGCCCAGAAAGGCAAAGCTGGAATAGGGGCGCAGGTCGGCGTCGATCAGCTCGATCGCGATACCACCCAGCAGGTCCGCGTCCTTGGTGTCGGCCCCCGGCAGCGGCGCGCCGGAATTGCCGCCGACCTCGGCCATCACGTAATCCAGCGGATTGCGGCCATAGCGGGCCTCGTACTCCGCCCCCAGCTCCTCTGTCGCGCGCTGCATTTCACGCATCATTTCAAGGCTGTGGGCGCGCGTCGCCCCCGGCAGCATGGCGAAATTGCCGGTGACGCTGCCGCGCTCGGGCGCGTTGAAGAACCGCCACTGCACGTCGCCCCGGATGAAGATCGCGATCTGCCCGGCCAGCAGCAGGATCGCCCCCGCCATCACCGGATAGCGCGCCCAGACGACAAAGGTGGTGAAGGGCCGGAACAGGGTGCTGCGCACCCAGCGGAACCCCTTGTTCACCGTGCGCGAGGGCCAGTCGTACCAATGCTCCTTGGCCGAATGCGCCAGCGCGTGAGCCATGTGGTTGGGCAGGATCAGGAAACATTCAACCAGCGAGGCGCCCAGCACCGCGATCACGGTGAACGGAATATCCCCCACCAGATCGCCAAAGCGCCCGCCAATCGCCGTCAGCCCGAAGAACGCGATGATCGTGGTCAGCGTGGCCGAGAACACCGGCAGCGCCATCCGCCGCGCGGCGGTCTCCGAGGCGCTGATCGGCCCGTGCCCGTGGCGCGACAGGTGGTCGGCATGTTCACCCACCACGATGGCGTCATCCACCACGATGCCCAGCGTGATGATCAGGCCGAACAGGCTGATCATGTTGATGGTCAGCCCGCCCAGATACATCAGCGCAATCGCCGTCAGCATCGAAACCGGAATCCCCGCCGCCACCCAGAACGCCGTCCGCGCGTTCAGGAACAGGAACAGCAGGATCAGCACCATCACCAGCCCCTGCGCGCCGTTGCTCAGCAGGATGTTCAGGCGGGCGGTGATCGCCTCGGCGCGGGTGCGGATCAGATCGACGGTCACGCCCTTGGGCAGGGTGACCTCCATCTCGTCGGCCACCTTTTGCACCTGCGCCTGCGCCTTGATCGCATCGCCCGAGGCCGAGCGGTCCACCCGGATCGACACCGCCGGGTTTTCATCCACGTAATAGACCCGCGCCCGGTCGGCCCCCAGCAGGCGCACCGCCGCCACGTCGCCCACCGTCAGCGCCGACCCGTCCGGGTTCGAGCGCAACACGATCCGCCCGATCTGCTCGGCCGAGCGTTTTTCGACCCCCGTACGCACCCGCGTGCTGCCGCCGCCCACATCCCCGGCGGGATCGGCGTCCACCTCCTCGGCGATCGCAGCGGCGATCTGGGCGATGGTCACGTCATGCGCGCGCAGGCTCAGGCTGGGCACCTCGACCAGAATCTCGGGTGCTGCGACGCCCCGGATCGTGGTGCGGGTGATGCCCACCTCGAACAGGCGGGCGACGAATTCATCCGCGAACAGCCCCAGCTGTTGCACGGACACCGGCCCCGTGATCACCACGTCCGTCACCCGGTCGCGCCATGCGCCGCGTTTGACCACCGGGTCGTCCGCCTCTTCGGGCAGGGTCGTCACCAGATCGACGGCGGCCTGCACCTCATCTGACGCACGCCCCATGTCCCAGCCCGGCTCGAACTCCAGCGTAATCGTGCCCCGCCCCTCGGTCGAAGAGCTGGAGCTCGCCTCCACCCCCTCCACCGTCAGCAGCGCGGGTTCCAGAACCTGGATGATCGCGGCGTCCACGTCCTCGGCCCCGGCGCCTTCCCAGCGCACGGAAATCGAGATGTCGTCCACCACCACATCCGGAAAAAACTGCGCCCGCATCCGGGGCGTCGCGGCCAGACCCATCACCAGCAGCACCACCAGCAGCAGGTTCGCCGCCGTGCGGTGACGGGTAAAGTAGGACAGGATGCCGCCCGCCGCCTCGGGGATGGGGCGCATCATCGCTTAGCCCCCCATCCGCGCTTCGAGCCGCTCGACCATCTCGGCGGGCACCTTGTCCTCTTGCAGCCGCGCCAATATCCGCGTCCGCACGTCCGAGGGCATCATCTTGTTCGCCTCGACAAAGGCCACCAGTTTCGCGCGGCGTTCCTGCGACAGCTCCAGCATCTGCGGCGCCTGCGGGGCAGCGTCGGCCGCATTGCGCAGCGGGCGCACCTTGATCCCGGCCCCCAGCAGCGGGGTGCGTTGCAGCACCACCTCGCGCCCGGCCAGATCGGGGTTGCGCACCAGCACGTTGTCGCCCACCCGGCGCACCACGCGCACCTCCAACGCCTCCAGCCGGTCCTCGGCCCCCAACAGCAGCACGCGAGAGGCGGAATCCAGCGCCGTCGCGGGCAGGCTGACCACGTAATCCAGCGGCGGTTCTTCGACCGCGACGCTGACGAAATCCCCCGGCTTCAGCCCGCGCGGGGCCTCCAGCCGGGCAAAGATCAGACGGCCCGTCTGCCCCTCGCCCACCGCCGCACTGTCGCGGTCGATGCGGCCCTTGGCCGTCAGGTTTTCCCCATACAGGTTCAGCGTGACATCGACCGGGGCCTTGGCCAACTGCCCCGCCCCGTCCAGCAGCCGCGCGTATTGAGGGGTCGAGATGCGGAACGCCACTTCCAGCGCCTGCCCGTCCACCAGCTGCGCCAGCACCTCGTTCTGCGAGACCAGCCCGCCCGCGACCGCCTTCACGCCGCTCAAGGTGCCATCAAACTCCGCCCGGATCACCGTGTCGGCCAGCACCCGCTCGGCCTCGGCCAGCGCGATGCCCGCCCGGTTCAGCCGCGTGGCGGCCTGATCCACCCGCGCCTCGGCCTGCGCCAATGCCTGCCGGCGCGAGACCACGGCCTGCCTGGCAGCCGCCGCTGCCAGCTCGGCGGTTTCCACGGTTGCATCCGTCGCCACCCCGCGCGCGGCCAGATCCTGCGCCCGCTTGAACGCCTTCTCGCGCAGACCCGCCTGTTCCTCGGTCGCGGCCAGCTCGTCGCGGGCCAGCTCCAGCGTGCGGGCGGCGTCGCGGCTTTCCAGTTCGGCATCCATCTGATCGGCTTGCGCACGATCCAGCGCGGCCTGCGCATCGGACGGGTCGATCCGCACCAGCACATCACCCGCGCGCACCTGACCGCCCTCTTCGAACCCGTCGGCCAATTCCACGATCGTACCACGCAGAGCCGCGCGCAGGTCCAGCGTCCGGCGGCTTTGCACCTCGCCGAATGCGCTCAGCACCGGCGTCACCGTCCCCGGCTGCGCCGTCATCACGTTGACCGCGAAAATCCGTTCCCGCCCCTGCGGCGCCCGCGCCTCGCGCGACAGGCGCGCTTCGATCGCGTCGCGCACCATGGCCCCGGCATAGACCAGCAGCCCGACCGTCACGGCCAGCAGGAACAGCCCGGTCAGGCTTCGGCGCAGAAATCGCATCGCTCGTTCGTCCTCTTGCTCGGGCCAAGTCGCCCGATCACTAACAGTAGCGGGGAAACGGCGTTTGCCAAGACGTCAGAGTGAAACGGATCAGCCCGTCATTTCCGTCGCTTGTGTTCCTCAAGCCGCGGGAAAATCTCGACGAAGTTGCACGGCAGGTGCCGGTAATCCAGCTGCCAGCGCAGGATTTCGTCCCATGCGTCCTTGCACGCCCCCGTGCTGCCGGGCAAGGCGAACAGATACGTGCCGCCCGCCACGCCACCCGTGGCACGGCTTTGCACCGCGCTGGTGCCGATCTTCTGCATCGAGACGATGGTGAACACCGTGCCAAATGCGTCGATCTCTTTCTCATAGACATCGCGATGCGCCTCGACGGTCACGTCGCGCCCGGTCAGCCCGGTGCCGCCCGTCGAGATCACCACGTCCACCTCGGGATTGGCGATCCAGGCGCGCAGCTGATCGGCGATCTCGGCCCGCTCGTCTCGGATGATCTTGCGGTCGGCCAGGATGTGCCCCGCCCCCTCGATCCGGTCCACCAGCGTCTGACCCGAGCGATCCTCGGCCAAGCCGCGCGTGTCCGAGACCGTCAGAACCGCGATGCGAACCGGGATGAACTCTTTGCTTTCGTCGATGCGGCTCATGTCTATCCCCTTTGCATCAGCGCCAAACGCGCGGCCAGTGCCACGAATATGCCCGCGCTGATCCGGCCCAGCCATGTGGCAAAACCGGCATCCTGCGCCAGACGCTTGCCGATGCCGCCCGCAAACACGCCGACCAGCCCGTTGATGACGAACCCGCCCAGCGCCAGCACCGCGCCGTAGATCAGGAATTGCGGCAGCACGGGGCGCGCGGGGTCCACGAATTGCGGCACGAAGGCCAGCACGAACAGGATCACCTTGGGGTTGGTCAGGTTCACCATCAGCCCCTGCCGGAACGCCTTGGCGACCGAGACGCCCTTGACCTTGCCGCCCACCGGCCCCGCCTTCAGCGATTGCCAGGCCAGCCACAGCAGATAGCCCACGCCGATCCAGCGGATCACGTCAAAGGCCAGCGGAAAGGCGGCGACAAGCGCGCTCAGCCCCAGACCGGCCGCAAAGGCATGCACGAACGCCCCGACCGAGATCCCCGCACTGGCCGACACCGCCGGCCACGGCCCTGATCGCAACCCCTGCCCAAGGCAGAACATCATGTCCGCCCCCGGCGTCAGGTTCAACGCCAGCCCCGCCGGCACAAAGGCCAGCAGCACCATCCAGTCGATCATTCTTTATCCTCCAGCCGGGCCTTCAGGCTCAGCAGATCCGCCCAGGTTTCGCGTTTCTGATGCGGTTGGCGCAGCAGGTAAGCCGGGTGGAACATCGGCAGCGCCGGGGCGCCGAACGCCTTGGCCCATTGCCCGCGCAACCGCGTGATGCCCCGGTCGCCCAGCCCGGCCTGACAGCTGATATTGCCCATCAGCACCACCACGTCAGGCTTGGCCAGCTCGACATGCCGTTTCAGGAACGGCAGCAGCATGGCGATTTCCTCGGGGTTGGGGTCGCGGTTCTGCGGGGGCCGCCACGGCAGCACGTTGGTGATATAGACCGCCCGCCCCGGATCGTCCGAGCGTCTGTCCAGCCCGATCGCCCCCAGCATCCGGTCCAGCAACTGCCCCGCACGGCCCACAAACGGGCGTCCTTCGCGGTCCTCGTCCCGGCCCGGCGCTTCGCCGATCAGCATGACCCGCGCGCCGGGCGTGCCATCGCTGAACACCAGGTTGCGCGCGCCGCGCTTCAGCTCGCAATGCTCGAACGCCGCCATTGCCGCGCGCAAACCCGCCAGATCGCCCGCCGAAGCGGCCATCTTGCGGGCCTCGGCCACCGGGTCGATCTTGGGTGCCTTCGGAACGGGTGCCACCACCGCCCCGCGCACGGGCGCAGGGGCGGCCTTGACCTCGGCCGCCAGGGCATAGCGGTCGATAGGGGAGTCGCAGATCGCCTCGTCCGCCCCCATCTCGATCTGCCATTCCAGCAGGCGCAGCGCCGTATGATAGTCCAGTGCCGATTCCATGCGCCCAAGCTACCCCGCCCCGCCGCGCGCGGAAAGGCGGCAAATCCAGCCCCCGCGACGCCCGTCAATCTTGCCCCTGCCCCCACCCGCCCATATAAGCACCACAGGCAACGCAGGAGGCGGCGATGACGTTCACGCAAAAGCATCTTCTGGGGATAGAGCCCCTCCACCCGACCGAAATCACCACCGTGCTGGACCTGGCCGACCAATATGTCGACCTGAACCGCCGCGACGTGAAACACGCCGAGGCGCTGAAGGGCCTCACCCAGATCAACATGTTCTTCGAGAACTCGACCCGCACCCAAGCCAGTTTCGAGCTGGCCGGCAAACGCCTTGGCGCGGACGTGATGAACATGTCGATGCAGGCCTCCTCGATCAAGAAGGGCGAGACCCTGATCGACACCGCCCTGACCCTGAACGCCATGCACCCCGATCTGCTGGTCGTGCGCCACCCGCATTCCGGGGCCGTGGACCTGCTGGCGCAAAAGGTGAACTGCGCCGTGCTGAACGCCGGTGACGGCAAGCACGAACACCCCACCCAGGCCCTGCTGGACGCGCTGACCATCCGCCGCGCCAAGGGCCGGTTGCACCGCCTGAACATCGCCATCTGCGGCGACATCGCCCACAGCCGCGTGGCGCGGTCCAACCTGATCCTGCTGGGCAAGATGGAAAACCGTGTCCGCCTGGTCGGCCCGCCCACCCTGATGCCCGCCCAGATCGACGCCTTCGGGGTCGAGGTCTACCACGACATGCGCGAGGGATTGCAGGACGTTGACGTCGTCATGATGCTCCGCCTGCAAAAGGAACGCATGGACGGCGGCTTCATCCCGTCCGAGCGTGAGTATTACCACCGCTACGGTCTGGACGCCGAGAAACTCAGCTACGCCAAGCCCGACGCCATCGTCATGCACCCCGGCCCGATGAACCGCGGTGTCGAAATCGACGGCGAGATCGCGGATGACATCAACCGCTCGGTCATTCAGGAACAGGTGGAAATGGGCGTCGCCGTCCGCATGGCCGCGATGGACCTCTTGGCCCGCAACCTGCGCGAGGCCCGCCGCGCCAAGCAAGGGGTCATGGCGTGAGCGACCGGATCGAGGTTCCAGCAGGCGAAACCGGCGTCGTCCGGCTCTTTGCCGTGGACCTCCCCCCCGAGGATATCGAGGATTTCGCCGACTTCGAACGCGAAGGCTGGCCGCTGATTTCCGCCCTCGGGCTCTACGATCTGAACCCGTCCTATGTCGAGATTTTCCCGGTCTCCAACCTCGATGACATGGGCCTGCCCGGCTACCTGACCGAGGGCTACAACATCGACCCGGACGACCTGCGCGACGACCGCCAGTTCCTTGGCAACATCCGCGGACATGTGGCGCTGATCTCCTCGGGGGCGTTTCGCGGCAAGGCCCAGACCCTGCGCCTGTCGCATCCGCTGATCTGGCTGGGCACCTGGTCCGAACCCCGCCCCGAGCTGGACCTCGCCCCGATTCGCAGCGACGCCGCGCAAGGCACCACCGGCGACGTGGGCGCGCCCGGAAAACCCCGTTTTCCGCGCTGGCTGGGCTGGGCGTTACCGCTGGCCGGGATCGCGCTCGGCACCCTCATCTACTTGATCTCCCCGCACGGAGGCTGACCATGTACGGCTCTCTCACCCCCAATTACGAGCTTCAGGACGGCGAAGAGCTTCTGACGCAGATCCATCCCGACCGCGCCACCTATTGGCGCGATCACGCCTGGATGGCTGCCATTGCGATGGCCGTGGGCATGGCGATCCTGTTCTTCATGGGCAATCCGCATGTCTGGACCGGGGCCGTCGGTGGGCTGGCTGCGATTGCCGTGCGCGCCTTCTACGTCGCCTCGGACGAGCTGAAAGTGCGCTGGGATCTGACCACCGCCCGCGTGATGGGTCCGCAGGGCCGTACCGTCCGGCTGGGCGAAATCAAAGAGATCAAGTCGCTCGGCTCCGCCCTCCAGATCGTGACCCTGTCGGGCGACAAGCACCTGTTGAAATACCTTGCCGACAAGACCGCCACCCGCGACGCCATCCAGCGCGCCCGCGCCGGGGGCCGCTCATGAGTGGCTGGGACGACATCCTCGACCCCGACGAAGAAATCCTCTGGCAGGGCCGCCCCGACGCCTCGCTGGTGGTCTCGGCCGAAACCGTGGTGACGGCGATCTTCGGCACCGCCTTCGCCGGCTTCGCGTTTTTCTGGATGGTCATGGCCGCGCAGGGCGGCGGGTTCTTCTGGATGTTCGGCCTGATCCATTTCTCGGTTGGTGTGGCAATGGCGTTCGGCGGCTTCCTCAGACGCCCCTGGCAGAACAGCCGCACCTGGTATTCGCTGTCCAACAAGCGCGCCTTCATCGCCACCGACTACCCTATCGTCGGCAAGCGCCTGCGCTCCTATGCGATCAACGCCGCCACCTCTCTGTCGATGGACGAGGGCGCGCTGGCCACCATCCATTTCGCCACCCAGACCTACACCCACAAGGGCCGCCAACGCACCCGCCGCATCGGGTTCCACCGCATTGCCGACGGCCCCCATGTCTACCGCCTGATGCGCGACATCCAGCGCCACGACCGCGAACAGGCCCAGACATGAACCCCCGCAGCTGGGACGATATCCTTGACGAGGACGAGGCGATCCTCTGGCAGGGCCAACCCGACCCGCATGTGCGGTTCGGCATCCCCGACAGCCCCTCGGTCGGGCTGATGCTGCTGTTCTGGCTGGGCGCCGGGGCCGGATGGATGGCCTATGCGTCCGAGGCATGGCCCTTCGGCCTGATCTACCTGGCCATCGGCGCGGCGGCCTTTGGCGGCGCGCTGATCTGGCGGCCGATGGTGTGGCGGCGCACCTTCTACTCCCTGTCCAACAAACGCGCCTATGTCGCCACCGACGCGCCGTTCCAGGGCAAGCGCCTGCGCTCGTTCACGCTGGACGCCGACAACCGCGTGACGCTCGAAGGTGGGCCGCTCTACAACGTAAACTTCGCCACCTCGGTGCTGCCGCTCAAGGACGACATCCGCAGCCCCCGCGCGCGGTTCCGTCACCCGATCGTGCTGCAACGCCACGGCTTTGAACGCCTGCGCGACGGCCAGCAGGTCTATCACCTGATCCGCGACATCCAGAGCGGCACATACAAGGGGGTACCCGAATGACCCTGTGGTCCCAGACCCTGAACCAGGTGCAGACCCAGCACCCGATCTATGGCCTGACCGCCAAGGGCCCCGTCCCCGCCCTGTTCGGGCTGGGTCTGGGCTACCT
Source organism: Thalassobius vesicularis (assembly GCF_004799325.1). Lineage (GTDB taxonomy): Bacteria > Pseudomonadota > Alphaproteobacteria > Rhodobacterales > Rhodobacteraceae > Thalassobius > Thalassobius vesicularis. Next base: position 423,637 of record NZ_SSMD01000002.1, read on the forward strand.
GCTGGCGATCCGCTACGACATGCCGCTGGCCGGGGCCTTGGCCGCGCCGGCCTTCATCCTGCTGCCGCTGGTCATCACCCTGTGGCTGGACCGCCACCGCATCCGGTTCGAGATCACCCCCACCGGCGCCATCCGCCATCAGGGCGGCATCGAACAATCGCTTCCGTTCGGGACCGAGGTCAACTACACCCTGACCCGTGGCCCGATCCGCCGCGCGCTGAACCTGCCGGGCGTGTTGCGCCTGAACAGCCAGACCGGCGTCATGCGCAGCTGGAGCCTGACCTGGCCCGTCGCCGCCACCGAACTGCCCGCGCTGGACGCGGCCCTGAAAACTGCCCTGAAAACCACCTCCGGGGGGAACCGCACATGACCGCCACGCTGATCCGCAACGTCCACCTGATCGACCCCGTCGCCAGCTCGGTCGAGCATGGCTCGATCCTGCTGGAGAACGGCAAGATCGCCGCCATCGGCGCGGAAATCGCCCTGCCCGAAGGGGTCCGCGTGATCGACGGGCGCGGCAAGCACCTGGCCCCCGGCATCGTGGATATTGGCGTCAAGGTCTGCGAACCGGGCGAACGGCACAAGGAATCCTTCCGCTCGGCCGGTCTGGCTGCGGCCGCCGGGGGCGTGACCACCATCGTCACCCGCCCCGACACCTCGCCCGCCATCGACAGCCCCGAAACGCTGGAATTCGTCACCCGCCGCGCGAAAGAGGCCGCGCCGGTGAATGTCATCCCGATGGCCGCGCTGACCAAGGGCCGCGAAGGCCGCGAGATGACCGAGATCGGTTTCCTGCTGGATGCCGGGGCCGTCGCCTTTACCGATTGCACCCGCGTGGTCCAGAACACCAAGGTGTTCAGCCGCGCGCTGACCTATGCCAAATCGCTGGGCGCGCTGGTCATCGCCCACCCGCAGGAACCGATCCTGTCCCAAGGCGCCGCCGCCACCTCGGGCAAGTTCGCCTCGCTGCGTGGCCTGCCCGCCGTCTCGCCGATGGCCGAGCGTATGGGCCTGGACCGCGACATCGCAATGCTGGAAATGACCGGCGCGAAATACCACGCCGACCAGATCACCACCGCCCGCGCCCTGCCCGCGCTGGAACGCGCCAAGCGCAACGGGCTGGACATCACCGCCGGCACCTCGATCCACCACCTGACCCTGAACGAGCTGGACGTCGCCGACTACCGCACCTTCTTCAAGCTGACCCCGCCCCTGCGCTCCGAGGATGATCGCCTGGCACTGGTCGACGCGCTGCGCCACGGGCTGATCGACATCGTCTGCTCGATGCACACCCCGCAGGACGAGGAATCCAAACGCCTGCCCTTCGAAGAGGCCGCCTCGGGCGCCGTCGGTCTGGAAACCTTCCTGCCCGCCGCGATGCGCCTCTATCACTCCGGCGACCTGACCCTGCCGCAACTGTTCCGCGCCATGTCGCTGAACCCCGCGAAACGCCTGAACCTGCCCGGCGGCACGCTGGACATCGGCGCCCCCGCCGATCTGGTCCTGTTCGACGCCGACGCCCCCTTCGTGATGGACCGCGCCAAGCTGCGCTCGAAATCCAAGAACACCCCCTTTGACGGCGCGCGGATGCAAGGCAAGGTCTTGGCAACCTTCGTCGCCGGCACCCAAGTCTTCGGAGATATCTGATGCCCGAGATTACCACCCCGCAAACGCTGCTGATCCTCTGGGCCGTCATCGGCTACCTGCTGGGCTCTGTCCCCTTCGGCATGGTCATCGCCAAGGTCATGGGTCTGGGCAACCTGCGCCAGATCGGATCGGGCAATATCGGCGCGACCAACGTGCTGCGCACCGGAAACAAACTCGCCGCCTTCCTGACGTTGGTGCTGGACGGCGGCAAAGGGGCGGCAGCCGTGCTGCTGGCCCGCGCCTTCGCGGCCGAGGACGCCGCGCAACTGGCCGGTGGCCTGGCCTTCCTGGGCCACTGCTTCCCGGTCTGGCTGAAGTTCAAGGGCGGCAAGGGCGTCGCCACCTTCCTCGGCCTGCTGCTGGGCCTCAGCTTCCCCGTGGGTCTGGCCGCCTGCGCGACCTGGCTGGCAACGGCCTTCGCGGTCCGCATCTCCTCCTTCGCGGCACTGACGGCCGCCGCCGCCTCGACCGTCTGGATGATCCTGCTCGGCCACGGAGAGATGGTCGCCCTCGGCGGCGCGCTGACCATCCTGATCTTCTGGACCCACCGCGCCAACATCGCCCGCATCCGCAAAGGGACCGAGCCGAAAATCGGCAAGAAATGATCCCAGAGGTTCCCCGAAAACGCACCCCGCCGCCGGACAAACACACCTACCAAACCGGCGACGGGCTGACCTTCTGGATGGAGTACGTCCACGCGGGCGCGCCCTACATCGCCCCGACAATCCGCACCACGAACCCCGCGATCAAACTCACGCTGGTACCCACCTGGTTCCAGTCGGACACGGTCTACCTGCTGCACCATTACGGCACGGTCATCCCGTTCTCCTGCCCGCCCCCGGAATCGCAGATGCACGATGACAGGCTGGACCGCCTGCGCGCGGACTACCCCGACCTGGACCTCGTGCTCACCGATATCTGCCGGCCCTTCAAATGGGCGGAATACGTCGAACGAGACATCCGCCTGCACGACATCCCGACCTCCCCCGGCTTCGCCAGTCACGCCGAGCAAGACAGCATGACCGCCATGGCCTGCACCCTGCTCGCCCCCCTTGCCCTGCACGGACCAATCTCGATGAGCCACGGCGACAAACCCGCTGGCACCGTCGGCTTTTCGGCACCCCTGACCCAAGCGCTGAAGGCTGGCTCCCATATCCGCGCGGCAACGACGCTGCAGTAACCACCAACGCCGCGCGCGTGGCCTGACCTGAGTGATGAGTATTTTCGTCAGAAAGAAGCCAATAGAAGCGCCCCTCTTTCACCCGCGCGCGGGCGGTCAAGGACGGCACTTCCTGGTTTCTTTCTGATCCAAATACTCAAATCCGACCGTGGGACTTACGCCTCGGTCAAAGGGGGATCGAGAACATCTCCAGATCGTCCCGGTAAAGCGCGCCGGTCGCGCGCCAGAACGCCAGTGCTTCAGCGTTGTCAGCGAAGACGAACAGGTGCGCGCGCCCGATGCCTTCGGCGTGCAGTCCGGCCAGTCCAGCGTCCAGCAAGCGGCGGGCAAGGCCTTGTCTGCGGTGGGCCCGGCTGACGGCGAGGTGATGGATCAAACCGCGCCGCCCGTCGTGGCCGATCAGGATAGTGCCGATCAGGCGGTCGTCCATGACCGCGACCCGGCTGAGGCCGGGATTGCGGCGCAGGAATGTGGCGAGGGCTGCGGGCTTATCTGCAGCACTCAGCCCGACGCCCGGCAGGGTTTGCCACAGCGCGCGCGCTGGCGCGATATGGTCATCAGTGAAAGGCAGAATCTGCGGCTGCGGCATGGGTGTTCAGCGGGTCGGGGCGTTTCCTGTGGTTTGCGGGACAAACCCCACAAACCACAGGAAATTCGTGCCTTCGATCAGTAGCTGTACTCGGCGTAGAGGCGGTTCAGATCGCCGTTCCAGTCGCCGTGGTAGTGTTCCAGCAGCTCGTCCGCCGGGGTTTTGCCAGTGTCGATGCTGTCCTCGAGCGCATGCAGGAAGTGGCGTTCGTCCTGCACCATGCCGCCCAGCCCACAGCGTTTACGGGCGATCAGGCCCTTGCGCGAGATGTCCAGCACTTCTGCGGCCAGATCCAGCATCCGGCGGCCGCCGACGATAGCGTGAAGGCCGCGCACGCTGGCCTCGACGCGCCAGGCTTCGCGGGTTTCGGCATCCCAGTATTTCACCATGTCCCAGGCCGCATCCAGGCTGTTCTGGTCGTACATCAGCCCGACCCAGAAGGCAGGCAGCGCGCAAATGCGCCGCCACGGCCCGCCATCCGCGCCGCGCATCTCCATGTATTTCTTGATCCGCGCCTCGGGGAAACAGGTGGTCAGGTGGTCGGCCCAATCCGACAGGGTCGGCGTTTCGCCCGGCAGCGCGGGCAGTTCGCCCTTCATGAAATCGCGGAAAGACTGGCCCAGAGCGTTGATGTATTTCCCGTCGCGGTAGACAAAATACATTGGCACATCAAGGGCATAGTCCACGTAACGTTGGAAGCCCATGCCGTCTTCGAAGACAAAGGGCAGCATCCCTGTCCGCGCCGGATCCAGATCGCGCCAGATGCGCGAGCGCCACGAACGGTGGCCGTTCGGCTTCCCCTCGAAGAAGGGCGAGTTGGCAAACAGCGCGGTCGCGACCGGCTGCAGCGCCAGCGCCACGCGCAGTTTCTTGACCATGTCCGCCTCGGAGGCGAAATCGAGGTTCACCTGCACCGTACAGGTCCGGTACATCATGGATTTGCCCATCGTGCCGACGCGGTCCATGTATTCGTTCATCAGCCGGTAACGCCCCTTGGGCATCATCGGCATTTCGTCGTGTTTCCAGACCGGCGCGGCGCCCAGACCGATGAAGCGTACGCCCACCTTGTCGGCGATGTCCTTCACATCGCGCAGGTGTTGGTTCACCTCGTCGCAGGTCTGGTGGATCGTCTCCAGCGGGGCGCCGGACAGTTCCAGCTGACCGCCGGGTTCCAGGCTGACATTGGCGCCGTCCTTGGTCAGGCCGATCAGCTTGCCGCCTTCCTCAAGCGGGGACCAGCCGTGGCCGTCGCGCAGCCCTTCGAGGACTGCCAAAACCGAACGATCACCCTCGTAAGGGATTGGTTTCAAAGTATCTTTGCAATAGCCGAACTTCTCGTGCTCGGTGCCGATGCGCCAGGCGTCCTTGGGCTTGCAGCCGGATTCCAGATACTCGGCCAGTTGGCCCATATGCTCGATCGGCCCGCCGCCGGATTGGGGAATTGACATGTCTCGCTCCGGTCTTTGTCCCTCAGGTCTGGGCAGGATTGAGTGTTAATCCGCCCAAAGTCAATGCAGCCGCGCGTCGTTTCGCACCCAGATCACGACATCCTGAGGCCCGGTTTCGTCCAGCGCGCGCAGCAATCGGCGCATGTCGATCCCCGGCAGATTTGCGAAGACATCGAACAATGCCTCGGCCCCGTTGGCATCGACCGGCACCTGCAGCGGGTCTTGCCCCGGCGCCCTGAGTTCCCACGAACGGGCCCCATCCCGCGTGACCAGCCGCAACGAGTGCAGGGCATTCGCGCCGATCACCCCACCGCCCAGCGGGCCGAAATAGGCAATGGCACCCTCGTCCACCTCGACATGGCCAGCGCCCTGCCCCCCGCGCCAGAACCGCGCGCGGCGGATGCCCAGAACCAGCAGCGCCACGCCCAGCACGGTGACGGCAACACCCAGCCAACGGATCAACGCAAAGCCGGTCAGCGCCCACCAAAGCCCGAAACCGGTTATCGCAACAGCGATCAGCGGCTCGGCCCAGCGTTTCAGGGTGTCTGCGGCACCGGAACGGATCATCCCTTAGGCCGTCCAGTCGCCAAGGGCCTGCTGCCAGACCGTCATAGCGGCAACAGCGGCCGTGTCCGCGCGCAGGATGCGCGGTCCAAGGCTGACCACATGGGCAAAGGGCAAAGCCCGCAAACGCGCACGCTCAGCCTCGGAAAACCCGCCCTCGGGTCCGATCAGAATCGCCCACGCGCCCTTTGAGAGGCCATCCGGCAGGACGGACGAGCGCCCCACCTCGGCCTCGTCGCAGAACATCAGCTGACGCCCCTCGGGCCAATCGGCCAACACCCGGTCCAACCGCTGCAAATCGGTGACTTCGGGGACGTAAGTGCCGCCGCATTGCTCGGCCGCCTCAACGGCATGGGCCTGCAGACGGTCCTGACGGATCCGCTCCGAGTTCGTAAACTCGGTCTGCACCGGCATAATCCGCGCGGCCCCCATCTCGGCGGCCTTTTCCACGATGAAATCCGTGCGCGCCTTCTTGATCGGCGCGAACAGCAACCACAGGTCGGGCGGCATCTGCAAAGGCCGGGTCTGGCGCACACAAGACAGCACCCCGCCCCGCTTGCCAGCGTCCGAAACCTCGGCCAGCCACTCGCCATCACGGCCATTGAACAGGGCGACGGGCGCGCCCTCACTCAGCCGCATCACCCCGAACAGGTAATGCGCTTGGTCACGGTCCAGGGGAACCGTTTGCCCATCCCCCAAAGGATGATCTACATAGAGGCGGATTTTCGCAGTCATGGACCCATTCTTATGCCCGAACACGCTCACATGCCAGAGCCCGCAGGCCAGGTTTCGGATGCCGTCAAAGGCAATTGGGTCGATCATCTGGCACCCGCGGCCACCCGGCCCTACCTGCGCCTGTCGCGGGCTGACCGGCCGATCGGCACATGGCTGCTGTTGCTGCCCTGCTGGTGGGGTCTGGCGCTGGCGATCCTGCATGATGGCCAGCCGCGCTGGTTCGACCTGTGGATCTTTGTCGCCTGCGGACTAGGCGCGTGGCTGATGCGAGGCGCGGGCTGCACCTGGAATGACATCACCGACCGCGATTTCGACGGTGCGGTCGAGCGGACCAAGTCCCGCCCCATCCCGTCGGGTCAGGTCAGCGTGAAACAGGCGGCGGCGTGGATGATCGCGCAGGCGCTGATTTCCTTCGCGATTCTGCTGACCTTCAACACTGGCGCGATCCTGATGGGCGTGGTCTCGCTCCTGCCCGTGGCGGTCTACCCGTTCGCCAAGCGGTTTACATGGTGGCCGCAGGTGTTCCTGGGCATCGCCTTCAACTGGGGTGCGCTGCTGGCCTGGGTCGCCCATACCGGCAGCCTGCATCCGGCGGCCGTGGTGCTGTACATCGGCGGGATCAGCTGGACGCTGTTCTACGACACGATCTATGCCCACCAGGACAAAGAGGATGACGCCCTGATCGGCGTGAAATCCACCGCGCGCCTGTTCGCCCACGACACCCCGCAATGGCTGCGCCGGTTCCTGATTGGCACCGTCGCGCTGATGGCGGTGGCGATCCTGATGGCCATGTCGGGCCAGACCGAACGCCCCTTTGCCATCCTGATCGCGCTGCTTGCCCCTTGGGCGATGGGGGCGCACATGGTCTGGCAAATGCGTGTTCTGGACATCGACGACAGCGCGATCTGCCTCAGACTGTTTCGCGCCAACCGGGATACCGGGCTGATCCCTTTGCTGTTTTTCGCCGGTGCCATGTTCGGGTGATTGCGCAAAGGGGGGCATATCCCTAAACAAAGCGCACAGACTATCTGACGGGGCCCAATGCGACTTTCCTCCATTGCCATCATCTCGGCCACTTTCGGCGTGGCGGCGGGGCTGTGCCTGATCGCCGCCGGGTTCGCGGTCAACGTGATTCAGGACAATTCCGAGCTGGGCGTGCGCCGGGCCCTCGACGGGCGCGAGTTGCACTGGGCCGAGGTTCATGCAGACGGCCTGCAAGTTTTCTTGACCGGCACAGCCCCTTCCGAGGCGTTGCGCTTTGCCGCGCTGACCAGTGCAGGCACCGTGGTGGATGCCGCCCGCGTCATCGACAACATGACCGTCAAAGCCACGGCGCAACTGACCGCCCCGCGCTTCTCGGTCGAGATTCTGCGCAATGACAGCGGTATTTCCCTGATCGGGCTGGTCCCCGCCTCGACCGACCGCCGCGATCTGCTGGCCAAGCTGTCCAGCCTGGCGGCGAATGGCAATGTCACCGACCTGCTGGAAACGGCCGATTACCAAGTGCCCGACGCGTGGGAGGATTCGCTGCGCTATGCGCTCAAGGCGCTGAAATCCCTGCCGCGCAGCAAGGTCTCCGTCGCCGCGGGCGAGGTTGAAATCCGCGCCATGTCCGACAGCGATCAGGACAAGCGCAAACTGGAAAACGACCTGAAACGCGCCGTACCCGGTGACGTCAAACTGGTCATGGAAATCACGGCGCCGCGCCCGGTGATCACGCCGTTTACCTTGCGGTTCCTGATTGATGCCGACGGTGCGCGGTTCGATGCCTGCTCGGCCGAGGACGAAGAGTCCCGCACGCGCATTCTGGCCGCGGCCAAGGCTGCTGGAGTCGAAGGCGAGACGACCTGTACGATCGGGTTGGGCGTCCCCTCGCCGACCTGGGCTGAGGCCGTGGAAAAAGCGGTCGCCGCGCTGGCGCAGCTTGGCAATGGCTCTGTCACCTTCTCGGACGCGGACATCACGCTTGTCGCCGCCGAGGGCACCGTTCAGGGCCTGTTCGACCGCGTCGTGGGCGAGTTGGAGAACGATCTTCCGACGGTATTCGCCCTGCATTCGGTCCTGCCCCAGCCCAAGAAAAAGGACGCGGCGACCGAGGTTCCGGAATTCACCGCAACGCTGTCACCCGAAGGGCTGGTCCAGCTGCGTGGCCGCCTGAACAACGAACTGACCCGCACCGCCGCCGAGACCTTTGCCAAGGCGCGGTTCGGCTCGGCCGCCATTCACAACGCCGCCCGACTGGACGAAACCCTGCCCGCCAGCTGGAGCCTGCGCGTCCTGACCGCGCTGGACGGGTTGTCGAAACTGTCGAACGGCTATGTCTCGGTCACGCCCGACCTGATCATCCTGTCCGGCAAGACCGGCAACACCGCCACCAGCGCCAACATCGCCCGCCTGTTCGCCCAGAAACTGGGGGATAAAGCGCGCTTTGATCTGAGCGTCGAATATGTCGAGGCGCTGGACCCTGTTGCCTCGATCCCGACGCCCGAGGAATGCGAGGCCGGCATTGGCGAGATCGTGAAAACCCGCAAGATCAACTTCGAACCCGGCTCGGACAAGCCCGACGCAGAGGCCGCCGCCATTCTTGACGATATCGCCGAGATCCTGCGCAGCTGTGGCGAGATGAAGCTGGAAATCGGCGGGCACACTGACAGCCAGGGCCGCGAAGAGATGAACCAGGCCCTCAGCCAGCAGCGCGCCCAGGCCGTTCTGAACGAATTGCGCGCCCGCAAGGTGCTGACGGGCTCTTTCGTGGCCAAGGGCTACGGCGAGGAACAACCCATCGCCGACAACGGCACCGAGGAAGGCCGAGACGCCAATCGCCGAATCGAGTTTCACTTGATTCGCAACGAACCGGCCGCTCAGCCCGAAACCACCCTTGAAAACGCTGAACAAACCGCCGAAGAAGAACTGCAGCCCGAAACGGACCAACCCGTGGACCCGGCAGACGCAGCCAAGGATGGAGGATCGAACGATGAATAGGGCAGAATTCATTATCGCAACCGCGATCGTGCTGTTCATCGCTTTCTGCATGGGCTGGTTCGCCAACTGGCTGATCCACCGCTTCACCCGCGTGTCGAAATCCGACATGGGCGAGCTGGAGAAGATGGCGCAAGAGCTGCACGAGGCCGAAGAAACCCGCGATCAGGCGATCACCTACCTGCAGCAGCGCGAGGCCGAGCTGACCAACCAACTGGCCCAGGCCGAGGCCGAACTGTCCGCCACCATGGACGGCCTGCGCGAAGCCCGGCACGAGGCCGAGGAACTGCGCGCCTATATCGAAAAGATCAACGCCTGAGCGTAGGAAAAGCGCCCCGAGGGGCGCTTTTTGCGTTTATCCCAGCGCGCTGCCGGTGCTGCCAAAGGTGATCCGCAGGTCGCGTTTCAGGATCTTGCCGCTGGGGTTCTTGGGCAGGGACGCGATGAACTCCACCCGCTTGGGCACCTTGAAATGGGCCAGGTGTTCGCGGCAATGCTCCATGATGTGATCCGCCTCGGCCGCGTGTCCGTCCTTCAGTACAATCACGGCCGTCACCTGTTCGATCCAGCGTTCATGCGGCAGGCCGATCACCGCGACCTCGGACACCTGCGGCATCAGATAGATCGTCTCCTCAACCTCGCGGCTCGAGACGTTCTCGCCGCCGGTGTTGATCATGTCCTTCTTGCGGTCCACGACGGTGACGTAGCCATCGGCATCCACGGTCGCCAGATCGCCGGAATGGAACCAGCCCCCGGCAAAGGCCGACGCGGTCTTGTCCGGGTCGTTGTAATAGCCGTTCATCAGGTGGGGCGAGCGGTGCACGATCTCTCCGACCTCGCCCACGGCCACGTCGTTCATCTCGTCATCCACCACCCGCGTTTCCACGTTCAGCGCAGGGAACCCAGCCGATCCGGCCTTGGAAAGCTGTTCCTCGGGTGGCAGCAGGGTGGCGACGGGCGCGATCTCGGTCTGGCCGTAGAGGTTCCACAGACGTACCTGCGGCAGGCGGGATTGCAGCTCTTTCAGCACTTCGACCGGCATGATCGACGCGCCGTAATACCCTTTGCGCAGCGCCGACAGGTCGGTCTTGTCGAACAGGGGCGAGCGCAGCAGCGAAATCCACACAGATGGCGGGCAGAAAAAGGTCGAGATCCGGTGCTTTTCCAGCAGCGGCAGGATCACGTCGGGGCTGGGCTGGCCGGTGATGACGCTGGTCATCCCCAGATAGACCGCCGGCCCTAAAAACACGTCCAGCTGCGCGCAATGGTACAGCGGCAGGGCGTGCAGCATGGATTCCGAGCGCGTCATCTCGGTGTCCACGATGCAGCTGACGTATTGCCACATCACCGCATCATGGCTCAGCATCGCGCCCTTCGGCGCGCTTTCGGTGCCGCTGGTATAGACGATCTGCGCCAGGCTGGCGCCTTTCAGGCCCAGCAGGACGGGGCTGTCATCCGCATCGGGCAGCACGTCGAACGGCACGTCCGAGTCCTCGGCGGCGGGCAGTGCCTCGCCCGGCAGGGCGACAGTCCATTCCACCGCAGTGCCGTGGTCGCGCGCCTTGGCACAAAGGTCAGCAAATTCCGGGCCATAGCACAGCACCTTGGCACCCGAGCTGGCGAGGATATAGCCCACTTCCTCGGGGTTCAGCATGAAGTTGACGGGCACCAGCACTGCCCCGGCCCGCGCGATGGCGAACCGCATCGCCGCAAAGGCATGGCTGTTGCGCGACACCATCGCCACGCGATCCCCCTGCCCCACGCCGCGCACGATCAGGCCCCGCGCCAGACGGTTCACAAGGGCGTCGAACTCGGTATAGGTCCAGCTGACATCGCCGCAGATAATGGCGGTCTTGCCCGGTGCCTTCTGCGCCGAGCGGCGCAGCAAATCCCCGATCGTGTGCTGCCGCGCGATGTCGATCTGCGTTTCCAGGTTCATGGCGTACTCCTCCGTGCTCCGGCCCACATGGCCGAACTTTCCCGCCATTCTGGCGGGACCGTCGGCGGTCGTCTTGTGTGGGGCCTCTTCCGGTGGGAAGATTAGCGCAGTTTTCGCCGCTGAGAAGCGATTACCAGCGGGTCAGCGCCTCTTCGTCCGCGTCCTTTGCGGCAACCCATTCGGCGCCGGACGCGGTGAATTCCTTCTTCCAGAAGGGCGCGCGGGATTTGAGGTAATCCATCAGGAACTCGGCCGCCTCGAACGCGTCCTTGCGATGGCGAGAGGCGGTGGCGACCATCATGATCCGCTCGTTCGCGGCCATCGGTCCAAAGCGGTGGATGATCAGCACGTCGCCCAGCGACCAACGCTCACGGGCGTCCAGTTCGATCTTCTCCAACGCCTTTTCGGTCATGCCGGGGTAATGCTCGATCACCATGCGGTCCAGGCTGTCGCCGGGCAGATCACGCACGATGCCAGTAAAGGTGACGACCGCGCCCATATCGGCCTGCGCATCGGCGAAGCGTTCGGTTTCAGCGCCCAGATCAAACGGCGCTTCCTGCACGCGGACGGCCATCTCAGCCCCCCGTCATCGGCGGAAAGAACGCCACCTCGCGGACACCGGCCAGCGGGGCATCAAACTCGGTCAGCTCCTGATCCAAGGCGACGCGCAGGGCAGAGAGATCGGCAAACGCGGCGGCATAGCGGGGTTCGCGGGCGCGCAGCTCCTCGACCAGATCGGCCACGGTGGCGGCTTGGGTTTCGACCTTTTCGCGAGGAATTCCGATGCGTTCCCGCACCCATGCGAAATAGAGAACATCCATCAGCGCTCGTCCTTCAGATATGGCAGGGACTTGCGGAAATAGTCCCAGCCGGTGATCGCAGTCAGGATAGCGGCCACCCAGATCAGCGCCAGTCCGACATGAGTCGCAAGATCGGCAAGGCTGGCGCCCATCGGAATGTCGCCTTCGCCAGCACGCGGGGCGCGGCCCTTTTCCAGATAATCCAGCCCGGTGCCCAGGAACAGCGTCGCAATCGCCACCATCTGGGCGGTGGTCTTCCACTTGGCCAGCTTGGTCACCGCCAGACGGCCCGAGTCAGCACCCAGGAATTCCCGCAGGCCTGAGACGAACACTTCGCGGAACAGGATCACGGTGGCGGGCAGGATCAGCCAGGGATTCATCCCCGAATAGCCCGTCAGCACCACCAGCGCGATCACGACCATCGCCTTGTCGGCGATCGGGTCAAGCATCGCGCCGAACTTGCTTTCCTGTTTCCACAGGCGGGCCAGGTAGCCGTCGAACCAATCGGTAATCGCCGCCCCGACGAACAGCGCCAGCGCAAACCAGTCGGCCCAGGGGCGCGTGAAATACAAAAACATCACCGCAACGCCGGGCGCGGCAAGCAGACGGCCAACCGTCAGGATATTCGGGATCGTCCATTTCATAAGGCTTTCCTATCCGGTTCCCGCGTCGCTGGAAAGCGCCGTTTCAGGCTGTTGTTAGCCAATACAACCCCGGGATCACCACCGTAATCACCTCAGGAAGCCCAAGTTTTGACACATAAGTATACATATATTGCACCTTGGGTATGATTGCCGCCCCGGCGCCCCTGGGATGCTTAGGGAATAGGATTTGAGTGTGACTTGTCTTGCTCCGAGTTATTTTGACGTCCCCGTTTTGGGGACCTTCGCCGTTTTCGTGGCATCTGTGCTGTTCGCCGTCTGGGTCTGGGTGAATCACCAATTCGCAGGCAAGCGCGCCTTCATGATCGCTGAAATCGGCATGCTGTGGTGGCTGCTGACCGCCACGATGGAGCTGTCCAGCGCATCCCTGACCTGCAAACTGTTCTGGAGCCAGTTCGCATGGCCGGGCATCGTCCTGATGCCCTCGGCCTGGGCGATTTTCCTGTTCCACTACGCCATCGGCCAGGACGATTCCCTGCCGCAGCTCAAGAAATTCTCGTACTGGGTCGGCCCCAGCATCATCGGGCTGATCGCGATTTCCAATGACCTGCACCACTTGATGTACACCGAGAACACCCACCTGGCCGAGGTCAACGGCCGCCCGTCCGGTGTCTTTGACCACGGCCCGCTGTTCTATCTGGCGGTGTCGTATGTGTATGCGTTCATGCTTGCCTCGATCGGGGTCGGAGTGACCGCAGTCCGCCGCGCCATGCCGCAACTCCGGGGGTTCTTCGTGATGATGCTGGTCATCACGCTGGTCCCCATCTCGGCCAACCTGGCCTATATCCTTGGTGGGTTCACGCTGTTTGGATTTGACCCCACGCCGTTCATGTTCTCGTTCGTCATCATGGCCTTTGGCTGGCTGGTGGTGAACAACCGCATGATGGATATCACCGCGATTTCGCGCGATCTTCTGTTCGCCTCGACCACCAGCCCGATCCTGATTTTCGACGACGAAGGGCTGCTGTCCGGGATGAACCCCGCCGCCAAGCGTCTACTGGGGCGCGATCACCGCGCGATCGGGACCAACCTGACAACCGTGCCAAAAATCGGCCCGATCGTCGGGGACGTCCTGCTCAGGGGCGCCCAGGCGCAGATGTCCACCATCTTGTGGGACGACCGCGCCTATCACGCACGCCTGACGCCGATCCCCAGCCCCATCAACCCCGACAGCGCGCCGGTGGGCTGGACGATTGCCTTCATCGACATCACCGAGCAGCAAGCCTACGGCGAGTTGATGAAACAAGCCGCCGAGCAGGCCGAGGCCGCCAACCGGGCGAAATCCGATTTCCTGGCCACCGTCAGTCACGAGCTTCGCACGCCGCTGACCTCGATCCAGGGGGCACTGGATATCGTCCAGATGACCGCCGGGGACAAAATCCCCGAGCAGACCGCCCAGCTTCTCAGCATCGCGGCCAACAACACCCGCCGCCTGAAATCGCTGATCGACGACCTGCTGGACCTGCAGAAGATCGAACAGGGCCTCATGGAGTTCCAGATGGAAGAGGTGGACCTTGTGCCCCTGCTCGAGGAATCCATCAGCGCCAACAAAGGGTATCTGGACCGCTACGGCGTGATCGCCGTGGCGAACCTGCCGGAAACGCCTTGCGTGGTGCACGGCGACCAGAAACGCCTGATGCAGGTCATGGCGAACCTGATGTCGAACGCGGCCAAATTCTCGGACAACGGCAAGACCGTCGATATCGCGCTGCGCCCGGAAAACGGCTCGGTCTCGATCCTGGTGACGGATCACGGCGTGGGCATCCCGCCGGGCTGCGAGGACAAGGTTTTCGGCCGATTCAGCCAAGTCGACTCGGCGGCGACACGGTCGCGCGGCGGGTCGGGCCTGGGGCTGAACATCACGCAGGAAATCCTGGCCGCCCATCGGGGAACGATCCATTACGAAAGCCAGCTGGGCAAAGGCACGACCTTTGTCGTCAGCCTGCCCGCCGCCTGATCACCCGTTTTCGTGAAAGAAACCGTAGATCGTTTCGGCCAGCGCGTCCGAGATCCCCTCGACCGCCTTCAGGTCCGCCAGGTTTGCCCGGCTGACCGCCTTGGCCGAGCCGAAATGCGCCAGCAACGCCCGCTTGCGCGTGGCACCGACGCCCGGCACCTCGTCCAGCGGCGTGGCGCCCACGGCCTTGGCGCGCTTGGCCCGATGGGTGCCGATGGCAAAGCGGTGCGCCTCGTCCCGCAGACGCTGCACGAAATACAGCACCGGGTCGTTCATCCGCAGCGCAAAGGGGCGTTCGCCGGGGCGGTGGAATTCCTCTTTGCCGTGGTCCCGGTCCACACCCTTTGCGACGCCGACCATCGGGATATCCTCGACCCCGTATTCCTCCATGATCTGCTGAACCGCGCTGACCTGCCCTGCCCCGCCGTCAATCAGCAACAGGTCGGGCCATAGGCCCTTTTCGCGGTCTGGGTCTTCCTTCAGCAGCCGTGAAAAGCGCCGCGTCAGCACCTCTTTCATCATGCCGAAATCGTCGCCGGGGGTCAGTGCGTCGCCCTTGATGTTGTACTTGCGGTACTGGTTCTTCATGAACCCCTCGGGGCCCGCCACGATCATCGCGCCGACCGCGTTGGTGCCCTGGATGTGCGAGTTGTCGTAGACCTCGATCCGCTGCGGCGGGCCGTCCAGCGCAAACGCCTCGGCCAGCCCCGCCAGCAGCTTCGACTGGGCCGAGGATTCCGCCATCTTCCGCGCCAGGCTTTCACGGGCGTTGCGGGCGGCACCGGCCACCAGCTCGGCCTTTTCGCCGCGCTGCGGGACCAGCAGTTCCACCTTGCGGCCCAGTTTCTGGGCCAGCGCCTGTTCCATCAGGTCAGCATTGTCGATCGGATGCGACAGGATCACCTGCCGGGGCGGCTCCTTGGTGTCATAGAACTGGCCCAGGAACGCCTCCAGCACCTCGGCGGCCTCGATCTCGGCCCCGGCGCGCGGATAGAAATCGCGGTTCCCCCAGTTCTGCCCCGCCCGGATAAAGAACACCTGAACGCAGGCTTGGCCGCCCTCCAGATGCAGGGCGACGATGTCCGCCTCGTCCACGGTGCGCGGGTTGATGCCCTGCGCCGTCTGCACCTGCGTCAGCGCGCGGATACGGTCGCGCAGGGCCGCGGCGCGCTCGAACTCCATCGCCTCGGACGCGGCCATCATCTGGGTCGCCAGTGCCTCCTGGATCTCGGTCGAGCGTCCCGACAAGAACCGCTGCGCATCCTTCACCGAGGCTGCGTATTCCTCGGCGCTGATCCGGTCCACACACGGCCCCGAGCACCGCTTGATCTGGAACAGCAGGCACGGCCGCGTGCGCGTGTCGAATTGCGAGTCCGGGCAGTTGCGCAGCAGGAACACGCGCTGCAACTGGTTCAGCGTCCGGTTGACCGCGCCGGCGCTGGCGAAGGGGCCGTAATAGGTGCCCTTCGCGCTTTTGGCTCCGCGGTGTTTCTTGATCTGCGGGAACGGGTGCCCCGTCGTGACCAGGATATTCGGAAAGGATTTGTCGTCGCGCAGCAGCACGTTGTAACGCGGCTTCAGCTGCTTGATCAGGTTCTGCTCCAGCAGCAGCGCCTCGGTTTCCGTCTTGGTCGTCAGGAACATCATCGAGGCGGTTTCCCGAATCATCCGCTCGATCCGCCCCGAATGCCCCGAGGGCCGCGCGTAGTTCGACACCCGCGCCTTCAGGTTCCGCGCCTTGCCCACGTAAAGGACACGCGCCTGCGCATCCAGCATCCGATACACCCCCGGAGAGGCATCCAGAACCCGCAGGTACGACTGGATCAGCGCGTGCCCTGTCAGGGCAGGTTCAGCGGGGGAAGAGGGGGCCTCGGGCGTCATGTTTCAATTGTTATGATTCTTGGAATATGGCTGCAATCTTTGCTGGGTCTAGGCAAGGGAGAAAGAACCCACCAAATCTGTGGATAAGTCTGCAGATAACTTGTAGGTATCGCCATTTTTTCCTTGTTTCGCGGCGGGTTCCTTGAATTGCCCAAAAATTAGGCACTCCCCCAAATCATTGATATCTTTAGATAGTTTTTTTATCCAATGGCAAAACATTGATATCATTAAGGTTTTTGTAACGCTTCCGTAACACCCGTGTGAACGGTGCACAACTTTCAGATAGGTGCACGCGAAATGCTACTCTAGGCCCAGAATATCCGGGGTTTTCCAGCCCAGATGCTGCCCGCCATCGACGCAAATCAGCTGTCCGGTGACACCCGGCGAGTCGATGAAAAACCCCAGCGCGGCGGTGATATCCGAAGCGTTCGCGCCGCGCCCCAGGACGGTGTTTTCACGCTGCCTGCGAAAGTGGTCGTCGCTTTGCCGCCCGCCTTGCAAGGTCGGCCCCGGCCCGATCGCGTTGACCCGGACGCGCGGCGCCAGCGCCTGTGCCGCGGTTTGCGTGAAGGCCCACAAGCCCATCTTGGCCAACGTATAGGTCATGAATTCGGGCGTCAGTTTGCGCACCCGTTGGTCGATCAGATTGACGACCAGCCCCTGCGCTAGCGGCTCTCCGTTCTCGTCGGTCACCGGATCGGGCACATGCCGGGCCATCGCCTGCGTCAGCACGAAGGGCGCGCGCAGGTTGGATTCAAAATGCCGGTCCCAGCTGGTGCGGCTGGCGGTCTCCAGCCGGTCGTATTCAAAGATCGAGGCGTTGTTGACCAGGCACGTCACCGGCTGCCCGAAATGCGAGACCACGACGGGCATCAGGGCCTGAACCTGCGCCTCGTCCAGCAGGTCGGCCTGAAAGGCATGTGCGTTGCCGCCCTTGTTGCGGATCGCCTGCACCACCTCTGCCGCCTCCGCCTCGGAGCTGGCGTAGTGCACGGCCACATCCCAACCCCGCCCGGCCAGATACTCGGCCATCGCGCGCCCCAGTCTTTTGGCGCCTCCGGTTACCAGCGCGAGCGGCATGACCTTCCTCCTCAGCTCAGAACAGCTATGACGTAAGCGGCGTAAAGGGCCGTCAGGATCACGCCCCAGGTCCGGGTGATGTCGCGGCGCATGAACACGAAGGGGAACAGCAGCGCCGAGGCGCCCAGCATCACCCACAGGTCAAAACGCAGGAACTCGGGTGCGACGGGGATCGGGCTGACCAGCGAGGCAATCCCGATGATCGCAAGCAGGTTGAACATGTTCGACCCGATCACGTTGCCCAAAGCCACGTCCGCCTGCCGGCGCAGGGCCGCCATGACAGTCGTCGCCAGCTCGGGCAGCGAGGTGCCCACGGCGACCAGCGTCAGGCCGATGACGGTTTCGCTGACCCCAAAATCGCGGGCAATATTCACCGCCCCCTCCAGCAGCAGGTCCGCGCCCAGCGGCAGGCCGACAAGCCCAAGGCCGAGGAACAGGACGATGCGCCACCACGGCATGTCCGGGTCCGCGCCCTCGGGATCCTCCAGATCATCGTCGGCGCAGGCCGGGGCGCCATTGCAGGCCGCACGATGCGCCCGGGCATCGCGCACCGCGTCGATCAGCACCAGCGCCAGCGCGCCCAGCAGGATCAACCCGGTGACCCAGTTGAACATGCCGCCAAAGGCCAGACCGATGAACAGCACCGAGGCCGCCATCATCATGACAAAGCTTTTGCGGGTCTCGCATTCGCTGGAATGCATGGTGGCCAGCAGCGCCGGAATGCCCAGAACCAGCAGGATATTCGCGGTGTTCGAGCCGACCACGTTCCCCAGCGCGATGCCCGGCACCCCCTCTAGCGCGGCGGTGATCGAGATCAGCAATTCAGGCGCCGAGGTGCCGAAGGCCACGATGGTCAGGCTGACGATCAACGCCGGAATCCCGATGCGCAGGCTCAGGTTCACGGCGCCCTTGACCAGTGCGTCCCCTGCCAGCAGCAGGATCACCAAACCGACACCCGCATAAAGCCAATCCATTGCTCAGCGTTCTCCTTTGCGGCAGGGGCATTGGCCCTTGCCTATCCTGAACCGGCCGCAATTCGGGCAGCGGTGGGATTGCAGTTTCTTTTGACCCGGCAGGCGCAATTTGCCGAACATGGCCAGCACGGCCATGCCGATCAGGAACAATATGACGACGCGCAGGATCAACTCAGAGGCCAAAACGCGCGTAGGCCGCGCGCTCCTCGATCCCGGCGATGGCGTCTTGCGCAAAGGCCGCGCCAAAGCGCGACAGCAGGCCCCGTTTGCGCCCGTAACGCACAAAGCGCACCTTGTCGCCATACAGCTCTTTCAGCTTGGGTTCAGCGTGGGCCAGCCCGTCGATCAGCCCCAGCGCCTGCGCCTTTTCGCCCAGCCAGACACGGCCACTGAACAGGTCGGGATCGTCGGCCAGTTTCTCGCCCCGGCGCTCGCGCACATAGGCTTCGAACCCTTTGTGCATGTCGCCCAGAATGTCCTTCAGCCGTTCGACATCCGCGGGTTTTTCCGGCTGGAACGGGTCCAGCATGGATTTCGATTTGACCGAGGTATAGACCCGCCGCTCGATCCCGTGCTTCGCGATGAACTCATGTGCGCCGAAGCTGGACGAGATCACACCGATCGACCCCACGATCGAGCCGTAATCCGCCCAGATCTGATCTGCCGCCGCCGCCAGCCAATAGCCACCCGAGGCCGCCACGTCCTCGACAAAGGCGTGAACGGGGATGTCTTTTTCCTCGGACAGACGCCGGATGCGCGCGGCGATCAGCGCCGATTGCACAGGCGATCCGCCGGGCGAGTTGATGATCAGCGCCACCGCCTTGGGCTTGCCCTTGCGAAAGGCGCGCTCGATCACCGGGGCCAGGGCGGCATCGTTCAACGGCGCGCGGCCGGTGCCGATCACGCCGTTCAGCCGGATCACCGCAACCTTGGGCGCCGGGTTCAGAAAGGGGATGAAACGCTTCATACAGGCCCATGTAGATTGCCGGAAGGCGACAAACAAGGTGAGGCCACCTAATGCCGCCCCTTGCCGGGAAAAATCGGCAGGTTTCGTAAGGAAATCCGGCTTATTTTCCACGCAGCTTGGAAAACCAGCCCTTGGGTTTTTCGTCACCTTCGGGGGCCTCTTCGGCGTCGCCTTCCAGCGCCGACTGAAAGCGGGCAAAGAAATCGTCGGCCATTTTCTTGGCGAAACTGTCGATCAGACGGCTGCCCAGCTGGGCCAGCTTGCCGCCGACCTTGGCCTCGACATCGTAGCTCAGCAACGTGCCGTCGGGATCATCGGCCAGCACCACCTTGGCCCCGCCCTTGGCAAAGCCAGCAGCGCCGCCCTTGCCTTCGCCCGACAAGGTCAGGCTGGTCAGTTCCACCACGTCCGAGACGGTGACCTGCCCCTTGAACGTCGCCTTCACCGGGCCGACCTTTTGCACGACCGTCGCCTCGAACCCGTCCTCGGGGGTGCCCGTCACCTCTTGCGCGCCGGGGACGCACTCTTTCAGCACTTCGGGGCTCAGCAAGGCGGCCCAGACCGTGGCCCGGTCCGCCTTGATCACGCGGCTGTCGCTCATTTCCATGGGATGTCCTTTCCTGTTCGCCGCCAAGCTAGAGCAGCCAACGCGGAAGGCCAAGCCACGGAATGCGTTACAGCCCGCGGGCGATCACCAGTCGCTGCACCTCGCTGGTGCCTTCGTAGATCTGGCAGACGCGGACGTCGCGATAGATCCGCTCGACGGGGTAGTCGGCCAGATAGCCATAGCCGCCGTGGATCTGGATTGCGGCCGAGCAGACCTGTTCAGCCATTTCCGATGCGAACAGCTTGGCCATCGACGCCTCGGTCAGGCATGGCAGCCCGGCCTGACGCAGCTGCGCCGCGTGCAGGACCATGTGGCGCGCGGCCTCGATCTTGGTCGCCATGTCGGCCAGTTTGAACCCCACCGCCTGATGCGAGATAATCGGCTTGCCGAACGTGACCCGCTCATGTGCGTAGGCCCGCGCCGCGTCGAACGCGGCCCGCGCCATGCCCACGGATTGCGAGGCGATGCCGATGCGTCCGCCCTCAAGGTTGGCCAGCGCGATCTTGTAGCCCTCGCCCTCGGCGCCCAGACGGTTCTCGACCGGGATGCGCATGTTGGTGAACGCCAGCGAACACGTGTCCGAGCTGTGCTGACCCAGCTTACGCTCGACCGAAACGACCTCGTAGCCGGGCGTATCCGTGGGCACGATGAAGGCGCTGATGCCCTTCTTGCCCGCCGCCGGATCAGTGACCGCGAACACGATCACCACGTCGCCATTCTTACCCGAGGTGATGAACTGCTTGGCCCCGTCGATCACGTAGTGATCACCGTCCAGACGCGCGCGGGTTTTCAGCCCGGACGCGTCAGAGCCGGCCTGCGGTTCGGTCAGGGCAAAGCCGCCGATCCATTCGCCCGCCGCCATTTTCGGCAGGAACCGCGCCTTTTGTGCGTCCGTGCCGTATTTCAGGATCGGCACGCAGCCCACGGAACTGTGCACCGACACGATGGTCGAGCACGCGCCATCCGCCGCCGCGATCTCCTCCAGCGCCAGGGCGTAGGACACCATGCCCATGTCCGAGCCGCCGAATTCCTCGGGCACCAGCATCCCCATGAAGCCAAGATTACCCATCTCGGCCAGTTCAGCCTTGGGAAAGGCGTGCTCCTCGTCGCGCTTGGCGGCACCGGGGGCCAGTTGCTCTTGCGCAAAGGCCCGAACGGCATCGCGCACCATTTCGTTGGTTTCGTCCAGCATCATCACGCGATCCTTTCCAGACCAATCGCCGTGGCCTCCCCGCCGCCGATGCACAGCGACGCGACGCCACGTTTGAGGTCATATTTCTCCAACGCTGCCAGCAGCGTCACCATCACCCGCGCGCCGGACGCACCAATCGGATGGCCAAGCGCACAAGCCCCACCATGCACGTTGACCTTGTCATGCGGCAAGTCCAGATCCCGCATCGCTGCCATGGCGACCACGGCAAAAGCTTCGTTGATCTCGAACAGGTCCACGTCTTTCATGGCCCAGCCGGTTTTCTCGGCCAGCTTCTGCATCGCGCCGATAGGTGCGGTGGGGAAGTTGTAGGGCTCGATCGCGTGGGTCGAATGGCCGACGATCCGCGCCAGCGGGGTCAGGCCGCGCTTTTCGGCCTCGGACTGACGCATCATCACCAGCGCCGCCGCACCATCGGAAATCGACGAGGCATTCGCCGCCGTCACCGTCCCGTCCTTGCGGAAGGCGGGTTTCAGCGTCGGGATCTTGTCCAGACGGGCGTTGCCGGGTTGCTCGTCGATGCTGACCACGGTCTCGCCCTTGCGGGTCTTCACCGTGACGGGCGCGACTTCACGCACGAAACTGCCGTCGCTGATCGCCTTTTGCGCGCGGGTCAGCGAGGTGATGGCGAACTCGTCCTGCGCCTCGCGGGTGAACTGGTAGGCCTGCGCACAATCCTCGGCAAAAGTGCCCATCAGGCGGCCCTTGTCATAGGCGTCTTCCAGCCCGTCCAGGAACATGTGGTCCATGACCGCGCCATGCCCCATGCGATACCCGCCGCGCGCCTTGGGCAGCAGGTAGGGCGCGTTCGACATGCTCTCCATCCCGCCGGCGACGATCACGTCGGCGCTGCCAGCGACCAGCATGTCATGAGCGAACATCGCCGCCCGCATGCCGCTGCCGCACATCTTGTTGATGGTCGTGGCCCCGGCCCCCAGCGGCAAACCAGCCGCCATGCCTGCCTGCCGCGCGGGCGCCTGGCCCTGACCGGCGGGCAGCACGCAGCCCATGATCACCTCTTGCACGGCCTCGGCCGACAGCCCTGCCCCGGCCAGCGCGGCCGAGATCGCTGCCCCGCCCAGTTTGGAGGCCTCAACCTCGGCGAAATCGCCCTGGAACCCACCCATCGGCGTACGAGCCGAACCCACGATCACGATCGGATCAACAGTCATGTCCATAACTCCTTATTTCGGTGCCATGCGCAGCGCGCCGTCCAGACGGATCACCTCGCCGTTCAGCATCTGGTTTTCGATGATGTGCTTGACCATCGCCGCGTATTCCGTGGGCTTGCCCAGACGCGGCGGGAACGGAACCGAGGCCCCAAGCGCGTCCTGCACCTCGTCCGGCATGCCTGCCATCATCGGCGTCGCAAAAATGCCCGGCGCGATCGTCACCACCCGGATGCCCGAGCGAGCCAGCTCGCGCGCGGCGGGCAAAGTCAGGGAGGCAACCCCGCCCTTCGACGCGGCATAGGCCGCCTGCCCGATCTGGCCATCATAGGCCGCGATCGAAGCGGTGTTGACGATCACGCCGCGCTCGCCGCCCTCTCCAGCGGGTTGCTGTGCGATGGCCTCGGCTGCAAGGCGCAGCATGTTGAACGTGCCGACCAAGTTGATCGAGACGGTCCGCGCGAACGTGTCCAGATCATGCGCGCCCTTGCGGCCCACGATCTTTTCGCCCGGTGCGACGCCCGCACAATTGACCAGCCCGTCGATGCGGCCAAACGCGCTCTGCGCAGCGGCCACTGCGGCGCGGCCGTCCTCGTCCTTGGTCACGTCGGTCTTCACAAAGCGCGCGTCCTCGCCCAGCTTTTCCTGCATTGCGGCGCCCGCCAGTGCGTTGATGTCCACCAGCACGACCTTGCCACCGGCCCCGACCACCATTTCGGCAACAGCGGCGCCCAGACCCGAGCCACCACCCGTCACAAGGAATACTTTACCGTCGATCTGCATATCATCCTCCTGCGGGCCAGGGGCCCTCTCCTCTGGGCGCAAGATACTGATCGGCGCATGGCAATCAATGACAGCTCATGACTTGATTTGTGATCGAATTTGCCAGTATCCCAGACCGATGACCGCCACACCGATCACCGCTGAATTCGTCGACGACGCGCTGGATTGCGTGCGTGCGGCTGGTCACGACCCGACCGCCCTGCTGGCCGAGCTGGGGCTGAGCGCCCCCGTGACCCACCCCGTCAGCAACGCGCTTTACGGCCGTCTGTGGTGGCTGATCGCGCAGCAGATGCAGGACGAGTTCTTTGGTCTGGGCGCCCGCCCGATGCGTCCGGGCAGTTTCACCCTGCTCTGCCACGCCGTTCTACAAACCAAGACGCTGAAACAGGCGCTGCACCGGGCGCTGTTGTTCCTGTCCGTGGCCCTGGACGACCCGCGCGGCACCTTGCACATCCAGGACGGCGAGGCCCGGATCGAGCTGACCTCGACCACCCCGCGCAGTGCCTTTGCCTATCGCACCTACTGGCTGATCCTGATGGGCGTGACCTGCTGGCTGGTCGGGCGGCGCATCCCGTTGCGCGGTCTGGATTTCGCCTGCCCCGCACCCGAGCATCGTAGCGAATACCGCCAGTTCTTTGGCGCGCCCGTCCACTTTGACGCGCCCACCACGGCAATGCGATTCGACGCGGCCCATCTGGGCCTGCCGGTGATCCGCGACGCGGCGGCCCTTCGGACTTTCCTGCGCGAGGCCCCGGCGAACATCCTTGTCCGCTTTCGGCACGATCAGGGCATGGCGATCCGGGTCCGCGCGCATCTGGGCGCGCTCCCCCCCGCCGACTGGCCCGATTTCGAGGCTCTGGCCCGCGCGATGTCCCTGTCCCCGGCAACGCTACGCCGCCAGCTGCGCGCCGATGGGCAAAGCTATCAGGCGATCAAGGACGATCTGCGTCTGGCCCGCGCGCAACGGATGCTGGAGGCGGGCGGGTTGAGTGTGGCCGAAATCTCGGCCCAGGTCGGCTACAGCGAACCCAGCGCGTTTTTCCGGGCCTACCGCAAATGGACCGGCCGCAGCCCGCGCGGGGATTAACCGGCCAGGAACGGCACCGGCAGGCCGAACACATCGGCCAGCAGCACGAAGTTCAGCCCCAGCACCACGGCCGCCCCCAGCAGGGCCAGCCCCCGCAGCACCAGCCCCACGGCGAATTCGCCCATCAGATCCCGGCGGGCCGAGAAATGCAGCAACGCCAGCATCGGCACCGGCAGGGCAATTGACAGGATCACCTGACTGACAACCAGCGCCTGCGTCGCGTTCACCCCCGCCGCCACCACGGCAAAGGCGGGCAGCATGGTGATCGCGCGGCGCAGCCAGATCGGGATGCGGATATGCAGGAAGCCTTGCATGATCATCTGCCCCGCCATCGTCCCCACGACCGAGCTGGAAATCCCCGAGGCGATCAGCGACGTCAGGAAAATCCCCGCAGCCGCCGCCCCCAGCAAGGGCGTCAGGGTGTGATAGGCGGTCTCGATCTCGGCCACCTCGGTGTGACCCCGGTGGAACGCGCTGGCGGCCATCATCACCATGGCGATGTTGACCAACCCGGCGACGGCCAGCGCCAGCACCACCTCGACGTTCGAGAACCGCAGAACCTTGCGCCGGTCGGCATCGTCGCGCAGATCGGCGCGCGATTGGGTCAGGCCCGAATGCAGATAGATCGCGTGCGGCATCACGGTGGCTCCGATGATCCCCACGGCAATCGTCAGCGCGGCGGCATCCGGCAGATCGGGGGTCAGCAGGCCCGCGCCCGCCTCTGCCCAATCGATGGGGGCGATCAGAACCTCGGCCAGATAGCACAGCCCGATAACGGCAACCAAGGCGCCGATGATCAACTCCATCGGGCGGAACCCACGTCCTTCGAACACAAGGATGCCGTAGGTCACGATCGCGGTGATCCCCATCCCCACCATCAGCGGCAGGTTGAACAGCAGCGCCAGACCGATCGCACCGCCCAGGAACTCGGCCAGGTCGGTGGCCATCGCGGCGATCTCGGACACGGCCCACATCACCCAGACCAACGGACGCGGCAGGTGATCCCGTGACAGCTCGGCCAGGTTACGGCCCGTCACGATGCCCAGCCGGGCCGACAGCGCCTGAAACAGCATGGCGATCAGGTTGGCCAGCAGCACCACCCACAACAGGCGATAGCCATAGCCCGCACCGGCCTGAATGTTTGTCGCATAATTGCCCGGGTCCATGTAGGCCACCGACGCGATGATCGCCGGCCCCGCGAACAACAGACGCGCACGCAGCCCGTGACGCTCGCCGCGCAAGACGGCTGCGATTCCGGTCCGTGTCCGATGTGTCATTCCGCTCATGGTCACCCCTAGCGCGTTTCGAGGCGATTCATAGCCACGGCTATAACTCTTGCAACCGGAAAATTTCAAAAAGCTGAATTTGTGAAGCATCTGCGCGCTGGTGAAACAGTAAAGCCACGGCTATAACTCATGCACCCCTTTGCCCGAGATTCCATGCCCGACACCCCTCCAGAGTTCCAGGACCAGGCCGACCGTTTTGCCCGCGCCCGCGAGGCGCAGGCCAAGGCCGTGCTGGAGGACTATGTCGAGATGATCGGCGATCTGATCGCTGAATTCGGCGAGGCGCGGGTTGCCGACATCGCGGCCCGCATGGGTGTAGCGCAGCCCACCGCCACCAAGGCCATCGCCCGGCTGAAACGCGAAGGGCTGGCCACCTCGCGCCCCTATCGCGGCGTCTTTCTGACCGACGAAGGCGCCCGGCTGGCCGATCACGTCCGTGCCCGGCACCGGACGGTGGTCGAGTTGCTGATCGCGGTGGGCGTTCCGGCCGACATCGCCGAGCTGGATGCCGAAGGGATCGAGCATCACGTGTCAGCCAGAACCCTGGCCGCTTTCGGCAAATATCTGGCCCAAAAGCGGTGATTTGCGACCTGACCGTTTGTTGACACCGGTCAAATCAAACATGCCGCATACCGGATACAATACCCCCAACTGCAATGGATGCAGTCATTGAAGAGGGGGATATTATTATGCCGAGTACTTTCATGTTTCCTCTGACGAGTGACGTTTTGATCGAAGGCCCGAACGGCGACATCGTTGGGTCGTTTTCCGAGGCGCTGAACGTAACGCGTCTGACGAATGGCAACTATGTGGTTGTCTGGGATAACGAGCCCGACACCGGCGCGTCCGAGGTCTGGGGCTGCGTGGTTGGCGCGAATGGCCAGCCGCTGGGCGCGGCCTTCGAGATCAGCACCCCGGTGCTGGATCCGGGCGACAACGAGATGGCTCAGTGGAACCCCGATGTCACCTGGCGGGCCGATGGCGGCTTTACCGTGACCTGGACGGTGGTCGAGTACAACTCGGGCTACAACACCGGCCGCAACCTGATGATGCGCCATTACGCAGCCGACGGCACCCCGCTGGGCGACGCCTATGTCGAGGCATATCAGGTCAGCGACTCGGGGTTTGTCGTGACCTCCAGCTGGGAACATGATGGCTCTCTGACCACGCTGTCGGATGGCGCGATCGTGGTGGTTTTCACCAATGACGCCAATCTGGACATGCGTATCTACGAGGCCGACGGAACCACCCTGCGCGCCTCGGCACAGGTCAACTCGCTGGCCAGTGGCTGGCAGAGCTATGGGCAGGTCGTGGCGCTGGATGGCGGCGGCTTCGTCGTGGTCTGGCAGGACGGAACCGGCGTGGACGGCGCCTATAACGGCGTGCTGATGCAGATTTTCGACGATCAGGGCAACACGGTCGGCGATCAGCGCATTGCGCCCTCTGTCACTGATAGCAGCGAAGGTCTGCCGCGCATTTGCGCGCTCGAGGGTGGCGGCTACGTGATCGCCTGGACCTTCTGGCCGTCGGCTCACCTGCAGGTCTATGGCGCCGATGGCACCATGGTCGGCAGCGAAACCCCCCTGCAACCCGGTGGCGGCGCCTTGGGCGATTACGAACTGGTCGCCCTGCCGGACGGAGGATTCCTGTCCATTTACACGGTCGATGACTATTGGTCGCCGAACCGCTTTGACATCTACGCCCAGCGGTACGCGGCCGATGGCACCGCGGTCGGTCCGGCCCAGATGGTCGACTCCAGCATCCTTGGCTGGCAGATCCGCCCGCGGGCTGAAATGGGCCTGAACGGCGAGATCATCGTCACCTGGTACAGCCAGGGCGACAATGGCGGCACCGAGGGCATCTACACCCGCACCTTCCTGGTGCCCGAACTGAACGGCACCCCGACCTGGGGCGACGACGTGATCGCGCTGGACGATTCCGGTGGCTCGGTCGACCTGCTGGGCGGCCATGACATCGGCGTCGGCGGGGCCGGAAACGACACGATCTGGGGCAACTGGGGCAATGACACCCTGTATGGCGGCGGCGGCAACGACTTGCTGGACGGCAGCTATGGCAATGACGTGCTGGAGGGCGAAGACGGCGACGACGTGCTGAACGGCGGCGACGGCAACGACACCCTGCGCGGCGGTCTGGGCAATGACAACCTGGCCGGTGGCGCTGGCAATGACGTTCTGCTGGGCGAAGACGGCAACGACACCCTGGGTGCCGGGGCTGGCAATGATCAGATCTGGGGCGGCAACGGCAACGACTACATCTTCGGTGTCAGCGGCGCCAACATCCTTGGCGGCGGCGCGGGCAGCGACACGATCTGGGGCGGCTCGGATGCCGACACGATCTATGCCGGCACCGAGAACGACGAGCTGCACGGCTTGGACGGCAACGATCAGATCTGGGCCGATACCGGCGACGATACCGCCTGGGGCGGCAACGGCGACGACCAGATCGGCGGCGGCGCGGGCAACGACCTGCTGTATGGCGAGGGCGGCAACGACCTGCTGTATGGCGGAGCCGGCAATGACACCCTCGGCGGTGGCGCCGGAAACGACCAGCTGTGGGGCATGGATGACGACGACATCATCTATGGCATCGCCGGTCAGAACACCATCGGCGGTGGCACCGGCAACGACCAACTTTGGGGCGGCAGCGGTGTCGACCTGATCTATGGCGGTCTGGGCAGCGACTTCGTCAACGGTGGCGAAGGCAATGACACGGTCTGGGCTGGCGACGGCGACGACATCGTGCATGGCGGCGGCGGCAATGACGTGCTGTATGGCACCAACGGCAACGACTACATGATCGGCGGTTGGGGCAATGACACGATCGATGGCGGGGCCGACATGGACAACCTGCTGGGCGAGCAAGGCAACGACGTGCTGCGCGGCGGGGCTGGTGACGACTGGCTTTGGGGCGGGTCGGGCACCGACACCCTGACCGGCGGTTCCGGCGCGGACTTCTTCCTGTTCCAGCCGGGCGAGGACACGGCCATCATCACCGACCTGACCTTTGCCGACAACGACATGATCGAGCTGGTGACTGCCCTGTGGACGGATCACGGCTATGGCACCTTGACCGCAGCCGAGGTGATCGCCCAGTTCGCGACCGTCACGGCCTGGGGCAACACCGTCTTCAACTTCGACGGCGGCGAAGTGCTGATCGTTCAGGGGGTGACCGATCTGGTCGCGCTGGAGGGCGCGCTGTTCATGACCTGACCGGTCTGATCGGCCCGAAAAACGAAACCGAAGCGGCCCGCGCCGCTTCGGTTCTTTTTATTCCATCCCGGAATTGTACATTTTTCAGTGAAAATCGTACGACAGCTTCTGGCAGGACACCGGCCGCAGGAACCGGCGGATCGCCCGGCTGCGCGGCCTAGCCTTCCCGATCCCGGCAAGGCGGCGAACATCCTGTCGCAGCTCAGCCGGGTCATGGACCGGAGTCCGGAATTCTTTTGAACACCCTTTCAGGCTTACAGCCCCATGTGGGTCAGCCGCCCCGGTTCAAACCCATGCCAAAATGCATAAGAACAGTCGGGCGCGCTGGCCAGCATGCGTCTCAGTTGGACGATTTATTCAATCTTTTCAGGGGAAAGTGGCGGACTGGGGAACCGCCAATATCACGTTGCACCCCAGCGCCGCAAATCGAAAATTTCCGTTATTTTACGATATTTTATTAAGCATCTTAGACTTGACCCATTGCAACCTGTCGCAACACGTCACATATTTTTAGGCGGGTAAGATGGTGGGTAAAAATGCCGCGAGTTGCCAAAGAGCTTTCTGCGCTGGAAGTGAAACGGATGCAGCACCCTGGCAAAGGGGGCAACATAACGATTGCGGTAGGTGGGGTGTCCGGTCTGCTGATGCAACTTACACCCAATGGAGGCCGCTCTTGGCTTCTGCGGGCAAGCGTAGGAGGCAAGCGCCGGGAAATCGGTCTAGGCGGCTTCCCAGACGTGACACTAGCCCAAGCGCGCGACAGAGCGCGTGATACCAAAGACAAAATCCGAAGCGGCATTGATCCCGTCGAAGAACGCAAAGCAACACGGGCCGCACTGGAAACCGCCCAGCGCAGAGGGCTGACGTTTGCAGACGCCGTTGACAGGTGTCTTGCTGCGAAGCTGGACGCCTTCAAGAACGCAAAGCACCGCGACCAGTGGCGCAACACCCTGAACACCTACGCCATGCCTGATCTGCGGAACATGCTGGTGGACGAAATCACCGTTCAAGACGTTCTGAGGGTGTTAGAACCAATCTGGCGCACCAAGACCGAAACCGCCAAGCGCCTGCGGGGCCGAATTGAGGCGGTTCTATCTTGGGCAACCGTTGCCGGACACCGGACAGGAGACAACCCCGCCCGCTGGGCCGGAAACCTGAAAGAGCTTCTGCCCGCACCTGACCGGATAGCAAAGCAGGACAACCAACCCGCCATTCAAATAGACGACGCTCCGCGTTGGTTCGCGGCAATCCGCGACCGAGACGGCATGGGCGCAAGAGCTTTGGAATTCGCCGCCCTGACCGCTGCACGGTCGCAAGAAGTGCGCGGCGCACAGTGGGATGAAATCGACCTGGACGCCGGGGTTTGGACCATTCCGGCAGGCCGGATGAAGAAAGAACGCGAGCACCGCGTTGCCCTGAGCAATGAAACAATGGCGCTTCTAGCGGCTCTACCCCGGTTTCCAGACAACACTCTGGTATTCCCCGCCCAGCGCGGCGGGCAGTTGTCCGACATGACCCTGAGCGCGACCATGAAGCGCATTCACAAGGCAGACGTGGCCGACGGGGGCTTGGGCTTCGTGGATCGCGTCAGCAAGCGCCCCGCTGTACCTCATGGCCTACGCAGCACGTTCCGCGATTGGGTGGCCGAGCGCACTCATTTCCCGGGTGACATGGCCGAGGTGGCTTTGGCCCACAAGGTCAGCAACGCCGTAGAGGCGGCATATCGGCGGGGCGACATGATTGAGAAACGCCGTGCGATGATGGCAGCTTGGGCGGATTATTTGACCGGAACCAGCAAGGCCGGAGCCAAAGTTGTGAGGATAGTCTAAATGTATGCACCAGAGGGATTTTCCCCTATCAATTATGCTCTCCAATGGTGCCAAGAACGCGGCGATAGGTTTTTTCGAGAATGCGCCTTACCTTGGGTCGCGGAAAATGATCCAACCGGAAAGGATATGTTTGATAGAGATTTTCTCGAATTTGCTCTGCGGTCTCGAATGCTCCTAATCGAGTGGCTAGTTAGCAATTTATTACAACGCCAGCCTGTACCTTTGTACCTCTCAGCCCCATCGGGAACTACAATGCAGGCGTCTCCGACATTTTTTCTTTCGCAGGAAATGCTGCACTGGTTTGAATTCGAGTGGCCCCTAACTGATGCAGGGCTTGTGAACATCGCCAAGAAAAAAACCGCCGAAGAAATCCTATCTGGCAAATCCACATACTACATCTTTGATATTCAGACGGGGTGCATCGTGGTTCCGTCTGAAACGGAAATCCAATCGTTCCCAGATGCCGACGCTGTTCGTAAATTGTCACGAACAGCCGCGCCTTTTGACGGATGGTCAGTCTGCATCCGCAACGAAGATGTGGACAGAATACAAAAAATTCTATCGTCAATGTTCAGCTGGCCCCATGAAGTTGAGGAAATTACCGCCCCTATCGGCCGCCCAAGAAAGCAAGAAGAGGCAGCAGATGTATATACAGCACTTTTCCCGAACGGACACGGCGCGTTAGGAATCACATGGGCCACTGTGGAGCAAATGGTATCCAAAGCGTTGCGACAAAGCGTCAGCATCTACACGATCAAACGTGGTTTGAAGATGCGTACGGATGGCAAAAGTAATGCATAACCAACTCAAATCCCGATTTCCCTTTTGCTAGTTCTGCCTGTGTTCCAAAGCCCATTTTGACGCGTCAGTATGCTCCTAATTGCAACCGATTGGAGTGCTTCGCATGGCTGAAACTTATCTAGCAGACACACATCTTGCCGCCCGCTATGGCGTTCACCGCTCAACGCCGTGGCGCTGGGCAAAGACAGACGCCACCTTTCCCCGCCCTGTGAAGCTGTCGCCGCAATGTTCGCGGTGGAAGCTGTCCGAAATTGAAGCCTGGGAACGCAACCGGGCCAATCCTGCCTAAAGGAAAGCCCCGCCATTTCTGGACGGGGCCGAGGGCAAAATCTCACATTCACAAACTAGCCCCGCCCGTCCTCTGGCACAACGTCAAAGGACTAAATCATGTCATCCAAAAAATGGGGGCCGATCCCCTACGAAATCACCGACGCCAACGGGGACACCCGGACCGAAATTCTTAATGGCCGTGTCCGCTGGGCGGTTGAAGAACTGCGCAAGGCAGGACCGGAAGGCCGCACAGGGCGCGAAGCCCTAGGGCCGCGCTGGGCCGCGTACATCTACACCGCCAAGCATGTTCACGGCATCCCGATCCGCGACGAATGGGAAACCCACAAGGGCGAACACCCCGGCAAGCACAAACGCTGGTGGCTGGATTGCCTGATCCAACCTGTATTTCAGACACGCAGCGACGGGAACTGATCGGGCAGAACTTGGGCAAATATGCCTGTGCATTTGAGCCGACTGACAGCCGCGCGAGACTCCGGGCAGATAAAATCGAAGGAGACAGACTGTGGGACAACTACCCAGCTACCAACTAACGCGAAACAATGGGCGGTGGCAGATCAACGCCCGTACAGGCTCTGAGAGCGCCACAGGCGGCGCTTTGCTAGTTCTTGGCAGTTGCCCTAGCCAAGTTGTCGCCTTGCGCCTGTGGCTATCTCTGCTTGTGAACGGAGCGATTGAATGAACAAGCGCCCCTACAAATACAAAAAGAAAGGAACTGGGCGTCACGTCCAGTTGTCCGAGTGGCTACAAGCATCCGAAGCCTGGGCGACGCTCGCCCCCGGCCCTAGGGCGCTCTACATCGAACTTAAGCGTCGCTACAACGGGTCAAACAACGGGGAAATCATCCTCAGCCACAGGGACGCAGCAACCGCTATCAACGTCCACCGAAATTCCGTTGGCGGATACTTCAGAGAGCTTGAACGCCGGGGGCTGATTCACTTGACCCAAGCGCCCTATCTTGGGCCGTCGGGTATTGGGAAAGCGTCGGTTTGGGCGCTGGATGAGCTTCCGACCGCAGACAAATGCCCAGCGCGTAAAGGTTTCATTTCCTGGCGAGAAAAAAAATCCCCCGCACAGCCATGGTGCCGAGGTGGCACAGCCATTGTGCCAGTTGACGCCGAAACCAATGAATAAATGGCCTTACTGTCACAAGCATTGTGACGTGATAGCCCGTTTTCCTTTGCTGAACGGCACAGTGATTGTTCCACATCTACATCTAGCCATAGGGACTGGATCGCGAGTATTCCCTTGGCGTTCCGTATCACCATCAAGCCAAAGACAGACGTTCCGATTGATCGGCGGATTAGTAGTGTGCAAAGATGTGCTGGTTGAAAACGGGTACCAGAATGAAATGCTTTGCGCGAATTCTTGCCTTGATATTGGCAGCTTGGTTTTTACCACACCCCACAATTGCCCAAGACTACGCCAATCTTTTGCAAGGCTTTGATGCCAGCCGCCTAAGTGTTGGGGACAAAAGATTTCTTCAAGCCGCCCTTGCGTTTGAAGGAGACTACCAAGGACTCCTCGACGGAGCATGGGGACGGTTAAGTCAAAGAGCTTTGGCGCGGTTTTCAGCGAGAGAACTGAACGAAGCTTCAAGAGACTGGCATATGGTAGTTTTGGCCCTGTCTCTGATTGACAAGGTCGATAGAGACGGCTGGCAATTTAGATACCTACCCGACCTTGGCATTTCCCTTCTCGTACCATCAAAGAAGCTAGTCGTTGATCCACCTTCGGAACGGTTTGCCAACTATCGGCATAGAACAAATTCGTTCTCATATTCCGTCGGGGCGTTGGACTTGGACGCCGCAAACTCAATCCACAGCTTCACTGAAAATTGGCATGAAGGTTACGGCAAGCCCTATATCGTCAGAAAGCAAGGGCTTGCCGTTACAAGCTCAACCAAGCCCACAGGAGAAGCACTTTACACTCGATCAGACTTTGTGAATGGCAAGTGGTCGACGGTAATGTTGTACGCCAACAAGCAGGATGCAAACCTGCTGGGAGCAGTCTCATCAAGCATCGTCGTGGGCAGGACACCCCCACTGGACATAACCAAAGATGGGTACTTGAACCGGACAATTTTGGATCTTTTCAGGTGGTTTGACGAAAACCAAAAAGACGAAGAGGCCAGTCAGAAAAAGCCCACAGAAAAGCGTGAAACAACAGGGAGTGGATCGGGGTTTGTAGTGTCGACTTCCGGCCACGTCCTAACAAACGCCCACGTTGTAGATGGATGCCGCGAAATCTTTGTCGACAAACAGCGTTCGCAGCTGGTGGGCAGTTCACCTGATTTTGACCTAGCATTGCTGCTGACCCAACTACCGGCAAGTAAAGCACCCGCCAAATTCTCACCTAGCCCCGCTCTGCTGAATTCAGACGTGACTGTGGTCGGTTATCCCTATGCGGGCTTATTGGGCGGTTTAAATGTTACGCGTGGTGCAATTTCTTCCCTCACCGGCCTCCGAGGTGAGGCAACACAAATGCAAATTTCCGCCCCAGTTCAGCCTGGGAATTCAGGCGGACCAGTGGTTGGGCGAGACGGAGAAGTTGTGGGCGTCGTTGTTGCGAAGCTGAATGCGAAAAAGCTGTCGGAAGTCACCGGAGACATCCCGCAGAATGTGAACTTTGCGGTACGTGGTGAGATTGCCAAACTATTTCTCTCACAACACGGAGTTCAACCACTTTTGGGCGACAGTGACGAACCAATGGAAGCCGTTGCGCTTGCGCGGATCGCGAGCCAGTTCACGGTATTCATTGAGTGCAAATAGTGTCCGTCAGTTAGAAAGATTGCTCACGGCCCCAATGTCAGACCTTCACCCCATAAGCATGTCTGGCGATTGCCTTCGCTCACTAAGGCACAGCCATGGTCTCTCGCGCTCTTCACTAGCTAGGCTGGCGGGCTTGCACCCTGACACCGTCAAGTATTGGGAGAGAAAACCAACTGTTCGGCCTTTTGCCTACGGACCACGATTGATATTGGCCGCACTGGGCATTCAGGTTGCTCCGCGATTTGGCTTGGGGGTTTTTCGGAACACTACGCGCGCACGTGATGGGGTCTTAGCAACAACAAGCCGTCCTCAAACTAAACACCTTTGCGGCGCAAAGACCCGAAAAGGCGCTCCATGCCAAGCCAAAGCAATGCCAGGAAGGAAGCGTTGCAAATTTCATGGTGGCGCTAGTACGGGGCCTAGAACACAAGAAGGGCGCAGGCGAATTTCCGAAGCGCAGAAACTTCGCTGGGCGTTACGCACAGCGTCGAAGAACTTGGACCTTTAGAGGCCGCTCTTTGCATTCTCTATCCAGCAAGCAGGAAAGAAACCGACAGAGCACACCAAATTGGAAAGCGCGTCCACCAGCAGCTAATTCACGGAGACGCCCTACCCAACATCACCCCATCTAAGCGCAAATTCTTAGGCGGGATTTTTGGCGGGTACGCGTCTCAGTTGGACGATTTATTCAATCTTTTCAGGGGTAAGTGGCGGACTGGGGAGGATTCGAACCCCCGACCCCTTGATTCGTAGTCAAGTACTCTATCCAACTGAGCTACCAGTCCGTGGAGGCGGGGTTTAGACTCTGCTGCGGATACTTGCAAGGGCAAAAGTAACAGTTTTTGCAGAAGTTTTTTCGCCCCCTCGCAGGCCCCTTATTTTACTGACCCGCCACACCTTTGGGCAAAGAAATCTCAAACGAGGTGCCCTCAGCCCCGGTATGGACCAGCCGCAAAGCGCCGCCGTGGCCGCGGATCAGTTCCTGCGCGATGGCCAGCCCCAGCCCGCTGCCGCCCTTGGTGGCGCCGCCCTGGAACGGGGTGAACAGGTGTTCGCGGGCCTTTTTCGGCAGGCCGGGGCCGGTATCCGAGATTCGGATCAGCCAGCGCGACTCGTCTTCCTCGGCGTGGATCGAGATTTCGCCCGCCTCGCCCGATTGCGCGATCGCCTGCCGGGCATTGCGCACCAGGTTGAAAATCACGCGGTACAGCTGCTCGGCATCGGCGCGCACTTGCAGGGTGCCGGGGACGTCCTCGGCGAAGGAGATATCGTGCTCGCCCACCGACAGGCGTTCGCTGTCCACCACGTCGCTGACGATATCGGCCAGGTAGACGCGCGACAGGCGGGGCGCCGGTTCCTCGGCCTTACCAAAGGCCAGCGTGGATTCGCACAGATGCACGGCGCGGGTGATCGAGTTCACCAGCTTCGGCGCCAGACGTTTGACGCCGGGATCCTCGGACATCTCGATCCGGTCGGTGAACAGCTGCGCGCTGGTCAGCATGTTGCGCAGATCGTGGCTGACCTTGGCCACCGCCCCGCCCAGCTGCGCCAGGCGTTCCTTTTGCTTCAGCGCGCCGGTCAGCTGAGTCTGCATGGTCGCCAGCGCCTCTTCGGCCTCGCGCAGCTCGCGCAGGCCCGAGGTCGGCTGGATGATGCGCCGGGCGTCCTCGGGGTTGGCGGCATAGTTCTGCATGTGCCGCACCACGCCCTTGATCGGTTTGACCAGGAACACCCGCACGGCCAGGAACAACAGCACCGCCGTGAAGGCCGAGATCACCGCAGACAGCAGCAGGATGCGCAAGCCATAGTCGATCATCGCCATGCGCAGCGGCGCGGTTTCCATCGTGATCTCGATCAGCAGACCGGCCTCGCGCACGGGGTTGCCGATGACTCGGATGACGTGCGGCTCGGGGTCGAACAGCTCCATCATGGCGTCGCGGATCAGCTCGAACGGGGGGGCGTTGCGCAGGTCGAACGTCGCGTGGATCGGCATCGGTAGCGGAGAGGACAGCATCAGCTGCCGCGCCTCGTTCCGGCGCAGCACGACGTTGAACACCTCGGCGTTGCGCAGCAGCTCTTCCTCCAGATCAGGCGAGATCATGTCGTCCGCCAGCAAGGCCAGCGAGGCGATCTGCGCCCGTTCCAGGCGCGACAGCAGGTAATCCTCGCGGAAGCGGGCGATCGAGGGGACAAAGATCAGCACCTCGGCCAGCATCACGAAGATGACCGTCAGGATCAGGAATCGGCCCGAAAGGGTATTCAGCATCGGCGCTCCGTCACGGGGTCAGGGCAGCCAGCGTTGCACCAGCCGCACCACCCGTTTGACCGTCATGTTATCAAACAGTTTCGGAGAGAAATAGGCACCCGCCGCCCGCTTGTTAAGCTCTGCGATGGTCGGATAGGGGGCAATCATCGCTGAAATCCCTGCCATTTTGACCCCGTTGGCGATAGCCAGCGACCATGTGGCGATCAATTCGCCCGCCTGATGGCCAACGATCGAGGCCCCGACGGGCCGCCCCTTGACCACCATCACCTTGATCAGGCCACGGGTCTGGCGCGTGGCGATGGCGCGGTCGTTGTGGTGATAGTCGAACCGGGCGACCTCCAGCTTGTCGCCGTATTGCTCGCGCGCCTGCGCTTCGGTCAGGCCGACCTGAGCGATCTCGGGGTCGGTATAGGTGGCCCATGGGATATGCGCGGTGTTCACGCGCGCGGGCAGGCCGAACAGCGCCTCGCGGATGATCAGCCCGGCGTGATAGCCCGCGACATGGGTGAATTGCAGCCCGCCCGCCACGTCGCCGATGGCATAGACCTTGCGGTTCGAGGTCCGCAGGCGCCCGTCCACCGTGATCCCGGCGCGGGTATGGGCGATGCCGGCGGCGTCCAGATTCAGCTGCTCGATATTCGGTTTGCGCCCCACCGCGACCAGCAGGTGCGAGCCGGTGAAAGCACCCTTGGAGGTCTGCACGGTGATCCCGTTTTCCGCACTGATACGCTCGGCCAAAGCGCCCTCGACGATCTCGACGCCCTCGTCCCGCAGCGCCGCCAGCGCGATGGCGGCCAGTTCCGGGTCATCCTTGCCCAGCGCCTTCGCGCCCTCGATCACGGTGACCTTGCAACCCAGCCGGACATGCGCCTGCGCCATCTCCATCCCGATGGGGCCGCCGCCGATGATCAGCAGGTGCCCGGGCTTTTCGCGCAGATCGAACAGGGTTTCGTTGGTCAGGTAGGGCACATCCGCCAGCCCCGGAATCGGCGGCACCAAGGGCGAGGAGCCCGTCGCGATCACGATCCGCCGCGCGGTGATGGTATCCTCGCCCGCCTGCACGGTGCGCGGCCCGGTGAAGCGGCCGAACTCGCGGATCACCCGCACGCCCAGCCCTTCGAACCGTTCCTGGCTGTCCACGGGGGCGATCCGGGCGATCACGGCGGCCACATGATCCTTGGCCGCCGCATAATCCACCTGCGGGGCCACGGGTGTGATCCCCATCGCCGCGCCCGCCGTCATCGCATGGGCCGCATGACCCGCCGCCAGCAGCGCCTTGGACGGCACGCAGCCGTAGTTCAGGCAATCGCCGCCCATCTTGTGCCCCTCCAGCAGGGTCACATCGGCGCCCATCTGGACGGCCCCGGCGGCCACGGACAACCCGCCCGAGCCCGCGCCGATCACCAGCAGATCCGTCTTGATCTGAGCCATTACAGTCCTTTCCGGCCACGGGTGGCCTTGATTACGATCGGCAGCGCCGCCAGCGCGCACAGGCCCAGAATGGGCAGCAGGATGCGCGGCTCAAAGATCAGTCCCAGGTTCGGCGTCTCGCCACGGGCAAAGACCTCGCCCAGCCCCGCCCCGACCGAGGTGTAGACCAGCCCGCCCGGAATGATCCCCAGAAAGGTCGAGACCACGAAGCGCCCCAGCGGCACCCCCACCATCGCCGGCACCAGGTTGGCCACGAAGAACGGCACGGCCGGCACCAGACGGATCAGGAACAGCATGGACCACTGGTTTTCGTCGATGCCGTCCTTGATGCGTTTGACGGCGCCGTGGCCTGCCTCCATCCGGGCGGCAAGGCGTTCACCCAGCCCCCAGCGCGCGGCCAGAAAGATGCCCACCGCCCCGATGGTCGCCGCCGAGACGTTGAACAGCACGCCCGGAAAGGTGCCGAACAGGAACCCGCCCGTCAGCGTCGCCACCAGCGCACCGGGCAATGAGAACGCCACGATCGCCACATAGGCCGCCATGAAGGCCAGCACCGTCAGCGCGTAATGCTGATCGCGGAACGCCAGCAGGGCCTGCCGGTTGTCCCGCAGCGCCTCGAACCCCAGCACGTCGCGCAGCAGGTAGCCGCCCACCAGCGCCACGGCCAGAATCACCGCCAGCGGCAGCATCCGGGCCCAGCCCCGGCGTTGCGAAATCCGTCCCTCTTGCACGGCAGTCTCCCCTTCTTCGGTGCGGCCAAGATGCGCGCAGGCCCGGTCAGATGATAGCCCGTTCACGCCGGGTTGATCGCCGGTGACCGCTCACGTAACGTTTTTTCAGGCCCAATTCGTCGACTGAAACATTCGCGCACGAAAACCGCAGCATTTTTGTTGCAAAACTGGCCATGGGCATTTGACTTCTGAAAAAGCCCCCCCTATAGACCGGGCTTCGAATACCTGGGTCCGGCGAATCCGATCGCCTGCCCCAATGATGACCACAGTTGATTTGGAGACGGAGCGATGAAACGCACCTACCAGCCCTCGAACCTGGTTCGCAAGCGCCGCCACGGCTTCCGCGCACGTATGGCAACCAAAGCTGGCCGCAAGGTCCTGAACGCCCGTCGTGCACGCGGCCGCAAGTCGCTGAGCGCATAAGCTCGGTCGACCAGAC
Source organism: Thalassobius vesicularis (assembly GCF_004799325.1). Lineage (GTDB taxonomy): Bacteria > Pseudomonadota > Alphaproteobacteria > Rhodobacterales > Rhodobacteraceae > Thalassobius > Thalassobius vesicularis. The sequence goes on from NZ_SSMD01000002.1 coordinate 462,967, forward strand.
GGACATGACACCGCCGGAGGCCCCCGTGGATGGCAGTGCCAGCCCCGGGGATACGCCCCCGGCGGTGTCCGTTTGTCTGACGGTTCTCAAAACCCGGGCCGAGTTCCTGAAAGCCGCCAATGCGCGGCGTCAGGGCACCAAAGGCATGATGGTACAGGCGCGCAAACGTCGCGCTGATGAGCCCGCGCAGGGAATCCGCGTGGGCTTTACCTGTTCCAAGAAGGTTGGCAACGCCGTCGCCCGCAACCGCGCCAAACGGCGGCTGCGAGAGGTCGCCCGCATGATCCTGCCCGCGCATGGCCATGCCGGATGGGATTACGTTCTGATCGGCCGCGCCGGTGACACCGCCGCGCGCCCCTTTGTCGACCTGCAATCCGACCTTATCTATGCGCTGAAAAAGCTGCATCAGGATCGCTCATGACGCCCCTCGCCCATATCGCCGCCCTGCCCGTGCGCGCCTATCGGCTGATCTTCAGCCCCTGGGTCGGGTATAACTGCCGCTACCAGCCCACCTGCAGCGCCTACGCGCTTGAGGCGCTGGAGAAACACGGCGCGATCCGTGGCAGCTGGCTGGCCCTGCGCCGCATCGGCCGCTGTCACCCCCTGGGCAGCGACGGCTATGACCCCGTCCCCGAGCCAAAGAAGAAATGACCATGCTGGACGACGATCTCGACGACATCCACCCGCTGTTCCACGGTGCGCCCTCCAGCACCGATTTCAAGAAGCTGCGCAAGCGGATCGTCCGCCACACCCGCGAAGCGATCGAGCAATACGGCATGATCGAACCCGGCGCGCGCTGGCTGGTCTGCCTGTCGGGCGGCAAGGACAGCTACACCCTGCTGGCCGTGCTGCACGAGCTGAAATGGCGCGGTCTGCTGCCGGTCGAGCTGCTGGCCTGCAATCTGGACCAGGGCCAGCCCGGTTTCCCGGCCACCGTCCTGCCCGAGTTCCTGCAAAAGATGGGCGTGCCCCACAGGATCGAGTATCAGGACACCTACTCTGTCGTCATGGACAAGGTGCCCCAAGGCCGGACCTACTGCGCGCTCTGCTCGCGTCTGCGGCGCGGCAACCTTTACCGAATCGCGCGCGAAGAAGGCTGCTCGGCCGTGGTGCTGGGCCATCACCGCGACGACATTCTGGAAACCTTCTTCATGAACCTGTTCCACGGCGGGCGCCTGGCGACCATGCCGCCCAAGCTGGTCAATGAAGAGGGCGACCTGTTCGTTTACCGCCCCCTCGCTCATGTGGCCGAGGCCGATTGCGAGAAGTTCGCCCGCCTGATGAACTACCCCATCATCCCTTGCGATCTGTGTGGGTCTCAGGACGGTTTGCAGCGCCAGCAGGTCAAGCAAATCCTTGATGGATGGGAGAAAAACTCTCCCGGTCGGCGTCAGGTGATGTTCCGCGCGCTGATGAACATCCGCCCCTCGCACATGCTGGACCCCAAGCTGTTCGACTTTGCCGGGCTGGCGCTGGGTAAGAACGATTTTCAGCAAATCGACACGGAAATTCCCAAGCTGCGTTAAGGCCACGTTGAGACTCGGGCGCCTAGCTTTCCCACAACCGGAAAGAGAGGCCACCCATGTCGCACACCCGCCTGCCGGCGCTGCCCCCCCTGCGGACCAGGCTCCGCTATGCCCTGACCGGGCCGCATATTCTGGCGTTCCTGCCCGCCGCGGTGCTGGGCTCCTACTGGATTGGCGGCGAGGGGTATCTGCTGGCCATCTCGCTTGGCTTTCCGATGCTCTACGCGCTGGCGGGGGGCTTTGGTCAGATGGCCCGCCCGGTCGAACCGGCTGAATTGCCCCCGATCGAGGTGATCGCCGAATCCCGCCTGCAAGACGCCCACGCCCAGCAAAAGGCCTTTGCCATCTACCTGATCGCGCTGGACGATCATGACGAACTGCTGGATCGCTACGGCCGCGCCGCCACCCAACGTGTGATGGAGCGTGTGACCGACCGCGTCGGCGCGATTCTGCGGCAGGGCGATCTGGTCCTGCGCCCCGAAGAGGGCATGGTCGCCGTCGTCTTGGCCCCCGTCCGCCTGCTGGATCTGGAAAGCGCGATCCAACTGGCCCGCCGCCTGCAAGCCGCCGTCGAGGAACCGATCGCGCTGGATTCGACCAGCGTGTTCCTGTCCTGCTCCATCGGTTTCAGCCTCAGCCAACAGAACAGCCATCGCAACGGGCTGAAGATGATGCAGAACACGCTGGCCGCGCTGGACGACGCGCGCGCCAATGCCCCCTCGGCGATCCGCGCCTGGTCCGAAGGCATGCGCGCCCCCCGCCTGACCCGCGCCAACCTGACCGACCAGGCCGCCCGCGCGCTGGAGGACGGCCAGATCCACCCGTGGTTCCAGCCCCAGATCTCTACCGATACCGGCCAGATTTCGGGGTTCGAGGCACTGGCCCGCTGGATTCATCCCCAACAGGGCATCATCCCGCCGGGCGATTTCCTGCCCGTTCTGGCCAGCGCCGGCATGCTGGAACGGCTGGGCGAGGTGATGCTGTCCCGCTCCCTCACCGCAATCGCGGAATGGGATCGCGCCGGGGTGCACATCCCCACGGTCGGCGTCAACTTCTCCGAGGCCGAGCTACGCAACCCCAAACTGCTGAACCGGATCGAGTGGGAGCTGGACCGACACGAACTGTCCCCCGACCGCCTGACCATCGAGGTGCTGGAAACCGTCGTCGCTGCCTCGCCCGACGACATGATCGCCCTGAACATCAACGCCCTGTCGCAATATGGCTGCGCCGTCGATCTTGACGATTTCGGCACCGGGCATGCCTCGATTTCCTCGATCCGCCGCTTTGCCGTGAAACGGATCAAGATCGACCGTTCCTTCGTGATGAAAGTGGACCGCGACCCCGAACAACAGCGCATGGTCACCGCGATCCTGTCGATGGCCGAACGGCTGGGCCTGGAAACCCTGGCCGAAGGGGTGGAAACCGCGGGCGAACATACCCTACTGGCGCAACTGGGCTGCGGCTATGTGCAGGGCTTCGGCATTGCCCGTCCGATGCCCTTTGCCCAGACGCTGGACTGGATCCGCGCCCACGAAGCCAAGTTGAAACAGCCCCCTCTGATCGGACGCAAGCAGGTTTGAACAAGCGAAAGGCCGCATTCCCGGCGAAATCCGGGGATTCCGCTTGACCTTTTTAGCCGCCCCCTGTTGAACCACCCACAACTTCACCAGGACAGGCTAGGATCCCGATGGACGATCAGAACAAGAACCTCATTTTGGCAACGGCGCTCAGCTTTGTCGTTATCCTTGTATGGTTCCTCCTCTTCCCGCCGCCGGAAAAACCGGCCGAAGATCCGAACGCGCCCGTCGCCACCACCGAGGTGACCAGCCCGGTCGCCCCTGCGACCCCTGCTGCCACGCCGGGCCAGTCCGTGACGGCCGAGTCCGCCTCGGACGCGCCGCGCCTGGCCATCGACACTCCGCGCCTGAAGGGCTCGATCTCGCTGCAGGGCGGCCGCATCGACCAGCTGTTCCTGAAGGACTACAACGAAACCATCGCCAAGGACTCGCCCACCGTGCAGGTCCTGTCGCCGGTCGGCTCTGACAACGCCTATTACGCGCTGTTCGGCTGGGCCGCAGGCGCTGGCATCGCGCCCGAAGGCGTGCCCGGCCCGAACACCGTCTGGGCGGTCGAAAGCGGCAGCACCCTTGCGCCCGCGACCCCCGTCACGCTGGTTTGGGACAACGGCAAGGGCCAGACCTTCCGCCGGATCATGTCGATCGACGACAACTACATGTTCTCGGTCGAGCAGACCGTCACCAACGCTGGCGACGCTTCGATTTCTCTGGCCCCCTATGGTGTGCTGGTCCGCCACGGCGAGCCGAAGAACGCCAAGAAGTTCTTCGTTCTGCACGAAGGCACCGTTGGCATGGCCGATGGCGAGCTGACCGAGACCACCTATGGCGACCTCGAAGATCTGGACTATAGCGAGCGTGAAGGCGCCCGCGCCGACGTGACCCAGGTCACCGAGACCGGCTGGATCGGCTTTACCGATCACTACTGGATGTCCACGCTGATCCCGGCCAAGGGCACCGCCTTCAAATCCGCGATCAAGTATGACGAGCGCCGCGACATCTTCCAGGCCGAGGCCGTGCAGCCGACGCAAACCGTCGCGCCCGGTGCCACCATTTCGGCCAAGACCCAGATGTTCTCGGGGGCCAAGGAATGGGAAGTCATCCGCGCCTACGAAGACAAGGGCGTCGAGAAATTCGTCGACTCGATCGACTGGGGCTGGTTCTTCTTCCTGACCAAGCCGATCTTCCAGCTGCTGCACTTCCTGCACGGCTTCATCGGCAACATGGGCTGGTCGATCATCGCCCTGACCGTCGTGCTGAAGGCGATCGTTTTCCCGCTGGCCTACAAATCCTATTCGTCGATGGCGAAGATGAAGGAACTGCAGCCCAAGATGGAAGAGCTGAAAAAGGCCGCTGGTGACGATCGCGCCAAGGTCCAGCAAGCCATGATGGAGCTGTACAAGAAGGAAAAGGTGAACCCCGCCTCGGGCTGTCTGCCGATCCTGATCCAGATCCCGATCTTCTTCTCGCTCTACAAGGTGATCTTCGTCACGCTGGAACTGCGTCACGCACCGTGGTTCGGCTGGATTCAGGACCTTTCGGCGCCCGATCCCAGCTCGATCCTGAACCTGTTCGGCCTGCTGTCGACCCCGGTTCCCGGCCCTGACAGCATCTTCGCGATCGTCAGCCTCGGCATCCTGCCGATCCTGCTGGGCATCTCGATGTGGCTGCAGCAGAAACTGAACCCGGCACCCACCGATGCGACCCAGGCGATGATCTTTGCCTGGATGCCCTGGGTGTTCATGTTCATGCTGGGCAACTTTGCCAGCGGCCTGGTTCTGTACTGGATCACCAACAACACGATCACCTTCACGCAACAGTACCTGATCATGCGTAGCCACGGGTATCGCCCCGATGTGTTCGGCAACATCCGGTCCAGCTTCAAGAAGAAGAAGACGTGAGCCATCTGGCCCAGATCATAAGGCATCCGATCAAATCCATCGGATACGAGACCCTGCAAAGCGCGCCCCTGACAAGGGGGCGCGCTCTGCCCTTTGACAGGGTGTGGGCCATCGCGCACGAGGCCGCCTCTTTCGGCGCCAACCCCACCGAATGGGCGCACAAGCGCAACTTCGTCCGTGGCGTTGCCGCGCCCGAGCTGATGGCCATCCGCGCCACGCTGGACGAGGCGACCGGCCTGGTCACCCTGACGCATCCGCGCGCCGGCACCATCACGCTGGACCCGGTTGCCCAGGCCGATGCGCTGCTGGACTGGGTGCGCCCCCTTTGGCCCGACACCCGCCCCGCCGCCGCTGGCGTTGTCCACATCCCCGGCCAACCACTGGCCGACTGGCCGAACCCCTTCCTTGCGGTGCTGGGCATGGCCTCGCTGCGCGAATTGGGCGGCCATCTGGGCCAGGACCTGTCCGTCCACCGCTTCCGCGGCAACCTTTGGGTCGATGGCTGGGCCCCTTTCCAGGAATTCGATCTGATCGGCCGCCGCCTGCGTATTGGCGAGGCCGAGCTGGAGATCGTCCAGCGCATCACCCGCTGCGCCGCCACCACCACCAATCCCGAAACCGGAGTGCAGGATGCCGATACGCTGGCCGCCCTGAACACCCGATACGGCCACCAGGATTTCGGCACCTACGCTGTCGTCACGAAATCCGGTACAGTCGCCGTCAATGACCCCGTAGAGATCCTGTAATGCACCTGCCGTTCCCCATCGCCGAAGAGCCCGATCCCCAGACCCAGGAAAAGGGTCGCCTGATGTTCGCGGGCCAGACCGATTTCCTGAAAGGCGTCGTCGCCATGTCCGGCCTGCCGCCGTCGGACCGGCTCGAGGTCTGCTTTGCCGGGCGTTCCAACGTCGGAAAATCCAGCCTGATCAACGCGCTGACCGGCCGCAAGGGCCTGGCGCGCGCCTCGAACACGCCGGGCCGCACGCAGGAAATCAACTTCTTCACCGTGGGCGAGGAGCACTACCTCGTCGACCTGCCCGGCTATGGCTACGCCAACGCGCCCGTCGCCGTGGTCGAGAAATGGCAGAAACTGCTGAAACAGTACCTCTCGGGCCGCCAGAACCTGCGCCGCGCCTTCGTGCTGATCGACTCGCGCCACGGCATCAAGAAGGTGGACGAGGAAATCCTGTCCTTGCTGGACAGCGCCGCCGTCACCTTTCAGGTGGTGATGACCAAGGCCGACAAGGTCAAGGCCGCCGACCGCGAAGCGATCCTCAAGCAGGTGCGCGAAAAGCTGGCCAAACACCCCGCCGCCTTCCCCGAGATCATCGTGACCTCCTCGGAAAAAGGCGACGGCATCCCCACCTTGCGCGCCATCATCTCCACCCTGATCTGACCCGAAATCTTTCAAAGATTTCGGACCGGATTTTTTTCAAAAAATCCGGCGCCCGGCTCAGACGTGCTGGCCTCCGTTCACCTCGATCTCGGTCCCCGAGATGTACGAGGATGCGTCGGTGCACAGGAAATAGATCGTGTTGGCCACCTCGATGGTCTGGCCCAGCCGCCGCATCGGGATGTCCTCGATCAGCTTGTCCGTGCCCGGCGACAGGATTGCCGTTTCGATTTCGCCCGGCGCAATCGCATTCACCCGCACGCCCATCGGCCCGAAATCATTGGCCATCTCGCGCGTCAGCGCCTTCAGCGCGGCCTTCGACGTCGCATAGGCCGCCCCGGCGAACGGATGCACACGATACCCCGCGATTGAGGTCACGTTGACCACCGCGCCCTTCGCAGCGGCCAATTCCTCGCGCAGGCCCCTCGCCAGCACGACCGAGGCGAAAAAGTTCACATGGAACACTTGGCCCCAGGTCATCAGATCCGTGTCGATCGTGTTCAGCCGCGCACCCCCCGGGCCCTTTGGCGAAATCCCGGCGTTATTGACCAGCGCGTCCAGCTTGCCGTCCAGTTTCTCGCGGATTTCCTCGACCTTGTTGATCGTGTCCGTGGGGTCGGCCAGGTCGATCTGGATGTGGTTTTCCGACCCGCCGCCCCAGGGGCATTCCTTTGGAAACGCCTGGCGCGAGCAGGTGATCACCCGCCAGCCCTCGCGTGCGAAACGGCGCACGGTGGCGTGGCCGATGCCCCGGCTGGCCCCTGTCAGCAACAGTGTTTTTTGTCTTTCGGACATTGCTCTTTACCCCTGGATGATTAGCTGAAACCCTAGCACTGCCATCGCCAAGTTCAACGTAGCACTTGGCACCCCCAGTCAGACCCTGTAACACAGGACGAATTTCGGGACGCAAATGATGAAGAAGCAGAACATGAACCGCGATTGGATCGCCACCGCCCGCACCCTGGCCGAGGCCCTGCCCTACCTTCAACGCTTCAGCAACTCGCTGGTTGTCGTCAAATTCGGCGGCAACGCCATGGGCGACGATGATGCGATGGCTGAATTCGCCCGCGACATGGTGCTGATGCGTCAGGTCGGCGTGAACCCCGTGGTCGTGCATGGCGGCGGCCCGATGATCAACGACATGCTGAAAAAGCTTGGCATCGTCAGCGAATGGGTCCGCGGCAAGCGCGTCACCGACAAGGCCACCGTCGAGGTGGTCGAGATGATCCTCTCGGGTCTGGTGAACAAGCGCATCGTGCAGGCGATCAACGACGAAGGCGGCCGCGCAGTCGGCATCTCGGGCAAGGATGACGACCTGATGGTCTGCGTCGCCGACGACCCCGAACTGGGCTTTGTCGGTCGCCCCGTGGAAATGAACGTGCAGGTGATCCGCGATCTGTGTGCCGCCGGGATCATCCCCGTCATCGCACCCGTCGCCACCGGCATGGCCGATAACGAAACCTTCAACGTCAACGGCGATACCGCTGCCGGTGCCATCGCCGGCGCGCTGAAGGCCGACCGCCTGCTGCTGCTGACCGACGTGCCGGGCGTCAAGGGCAAGGACGGCGAGGTTCTGACCCAGATCACCCCCGAACAAGTGCGCGAGATGATCGCCGACGGCACCATTGCTGGCGGCATGATCCCCAAGACCGAAACCGCGCTGGCCGCGCTGGATCAGGGCGTGCGCGCCGTGGTCATTCTGGACGGCCGCCTGCCCAACGCCTCGCTGTTGGAACTGTTCACCGAGCATGGCGCGGGCTCCATCATCCGCTCGACCGCGCCACGGGTGACGCCCACCCATCCGGACGAATGAGCGCGAGCTACCAACAGATTGCCGATGCCGCCCTTGGGCGGCATCTGTGCATCCGGGGGGCGTTTCATCCCACGGACCTGCCCGGGATCGGCACGCTGGTCCTGCTGGGCCCGGACGAGCCCGCCTTCTGGCCCGTCTTCTCGGCCAGCCCCGAGGCACAGGACAGCCAGCCGTCGCCGATGGATCGCTGGTCCGCCCGTGTGATCGGCGGTCTGGCCAAGGAACTGGGCGCGCAGCCCTTCTACCCCTTCGGCGGCCCGCCCCATGCCCCGTTCTTTCGCTGGGCCACCGACAGCGGCCGTGCCTGGCCCTCGCCGATCCAGTTTCTGGTGCATGACGTCGCAGGCCTGTTCATCTCGTATCGCGGCGCCCTCGGCTTTGCCGAGCGGTTGGAGCTGCCACCCCTGCCCACCTCGCCCTGCCCCAGCTGCGCCCAACCCTGCGCCACCACCTGCCCGGTGGATGCCTTCGCCGGGGGCGGCTACGACGTGCCCGCGTGCAAGGCCTACCTTGCCACACCCGAAGGCCGCGACTGCCTGGAGCGCGGCTGCGCCGCCCGCCGCGCCTGCCCGATCAGCCAAAGCTTCGGCCGGATCGAGGCGCAATCCGCATTCCACATGAGGGCCTTCCTATGAGCCTGCGCCTGATCCTGATGCGCCACGCGAAATCCGATTGGGATGACCCCACCCAGCCCGACCACGCCCGCCCGCTGAACCCGCGTGGACGGGCCTCGGCCACGGCGATGGGCGACTGGCTGCGCGCGCGAGGGGATCTGCCCAACCTGGCGCTGGTCTCGGACGCCACCCGCACCCGCGAAACCTTTGCCCGGCTGAAGCTGGAGGCAGAAGCGCAGTTCCTGCCGCGCCTCTATCACGCGGGGCCGGCCATGATGATGGACGTGCTGCAGGGCGCGGGAACGGCGGGGTGCGTGTTGATGCTGGGCCACAACCCCGGCATCGCCGAATTCGCCGAGCGCCTTTTGACCCGTCCGGTGACCCATCCGCGGTTTTACGACTACCCGACCTGCGCCACGCTGGTTGCGAATTTTCCGGTTGCCGATTGGGCCGACGTCTCTTTCGGTACCGGCACCGCTGTCGATTTCGCTGTCCCCCGGGAAGTGATCGATGGCTGAGGTCGGGGGCAAAATTCTTTCAAAGAATTTTGTCCGGAAAATTTGAAATTTTCCGGGCCTCCGGCGGGAGTATTTCCAGTCAGAAAGAAACAGAAAAGGCGCGCCCGGTGTGGCGCGCCTTTGGTTGGTTTGGATGTGGGTTTAGTGACCCAGAATCTGCGACAGGAACAGTTTGGTCCGCTCGGATTTCGGGTTGTTGAAGAACTCTTCGGGTTCGTTCTGTTCCACGATCTGGCCCTGGTCCATGAAGATCACTCGGTTGGCGACCTGGCGGGCGAAGCCCATCTCGTGCGTCACGCAGAGCATGGTCATGCCTTCCTCGGCCAGCTCGATCATGGTGTCCAGCACCTCTTTGATCATCTCGGGGTCCAGCGCCGAGGTCGGTTCGTCGAACAGCATGATCCGCGGCTTCATGCACAGCGAGCGGGCGATCGCCACACGTTGCTGCTGACCACCGGACAGCTGGCCGGGGTACTTATGCGCCTGGTCCGGGATTTTCACCTTTTCCAGGAAGTGCATCGCGGTCGCCTCGGCCTCTTTCTTGGGGACCTTGCGGACCCAGATCGGGGCCAGCGTGCAATTTTCCAGGATGGTCAGGTGCGGGAACAGGTTGAAGTGCTGGAAGCACATCCCCACCTCGGAGCGGATCTTGTCGATGTTCTTCAGATCCGAGGTCAGCTCTGTCCCGTCCACGACGATCTTGCCCGACTGGTGTTCTTCCAGGCGGTTGATGCAGCGGATCAGCGTCGATTTGCCGGACCCCGAGGGGCCCGCGATGACGATGCGTTCGCCGCGGTTGACGGTCAGGTTGATGTCGCGCAGCACGTGAAAGGACCCGTACCACTTGTTCATGTTGGAAATCTCGATGGCCACCTCGTCCGAGACGGTCATTTTCGAGCGGTCGATATCGCGGTCGATAGCAAGTTCAGACATGTGCGATCTCCTTAGTGATGGTCGGTCCTGAGCTTGCGCTCGAGGTACATGGAATAGCGGGACATGGAGAAACAGAAGACGAAGAACAGGAAGGCGATGAAGCCGTACAGTTCCCAAACGACCCCGTTCCATGCGGCGTCCGCGCGGATGGCGTTCGACAGGCCCAGCGGGTCCAGCAGGCCGATCACCGACACCAGCGTGGTGTCCTTGAACAGGCCGATGAACGTGGACACGATGCCGGGGATCGAGATCTTCAGCGCCTGGGGCATGATGACCAGACGTTGCGACTGCCAGTAGTCCAGCCCCAGCGAATCCGCGCCTTCGTACTGGCCCTTGGGCAGGGCCGCCAGACCGCCGCGGATCACCTCGGCCATGTAGGCGGATGCGAACAGCGTGGCCATGATGATGACGCGCATGATGATGTCGAAGTTGGTGCCCGGCGGCATGAAGATGTTCAGCAGGGTCGACGCCACGAACAGCAGCGTGATCAGCGGAACGCCCCGGATGAACTCGATAAAGCCGACGCACAGCGATTTGACGATCAGCAGGTCCGACCGGCGCCCCAGTGCCAGCACGATGCCGATCGGCAGCGAGCAGGCGATGGCGACGACGCCGATGGTGATCGACAGCATCATCCCGCCGAAATAGCGGCTTTCGACCGGGGTCAGGCCGATGTTCAGCACGTCACCCAGCGTACCCGAGACCGGGCCGGCCAGCAGCAGCCACCACACCAGCGATGCGGCAACGCCTGCGATGATCCCGGCCAGGCTGCCGACGGCGCGGTCAACGGCCTTGAACACCACGTAGCCGATCACGAAACCGGCGGCTGCGGTCAGCGGCCCCCAGATCGTCCCGCCCCACAGCATCCACGGCATGATGAACGGGAAGGCCGCCGAGAAGTAGATCAGCTTGGCCGGTACTTTTTCGGAAAACAGCACCGGGGCCAGTGCCACGAACAGCAGCACAAAGGTCAGGATCGGACGCCAGTACAGCTCGGACGGGTAGAACCCGAACAGCAGCTGCACCCAGCGGTCCCGGATCACGCCCCAGCAGGCGCCTTCGTGACCCGCCAGGATTTCCCGGCATTCGTTCAACGAGGCCGCAGCCCAGGTCGGCGACAGCGTCCAGGACAGCAGGAACCAGACGACGTACAGGATGAATGCACCGCTGACGACGGACAGGACCGAGTTCAGCCAGCCCGAGAACAGGTTTGCGCGCATCCAGCCGATGACACCGACCGAGGTTGCGGGCGGGGCCTGCTGCGGCAGCATTTCCGTGCGAACAAAAGAGATATCGCTCATGTTACCTCTCCACCAGTTTGACGCGGTTGTTGTACCAGTTCATCACGGCTGAGATGCTCAGACTGATGGTCAGGTAGATCAGCATGCCGATCAGAACCGTCTCCAGCTCGCGGCCGGTCTGGTTCAGCGTGATGCCCATCAGGGTGCCGGTCAGATCCATGTAGCCCACGGCGATTGCCAGGGACGAGTTCTTGGTCAGGTTCAGATACTGCGAGATCAGCGGCGGGATGATCACCCGCAGCGCCTGCGGCAGGATCACCAGGCTCATCACTCGCTTGGGACGCAGGCCCAGGGCGCTTGCGGCCTCGGTCTGACCCTTGGAGATAGCCAGGATACCGGCGCGCACGTTTTCCGCGATGAAGGCGGCGGTGTACAGCGACAGGGCCAGCCACAACGCGATCAACGAGTTGCGCATGTAAATCCCGCCCTGGAAGTTGAAGCCCTTCAGTTGCGGGTAACCCAGGTAGAACCCCAGCGCGACCAGCACCGCGACCACGGGCAGCACCACGACGGCCATGTTGATATGCCAGGTCTTCGGGCGCTTGCCGGTGACATTCTGAATGCGGTGGGCGCGGGCATTGATGAAGTGCCGCGCGATCAGGCCGCCGGCCAGCGCGATCAGCACCGCGATCAGGTCCAGCGAAACGTCGAAACGAGCGGGCGACCCGGCAAAGAAATGCAGGTTGCCCAGGCTGTTGGTGAACAGCGGCTCGGGAACGTAGACCCCCCTGTTGGTCAGAACCAGGGCACCCGTCTCGACCCCCTTATAGGCGCGGGGTGCGGGCAGCGTCTCGATCAGGATGGCCATGGTGAACACGATCCACAACAGCACGGGCACGTTGCGGAAGGTTTCCACGTAGATGGTCATGATCCGGGCGATCAGCCAGTTCTTGGACAGGCGAGCGACGCCGATGAACACACCCAGCACCGTCGCGGTGATGCAGCCCATGACGGCCACCAGGATGGTGTTCAGGAACCCGATCACTGCGGCACGCAGGTGGGTGCTTTGGGAATCGTAGTCGATCAGGCGCTGGTTGATGTCATAGCCGGCCGGATCGGCCAGAAAGCTGAACGAGGGCTCTTTGCCCAGATCGTGCAGGTTCTGCGCCGTGTTGTTGATCAGCCAGGCGAACAGCAGCATGAATCCCAGCATCGCCACGACCTGAATGGTCATGGATCGGTACCGGGTGTCGTAAATCAGCATAGATAGCCGAAACGACTCCTTCGGAGGGTCGGTCAATGTGGTCATTGGGTGTTTCCCCGTCTTTCGGCCGGTGGTTTTTCTGCGGTCCCTGATGGGCCGGTGGCCGAATTATTCACTTGTCACAAGAGGAGGAAGGGCGCGGGATTTCCCCGCGCCCCTCTGTTTTTCAAGCTCTTAGCGGAAGGGCGGGCTGTAGAGCAGGCCGCCATCCGTCCATTGTGCGTTCAGACCGCGCGACAGACCGATCGGGGTGTTCGAACCGATGGTCTTTTCGAACAGTTCACCGTAGTTGCCGTTGACCTTGATCGCCTTGTAGGCCCAGTCAGCCGACAGGCCCAGCATTTCGCCCAGGTTGCCTTCGGTGCCCAGAACGCGGTTGATTTCCGGGTTGTTGGTGCCTTTGGCCAGCTCGTCGATGTTGGCCGAGGTGATGCCATACTCTTCGGCTGCGATCAGCGCGTTCAGGGTCCAGCGGGCGACGTCGGCCCATTCGCTGTCGCCATGGCGGACCAGCGGTGCCAGCGGCTCTTTCGAGATGATTTCCGGCAGCACGACGAAGTCGCCCGGGTTCTCAAAGGTGGCGCGGGTTGCGGCCAGGCCCGAGGCGTCGGTGGTGTACACGTCGCACGCACCGGCCAGGAACTGCTGCTGAGCTTCGGCGTTGGTTTCGATCGGAACCGGCTCGTAGCTGATGTTGTTGGCGCGGAAGAAGTCCGCCAGGTTCAGCTCGGTGGTGGTGCCGGTCTGGATACACACGGTGGCGCCGTCCAGCTCTTTGGCCGAGGACACGCCCAGTGCCTTGGGAACCATGAAGCCCTGACCGTCGTAGTAGTTGGTGCCGACGAATTCGAACTTCAGGTCGACATCGCGCGAGTAGGTCCAGGTGGTGTTACGGGCCAGCAGGTCGACTTCGCCCGACGCCAGCGCGGTAAAGCGGGTCTTGCCGGTGGTCGGCACGAATTCCACGGCTTCGCCATCGCCCAGAACGGCGGCAGCAACGGCGCGGCACATGCCGACGTCGAAACCGTCCCAGTGGCCGTTCGCGTCAGGTGCCGCAAAGCCCACCAGACCGGTGGTCACGCCGCAACGCAGTTTGCCGCGGGCCTTCACGTCCTCCAGGGTTCCGGCTGCGGCAACGCCTGCGGCCAGACCGGCGACAGTCAAAGCGCCCAGAAATACGGATTTTTTCATTTTTACCTCTTCCTGATTTTCCGCCTGATTATTTTGGCGGTTGATCCGATCCTCTCAGATCGGGCTAGAAACTTGAAAGGGCTCTCGCCCCTCAGTGTCCGAAGATTGGGCGGATTCAGTCCCAAAGGTCAAGGGACTGATGTGCAAAACGGCGCTCGCTTCGGCCGGTTTACGTCAGGGCAATGCAAAAAAATGATCAAATTACGCGAGGCGGCTCAGATCAAAGAATCGTTTCGCGTGCAGGAAGGCCTGTTTTTTCGTCGCGGCCAGCTCGGCGGCTTCCTCGTCGACGCCCCATTGTTCCTCTTGCCAGGTCTCGTCGACTCTGGACATGTCCCACAAGGTTTCGGCCGGATATGTGTCGTAAATCGCGGCGAATCCCAGGATCAGCGACCCGCTCAGCCCGACCAGGTCATGGAACGCCGCAAGTGCAAACGAATCCATATCCCGCACGCGCTGATGCAGCCCCGCCAGAATCACCTCGTCCTGCTCGACATGCATGACGCCCGCGCCCACGTTCAGGCGCGCGCCCAGATTTTCGGCAGCCCAGTCCAGAACCGGATCCCAGGTCGCCGCCTGCCGCGCGATCAGCTCCTCGGGCGAGGTCGCCCGATAGCACAGCAGGTCCGTCCCGCCGTAATCCGCGATCAGCCCGGCCACTTCGGCGTGTTGCGTCGCCACCTTGTCCAGCGCGGCGTTGGCGCTGCGGGTGACCGGCATGATCTGCGGCTTGATCTCGCCCTCTTGTGCGTCCCACTCCTCGGCGATCGCTTGCGCCATCGCCAGCGTCGGCACCACCAGCGGAGTCTTCGCCGGCGTTTTCACCCGACGTCCGTCCAGCAACACGGTGAACCCGCCCTCGCATGCCTCGGCCGTTGCCTGTTTCCAGAACCGTTTCGCCGTCCAGCCGCTCATGCCTGCCCCCATAGTCGTGTGATCGTGTCCGCCAGTTGCGCCACCTCATGCACCACCACGTCCGCGCCGTCCAGCCTGTCGGGGGTGTGATAGCCCCAGCTGACCCCGATCGCGCGCATTCCGGCGGCCCGCGCCATCTGGATGTCGAACTCGGTATCGCCGATCATCACGGCATTCGCCGCGTCCACGCCGGTTTCCGCCAGCGCCGCCAGCAGCATCGCCGGATGCGGTTTCGAAGGGTGATGGTCCGCCACCTGTTGTGTCAGGAACAGCCCCTCCAGCCCGTGGCCCGCGATCAGCGCGTCCAGCCCACGCCGCGACTTGCCCGTCGCCACGCCCAGCAGATGCTCGGGGACCGAGGCGACCTGCCCCAGCATTTCCCGCACGCCCGGATACATCGGGCTGCTGACCAACGTCCCCTGAGAGGAGCGCCGTTGATGGTAAATCTCCTTGTACGATTTCTCGAGGAAATCATACGATTCGGCAGGTAAACCGGGGGTTAACCGCGGGATCGCCACGTTCAGCGACAGCCCGACAATCGCCAGAATCGCCGCCCGGTCCGGGGCTTCCAGACCGGCCGCCTCATAGGCGCCACGCATCGAGGCGACGATATCCTGCTGGCTGTCCACCAGCGTGCCGTCGACATCGAACACGATCAGCCGCAGTGGCTTGGTCATCGCAGGCTCTCGAACGGGTCCTCGGCGGCAAGGTCCTCGGTCCAGCCGAAGGTCTCCCAGCTGTGGGCCATGTGCGGCGGCAGCGGGGCGGTAAAGGTCACGATCTTGCGGCTGACCGGGTGTTCGATGGTCAGGCTGCGCGCGTGCAGGTGCAGCTTTTTGCTGATGACCCCGCCCAGTTGCGCGCCCCATCCGTCGCCCAGGTTTTCCTGGCCCGAGCCGCCATATTTCCCATCCCCGGCAATGGGATGGCCGATTTCTGCCATATGCGCGCGCAGCTGGTGGGTGCGCCCGGTCAGCGGCTCCATCGCCACCCAGGCGGCCCGGCTGCCGACCCGGTACAGCGTCGCATAAAGCGTATGCGCGCGTTTCGCGCCCGGCGTTGCGTCCATGTCGCGCGGGTGCACGGCGATCATCTTTTCGCCCTCACCGCTTTTGCCGTGGCCGGGGGCCTTGACCAGCCCGTACTTGATCTCGCCCAGATAGGGGTGCGGCACGCCGGCGACCAGCGCCCAGTAGATCTTGCGCGTGTTGCGGTGGCGGAAGGCGGCGGTCAGCGCCGCAGCGGCCGCACGGGTCCGCGCCAGCACCAGAATGCCGCTGGTGTCCTTGTCCAGACGGTGCACCAGACGGGGTTTTTCGTCGTAGCCAAAGGTTAACGCCTCGGCCAATCCGTCCACGTGTTTGGTCTGTTTGCTGCCCCCCTGCGTCGGCAAGCCAGCCGGCTTGTTCAGCACGATGATATCGTCGTCCTTGTACAGAACGGCGTCCTGGATCATCTTGGCGTCAGCATTGCTAACCCGCAGTTTTTGCAGGGGCTTTTGCTCATCCGGCTCGGGCAGAGGGGGGATGCGCACCTCGACCCCGACCTCCAGCCGCGTGCTGGCTTTGCACCGCGCGCCGTCGACGCGCAGCTCGCCCTTGCGGCACATTTTTTCGACATTCCCTTGCGTCAGGTGGGTAAACTTTCGTTTCAGCCAACGGTCCAGCCGCTGGTCCCCTTCGCCCGGTCCGACAATCACAGTCTGTACACGGCTCATTGCACGATCCCCCGGGCAACCATCAGTCCCAGCATCAGTGCGCTGATGGAAAACACCACAGAAACAAGGACATAAACGGCGGCGGTCGTGGTTTCTCCGCGCTCCCAGATCGTTACTGCATCCAGCGAGAAGGCCGAGAACGTGGTGAACCCGCCCAGCACGCCGGTCATCAGAAGCGGCGCAAAGCGGTTGGCGCTGAGATGGCCCAGCACCACGACGATCACGCCCATGACAAAACTGCCGACGACATTCACCGTCAGCGTCCCCCACGGGAACCCAGGCCCCATCAACCGCAGCGCGGCGAAGCCCGTCAAATAGCGCCCCGAGGCACCGATCGCGCCCCCGAGGGCGACTTGCAGTAGCGTTGTCAACATGGCCCCCTCCTGATCGTGCACGGGCGGAAAGTCAAGCAAACCAGCTTATTTACAACGAAAATGATGCGTTCCTGCCGCGTCAACCGCGCCGGTCACGCAGCTTGCTGAAATACTCGACACGTTTTTTCAGCTCGCGCTCGAACCCGCGTTCAACCGGTTGATAGAGGTCCGGCCGCGCCACCCCGTCAGGGAAATAGTTCTGCCCCGAGAACCCGTCCTCGGCGTCATGATCATAGGCATAGCCCGTGCCATAGCCTTGATCTTTCATCATTTTTGTCGGCGCGTTCAGGATATGTTTGGGCGGCATGGCCGAGCCTGTCTTGCGCGCCAACGCCATCGCCGCCTTGTAGCCCGCATAGGCCGCGTTCGATTTCGGTGCCAAAGCCAAGTAAACCACCGCCTGCGCCAGCGCCAATTCCCCCTCGGGACTGCCGAGGCGCTCGTATACCTCCCAGGCGTGCAGGCAAATGGATTGCGCCTGCGGGTCGGCCAGACCGATATCCTCGACCGCCATTCGTACGATCCGGCGCGCCAGATAGCGTGGGTCCTCGCCCCCTGTCAGCATCCGTGCCAGCCAGTACAGCGCCGCGTCCGGGTCCGATCCGCGCACCGATTTGTGCAGCGCCGAGATCAGGTTGTAATGCTCTTCGCCGCCCTTGTCGTACTTGGCCGCGCGGCGCATCAGACGGGTCGACAGCCCCTCGGTGTCCAGCTTGCCGTCGACCTTCCAGGCGGCGACCTGCTCGATCAGGTTCAACAGCGCGCGCCCGTCGCCATCCGCCATCTCCAGCAGCGCCTCGCGCGCTTCCCCCGTCAGGGGGAGATTGCGATCCAGCTCCTTCTCCGCCCGCTGCGCCAGCCGTTCCAGATCTTTAAGCGACAGCCGTTCCAGCACCAGAACCTGGGCACGGCTCAGGACAGCGGCGTTCAGCTCAAAGGACGGATTCTCGGTCGTGGCCCCGACCAGCAGGATCGTTCCGTCCTCCATATGCGGCAGGAAACTGTCTTGCTGCGCCTTGTTGAACCGATGAATTTCGTCGACGAATAGCAGCGTCCCCTGCCCGTTCCGCGCCCGCAGCTTCGCGCCCTCGAACACCTTTTTAAGGTCCGGCACGCCAGTGAAAATCGCGCTGATCTGGACGAAATGCAGCTCTGTTTCAGCCGCCAGCAACCGCGCGATTGTGGTTTTCCCCACCCCCGGAGGCCCCCACAGGATCAGCGACGACAACGAGCCCGAGGCCAGCATCACCCCCAACGGCGCCTCTGCCCCCAACACCTGTTCTTGTCCGATCACCTCGGCCAAGCTGCGCGGACGCAACCGATCCGCCAAGGGGCGGTGCGCAGGATGGGACGCGACGGGCGCATCAGAGTTAAACAGGTCAGCCATGCGTTACAGCCTGAACCGCATGCTGACCCGCTGCAAGCCACGTTGCACGTCCAGCGACAGGGTTTTCATCCGTGCAGTCAGGGCGCGCTCGGCCGCTTGCGTATCCGGAACCTCGTCGCCATTGACGCGCAACAGGATGTCACCGGGCTGCAGGCCGGCACGCGCGCCATAGGGGCCCGGGTTTTCGACCACCACCCCAGTCGCCGACAACGGTAAGCCGAACTGCGCCAGAACGCCGGGATTAACGTTCGACAGCGTCACATCGGGCAAAACCGCCGCCTTCGTCAGGGTGCGCGTGTCCCGCGAAGGCGTTTCCGGGGCGACGATCATCGGCACCGAGACCTCATGGTTCTTGCCATCGCGGGCGTAAACCACGCGCGCATCAGCCCCCATGCCCGCCACGGTCATGCGAAACACCATCTCGGCGGGCGTGTTCACCGCCTCGCCCTGCACTTCCAGCACCACGTCGCCGGTGCGCAGCCCAGCCTTGGCAAAGGGGCTGTCGGCGTGCAGGTCCGAGATCACGATCCCACCCGGACGGTCCAGCCCCAAACCGGCGGCCATATCGGCATCCACGGGCTGGCCGCTCATCCCCGCCCAGGGGCGCTGAAAGCTGTGATTGCCTGCCGCCGCCTGTGCCAGAAACTCGGCCACCAGGTTCGAGGGGATGGCAAATCCGATCCCGTTCGAGCCGCCCGAGCGCGTCAAAATTCGCGTGTTCACCCCGATCAGATGGCCGTTGATGTCGATCAGCGCACCGCCCGAGTTGCCCGGGTTGATCGCTGCATCCGTTTGCAGGAAATAGCCGCGCGCATTACCCACGGCCGCCCCCGATCGCGCAAGCCCCGATACGATGCCGCTGCTGACGGTCTGGCCCACGCCGAACGGGTTGCCGATGGCCAGAACCAGCTCGCCGACCTCGACCAGATCACTGTCGCGCAGGGCCAGATGCGGCATGTCCTGCGCGCCCTCCAGATGCAGGATCGCAAGGTCGGCCTCTTGATCGGCCAGCATGACCTTGGCGTCGAACTCCCGCCGGTCGTTCAGCACGACCCGGATCTCGGTCGCCTCGCCCACCACGTGGAAATTCGTCACCACGATGCCGTCCGCCGACAGGATCACACCCGACCCCAACGAATTCTGTACACGCTGACGCGTCGGCCCGACATCGCCAAAGAACTGCCGAAAAAACGGATCGTTCTGGAACGGGCTGGAGCGTTCGGCCACGATCCGCTTGGCATAGATGTTCACCACGGCGGGCGCGGCCTGTTTGACCAGCGGCGCAAAGCCAAGCTGGATCTCCATCTGACTTGCCGGAACGCGGGTGTCGGCCAATGCGGGGCCAGAGATCGCCAGCAGCGCGATCATCAGAATGCGAAACATGCCATCCTCCGTCTGCTTGGTCCAGATATGCGAAGGCAGGCGCACGAATGCAAGCCGACAAAGAAAAACCCCCGCCTGAGGCTCAGGCGGGGGCGGATTTCGGCGCGAGGGCCGGAAATCTTATTCTTCTTCGGCAACTGCTTCTTCAGCTGCGACGCGTGCCTTGTCGGCTGCGCCTTTGGCCGAAACGTCGCGGTCCACGAACTCGATGATCGCCATCGGAGCCATGTCGCCGTAACGGAAGCCAGCTTTCAGGATGCGGACGTAACCGCCCTGACGCTCGGCGTAGCGCGGGCCCAGCACTTCGAACAGCTTGGCGACGTAGGCGTCCTGCTTCAGCTGAGCAGCGGCCTGACGGCGTGCGTGCAGATCGCCGCGCTTGCCCAGGGTGATCAGCTTTTCGATGATCGGACGCAGTTCCTTGGCCTTGGGCAGGGTGGTCTTGATCTGCTCGTGCTCGATCAGCGAGCCGGCCATGTTTGCGAACAGCGCCTTGCGGTGTTCATGAGTACGGTTCAGGCGGCGGTAGCCACGTGCGTGACGCATTTTGTATCTCCTTTAGCGTTTTGCTTTGTCCGGCCAGCGATGCGTGTCACCGGCTCTCCTTGGGGCATTGGCCCTGTTGTTCCCCGGCAGGCCCGGGCATTGGCAGGGTGGGCTAGGCACCCACCCCGTAATCTTAGAAGGCGTCTTCGAACTTCTTCGCCAGTTCTTCGATGTTGTCTGGCGGCCAGTCCTCGACGTCCATGCCCAGGTGCAGACCCATGCCCGAGAGCACTTCTTTGATCTCGTTCAGCGACTTGCGGCCGAAGTTCGGGGTGCGCAGCATCTCGGCTTCGGTTTTCTGGATCAGGTCGCCGATATAGACGATGTTGTCGTTCTTCAAGCAGTTTGCCGAACGGACGGACAGCTCCAGCTCGTCCACTTTCTTCAGCAGCAGCGGGTTGAACTCCAGACCGTCATCCTCGTCCTGGCGGCCGGCGGCTTCGGGTTCGTCGAAGTTCACGAAGATCGACAGCTGGTCCTGCAGGATGCGCGCGGCGTAGGCCACGGCGTCATCCGGGCTGATCGAGCCATCGGTTTCGATTTTCAGCGTCAGCTTGTCGTAGTCCAGAACCTGGCCTTCGCGGGTCGGCTGCACGTCATACGACACCTTCTTGACCGGCGAGTAGATCGCGTCGATCGGGATCAGGCCGATGGGTGCGTCTTCCGGCTTGTTGCGGTCCGCGGGGACGTAGCCTTTGCCGGTGTTGACGGTCAGTTCCATGTACAGGTCGGCGCCATCGTCCAGATGGCAGATCACGTGATCCTTGTTCAGGATCTCGATGCCAGCGCTGTCGCTGATGTCACCCGCGGTGACGGCACCCGGGCCCTTGGCCGAGATCGACAGGCGCTTGGGCCCTTCGACGTCCATGCGCAGGGCAACCTGTTTCAGGTTCAGGATGATGTCGGTGACGTCTTCACGCACACCGGCGACCGACGAAAACTCGTGCAGCACGTTGTCGATCTGCACGCTGGTGATGGCCGCGCCTTGCAGCGAGCTCATCAGCACGCGGCGCAGTGCGTTGCCCAGAGTCAGACCAAAGCCACGCTCCAGCGGTTCGGCAACGACGGTTGCCTGGCGCTGCGGGTCGTTACCCGACTTCACGTCCAGCTGGGTCGGCTTGATCAGTTCTGCCCAATTCTTGTGGATCATGCGTCCCTCCATTCCTGTCTTGTCCCCATGTCCGAAGGCCAAGACGCCCGAGGTTTCAAAATGACGGAATGGGGCCGTGCGCAGGCACAGCCCCAAACGTTGATTTTCCGATTACACCCGGCGGCGTTTCGGCGGGCGGCAGCCGTTGTGTGCGATCGGGGTCACATCACGGATCGAGGTGATGTTGAAACCGATTGCGGCCAGTGCGCGCAGTGCCGATTCACGGCCCGAGCCGGGGCCCTGAACTTCGACTTCCAGGGTTTTCACGCCATGTTCCTGAGCCTTGCGGCCAGCGTCTTCGGCGGCCATCTGGGCGGCGTAGGGGGTCG
Source organism: Thalassobius vesicularis (assembly GCF_004799325.1). Classification (GTDB taxonomy): domain Bacteria; phylum Pseudomonadota; class Alphaproteobacteria; order Rhodobacterales; family Rhodobacteraceae; genus Thalassobius; species Thalassobius vesicularis. The sequence goes on from NZ_SSMD01000002.1 coordinate 484,736, forward strand.
ACTTACGCGAGCCCTTGAAGCCCATGGTGCCAGCCGACGACCACGAAATGGCGTTGCCCTGCACGTCCGAGATCAGGATCTTGGTGTTGTTGAACGACGAGTTCACATGAGCAACGCCAGCGGCGATGTTCTTGGAAACCTTTTTCTTGCCGCCAGCGCGGCGAGTATCGCGTGCCATTGGTAATACCCTCCCTTACTTCTTCTTGCCGGCGATCGGCTTGGCCGGGCCCTTACGGGTGCGGGCGTTGGTGTGGGTCCGCTGACCGCGCACCGGGAGGTTGCGACGATGGCGCAGACCGCGGTAGCAGCCCAGATCCATCAGACGCTTGATGTTCATCTGCACTTCGCGACGCAGGTCACCTTCGACGGTGTAGTTTGCGTCGATGTGCTCGCGGATGGCCAGAACTTCGGCGTCCGACAGTTCGTTTACACGACGGGTCGCTTCGATGTTCACAGCTTCGCAGATAGCTTTGGCCGATGCGGGGCCAATGCCGGTGATATAGGTGAGGGCGATCGGTACCCGTTTGGAAGTCGGGATGTTTACGCCGGCGATACGTGCCACGTGTCACTTTCCTTTTCGTTGCGGTTCCGTAGCTCCAGAACCTTTTTTCACAACGTAAGCCCGACGATTTTTTCCGCCGGGCCGCAGCTGATCCAGGTGATAAGATTACCGACGCAATAGCGCGCCGAGAATCACGTTCTCATGCGAGATAGGGCTGGGTATTTAGAAAAAGAGGGGGCGTCAAGCCCCCTTCCCCAACCTTGACCAGATTAGTCCAGAATTGCCGCGATGGCGGTCTGAACCTCGTCGATGGCGCCCAGGCCATCGACCGACGACAGGTTGCCCTTGGCGTGGTAATAGCCAATCAGCGGCGCCGTCTTCTTGTAGTATTCCATCAGACGGAAACGCAGGCTTTCCTCGTTATCGTCTGCCCGGACGGGCTTGCCGGCAGCGCGGGCCTCTTCGGCGCGGCCAACGATGCGGCCAACCAGAACCTCGTCATCCACCTGCAGCTCGATCACGGCGTCCAGCGTCTCGCCCTGTTCTTGCAGCAGCGCGGCCAGGGCGTCTGCCTGGGCCAGGGTGCGCGGGAAACCGTCGAAGATGAATCCACCCTTCTTTTCGCCCTGCAGCTTTTCACGGATCAGGCCGATCACGATCTCGTCGGTCACCAGACCGCCGCTATCCATGACCTTTGCAACAACCTGACCCATTTCCGAGCCGCTGGCCTTGGCTTCGCGCAGCATGTCGCCCGTCGAGAGCTGGATCATGTCACGAGTTTCAACCAGATGGCCGGCCTGAGTTCCTTTGCCCGCCCCCGGCGGTCCAAGCAGAATGATGTTCATCGACGTGCGGGTCCCTTGCGTACGCGTTTCTTGCCTTTGCCGCGAAGCTGCGACTTCTCGATCAGCCCTTCGTACTGATGGGCCAGAAGGTGGCTTTGCACCTGCTGGATCGTATCCATGGTCACGGAAACGACGATCAGAACCGAGGTCCCGCCAAAATAGAAGGGGATCGCCAGTTGGCTACGCAGAATCTCGGGCAAGAGACAAACTGCCGCAAGGTAAGCAGAACCCAGCACCAGAACGCGGCTGGCGACGTACTCGAAATACTCGGCGGTTTTCTTGCCGGGGCGAATGCCGGGCACGAAACCGTTCTGGTTCTTCAGGTTGTCCGCAACTTCGTCCGGCTTGAACGAAACGTTGAAGGTGTAGAAGTAGGCGAAGAACACGATCATGCCGATGAAGAACGCCAGGTACAGCGGCTGGCCGGGTCCGAAATAGGCCAGGATGGTCGACATGACCGGCCCGGTCTGCGAGCCCGAGAACGTGCTGATCGTGGTCGGCAGCAGCAGCAGCGAGCTGGCGAAGATCGCCGGGATCACGCCCGCCGGGTTGACCTTGATCGGCAGGTGAGACGACCCGCCATCATAGACCTTCATCCCCACCTGACGGCGCGGATACTGGATGTGCACCTTGCGCAGGGCGCGTTCCATGAACACCACAAAGGCGATCACGACGGCGACCATCACGAAGACGCCCACGATCACGGCAGGGCTGACGGCGCCCGAACGGCCTTGGCTCAGGAACTGGGCCAGTGCTGCGGGAACCTCGGCGATGATGCCGACGAAAATGATCAGAGAGATACCGTTGCCGATGCCGCGGCTGGTGATCTGGTCGCCCAGCCACATCATGAACATGGTCCCGCCAACCAGCGTCACAACGCAGGACAGACGGAAGAACATGCCCGGATCGGTCACCAGCTCGCCTGCCTCCAGCGACGCGGCCAGGCCATAGGCCTGCAGGGTCGCCAGCGCCACGGTGGCATAGCGGGTGTACTGGTTGATCTTCTTGCGGCCTGCGTCGCCCTCTTTCTTCAGCTGTTCCAGCGCGGGAACCATCGAGGTCAGCAGCTGCACGATGATCGAGGCCGAGATATACGGCATGATCCCGAGCGCGAAGATCCCCATGCGGCCCAGTGCGCCGCCGGTGAACATCGACAGGATGCCGCCCAGACCGGCTGCTGCGCCTTCCATGAAGTCGCGAAGCGCCGCGCCGTCGATGCCCGGCACCGGGATGAACGTCCCGATACGGCAAACGATCAGAAGCCCGAGGGTGAAGAAGATTCGGCTGCGAAGGTCCGAGGCCTTGGCCAGCTGTGCCCAGCTGGTGTTCGCTGCCATTTGTTCGACTGCAGATACCATAAAGCGGTCTCTCTTAGTAGCAACGCCGCCGGAGCGTTTTCCAGCTCTGGCGGCGTTCTAGGGAAAACTGGGTTGTATCTAAGCGGCCTTGGCGCCGCCCACAACCTGTTATTCAGCCGCGGCAGCGACCTTCAGCGAACCACCAGCTTTTTCCACTGCTTCGATGGCCGATTTCGAGGCGCCGGTGACGTCCAGATTGACGGCTGCGGTGATCTCGCCCTTGGCCAGAACGCGGATGCCGTCCAGCTTGCGGCGCACCAGACCCGAAGCGACCAGTGCGTCTTCGGTGATGACAGCCGAGGCGTCCAGCTTGCCGGCTTCGATGAACTTGGCGATCAGGCCCAGGTTCACTACGGCGAACTGCTTCTGGTTGGGCTTGCTGAAGCCACGTTTGGGCAGACGCTGGTACAGCGGCATCTGGCCGCCCTCGTAGCCATTGATGGCCACGCCCGAGCGCGATTTCTGACCCTTGATACCACGGCCAGCGGTTTTACCCTTGCCCGAGCCGGGGCCGCGTGCAACGCGCTTTTTCTTCGGTGCGGCGCCAGCGTTGTCGCGCAGTTCATGCAATTTCATGTCGCTTCTCCTTTGCCGGAACTGCCCTCCAGCGACGGAGCGGGCAAACACGGCGTTTCTTGATTGATTCTTATGCGGCCACAAGGCCACCGGGGGCGTATAGACGCAGCCTGCCCGCAAAGCAAGACCCCTGCCCCGCAAACATCAAAACGCCCCGCACTAAGCGAGGCGTTTCAAAAGGCGGACCCGGAATTTTCAGAAAATTCCGGATCGCTTTCTTTGCAAGAAAGCGATTACTCGCGCTCTTCGATGATTTCGACCAGGTGCGGGATCTTCGCAACCATACCGCGGACCGAGGGGGTGTCCTCCAGTTCACGGGTCTTGTGCATCTTGTTCAGGCCCAGACCGATCAGGGTCTGACGCTGCACATCGGGGCGACGGATCGGCGAGCCGATCTGCTTGACAACGATGGTTTTAGCCATGGGACGCTCTCCTTACGCTTCTGCGGAAGCTGCTTCATCCTTGCGCAGGATGTCAGCAACTTTCTTGCCACGACGCGCGGCGACCGAACGGGGGCTGGCTTCTTTTTTCAGCCCGTCGATGGTGGCGCGGATCATGTTGTAGGGGTTCTGCGAACCCAGCGACTTCGACACGACGTCCTTGATGCCCAGCATCTCGAACACGGCGCGCATCGGACCACCGGCGATGATCCCGGTACCTTCCGGAGCGGTACGCATGACAACCTTACCGGCGCCATGACGGCCTTCCATGTCGTGGTGCAGGGTACGGCCGTCCTTCAGAGGGACGCGGACCATGCTGCGCTTGGCTTGCTCGGTGGCTTTGCGGATGGCCTCGGGGACCTCTTTCGCTTTGCCTTTGCCGAAACCAACGCGGCCTTTTTGATCGCCGACGACAACCAGAGCAGCGAAGCCAAAGCGCTTACCACCTTTAACGGTTTTCGACACACGGTTAATCGCGACCAGACGGTCTGCGAATTCCGGGGCAGCTTCCTCGCGGTCGTTGCGGCGGTCCCGGCGGTTTTCACGTTCTGCCATATGGACAGTCCTTTTGATGGTGGCGCGGCTGCGCCGTCAAACTCAATCCTGGTGTCCCGCACGACAGGCGCGCGGGACCCGGATCATCGGAGGGGCGACAAGCGCCCCCCGCAGGTCTTAGAACTTCAGGCCACCTTCACGCGCAGCGTCGGCCAGAGCCTTCACCTTGCCGTGGAACAGGAAGCCGCCACGGTCGAAGTAGCACTCTTCGACACCGGCTGCCTTGGCGCGCTCGGCAATCGCCGCGCCCACTTTGGCTGCTGCTTCCACGTTGTTCTTGCCGACCACGCCCAGATCCTTTTCCAAGGACGAGGCTGCCGCCAGGGTGATGCCCTTGACGTCGTCGATCAGCTGAACGCTGATGTTCTTGTTCGAGCGGTGAACCGACAGGCGAAGCTTGCCGACGTTCACTTTCCGCTGCTTGTTCCGAACGCGCAGACGGCGCTTCAGGAACAGGGTCCGTTTGCTGTTTGCCATTTTGCTCGTCCTTACTTCTTCTTACCTTCCTTACGGAAGATGTACTCGCCCTTGTACTTGATGCCTTTACCCTTGTAGGGCTCGGGCGCGCGCCATTCGCGGATGTTTGCCGCGACCTGGCCCACAAGCTGGGGGTCATTGCCTTCGATGACGATCTCGGTCTGCTTCGGGCAGGTCACGGTCACGCCGGCCGGCACTTCGAAGTTGACGTCATGCGAGTAGCCCAGGCTCAGCTTCAGGGTGTTGCCCTGGATCTGTGCGCGGTAACCCACACCGGTGATCTCCAGCTCTTTTTTGAAGCCTTCGGTCACACCTTTGACCATGTTCGCCACCATCGTACGCGACATGCCCCACTGCTGACGGGCGCGCTTGGACTTGCCGCGCGGCGTCACGGTGACAACATTGCCGTCAACGGTGATGGAAACATCATCGGTTGCGGTGAAGGTCTGGGTCGCTTTCGGACCCTTCACTTCGATGGTCTGGCCGGACAGCGAAGCGGTAACACCGCTGGGCAGCTGAACCGGTTTCTTACCAATACGAGACATTGCAGACCCTCCTTAGAAGACGGTGCAGAGAACTTCGCCGCCAACATTGTTGGAGCGAGCGCTTGCGTCCGACATCACACCTTTCGGAGTGCTGACAATCGACACGCCCAGGCCCTGACGGACGACGGGGATGTCATTGACGCCCATGTACACGCGACGACCGGGCTTCGAGACCCGCTTCAGTTCGCGAATGACAGGGGTGCCTTCGTAGTATTTCAGGCCGATTTCCAGGGTCGGGTGACCGTTGGTGTCGGTGCCTTTTTCGTAGCCGCGGATGTAGCCTTCGTCAGCCAGCACATCCAGGACCCATGCGCGCAGTTTCGACGCGGGGGTCGAAACGGTCGATTTGCCGCGCAGCTGGGCGTTGCGGATACGGGTGAGCATATCGCCGATAGGATCGTTCATATCACTCTCTCCCTTACCAGCTGGATTTCACCAGACCGGGGATCTGGCCAAACGAGCCCAGTTCCCGCAGCATGATACGGCTGACCTTGAGCTTACGGTAGTAAGCGTGGGGACGACCGGTCAGCTGACAACGGTTGTGCAGACGGGTTGCCGAGCTGTTGCGCGGCAGGTTCGCAAGCTTCAGAGAAGCGCGGAAACGCTCTTCCATGGGCTTGTCTTGATCGTAGATGACCTCTTTGAGAGCAGCACGCTTTGCGGCGTACTGAGCCACCAGCTTTTCGCGCTTCTTCTCGCGTTCGATCATGGATTTCTTAGCCATAATTCTCTCTCCCGCGCTTAGCTGTTGAACGGCATGTTGAAATGCTTCAACAGCGCCTTCGCTTCCGCGTCGGTTTTCGCGGTGGTGGCGATCACAATGTCCATGCCCCAGACTTCGTCGACTTTGTCGAAGTTGATTTCCGGGAAGACGATGTGTTCTTTGATCCCCATGGCGTAGTTGCCACGGCCGTCGAACGATTTGCCCGGAACGCCGCGGAAGTCGCGGATACGGGGCATTGCAACGGTGATCAGACGATCCAGGAATTCGTACATGCGGTCGCCGCGCAGGGTCACTTTCGCGCCCATCGGCATACCTTCACGAACGCGGAAACCTGCGATCGAGTTACGCGCCACGGTCATCAGGGCTTTCTGGCCGGCAATTGCGGTCAGATCCTCGACGGCGGACTTGGCTTTCTTGCTGTCACGGACGGCTTCTGCGCCGCAGCCGATGTTCAGAACGACTTTGTCCAGCTTGGGGATCATCATTTCGTTCTTGTACGCGAACTCTTCTTTCAGAGCCGCGCGGATCGACGTTTTGTACAGCGCTTTCAGCCGCGGGGTGTAGTTTGCAGTATCCAACATCAGATCGCATCCCCAGTGGTCTTGGCGAAACGGACCTTCTTGTCGCCTTCCATGCGGAAGCCGACGCGGGTCGCTTTGCCGTTTGCGTCAACGATGGCCAGGTTCGACAGGTCGATCGGCAGAGCCTTGGGCAGGCGGCCGCCCTGGGCGGTTTGCGACTGGCGGGTGTGACGGATGGCCATGTTGATGCCGTCCACGACAGCCTTGCCAGCTTTCGGGTCAACCGAGGCGATGGTGCCTTGCTTGCCCTTGTCCTTGCCGGCCAGAACGATGACCTTGTCGCCTTTACGGAGCTTAGCAGCCATTACAGCACCTCCGGAGCCAGCGAGATGATTTTCATGAAGTTCTTGGCGCGCAGCTCGCGAACAACCGGCCCGAAGATACGGGTGCCGACCGGCTCACCTGCGTTGTTCAGGATGACGGCGGCGTTACGGTCGAAGCGGATGGCGGTACCATCTTCACGACGAACTTCTTTGGCGGTGCGAACGACGACGGCCTTACGGACGTCACCCTTCTTCACGCGACCGCGCGGGATGGCTTCTTTGACGGACACCACGATGATGTCGCCAACCGAAGCGTATTTACGCTTCGAGCCACCCAGAACCTTGATGCACTGAACTCGGCGAGCGCCGGAGTTGTCAGCAACATCCAGATTGGTCTGCATCTGGATCATTTGGTTTCTCCCGACCTATGGGGGGACATGCAGCGTCCGCTTCCCCAGGGTTTCGCTAAATAGCGTCGGGATCGGCTAAGCTTGGCTTAGGCGATCACTTCCCAACGCTTGGTCTTCGACTTCGGCGCACATTCCTGGATACGGACGGTGTCGCCGACGTTGAATTGGTTGTTCTCGTCGTGAGCCCGGTACTTCTTGGACTTACGGACGGTTTTCTTCAGAACGGGGTGCGTGAAGCGGCGCTCGACCAGAACGGTGACGGTCTGTTCGTTTGCGTTCGAGGTCACGGTGCCTTGGAGAATACGTTTGGGCATCTGTCAGGCTCCTTACTCTGCAGCCGCTGCGGCTTTTTCGTTCAGCACGGTCATCACGCGAGCGACGTCGCGACGCACGGTTTTGACGCGTGCAGTGTTTTCCAGTTGACCGGTTGCTTGCTGGAAGCGCAGGTTGAACGCTTCTTTCTTGAGGTTGGACAGCTCCTCGCGAAGCTGATCCAGCGATTTCTCGCGCAGATCGTTGGCGGACATTTCGCCATTTCCTTCTTCTGACACCAGCAGGCCCCGTAGGGTTACCTGTATTCTGGTGGATTCAAAAATAAGACGCGCGAATCCCGGTTGCCCGGAATCCGCGAGATGCCGCTCTATAAGGGAGTGGCCCGGGGGGGGCAAGGGAAAGTTTGAACTTTCTGCGACGCGGGGCCTGCGTACATCCGGCCCCTTGAGGCAGGCCGCGAAATGCGTCAGACCCAATGCAAACACAGACACAGGAGGCCCCGATGGCCCAGATCGAATCCCTTTTCGTCACCCGGCTCTACCGCGCCAAGCTGTCCGAACATGGCCCCGCCATCGACACGGACGAGCTGGAGGCCTCCTGCTACTCGATCGCCGAGGATGACGAGGCCGGTCAGGAATGGTGCGAGGCGAACGGCTATCCCGGCTACACCTCTTACGCCTCGCTGACCGATCTGGGCTGGCGCTTCCCGATCTTTGCCGATGTCATCAAGGCGCTGGACAAGCACGTCGCCGAGTTTGCCAAGGATCTGGAGTTCAACCTGGACGGCCGCAAACTGGTGCTCGAGGATCTGTGGATCAACATCCTGCCCGAGGGCGGCACCCATTCCTCGCACCTGCACCCGCATTCGGTGATTTCCGGCACGACCTACGTCGCCATGCCCGACGGCGCCTCGGCGCTGAAGCTCGAAGACCCCCGTTCGGCCCGCATGATGGCCGCCCCTGCCCGCCTGAAAGACGCCCGGCGCGAGCTGCAAACCTTCATCTACATGAAACCCGAAGTGGGCGATGTCCTGTTGTGGGAAAGCTGGCTGCGCCACGAGGTGCCGCTGAACATGTCCGAATACGACCGCCTGAGCGTCAGCTTTAACTACAAGTGGGAGTGAGCCACGCCCCTCCCTCACAAAACCAAACCACAGAAACGAAAAAACCCGCCGAGCGATCGGCGGGTTCTTTTTTCGTATGCGACAGGACTTACCAGTCTTCGCGGACCACGACGCGGGTCTTGATCGGCAGTTTCATCGCGGCCAGGCGCAGGGCCTCGCGTGCGATTTCTTCCGACACACCGTCGATCTCGAACATGATACGGCCGGGTTTGACCTTGCATGCCCAGTAGTCCACCGAACCCTTACCTTTACCCATACGGACTTCGGTCGGCTTCGAGGTGACCGGGGTATCCGGGAAGATACGGATCCAGACGCGACCCTGACGCTTCATGTGACGGGTCATCGCGCGGCGTGCTGCCTCGATCTGACGCGCAGTCACGCGCTCGGGTTCGGTTGCTTTCAGGCCGAAATGGCCAAAGTTCAGGTCGCTACCGCCTTTTGCTTCGCCGTGGATACGGCCTTTGTGCATCTTGCGGAATTTCGTGCGTTTAGGCTGAAGCATTGTTCAGGTCTCCTTAACGACGGCCGCCGGCGCCGCGAGGCGCGGGACCATCCTGGACTTCCTGGGCGCGACGGTCACGAGCCTGCGGGTCGTGTTCCATGATCTCGCCTTTGAAGATCCAGGTTTTGATGCCGATGATGCCATAGGGCGTCGAGGCTTCTGCGGTTGCGTAGTCGATGTCGGCACGCAGGGTGTGCAGCGGCACGCGGCCTTCGCGGTACCATTCGGTACGTGCGATTTCAGCACCGCCCAGACGGCCCGACACGTTCACACGGATGCCCAGGGCACCCATACGCATCGCGTTCTGCACGCCACGCTTCATGGCGCGACGGAAGGACACGCGGCGCTCCAGCTGCTGAGCGATCGACTCGGCCACCAGCTGAGCATCCAGCTCGGGCTTGCGGACTTCGACGATGTTCAGGTGCAGCTCGGAGTCGGTCATCTTCGCCAGCTTCTTGCGCAGGACTTCGATGTCTGCGCCTTTCTTGCCGATGATGACGCCGGGACGTGCGGTGTGGATCGTGACGCGGCACTTCTTGTGCGGACGCTCGATGATCACACGGGCCACGCCGGCCTGCTTGCACTCTTCCTTGATGAACTCGCGGATCTTCAGGTCTTCCAGCAGAAGGTTGCCGTAGTCCTTGGTATCAGCGTACCAGCGGCTGTCCCAGGTGCGGTTGACCTGCAGACGCATACCGATCGGATTGACTTTCTGACCCATTATGCTTGCTCCTCAACTTGACGCACCTTGATGGTGAGTTCCGAGAACGGCTTCATGATCTTGCCGAAACGGCCACGTGCACGGGGACGACCGCGCTTCATGACCAGGTTCTTACCAACGTAAGCTTCGGCCACGATCAGCTCGTCCACATCCAGGTTGTGGTTGTTTTCGGCGTTCGCGATTGCGGACTGAAGGCATTTCTTCACATCCACTGCGATCCGCTTTTTCGAGAAGGTCAGATCGGCCAGAGCCTTATCGACCTTCTTGCCGCGGATCATCGCTGCAACCAGGTTCAGTTTCTGCGGGCTGGTGCGAAGCATACGGACTTTGGCCATTGCTTCGTTATCTGCCACGCGGCGGGGGTTCTTTTCCTTGCCCATGACTTATTTCCGCTTCGCTTTTTTGTCAGCCGCATGGCCGTAATAGGTACGGGTCGGCGAGTATTCACCGAACTTCTGGCCGATCATGTCTTCGCTCACGTTCACCGGAACGTGCTTCTGACCGTTGTACACACCAAAAGTCAGACCCACGAACTGGGGCAGAATGGTGGAGCGACGCGACCAGATTTTGATAACTTCGTTGCGACCCGACTCACGAGCTGCTTCGGCTTTCTTAAGCACGTAAGCATCCACGAAGGGGCCTTTCCAAACAGAACGTGCCATGTCTTAGCGGCCCTTCTTCTTGGCGTGACGCGAACGCAGGATAAGCTTTTGCGACGCCTTGTTCTTGTTGCGGGTCTTTGCACCCTTGGTCGGCTTACCCCAGGGGGTCACCGGGTGACGACCACCCGAAGTCCGGCCTTCACCACCACCGTGGGGGTGGTCGATCGGGTTCATAACCACACCACGGACCGACGGACGGATGCCCTTGTGGCGCATACGACCGGCTTTACCGTAGTTCTGGTTGCTGTTGTCGGGGTTCGACACGGCACCGACGGTGGCCATGCATTCCTGACGCACCATGCGCAGTTCGCCCGAGGACAGGCGGATCTGGGCGTAGCCACCATCGCGACCCACGAACTGGGCGTAGGTGCCTGCAGCGCGGGCGATTTGGCCGCCTTTGCCGGGCTTCATCTCGATGTTGTGGACGATGGTACCGATCGGCATACCCGAGAACGGCATTGCGTTGCCGGGCTTGATGTCGGCCTTGGCCGCTGCGATCACCTGGTCACCAACCGCCAGACGCTGCGGAGCCAGGATATACGCCTGCTCGCCGTCTTCGTATTTGATCAGGGCGATGAACGCGGTCCGGTTGGGATCGTACTCGATCCGTTCCACGGTTGCTGCGACATCGAATTTGTTACGCTTGAAATCCACGATGCGGTAGAGGCGCTTTGCCCCGCCGCCCTTGCGGCGCATCGTGATCCGCCCGGTGTTGTTCCGGCCGCCGTTCTTGGTCAGACCCTCAGTGAGTGCCTTGACCGGACGCCCTTTCCACAGCTCCGAACGGTCGATCAGAACCAGCCCACGCTGGCCCGGCGTAGTCGGTTTATACGACTTGAGTGCCATGCTTTCTGTCTTCCGTTTTGTGAGGCAGGCTTGCGCCCACCCTTAGGTTATAGCCCCCCGAAGGTGGCCGTCTTGATAGGGCCCCGAAGGTCCCTGAGTCCAAAAATCATCAGCCCCGGAGCGAATCCGGGGCCGAAGATTGGGCGTCTTTAGCAGGGGATGGGTGGGGTGTCCATAGCCACAAGAAGATTCTTGCCTAACGTCGACGCGAGACGCGCATCTACGACGCGCGCGGTGGCGATCCACCATTCGGCAAGGGCGCTTTATGCCGGCAAATCCGCAAGACCTTCGAGACTTGCACCTACCCCAACAAATCGCCGCCGCGTCCGGGCGCGTCGTCGATGCGCGGCGGCCTGCGGCCGCTGTTTCGCGCAGAAAGGCGCTAAAGACCCGCCGATACAAAAAGCCCCCCGCTTGCGCGAGGGGCTCTTTATTAGTCAAAGGCGACGATCTTAGAGACCGGTCGACACGTCGATCGTGTTGCCCTCTTCCAGGGTCACGTACGCCTTCTTGACGTCTTTGCGCTTACCCAGCTGGCCGCGGAAACGCTTGACTTTACCCTTGGTGACGACGGTGTTGACGGCCTTGACCTTCACACCGAACAGGGCTTCGACAGCTTCCTTGATCTGCGGCTTGTTGGAGTCGATCGCCACTTCGAAGACAACCGCGCCGTTTTCGGACGCCATGGTCGACTTTTCGGTGATGATCGGCTTGCGGATCACGTCGTACAGTTCTGCTTTGGTGGTCATTTCAGACGAGCCTCCAGAGCTTCGACACCTGCTTGCGTCAGCACCAGGGTGTCACGCTTCAGGATGTCATACACGTTTGCACCCATCGACGGCAGGATATCCAGACCTTCGATGTTGGCGGCAGCTTGCAGGAAGCCCTCATTGACGGCGGCGCCGTCGATGATCAGAGCGCGCTTCCAGCCCAGGTTTTTCACCTGCTTGGCCAGAACGGCGGTCTTGCCTTCTGCTTCGGCTGCCGCGATCACGACCAGCGAACCCTCTTTGGCTTTCGCCGACAGAGCGTGCTTCAGGCCCAGAGCGCGGAACTTCTTGGGCAGGTCGTGGGCGTGGCTGCGCGGGGTCGGGCCCTTGTAGATGCCACCCTTGCGGAAGATCGGCGCCTTGCGGGAACCGTGACGTGCGCCACCGGTGCCTTTTTGGCGGTAGATCTTCTTGGTCGAGTAGCTGACTTCCGAGCGACCCAGCGTCGAGTGAGTGCCAGCCTGCGCTTTGTTGCGCTGCCAGCGGACCACACGGTGCAGGATGTCGGCGCGGGGTTCCAGACCGAACAGTTCGTCCGACAGTTCCACCGAACCGGCGATGCTGCCGTCCAGATTGATCACATCAAGTTTCATGCTTCACCCCCTTCGGCGGGCGCTTCTGCGGCCGGAGCCTCGGCAACCGCTGCCGATTTCAGAGCTGCCGGGAACGGAACGTTCTCGGGCAGTTTCTTCTTCGCGGCGTCCTTGATGGTGACCCAGCCACCCTTGGAGCCGGGAACGGCGCCTTTGACCATGATCAGGCCACGGTCGGCGTCGGTCTTCACGACTTCCAGGTTCTGGGTGGTCACGCGGACGGCACCCATGTGGCCTGCCATCTTCTTGCCCTTGAACACCTTGCCCGGATCCTGGCACTGACCAGTCGAACCGTGCGAACGGTGGCTGACCGACACACCGTGCGATGCGCGCAGACCACCGAAGTTGTGGCGTTTCATGGCACCTGCGAAACCTTTACCGATCGAGATACCGGCGATGTCCACCTTCTGACCGGCAATGTAATGCTCGGCCGAGATTTCGGCGCCGACTTCGATCAGGTTGTTTTCGGTGACGCGGAATTCGGCCAGCTTGCGCTTGGGCTCGACTTTCGCGGCAGCGAAATGGCCACGCATGGCCTTCGAAGTGCGTTTTGCCTTGGCAGTGCCAGCACCCAGCTGAACGGCGGTGTAGCCGTCCTTGTCGTTGGTGCGCTGTGCGACAACCTGCAGGCTATCCAGCTGAAGAACGGTCACAGGGATCTGCTTGCCGTCTTCCATGAACAGGCGGGTCATGCCCACCTTCTTGGCGATAACACCAGAGCGCATTCTATATACCCTCCGATCTTACGACTGCAGCTTGATCTCGACGTCCACACCAGCGGCCAGGTCGAGCTTCATCAGCGCGTCCACGGTCTGGGGGGTCGGATCAACGATGTCGAGCAGACGCTTGTGCGTACGGATCTCGAACTGGTCGCGCGATTTCTTGTCGATGTGCGGTCCACGCAGAACGGTGAACTTCTCGATCTTGTTCGGCAGCGGGATCGGCCCACGGACCTGCGCACCGGTGCGCTTTGCCGTGTTGACGATTTCCTGGGTGCTGGCGTCCAGAACCCGGTAATCGAATGCCTTCAGCCGAATGCGAATGTTTTGACTTTGCATTTCGTCAGCCTTTTATCAGGCGTTGGAGTTGAGAGGAGGACCGGCGACCATCGCTGACCCTCATCGAACCCAAACGGCGGGAATCACCCCGCCGTCACGTTCCTGCTCAGGAACTTGCGCGCATATACAGGGCGGGCACCGGTCGGGCAAGGGAAAACTTGTCGTTTTTCCGCAGTTCCAACCGCCCTGCCCTTGCGCTTGGTCTCACTTCTTACAGCGGCCGGTAAACTTGGCCACGCCCTTGTCGTCGCGGGTGATTTTCAGGTCTTTCACCTTTTGGCCGTTGGGGCACAGCGCGCCGAAGGCGTTGGACTTCAGGTCGGCATCCGTCCAGTCCGAGCCCGCTTTTCCGCTGAACCCATCCGCGTTGTAGTTCACCGACAAGAAGTTGGGCTTTGTTCCCGCAAATGCAGCCGAGGCACTCAGAAACAGAATCAGGATTGCTGATTTTTTCACTATTTAACTCACTTTTGGATTGAGGGGTTAAGGTCTGGGCGTGCTTCTTGCATGTCCGCACGCCACCATCAACCATGCAAAGCAAAAGGGCGCCCTGTTGGGCGCCCTTCGCGTCTTCCGATGGTGTCGGAATTACTCGATGATTTTCGAGACAACGCCCGAACCAACGGTGCGGCCACCTTCGCGGATTGCGAAGCGCAGGCCGTCTTCCATGGCGATCGGTGCGATCAGCTCGACGGTGAAGCGCAGGTTGTCGCCGGGCATCACCATCTCGGTGCCTTCCGGCAGGTTCACGGTGCCGGTCACGTCGGTGGTCCGGAAGTAGAACTGCGGACGGTAGTTCGCGAAGAACGGAGTGTGACGGCCGCCTTCTTCCTTGGTCAGAATGTACACTTCCGACTCGAACTTGGTGTGCGGGGTCACCGAACCGGGCTTGCACAGAACCTGACCGCGCTCGACCTTTTCACGGTCGATACCGCGCAGCAGGGCGCCGATGTTGTCGCCGGCTTCACCGCGGTCCAGCAGCTTGCGGAACATTTCAACGCCGGTACAGGTGGTGGTCTGAGTGGCCTTGATGCCGACGATCTCGATCGAGTCGCCAACGTTGATCACGCCACGCTCAACACGACCGGTCACAACGGTGCCGCGGCCCGAGATCGAGAACACGTCTTCGATCGGCATCAGGAACGGCTGGTCAACAGCACGTGCCGGGGTCGGGATGTATTCGTCGACAGCCGCCATCAGTTCGCGGATCTTGTTCTCGCCGATTGCTTCGTCACGGCCTTCCAGCGCGGCCAGAGCCGAACCTGCGATGATCGGAATATCGTCGCCCGGGAAGTCGTAGGTCGACAGCAGCTCGCGGATTTCCATTTCCACCAGCTCCAGCAGTTCTTCGTCGTCGACCTGGTCGACTTTGTTCATGAACACGACCAGTGCGGGAACGCCAACCTGACGCGCCAGCAGGATGTGCTCGCGGGTCTGCGGCATGGGGCCGTCAGCTGCGTTCACAACCAGAATGCCGCCGTCCATCTGAGCCGCGCCGGTGATCATGTTCTTCACATAGTCAGCGTGGCCGGGGCAGTCGACGTGTGCGTAGTGGCGGTTCTCGGTCTCGTACTCGACGTGCGCGGTCGAGATCGTGATGCCGCGTGCCTTTTCTTCAGGCGCCGAGTCGATCGCGTCGTAGGCCTTGAAGTCACCGAAGTACTTGGTGATTGCTGCGGTCAGAGTGGTCTTGCCGTGGTCAACGTGGCCGATCGTGCCGATGTTGACGTGCGGCTTGTTACGCGAAAACTTTTCCTTTGCCATGATGGCCTCCTTGGAATTTCGAGCGGTGCGTGCCCGGCACGCACCCTACGGGTTGGGTAGGGTGGGCCCAGTGGCCCACCGCTGTTAGGCGTATTTCTTCTGGATCTCGTCCGAGATGTTCTGCGGAACCGGATCGTAGTGGTCGAACTGCATCGTGAACTGCGCGCGGCCCGAGGACATCGAACGCAGGGTGTTGATGTAGCCGAACATGTTGGCCAGCGGGACGAAGGCGTTGATCGCCACGGCGTTGCCGCGGGTATCCTGCCCGGTCACCTGACCACGACGCGAGGTCAGGTCGCCGATGATGCCGCCGGTGTATTCTTCCGGGGTCACCACTTCGACCTTCATCACGGGTTCCAGCAGTTTCGCGCCGGCCTTTTTCAGACCTTCACGCATACCGGCACGTGCCGCGATTTCGAACGCCAGAACCGACGAGTCGACGTCGTGGTAGGCACCGTCGATCAGCTGCACCTTGAAGTCGATCACGGGGAAACCGGCCAGCGGGCCCGAATCCATCACCGACTTGATGCCTTTTTCGACGCCGGGGATGTATTCCTTCGGCACCGAACCGCCAACGATCTTCGACTCGAACGAGTAGCCTTCGCCGGCCACGGTCGGAGTGATGACCATTTTGACGCGTGCGAACTGACCCGAACCACCCGACTGTTTCTTGTGGGTGTAGTCGACTTCGGCTTCGTGCGAGATGGTTTCGCGGTAAGCCACCTGCGGTGCACCGATGTTTGCCTCGACCTTGAATTCGCGACGCAGACGGTCCACCAGGATGTCCAGGTGAAGTTCGCCCATGCCCTTCATGATGGTCTGACCCGATTCCAGGTCGGTTTCCACGCGGAACGAGGGGTCTTCGGCGGCCAGACGGGCCAGACCTGCAGACATCTTTTCCTGGTCGCCCTTGGTCTTCGGCTCGACGGCGATCTCGATCACCGGGTCGGGGAAGGTCATGGTTTCCAGAACGACGCCTTTGTTCGGGTCGCACAGGGTGTCGCCGGTGGTGGTCTCTTTCAGACCGGCCAGCGCGATGATGTCGCCTGCGAACGCTTCCTCGATTTCCTCGCGGTTGTTCGAGTGCATCATCATCATACGGCCAACGCGTTCACGCTTGCCTTTGGTCGAGTTCATCAGGCCGTCGCCCTTCTTGATCAGACCCGAGTAGATGCGGGTGAAGGTCAGCGAACCAACGAACGGGTCGTTCATGATCTTGAACGCCAGAGCCGAGAACGGCTCTTCGTCGTTTGCGTGACGCTCGATGTTACGAGTTTCCGTCTCGTCGCCCGGTGCGAAGCCGACATAGGCAGGCACGTCCAGCGGCGAGGGCAGGAAGTCGATCACGGCGTTCAGCAGGGGCTGCACGCCCTTGTTCTTGAATGCCGAGCCGCCCAGAACCGGAACGAACGACAGCGACAGAGTGCCCTTACGGATCAGTTTCCGCAGGGTGGGCTCGTCGGGCTCGTTACCTTCCAGGTAGGCTTCCATCGCGTCGTCGTCCATTTCGACGGCGTTTTCGACCAGGTGCGAACGCCACTCTTCGGCAACGTCCTGCAGCTCTTCGCGGATCGGCTGACGCACCCAGGATGCACCCAGGTCTTCGCCTTTCCAGACCCACTCTTCCATCTTGATCAGGTCGACGATGCCTTCCAGCTGGTCTTCGGCGCCGATCGGGAAGTTGACGGGCACGGGGGTCGCGCCGGTGCGGTCCTTGATCATCTTCACGCAGTTGAAGAAGTCAGCACCGATCTTGTCCATCTTGTTGACGAACACCAGGCGCGGAACCTTGTAGCGGTCAGCCTGACGCCACACGGTTTCGGTCTGGGGCTCGACGCCGGCGTTGGCGTCCAGCAGCGCAACCGCGCCGTCCAGAACGGCCAGCGAACGCTCGACTTCGATGGTGAAGTCAACGTGGCCGGGGGTGTCGATGATGTTGAAGCGGTACTTGGTGTCCGAGGTGCCTTCGGCGGTCGGATCTTCCTGACGCTGCCAGAAAGTCGTGGTCGCAGCCGAGGTGATCGTGATCCCGCGCTCTTGCTCCTGCTCCATCCAGTCCATGGTTGCAGCGCCATCGTGCACTTCGCCGATTTTGTGCGACTTGCCGGTGTAGTAGAGAATACGCTCGGTCGTGGTGGTCTTGCCCGCGTCGATGTGGGCCATGATCCCGAAGTTGCGGTACCGCGGAAGCGGATATTCGCGTGCCATCGTCTGTGCTCCTGTTACCAGCGATAGTGGCTGAACGCTTTGTTAGCGTCGGCCATCTTGTGGGTGTCTTCGCGTTTCTTGACTGCGGTACCGCGACCATTGACGGCATCCAGCAGTTCACCTGCCAGGCGCTCTTCCATGGTGTTTTCGTTGCGGTTGCGCGCGGCCGAGATCAGCCAGCGGATTGCCAGGGCTTCGCGGCGCTCGGGGCGCACTTCGACCGGAACCTGGTAGGTGGCACCACCCACACGACGCGAGCGCACTTCGACAGCGGGCTTCACGTTGTCCAGGGCTTCGTGGAAGACCTCGACGGGGGCGCGTTTCACCTTGCCTTCGACGCGCTCCAGCGCGTTGTAGACGATGCGTTCTGCGACCGACTTCTTACCGTCGATCATCAGGTTGTTCATGAATTTGGTCAGCACGCGATCGCCATACTTGGCGTCGGGCAGAACTTCGCGTTTTTCAGCGGCGTGACGGCGGGACATCTGTTAATCCTCTTATTTCGGACGCTTCGCGCCGTACTTCGAACGACGCTGCTTACGGTTTTTGACGCCCTGGGTATCCAGAACACCGCGCAGGATGTGGTAACGGACACCGGGAAGGTCTTTCACACGGCCGCCACGGATCAGAACAACCGAGTGTTCCTGCAGGTTGTGGCTTTCACCGGGGATATACGAGATCACCTCGAAGCCGTTGGTCAGACGCACCTTGGCGACTTTCCGCATTGCCGAGTTCGGCTTCTTCGGGGTGGTGGTGTACACGCGGGTGCAGACGCCGCGCTTCTGCGGGCACTGTTCCAGGTGCTGAGACTTCGAACGTTTGACTTTGGGCTGACGCGGCTTGCGGATCAGCTGCTGAATCGTTGGCATTGGGTGGTTCCCCGTTTCCTACTCTAGTGCTGCCTTTGGTCGAAACCTCGGGCGTTTCAGTTCAGACGTGAATGACACGCCCACATAGACAAAAACCGCTATCGTTCCCATTCCGAGGCGAACGACGCGGTGAGTTTGCAGAGGATCATGACAACGAAACTGCCAGGATCTTGGCCACTACGATTTTGAATTCGGCAACCGGGACAGACCCACAGCCGGATGGTCGGGCGTATAGGCGGAGTCGCCCCGCTTGTCAACACATGCAGCCCGCCCTTATCCCCCGGCGCGGTATTCAGCCCAGCGGGCCTGCAATTCGGCCCGGGAAATCCCGAAACGCTCGGCCAGAAGGGCGTTTATCTGGTCCTCTGGCAGCTCGTCAAAACTGGCATTGTGCGGCCGCTGGCTGACATTACTGTCATTATCCCCATGCGCCCCGCGGATGAACATCACCCGGCGCGGATGCGTCAACGTGGGGATTCGCTTCCACAGCTGGGCATGGGCAAAATCCATCACGCATTGCCGCAGCTTCGGGCGCAGGAACAGGACCAGGCCGGGGGTCCAATACCGGGCGATCACCGCGCGAAAGGTCAGACTGTCCCCCGTCTCCAGCACCAGACCGGCGTTGCAGTCCAGAGCCAGCTTGCCCCCTGCCCGCCAGACCTGCCGCAACTTGGCAAAGCTCTGGCGCGTGAACTCCACGAAATCCGTCGCCACCGCGTCGTCGTCGTCCAGCCGGAACTCGGCCACGGCGCGGGCCTCTTTCTCGCGCCCGGCCAGCATGATCTTGCGGCAGATCTCGGCATGGGGCTGCCCCTCGGGCTCGAACTGAGGCCGGATCTGCGGCACATCCGCGATCAGCGCCAACACCCGCGCGCGGACATCCTCTGGCAGCTGGTCGCCCATCAGCAGATGCAGCGTGAAATCAGGGTCACTCTGCGCACGCAGGGCCGGCAGCACCACGTATTCCAGGAAAAACAGGCGCGACCGCAGCCGCTCCGGCGCATACAGCTGCGCTCGCAGCGCCGCCAGATCACCCGCCTCAGGCTCTTTCCGGAACGCACCGGGGGCCGCGGGATAGCTCCACCGGCAAATCCCCTGCACCTGAAC
Source organism: Thalassobius vesicularis (assembly GCF_004799325.1). Taxonomy (GTDB): domain Bacteria; phylum Pseudomonadota; class Alphaproteobacteria; order Rhodobacterales; family Rhodobacteraceae; genus Thalassobius; species Thalassobius vesicularis. The sequence goes on from NZ_SSMD01000002.1 coordinate 504,508, forward strand.
CCGAAACGCCGCGCCTTTCTCCATCAAACCGCCTTTTTACGTGCCCGCCGCGCAAGTTGCCGTTCGCGCAGCAGCATCAACACACCGCTGCTGGCCACGATCGACGCCCCGATCAGCGTCAGCGGTTTCGGCCAATCCCCGAACACGTACCAGCCCAGCACCAGCGCCCAGATCAGCCCGGTATACCGGAACGGCGCGACGAACGAAATCTCGCCGATCCGCATCACCAGCACCGAGAACACATAACCCAGCATCACCATCGCCGCAGCACCCACCGTCATCCAGGCCGAGCGCGCATCCAGCGGCACCCAATCCACCGTCACACTCGCCGCGCCAAAGAACACCGTCACCGACAGGGTCGTCGCAAAGGTCACCATCATCGAATGGGTTGACCCGCTCAGTCGCCGCGTCGCCAGATCGCGCAGCACCACGAACGCGACCGAGATCAGCGCGTAGATCGAATAGAGGTTGAACCCCTCGGTCCCCGGTCGCACGATCAGCATCACCCCGACCAGGCCGACCAGAATGGCCGTCATCCGCCGCCAGCCCAGCTGTTCTCCAAAGAACAGCGCGGCGCACAGCGTCACCACCAGCGGCAGCGATTGCAGGATCGCCGTCACGTTGGCCAACGGCATGTTGAACAGCGCGGTCAGGAAGAAATAGGCCGCGCCGATCTCTCCGACCATGCGCAGGGCGATCAGGCCGCGGTCGCGTGCCGGGATGCGCAGGTGCATCGCGCCCATCCGCCAGGCCAGAAACCCGGTGAAAATCGTGGTCAGACTGCCGCGCAAGACCAGCAACTGGAACAAAGGCACCTCGCCTGCCAGCCCCTTCATCAGCGTGTCGTTCAACGTGAACGCCGCCATCGAGGCCATCATCATCAGCGCGCCGCGCGTGTTATCGGAAAGGGGCATGGGTACTCCGCCAGGTCAGCTCTGGCGACCTGCCAGCTTGAGGCACTCTTGCGCCTTCCGCCCGGCCGCGTCCACCCCTACCGCAATACTACGGTGCCCCGCCGGGCCAAGAAAAAAGGCCCCCGGTTTGCGCCGGGGGCCTTTCTTTACTCTGTCAGCCAGACTTATTCGTCGCGGCTTTCGGGGGTCTGAACCAGGTTGTCGAACGCGTCGCCAGCCAGGTCATCAACCGGAGCCGCCAGCGCTGCGGCCGCTTCGGCCTCTTCACGGCGTGCTTCGATCACCACGTTGTCGCGGGTCTGGGCCAGGTGACGCACACGCATGGTGGCGCCGCCGGTGCCTGCCGGGATCAGACGGCCGACGATGACGTTCTCTTTCAGGCCAACCAGCTTGTCGCGCTTACCCTGAACCGAGGCTTCGGTCAGCACGCGGGTGGTTTCCTGGAACGACGCCGCCGAGATGAACGAACGCGTTTGCAGCGAGGCCTTGGTGATACCCAGCAGGATCGGTTCGCCCGATGCCGGACGGCCGCCCTTGGCTTCGATCTTCTTGTTCGCCGCGTCGAACTCGGCCTTGTCGACATGTTCACCCTTCAGCAGGGTGGTGTCGCCACTGTCCGAGATCTCCCACTTCTGCAGCATCTGGCGCACGATCACTTCGACATGCTTGTCGTTGATCTTCACGCCCTGCAGTCGGTACACGTCCTGCACTTCGTCGATCATGTAGTTCGCCAGAGCCTCGACACCCATGATGGCCAGGATGTCATGCGGCGCCGGGTTGCCGTCCATGATGTAGTCGCCCTTCTGCACGAAGTCGCCTTCCTGCACGGGGATGTGCTTGCCCTTGGGCACCATGTACTCGACGGGTTCGCGGCTTTCGTCCACGGGCTCGATCGTGATGCGGCGCTTGTTCTTGTAGTCGCGGCCAAAGCGCACGTAACCATCGATTTCGGCGATGATCGCGTGGTCTTTCGGACGACGGGCTTCGAACAGTTCGGCCACACGCGGCAGACCACCGGTAATGTCCTTGGTCTTGGCGCCTTCGCGCGGGATACGCGCGACGACGTCACCCTGACGCACGTCCTGGCCGTCTTCGACCGACAGGATGGCGTCCACGGACATCGGGTAGGTCAGCGGGTTGCCGGCCTCGTTGCGGACGGGTTCGCCATCGGCATCGACCAGGATGATCTCCGGCTTCAGCTCGTTGCCCTTCGGTGCCGCACGCCAGTCGATCACGATCTTCTGGGTCATGCCGGTGGCATCGTCGGTCTCGTCCTTGACGGCCACACCGCTGGTCAGGTCCACGTACTTCGCCACACCGGCCTTTTCGGCGATGATGGGCAGAGTGTAGGGGTCCCACTCGAACAGCTTGGTGCCGCGGGTCACTTTCTGGCCTTCGGTCACGAACAGCTTGGTGCCGTAGCCCAGCTTGTGGCTGGCGCGTTCGTCACCGGTTTCGCCCATGATCTTCAGCTTCATGTTCCGGCCGATCACCAGAACTTCGCCGTTGGCGTTGGTCAGCAGCTGCGGGTTCTCGAACTCGATCACGCCTTCCTGCGATGCTTCCAGGAACGACTGCTGGCCACCTTGTGCCACGCCGCCGATGTGGAAGGTACGCATGGTCAGCTGCGTGCCGGGTTCACCGATCGACTGTGCCGCGATGATGCCCACGGCTTCGCCGGTGTTCACCATCGTACCACGCGCCAGGTCACGGCCGTAGCAGGTTGCGCAGATGCCGTCCTCGGCCTCACAGGTCAGGGGCGAGCGGATGCGTGCGGTCTGCACGGCAGCCTCGTCGATCGCGTCCGACATGCGTTCGTCGATCAGCGTGCCCTTGGCCACGATCACCTCGTCGGTGCCCGGACGCAGGATGTCATCGGCTGCCACACGGCCCAGCACACGCTCGGCCAGCGAGGCAACGACTTCACCGTCGTTCACGGCTGCTTCGGCGGTGATCGAACGATCGGTGCCGCAGTCGATCTCGCGGATGATGCAGTCCTGTGCCACGTCCACCAGACGACGGGTCAGGTAACCCGAGTTTGCCGTCTTCAGTGCGGTGTCCGACAGACCCTTACGGGCGCCGTGGGTCGAGTTGAAGTACTCAAGAACGGTCAGACCTTCCTTGAAGTTCGAGATGATCGGGGTCTCGATGATGTCGCCGTTCGGCTTCGCCATCAGGCCGCGCATCCCGCCCAGCTGCTTCATCTGCGTAACCGAGCCACGCGCACCCGAGTGGGCCATCATGTAGACCGAGTTCGGTTCCTTGACGGCGCCGTTCTCGTCGCGCTTCTCGGCCGAGATGGTGCTCATCATGGCCTCGGTGACCTTGTCGTTGCACTTCGACCATGCATCGACGACCTTGTTGTACTTTTCGCCCTGGGTGATCAGGCCGTCCATGTACTGCTGTTCAAAGTCTTTCACCTGATCGCGGGTTTCCTCGACGATCTCCCACTTGTTGTCGGGGATCACCATGTCGTCCTTGCCGAACGAAATACCGGCCTTGAACGCCTCGCGGAAACCCATGCCCATGATCTGGTCACAGAAGATGACCGACTCTTTCTGACCGCAGTAACGGTAGACGGTGTCGATGACGTGCTGCACGTCTTTCTTCCGCAGCAGACGGTTCACCAGCTCGAACGGAGCCTTGGCGTTCTGCGGCAGCAGTGCGCCCAGACGGACCCGGCCGGGGGTGGTGTCGAACCGCTTCATGACCTCGTTGCCTTCCTCGTCGATCTGAGGAATGCGGGCCTTGATCTTGGCGTGCAGGTGAACGGCACCGCTGTCCAGCGCGAACTGAACCTCGTCGATCGAGCCGAAGACCATGCCTTCGCCCTTCATGCCTTCGCGTTCGATGGTCGTGTAGTACAGACCCAAGATCATGTCCTGCGACGGAACGATGATCGGGCTGCCGTTTGCGGGCGACAGCACGTTGTTGGTCGACATCATCAGAACGCGTGCTTCCAGCTGTGCTTCCAGGCTCAGCGGGACGTGAACGGCCATCTGGTCACCGTCGAAGTCCGCGTTGAACGCCGAACACACCAGCGGGTGCAGCTGGATGGCCTTGCCTTCGATCAGCGTGGGTTCGAATGCCTGGATGCCCAGACGGTGCAGCGTGGGCGCGCGGTTCAGCAGAACCGGGTGCTCGCGGATGACCTCGTCCAGGATATCCCAAACTTCGGGACGCTCTTTTTCGACCAGCTTCTTCGCCTGTTTCACGGTGCTGGACAGGCCCTTGGCCTCCAGACGCGAGTAGATGAAGGGCTTGAACAGTTCCAGCGCCATCTTCTTGGGCAGACCGCACTGGTGCAGCTTCAGCTCGGGGCCGGTCACGATGACCGAACGGCCCGAGAAGTCGACGCGCTTACCCAGAAGGTTCTGACGGAAGCGGCCCTGCTTACCTTTCAGCATGTCCGACAGCGATTTCAGCGGACGCTTGTTGGCGCCGGTGATCACGCGGCCACGACGGCCATTGTCGAACAAGGCGTCGACCGATTCCTGCAGCATCCGCTTTTCGTTGCGGACGATGATGTCGGGCGCGCGCAGCTCGATCAGGCGCTTCAGACGGTTGTTCCGGTTGATGACGCGGCGGTACAGATCGTTCAGATCCGAGGTCGCGAACCGGCCACCGTCCAGCGGCACCAGCGGGCGCAGTTCCGGCGGGATCACGGGGATCACTGTCAGAACCATCCATTCCGGGCGGTTGCCCGATTCCAGGAACGATTCCACGACTTTCAGACGCTTGATGATCTTCTTGGGCTTCAGTTCGCCGGTGGCTTCGGCCAGATCAGCGCGCAGCTGTTCGGCTTCGGCTTCCAGGTCGATCTGGGCCAGCATTTCACGGATCGCTTCGGCGCCGATGTTCGCGGTGAACGCGTCCATGCCATAGGCGTCTTGCGCGTCCATGAACTCTTCTTCGGTCAGCATCTGGCCGTATTGCAGGTCGGTCAGACCCGGCTCGATGACGACGTAGTTTTCGAAGTACAGGACGCGTTCCAGATCACGCAGGGTCATGTCCAGCATCAGACCGATCCGGCTGGGCAGCGACTTCAGGAACCAGATGTGAGCGACCGGCGCGGCCAGTTCGATATGGCCCATACGCTCGCGGCGCACCTTCTGGAGCGTCACTTCGACACCGCATTTTTCGCAGACAACGCCGCGATACTTCATGCGCTTGTACTTGCCGCACAGGCATTCGTAGTCCTTGATCGGGCCGAAAATGCGTGCGCAGAACAGGCCGTCACGCTCGGGCTTGAACGTGCGGTAGTTGATGGTTTCCGGCTTCTTGATCTCGCCGTAGGACCACGACAGGATCCGTTCCGGCGAGGCCAGCGAGACCTTGATTTCGTCAAAGACCTTCGGCGGGGTCAGCGGGTTGAACGGGTTGTTCGTCAGTTCCTGGTTCATTTTGATACCTCAAATTCGTGCGGATTGGCTGGGGGTGGGGCCAAAATCTTTGAAAGATTTTGGTCCGGATTTTTTGTAAAAATCCGGACGCGCCTTATTCCTCTCCATCCGCATCCAGGAGTTCCATGTTCAGGCCGAGGCCGCGGACTTCCTTCACGAGCACGTTGAAGCTCTCAGGCACACCGGCCTCGAAGTTGTCCTCGCCCTTGACGATCGATTCATAGACCTTGGTCCGGCCGGCCACGTCATCCGACTTCACCGTCAGCATTTCCTGCAGGGTGTAGGCGGCGCCGTAAGCTTCCAGAGCCCAGACCTCCATCTCACCGAAGCGCTGACCACCGAACTGCGCCTTACCACCCAGCGGCTGCTGGGTAACCAGCGAGTACGGGCCGGTCGAACGCGCGTGGATCTTGTCGTCGACCAGGTGGTGCAGTTTCAGCAGGTACTTGACGCCGACCGTGACCGGGCGTGCGAACTGCTCGCCGGTACGGCCGTCGAACAGGATCGACTGACCCGATTCCGAGAAGCCCGCACGCAGCAGCGCATCGTTCACGTCCGCTTCCTTGGCGCCATCAAAGACCGGCGTTGCGATCGGCACACCGCGGGTGACATTCCCCGCCGCTTCGATCAGCGCGGCCTCGTCCAGACCCGAGATGCCTTCGTCATAGACGTCGTCACCATAGGCATGACGCATCGCGTCGCGCACCGGGGTCAGATCGCCCGAGCGGCGGTATTCCTGCACCGCGTCGTCGATCCGCAGACCCAGACCGCGTGCGGCCCAGCCCATGTGCGTTTCCAGAATCTGACCGACGTTCATACGCGACGGCACGCCCAGCGGGTTCAGACAGAAGTCAACCGGAGTACCATCCGCCAGGAACGGCATGTCTTCCATCGGCACAACGCGCGAGATCACACCCTTGTTGCCGTGACGGCCGGCCATCTTGTCGCCCGGCTGCAGCTTGCGCTTCACCGCGACGAACACCTTGACCATTTTCATCACGCCCGGGGGCAGATCGTCGCCACGGCGCACTTTTTCGACCTTGTCGTCGAAACGCAGGTCCAGGGCGCGTTTCTGCACCTCGAACTGCTCGTGCAGCGCCTCGACCACCTGTGCGTCGGCCTCTTCGGCCAGGGCCAGCTGCCACCACTGACCCTTGGTCAGGCTGTCCAGCAGGTCCTGGTTGATTTCCGAGTTCGGCTTGATGCCTTTCGGGCCTTTCACGGCGGTTTTGCCCATGATCATGCCCTTCAGGCGCGCGTAGATGTTGCGCTCCAGAATGGCCAGCTCGTCGTCGCGGTCGCGCGCCAGGCGCTCGACTTCTTCGCGTTCGATCTGCAGGGCACGTTCGTCCTTGTCCACACCGTGACGGTTGAACACGCGAACCTCGACCACGGTGCCGTAATCGCCCGGTTTCACGCGCAGCGAGGTGTCGCGCACGTCCGAAGCCTTCTCGCCAAAGATGGCGCGCAGCAGCTTCTCTTCCGGGGTCATCGGGCTTTCGCCCTTAGGAGTGATCTTGCCGACCAGGATGTCGCCCGGCTCCACGTCCGCGCCGATGTAAACGATGCCCGCCTCGTCGAGGTTGCGCAGCGCTTCTTCACCGACGTTCGGGATGTCGCGGGTGATCTCTTCCGGCCCCAGCTTGGTGTCGCGGGCGGCGACTTCGAATTCCTCGATGTGGATCGAGGTGAACACGTCGTCACGCGCAATGCGTTCGCTGATCAGGATCGAGTCTTCGTAGTTGTAGCCGTTCCAGGGCATGAACGCGACGATCACGTTCTTACCCAGTGCCAGTTCGCCCATATCGGTCGACGGGCCGTCAGCGATGACTTCGCCCTTGCCGACGATGTCGCCCACCTTCACCAGCGGACGCTGGTTGATACAGGTGTTCTGGTTCGAACGCTGGAACTTGCGCATCCGGTAGATATCGACGCCTGCGTCGCCCAGCTCCAGATCCGAGGTGGCCCGGATCACGATACGCTGTGCGTCGACCTGGTCGATGATGCCCGCGCGCTTGGCCTGGATGGCTGCACCCGAGTCGATTGCGACCTTGCCTTCGATACCGGTGCCGACCAGCGGCGCCTCGGCGCGCAGCAGCGGAACCGCCTGACGTTGCATGTTCGAGCCCATCAGAGCGCGGTTTGCGTCGTCGTTTTCCAGGAACGGGATCAGCGAGGCCGCGACCGACACCAGCTGTTTCGGCGACACGTCGATCAGGTCGACGTTCTCGCGCGGTGCCAGCGTGTAGTCGCCCGACTGACGGGTCGAAACCAGGTCGTTCACGAACTTGCCGTTCTCGTCCAGCGTCGCGTTGGCCTGTGCCACGGTGTGGCGCATTTCCTCGGTCGCGGACATGTAGTGAACCTCGTCGGTCACCTGGGTGTCCTTGACCACGCGATACGGGGTCTCGATGAAGCCGTACTTGTTCACGCGGGCGAAGGTCGCCAGCGAGTTGATCAGACCGATGTTCGGACCTTCGGGCGTTTCAATCGGGCACATCCGGCCATAGTGGGTCGGGTGAACGTCGCGGACTTCAAAGCCTGCGCGCTCGCGGGTCAGACCGCCCGGCCCCAGGGCCGACAGGCGGCGCTTGTGGGTCACTTCAGACAGCGGGTTGGTCTGGTCCATGAACTGCGACAGCTGCGAGCTGCCGAAGAACTCGCGCACCGCGGCAGCCGCGGGCTTCGCGTTGATCAGATCCTGCGGCATCACGGTGTCGATCTCGACCGAGGACATACGTTCCTTGATCGCGCGCTCCATGCGCAGCAGGCCGACGCGGTACTGGTTTTCCATCAGTTCGCCGACCGAGCGCACACGACGGTTGCCCAGGTGGTCGATGTCGTCGATGTCGCCCTTGCCGTCGCGCAGCTCGACCAGTGCCTTGATGCACTTGACGATGTCGTCGCGGTCCAGGGTACGCTGGCTGTCGGGTTTGCCCAGGGCCAGACGCATGTTCATCTTCACACGGCCAACGGCGGACAGGTCGTAACGCTCGCTGTCGAAGAACAGCGTGTCGAACAGATTGCTGGCCGCTTCTTCGGTCGGCGGTTCACCCGGACGCATGACGCGATAGATATCCATGAGCGCCGTGTAGCGGTTCATGTTCTTGTCCATCGCCATGGTGTTGCGGATGTAGGCGCCGACGTTGATGTTGTCGATGTCCAGAACAGGGATCTCGGTGATGCCGGCCTCCAGCAGGTCCTGAATCGAACCGCCGGTGATTTCGCCGTCCTTGTCGTAGGTCAGCGTCAGCTCGTCGCCGGCTTCGACATAGATCGCGCCGGTGTCCTCGTTGATGATGTCCTTGGCGACGAACTTGCCGACGATCTGCTTGAACGGAACCAGCAGGTCCGTGATCTTGCCTTCGTCCTTGATCTTCTTGACGGCGCGCGGGGTCATCTTCTTGCCCGCTTCGCAGATCACCTCGCCCGAGTCCGCGTCGACCAGGTCATAGGTCGGGCGGGTGCCGCGTGCGCGATCCGGGAAGAACTTGGTCACCCAGCCGTCGCCTTTGCGCAGCGTGTAGGTCACGGTCTCATAGTAGGCATCCATGATGCCTTCCTGATCCAGGCCCAGGGCGTACAGCAGCGTGGTCACCGGCAGTTTGCGGCGACGGTCGATGCGTGCGTAGACGATGTCCTTGGCGTCAAATTCGAAGTCCAGCCACGAGCCGCGGTAGGGAATGATGCGGCAGGCGAAGAGCAGCTTGCCCGAGCTGTGGGTCTTGCCTTTGTCATGGTCAAAGAACACACCGGGCGAGCGGTGCATCTGGGAAACGATCACACGTTCGGTGCCGTTGACGATGAAGGTGCCGTTCGGGGTCATCAGGGGCATGTCGCCCATGAACACGTCTTGTTCCTTGATGTCCTTCACCGATTTGGCGCCGGTGTCTTCGTCGACATCGAACACGATCAGACGCAGCGTCACCTTCAGCGGTGCGCTGTAGGTCATGTCGCGCTGCATGCACTCATCGACGTCGTATTTCGGTTTTTCCAACTCGTACTTGACGAATTCCAGGATCGAGGTCTCGTTGAAGTCCTTGATCGGGAACACCGACTGGAACACACCCATGATGCCTTCGCCGCTGGTGGGCTGATCAGCATCGCCGGAGCGCAGGAACAGATCATACGAGGATTTCTGAACCTCGATCAGGTTCGGCATCTCCAGCACTTCGCGGATTTTGCCGTAGTATTTACGCAGACGTTTCTGGCCAAGGAAGCTCTGAGCCATGGTCGATGTCACCTTTCGTGTCTCACCTGGTCGCGCGCGCCGTCGGGCCCCGGCCGCTCGCCCAATCGAAACAGGGATGTTCAGATCAATTCCCGGCCTCTGTCCCACCAGAAGCCTCCCGATCCTCGAACCTCTCCCAGGGAAGGGCTTTCACAAAAGCCCTTGCCAAGACAGGTTTGGCTGGACCCGGGGAACCCCGGGCCCAGCCTGAACAAACGTCCGGGTTGCCCCGGCGCTTATTACTTCAGCTCGACTTTCGCGCCAGCTGCTTCCAGCTTGGCTTTCAGGTCTTCTGCTTCAGCTTTGGCAACCTGCTCTTTGACAGCTTTGCCACCGGCTTCGACCAGGTCCTTGGCTTCTTTCAGGCCCAGACCGGTGATGGCGCGGACTTCTTTGATCACGTTGATCTTCGAAGCGCCGGCATCCACCAGGATGACGTCGAATTCGGTTTTCTCTTCTTCGGCGGCCGCGGCTTCGCCTGCGGGGCCTGCCATCATGACGGCGCCACCGGCTGCGGGCTCGATGCCGTACTCGTCTTTCAGGATGGTTTTCAGTTCTTGTGCTTCCAGCAGCGTCAGGTTGACGATTTGCTCAGCAAGTGCTTTCAGATCAGCCATTTTACTGTTTCCGTTCGTTTAGGTGTGTTGTTCCAACGTAAGGTGTTTGCCTCACGCAGATCATAAGGTTGCTTACGCAGCCGCCTTGTCCTCGATGGTGGACAGGATGGATGCGATATTCGAAGCAGGTGCGCCAATTGCGCCGGCGATGTTCGATGCGGGTGCGCCGATACAGCCAACGATCGAAGCGATAAGCTCCTCGCGCGACGGCATCTTCGACACGGCTTCGACACCGGCCCGGTCCAGAGCCGCTCCGCCCATTGCACCGCCCAGGATTTCAAACTTCTTGTTATCCTTGGCGAAGTCCTCGGCGACCTTGGCTGCTGCCACGGGGTCTTCCGAGAAGGTCAGAACGGTCATGCCCGTCAGCAGGTTACCAATGCTTGCGCAGGGCTTCCCTTCGAGGGCGATCTTGGCGAGCCTGTTCTTGGCGACACGCACGGCACCGCCCGCGGCACGCATGCGCGCGCGGAGATCCTGCATCTCGGCAACCGTCAGACCTGCGTAGTGGGCTACGACCACAACGCCAGAGCTTTCAAAGATCTGGCCGAGTTCCTCGACCACCTTCTCTTTTTGTGCTCTATCCACAGTTTCACTCCAAGTTTGGGGGTTTCCCCCCGGCTCAGTTTAGGCAGGTTGCCCTGCCGTTTCGGGTCCAATTTCAGGGTCCCGAGGCCAGATCACCCGAGGGTTCCACACCCAACGGTCAATTCGTCTCGTTCCCCATCTCAGGAAGGATTTATTCGGGCAGATGCCTGAACCCTCCGTCTCGGACAGGACGGGGCGTTGCCGCCCCGCCATTCACGTCGGGTTGCCCCGACGACGAATTCTTATTCAGCGTTTGCGCTGGCCAGGTCGATCGACACGCCCGGACCCATGGTCGAGGAGATCGAGACCTTCTTCATGTAGGCGCCTTTGGCACCGGCAGGCTTGGCCTTCGACACTGCGCTGACAAATGCGCGGACGTTCTGGGCCAGCTTGTCCTCAGAGAACGAAGCCTTGCCGACGCCGGCATGCACGATACCGGCCTTTTCGACCTTGAACTGCACTTCGCCGCCTTTGGCTGCTTCCACGGCCGCTTTCACGTCCATGGTCACGGTGCCGACTTTGGGGTTCGGCATCAGGTTGCGCGGGCCCAGGATCTTACCCAGACGGCCGACGATCGGCATCATGTCCGGGGTTGCGATGCAGCGGTCGAACTCGATCTTGCCGGACTGGATGGTTTCCATCAGGTCCTCGGCGCCAACGATGTCCGCGCCAGCGGCGGTTGCTTCGTCGGCCTTGGGGCCACGAGCGAACACGGCGACGCGCACGGTCTTACCGGTGCCGTTCGGCAGGCCGACAACGCCGCGGACCATCTGGTCTGCGTGGCGGGGATCGACGCCCAGGTTCACCGAGATTTCGACGGTTTCATCGAACTTGGCGGTTGCGTTGGCTTTCACCAGTGCGACAGCTTCTTCGACCGACAGGTTTTCCTTGCCGACGAATGCGGCGCGGGCGGCGGCGGTGCGTTTTGCGACTTTAGCCATTACTTCACCTCGATGCCCATGGAGCGGGCCGAGCCCAGGATGATCTGCATTGCTGCTTCGACGGTGTTCGCGTTGAGGTCCTTCATTTTGGCCTCTGCGATTTCCTTGACCTGAGCGACGGTCACGGTTGCGACGGTCTCACGGCCCGGCTTCGGCGAACCTTTGGGGCGGTTACGCTTGCCGACGGGCTTCAGGCCAGCAGCTTTCTTCAGGTAGTAGCTCGCCGGCGGAGTCTTGATCTCCATCGTGAACGACTTGTCCTGGTAATAGTTGATCACGGTCGGGCAAGGTGCGCCTTGCTCCATTTCCTGCGTCTTGGCGTTGAACGCCTTGCAGAATTCCATGATGTTGATGCCGCGCTGACCCAGTGCGGGGCCGACGGGCGGCGACGGGTTCGCTGCGCCAGCTTTAATCTGCAGCTTCAGCGTGCCGATCAGTTTCTTGGCCATGTGGCCTCTCCTTCTATCCAACACCGTCGGGACGCGTCCCTCGGGTACTTAGTTGTGTGGTCCGGCTTGCAGCGCGCGCGCCGCTCCCCTCCCACAGTTCAATCTCAGACCAGCTTGGTGACCTGAGTGAATTCCAGCTCGACCGGGGTTTCCCGGCCAAAGATCGAGACCGCCACCTTCAGGCGCTGGCTGTCTTCGTCGATCTCTTCGATCATGCCGTCGAAATCTTCGAACGGGCCGTCGTTAACCTTGACCTTCTCACCGATCTCAAAGCGGATCAGCGTGCGCGGCTGCTCTTCGCCTTCCTGGACGCGGTTCAGGATCTGGTTCACCTCGGCGTCGCGCATCGGCATCGGGCGGCCTTGCGGGCCCAGGAAACCGGTGACGCGGTTGATCGAGTTGATCAGGTGATAGCCGCGGTCCGACATTTCCATGTGCACCAGCACGTAGCCGGGCATGAAACGACGCTCGGTCGTCACCTTCTTGCCGCGGCGCACCTCGATCACTTCCTCGGTGGGCACCAGCACTTCGTCAATCTGATCCTCAAGGCCGCTTTCCGCCACCGAGGTTCTGATCTGTTCGGCGATCTTCTTCTCGAAATTCGAGAGCACGCTCACCGAATACCAACGTTTCGCCATACCGACTCAGTCCTTGCATCCCGGCCCTTGGGCCAAATTCTCATTCTTTACGGACGGTTAACCGCCCTCCCCGAAACAAAAATACGGCGTGCAACTCGAATCGCCGCACGCCATGTTTCGGATCAGGCCTGTCACCTACCCCCAACGGCCGAAACAATCAACCCTTCGGGGGGAAAAATTCGGCTTAGCCGACCAGCGACAGCAGGCCCCGCAGCCCGCCCTTGATCGCCAGGTCCACCAGCGCAAAGAAGACGGCCGTCAGGCTGGCCATCACGAACACCATGACTGTGGTCAGCAGAACTTCGCGGCGGGTCGGCCAGACGACCTTGCCCACTTCCGAGCGGACCTGCTGAACGAATTGAAGCGGATTGGTACGTGCCATGTGTCGCGTCTCTGTCTTGTCGATTGAAGGGTCACATACGCGGCCCCGGCGCGGAATTCAAGGGCGCAGTCCCGGCCCGTCAGTCGCCGTACAAAATCCCGCAAGAATCGTACGCTTTGCGAAGTGAACGCAAAGTTACGCAACCGTCCCGATGTGAGGAAATTGGCAGGGGCAGCAGGGTTCGAACCCGCGACCTACGGTTTTGGAGACCGTCGCTCTACCAGCTGAGCTATACCCCTAAGGCCGGGTGTCGGATTAGTTGACCTGCTGGAAATGTGCAAGCGGATTCGCAGGATTTTTTGTCAGCCGCCGCGCCCGATCCAGCGCAGCCGCCACAGCACCAGCAATTGCACCAGCACCAGACCGCCCATCGATGCGCACAGCCAGAAAAACGCCTGCCCGTTTTCCAGCCCGGGCAGCCCGCCGACGTTGACGCCGAACAGCCCCGTCAGGAACCCCAAAGGCAGGAAAATCGCGGAAAGCACTGAAAGAACAAACATGTTTCGGTTCAACCGGTCCGAAATCTGCCCCGAGATTTCCTCGCGCAGCACCGCCGCCTGGTCGCGCAGCTCGTCCATGTCTTCGACGATCCGCATCATTTTGACGTGCTCTTCCTCGATCTCGCGGCGGGTGTTCGGATCCAAAAAGTCCAGCTTCGAGGCGATGATCTGTGCCAGCGCGTCCCGTTGCGGCCCCAGGAACCGGCGTGCGGCGATGATTTGCAGGCGCATGTCCACCACCTTGCGCCGCAAGTGCTCGTTCCGCTCTGAAATCACGCGGTGCTCCAACAGGTCGGCACGTGTATCCAGCTCTTTTTGGAATTTGTTGATGTTCTCGGTCACGTCCTCGACCAGCTTGACCAGAAATTCCCCAGCCGTTTCAGGGCCCTGCCCTTCAGACATTGCCGCGTGCATCTTTTCGATCGCCACGACGCGCTTGCGGGAAATCGTCACGATTCGCTGCGGGTCGATCCACATCCGGATCGAGACCATGTCCTCGGGATCCTCGCCCGCGTTGAAGTTCATGCCGCGCAGGATCAGGATCATGCCGTTGCCCAACGCGGTGAAACGCGACCTCGTGCTGACGTCCAGCAGCGCCTCGATCGCCTGCGGATCCAGGTAATCCAGATGATGGGCGATCCACTCATCCGCGCCTTCCTGTTTGCCGTCCAGATGCACCCAGGCGGGCTCATCGCCTCGCAGGGCCGCCAACAAGGCCTTTTCTGTCAGGACGTTGCCCTTATGCTCTCCGGCAAGGGCGTGGGCGAACTGTACGAATGGGGGCGTCGGCATCGCGAACTCCGTCATGTGTATGGGGTCAGGATACAGCGACCGTCGCCACCATCAACCATGCAAAGCAAAAGGGCGCCCTGTTGGGCGCCCTTCGCGTCTTCCGATGGTGTCGGAATTACTCGATGATTTTCGAGACAACGCCCGAACCAACGGTGCGGCCACCTTCGCGGATTGCGAAGCGCAGGCCGTCTTCCATGGCGATCGGTGCGATCAGCTCGACGGTGAAGCGCAGGTTGTCGCCGGGCATCACCATCTCGGTGCCTTCCGGCAGGTTCACGGTGCCGGTCACGTCGGTGGTCCGGAAGTAGAACTGCGGACGGTAGTTCGCGAAGAACGGAGTGTGACGGCCGCCTTCTTCCTTGGTCAGAATGTACACTTCCGACTCGAACTTGGTGTGCGGGGTCACCGAACCGGGCTTGCACAGAACCTGACCGCGCTCGACCTTTTCACGGTCGATACCGCGCAGCAGGGCGCCGATGTTGTCGCCGGCTTCACCGCGGTCCAGCAGCTTGCGGAACATTTCAACGCCGGTACAGGTGGTGGTCTGAGTGGCCTTGATGCCGACGATCTCGATCGAGTCGCCAACGTTGATCACGCCACGCTCAACACGACCGGTCACAACGGTGGCGCGGCCCGAGATCGAGAACACGTCTTCGATCGGCATCAGGAACGGCTGGTCAACAGCACGTGCCGGGGTCGAGATGTATTCGTCGACAGCCGCCATCAGTTCGCGGATCTTGTTCTCGCCGATTGCTTCGTCACGGCCTTCCAGCGCGGCCAGAGCCGAACCTGCGATGATCGGAATATCGTCGCCCGGGAAGTCGTAGGTCGACAGCAGCTCGCGGATTTCCATTTCCACCAGCTCCAGCAGTTCTTCGTCGTCGACCTGGTCGACTTTGTTCATGAACACGACCAGTGCGGGAACGCCAACCTGACGCGCCAGCAGGATGTGCTCGCGGGTCTGCGGCATGGGGCCGTCAGCTGCGTTCACAACCAGAATGCCGCCGTCCATCTGAGCCGCGCCGGTGATCATGTTCTTCACATAGTCAGCGTGGCCGGGGCAGTCGACGTGTGCGTAGTGGCGGTTCTCGGTCTCGTACTCGACGTGCGCGGTCGAGATCGTGATGCCGCGTGCCTTTTCTTCAGGCGCCGAGTCGATCGCGTCGTAGGCCTTGAAGTCACCGAAGTACTTGGTGATTGCTGCGGTCAGAGTGGTCTTGCCGTGGTCAACGTGGCCGATCGTGCCGATGTTGACGTGCGGCTTGTTACGCGAAAACTTTTCCTTTGCCATTCCTTGGCGCCTCGTGTTCAGGGGCCCCAGCGGCCCGGTTTTGTCATCGGGGGCCGATTTATTGGTTTGAGCACCGGAAATCAAGCCTTCGATATGGCTCGGGTGCAGGGGAATTTGACGATATGCCCCTGCTGCGCGTCTTCAGTCCCCGTTTGTCGCCCCGTCGGCGGCTTCGGGCGCCTTGAACCAGCCCTCTTCGGTGTTTTTGCGCACTAGGAATTCCTCGATCTTTTTCGCGGCGTTGCGCGACAGGTGCTCTATCTGCTGCTCTCGGGATTGGGTCAGCCCAGACCCCAGAATCGAGTTGCCCGAGAACGATTCCATCACAACGATCTGCTCGGGTTTTTCATTCAGCTTTTTGCCCTTTGCATCGTCCCAGACCGTCAGGTTGATGATCAGAACCGATTTCGGAGACGCGACGATCGGAATGCCGGGAACGGCCAGGACATACCCTTCGACCGACACGCCAAAGTGATACAGCCGGTCGCCGGTATAGCGCCCGAACCGCTCGGCCACTGCGCCGGTCAGGGCGGCTTGCCACTCCTCGACCGTCGCCTCGCGCGAAGCAGGCCCTTTGACCATCTTGGGAGCGACAACGATATTGTGACCCAGCTTGAACCCGCCCAAATCCACCGGCGCCTTGTCCAGATCGTTGGAATTGGTGCAGGCCGCCAACCCCAAGAGCAAGGCGAAAAGGGCAAGAATGCGCGTCATGTCGGTTCTCCGTCTGTCCGTCCGTGCAGGGATAAAGCACCGAGTGCACTGGCGCAATCGCCGCCTTTGCCAAACCGGGCCGCGCCCCTATATTCCACTTAGCAGCCAAGGTATCCCATGTCTCAGACCGCCCTGCCCGTCCGCGTCCCGCTCGTCACCCAGCCGATGGGCCTGTGGGCCAGCCTGTCCGCTGCGCGCCGCAACGTGCTGTCGATCATCCCCGACATCGCCACCCGTCAGCCGATGGTGTCCGGCAAGACCGGCAAACGCTGGCACATGGTCATGGACCCCGAGGCCCTGCGCCGCATCCTGCTGGAAAAGCTGGACGACTATCCCAAATCCGACGTGACAAAGAACTTGCTGCGCCCCGCGATCGGCGAATCCCTGTTCGTCGCCGAGGGCGCGCATTGGCGTTGGCAGCGGCGCACGGCGGCCCCGGCGTTCTCGCATCGCAATGTCACCAACCTCGGCCCGATCATGACAGCCGCCGCCGAACGGTCCGCCGCACGCATCGTGGCTGCTGGCAAACGCGCGGTGAACGTGCACGAAGAGATGGTCCAGGCCACGTTCGAGGTGATCAGCGACGTCACCTTTTCAGGCGACGAAGGCTTTGACCGCACCGCCGTGCACCACGCCATCGACGCTTATATCGCCGAGGCCGGTCGCGTCAGCCTGCTGGACATGATCGGCGCCCCGGAATGGTTCCCGCGCCCCAACCGCCTGTTTGCGGGCAAGGCCGTCGCCCGGATGAAACAGATGGCCGACCACGCCGTCACCTCGCGCAATTCCAGACCTTCAGGCACGGTCCCCGACCTGCTGGATCTGCTGCTGGCCGGGGAAGACCCGGAAACCCATCGCAGCATGAACACGGCTGAGTTGCGGGATAACCTGCTGGCCTTCATCGTCGCGGGCCACGAAACCACCGCCCTGACGCTCTCCTGGGCGCTCTACCTCTGCGCCTTCGATCCCCAGATACAGGACGCCGCCCGCGCCGAAGCACAGGCCGCCCTGCCCTACGGCGCACCCGCCACGGCCGATGACCTGCCAAACCTCCCGTTCATCCGCATGATCATAGACGAGGCCCTGCGCCTCTACCCGCCAGCCGCCCTCGTCTCTCGCACAGCCAAAAAGCCAGACATGCTCTGCGGGCGAGAGGTCCGAACCGGCGACACCGTGATCCTGCCGATCTACGCGCTGCACCGAAACCACCTGCTCTGGCCCGACCCCGACCGCTTCGACCCGCGGCGCTTCGTCGACCGCAAGGCCATCGCGCGCTACACCTACCTGCCCTTCGGCGACGGCCCCCGCATCTGCATCGGCGCCAGCTTCGCCCTGCAAGAGGCCGTGATCATTCTCGCCACCCTGCTCGCGCGCTTCCGCTTCACCCCGGTACCGGGACGCAACCCCAATCCCGTGATGATCCTGACCCTGCGCCCCGAAGGCGGCGTCTGGCTGCAGGCAGAGCCCGTCCAACCCTAAGCACAGCCCCTGGCTTCTTTCTGACCGAAATACTCTGGGGGTGAGGCCGCAGGCCGAGGGGGCAACGCCCCCTCTTTGCCAATCAAGTGAACTTGAAGCTGCGCGGGAACCCGTAAGGCGCTTTCTTCCCGACCGAGGCGCGCTTGCCCAGCCATTCGGTCAGATCAGGCTCGTGGCGGGTCTTGCCGCCGCCCATTTCCCAGCTCAAGCCATCCGCCCAGGTAAAGGTGGTGATGTCGGACAGGCCGCCATCCAGCTCCAGCATGCCCTGACGCCCGCGCGCCATGTTGTACTTCTGCAGGCGCACGCCCTTGCCACGGGTCATTTCCGGCAGTTCCTCGACCGGGAACACCAGGAATTTGCCGTTCTGGCTGACGATGGCCACGTGATCGCCCGCGATCGGACGCACCAGTTGCGCCTTCACCCCATCGCCGACGTTCAGCACCTGCTTGCCGGTGCGGGTCTGGGCCAGGATATCCTCCTCGGCGACCATGAAGCCGTTGCCCTCGGACGAAGCGACCAGCAATTTCTGGCCGGGCTTGTGGATCAGGATCTCGATGATCTCGGCCTCGTTGGGCAGATCGACCATCAGGCGCAGAGGTTCGCCCATGCCGCGCCCGCCGGGCAGGTTGCTGGCCTGCACCGTATAGAACCGCCCGTTGGTGGCGAAAATCAGCAGCTTGTCGGTGGTTTCGGCGTGGAAGGTGAAGCGCGGCCCGTCGCCGTCCTTGAACTTCAGCTCGCGCGTCAGGTCGATATGGCCGGTCATGGCCCGAATCCAACCCATCTGCGAACAGACAACGGTGATCGGCTCACGCTCGATCATCGCTTCCAGCGGCACTTCTTCGACCTCGGTCGCCTCGGCGAACTGGGTGCGACGCGCGCCGCCCTCGTAGTCCCGGCCGAATTTCTTGCGGGTCTCGCGCAGCTCTTCGGAAATACGCGCCCATTGCACGCTGTCCGAGGCCAGCAGATCCTCCAGCGCCGCGCGTTCTTCCATCAGGGCGTCGCGTTCGCGGATCAGCTCGATCTCTTCCAGGCGGCGCAGGCTGCGCAGGCGCATGTTCAGGATCGCTTCGGCCTGCACCTCGGTCAGCTCGCCCTCGCCAGTGCTGGGCAGCGGAGAGGCATAATCTTTCTCCGAGGTCGCACGGACGCGTTTCAGGCTCCAATCTTCGGCCATCAGCGCGGCCTTGGGATCGTCGTCATAGCGGATGATGTCGATCACGCGATCCAGATTCAGGAAGGCGATGATGAACCCTTCGAGCACCTCCAACCGGTGGTCGATCTTGTCCATCCGGTGCCGCGAGCGTCGCAGCAGCACCTCGCGCCGGTGGTCCAGAAACGCGCGAAGCACTTCCTTGAGCGAGCAGACCTTGGGCGTCACGCCGTCGATCAGCACGTTCATGTTCAGGCTGAAGCGCACCTCAAGATCCGAGTTGCGGAACAGCGTGCCCATCAGCACCTGCGGGTCCACGTTCTTGGACTTGGGCTCCAGAATGACGCGGATGTCATCGGCGGATTCGTCGCGCACATCGGCCAGGATCGGAACCTTCTTGGTCTGGATGACCTCGGCCAGTTTCTCGATCAGCTTGGATTTCTGGACCTGATACGGGATCTCGGTGACCACGATCTGCCAGGTGCCGCGGCCCAGATCCTCGACCTCCCACTTGGCGCGCAGACGGAAAGATCCGCGCCCGGTGCGATAGGACTCGGCGATGCTTTCTTTCGGTTCGACCAGCACACCGCCGGTCGGGAAATCCGGGCCCGGCACGTATTGCAGCAGCGTGTCGTCGCGCGCGTCGGGGGCCTTGATCAGATGCAGGCAGGCATTGCACAGCTCTTCGATGTTGTGGGGCGGGATGTTCGTCGCCATGCCCACCGCGATACCCGCCGCGCCATTGGCCAGCAGGTTCGGAAACGCCGCCGGCAGCACCACGGGTTCGGTCAGGGTGCCGTCGTAGTTTTCGCGGAAATCGACCGCGTCCTCGTTCAGCCCTTCGAGCAGCGCCTCAGCGGCAGCGGTCATGCGCGCTTCGGTATAACGCGAGGCAGCCGGGTTATCGCCGTCGATATTGCCGAAGTTCCCCTGCCCGTCGACCAACGGGTAACGGACGTTGAAATCCTGCGCCAGACGCGCCATCGCGTCATAGATCGCGGCATCGCCATGCGGGTGATAGTTACCCATCACGTCGCCGCTGATCTTGGCGGACTTGCGGAACCCGCCCGAGGAACTGAGTCGCAGCTCTCTCATCGCGTAAAGGATTCGCCGGTGCACCGGCTTCAGCCCGTCCCGAGCATCCGGCAGGGCACGGTGCATGATCGTGCTTAGCGCGTAGGTCAGATAGCGTTCACCGATTGCCCGGCGCAGCGGCTCGGCAATTTCGGTGGGGTTCATGTTGGGGTCGTCCAGCAGATCGCTCATACATGCTGTGTACCGCCCAAAATCTGGCACGGCAAGGCGCAGGCGCCATGCGACTGAATTCTGTGCCCGGAGAACAATTGTGGCCCCACGGCGTCAACCATTTGGACACAGTGTTGTGACCGACCGGGGAACGCGAGTGCGGGTTTCCCCATAAGAAAACAGTGTCTTTCGTGTTAAAATCACGGGGATTTTTAAGATGTTGTGTATAGGGGGACGCGCTATGTTGCGCTTTATTTTTCTGACATTCGTTTTCCTCGGATGGGCATTTTACGAGGCCAGCGGCGGCAAGGATTTCGCCCGGCAACTGGAGCAGAAACGAGAAATGGCGGCGGCACAGGCGGCACAATCGGCCCCGCAGACCGTCGCGGCGCAGACGGATGCCCCACAGACCACGGCCGTGACCGAAGCGAAGGTGACGCGCGCCTCGTTCGAGCCTGCCTCGCTGGGTGCAGCGAACGCGCAAAGCGCGGCTCCGATCGTGCAAGCAGCGGCTCCGCCTGAGGCGACCAGCCGCCCGGCCCCGGAACCCGCGCAGACCGAGGCCGAACAAGACGACCCCACCATCGCCAATATCGACGAAAAACCGGCCCCCGATGTCCGGCAAGTCACGGGTGCGCGCGTCAACATGCGCAACGGCCCGTCGACCGGCTATAACGTGGTGGCCCGCCTGACCCGCGGAACCAAGGTTCTGATCCTGCAAGAGCCCGGCAACGGCTGGGTCAAGCTGAAGGTCGAGGAGACCGGACGCGTCGGTTGGATGGCGGCAAAGCTGCTGGAACCCGCGCAGGGTTAAGCCCCGATTGCATCACTCGCAGATTTGCCCTAGCCCTTGCGCCAACAGCGCAGGGAACCGTCAAAACATGAGCAAATCCATCCTGATCACCGGGTGTTCCTCGGGCATTGGCTATGACGCCGCGCATGGGCTGAAACGAGCTGGCTGGCGCGTCTTTGCCACCTGTCGCCAGCAAAAGGACGTCGAGCGCCTGCAATCCGAAGGGCTGGAAAGCATTCGCCTGGACTATGCCGACGAGGGTAGCCTTCGCGACGCCCTGGCCTGGGTGCTGGAGCAAACCGGCGGCACGCTGGACGCGCTATACAACAACGGCGCCCATGCCTGCCCGGGCGCCGCCGAGGATTTGCCACGCGGCGCCCTGCGCGAGATTTTCGAAGTGAACCTGTTCGGCGTCCACGACCTGACCCGTCTGGTCATTCCGGTGATGCGCGCACAAGGACACGGGCACATCATCAACTGCTCGTCCATTCTGGGCTTGGTCGTCGCCCCGTGGCGCGCCGCCTACAACAGCACCAAATTCGCGCTGGAGGGACTGACCGACACCCTGCGGATCGAGATGCGCGACACCAACATCAAGGTCGTCCTGTTGGAACCCGGTCCCGTGACATCGCGTATCCGGGCCAACTCTGTCCCGCATTTCGAGAAATGGATCGACTGGGAAAACTCCCCCCGGGCCGGGCAATACCGGACCAGCCTGCGCCAGCGCCTCTATGCCAAGAAGGAAGGCAAGGATACGTTCGAGCTGCCGGCCTCGGCCGTCACGGCGAAGCTGCTGAAAATCCTGAACAGCGCCAATCCCGCGCCGCGCTACTACGTCACCACGCCGACCTACATCATGGGAACGCTGCGCCGTATCCTGCCCACCCGCGCGCTGGATGCGATCCTGTCGCGCGGTTGACGCGACAAATCGCGGGTTCGCTTTTGGGCGCGGACACACTACATCAGGCGCAACTCATCAATAAGGACCGTTCAGAATGAAAGACGATCCCCTGTTCTACGTCGTCGCCATCGCCTGCCTGATCGTCGTCGGCATCCTGCTGACCGGCATTGGCGGCTTTGCCAAGGGCGGCGAATTCAACCGCAAACACGCAAACCGGATCATGCGGATGCGCATCGTCGCGCAATTCATCGCCATCGTCCTGATCCTGGGCTTTGTCTGGATCCGGAAAGGCTGATCATGGTTGTCCTGAACAAGATCTACACCCGCACCGGCGACAAGGGCGACACCGCGCTTGGGAACGGCGACCGCGTCGCCAAGAACTCGGCCCGCGTGAACGCCTACGGCACGGTGGACGAGACGAACGCAACGCTGGGCTTGGCCCGTCTGCACGCCGACGGAGAAATGGATGCCGCGTTGGAGCGGATTCAGAACGACCTGTTCGATCTGGGCGCCGATCTGTGCCGCCCCGAGATGGAAAAGGACGCCGAGGCCGAATATCCGCCGCTGCGGATCGTCCAATCGCAGGTCGACCGGCTGGAGGCCGAAATCGATGCGATGAACAAGACGCTGACCCCGCTGCGCAGTTTCATCCTGCCGGGCGGATCGCCGCTGGCGACGCATCTGCACCTGTGCCGGACCGTCTCGCGCCGGGCCGAGCGACTGTCCGTTGAACTGGCGCAGATCGAAACCGTGAACCCGGCTGCCGTGAAATACCTCAACCGCCTCAGCGACTGGATGTTCGTTGCCGCGCGCGTGGCCAACGACAACGGTCTGGCCGATGTCCTTTGGGTGCCTGGCGCCAATCGCTAAGCCTGTGGCAGCATGACGCAGGCCGTGACGAATACTCGGCCGGCCTGCGATTTCGTGGAATTTACTGGCAATATATTTACGTAAATATATTGTCATTTCCACAGGGCGAAATTCGCATTCCGCAAGCCTGTCTCGCGCACCATTCCCTAGCGTAAATTCCGCTGGACAGAAGTCAATACAGATGCGAACCACCCCTCACACGGGAGCATTCCCGGGGCAACAATCAAGAAACGCGGCGTCCTAAGACGCCAAAGTGACGATTTTGCCCTGTTTCACGGGCGCGCAAGATTATATCAACGCGCTGAGCTTTTCTGAGGGAGTCGTTTCGCGGCCCCCGGTCATTTGAAGGGAGACCACGCTGATGAAGGTCCTAGTACCGGTCAAACGTGTGATTGACTACAACGTGAAGGTTCGCGTTAAGGCGGACGGTAGCGGAGTTGATCTCGCGAATGTGAAGATGTCGATGAACCCGTTCGACGAGATTGCGGTCGAAGAGGCGATCCGGCTGAAGG
>NZ_SSMD01000003.1 GCF_004799325.1 Thalassobius vesicularis
AACCGCTTGTCAGTGCGATCCGCACCGCATCTGCCCGGAATTCATCCGTCCTTGTCGTTCCCATAGCTCGTCTCCTTTGTTGCAATTAATGCTATCAAAGGAGCGGCATCAAACCGTGACAGGTCCAGATTTTCGCGCATTGCCGCGTGTGAGCCCGCCGATTTTGGCTCGTCAGTCGTTTGAGCTTTTAACCACTCTACGCTCATTGCGGCTGTTGTCCTGTTGAGAACTTTTGCAGTTGATCAACTATAGGAAGAATGCTGTTGGCTCCTATTTCGCTTGAGAAAGTTGATCTGCAACGGCGATTTCCCGAAATGAAAATTTTACAGTTCACCTTTTGTCCATCGGTTTTGACTGTAAAAAATACTACCTAATTTCTTGAAATTAAACGACTTTCACCAGATTTAGGTTCTGGCGCCGCAAGGCGTGGGGGTTCAAGTCCCTTCACCCGCACCATTTTACCGTTTGATTGAAATGACTTACAGCGCGCGCTTCAGGCCGGACTGCACCTTTTTCAAGGCGGGCAGGTAGGCGGTGACCAGCGCCTCGGCGCTGTCTTGCGTGGCGGCCATGCCGGTGTTCAGCGCGGCGATGGTGCGGCTGTGGGTGTCGAACAGGGGGACGGCGAGGGAGCGCAGGCCCATCTCGACCTCTTGATCGATCAGCGCGTAGCCCTGGGTGCGGACGCGGGCGATCTCGGCCATGATCTCGTCAGGATCGGTCAGGCTGCGGGGCGTGCGGGGCGACAGGTCCGCACCCTCGATCAGCGCGCGCGCCTCGGCCTCGGGCAGGGCGGCCAGCAGCACCCGACCCATCGAGGTGCAATGCGCCGGCAGGCGCGTCCCCGGCATCAGCCCGATCGACATCACCCGCTTTTGCGCGGCGCGCGCCAGGTAGACGATCTCGGACCCGTCCAGAACCGATACCGAGCAGGATTGCCCAATGGTTTCAGTCAGTTGGTCCAGCCATGGCTGCACGATTTGCGGCAGCGGCAAGGCCGCCAAAGCCCCCATTCCCAGCCGCAAAGTACGCGGGGTGAGGGTGAAAAACTTGCCGTCATACTCGGCATAGCCCTCGTGGTGCAGGGTCAGCAGACAGCGGCGCGCGGTGGCGCGGTCCAGCCCGGTGCGGGCGGCCACATCGGTGATGGACAAACGGGGACTGGCGGCGCCGAAACACTCCAGCACGCGCAACCCCTTGGCCAGCGAGGCGATGATATCCGTGGACCGTGGCGCCATGATTCAGGGCTAGCCGGAGGGCGGCGAAAGATCAACGGGACGGTGGGCGAACCAAGTGTTTACGGGCGAATTTGTATGATTCCCGGCGAAAATCGTACGACGCCCGCGCCCGCCCGCGTTTGCCGCGCCGCAGAACCCGCTGCACAAGGGATTCCCGCTTGCGCCCATGCCGTTCTGTCCTTAGAAGACGGCGAGATTTCGGCGCCTCCACGGGGGGCGTCTGCGTATTGCACCGAATGCACCGAGAAGGAAGAACAAGATGCAGGTCACCGAGACCCTGAACGAAGGCCTGAAGCGCGGGTATGAGATCACCGTGAGCGCGGCCGAACTGGACGCGAAAGTCAGCGAGAAGCTGGTCGAAGCCCAGCCCGAGATCGAGATGAAGGGCTTCCGCAAGGGCAAGGTGCCGATGGCGCTGCTGCGCAAGCAATTCGGCCAGCGCCTGCTGGGCGAAGCCATGCAGGAAACCATCGACGGCGCGATGAACGAGCATTTCGAGAAAACCGGCGACCGCCCGGCGATGCAGCCGCAGGTGACCATGGTCGACGGCGACAACTGGAAAGAGGGCGACGACGTCAAGGTCAACCTGGCCTACGAAGCCCTGCCGCAGATCCCCGAGGTTGATTTCTCGGGCGTGGAACTGGAGCGCCTGGTTGCCAAGGCAGACGACGCAGCCATCGACGAAGCGCTGGCCTCGCTGGCTGAAACCGTCAGCGACTGGAAAAAGCGCCGCAAGGGCACCAAGGCGAAAGACGGCGACCAGGTCGTCATGGATTTCGTCGGCAAGGTCGACGGCGAAGCCTTCGAAGGTGGCTCGGCCGAAGATTACCCGCTGGTTCTGGGCTCCAACAGCTTCATCCCCGGTTTCGAGGATCAGCTGATCGGTGAAGCCAAGGAAGGCGAAGAGATGGACGTGACCGTCACCTTCCCGACCGAATATGGCGCCGCCAACCTGGCCGGCAAAGAAGCCGTGTTCACCTGCACCATCAAGGCCGTGAACGAGCCCGTCGCGTCGGAAATCAACGACGAGATGGCCCAGAAGTTCGGCGCCGAGGATTTGGCCGCTCTGAAGGCGCAGGTCGCCGAGCGTCTGGAAGTCGAATACCAGGGTGCCGCCCGCGCCGTGCTGAAGCGCAAGCTGCTGGACGCACTGGACGGCAAGGTGTCGTTCGAACTGCCGCCGTCGCTGGTCGAGGCCGAAGCCGGCCAGATCGCGCACCAGCTGTGGCACGAGGAAAACCCGGACGTGCATGACCACAACCACGGCTCGATCGAGACCACCGAGGAGCACACCAAGCTGGCCGAGCGCCGCGTGCGCCTGGGCCTGCTGCTGGCCGATATCGGTCAGAAAGCCGAAGTCGAAGTGACCGACGCCGAGATGACCCAGGCCATCCTGAACCAGGCACGTCAGTACCCGGGCCAGGAGCGTCAGTTCTTTGAATTCGTCCAGCAGAACCAGCAGATGCAGCAGCAGCTGCGCGCGCCTCTGTTCGAAGACAAGGTCGTGGATCACGTGGTCACCAAGGCCAAGGTCACCGACAAGGAAGTCTCGAAAGACGAGCTGCAGAAAGCTGTCGAGGCACTGGACGACGAATAAGTCGCCCCGTGACACGGATTTGCGGAAGGCCACCCCCAGCGGGTGGCCTTTTGCGTTGGGGCTTGTGCGCATGGCCGGGCGTGCCTATGTTGAAGGGGCAGGGGGCGATCCGTGATCCGAGCCTGCGTTTTCCAAAACATCATGTCCCGCACCGTCGCCAATCCGTTTGGCGGGGTTGTGCGGGCTGTTCAACGGAGGTTCCGATGATGCTGATCCAACGCGCCAGCGCCTTTGCGCGCGCCCGTCATGCCGGCCAGACCCGCAAGGGGGCGGCGGCCGAACCCTATGACATCCACCTGGAGGAAGTGGCCGCCTTGGTCACCGGTTGGGGCGCGCCCGAGGCGTGGATCGCCGCCGCCTGGCTGCACGACACGGTCGAGGATTGCCCGCCGACCAGCCTGACCGAGCTGGAGGCGCTGTTCGGTGCGCAGGTGGCGGGGCTGGTGGGCGAGCTGACCGACGACAAGGCGCTGCCGAAACCCGCGCGCAAGGCGGCGCAGCTGGCACATGCGCCGGGCCGCTCTGATGGGGCTGCGCTGATCAAGATCGCCGACAAGACCAGCAATGTGCGGGCGCTGCGGGTCTCGGCCCCGGTGCATTGGGACGGGGCGCGCAAGCGGGCCTACATGGACTGGGCGGCGGCGGTTGTCGCGGCTTTGCCGGCGGGGCACACCGCAGCGCGGGCGGATTTCGCGCGCGAGTTGGCGGCCAGCCGGGCCGCTGTCGGGGACGCTGCGTAACGCGCGGGGTGCTTGACGCTGGGCCGCGGGGCGCGGCAGCATCCCCGGAAACGGAGGATGCAGATGAGCCATACCAGCTTTACCAAGGAGGGTTTCGCCGCCTTCCGCGCCAATGATCGCCCCGGCCCGATCCACATGCTGAACCTTGTGCGCCTGCGCGCGCGGGCCGAGTATCCGGACGGGCGCGAGGCAACCGGCGCCGAGGCCTATGCCGCCTATGGCGAGGGCAGCCAGAAAGTGCTGGAGCGGCTGGGCGGGCGGATCGTGTGGCGCGGGCAGATGGAGCAGATGCTGATCGGCCCCTCGGACGAACAGTGGGATCTGTGCTTTATCGCGGAATATCCCGGCCCGGACGTGTTCGCGCAGATGATCAAGGACCCCGAATACCGAGAGGCGATGGTGCACCGGCAGGCGGGTGTCGTGGATTCGCGGCTGATCCGGATGATGCCGCTACCCGCCGGAGTGAATTTCGGCGGGTAGCGGCGGGTTGACCGTGAGTGGTCAGGCCTTGCAACGGCGTCTGGGGGCACCGTCGATGAGGTGGGACAGCTCCAGCCGCAGCGCCTCGGCGGCGGCGCGTTCGTGCGGGTCGTCGGCGGTGGCGATCTGTTCGTCGCACCACGCCGCAAGGGCTGCGCTGGCGTCGAGTTTCGCGGCAGGGCGGCGGGATTTGCCGAAATGGGCCAGCGCGGTGTCGGTGTCGGCAAACTCGGGCGCGTCCAGCCGGAACCGCGCCCGAAGGCGGATGATCTGCTGGGCCGAACACTCGACCAGGGCCGCGACAAGACCATCGCGCGGCTGGCCGAGGTAGTCGTAAAGCGGCGGGCCCGAGCGGCTGAGCGCGCGGTCGGTGGGCGCATCCAGCAGGGCCACCAGATCCAGAACGCCAGCGCGGCGGGCATAGTCCAGCGCGCCGGTCAGCAGCATCGGGGCGGCACCGGGGGCGTCGGCCCAGAATTGCGAGACCTCCCACAAACGGGCCGAGCGCAGGGGCACCTGATCGGCCATCAGCGCGCTGCGGGTGTCGGACAGCATGTGCGGGCCGGTCGTCTGCATCAGGCGCAGCCCGCCGACGACCTGTCCGGCGTCGTCCAGACACAGGATATGGGCGGGGTTGCAGCGATCCAGCGCGTCGTCACCCGGATCGGAGGGCTGGCAGAGTTGCCGTCGTCGGGCGGCCTCGGCCAGCATGGCGCGGAACTGGTGCCGGTTCAGGGCATCCACCACGATCAACATCAGAGTGTTCCTACCTATGGTCAGTGCAGGTATGACTCTATCGCGCTGAGGCTGTTCCTCTATTAGGGGTTTCCCGTAGTCGCGGCGTCACCGGGGCTGGATCATGCCAAAGCCGATGGCGCGGCCGATGGCCTGCGCGGTGGTCAGCGCGCCCAGCTTCTCGCGCGAGGAGCGCAGGTGCACCTCGACCGTGCGGTGGGAAATCGACAGGATATCGCCGACGTCCTGCTGCGACTTGCCCGAGGCGATCCATTGCAGGATCTCGACCTCGCGCGAGGACAGGACGGGGCGCGCCAGCTGGCTGTGCAGGGACGAGGAGTTCTGCACCTGGTCATGCAGGCGCACGGCGCGCAGCTGCAACTCGCCCAGAGAGGCGGTGACGAGGTTGGCCCAGTCGGTTTCTGCACAGGCCGAGGTGACGCTGAGCAGGCCGTAATCGCCAAAGGGTCCGCGGATCGGGATCGACAGGCCCTGCGGGGTGATGCCAAAGGCGGCGGCCTCGGAGAACACGGTGTGAAAGCGCGCGTTGCGGTCAAAGCGCGACCATTCGACGGGCGCGATGCACTGCGCGGATTCGCTGAGGGTGGGGTCGATCAGGTGATAGCCGCGCTCTAGGTAGATCGCCTTCCACTCGGCCGGATAGGTGGCGTGGCCGAAGATGTCCCCGGTGACCGGCGATATGGTGGCGTAAGAGGCGTGATCGAATCCCAGATCGCGGCAGAGCGCGTCCAGCATCTGGCCATAAAGGCCCGCCCCATCCGGAATCGCGGCCAGATCAACGGCACGCATGACGGACCCGGCGCGGCAAAGGGGGAACTGGAACACGAACGGGGATTTTCGAACCCTCCGGCAAACTGATTGACGCAGGGGTATTTCAAAGCAGTTTGGCGGGAAATGCAAACCCATTCCGGATGGGCGTTCACTGGCCCCGACAAAAAGAAAACCGCGCGAGGTGGGCTCGCGCGGCTCGTGGTCCCGGTAAGGGGGCCAGTTTATTCCGAAGCAGCTTCGTCGTCGTCCGATGCGGCGCCGCCGATATCGTCGAACAGTTCGTTGATCTCGAACTCGGCTGCGGCGTCTTCTTCCGCGGCCAGGTCCTGGATCGACTTGCCCGATGCTTGCAGCTCGGCTTCTTCGGCCGAACGCGCAACGTTGATCTGGATCTGGCACGACACTTCGGGGTGCAGGATCACGTTGACGTCGTGCAGGCCCAGGGTCTTGATCGGCAGGATGATGACAACCTGCTTGCGATCGACCGAGAAGCCGCCGTCGGTTGCAACTTCGGCGATGTCACGCGGGGTGACCGAGCCGTACAGGTTGCCGCCGTCCGATGCCGAACGAATCACGACGAACTGTTCGCCGTCCAGCTTGGCTGCCAGGGCTTCTGCCTCTTTCTTGGTCTCCAGGTTGCGCGCTTCCAGCTGCGCTTTCTGGGCTTCGAAGTTGGCGACGTTGGCGGCCGACGCGGTCAGCGCCTTGCCCTGCGGCAGCAGGAAGTTGCGCGCGTAACCGGGCTTGACGTCAACGACGTCGCCCATTTGGCCCAGCTTGGCCACACGTTCCAGAAGGATAACTTGCATTTCAGTGTCTCCTTACTTCACGGCGTAGGGCAGCAGGGCCAGGAAGCGGGCGCGCTTGATGGCGCGGGCCAGCTCACGCTGTTTCTTGGCCGAAACTGCGGTGATGCGCGACGGGACGATCTTGCCGCGTTCGCTGATGTAGCGCTGCAGCAGCTTGGTGTCCTTGTAGTCGATCGCGGGCGCGCCTTCACCAGAGAAGGGGCACACCTTGCGGCGACGGAAAAACGGTTTGGTAGCCATGATTTAGCGTCCTTTCCTCAAGCTCACTGGCGACGTTCGCGGCGTTCGCCACGTTCTTCGCGCTTCTGCATCTGGACCGAGGGACCATCCTCGTGTGCGTCGACCTTGATGGTCAGGACGCGCATCACGTCGTCGTGCAGACGCATCAGGCGTTCCATTTCCTGCACGGCCGATGCGGGTGCATCCGACTTCAGCAGGGCATAGTGGCCCTTGCGGTTCTTGTTGATCTTGTAGGCCATCGTCTTGACGCCCCAGTACTCGCTGTCGAGGACCTTGCCCCCGTTATCAGCCAGCACGGTACCGAAATGTTCGATCAGACCTTCAGCTTGCGCGTTGGACAGATCCTGGCGCGAGATGAAAACATGCTCGTAAAGCGGCATGTGCACTCCTGTCATTTTCAGGCGCATTTCATAGGAGGGCTAACCTTCCGCGGCCCATCCACGAGAGACTGCGCGGTTCATCATTCAGATGCGGAAGGATGGGCGCGTATACGATGGATCGCCCCCCTTCGCAACCCTTGGAATGGCGTTTGGGGGCGGGGGGTGAATAAGGCGAATTTTTCGCAAATCTTCGCCCAATTGTTGCCTTTATGCGGGGCCAAGGTGGGGCCAGCCGCAACGGACAGCTTGAAAGGTATCCCATGTACGATTTGAATGCACACGCTCCGGGGCAGGCATTGCAGGACGCGCGGGCGCTGACCCGGGCGACGATGCGGTTTTTCGGCGTGGTGCTGGGCATGGTCGCGTTGGGCCTGTGGCTGGTGCCGGGGGCGTTCGACGACGCGGCCGAGGCGCTGATGCGCGGGCTGATGTCGGCGCTGTTCCTGGGCATCGCGGTGGGCCTGTGGGGCGCGGGGCAGACCCGGTTCGACGATGAATTCCATCTGGATCTGGAGAACCACCAGTTGCGCCACATGATGCGCGGGCAGGATGGCATCGCGCGGCTGCGCAAGCGCTATCGCTTTGACGATCTGGACGAGATCACCCTGCAGGGCGGCGTGCTGATGGCGCGCCTGACCGGCGGCCGCGAGGTTCTGCGCGTGGCGGTCGACCAGCAGCTGGAACCGGGCGTCATGGAGAGGCTGCGCGGCCTGAGCAAGCGCCCCGCTGTCTGACCCACTGTTCATCTGCAAACAGACCCTGTGGAAACGTGCGGAATTGCCCGGATGCGGCAGTGCGGCACATTGAGGGGCACACCCTCAACGGACTTTCCACAGGAGCCCACGAATGAAAAAGACCATGTTTGCCGCCGGTGTCGCCGCCGCGATCCTGACCGCCGGACTGGCAGCCGCCGAGCCGCAGAAATACGTTCTGGACGCAAGCCACAGCCAGATCGTGTTCAACTACACCCACCTGGGGTTCTCGACGACCTATGGCATGTTCTCGGGCTTTGACGGCGAGATCATGTTCGACCAGGAAAACCCCGCCGCGTCGTCGGTGACGGTGTCGTTCCCGGTGAAAACCATGCTGACCGGCTGGGAAGAGCGTTTCGCCCACTTCATGTCGCCCGATTTCTTTGACGCCGCCGATGATGAGGCCGTCAGCTTTGTCTCGACCGGCATCGAAGTGACCGGCGAGACCACCGCCAAGATCACCGGCGACCTGACCCTGAACGGCGTGACCAAGCCGGTCGTGCTGGACGCGGTTCTGAACCAGAAGGGCGACCACCCGATGGCGGGCAAGCCCTGGGCCGGTTTCAACGCAACCACCACGCTGCTGCGCTCGGATTACGGTCTGGGCCTGTACGCGCCCTATGTCAGCGACGAGGTTCAGGTCATGATCTCGGTCGAGGCGATGAAAGCCGAATAATCCCACGTACGGGACAACGAAAAAGCCGCCGGGAAACCGGCGGCTTTTTTGCGTTTGGGGTTTTGGTCAGGGGCGGGTTGCGGTCAGCTGGACCGAGATCGCCACGTCGAAGGCCAGGGTGCCGGGCTCGGCCACGCCGGCACCGATGGCAAAATCACGCCGGTCGGTGGTGGTGGTGCCGGCGACGGTGGCGGTGCCGTTTTCCAGCGTCAGGCTGAAGGGCAGGCTGAGGGGAATCGCGTGATCCTTGAGGCTGAGGGTGCCGATGGCCACGAATCCCTCGCTCTGCGCATGGATTTCGGCCTGGAATCGCGCGGTGGGAAAGGTGGTGGCGTCAAAGAAGTCCGGCCCCATCGCCTGCGCGGTCACGCTGCCCAAGCTCAGCGAGGGAATCGAGACGGTCACATCCACGGCCCCGCGCACGGGCTGCGTGCTGTCGGGGTCAAAGCTGATTTGCGCGGTCCAGTCGGTGAATTGGCCGGTCACGGGCTGGCCCATCTGGGTGATGGTGATGCCAAGGGTGCCGGTCTGGACCTGCCAGTCGCTTTGGGCTTGTTCCAGCACCGGGGCAGTCGTGGTCTGCAGGCTAAGCAGGCCGGTGGCGGTGGCGAACAGGGGCACCAGCGCCCAGCCAAGGATCGCGGCCACACCGGGCAGGCGCGAATGGCGCAGGGGCACGCCCGCCGGGGTGCCGCGGGTCATGCGGGCCAAGGTGGCATCGCGGTCGATCAGCGCGTGTTTCAGCGCGCCGCCGATATGCGCCAGCAGCGTGCCGATCAGCACCCAGACGAACAGGCCGTGCAGGGTCGAAGCGGCGTGCGAGACGGCCTCGGACTTGGGCACGAAGGGCAGGGACTGGCCGATCCCCCAGATCGGCGCGAATCCGGTGCTGGCGGCGTGGTGAACCCAGCCGGTCAGGGGAACGGCGACCAGCGAGATATACAGCGCGATGTGCACGGCCTCGGCGGCGAAGGTTTCCAGACGGCGCTGGGGATGCAGCGGGGCGGGGCGCGTCTGCAGCAGCATCCAGACCAGCCGCACCAGCGCCACGGCGAACAGCGCAACGCCCAGCGTCTTGTGCAGGGAAAACAGCGTGACGGTGCGGGCCAGCAACTGGGCTTCGGGCGCGGCCCCGGCGGCCTTGACCGCCTCGGCAAGGGATTCGGCGACGAACCCCAGCGGAATCAGCGCAAGGATCAGCGCAGCGGTCAGCCAGTGCAGCGCACGGGCCAGCGGGCCATAGGACAGGGCGGTATTGTGCAGGGACATCGGGGCCTCGTTCGCGAAAAGGGTGTGGACAAGCTACGCCTGCTGCGTCGCGGCGCAAATCCGCATGGGCGCGCACACCCTGCGCATCTGCGAACATGTGGCTGTTTTACTTGTGGTCAACCCGTCAGGCGGCTACACCGGCTGAAACGCTAAATGGGACGAGGACGACCATGACGACTGCTTTCGTTTTCCCCGGTCAGGGGGCACAGACCATCGGTATGGGCAAGGCCCTGGCCGACGCCTATCCTGCGGCCAAGGCCGTGTTCGAAGAGGTGGACAATGCCCTGGGCGAAAAGCTGAGCGCGCTGATCTGGGAGGGGGATCAGGACCAGCTGACCCTGACGCAGAACGCGCAGCCGGCGCTGATGGCGACCTCGCTGGCGGCCCTGCGCGCGCTGGAGTCCGAAGGGCTGGTGCTGGCCGAACGCGCCTCTTTCGTGGCGGGGCATTCGCTGGGCGAATACTCGGCGCTGGCGGCGGCGGGCTCGCTGTCGATCAGCGATGCGGCGCGCCTGCTGCGCACCCGCGGTCTGGCGATGCAACAGGCGGTGCCGGTCGGCGTGGGCGCCATGGCGGCCCTGCTGGGCCTGGATTTCGAGACCGCCCGCGACGTGGCTGCCGCCGCAGCCCAAGGCGATGTCTGCCAGGCTGCGAACGACAATGATCCGGCGCAGGTCGTGGTCTCGGGGCACAAGGCCGCCGTGGAACGCGCGGTCGAGCTGGCCAAGGAACAAGGCGCTAAGCGCGCGGTGATGCTGCCCGTCAGCGCCCCGTTCCATTGCGAACTGATGGCCCCCGCTGCCCGCGTGATGGCCGAGGCGCTGGACGACGTGGAGATCAACGACCCCGTGGTACCGCTGGTCGCCAACGTGGTGGCCGAGGCGGTGACGGATGCGACCATGATCCGCTCGCTGCTGGTGGACCAGGTGACCGGCTCGGTCCGCTGGCGCGAAAGCGTGTTGTTCATGGCCGAACAGGGCGTCACCGAGATCTGGGAGATCGGCGCAGGCAAAGCCCTGTCCGGCATGATCCGCCGCATCGAGAAGTCGATCGCCTGCAAGGCCGTCGGCACCCCCGAAGACGTGGCATCGGCGCTGAACGGCTGAGCCGGGCCAAGAATTTTTCAAAAATTCTTGACCAATTTCTTTGAAAGAAATTGGCCGGGAGAAAGGACCAAGACATGTTTGACCTGACTGGAAAATGCGCGCTGATCACCGGCGCGTCGGGCGGTATCGGTGGGGCCATCGCCAAGGCGCTGCACGGCGCGGGCGCAACCGTCGCCCTGAGCGGCACCCGCGTTGAGCCGCTGGAGGCGCTGGCCGCCGAGCTGGGCGATCGCACCCATGTGCTGCCCTGCAACCTGTCGGACCCGGCGGCGGTGGATGCCCTGCCGAAACAGGCGCTCGAGGCGATGGGCGCCGTGGACATCCTGGTGAACAACGCCGGGATCACCCGCGACCAGATCTTCATGCGGATGTCGGATGACGAATGGCAGTCGGTCATCGACGTGAACCTGACCGCCACCATGCGCCTCTGCCGCGGCGTGATGCGCCCGATGATGAAGGCGCGCTGGGGCCGGATCGTGAACATCAGCTCGATCGTGGGGGCCACCGGCAACCCGGGGCAGGTGAACTATGCTGCCTCGAAGGCCGGTATGGTCGGCCTGACCAAATCCATCGCCTACGAGGTCGCCAGCCGTGGCATCACCGCCAACGCGGTCGCCCCCGGCTTTATCGCGACCGCGATGACCGACAAGCTGAACGACGACCAGAAGGCCGCGATCAACACCAAGATCCCGGCCGCGCGCATGGGCACGCCCGAAGAAATCGCAGCTGCCGTGCTGTACCTGGCCAGTCCCGAGGCAGGCTATGTCACCGGCACCACGCTGCACGTCAACGGCGGCATGGCGATGCTGTAATCGCCGCCTTGGCACGGGATGCGACACCCGGTCCGAGGACCGGGTGACCGCTTTCTGGGAAATGGCGCTGCGAAAGCATTTGCCTCACCCGTCCCATGTGCTATAGGCCACGCAGATTTTCCGGGGGGCGGCTTGCCCGGCTGGACTACCCGCTTGCGGGAATATCAACCGCCCGGTACACCGGGCATGACAGTGAAGCCATCCCCGCGGGCGAGGGCGGAGAACCGGGCAGAGAGCCCAACAAAGTATGAGGACTTTGAAATGAGCGATATCGCAGACCGCGTGAAGAAAATCGTCGTCGAGCACCTGGGCGTCGAAGAAGACAAGGTGACCGAGAACGCGTCGTTCATCGACGATCTGGGCGCAGACAGCCTGGACACCGTGGAACTGGTGATGGCCTTCGAAGAAGAGTTCGGCATCGAGATCCCCGATGACGCAGCCGAAACCATCCAGACCTTCGGCGACGCGGTGAAGTTCATCACCGAAGCATCCTGATCCCTGTCCTACGACAGATCTAGATCCGGAACGGCACCCATCGGGTGCCGTTCTGCGTTTGGGGCGTGCAGTTTGCGGTTCAGCTCCAACAACTCGGCCAGATCGGCGGCGGGAATGGCGTGGCGAAAGTCCAGCCCTGCATAGAGCGCATTGCGCCAGACGATTCGCGCCTCGACCTGCCAGCCATGAGAACGCAGCACGACGAATTCGGCCCCCGAGGGCAGAGGCAGGTGCAGTTGCACCTTGGCGCCCAGCTGGCTGATGTCGTGCAGGGTGCCGGATCGCGTGACCCCATCGGCCGAAACCGCGCACATCAGCGCACAGGGGTGGCGGACGGCGCGGCGGCGGTGCCATTCGGCCCGGTGGCGCAGGGCGATGGCCAGCAGGGCCAGCCCGGCCGAGATCAGCAGGGCGATGACGCTGGTGCTGGCGGTGATCGTCGGCAGCTCGGACCGGCCACCGGGATCGGCGGGGCGCGGGAACGAGGCCAGCGGGCCGACCGAGCGGGCGGTGGAGGTTTCGCTCCAGCTCGGCTCGGTATCGCAGCGCATGTGAGAGATCAGGTAGCGGATTTGCGCGGTATAGGCCGCTGGATCCGCCTGTTGGGCCCCGCTCAGCAGGCTGCGTTGGGCGCGAACGAAGGCTTCGATGTCGGGGGTTTGCGCGCTCAGCCCGTCGGCGCGCATGTGGGGGGCGACGTCGGGCTGCGGATAACGCGCCAGCACCTGGCCCAGATCGCGGGCGGCCTGCGCGCCTTGCGGGCTGTCGCGGCGCTGCTGGTAACGCTCGGCCAGATGATAGACCTGCAACAGCCAGTCGCGCGTCGCGCAGTCATCCTGCGCGCGCAAGCCCGTCGGCAGCAGTAGCAACAGGCAGAGCGCAATCCCGGCCGTGGATCGTGTCATGTCAGAGTTTCCCTTGGGTCGGCCCTTTGTTTCACAAAGCCGTTAACCGCTTCCTTAGATTGGCCGAACCCCCGGCATTTCCTTGCGAGATGGCCGCGCGATGGCGTCCCACTCTTGCCCATGGGGTAGGATGCAGGGTAAGAGCGGAGAAAGACTGATGAGGAAGGGCATAGAAACATGCGTCGTGTCGTTGTAACTGGGCTTGGACTGGTCACCCCGCTGGCATGCGGTGTCGAGGAAACCTGGAGCCGTCTGCTGGCCGGGGAATCCGGAGCAGGCCCCATCACCCGTTTTGACGCCAGCAATCTGGCGACCACTTACGCCTGCGAATTGCCGCTGGGCGATGGCACCAACGGCACGTTCAATGCCGACGACTGGATGGAGCCGAAAGAGCGCCGCAAGGTCGATGATTTCATCCTGTACGGCTATGCCGCCGCGATCCAGGCGGTGACGGATTCGGGCTGGATGCCCGAGGATAACGAAAGCCGCGAACGCACCGGCGTGATGATCGGCTCGGGTATCGGCGGGCTGCAGTCCATCGAAGAAGGCGCGATCACCCTGAAGGAAAAGGGCCCGCGCCGGATTTCTCCGTTCTTCATTCCGGGGGCGCTGATCAACCTGATCTCGGGTCAGGTCAGCATCAAGTATGGCTTCAAGGGCCCGAACCACGCGGTTGTGACGGCGTGCTCGACCGGGGCGCATGCGATCGGTGACGCGGCGCGTCTGATCCAGTGGGGCGACGCGGACGTGATGCTGGCAGGCGGTGCGGAATCGGCGATCACGCCGCTGGGCATCGCGGGCTTCAACGCGTGCAAGGCGCTGTCGACCAAGCGCGGCGACGAGCCGACCAAGGCCAGCCGCCCCTATGACGCGGATCGCGACGGGTTCGTGATGGGCGAGGGCGCAGGCGTCGTCGTTCTGGAAGAATACGAACACGCCAAGGCGCGCGGCGCCAAGATCTATGCCGAAGTGCTGGGCTATGGCCTGTCGGGCGACGCCTATCACATCACCGCCCCGTCCGAGGATGGCGATGGCGGGTTCCGCTCGATGACCGCGGCGCTGAAGCGTGCGGGCGTCACCCCGGATCAGATCGACTACATCAACGCGCATGGCACCTCGACCATGGCGGACGTGATCGAGCTGGGCGCGGTCGAACGTCTGCTGGGCGCTGCGGCCAGCAAGGCGACCATGTCCTCGACCAAGTCGGCCACCGGGCACCTGCTGGGTGCGGCTGGCGCGATCGAGGCGATCTTCTCGATCCTGGCGATCCGCGATCAGGTCGCGCCGCCGACCATCAACCTGGACAACCCGGCGATCGAAACCCCGATCGACCTGGCCCCGAACGTCAAGCGTGAGCGCAAGATCGACATCGCCCTGTCGAACAGCTTTGGCTTTGGCGGCACCAACGCGAGCGTCGTGTTCGGGAAAGTCAGCTGATGTGGCGATCCATCGCGTCTAACGCGCTGACGATGATGATCGTGGCGCTGTTCCTTGCGGGCGGCGTCGTGATCTGGGGCAAGCGTCAGTACGAAACCGCCGGTCCGCTGGATACGCCGGTGTGTCTGCGCGTGGAAAGCGGCTCGAACCTGAAAAAGGTCAGCGCGACGCTGGAGAACGAGGGCGCGATCACCAACAGCACGATCTTTCGTCTGGGCGCGGATTACACCGACAAGGCCAACAAGCTGAAGGCGGGGTCGTTCCTGGTGCCCGCCGGGGCGTCGATGGCCGAGATCGTGGATATCGTCACGCGCGGCGGGGCTTCGACCTGCGGCACCGAGGTGGTGTTCCGCGTCGGTGTCACCTCGTCCGTCGTCGAGGTGCGCGAGCTGGACCCGACCACCAACCGCTACGTGGAAAAGGCCGAGTTCGACCCGGCAGCGGCTGAAAAGCCCGCAGAATACACCAAGGTGCGCGGTCAGGCCGACACGCGCTATCGCATCGCGGTGGCCGAAGGCGTGACCAGCTGGCAGGTGGTGGACGCGCTGTCGCGCATCGACCTGCTGGAAGGCGAGGCCGAGCTGCCCGAAGAGGGACGCCTGGCGCCCGACAGCTATGAGGTTGAGGTCGGCGATACGCGGGCCTCGGTGCTGACGCGGATGGCCGACAAGCAGGCGCTGATCCTGGAAGAGGCGTGGAAGAACCGTGTCGACGGCTTGCCGATCAACTCGGCCGCCGAGGCGCTGATCCTGGCCTCGATCATCGAAAAGGAAACCGGTGTCGCCGAAGAGCGCCGCACGGTGGCCAGCGTCTTTATCAACCGTCTGAACCGGGGCATGCGTCTGCAGACCGACCCGACGGTGATTTATGGCGTCACCAAGGGGCAGGGCGTGCTGGGCCGTGGCCTGCGCCAGAGCGAGCTGCGCCGCGAGACGCCGTGGAACACCTATCTGATCGACGGGCTGCCGCCGACCCCCATCGCCAACCCCGGCAAGGCCAGCATCGAGGCCGCGCTGGACCCGGCGCAGACGAAATACGTGTATTTCGTGGCGGATGGATCAGGTGGCCACGTCTTTGCGGAAACCCTGGACGAGCATAACCGCAACGTCGCCAAGTGGCGGCAGATCGAAGCGGAACGGGCCAAGCAGGACGACAACCAGTAACGCAGAACGCCTCGACACCGTGTCGGGGCGTTTTTCGTTCAGGCGCTCAGCGGGCGTTGCGCTAGGGCGATCACCGCGCCCAGGGCCAGGATCGCGCCACCAGCAGCGAGGCTTTGGCCGATGTCGCCGGTCAGATCCCCCAGCGCACCGGCCGCGATCGGGCCGATGGTCTGGCCGACCGCGAAGACCACGGTGAACAGGCTGACCGAGCGGCCCCAGCGTTGCGGCGGCAGGTTGAGCCGGCAAAAGCTGGTGACGGCACTGGGCGCCATGAAGACCGACACCCCGAACAGCGCCGCGGACAGCATCAGACCCAGCGCCGAGGGCATCGCCAGCGGCAGCAGCGCGCCTGCTGTCATCGTGGCCATCACGCAGGCCAGCGGCAGACCCGAGGCGTAACGGGCGAGGAGCGGCCTCCAGACGAAGGGAGAGGCCATGATCCCCAGCCCCATCACCACCCAGACGGCGGCGATCAGCGCGGCGGTGTCAAAGCCGCGCTTCATCCAGGCGACGAGGAAGGTGACATAGACGATGTAGCCCAGCCCAAAGCAGAAATAGCCCAGGATCTGCGCGGCCATCCGGCCCAGCGGCAGGCGGCCCGTGGTGGTGGCGGCGGGTTTGACCGGCGGGTGCAGTTGCTGCGCGGCCCACAGGCAGAGCGGTAGGAACAGCAGGCTGGTGCCGCCCATCAGCGCCCAGCTGAGCGGCCAGACCGAGGGCGGGTAATGGTCGAACAGCCACGGCAGGGCCGCGCCGGACAGGACCATGCCCAGGCCTCCGCCGACGCCGTAGTAGATGGCGATGGCCAGCGCGTTGCGGCTTTGGCTGTCGGGATGCAGGGCGGCGGCCAGCGCGCCCCCGGCGATGAAGGCCATCGCGCCGCCGATGCCGGTCAGCAGCCTCCAGGCGGACAGCAGGGCGTAGTTCTGCGTCAGCGCGGTGGCGATCAGGAAGGCGACGGTGATCGCCATGCCCCACTGAAAGATGCGTGCGGCGGGGACGCGCTGGACGATGGCCAGCGTCAGCATGGCCCCGACGATATAGCCCAGGGCGTTGGCGGTGTTGATCCAGCCGGCCTGAGTGTAGCTCCAGCCCAGATCGGCGCGCATGGCGGGCAGGATCAGGCCATAGGCGAAGCGGGCAAAGCCGTTGGTGATGCAGACGCCGAGCGTCAGGCCCAGAAGGATGGTGCCGGTGGATTTCATGTTATGCGCTCCCTGAGCCTGACAGTATCGGGGAATGCGGTGCGGTCAATCGGGGTTGCGGGGGGCGGAAACGACAAAGCCCGGCGCAAGGGCCGGGCTTTGCGTTTGATCAGGCGTCGATCAGGCGTCGGTCACGCTTGTGTCCAGGGCATGTCGGTGCCGCCCAGCCCGCCAATCTGGACGCGGGTCGGCAGGCCGATGCGATCCAGAAGCGTGAAGAAGGGCTTGGGGTCCAGCTCCTCGACGTTTTTCATGGTGTGGGCGTCCCATTCGCCGGTGGCGACCAGCATCGCGGCGGCAACGGGCGGCACGCCGGCGGTGTAGGAGATGCCTTGGCTGCCGACCTCTTCGTACGCCTCTTTATGGTCGGCGACGTTGTAGACGAACACCTCATACGGCTGGCCGTTCTTGGTGCCCTTGACCAGATCGCCGATGCAGGTCTTGCCGGTGTAGTCGGGCGCCAGAGAGGAGGGGTCGGGCAGCACGGCCTTGACGACCTTCAGGGGCACGACTTCCAGCCCTTCGGCGGTTTTCACGGGCTGTTCGGACAGCAGGCCCAGGTTTTGCAGCACGGTGAACACGTTGATGTAGTGATCGCCAAAGCCCATCCAGAAGCGCACATCGGCCTGAGGGTAGTTGGTGGCAAGGCTGTGCACCTCGTCATGGCCGGACTGGTAGGCGCGGCAGGTGCCGACGACGGGCAGATCCCAGTCGTGGCCCGAGGCGAACATCGACGTTTCCTTCCACTGCTGGTCCTCCCAGTAGTAGACGGTGCCGGTGAATTCGCGGAAGTTGATCTCGGGGTCGAAATTGGTTGCGAAATACTTGCCGTGGGACCCGGCGTTGATGTCGACGATGTCGATGGATTTGACCTCGTCCATCATGTCGATGGCAAAGCGGGCAAAGGCGTTGACGACGCCGGGATCAAAGCCCGCGCCCAGAATGGCGGTGACGCCTTTTTCGGCGCAGAGGTCACGCTTTTTCCACTCGTAATTGCCGTACCAGGGCGGGGTTTCGCAGATCTTGGCCGGGTCTTCGTGGATGGCGGTGTCGATATAGGCGGCACCGGTTTCGATGCAGGCATCCAGCACGGTCATGTTCACGAAGGCCGAGCCGACGTTGATCACGATCTGCGCGCCGGTCTGCCGGATCAGGGCTGCCACGGCGGCGCTGTCCATTGCATCCACGGCATGTGCGGCCAGAACGCCCTCTGTCTTCATTGCGCCCTTTTCGCGGACGGACTCAAGGATGGCCTCGCACTTGGCGAGGGTCCGGCTGGCGATGTGGATATCGCCAAGCACATCGTTGTTCTGCGCACATTTATGCGCCACGACCTGAGCGACGCCGCCGGCGCCGATGATGAGAACGTTCTTTTTCAACTGTAGAGACCCCCTTTGGTGGGTAGGTTGCTGGGTTTGCAGCACTTAGCCAAGCGCCGCGACGAAATCCTCATAGCCGAAGTCACGCGCCAGCGTAACCGTGCCGTCCAGTTCCCGAATGGCGATCGAGGGCATCTTCACGCCATTGAACCAGTTTTTCTTGACCATCGTGTAACCGGCGGCATCGTCGATCGAGATGCGGTCGCCGATTTGCAGCGGCGCGGGGAAGCGCGCGTCGCCGAAGATATCGCCCGCAAGGCAGGTTTTACCGGCGATCTGGTAGGCGTGGTCGCCCTGCTGCGGCAGCTTGGCGGTTTCGCGGTAGATCAGCAGGTCCAGCATGTGGGCCTCGATGCTGCTGTCGACGATGGCGACTTTCTTGCCGTTGTCGATGATGTCCAGCACGGACACTTCGAGCGTGGTGGATTTGGTGATGCTGGCCTCGCCCGGTTCCAGGTAGACCTGCACGCCGAGGCTGTCGGAGAACGCCTTGAGCCGGTCGGCCAGACGTTGCAGCGGGTAGTCGTCGCCGGTGAAGTGGATGCCGCCGCCGAGGCTGATCCAGTCGAGCTGGCGCAGGAAAGGGGCGAATTCGGTTTCGATCCGGCTCAGCTGGTCCGAGAACAGCTCGAAATCGCGGTTTTCGCAGTTGTAGTGGATCATCACGCCCGAGATGCGGTC
The DNA here is from genome assembly GCF_004799325.1 of Thalassobius vesicularis. GTDB lineage: Bacteria > Pseudomonadota > Alphaproteobacteria > Rhodobacterales > Rhodobacteraceae > Thalassobius > Thalassobius vesicularis. The sequence goes on from NZ_SSMD01000003.1 coordinate 18,892, forward strand.
CAGCGCCTGGGTCAGGCGGTCCATGTCCCATTCGCCCAGACGCGAGAACGGCCGCGCCGGGTCGGCCAGATCGAAGCCCGAGGTCGAAAAACGCGGGTTCAGGCGCAGGCCGGTGGGCTTGGTGCTGCGCCCAGCGAAACGGTCGAGCTGGCCCAGCGAGTTGAAGATGATCTTGTCGGCGTAGGAGATCGCCTCGTCAATTTCGTGGTCAGCCCAGCCGACGGAATAGGCGTGGGTTTCCTTGCCGAATTTCTCGGCCCCGAGGCGGAGTTCGTAGAGCGAGGACGAGGTGGTGCCGTCCATGTAATCGCGCATGAAGTCGAACACGCCCCAGGTCGAGAAGCATTTGAGCGCAAGCAGAGCCTTGGCACCCGAAGCCTCGCGCAGCCAGGCGATTTTTTCCAGGTTCTGGAGAAGGCGGGATTTGTCGATGAGGTAATAGGGGGTCTGCAGCATCGGCGGTGGTCCTGTCAGGCAAAAGCACGCGGCGGGGCGAACGCGGCCCCCGTTTAGGGCCGAGGGGGACGGGACGCAAGGATTTTCGCGGTTTTGCAGGGGGATGAGCGGGGTTGGGGGGCATTGCCCCCCGCGGCCCCACGGGGCCTTCCCCCCAGGATATTTGGGAAAAGAAGAAGGGGTTTTAGGAATTTGTTAATGATTGCGGGCGGTTAGGCGGATAGCGGGCTTGACTCGGCGCGCGGTCTTTGGTAGAGATTATGGCATGCTAGAAGAAGTGGGCAAGCGGCCCGGGGGTGACCCCGGTGCCGCTTTTTCCGTTTCTCTCGTGCGGAGCAATCCAAGCATGAGGCAGAGCGAGCACCGATGACTTTGATCACGACCGACGACAGCGCCTTTCCGCTGAACGACAGCCTGGAGACCATCAGGGACCAGTTGGAGGAGCTGCGGGCCGATATGGCCACCATGCAGGCAAGACTGAAAGACGGGGATATCGCGGCCGTCAAGGACGGCCAGAAAACCGTAACGGAGATCCGCCACTGGCTGCGGATCGCCATGGAACTGGAGATGGAATTTGCAAAACGACAGCAGAAACACGCCGGACTCGTCCATTCCTACGCCATCGACTTTGACGAGGCCCGGGATCGTATCCGGTGCCGGCTGGATCGCCTCCGCGCCTGCCGACGTGCAGGCGGAATTTCTGGATGATCTGGATGAGGGAGAGCTGCTGGCTCTCCCTTATTTGTTCGAGTTCTGGGCGATGGATCACCAGTTGCCGCCCGCCGGGGACTGGCGGTCCTGGGTGATCATGGGCGGACGTGGTGCGGGCAAGACGCGGGCCGGGGCCGAATGGGTGCGCTCGATGGTCGAGGGGTCGATGCCCAAGGATGCGGGGCGCGCGCGGCGTGTGGCGATCGTGGGCGAGACGCTGGATCAGACGCGCGAGGTGATGATCTTTGGCGAAAGCGGGATTTTGGCGTGCAGCCCGCCGGACCGGCGGCCCGACTGGATCGCGGGGCGGCGGGTGCTGCAATGGCCGAACGGGGCCGAGGCGCATGTCATCTCGGCCCACGACCCCGAGGCGCTGCGCGGGCCGCAATTCGATGCGGCCTGGGTGGATGAGCTGGCGAAATGGCCCAAGGCGCAGGACACCTGGGACATGCTGCAATTCGCGCTGCGGCTGGGGGAGCATCCCCAGGTCTGCGTGACGACCACGCCGCGCAACGTGCCGGTGCTGAAGAAGCTGCTGAAGCTGCCCTCGACCGTGGTGACGCACGCGCCGACCGAGGCGAACCGGGCCAATCTGGCGGACAGTTTCCTGGCCGAGGTGCAGGCGCGCTATGCCGGAACGCGGCTGGGGCGGCAGGAACTGGAGGGCGTGCTGATCGAGGATGCCGAGGGCGCGCTGTGGTCGCATCGTCTGCTGGAGGCGCAGCAGGTGGAGCATGCTCCGCCGCTGGACCGCGTCGTGGTGGCGGTGGACCCGCCGGTGACGGGGAATGCGGGCTCGGACGAGTGCGGGATCATCGTGGTCGGCGTGCGGATGCAGGGGCCCGAGCAGGAGTGGCACGCTTATGTGCTGGCCGATGCCTCGGTGCAGGGGGTCAAACCCGTGGGCTGGGCCAAGGCCGCCGTCAACGCGATGGAGGAATGGGGCGCCGACAAGCTGGTGGCCGAGGTCAACCAGGGTGGCGATCTGGTCGAGGCGGTGCTGCGGCAGGTCGCGCCCAACGTGCCGTTCCAGAAGGTCCATGCCTCGCGCGGGAAGGTGGCGCGGGCGGAGCCTGTGGCGGCGCTGTACGAACAAGGCCGGGTGCATCACGTGCGCGGGCTGGGGCAGCTGGAGGACCAGATGTGCCAGATGTCGGTGCAGGGCTATCAGGGCAAGGGCAGCCCGGACCGCGTGGATGCGCTGGTCTGGGCGCTGCACGAGCTGATCCTGGACAGCCGTGCGCCCGCGCAACCGCAGCTGCGTTCGCTCTAGTTCACTTTTCTTAAACTTTTAGCGTCAGGTTGCATCTCAACGCCGACGGGTGCGGCAGACGGAAACAAGGAGCACGGAATGATCATGGACTTCTTCAGACGGGGCCAGGCAGAGGCAGCGCCCGAGACCAAGGCCAGCGCCACCGGCCCCGTCGTGGCCTTTCAGGGCGCAGGCCGCGTGGCATGGACGCCTCGGGACACGGTCTCGATGACGCGGGCGGGGTTTTCGGGCAACCCGGTGGGCTTTCGCTGCGTGAAGATGATTGCCGAAGCCGCGGCGTCGCTGCCGCTGATCCTGCAGGACCGGGTGCAGCATTTCGACGTGCACCCCGTAAAGGAGCTGGTGCAGCACCCCAACCCGATGCAGGGCCGGGCCGAGCTGTTCGAGGCGCTCTATGCGCAGCTGCTGCTGACCGGGAATGGCTATGTCGAGGCCGTGGGCGGCGAGACGGGCGCGCCGGTGGAGCTGCATGTGCTGCGCTCGGACCGGATGGCGCTGGTGCCGGGGGCGGATGGCTGGCCGGTGGCGTATGACTACAGCGTGAACGGGCGCAAACATCGGTTCGACGTGACCGGGGCAACGCCGCCGATCTGCCATATCCGCAGCTTCCACCCGCAGGACGACCACTATGGGTTCTCGCCCATGCAAGCGGCGGCGCAGGCGGTGGATGTGCATAACTCGGCCTCGCGCTGGTCCAAGGCGCTGCTGGACAACGCGGCGCGGCCCTCGGGTGCGATCGTGTATCGCGGCGCGGACGGGCAGGGTACGCTGGCCCCGGATCAGTACGACCGGCTGGTGAGCGAGATGGAGAGCTATCACCAGGGCGCGCGCAATGCCGGACGGCCGATGCTGCTGGAGGGCGGGCTGGACTGGAAACCGATGGGGTTCAGCCCCTCGGACATGGAGTTCCAGAAGACCAAGGAAAGCGCTGCCCGCGAGATCGCGCTGGCGTTCGGCGTGCCGCCGATGATGCTGGGCCTGCCGGGGGACGCGACCTATGCCAATTACCAGGAGGCGAACCGCGCGTTCTACCGTCTGACGGTGCTGCCGCTGGTCAACAAGGTGACGGCGCGGGTGGCGGAATGGCTGTCGGGCTATGTCGGAGAGCGGCTGGACCTGCGCCCCGATCTGGACCAGGTGCCGGCGCTGTCGGCAGAGCGTGACGCGCAATGGCGGCGCGTGGCGGATGCGGATTTCCTGACCATGGGCGAAAAGCGCAAGCTGCTGGGCCTGCCCGCGCTGGAGGGCGATCAGGATGCGGGATGACCGACCGGGGTTCGAGCCGTTCGACTGTGCTCCGGCGTTGAGGCTGGAAGCGCATGAACGCCTCAGCGCGCTGCATCAGGACAGCCTGAACAAGCGCCTGGAACGGCAAGAAGCGATGATGGAGAAGCTGGAAAAACGCCTGTGGCTGACGGTCTACGGCGTGGTGGGCGTGATCCTGGCGCAGGCGTTCCAATCATTGCTGACGGCGCAACATTAACCTGTGAGGGGATTATGGATACGGGACTGGAACACAAATTCTGCCGCCTGAATGGCGATGAAGTCACGGTCGATGGACTGTCCATCGAGGGCTATGCCAGCCTGTTTGGCCAGACCGACCAGGGCGGCGATATCGTGCAGCAGGGGGCGTATGGAGCCTCGCTTGCGGGGCTGAAACAGGCCGGGCGCAGCGTGAAGATGCTGTGGCAGCACGACCCGGCGCAGCCCATCGGCGTGTGGGACGAGCTGCGCGAAGATGCCAAGGGCCTCTATGTGAAGGGGCGCCTGCTGGAGAGCGTCGAGAAGGGCCGCGAGGCCGCGGCGCTGATCGCTGCCGGCGCCATCGAGGGGCTGTCGATCGGATACCGCACCAAGCGGGCGGTGAAAAACCCGCAAGGCAAGCGGATCCTGACGGAATTGGAGCTTTGGGAGGTGTCGCTGGTGACCTTCCCGATGCTGCCAAGCGCACGGGTTGCGGCCAAGTCCGAGGACTTGGAAGGCGACCTGCTGCGGGACGTGGCGGCGGCCTTTGAAGGCGCGCGCCGGGAACTGGCGCGCGGCTAGCGCCTGACAGAAAGGAAAATGGGATGACCATGACCGAGCAAAAGGCTCGGACCGGAGAAGGTGTGTCTCCGGTTCATGAAGTGAGCTCCGCGATTGCGGGTTTCATGAGCGAGTTCAAAGGCTTTCGGGCCAACATTGATGCAAAACTTCAACAGCAGGAAGAGCGACTGACCATGCTTGATCGTAAATCGTACACCCCGGCGCGTCCGGTTCTGGCAACCTCGGCCGAGATCGAGGCCCCTCACCAGAAGGCGTTCGACGCCTATGTCCGCCACGGCGACGACGACGCGCTGCGCGGCCTGGAGCTGGAAGGCAAGGCCATGTCGACCGCCGTCAATTCCGATGGTGGTTACCTGGTCGATCCGCGCACCTCGGAAACCATCCGTTCGGTGCTGAAATCCAGCGCTTCGATCCGTCAGATCGCCAATGTGGTGAATGTCGAGGCGACGTCCTACGACGTGCTGGTGGACCACACCGATGTCGGCCACGGCTGGGCGAATGAAACCTCGGTTGCGGAAACCGGCACCCCGTCGATCGACCGCATCACCATCCCGCTGCACGAGTTGTCGGCGCTGCCCAAGGCCAGCCAACGTCTGCTGGATGACAGCGCGTTCGACGTCGAGGGCTGGCTGGCGGGCCGTATCGCGGACAAGTTCGCGCGTGCCGAAGCCTCGGCCTTTGTCGGCGGGGATGGCGTGGACAAGCCCAAGGGCTTTCTGACCCATACGGCGGTGGACAATGACGTCTGGGCCTGGGGCAATCTGGGCTATGTGCCCACCGGCACCGATGGCGATTTCGGCTCGGCCGATGCGATTGTCGATCTGGTCTATGCGCTGGGCGCGACGTACCGCGCGAATGGCACTTTCGTGATGAACTCGAAAACCGCGGGCGCCGTGCGCAAGCTGAAGGATGCGGATGGCCGTTTCCTGTGGTCGGACGGTCTGGCCGCTGGCGAACCCGCGCGCCTGATGGGCTATCCGGTACTGATCGCCGAGGACATGCCGGACATTGCCTCGGGCGCCGATGCGATCGCGTTCGGTGACTTCGCTGCGGGCTACACCGTGGCCGAGCGCCCCGACCTGCGCATCCTGCGCGACCCGTTCAGCGCCAAGCCGCACGTCCTGTTCTATGCCACCAAGCGCGTGGGCGGGGATGTCAGCGACTTTGCCGCGATCAAGCTGCTGCGTTTCGCCGTCGCGTAAGCGTTGGTGAAAGGGGGGCGGGCCTGATGGCCCGTCCCACAGGGGCGCGCGCTGAGGATTTTGGCGTTGTCTAGCTGCTCTCTCCGTCCGAGCAACGCTGGAGGCGCGCGCCTGACCCGATGGACGGGGGCAGAATGCGGAGTTTTTCCATGATGTTAGTCGAAGAGACCCAGGTGCCGCTGGCGGCGCTGCCGGTCGCGGATTTCAAGTCTCACCTGCGGCTGGGCAGCGGGTTCGCCGAGGACAGCGTGCAGGACGCCATGTTGGAAAGCTTCCTGCGGGCGGCGATGGCGGCGGTCGAGGCGCGCACCGGCAAGGTGCTGATCGAACGCGAGTTTTCCTGGACCCTGAACGATTGGCGCGATGCCAGCGGGCAGGCCCTGCCGGTGGCCCCGGTCAGCGCGATTGCGCAGGTGGTGCTGACGGACCGCGCAGGGGATGAAACCGTGGTGGATGCGGCGGCCTATGTGCTGCGCCCCGATCCGCAACGGTCGCGGATTTGCCCGGTGTCGGGGCTGTTGCCGACGGTGCCGATGGGTGGCTCGGTCCGGGTGCGGTTTCTGGCGGGGTATGGGCCGGACTGGTCCGACCTGCCGCACGATCTGGCGCAGGCGGTGATGATGCTGGGCGCGCATTACTACGAGTACCGGCACGAGACCGCGCTTTCGGGGCGCTGCATGCCGTTCGGCGTGACCAGCCTGCTGGAGCGCTATCGCACCGTGCGGGTCTTTGCCGGGGGGGCGGGGCAATGAGTGCGCCGCATCTGAACCGTGCGCTGGCGCTGGAGGAGGCCACGCAGGCCCCCGATGGTGCCGGCGGGTTCACCCAGGGGTGGTCCGTTCTGGGGCATCTGTGGGCCGAGGTCTCGTTCCGGTCGGGGCGTGAGGCGGATCTGGGGGGGGCGGCGGGTTCGTTGGCGTCGTACCGGATCACGGTGCGCGGCGCGCCGGTGGGGTCCACGATGCGGCCCCGTCCCGGACAGCGGTTCCGCGAGGGAGAGCGGGTGTTTCGCATCCTCTCGGTCGGGGAGCGTGACGCGGAGGGGCGGTTTCTGACCTGCATCGCAACAGAGGAGGCCGCGGCATGAGCTATGCAATGGCGGCGGCGCTTCAGGGCGCGGTGTATCAGTGCCTGCTGGCGGATGCGGTCGTGACAGCATTGGTCGGTGGGGCGGTTTATGACGCGATCCCCTCGGGCGTGGTGCCGGACACCTATGTCAGCCTGGGGCCGGAGCTGGTGCGTGACCGCTCGGACCAGACCAATGCGGGGGCCGAGCACGAGTTCACCGTAACCGTCTACACCGCGGAGGCGGGGTTCGCGCAGGCCAAGACGCTGGCGGCGGCGATCTGTGACGCGCTGGTGGATGCCAACCTGACGCTGACGCGCGGCCATCTGGTGGCGCTGAATTTCCACAAGGCGCAGGCGCTGCGTGATCAGAAGGGCGCGGGCCGCAGGATCGACCTGAAATTCCGCGCCCGCGTCGAAGATAACGGAGTTTTTCCAAAGGAGTGAGACATGGCTGCTCAGAATGGCAAGGATCTGTTGATCAAGGTGGACCTGACCGGGGACGGTTCGTTCGCCACCATCGCGGGGCTGCGTGCGACGCGCGTCAGCTTCAACGCCGAAAGCGTGGATGTGACCTCGCTGGAGAGCCAAGGGGGCTGGCGCGAGCTGCTGGGCGGCGCGGGCGTGAAATCGGCGGCAATCTCGGGGTCGGGCGTGTTCAAGGATGCGAACACCGATGAGCGGGCGCGCCAGATCTTTTTCGACAGCGAAACCCCGGATTTCCAGGTGATCATCCCCGATTTCGGCGTGGTCGAGGGGGCGTTCCAGATCACCTCGATCGAGTATTCGGGAAGCCATAACGGCGAGGCGACGTATGAGCTGTCGATGGCCTCGGCCGGGGCGCTGACCTTTACGGCGGACGCGTGATGGCAAACCCCTGGGCAGGCGAGGTGGCGCTGGTGATGGATGGCCAGCGCCACATCCTGAAACTGACGCTGGGCGCACTGGCCGAGCTGGAGGTCGCGTTGCAGGCCGACAGCCTGCTGGCGCTGGTCGAGCGGTTCGAAGGGGGGCGGTTTTCCTCGCGCGATGTGCTGCTGCTGTTGGTGGCGGGGCTGCGCGGGGGCGGCTGGAAGGGACAGGCGTCTGATCTGGCGCAGGCCGATATCGCGGGCGGCCCGATGGGCGCGGCGCGTGTGGCGGCCGAGTTGCTGGCGCGGGCTTTCGCCTTGCCGGGGGATGGCGATGGCCAGCTTTGACTGGCCCGCCCTGATGCGCGCGGGAATGCGCGGGCTGGGGCTGAAGCCAGACGAGTTCTGGCGACTGACCCCGGCGGAATTGCAGATCCTGTTGGGCGCGGGCTCGGGCCGGGCGCCTTTGGGGCGGGCACGTCTGGACGAGCTGTTGGCGGCTTACCCGGACCAGATAGGAGACGGAGACAATGGCGGAAATTGACGGGCTGGACGGGTTGCAGGACCAGGTTGACGCTTTGGAGACCTCGCTTGGGTCGGCGACCAGTATGGCAGCGGGGTTCGAGGCCGAGCTGCGCCGGGTGCAGGCGACGATGGGCGCGACGGCTGTAGATGTCAGCGCGCTGGAAAAGGGGCTGAGCCGCGGGCTACGCCGCGCCTTTGACGGCGTGGTGCTGGACGGGATGAAGCTGTCGGATGCGCTGCAGACGGTGGCGCAGTCGATGATCAACACGGTGTACTCGGCGGCGGTGCGCCCGGTGACCGACCATTTCGGCGGTTTGCTGGCGCAGGGCATGGGGAACCTGCTGAGCGGGGTGCTGCCCTTTGCGGATGGCGGCTCGTTCTCTCAGGGGCGGGTGATGCCGTTTGCCAATGGGGGCGTTGTGTCTGGCCCCACGACCTTTCCGATGCGCGGCGCCACCGGGCTGATGGGAGAGGCTGGCCCCGAGGCGATCATGCCGCTGGCGCGTGGCGCTGACGGTAAGCTGGGGGTGCGGATGCAGGGGCAAGGCGCCACGACGGTGGTGATGAACATCACCACGCCCGATGTCGAGGGCTTCCGCCGCTCGCAATCTCAGATCGCCGCGCAGATGGGCCGCGCCCTGGGCCGTGGCCAACGCATTCGCTGATCGGAGGACAAGATGCAGTTTCACGAGGTACGTTTCCCCGCCAACCTGAGCTTTGGTGCCGTCGGCGGGCCGGAACGCAAGACCGAGATCGTTTCTCTGGTTAACGGTCATGAAGAGCGCAACACCCCCTGGGCGCATTCGCGTCGGCATTACGATGCCGGGATGGGGATGCGGTCGTTGGATGACGTGGAAACCCTGATCGGGTTCTTCGAGGCGCGTCAGGGCCAGATGTACGGGTTCCGATGGAAGGACTGGTCGGATTTCAAATCCTGCCTGCCCTCTGGCAAGGTCGCGTTCGACGATCAGGTGATCGCAGAGGGAGACGGGGAGGCCAAAGCGTTCCAGCTGGTGAAGCTCTATCGCTCGGGCACCCATAGCTACGCGCGACCGATCAAGAAACCTGTGCAAGGCACGGTGCGGATCGGTGTGGAAGGCGTCGAGATGCAGGAAGGGGTACACTACAGCGTCGATACGGCGACCGGGATCGTGACCTTCGAGATGGCCCCGAACGAGGGGGACGAGATCACGGCAGGCTTCGAGTTCGACGTGCCGGTGCGGTTTGATACGGATCGCATCCGCTCTTCTGTGGCCAGTTTCCAGGCGGGCGAGGTGCCCGATGTTCCGGTGATCGAGGTGCGCGCATGAGCATGAGCGATGATATGCGCGCGCACCTGTCCGGTGGCATCACGACGCTGTGCCGCTGCTGGGCGCTGACGCGCAAGGACGGGGTGCAGCTGGGCTTTACCGATCACGACGGCGATCTGTCGTTCGAGGGCATCGTGTTTCGCGCCGATACCGGCCTGACTGCGCTTGCATTACAGCAGGGCACCGGCCTGTCGGTGGACAACACCGAGGCAATGGGCGCGCTGTCCGATGCCTCGATCAGCGAGGCAGATATCGCGGTCGGACGCTATGACGGGGCCGAGGTGCGCTGCTGGCTGGTCAACTGGGCGATTGTGGCGATGCGCGTGCTGCAATTTCGCGGCACCATCGGCGAGCTGCGCCGCTCTGGCGGGGCGTTCGAGGCTGAGCTGCTGGGGCTGACGGACTTGCTGAACCGTCCGCAAGGGCGGGTGTTCCAGAAACCGTGCTCGGCGGTGCTGGGGGATGGGTCCTGTCGTATGGATCTGGACGCGCCGGGTTACCGGACCGAGGCCGTGGTGACGCGGGTGGACGGTACTCGGATCGGGCTGGACGGCGTGGCGGGTTTTGACTCCGGATGGTTTCAGCGCGGGGTGCTGGAGGCGCTGGGCGGTGCGGCCGCTGGGCTGCGCGGGGTGATCAAGGCGGACGTTGTGGGTGTGGATGGGCGCGAGATTACACTCTGGTCCGGGCTTGGGGCCGATCTGGCGCTGGGCGATACGGTGCGCCTGACGGCCGGCTGCGACAAGCGGATGGAGACGTGCCGTTTCAAGTTCGACAACCTGCTCAACTTCCAGGGCTTCCCGGACATTCCCGGCAACGACTGGACGGTCGCTGTTCCGGCCTCCGCCACCGCGACGGGGGGTAGCCGCAGATGAGCCGCATCGTACTTGCAGCGCGGAGCTGGATCGGCACGCCCTACCGCCACCAATGCAGCGTCAAGGGCGCGGGCACCGATTGCCTGGGCCTGCTGCGCGGGATCTGGCGCGAGGTGGTCGGGCCCGAACCGGAAACGGTTCCCAACTATTCCCGCGATTGGTCCGAACCGCAGGGCGAAGAGGCGCTTTGGGCCGCAGCCCTGCGCCATCTGAACCCCAAGCCGCTGAGCGACGAGGCCCCCGGCGATGTGCTGTTATTCCGCATGCGTGACCGGGGCGTCGCCAAGCATCTGGGCATCGCTGGCCAGACCGGCGACCGCCCGACATTTATCCACGCGTATTCCGGCCACGCTGTCGTGGAAAGCCCGCTGAGCCAGCCTTGGCACCGGCGCATCGTGGCCCGGTTCGCATTCCCGGAAGGAGAGATTTGATGGCGACGATTTTGCTATCCGCCGCAGGTGCGGCGATTGGGGGCTCTGTTGGCGGCACCGTCATGGGGCTGTCGATGGCGGCGATGGGCCGGTTCGCCGGCGCCACCGTTGGGCGGGTGATCGACCAAAGGTTGTTAGGCGCGGGCTCGGACGTGGTTGAGACCGGGCGGGTGGATCGCTTTCGCCTGAGCAGTTCCGGCGAGGGCGACGCGATTTCCCGTGTCTTTGGGCGGATGCGCGTGGGTGGTCAGGTGATCTGGGCCACCCATTTCGCCGAGCATGTCTCGACCTCGGGCGGCGGCAAGGGGGGTGCCCCCGCGCCGTCGACGCGCGAATTCCGCTATACCGTCAGCCTGGCGATTGCTCTGTGCGAAGGGCAGATCGAAGGTGTTGGCCGGATCTGGGCTGATGGCTCCGAGATTTCTCCGGCCGATCTGACCATGCGCGTCTATCCCGGCGACGACCAGCAACTGCCCGACCCGAAGATGGAGGCGATCGAGGGCGCCGGCGCCGTTCCCGCGTATCGCGGCACCGCCTACGTGGTGTTCGAAGATCTGGACCTGTCGCAATTCGGCAACCGTGTGCCGCAGTTCAGTTTCGAGGTGTTGCGTGCCGATCGTGTCTTTGTGGACACCGATCAGGCCGAACCCGCCCGCGCTGTTCAGGGCGTGGCGCTGATCCCCGGCACGGGGGAATACGCGCTGGCCACGCAGCCTGCCGTCGTCGAATATGCGATGGGCTCCAGCAAGACGGTCAACGCGAATTCGCCCTCGGGCAAGACGGATTTTCTGACCTCTATGGACCAGATGGAGCAAGAGCTGCCAGCCTGCGAGGCGGTCTCGTTGGTGGTCAGCTGGTTTGGCGACGATCTGCGCTGCGGGTCGTGCCAGATCCGCCCGATGGTCGAGCAGTCCGAATTCGACGCCGCCGCCATGCCGTGGCAGGTGTCGGGCCTGACACGCGCGACCGTCGAAGTGGTGCCGCAGCTGGATGATCGCGCAGTCTATGGCGGCACGCCCACTGATCAATCGGTCATCCAGGCCGTGGCCGAGCTTGCCGCGCGGGGCAAGCGGGTGATGTTCTACCCGTTCATCCTGATGGACCAGCTAGAGGGCAACGCCTTGCCCGATCCCTACGGCGCAGATGAACAGGCCGCATTGCCCTGGCGCGGACGGATCACCGCCGAGGTCGCGCCGGGTCTGGACGGCTCGCCCGATGGGACGTCAGCGGCGGATGCTCAGGTGGCGGCGTTCTTCGGCACGGCCTCGGCCAGCGATTTCACGGTTGCCGAGGGCGCGGTCAGCTATTCAGGCCCCGACGAGTGGTCCTATCGCCGCTTTATCCTGCACAACGCGGCGCTGTGCGCTGCTGCGGGTGGCGTTTCGGCGTTCTGCATCGGTTCGGAAATGCGCGGGCTGACGCAACTGCGCGGGGTCGCCGGGTTTCCGGCGGTTCAGGCCCTGCGCGGTCTTGCGGCCGAGGTGCGTCAGCTGCTGGGGGCGGGGGTCAAGCTGGGCTATGCCGCCGACTGGTCTGAATATTTCGGCTATCACCCGCAGGATGGTTCGGGCGACGTGTATTTCCACCTCGATCCGCTTTGGGCGGACGAGCAGATCGATTTCATCGGTATCGACAATTACATGCCGCTGACCGATTGGCGCGACGGGGATGACCACCTGGATGCGGGCTGGGGCACGATCTACGATCTGGACTACCTGCGCGCAGGGGTCGAGGGCGGTGAGGGGTACGACTGGTACTATCACTCGGCCCAGGCCGAGGCGGCGCAAATCCGCACGCCGATCACGGATGCGCAAGAGCCGTGGATCTGGCGCTACAAGGACATTCGCAACTGGTGGCAGAACGATCACCACGAGCGGATTTCTGGTGTCCGTCAGGAAGCGCCGACCGATTGGGTGCCGCAGTCGAAACCCGTCTGGTTCACCGAGCTGGGATGTGCAGCCATCGACAAGGGCAGCAACCAGCCGAACAGGTTCTTGGACCCGAAATCCTCGGAATCCGGCCTGCCGCGCCATTCGTCGGGCCGGCGGGATGAGTACATGCAGATGCAATATCTGCGCGCGGTGTTGGGCTATTGGGGCGATCCGGCGAACAACCCGGTTTCTGTCGAGTATCAGGGCCCCATGCTGGACATGGCCAACGCCTATGTCTGGGCGTGGGATGCCCGGCCGTACCCGCATTTCCCCGCCAACACCGCACTCTGGAGCGACGGTGCGAACTATGCCCGCGGTCATTGGCTGAACGGGCGCGGGGCGGCGCGCTCGCTGGCCTCGGTCGTGCGCGAGATTTGCGAGGACGCGGATGTCAGCGCCCTCGATACGTCCCGGCTGCATGGGCTTGTGCGCGGCTACCTGGCCGACAGCACCGACAGCGCGCGGGCCCTTTTGCAGCCGCTGATGCTGTGCCACGGCTTTGATGCAGTCGAACGCGACGGGGTGCTGGTTTTCCGCAATCGGGATGGCCGGGCTGATGCGGTGCTAGAGCCGCTGACGCTGGCGGTTTCTGGCGACACCCCACACGGGGTCGAGCACGCGCGCACTGCCGAAAGCGATCTGCACGGCCGGGTTCGTCTGCGCTTCGTCGCGGCGGGCGGAGATTTCGAAGCTGCTGCTGAAGAGGCGGTTCTGCCGGATCAGGCCGATCATTCCGTCTCGCAGTCGGAAATGCCGATCCTGATGACCCGTTCCGAAGGGCGGCAGGCGGTGGAGCGTTGGCTGAGCGAGGCGCGCATCGGGCGTGACAGCGTCAAGCTGGCGCTGGCGCCGTCGCAATCCTGGCTGGGCGCTGGGGATGTGGTCGCGCTTGGCAAGGCGCTTTACCGTCTGGACCGCGTTGAAACCGGCGCGCTGCTGCAAGCCGAAGGTGTGCGGGTCGACGCTGAAACCTATCGCCCGACCGATCTGGACGACGAACCTGCCTCAGTCCCGGGGTTCGCGGCCCCGACCTCCGTGTTCCCGCTGTTCCTCGACCTGCCGCTGCTGAGCGGTGATGAAACGCCTCATGCGCCGCACGTCGCGGCTACGGCGAACCCTTGGCCCGGCACCGTTTCGGTGTTCAGTGCGACGCAGGACAGCGACTATGCCCTGCTGCAAACGTTGGGTGCGCCGGCGGTCATGGGGCAGCTTGTGGCGCCGCTGATGGCTGCTCCGTCCGGGCGGTTTGATCGGCACGGTGTCATTCAGGTGCGCCTTGCCCGCGGAACGCTGAGCGGGCGCAGCGAAATCGCGCTGTTGAACGGGGCCAATGTGGCCGCGATCGGTGACGGAACCCCCGAGAATTGGGAGCTGGTCCAGTTCCGCGATGCGCAACTGGTGGCTCAGGACACCTGGCATCTGTCGATGCTTTTGCGTGGGCAAGCCGGGTCCGATGGGCTGATCCCGGTTACGTGGCCCGAGGGCAGCTATTTCGTCTTGCTGGATGGCGCCGCAAAGCAGTTGGACCTGCCGTCCTCGATCCGCACGGTGGCGCAGCACTACCGGATCGGGCCATCGCTGCGCGCCTATGACGATCCCTCGTACAAGCACGAGGTGCACGCGTTTTCCGGCGTCGGTCTGAAACCCTATGCGCCGGCGCATCTGTCCAAACGGGAGTACGGAGGTGACATGGTCATCAGCTGGATCCGCCGTACACGGATCGACGGTGACAGCTGGGATGCCCCCGAAGTGCCCCTTGGCGAAGAGGCCGAGGCCTATCTGCTGCGCGTCATGCAGGGCAATCAGGTCATTCGCGAGGAAACCCTGACGGTGCCGAACTGGACTTATTCTGCCGCTCAGCAAGCGAATGACGGCCTGTCTGGCGCCTATGAAATCGCCGTGGCGCAGGTCTCGGCGCGGTATGGGCCGGGGCATTTTGCACGGCTGTCCGTCTCTGCCTGATCTCGAATGGCCCGCCTCGTGCGGGTCATTCCGTTTTGTGATCAATCATTTCAGACCTTTGCATTTTGCCAATCGGTCCTATCTGCTATAGTCCAAGTGACCGGAGGACCGCAGTCATGTATGAAACGCGCGCCAAACTTGCTGAAATCGATCCTGTCTGGAACCGGATCATCGCCGAGGCCGAACAGGCCGTAGCTGATGAACCGTTACTGGGCGGGCTGCTGCATTCGGGCATCCTGCATCATGCCTCGATCGAGAATGCGCTGGCCTATCGCACCTCGCTGAAACTGGCCTCGGGCGAGATGTCCGAGCAGCTGATCCGCGAAATCTGCGATGCCGCCTATCGGGCCGATCCGTCGCTGTCGCTGTCGGCGCGGGCCGATATCGTCGCAGTCTATGACCGCGATCCGGCCTGCCATCGCTTCCTTCAGCCGCTGATGTTCTTCAAGGGCTTCCAGGCGGTGCAGTCCTATCGCATCGCGCATTGGCTGTGGACAGTCGGGCGCAAGGATATGGCCTATTTCTTCCAGATGCGGATTTCGGAAACCTTCGGCGTGGACATCCACCCGGCGGCCCGGATCGGCAAGGGCATCATGATCGACCACGCGCATTCCATCGTCATCGGCGAAACCGCCGTCGTGGGTGATAACGTCTCGCTGCTGCACTCGGTCACGCTGGGCGGCACCGGAAAGGAAGACGAGGATCGCCACCCCAAAATCGGCGACGGCGTGCTGATCGGCGCGGGTGCCAAGGTGCTGGGCAATATCAAGATCGGGCATTGTTCGCGCATCGCGGCGGGCTCGGTCGTGCTGCATGACGTGCCGCCGAAAACCACCGTGGCGGGCGTTCCGGCCAAGGTCGTCGGCGAGGCGGGCTGCGATACGCCGTCCGTTGTCATGGACCAAAGCCTGAAGGGTTGTTCCGACTGCTGATCGGAAAAAGGGAAGCCCTCCCAACCGTTTAGATTGCGCAGATGCCCGGCGGGATTTACCCTGACCGGGCATTTTCATTCCCCGGGAGGAGCGCAATGACTCGCCAAACCGAAGGCCGCGGGCGTCTGTACGACAGCGTATTGGACACCGTCGGCAACACCCCCGCCATCCGCATCAACAAGCTGGCACCGGACCACGTCAGCCTTTACGTCAAGGCCGAGGCGTTCAATCCCGGCGGCTCGGTCAAGGACCGGCTGGCGCTGAACATCATCGAAGCGGCCGAGAAATCCGGCGCGCTGAAACCCGGCCAAACGGTGGTCGAGGCGACCAGCGGCAATACCGGCATTGGTCTGGCAATGGTTTGCGCGGCCAAGGGCTATCCGCTGGTGATCACGATGGTGGAAACCTTCAGCGTCGAGCGACGCAAGCTGATGCGCTTTCTCGGCGCCAAGGTGATCCTGACCCCGAAAGAGCAAAAGGGCACCGGCATGTACCAGAAGGCCAAGGAATTGGCCGAGAAAAACGGCTGGTTCTTCGCCCGCCAGTTCGAAACGCAAGCGAATGCCGACATTCACGAACACACCACCGCGCGCGAAATCATGGCCGATTTCGACCGGCTGGATTACTTCGTTACCGGCTTCGGCACGGGCGGCACCGTGACCGGCGTCAGCCGTGTTTTGCGGCGTGAGCGGCCCGAGACCAAGATCATCCTGTCCGAACCCGCCAATGCCGCGATGGTGCAAAGCGGCACCGCGCAGGAACGCACTGCGGATGGCGAACCCGCCGTCAGCCACCCGGCCTTCAACCCGCACCCGATCCAGGGCTGGACCCCGGATTTCATCCCGCTGGTGCTGCAGGAACTGCTGGACAAGAACGGCTATGACGAGCTTCTGCCCGTCGCCGGCCCGGAAAGCATTCAGGCCGCCCGTCAACTGGCGCTGCAAGAGGGGATTTTCACCGGCATCTCCGGCGGAGCGACCTTTGCCACGGCGCTGAAGGTGGCTCAGACTGCGCCTGCGGGATCGGTCATTCTGGCGATGCTGCCGGACACGGGCGAACGCTATCTCTCCACCCCCCTGTTCGACGGGGTCGAGGATGTGATGACCGAGGACGAGATCACCCTGATGCGATCAACACCTGGCTACCAGATGGGCTGAAACGAAAAACGCCGGGGCAGGACCCCGGCGTTTTTCTTTGGTATATCAGTGACTTCACGCCAGCATGGTCAGCGGGTTTTCCAGGTTGTCCACGATGGCTTGCAGCAGCTCGGCCCCCAGCGCACCGTCGATCACCCGGTGATCCACCGACATGGTGACGGACATCACGGTCGCCACGGTCAGCTCTCCATCCGCGCCGACGACGGGCTTTTTCACGCCCGAGCCGACCGCCAGGATGCCCGCATGCGGCGGGTTCACGATGGCGTCGAAGTTGTCGATGCCGAACATGCCCAGGTTCGAGATGGCAAAGGTGCCGCCCTGATACTCGGTCGGGGCCAGTTTGCGATCACGCGCGCGCTTGGCCAGGTCTTTCATCTCGGTCGACAGGGCCGACAGCGACTTCATGTCGGCATCTTTCAGAACCGGAGTGAACAGCCCGCCCTCGATCGCCACGGCCACGGCCACGTCCGAGGGTTTCAGCTGCAGCACACGGTCGCCCGCCCAGACTGCGTTGCAGGCCGGAACCTGTTGCAGCGCGTTGGCGACGGCCTTGATGATGAAGTCGTTGACCGACAGCTTCACGCCGCGCGCTTCCAACTGCTTGTTCAGCTGGCCGCGGAACTTCAGCAGCGCGTCCAGCTTGATGTCGCGACGCAGGTAGAAGTGCGGAATGGTCTGCTTGGCCTCGGAGAGGCGGGCCGCGATGGTCTTGCGCATCCCGTCCAGCTTGATCTCTTCGTAAGCGCGACCTTCGTACATCTTCTTGACGGTCTCGGTCGAGGGGCCAGCCGGGGCCGCTGCAGCAGGCGCAGGGGCGGCAGCTGCCGGGGCCGCTGCGGCCACGGGGGCAGCGGCGGGCTTGGCGGTGGCGCCTTGCACGTCGGCCTTGACGATCCGCCCACGCGGGCCAGAGCCTGCGATCTTCGTCAGGTCCAGACCTTTGTCAGCCGCGATACGGCGGGCCAGCGGCGAGGCGAAGACGCGACCGCCATCGGCAGCCTTGGGGGCAACCGGGGCAGGGGCAGCACTGGCCGCAACCGGGGCCGCCGCTGCGGCCGGCGCCGGAGCAGCCGCCGCCGGAGCGGAAGTTGCACCGATATCAGCGGCGTTTTCGCCTTCTTCCAGCAGCACCGCGATGGGCGTGTTCACTTTCACGCCTTCGGTGCCTTCGGCGACCAGGATCTTGCCAATCACGCCATCGTCGACCGCTTCGAACTCCATCGTCGCCTTGTCGGTCTCGATCTCGGCCAGCAGGTCGCCCGATTGAACGGTGTCGCCTTCTTTCACCAGCCATTTGGCCAGGGTGCCTTCCTCCATCGTGGGGGAAAGCGCGGGCATCAGGATTTCAGTAGGCATCGCGATTTCTCCTTACCGATAAGTGACTTGCTTGACGGCGGCGATCACTTCGTCGGTGGTCACCAGCGCCAGTTTTTCCAGGTTTGCCGCGTAGGGCATCGGTACGTCCTTGCCGGTGCAGTTGATCACGGGGGCGTCCAGATAGTCGAACGCGCGCTCCATGATGACTGCCGACAGGTGGTTGCCGATGGACGCAACGGGGAAGCCTTCCTCGACGGTTACGCAGCGGTTGGTCTTCATGACCGAGTTCAGCACGGTGTCATAGTCCAGCGGACGCAGGGTGCGCAGGTCGATGACTTCGGCGCTGATACCGTCGGCGGCCAGTTTGTCGGCGGCCTCCAGCGCGTATTGCATGCCGATGCCGAAGGACACGATGGTCACGTCGGTGCCTTCGCGGCAGATCTTGGCCTTGCCGAAGGGAATGGTGAAATCGTCCATGTCCGGCACGTCGAAGGTGCGGCCATAAAGGATCTCGTTCTCAAGGAACACCACCGGGTTGCCGTCGCGGATCGCGGTTTTCAGAAGGCCCTTTGCGTCGGCGGCCGAGTAGGGCATCACCACCTTCAGACCCGGAATTTGCGCGTACCAAGCGGCATAGTCCTGGCTGTGTTGCGCACCCACGCGGGCAGCAGCACCGTTGGCGCCACGGAACACGATCGGACAGCCCATCTGGCCACCGGACATGTACAGCGTCTTGGCGGCCGAGTTGATGATGTGGTCAATCGCTTGCATGGCGAAGTTGAAGGTCATGAACTCGACGATCGGACGCAGGCCACCAAAGGCAGAGCCCGTGGCGATGCCGGCGAACCCGTATTCGGTGATCGGAGTGTCGATCACGCGCTTGGCGCCGAACTCGTCCAGCAGGCCCTGGGACACTTTGTAGGCGCCCTGATATTCCGCGACTTCCTCGCCCATCAGGTAGACGGTGCTGTCACGGCGCATCTCTTCGGCCATCGCGTCGCGCAGGGCTTCGCGGACCGTCTGTTTCTTCATCGGGGTGCCTTCGGGCCAATCGGGCGTCAGGTCCGCCGCTTTGGCGACGGGGGCTGCCGCGACGGGCGCCGGGGCAGGGGCCTCGGCTGCGGGGGTTGCCGCCGCTGCGACGGGGGCTGCCGCGACCACGGCGTCGGCGCTTTCGCCTTCTTCCACCAAGATGGCGATGGGGGTGTTCACCTTCACGCCTTCGGTGCCTTCGGCGATCAGGATCTTGCCGATGACGCCTTCGTCGACGGCTTCAAACTCCATCGTGGCCTTGTCGGTTTCGATCTCGGCCAGGATGTCGCCGGATTGGACGGTGTCGCCCTCTTTGACCAGCCATTTGGCCAGGGTGCCTTCCTCCATCGTCGGAGAAAGCGCGGGCATCAGGATTTCGGTTGCCATTAGTCTGTCTCCTTCTCAGGCGTAAATGTCGGTCCACAGCTCCGAAAGCTCGGGCTCGGGGCTGGTCCGGGCGAAATCGGCAGACTTGTTGACGATTTCCTTGATTTCCTTGTCGATGGCCTTCAGGTCCTCTTCGGTGGCGTGCTTGCCGGTCAGCAGCAGCTCGCGCACGTGTTCGATGGCGTCCTTCTCGTCGCGCATCTTCTGAACCTCTTCGCGGCTCCGGTATTTCGCCGGGTCAGACATCGAGTGGCCGCGATAACGGTACGTTTTCACTTCCAGAATGTACGGGCCTTCGCCCGAGCGGCAATGTGCGACGGCTTTCTCGCTGGCCGCTTTCACCGCCAGAACATCCATGCCGTCGACTGCCTCACCGGGGATGCCGAAGGCCGCGCCACGGGTCCACAGATCGGGCGTCGAGGTCGAGCGACGCTGCGCCGTGCCCATGGCGTACTGATTGTTTTCAATGACGAAAATCACCGGCAGCTTCCACAGGGCGGCCATGTTGAAGGTCTCGTAGATCTGGCCCTGGTTGGCCGCACCGTCGCCGAAATAGGCAAAGGTCACGCGGCCGTTTTCCTGATACTTGTCGGCGAATGCCAGACCCGCACCCAGCGGCACCTGTGCGCCCACGATGCCGTGGCCGCCGTAGAAATGCTTCTCTTTCGAGAACATGTGCATCGAGCCGCCCTTGCCCTTGGAGTAGCCCCCGCTGCGGCCGGTCAGTTCGGCCATCACGCCGTCCGGGTCCATGCCACAGGCCAGCATGTGGCCGTGGTCGCGGTACGAGGTGATGCGCTTGTCGCCTTCTTCGGTCGCGGCTTCCAGGCCGACGACGACGGCTTCTTGCCCGATATACAGGTGGCAGAAACCACCGATCAGGCCCATGCCGTACAGCTGGCCGGCTTTTTCTTCGAATCGGCGGATCAGCAGCATGTCACGATAGAATTTCTTCAGCTCGTCGGCTGAAGTATTTGATTTGGCTTGGGTTTTTCTGGCGGCCATGCGGCGTCCTCCTCCCGAAAACGACAATAGTTTAGCATTAAACTATTTATACATGAGTTTTTCCGTTGAGGCGAGCGCAAATTGACGCAAGGCAAAACAGGCGGGGCAATCCCCGCCTTTTCAATCGGTTAGCGATGAGTGTAGCGTGTTTTCAGCGAATGACCAGTTCGTCGCTGCGCAGCAGACCCAGGACCGAGCGGGCCTGCTCGTCCAGAAGATCAAGGTCGAGATACTCGTCGGACAGGCGTAGGGTCAGGTTCTCCATACGCGCGACTTCGACGTTCAGTTTGGACAGTTCGGTTTCCAGAACGCGCGATTCCGCCGTGATCTCGGCCCGGCGAAATACGCCAAAGCTGCCCTGCACCGCGGCAAAGGTGAAATACCCGCCGGTTGCGAAGGCCAATGAGAAGTAAAGCCATGCCCCAAGGGCAGGTTTTCTGCGACGCGCCATGAATTTTGCCTCTGTCCCCGCCTCTTTCGGACGGCATCGCTAGATTGACACAAGTGATTCGATTTGTGAATCCCCTAATCGTTTCCGTGATTTGGCGTGGCGTCATTTCGCGCGGTACGCGGCGTCAATCTGGATCGGAATCCCGGCTATCGGCATTCTGCCGATACTTCTTGGAGGAGAATGTCGATATGAGCGCCACCGGACACAGCACCCTGCACACGCATGAAGTACTGAACCAACCGCTACCGCGTGGCGCGCGCGATCTCTGGGCGGATGACCTGCCGCTGCGTGAGCAGATGACCCGCGCGGGTGTCGATCTGGCAGCGCTGGAAAAGGCCGGCGCTGCGTTCGGAACCGACGAGATGCTGGGCGCTGCCGAGGATGCCCGCCGCGATCAGCCCCGGCTGAAGCTGTTCGATCGCTCGGGCCGGCGCCTGGACGAGGTGCGCTTTCATCCGGGCTATCACCAGATCATGGACATGGCGATCGAGCACGGGATTACCGCCACCGCCTGGGACGGCTCGCAAGGTGGGCACGCGACCCATGCGGCGCTGACCTATTACATGGCGCAGCTGGAGCCGGGCATTTCCTGCCCGTTGACCATGACATACGCTGCCGTACCCGCGCTGATGACCGATGCCTCGCTGGCGGGGCAATGGGTGCCGAAACTGACCGCCCGCAGCTATGACCCTTCGGTCAAACCACTGTCGGCCAAGGCCGGTGTGACGATGGGCATGGCGATGACCGAAAAGCAGGGCGGCTCGGACGTGCGAGCCAACTCGACCCGTGCGGTGCGCGATGGCGAGCAATACCGGCTGATCGGGCACAAGTGGTTCTGCTCGGCGCCGATGTGCGACGGGTTCCTGACGCTGGCGCAGGCCCCCGGCGGGCTGACCTGTTTCGTGGTCCCGCGCTGGCTGGAGGACGGCAGCCGCAACACGATGCACCTGCAACGGCTGAAGGAAAAGCTGGGCAACAAGGCCAACGCGTCCTCGGAAATCGAGTATGACTATACCCTGGCGTATCGTCTGGGGGACGAGGGGCAGGGCGTGAAAACCATCATCGAGATGGTGCACCACACCCGCCTGGATACGGCCGTCGCCCCAGCAGGCCTAATGCGCGCGGCCCTGGCCGAGGCGAAGTGGTGGATCGGTCACCGCAACGCCTTTCAGCGGCGTTTGATCGACCAGCCGTTGATGCAATCCGTTATCGCCGATCTGGCCCTGGATTGGGAGGCCGCGCTGGCCCTCGCGATGGGCTGTGCGGCGTCCTTTGACGGCACCAGCGACGAGGACCGCGCCTTTGCCCGCATCGCCGTGGCCCTTTCGAAATACCTGTCCAACAAGCGCGCCCCCGGCGTGATCTACGAGGCGATGGAGTGCCTTGGCGGCATGGGCTACATCGAGGAAACCCCGATGCCGATGCTCTACCGCGAGGCGCCGCTGAACTCGATCTGGGAAGGGTCGGGCAACGTAATCTGCCTCGACATCTTGCGTACCTTTGCCCGCGCGCCTGAGTCCGGCGAGGCGCTGCTGAACCGGCTGAACAAGTCCAAGGGGCTGGACGCGCGCTACGACGCGGCGCTGGAGGCGCATCTGGCGCGTTGGCCCGGCATTGCGCCCGAGGCCGAGGCGCGCTGGTTCACCGAAAGCCTGGCCACCCTGCTGGCCGCCGCCATGCTGCTGGAAAGCGCGCCCAATGCGGTGGTGGATGGTTACATCACCACGCGGATCGAGGGCGTGCGCGGTGCGACCGCCGGCGCGGTCTCGGGTCTGGACGTTCAGGCGATCATCGCGCGGATCTAAGGCGCGGGGCGGTCGTCCAGTACCAATTGCAGAAACGTCAGATCCAGCCAACGCTCGAATTTCTGGCCCACTTGAGGCATCTGCGCGACCGTCTGGAACCCCAGCTTTTCGTGCAGGTGGATCGAGGCCGCGTTGCCCGCTTCGATCCCCGCGACCATCACATGCTTGCCGTCTGCCCGCGCGCGCGCGATCAGCGCCTCCATCAAGGTGCGTCCGATCCCGCCGCCGTGCCTGCCGGGGTGGACATAGACCGAATGCTCGACCGTGGCGCGATAGCCGTCAAACGCCCGCCACGGCCCGTAAGAGGCATAGCCGGCGACCTGACCATCGACCTCGGCCACGATCACCGGAAACCCGTCGCCCTGGCGCGTCTGCATCCACGCCACGCGGTTGGCGGCGTCCACCTGCACGTCGTTCCAGATCGCGGTCGTGTTGACGACGGCGTGGTTGTAGATCTCGGCAATCTGGCCGGCATCCGCCGGAGTGGCATCGCGCAGGTGCATCTGGGTAGTCCTAATTGAAACGGGCGGCACGTGGTGTGCCGCCCGCAATCTCAACATCAGCCCGACGGGCTTGGCAAGGCTCAGCCTGCGACAGACGCCGCGTAGATGCTGCCGACGGTGGCGGCCAGCGTGTCGTCGAATTCGGCGTCGCTCTGCTGGGCCGACAGGCCCTCGGTCAGCGCACGAGAGAAGCTGGCGATGATGCCGGTGTTGTTGGACAGGCGGGTGTTTGCCTCGTCACGCGAATAGCCGCCCGACAGCGCCACGACGCGCATCACGCGGGGGTGGTCGACCAGCGGTTTGTAGGCGTTGGCGGCCTCGGGCAGGGTCAGCTTCAGCATGACTTGCTGATCGGCGGGCAGGGCGTCCAGCTGCTTGGTGATCTCGCCCAGCAGGATGGCTTCGGCCTCGGCCTTGTCAGCGATGGTGATGGTCACTTCGGGTTCGATGATCGGCACCAGACCGTGCGACAGGATCTGCTTGCCGACGGCGAATTGCTGTTCGACCACGGCCGCGATGCCCGAAGGCGACGCCGCATTGATGACCGAGCGCATCTTGGTCCCGAAGATGCCCTTCGATACGGCTTTCTCCAACAGGGTGTCCAGCTCGGGCATGGGTTTCATCATGCACACGCCGTCCGCCTCGTCGGCCAGGCCCTTGTCCACCTTCAGGAACGGCACCACGCGACGGTTCTCCCACAGGTAGGTCGCCGAAGGCTTGCCGCCGATGTCGCTGTCCATGGTGCGCTCGAACAGGATCGCGCCGATGATCTGGTCGCCGGTGAAGGCGGGCGAGTTCACGATACGCGCGCGCATGTCGTGGATCAGGCCGTACATTTCCTCTTCCGAGGCATAGGCGCTGGCGTCAACGCCATAGAGCTTGAGGGCCTTCGGGGTCGACCCGCCGCTTTGGTCAAGGGCCGCGATA
Organism: Thalassobius vesicularis; assembly: GCF_004799325.1. GTDB lineage: Bacteria > Pseudomonadota > Alphaproteobacteria > Rhodobacterales > Rhodobacteraceae > Thalassobius > Thalassobius vesicularis. The sequence goes on from NZ_SSMD01000003.1 coordinate 43,046, forward strand.
AAGCCGTTACCTGCGCGCATCTGTTCGGTCTGCTGTGCTTTCGACATGTCCATTTCCGTATAAATTTGACTAACAATCGGGGGCATCCCCGTTTCGGCGCGACACTAGGTCAGCTGAAACGAGGATACAATTCTGGTCGCGCTAACGGGCGCGCGGTTTGGCGAAATCAGGCCGCCGAAGCCTCAAGCGCGGCAACGCCGGGCAAGGTTTTGCCTTCCATCCATTCCAGGAATGCGCCGCCAGCGGTCGAGATATAGGTGAAATCATCCGCGGCCCCGGCCTGATTCAGCGCGGCCACCGTGTCGCCACCGCCTGCGACCGAGGTCAGCTGACCGGCCTTGCTGAGCGTTGCTGCCTTTTGCGCGGCGGCGTTGGTGGCGGTGTTGAAGGGCTCGATCTCGAACGCACCCAGCGGGCCGTTCCAGATCAGCGTCTTGGCACCGTCCAGGATTTCGCTGATGCGGGCAACGCTGGCGGGGCCGGCGTCCAGGATCATCTTGTTAGACGGGCAGGCGTTGTTGGCGACGGTTTCATTTGCGGCGTTGGCTTTGAACTCGGCAGCGACGACGACGTCCGAGGGCAGCACGATCTCGCAGCCCGCATCACCGGCCTTGGCCAGGATCGAGCGCGCAGTGTCCGCCATGTCGTGTTCGCACAGCGACTTGCCCACGTCGATGCCTTGCGCCGCCAGGAAAGTGTTGGCCATGCCGCCACCGATCACCAGGTAATCCACCTTGGCGACCAGGTTGCCCAGCAGCTCCAGCTTGGTCGAGACTTTGGCGCCGCCCACGACAGCCACCACGGGGCGGACGGGCTTGCTCAGCGCCGCTTCCAGCGCCTCCAGCTCGGCCTGCATCAGGCGACCGGCGCAGGACGGTAGCAGACGCGCCACGCCCTCGGTCGAGGCATGGGCCCGGTGCGCGGCGGAAAACGCATCGTTGCAGTAGATATCGGCCAGCTTGGCCAGACGGGCGGAAAACTCGGGGTCGTTCTTTTCTTCGCCGGGATAGAAGCGGATGTTTTCCAGCAGCACCACTTCGGCGGCGCGTTCTTCATCGGTGTGCAGCTCGGCGGCGTCCAGCGTCTCAACGAAGACAACCTTGTGACCCAGCGCCTTCTCCAGCTCTTTCAGGGTCACGCGCAGCGACATGTCCAGCACGACCTTGCCCTTGGGACGGCCGAAATGCGCCACCAGGATCGGGCGGCCACCCTTGGCCAGGATATCGTTGACGGTGGGGGCGATACGTTCGATGCGGGTGGCGTCAGTGACCACGCCATCCTTGACCGGCACATTGATGTCCACGCGCACCAGCACGCGTTTGCCGTTCAAATCCATATCGTCCAATGTCTTCCAACCCATCGCGGATTCCTCCCTGGAGAAAATTTTGCCCTCTCTTGGCGTGAAGCCGCGTTTGCGTCAACCTCTGGCTTGGCAAGCGCGGCGATGGGTCTTAGGTATGGGCCAAGACTTAATGAAGGAGCCCGAAATGGCCGAGATCAAAGACCCCGAAAACACCATCCTGATGGAGCTGAAAGGCGGCACCGTCGTTATCGAACTGCTGCCCGCCGTCGCCCCCAAACATACCGAGCGCATGAAAGAACTGGCGCGTTCGGGCCAGTATGACAACGTGGCCTTCCACCGCGTCATCGACGGCTTCATGGCCCAGACCGGCGATGTCGAACACGCCAACATGGAGAAAGACTATAACCCCCGTCGCGCCGGCACCGGCGGCTCGGAACTGCCTGATCTGCCTGCGGAATTTTCCAAGCTACCGCATGATCGCGGCACCTTGGGCGCGGCGCGCTCGATGAACCCGAATTCGGCCAACTCGCAGTTCTTCATCAATTTCAAGGACAACCACTTCCTGAACGGCCAGTACACCGTCTATGGGCGCGTGATTTCCGGGATGGAGCATGTCGACGCCATCACCCGCGGCGAGCCGCCCGCGAATCCCGACCGCATGATCAGCGTGAAGGTGGCCGCAGATGCGTAAACTGGCGTTTGTGCTGGCACTGCTGGCCACCCCGGCTGCGGCAACCGGTCTCAGGATCGAAGTCGAGGGCGAAGGCGCCAATGGCACCATCGTGATCGACCTGGCCGACGACACCGCCCCCCAACACGCCGCGCGGCTGGCCGATCTGGCCCGCGAAGGCGCCTATGACGGCGTCGTCTTCCACCGGGTGATCGAAGGTTTCATGGCCCAGACCGGCGATGTGCAATACGGCAAGGTCGGCGGCGACATGCGCATGGCGGGCCGTGGCGGCTCGGAAAAACCGGACCTGCCGGCGGAATTCTCGGACGCCCCGTTTGATCGCGGGGTCGTGGGCATGGCCCGCGCACAGGATCCGAACTCGGCCAACTCGCAGTTCTTCATCATGTTCGCGCCGGGCCATTTCCTGAACGGACAATACACCATCGTCGGTCACGTTACCGAAGGCATGGAGATCGTCGACCAGATCAAGCGCGGCAAGGGCCGCAACGGCGAGGTCTACGGCCAACCCGACGTGATGAAAACCGTCACGGTCACCGAGTAAACCGCCCTCTGAAAGGCCCGGCACCGCCCGGGCCTTTTTCCTGCCCCTGGCTTCTTTCTGAGCCAAATACTCCCGCCGGAGGCGTCCGCACCCTCCGCCCGCGCCCCGTCAGGCCTGCCCCGCCAGCTCCCCCGCCACATCCAGCAATGTCTGAAACGCCGCGCTGAACGGCGCGTCCGGTATCGTCATCGCCACCCGGATATGCCCGGTCGCCGCCTGACCGAAGCTTTCCCCCGGCATCACGGCGATCCCGTGCTCCTCCAACAGGTGCGCGGCAAAGGCATTTCCGTCCAGCCCGGTCGCGCGGATGTCCAGCATCGTGTACATCGCCCCTTGCGGCGGCACCGCGCGCACGGCGTTCTGGCGCGCCAGCAGATCCAGCGCGATGGCGCGACGGCGTTGGAACGGCTCAGCGATCCTGGCCTCGAAATCCGCGCCAAGGGTCAGGGCGAACAGGGCGGCCTCCTGGATATACCCGGGCACGCCGTAATTGGTGTTGGTCGCAAGGTTGATCAGATGGGTGATCGCCTCGACCGGGCCGATGATCCAGCCGATGCGGCTGCCGGTCATGGCGTGGGATTTCGACATCGAGCCGATCACCAGCGTCCGTTCCGCCATCCCCGGCAAGGTGCGTGGCGACAGGTGCGCGCCGTCCCAGACCTGGGTGTCATAAACCTCGTCCGAGATCAGCCACAGGTCTTTGTCCTGCACCACGCGGGCGATCCCTTCGAGGGTTTCGCGCGAATAGATCACCCCCGTCGGGTTGTTGGGCGAGTTGATCAGCAAGCTTGTCGCCCCTTCCGCATGGGCCGCGATGACCGCCGGATCGGGCTGGAACCCGGCCTCGGGGCGGGCGGGGACGGGGACGGGGATCGCGCCATTGGCCCGCACGGTGCCGGGATATGTGGCATAATGCGGGTCGATGAACATCGCCCGGTCGCCCGGATTGCACACGGCGTGATGCGCAGCGTACAGCGCGGCCTGGCCTCCGGCGGTAATCAGTACGTTTTCGGGCAAAGTTTGTACGCCCGTCTGGGCCTGCACGCGCTTGGCCACGGCCTCTCGCAGCGGCGCAATGCCGGGGATCATCGCATAGCCCGTTGTGCCCGCCAGCGCGGTCTTGTGCATGTGGTTCAGGATCAGCGGGTCGGTACGGATGTCATGCTCGCCGATGGTCAGCTCGGTCACGGCGCGGCCCTCGGCCTTCATCTGGCGGGCGCGGTAGAAAATCCCCCAACCGTCCGAGCCGCCGCCGTTGATGCCCTTGATCCGCTGAGACAGTTCCATGCCGTGTTCCTTTTGCAGTTGCGGCATGGAAGCGGGGCATTTGATCAAATGTCAATTCACCGATTGTGACATGGCGCATCACAGGTTATGAACGGTTCCATGAAACGGACGATCACCATTATTGGCTGCATTCCCTGCTGAGACATATCGGCGGGCCGTTCTTCTATTCCAAATTAGCATCGAAGTTGCTAAGCCCGCCCGCAAAGACCGGTAGCGTTTGCCTGCGCGCGAGGACACGATGACGACGATCAAGCTGCACAACTCGAAGACCCGCAAGAAAGAGGTCTTTCAGCCCATCGACCCCGAAAACGTGCGGATGTATGTCTGCGGACCTACCGTTTATGACCGCGCCCATATCGGTAACGCGCGTCCGGTGATCGTGTTCGACACGCTGTTCCGGCTGCTGCGCCATGTCTACGGTGCTGAGCATGTCACCTACGTGCGCAACTTCACCGATGTGGATGACAAGATCAACGCGCGGGCGGCTGAAAGCGGGCGCTCGATCGGAGAGATCACCGCCGAGACCACGCAATGGTATCTGGACGACATGCGCGCCGTGGGGGCGATGGACCCGACCGAAATGCCGCGCGCGACGGCGTTTATCGGGGCGATGGTGTCGATGATCGAGGATCTGATCGCCAAGGGCCACGCCTATGCGGCGGACGGGCATGTGCTGTTCTCGGTCGAAAGCTATGCGGAGTATGGTGCGCTGTCCGGTCGCTCGGTTGATGACATGATCGCCGGCGCGCGGGTCGAGGTGGCGCCGTACAAGCGCAACCCGATGGATTTCGTGCTGTGGAAGCCGTCCAGCGACGACCTGCCGGGTTGGGACAGCCCATGGGGCCGCGGGCGTCCGGGCTGGCATATCGAATGCTCGGCCATGTCCTATGAGCTGTTGGGCGCGTCTTTCGACATCCACGGCGGCGGCAACGACCTGATGTTCCCGCACCACGAAAACGAGATTGCTCAATCGTGCTGCGCGCATCCCGAGGGCGGGTTCGCCAATGTCTGGATGCATAACGAGATGCTGCAGGTCGAGGGCAAGAAGATGTCCAAGAGCTTGGGCAATTTCTTTACCGTCCGCGATCTGCTGGACGGGCATGACGGCGAACCGGGGGTGCCGGGCGAGGTGATCCGGTACGTTTTCCTGTCGACGCATTACGGCAAGCCGATGGACTGGACTGCCAAGAAGGCGAGCGAGGCGGAAACCACGCTGCGGCGCTGGCGCAAGGTGACCGAAGGGGTGACGGCTGCCGCGCAGGCTCCGGTCGAGGTGGTCGAGGCGCTGGCGGATGATCTGAACACCGCGCAGGCGCTGACGATCCTTCAGGCGATCTCGAACGGCGTTCCCCTGACGATGCTGGGCTATGCACGCGAGGAACGCTATGGCATGGCCGATCTGCTGGCGGGCGCGCAACTGATGGGGCTGCTGACGCCCGAACTGGCGGGCTGGGAAGTGATCGAGGTGGTGGACCTGTCGCTGTTCGCCGAGAAGTTCCAGGCGGCACGCGTGGCCGCGATGGCCAGCAAGGATTTCAGCGAGGTGGATCGGCAGAAGGCCGTGTTCCGCGAGGCTGGCGTCGAGGTGCGGATGAGCAAGGACGGGGTCGAATTGATCGCTGGGCCGGGCTTTGATGCCTCCAGGCTGGAGGGGCTGTGATGGCGGCGTTGCGCCTGCGGCGAGCGGGGGCGGGGGGCGCTGCCCCCCACGTTGAAACTCGGGGAGTTTCAACGCTCCCCCGGGGATATTTTCAAAAAGAAGAAGCGAGGGCCGCGTGATGAGCCGCGAGCGTTTGTACATTTATGACACTACCCTGCGCGATGGGCAGCAGACCCAGGGCGTGCAGTTTTCCACGGCTGAAAAGCAGGTGATCGCGAAGACGCTGGACGTTCTGGGCGTGGATTACATCGAGGGCGGCTGGCCGGGGGCGAACCCCACGGATAGCGAGTTTTTCGAGAGCCGGCCGCAGACGCGGGCTGTGTTCACGGCGTTCGGGATGACCAAGCGGGCTGGACGCTCGGCCGAGAATGACGATGTGCTGGCAGCGGTGATGAATGCGGGCACGCCGGCGGTGTGTCTGGTCGGTAAAACCCATGATTTCCATGTCGAGACGGCACTGGGGATCACGCTGGCGGAGAATACCGAGAATATCGCGCGCTCGGTCGAGTATATCGTGGCGCAGGGGCGCGAGGCGCTGTTTGACGCCGAGCATTTCTTTGACGGCTACAAGGCCAATCCGGCTTATGCGTTGGAGGCGGCCAAGGCGGCCTATGAGGCCGGGGCGCGCTGGGTGGTGCTGTGCGACACCAATGGCGGGACGTTGCCGCATGAGGTTTACGAGATCACCAAGGCGGTGATCTCGGCGGGGATTCCGGGCGATCATCTGGGTATTCACACCCATAACGACACCGAGAACGCGGTGGCCGGGTCTTTGGCGGCGATTGATGCCGGGGCGCGGCAGGTGCAGGGGACGCTCAACGGGTTGGGCGAGCGCTGCGGCAATGCCAACCTGACGACGCTGATCCCGACGCTGCTGCTGAAAGAGCCCTATGCCAGCCGCTATGACACGCAGATCACGCAGGATGCGCTGACCGGGCTGGTCAAGGCGAGCCGCAAGCTGGACGACATCCTGAACCGTGTGCCGTTCCGGCAGGCACCCTATGTGGGGGCCTCGGCCTTTGCGCATAAGGCGGGGCTGCATGCCAGCGCGATCCTGAAGGATCCCTCGACCTATGAGCATATCGAGCCGTCGGTGGTGGGCAACAGCCGCATCATTCCGATGTCGAACCAGGCGGGGCAGTCGAACCTGCGCCAGCGTCTGGCCGAGGCAGGATTGCAGGTCGCGGCGGGCGATCCGGCCTTGGCGCGCATTCTGGACGTGGTTAAGGCGCGCGAGGCCGAGGGCTATACCTATGACAGCGCGCAGGCCAGTTTCGAGCTGCTGGCGCGGGCCGAGCTGGGCCTGTTGCCCGAGTTCTTCGAGGTCAAGCGCTACAAGGTCACCGTCGAGCGGCGCAAGAACAAGTACAACCGCATGGTCAGCCTGTCCGAGGCGGTCGTCGTGGTGAAGGTGGACGGCGAAAAGAAGCTGTCGGTGTCGGAATCGCTCGATGAGAGTGGCTCGGATCGGGGGCCGGTGAACGCGCTATCCAAGGCGCTGGCCAAGGATCTGGGGCGCTACTCGCAGGCGATCGAGGACATGCACCTGGTCGACTTCAAGGTCCGTATCACCCAAGGCGGGACCGAGGCCGTGACCCGTGTCATCATCGACAGCGAGGACGGGCAGGGCCGCCGCTGGTCCACCGTGGGCGTGTCGCCGAACATCGTGGATGCGTCCTTTGACGCGCTGCTGGATGCGATCAATTGGAAGCTCTTGCGCGAATTCGCGGGGGCGGAACAGGGCGCGGCAGAGTGATCGGTAAGATCGCCATATCGCTGGCGCTGTCGGCGCTGATCCCGGCAGGCATTGCGCTGGGGCTGGTGGCGTCGCAAGCGCCTCGGCCGATGGCGGGCGAGGGCGGTTTGGATTTCTCGCGCCAGATGGCGCGGACCGAGGCGCTGCCGGTGCAGTCCGTTGCGATGCGCGACGGGTTTGCCCTGCAGGTGCGCCACGTGGCGGGGCCAGAGGGCGCGCCGCTGTTGGTGATGGTGCATGGATCGGGCTGGCATGGCGGGCAGTACGACGCGCTGGCGCGGGCGCTGGAGGGGCAGGCCGAGATGCTGATCCCGGACTTGCGCGGGCACGGAGCCCAGCCGGGTCGGCGGGGCGACGTGGACCATATTGGCCAGCTGGAGGACGATCTGGCCGACCTGATCGCGGCCTATCGCAAGCCGGGTCAAAAGGTGATCGCGCTGGGGCATAGCTCGGGCGGGGGGCTTGTGGTGCGAATGGCGGGCGGTTCGCAAGGGGGCGCGCTGGATGGCGCGATCCTGCTGGCCCCGTTCCTGAAGTACAACGCCTCCACGACGCGGCCCAATTCGGGCGGTTGGGCGCAGCCCCTGACGCGGCGGATCATCGGGCTGACGATGCTGAATGCCGCCCATATCCGCGCGCTGAACCATCTGACGGTGATCCAGTTCAACATGCCGCGCGCCGTGCTGGACGGCCCGCTGGGGCATACGGCGACGACGGCCTATTCCTACCGGCTGAACACCTCTTACGCGCCGCGGAACGATTACGAAGCCGATATCGCCGCGCTGCCGCCCTTTCTGCTGGCCATTGGCGACCGGGACGAGGCGTTCGTGCCTGACCAATACCAGCCGCTGATGCAGCCGCTCACCGATAAGGGGCGCTATGCGATCGTGCCCGGCGCCTCGCATCTGGATGTGGTGAACGATCCCCAAACCCTTGCTCTAATTCAGGAATTCCTGCGTGAGTTTTGACGACCCCGACCTGATCGCCTGTGCCGAGCTGGTGCAGCGCGCCGACCCTGACCGGTTTCGCGTGGCAATGGCCGCGCCGGTGGCCGCCCGTGCGGTTCTGTTCCCGATCTACGCGGCGAATGTCGAGGTCGCGCGCGCGCCGTGGGTCACTCAGGAACACCTGATCGCGGAAATGCGCCTGCAATGGTGGAAAGACGCGTTCGAGGAGATTGCGGCAGGCAAACAGGTGCGTCGGCATCAGGTCGTCACGCCTTTGTCGCGGGTGCTGGACGCGGCCGGGGCGCAACTGCTGACCGAGATGGCCGATGCGCGCCGCTGGGATATCTACCGCGATCCGTTCGAGGATGAGGCGCATTTCGCCGAGTACATCCAGAAAACCGCCGGCAACGTGATGCTGGCCGCCGCCCGTGCCTTGGGCGATGCCGAGGAAAGCGTCGTGCTGGATGCGGGCTATGCGGCGGGACTGGCGAATTTCCTGATGGCCGTGCCTGCGCTGGAGCAAGCAAAGCGCGTGCCGCTGGTTGATGGCCGTCCCGAGGTCGTGGCCGATCTGGCGCGCGACGGGCTGGCGCGGTTGCGCCGTGCGCGCGCTCAGCGGGGCAAGGTGTCGCCCGAGGCGCGGCCCGCGCTGTTGGCCGCGTGGAAAGCCGAAGGTATTCTGAAACGGGCCGCCGAGAACCCCGGGCTGGTCGCTCAGGGGGCGCTGGAGGGGTCGGGCTTTGCCACGAACGCGGGCCTGATGGTGCGGGCGCTCAGCGGGCGCTGGTAGGCCCGCCTCAGTCCTCTTTCGGGCGCAGAACCAGCCAGATCAACGCGCCACCGGCCAGCATCAGGAAAGGGGCCATCGCCAGGTTGACCGAGGTCCACCCCGCTTGCGCGGTCCCGCCCGAGCAGTTCATCAAGCCACCCGAAGCCAGCGAGGCGACGGTCACGCCGCCAAAAACCAGCAGGTCGTTCAGGCCCTGCATACGGCCGCGCTCTTCGGGTTTGTGGGCGCCGGCCAGCATCGCCGTGGCGCCGATGAAGCCAAAGTTCCAGCCGATCCCCAGCAGGACCAGCGCGAGGAAAAAGTTTTCCAGATCAACGCCTTGCAGGGCGACGGCACCGGCGCCGGCCAGGATCACCAGACCCGTCGCCACGATCTTTTCGACGCCGAAACGCGCGATCAGGTGGCCGGTAAAGAAGCTGGGGATGTACATCGCCAGAACATGCGCCGAGACCACGTCGGCGGCGGTGTTCTTTTCAAACCCGCAGCCCACGACCGCCAGCGGGGTCGAGGTCATCACAAGGTTCATCAGCGCATAGCTGACCATCGCACAGATCACCGCGACCGCGATGCGCGGGGTGGTGATCAGCTCCCACCGGGTGCGGCCCTTGGGGGCGTCATGTGCGGGCGGTTGCGGCTTGGGGATGTCGAGGAACAGGAACAGCACCGATCCGATGACGTTCACGCCGATCACCGCCAGGTAGGTGCCGACGAAGGGGATCACCATCGAGTCGACTGTCAGCTTGACCAGCTGTGGCCCGATGATCGCGGACAGCAGACCACCCGCCATGACGTAGGAAATCGCCTTGGGGCGGAATTCGTCACTGGCGCTATCGGCGGCGGCGAAGCGGTAAAAACCCTGCGCGCTCATATAGATACCGGTGACAAGGCTGCCCATCAGGTAGATCGGGAAGGAGGCTTGGTAGAGGCCATACGCACCGATCGCCCCGCCGATCGCGCCCGCCAAAGTGCCCAGCATGAAGCCGACACGGCGGCCAAATCGCTGCATCACCCAGGACACCGGGGTCGCCGCCAGCATGCTGCCCAGCACGATCAGCGAGATCGGCAGCGTGGCGAAACACAGGTTGGTGGCCAGCGTCTGACCGGCCAGCCCGCCGATGGTAAAGATCATCGGCATCTGAGAGCCAAGCAACGCCTGCGCCATGACCAGAATGGTCACGTTGCGTTTGGCGCGGCGGTCATCGGGGATGTATGCGGAATTTGTCATGCGAGAAGTGCTAGCCGCTTGCCTGCCCTTAGGCAAGCCGGGATAAATACGATGTTAACTATTTGCGTGCGGACATTTCGTCAGGGCATTTCGGCGGGACGGCCCCGGCCCAATGGATCCAGATCGCGCGGGGCGTCCCCGGCCATCATGGATTGCCAGTCCAGCACCTGACGCAGCAGGACCGCGCGGCCAACGCACAGGATGGCGGGGGGCTTCAAGCCGTTGATCTCTATGTCGTTTTCCAGCGCGCCCAGCGTGGTTTCCAGCACGTGCTGATCCGGCGTGGTGGCTTGGCAGACGACGGCACAGGGCTCGTCCGGGCTGCGGCCACCGGCCAGCAGTTCGGCTGCGATGCGGCCTGCGTGCTTCATCCCCATGTAGATCACCAGCACCTGCGCGCCCTGCGCCAAAGCGCGCCAGTTGACGGCCTGCGGGGTTTCGCCGGTCTGATCATGGCCGGTCACGAAGACCACGGACTGGTTCACGTCGCGATGCGTCACCGGGATGCCTGCGTAAGCCAGCCCGCCGATCCCGGCGCTGATGCCGGGGATGATACGGATGGGAATGCCGTGCTGAACCAGAGTCTGGGCCTCTTCTCCGCCGCGGCCAAAGACGAAGGGATCGCCGCCCTTCAGCCGCAGGACGCGTTTGCCCTGCTGCGCCAGCTCAACCAGGCGGAGCGAGATATCCTGTTGTTTTGCCGAGGGTTTCCCGCCGCGCTTGCCCGCGTATTCGTGGATCGCCTGCGGCGCCCAGTCCAGGATCTGCGGCGCGACCAGCGCGTCGTAGACGACCACATCCGCCTGCTTCAGCGCGTTCAGCGCGTGCAGGGTCAGAAGGCCCGGATCGCCGGGGCCCGCCCCACAAAGCCAAACCCAGCCCGGTTCAAGTTTGGGCCAATCGAAGGAGGGGAGTGCGCGCGAGTCGATCATTTCCCTTGTATGCGCCGGAAACACGGACTGGAAAAGAGCACGATTGCCGCGCTAGGTTGGGCGCGAAAGGGGATCACATGGTCGGACGCCTTATCGAAACGCCGGACTGCGTGGCCGAAGGGGCCGCGTGGCTGTGCAGTAATGACCCATATATGTCAAAGGCTTACGGAATGACCGGGCCTTTGCCGCTGCGCCGGAACCCGGATGGTTTCGCGCAATTGCTGAGTGCGATCGTCAGCCAGCAGGTCAGCGTTGCCTCGGCCAACGCGATCTGGGGCCGGTTGGAAAAAGCTGGAATGCTCAAGGAAGAGGCAGTTCGGGCGAGCTCGGAAGAGGCGCTGCGCGAGCTGGGGTTGAGCCGCCAAAAAGCGCGCTATTCCAAGGCGTTGGCGGAGGCGCGGATCGACTATCCGGCGCTGCGGACTGAACCGACCGAAGTGGTGATCGAGACGCTGACGCAAGTGACCGGAATCGGGATCTGGACGGCCGAAATCTATGCGATGTTCAGCCTGGGCCGCGCGGACGTGTTCGCCCCCGGTGATCTGGCCTTGCAGGAGGCGGTGCGCCTCCTTTACGAGCTGGAGGAACGACCCAAGGAACGGGCGCTGCGGCAGATGGCGGAACGCTGGTCGCCCTGGCGCGGTGTTGCGGCCCGACTTTTGTGGGCCTACTATCATGTTGAAAAGAAAAGAGAAGGTATCAAATGACGCGAGTGTTGAAGGCCGGCCGGGTTGAGCCGAAATCGGGCGATACGCGCTCGGTCGTGGTGTTTTTGCACGGCTACGGGGCGAATGGTGCGGACCTTTTGTCGATCGGAGAAATCCTGGGCGATCATCTGCCGGATACCTTGTTCCTGGCGCCCGATGCGCCGGAGCGGTGCGCGGGGGCGCCTTTCGGGTTCCAGTGGTTCCCGATTCCGTGGATCGACGGGTCGTCCGAGGAAGAATCGCAGGCCGGGATGGCGCGGGCAATCGACGATCTGAACGCGTTCCTGGACGGGGTGCTGGTGGATAATGACCTGTTGCCGGAACAGATGGTGCTGTTCGGGTTCTCGCAAGGCACGATGATGTCACTGCATGTCGCCCCGCGGCGTGAGGATGAGGTGGCTGGAATCGTTGCGTTTTCTGGCCGTCTTCTGGCACCGGAGTTGTTGGAGGACGAGGTGGTCAGCCGTCCGCCGGTGTTGTTGATCCACGGCGACATGGACGATGTGGTGCCGCCGCAATCGCTGCCCGAGGCGGCTGAATCGCTGCAGCAGGCGGGCTTCAAAGAGGTCTATGCCCACATCATGAAGGGCACCGCGCACGGGATTTCCAACGACGGGCTGTCGGTGGCGCTGGCCTTCATGCGCGACAAGCTGGGGCTGTAACGAAGCGTTAACCCGGGGAATCGTAAGATTTCGGGGTGTTTTGGTACGATGGTTTTCCACGGCCGGACCTGCGTTTTTGGCGCGGTTCGGCCGTGAGTATTTTCAGTCAGAAAGAAGCAGGGGTCAGTCGAACCAGAGGCGCGGCTCGGCGAATTCGACGGAGTTGCCGGCGGGGTCGCGGATGTAGAGGGAGCGCGCGCCGGAGGGCCAGTCGAACTCGGCCTCGATCGGGATCTGGTGGGCGGTGAGGTGCGCGCGCCAGGTGTCGAGTTCGGGGCGCGTGGCGGCAAAGCACAGGTGGCCGGGGCCGGTGGCGCCGTGGCTGGGCACGGGCATCGCGGGGTTTCTGGCAGGCAGGCGGGTCTCGGCCGGGTTGAAGATCAGCAGGACAGACTGGCTGAGGCGGAAGAACAGGTGGCGATTCCCGGCGCGGGTGATCAGCGGCAGGCCCAAGACGGTGCCGTAGAAGTGCTGGGCGGCGTCGAGGTCTGGGCAGTAGAGCGCGGTCTCGAGAATGGCTGAGGGCGGTTGCATTGCCCCAGTCTAGGCCAAGTGCCGGAAAAATCCACGAAAAGCCGTGCCTGCAAACCGGGCAGTGCCTCTGTCATGCTGCTGTCATCCGGGCAGGGCAGGGTGCAATCGCGGAGAGGAACATGATGGGGCTTGCTCCATTCCTGACGCGATATATAGTTGTGGATAACTGGGGCGGGATGTCCCGCCCTGGGCCGATTGGCAGACAGGGCGAGGGGATGTGACGCCGATGGATGGAGACTTCAGGACCGAATTCGTACGGGAACGTGGTGGGCTGAAACAGCACCCGACCTTGGTGTTGAACGCGGATTATCGGCCATTGTCCTACTATCCCTTGTCATTGTGGCCCTGGCAGGAGGCGGTCAAGGCGGTCTGGCTGGACCGGGTCGATGTCGTCGCCGAGTACGAGCAGGAGGCCCGAAGCCCGAGTACGCGGATCAGGATCCCCTCTGTCGTGGTGCTGAAAGATTTCGTCAAACCTCAGAAGCGCGTGGCCTTCACGCGCTTCAATCTTTTTCTGAGGGACGAATTCAAGTGCCAGTATTGCGGCGGCAAGGGGGATCTGACCTTTGACCACGTGGTGCCGCGCGCCAGTGGAGGGATTACCAGCTGGGAAAACGTGGTGGCGGCGTGCTCTCCTTGTAATTTGCGCAAGGGGTCCAAGAGCCTGCGTCGCGCCGGGATGCACCTGATGAAAGTGCCGCGCGCGCCGGGGGTCGAGGAGATGCGCAACATCGGCCGCAAGTTCCCGCCGGGGCATTTGCACGAAAGCTGGATGGATTTCCTGTATTGGGATGCAGAGCTTATTCAGGAATGAGCTGGATGGGGCCTAGACGGTGTGCAGGTAGAGGTCGTAATCGACCTCGGAAATCGTGCGGGCGACGCGGTCGTATTCGGCGGATTTGACGGCGGTGAAGGTGCGGTGCATGTCCTCGCCCAGGGCGGATTTCAAGAAATCCGAGGCGCGCGCGGCGTCGATGGCGCTGGCCCAGTCGCGCGGGATGGCGGCGGGTTCGGGCGCGTCATAGCCGTTGCCGGTGACGGGTTCGCCGGGGTCCAGACGGTGCTGTAGCCCGTGGCGGATGCCGGCGAGGATGGTTGCTGCGACCAGATAGGGGTTGGCGTCGACACCGGCGGGGCGATGCTCGATCCGGCGGGCGGCGGGGGCGCCTTCGGGGACGCGCAGCGCGACTGAGCGGTTGTTCACCCCCCAGCTGGTCGAAATCGGCGCGTAGGAACGGTTGGCGAAGCGCCGCCAGGAATTCAGGTGCGGGGCGAAGATCAGCATCGATTCCGGCATCGTCGCGCGCAGGCCGCCAAGCGCGTGCAGCAGGGGCGGGGCGAAGGTGCCGGGGGTGTCCTCGACAAAGATATTCGCGCCCGCGTGGTCCAGCAGCGAGACGTGGAAATGCATCCCCGACCCGGCGTAATCGGCAAAGGGTTTGGCCATGAAACAGGCGGTCATGCCATGCGCGCGGGCCTGGGCGCGGACGATGCGTTTCAGGCGCATCAGGTCGTCGGCGGCGGCCAGCACGTCCTTGCGGTAATGCAGGGTCAGCTCGTACTGGCCCGGCGCGTATTCCGAGATCATGGTCTCGGCCTTGATCCCGGCGGCCTCGGCCCCGGCGTAGATGTCGGTGAACAGGGGTAGCATGCCATGGAGGTGATCGACGGAATAGACCTCGGTCTTGGTCGAGGCGCGGCCGTCAAGGGCGGCGCGGGCGGGCTGGATCTGGCCGTTGCCGTCGCGGTCGTTGGACAGCAGGAAGAACTCCAGCTCGAACGCGGCGGCGGGGAACAGGCCCTGTTCGGCCAGCGCATCGGCCTGCCGTTTGAGCGCGTGGCGCGGGTCCGAGGTCATCGGGGTGCCGTCCAGTTCGTAGAGCGAGAGCAGCACTTCGGCCCGCTGCGGCCGGGTGTTGTGCAACAGTTTCAGCGTGCCGGGGATCGGCCAGGCGCGCAGGTCGCCGTCGCCCTGATCCCAGATCAGGCCGGTCTCGTCCACGTCCTCGCCGCAGATGTCCAGACCCAGGATCGAGATCGGCATGTGCCGCCCGGATTGGTAAAGCGACAGCAACTCGTGCCGGCGGATGATCTTGCCGCGCCCGATGCCGTTGGAATCGTGCAGCACGATGTCGACGGCCTGCACATCCGGGTGGGCATCGAGGAAGGCTTGGGCTTCGGACGGGGCGGAGCCGGAGGGGCTGTGGGTCATGCGAAAAGCTCGGACAGGACAGAGGTGAAGGCGCGGATCAGCCGGTCGATCTGCGCACGAGAGGTGGCGGGGCTGACCAGCATCATGTTGTGAAACGGCGCGATCAGGCAACCCCGGTTCAGCAGCCCGGTATGGACGGCGGATTCGACGGGGTGGATATGGGCCTGCGCGGCCTCGATCCCGTTCAGCAGGGGGCCGGGGGCGCAGATGAATTCCACCCGCGCGCCGACGCGGACGACGTGCCAAGGGGCGTTGTGTCGGGTGATCGCGGCAGAAAGGCCTGCGGCCAGACGGGCAGCGCCGTCCTCCATATGTGCGTAGGCGGCCGGGGTCATGACTTCGGTCAGCGTGGCCAGCAGGCAGGCGAATTGCATCGGGTTGGCGGACAGGGTGGTGCCCATGCCGGAATGGCCCGCAGGGCGGGTGGCGTTATAGGCGGCGTAACGCTCGGCCAGATCGGGGCGCAGGCCCCAGACGGCGGTGGGCATCCCGCCCGCCACGCATTTGCCGACGACGAAGATGTCCGGGTTCAGCCCATACGTGCGCGTATAGCCGCCATAGCCCGAGGAGATCGTGTGCGTTTCGTCGATGATCAGCAGGGCGCCGTAGCGGGTGCACAGATCGCGCAGGCCGTCGTGGAAACCGGGTTGCGGCAGGACCATGCAAGAGTTGGTCATGACGGGCTCGGTCAGGACGGCGGCGATTTCTCCGGTTTGCAGGAGGGTTTCGACCGAGGCGAGATCGTTGAACTCGGCGCAGGCGGCGAGGCGGGTCAGGTCCGAGACCTGGCCGACAAGGCCGGGGCGCGGGGCGGTCTGGCCGTCCTGCCGCATCACCATCGCGTCCTGAACGGTGCCGTGATAGCAGCCGTTGAACACCAGCACCTTGGGCCGCCCGGTGACGGCGCGGGCGACGCGCAGGGCGAAGCGGTTGGCGTCGGTGGCGGTGGTGGCGATCTGCCAGCGGAAGTCTCCGAACGTGGCTGACAGGGCCTCTCCGGCGCGCAGGGCGGTTTCGGTGGGCAGCATGTAGGTCAGCCCGTTGCCCGCCTGTGCGCGGATGGCGCGTGCGACCGGGGCGGTGGAGTGGCCGAACATCGAGCCGGTGTCACCAAGGCAGAAATCGTCCAGCTTGTGGCCGTCCAGATCGGTCAACCGCGCGCCCTTGGCCTGGGCTACCAGCAGCGGAAAGGGCATCGGCCAGTCGCGCATCCAGTGCATCGGCACGCCGTCCAGCCATGCGGGTTCGGCCCCGTCCAAAGCGGCCTTGGTGCGGGGGCGGGCGGCGGCGTAGCGCGCGGCCTCACACGTGGCGAAATCGGTCAGGCGGGACAGGGGGATGCCGGCAAGCATCTGGGTCATGAGGGTGCGTCCAATGATTTGATCAAATTCATTGTCGCCGGGCGCAGGCCGATTTTCAACAGGGAAAATCGGCGCGGATGGATATGATCAAACCATCATTTCTTGAGCTTGACCCCGGGCGGCACCGGGCTGAAATCGGTGACGGGCGCGCCGATGACGTTCAGGTGCCGAAGCGGCAGATTGCGCAGCGGGCTGAGGTCGCTGACCTGCGTGCGCACCAGTTTCAGCCCCCACAGCGCAGGGGTTTCGGCCAGCGCCGAGATGTCGGACACCGGGGTGCGGTCCAGCCACAGGATTTCCAGCTTGGTCATCCCGCGCAGGGGCGACAGGTCCGAGACGTTGGTTTTGTCCAGCTCCAGGCTGCGCAGGTCGGGCATGTTGCGCACGACCGAGATGTCGGTGACGCCCGCGTTGCCGGACAGCGCCAGGCCGCGCAGTTTGGTCAGGCCCGCTAGCGGCGACAGATCGGTGATCGCGTTGGTTTCCAGGCTGAGCATGCGCAGATCCGTCAGGCCCGCGACGAATGACGCGTCGCTGAACACGGTGCGGCCCAGAGAACCGCGGATGTAGAGCGCCTCGAGCTTTTTGGCGTTGGCCAGAACGCTGAGGTCGGTCTGCTGGCCTAGGTCGAATTTGACGTTTTGCAGGTGGGGCAGGTTGGCGAGGGCCTCTTGCCCGGTGACGCCCAGGGCGATGACGTTCAGCACGCGCAGGTCGGTCCAGCTGGCCAGTGCGGACAGATCCAGCACGTCGCCGGGGGCGTAAAGGCGCAGGTCGCGCACGGTAGCGGGCGGGGTGGTCAGTTGACCCAGCGAACGGGCGGCCTGAGCCGACAGCGACAGCGCCCGCAGCGCCTGCATCGAGGGCAGCGGGGACATGTCGATCGGGCCGACGCGGAACAGCTCCAACTCGGTCACGGTGTCGTTGTTGGTGAGCGAGGAGAGGTCGTAATCCTCCTCGGGGTTGTCCGCCGAGACAACGTTCAGTTTCAGGCGGAAGTCGTTGCGCAGGTGGATCGGCAGCTGGGCGGGTTTGATCTCGCGCTTGTCACCGGGCAGGGGGTCGCAGTATCCGTCCTTCAGCGCGCCGATGCCGATGGGGGTCAGGCAAAGCTGATCCTCGGGGATCGGTTGAGCATGGAGGGGAGCGGCCAACAGGGCCAGGACCAGGAAAATGCGGCGCATTGGGGATACCATGAGGACGGACGAAAAAAATGCCGCGACAGGCGCGGCATTTCGGGATTTCACAAGGTAAGGCGGATCAGCCTTCGGCTTTGGGGGCCGCGGGGGCTGCGGGCTTGGGCGCTGCGCCCTTGTTCGACAGCGGGTCGTCCTGACGCTGAACCGAGCCTTCGAAATGGGCGCCGGATTCGATCGCGATGGTCTTGTGGATGATGTCGCCTTCGACGCGGGCGGTCGAGGTCAGGCGCACCTTCAGGCCACGCACGCGGCCCACGACGCGGCCGTTCACCACGACGTCATCGGCGACGACTTCGCCCTTGATGGTGGCGGTTTCGCCGACGGTCAGCAGGTGGGCGCGGATGTCGCCTTCGACGGCGCCTTCGACCTGAATGTCACCGGTGGTTTTCAGGTTGCCGACGATGGTCAGGTCCGACGACAGGATCGATGCCGGGGGCTTCGGTTTGGGGGCCGACGCTTTGAAATCGCTGGCCGGAGCGGTGGGCGCCTCGGGCATTGCGGGTTTCGCGGCTTCGGGGGCCTTCTGTGCGGGTTCGTTGATTTTGCTCTTAGAAAACATCTCGTGCAGCCTTGATAAAGATCATTGGATTGACGGACTTCCCGTCGACTCTCACTTCGTAGTGGAGATGGGACCCGGTTGAACGACCGGATGATCCCATATCACCGATGCGCTGTCCGCGCGATACTTTTTGCCCTTTCTTCACGGAAATTTTTGACAGATGGGCATAGCGGGTTTCGATGCCGAACTTGTGCTTGATCTTGATCAGGCGACCGTAGCCGGAGGACCAGCCCGCTTCGCTGACGACACCGTCGGCGGTGGCGTAGATCGGCGTACCGACGGGGGCGGCGAAATCCGTGCCCTGGTGCAGACGGCGGCCGCCGGTCTTGGGATCGCGGCGATAGCCGTAACCGCTGGTGAATCGGAAGGATTTGAACACCGGATTGGCGAAGGGCGCGGCCTCGGCGGCGATACGGTAGAGGTTCAGCTGGTCCATCTGCTGCAGCAGACGGTTGGCGCGGATCGCATCCTCGGAGGGTTCCTCGCCCATCGTGGAAAAGCTGATCGGCATCAGCGGGCCGCCCTGGCCGGAATAGCCGCGGCGCACCTGGTCCAGGATCGAGTTGGTGTTCATGCCAGCGGCGCGGAACATCTTGTCCAGCGGCTTGACCGAGACGCTCATCGCGTCTTCGAGCTGGCGGAAGATCTGGTCGTTCTGGTCTTGCATCAGGCGGATCTGATGGGACAGGTCATCGGCGCGTTGCAGGGCCTCTTGCGCATCCGCGACGATCTGATCGCGTTGCGCGGCGGTGTCGTCCAGCGCGGCAACCATGAAGTTCAGAGTGTCCAGATCGGTCTTGGCCGAGGCCAGCTTGGCTTTGCCTTTCTGGCCGTCCATCTGCTCTTTTTGTGCGCTCAGGGTCTGGCGCGCCTCGTCGCGTTCTTTAAGGGTGCGGCGCAGGGTGGTCTGGATCACTTCGATGCCGGTTTCCAGCTCGCGCCGGGCGGTTTCGGATTCCAGCAGCTGTTCCTGCATGACGGAAATCTGTTCAAGCGCCTTGTTAAAGCGCTCTTGCGCGGCCAGCGCCTCGACGGCGCGGCTGTCGCGTTCGTCCGAGACCAGATTCAGGCGGTCTTCGTAGGTGCGCTGATCGCGCTTGGCCTGCTCGCGGAAATTGCCGGACCCGATCGAGTCCATCAGCAGGATTGCGGTTGCGATGATCGCCCAGGCGATCACCGTCGCCGAACCCGTAAACCCGATCAGCTGAGTGACCGGACGCAGGCGGATGAACCGCGTGTCGGTGTCGGATCGCAGGAAAAGCCGCCGCTCGGGAAAGTATTTCTCCAGCAGTGCGTCGATCTTGATGGCCAGACGTGTCCTCACCCCAGCGTCCTTATTCCGTTTCCCCAGTCGGGCGCGTCTCGTTCATTGTTCGCGCGCCGCCCTAGGGGTGATTAACGGGCAAGAAAGGATTGGGCAAGAATTTTGGCCAATTGGCCGGGCCGGGTGGGTCGATTCCCGCCGATTTGGCGGGAACCTGCCGATGTCAGCGGGCGTGCCGCGGGGGCGTTTCGTCGGCCAATGGCCAGTAGAAATCGGGCGGAAGGCCTGCTTCGGCGCGTTTTTCCTCGTTGAACGGGGGTTTTAGCGCGCCGTGGAAGTAGCGCTTCACCAGCGCGTGGAACTGGTCCTTGGGGTCCAGATCGTGGCGACCGCACAGGAAATGGAACCACTTGGAGCCATAGGCGACATGGCCCACTTCCTCGGCGTAGATGACGCCGAGGGCGTCCACCACGTCCTGTTGACCGGCCTTTCTGAAGACCTCGATCATGCCGGGGGTGACGTCCAGCCCGCGCGCTTCCAGCACCATCGGCACCACGGCCAGACGGCCCAGAATGTCGGCGGCGGTGTCCTCGGCGGCGCGCCACATGCCGGCATGGGCGGGCAGGGCGCCGTAATGGCTTCCCATCGCCTCAAGGCAGTCGCAGACCAGATTATAGTGCTTCGATTCCTCGTCGGCGGATTTCACCCAGTCGTCGTAGAACCCCGGCGGCATCGGGATGTGGCCGAAACGGGCGATGATGTCCCAGTGCAGGTCAACGGCGTTCAGCTCGATATGGGCGACGGCATGCAGGATCGCGGTGCGGCCCTGAACCGATCCGGGGCGGCGGCGCGGCACGTCGCGCGGGTCCAGCAGTTCGGGCTGCGCGGGGCGGGCGGGCTGCATCGGCGGGTTGGCGGTGCCCACGGGGATCGGGGTGCCAGCGGCGCGGGCGGCGAACCATGCGGCGGCGTGACGGCGCGAGAGCGCGGTTTTCGCGCGCCCGTCGGCGGTGGTCAGCACCTCGACCGCCATTTCGGTCAGGGTCAGGGTCTGGGTCATAGGGCGCGGGCGGCCTCCAGCACCTCTTCGACATGGCCGGCGACTTTGACCTTGCGCCATTCGCGGACGATGGTGCCGGTGCCGTCAATGAGGAAGGTCGACCGCTCGATCCCCCAGAATTTCTTGCCGTACATCGACTTTTCTTTCCACACGCCCAGGCGTTCGCTGAGATCGCCGTTTTCGTCCGACAGCAAGGAAACGCTCAGGCCCTGCTTTTCACGGAATTTTTCATGGCTTGCGAGGGAATCTTTCGATACGCCGAAGACCTTGACGCCAAGGGCTTCGAAAGCGGGCAGGGCTTCGGTGAAGCCGATCGCTTCTTTCGTGCAGCCCGAGGTGTTGTCGCGCGGGTAGAAGAACAGCACCACGGGCGACGGGCGCAGGGCCGACAGGGTGACGGGGTCTCCGCCATCTTGGGGCAGGGTGAAATCGGGGGCAGTGGTCAGTTCGGTCACGGTCAATTCCTGAGATGCGTCGCGGGGTCTGGTGTAGTAATAGTACGTTAACGAAAAGAATAAAGGCGTTCGGCCCCTCGGGTTGGGCGAAGTTGGGCAGAGATGACGAAGCTGCAAAGCCAGGCGGATCACGCGCACCGTTCGCGGTGGGGGTGGCTTTGGTGGCTATTTATCGGCTTTGGCTGCCTGTTGGCCGGGGCCGGGGCGTGGATCTACCAGCAGACCGGACGCCCGATCAAGATGCCCGACTGGGTGCATGAACGGGTCGAGGAACGGCTGGCGCAGGCACTGCCGGGGGCGGATATCCGGTTTGGCGACATCTCGTTGCTGTTCCCGCGAACGGGGCGGCCCCGGATCATGATGCGCGACGCCGAGATTCTGACGGACGAGGGGCTGCCGGTCATCAGCCTTGCCAACCTTGAGGCGCGCGTGGCGTTCCGGCCGCTGCTGGAGGGCAAGATCCTGCTGGGCAAGCTGCACCTGAGCGGCGCCAGCGTGAACGTGCGGCGGCGGGCGGATGGCAGCTTTGACCTGAGTTTTGGCGCCTTGCCCGAGGCCAAGCGCGCGGCCAGCCCGGCGGAACTGATCCAGGCGCTGGACGCTCTGCTGCTGACCCCCGAACTGTCGGCACTGAGCGAGGTCGAGGCCGACGGTTTGACCCTGCAATACGAGGACGCCCGCGCGGACCGCACCTGGACGGTGGACGGTGCGCGGTTCGAGCTGATCCGTCAGGGCGATGACCTGCAAGGCCGGGGCGATCTGGCGCTGCTGGGCGGGTATGATTACGCGACCACGCTGGAGGTGAACTTCGAAAGCCGGATCGGCGAGACGCAGACCCGGTTCGGCATGAGCTTTGAGGATATGGCCGCGCGCGACATCGCCTCGCAGGTCGGCGCGCTGGCTTGGTTGCAGGCGCTGCGGGCACCGATCAGCGGGGCGCTGCGCTCGGGTCTGGATGCCGAGGGCAAGGTCGCCTCGCTGTCCGGGACGTTGCAGATCGGGGCGGGGGTGTTGCAGCCCAACGACCGCACGCGCCCGATCCCGTTCGACGCGGCGCGCAGCTATTTCAGCTATGATCCGGCGGCGCAGGTGCTGCGGTTCGACGAATTGTCGGTGGAAAGCCAATGGTTTACCGGTCGGGCCGAGGGCAAGGCGCGGCTGCTGGGGCTGACCGCAGGCCGCCCGTCCGGGTTGCAGGCGCAGTTCGCGCTGACCGGGCTGAGCGCCAACCCCAACGGTATTTACCCTGAACGCGTCACGCTGGACGGGGCGCAGATGACCTTTCGCCTGGGGCTTGCGCCGTTCGATCTGACGCTGGGCGAAGCGAGTTTCCTCAAGGATGGGCATGTGGCCGTACTGAACGGCCGTCTGCGCGCCGAAGAGGGCGGCTGGAACCTGGCGCTGAACGGGCATATCGACGATCTGACCCGCGATACGGTGCTGTCTTTCTGGCCGGAACAGGTGGTCTCGAAAACCCGGACGTGGATTTCGGAAAACATCGCGGCCGTGGTGCTGAGCAACACCCAGCTGGCCCTGCGGGTGCGGCCTGGGGCGGAACGGCAGATCTATGTCGGCTCGGAGTTTCGGGACGCGGAAATCCGTTTCCTGAAACACATGCCGCCGATCACCGGGGCTGCGGGCCGGGCCGAGCTGATGGGCCATCGGTTGGTTGTCACGGCGGCGCGCGGCACGGTGCTGGCCCCGCAAGGCGGGCCGCTGGACGCGGCGGGGACCAGTTTCATCGTCGATGACGTGCGGATCAAGGGCGGGCCGCCTGCGCAGGTCAAACTGGCCGCCGAGGGCACGATCACGGCGGCGCTGTCGCTGCTGGACAGCGAGCCGCTGAACGTGATGCAGAAGGCCAAGCGCCCGGTCACGCTGGCGGATGGCCATGCCAAGGTGCAGGGCGAAATCCGGCTGGAGCTGAAGAAGAAGCTGCCGATGGACAAAGTGCATTTCGACGTGACCGCGGCGCTGAGCGATGTGCGCTCGTCCAAGCTGATCCCGAACCGGGTGCTGGCGGCGTCGCGGCTGAGTGCCCATGTCACGCCCGAGCGGCTGGTCATCAAGGGGCGCGGGCGTGTCGGGCAGGTGCCGTTCGACGCGGTGTTCGCGGCCCCGTTGCGGGACAACCCGGCGCGCGTGGCGCGGGTCGAGGGCAGCGCGACCGTCAGTCAGGCGTTTCTGGACGAGTTCAAGATCGGCCTGCCGCGCGGAACTGTCAGCGGTGCGGGGCCGGCGAAATTCGTACTGGACCTGGCCGAGGGACAGGAGCCGGTCTTTACCGGCTCCAGCACGCTGGCGGGCATTGGGCTGAGCATCCCGCAACTGGGCTGGTCGCTGCCTGCGGCGGGGACCGGGGCGTTTTCGGTCCGTGGTCGGCTGGGCGTTATTCCGGCCATTGACCGGATCGAGCTGGAGGCCCCGGGCCTGACAGCGGTCGGCGCGGTCAGCCTGAATGACAGCGGGCTGGACCGGGCGCAGTTTTCTCAGGTCAAGGCGGCGGGATGGCTGGATGCGCCGATCACGCTGGTCGGGCGCGGGCAGGGTCTGGCGCCGGGGGTCGAGGTCGAGGGCGGCTGGGCCGATCTGCGTAAGCTGCCGGTGATCGACTCGGGCGCGGGCGGGGGCGGTTCGGCGGAAAGCGTTCCGATCACCGTGCGGCTGGACAAGTTGCAGGTGATCGACCAGATCGCGCTAAACGGATTCCGGGGCGATTTCACCGCGCGCGGGGGGATTTCGGGAAAATTCACGGGGCGGATCAACGGCGGCTCTCCGATCTCGGGGCATATGAGCCCGCAGAACGGGCGCAGTGGGTTCCTGATCCGGGCCGAGGATGCGGGGGCGGCGATTTCGGATGCTGGGCTGCTGTCCAAAGCCTCCAAGGGTGAATTGGCGCTGCGACTGACTCCGGTCGGGCGCGACAGCTATGACGGACGGCTGGAGATCAAGGACGTCTGGCTGAAGGACGCGCCCGCGATGGCCAACCTGCTGAACGCCGCCAGCATCATCGGCCTGCTGGAGCAGATGAGCGGCGGCGGCATCCTGTTCAGCCAGGTCGAGGGCGATTTCAGGATCACGCCCAGCCAGGTGATCGTGACGAAATCCAGCGGGGTCGGGGCCTCGATCGGGATTTCGCTGGATGGGATTTACGACGTGGCCAGCAAGACGCTGGACATGCAGGGCGTGTTCTCGCCGGTCTATGCGGTGAACGCGATCGGGGCGCTGCTGACGCGCAAGGGCGAGGGGCTGATCGGTTTCAACTTTACCATGACAGGCGACGCGGCGGATCCGAAGGTTTCGGTAAATCCGCTGTCGATCTTTACGCCGGGCATGTTTAGAGACATATTCCGCCGCCCACCCCCAACGGTAAGCCAATGAAACTGTCCGACTTTGATTTCGACCTGCCCGATCACCTGATTGCCACGCGTCCTGCCAAGCCGCGCAGCTCGGCCCGGTTGCTGGTGGCCGAGGGGGATGCGATCACCGATGCAAGGGTGACGGATATCCTGCGCTGGCTGCGCCCCGGCGATCGGCTGGTGCTGAACGACACCAAGGTGCTGCCGGCACGTCTGTCTGGCACGCGGTCGCGGATGGGCGCAGAGGGGCTGACGCAGGCCAAGATCGAGGTCACGCTGCTGGAGCCGCGCGCGCATGGCCATTGGGCGGCGCTGCTGAAACCGCTGAAGAAAATCCGCGAGGGCGAGGAGATCGTGTTCTCACCGGACCTGACGGCGCGTCTGGAGGCCAAGGAGGACGGGCAGGGGGTGCTGTCATTCAACCTGAATGGTGCGGATTTCGACGCGGCCCTGCAAGGCGCGGGGCAGATGCCTCTGCCGCCCTATATCGCGGCCAAACGCGCGGCGGACACGCAGGACAAGACCGATTACCAGACCGTCTGGGCGCGCGCCCTTGGGGCCGTCGCCGCCCCCACGGCCAGCCTGCATTTCGACGAGCCGCTGCTGCAGCAGATCCGCGCGCTGGGGGTCGAGATTTCCTTTGTCACGCTGCATGTCGGCGCGGGCACCTTTCTGCCGGTCAAGGTCGAGGACGTGACCACCCACAAGATGCACGCCGAATGGGGCGAGGTCACAGCCGAGGCCGCCGCCGAGATCGCTGCCACCAAGGCCGCCGGTGGGCGCGTCATCCCGGTGGGCACCACGGCCCTGCGCCTGATCGAAAGTGCCGCGCGCGACGGGCAGATCCGGCCGTGGCAGGGCGAGACGGATATCTTCATCTATCCCGGCTTCACCTTTCATGTCGCCGACGCGCTGATGACCAATTTCCACCTGCCCAAATCGACGCTGATGATGCTGGTTTCGGCGTTGATGGGGCCTGAGCGGATTCGCGCGATCTATGATCATGCCGTCACGGAAGGTTACCGCTTCTTCAGCTATGGCGACGCCTCGCTGTTGATCCCGCCGCGCTGATCGTGCCATCACGTCGCTAACCAGCGGCGGCCAGTCGCAACCGACAGGCGGGTCAATGCGTTGACCTGCCATACTAAAGATCACGTACAAGGACCGGTCATGTTTCTAGTTCTCAAGAACGCCTGGGCGCTGCTGCTGGGCCTGATGCTGCTGATGGTGGGGAACGGCCTGCAAGGGACGTTGCTTGGCGTGCGCGGCGCGATGGAGGGATTCTCGACCTACGAGATGTCCATCGTCATGGCCGCCTATTTCGTCGGCTTCCTGGGTGGCTCGCGCATGGCGCCCGAGATGATCCGCCGCGTCGGCCATGTCCGCGTGTTTGCCGCCCTTGGATCGTTCATTTCCGCCGTGCTGATCCTGTTCCCCGTGCTGGCCGAGCCCTGGGCCTGGACCATCGGGCGCATGATCATCGGGTTCTGTTTCTCGGGCGTCTACGTCGTCGCTGAAAGCTGGTTGAACAACGCAGCCACCAATGAAACCCGTGGTCAGGCGCTGTCGCTCTATATGATCACAATGATGGTGGGCATCATCATCGCGCAGGGCCTGCTGCTGGTGGCCGATCCGTCAGGCTTTGTGCTGTTCGTGATCCCCTCGGTGCTGGTGTCGATTGCCTTTGCGCCGATCCTGCTGTCGATCAACCCGACGCCCGCCTTTGAATCCACAGCCCCCATGAGCCTGCGCGGGCTGGTCAATGTCTCGCCGCTGGGTGCAGTGGGGATGCTGCTGCTGGGCGGTGTCTATGCGGCACAGTATGGTATGGCGGCGGTCTATGGCTCGAACGCGGGGCTGAGCCTGCCGGAAATCTCGCTGTTCATCGCGATGTTCTATGTTGGCGCGACCGTGGCGCAGTATCCGCTGGGCTGGCTGTCGGACCGGATGGACCGGCGCTTGCTGATCCTGCTGGTGTCCGCCACCGGAGGACTGGCGGCGCTGCTGGCGATGATGTTGGGCGGAAACTACGTGATCCTGCTGGTCGCGGCTTTCGTGATCGGGGGCACGGCAAACCCGCTGTATTCCCTGCTGATTGCCTATACGACCGACTTCCTGCAACCCAAGGACATGGCGGCGGCCTCCTCGGGGTTGGTGTTCACCAACGGGCTGGGCGCCATCGCGGGCCCCGTCGTCACCGGTTGGACCATGAGCACCTTTGGCGCGCAGGGCTACTTTCTGCTGATTGCGCTGCTGCTGGTCGGGTTGGCGGTTTACGCGGGTTACCGGATGACCCAGCGCCGTGCGCCCTCGCATGACGATGCCAGCCAATACGCCCCCGTATCGCCCTCGGCCTCGCCCATTGCGGTGGAAATCGCCCAAGAAGTGGCCATCGACGCGCAGGAACATGCCGAAGCTAGCGCTACCAACACGGAATATGACCAAAAGTCGTAATTCGTGACTGTTCACGCCGGCGTATGGTTATGTAACATTCCCATGACATCATGAGAAAAGGTGGCAAGGGAGGCTTCCGAATGGTGAGTGTCGAGCAAGTATTGTCCTTTTGGCTGGATGAAACCGGGCCGCAGGGCTGGTACGACGGTAACGAGGCACTGGATCAGGCGATCCGCGACAAGTTTCTGAAGGCTTGGGAAAACGCGCAGCAGGGGGCCTACAGCCTGTGGCTGACCTATCCCAGCGGGGCGTTGGCCTATATCATTTTGCTGGATCAGTTCCCCCGCAACATGTTCCGCGGCGAGGCGCGCGCCTTTGCCACCGACCGGGTGGCGCTGACAGCGGCCAAGAACGCGATCGACCACGGCTGGGATCTGAAGATCGACGAACCGGCGCGGCAGTTCTTCTACCTGCCGCTGATGCATTCCGAAAACCTGTGCGATCAGGAACGCTGCGTGCGCCTGATGGCCGAGCGGATGCCCTCGACCGGTGCGCCGAACCTGCTGCATGCCAAGGCGCATCGCCAGGTGATCCGCGAATTCGGTCGTTTCCCCTATCGCAACGCGGCGCTGGATCGCCGCAGCAGCGCGCATGAGCGCGAGTTTATCGACCAGGGCGGATACGGTCGCACCGTCAGGATGCTGCAGGCCGGATAAGGCCGCGGTATTTCGAAAGAAAAAGAACAAGCCTTTTCAAGGGCCTGTTTGCCCGTTGCGCGTCAAAGCGCAGCGGGCGTTTTGTTTTGGTTGAGTGGCGGGAAAAAATAGTTTAACGTCAAACTAGTTTTGAATCGGAGGGGGCGCATGTCTGCCAAGTCGTTTGATATGATCGTGATCGGGGCTGGCCCCGGTGGGTATGTGGCGGCCATCCGTGGCGCTCAGCTGGGGCTGAGCGTTGCCGTGGTCGAACGCGAACATCTGGGGGGCATCTGCCTGAACTGGGGCTGCATCCCGACCAAGGCGCTGCTGCGCTCGTCCGAAGTGTTCCACCTGATGGAGCGCGCCAAGGAATTCGGTCTGAAGGCGGACGGCATCGGCTATGACCTGAACGCAGTGGTGCAACGCTCGCGCGGAGTGGCCAAGCAACTGTCGGGCGGCATCGGCCATCTGATGAAGAAGAACAAGGTGACCGTGGTCATGGGCGAGGCCACGCTGCCCGCCAAGGGCAAGGTCAGCGTCAAGACCGATAAGGGCGTCGAGGAACTGACCGCTAAGGCCATCGTGCTGGCCACCGGCGCGCGGGCCCGCGAATTGCCGGGTCTGGAGGCCGATGGCGATCTGGTCTGGACCTACAAACACGCGCTGACCCCGAAACGGATGCCGAAAAAGCTGCTGGTCATCGGCTCGGGCGCGATCGGGATCGAATTCGCCAGCTTCTACAACACGCTGGGCGCCGACACGACCGTGGTCGAGGTGATGGACCGCATCCTGCCCGTCGAGGACGCCGAAATCAGCGCCTTCGCCAAGAAGCAGTTCATCAAGCAGGGCATGACCATCAAGGAAAAGGCGATGGTCAAGCAGCTGGATCGCGGCAACGGCAAGGTCGTTGCGCATATCGAGGAAAAGGGCAAGGTCGAGAAGATCGAGTTCGACACGGTGATCTCGGCCGTCGGCATCGTCGGCAACGTCGAGGGGCTGGGCCTGGAAGGGCTGGGCGTCAAGATCGACCGCACCCACGTGGTGACGGATGCGTATTGCCGGACGGGTGTCGAGGGGCTGTACGCCATCGGCGACATCGCCGGTGCCCCTTGGCTGGCGCATAAGGCGTCGCATGAAGGTGTGATGGTGGCCGAACTGATCGCGGGCAAACACGCGCATCCGGTCAAGCCCGAGAGCATCGCCGGCTGCACCTATTGCCACCCGCAGGTGGCCTCGGTCGGGTATACCGAAGCGAAGGCGAAAGAGCTGGGCTTTGACGTGAAGGTCGGCCGCTTCCCGTTCATCGGCAACGGCAAGGCGATTGCCCTGGGCGAGCCTGAGGGCATGATCAAGACCGTGTTCGACGCGAAAACCGGAGAGCTGCTGGGCGCCCACATGGTCGGCGCGGAAGTGACCGAGATGATCCAGGGCTACGTGATCGGCCGCCAGCTGGAGACCACCGAGGAAGACCTGATGCACACCGTCTTCCCGCACCCGACGCTGTCCGAGATGATGCACGAGTCGGTGCTGGACGCGTATGGGCGTGTGATCCACATGTAACGAAAATGGCCCCGTCAGATCCGGCGGGGCCAAATTCTTTGAAAGAATTTGGTCCGGATTTTTTCGAAAAATCCGGACGCGTGTGGTGAGCGATTACGCTTTCTCGACCGGGCCGCCGGCGGCAACCCAGTGGCCCAGACCGCCGATGTTGGTCACGTTCTCATAGCCCAGACGCTTCATCAGGCCCACGGCCATCTGCGACCGTCCGCCGGAGGCGCAGTACAGGCAGATCGGCTTTTTCATATCCAGATCAGGGTGGAAATCGGGGTGGCGCGGGTCGGCCATGTCGGCCAGCCGCATCAGCGGAATGTGCAGCGCGCCCTTGGCCTTGCCGGAATAGGCCAGCTCTCCGTGGTCGCGGATGTCGATCAGGATCGCCTCACCCTCGGCCACTTGCTTGATGGCGTCAGCGATGGGCAGGGCGGGGGCAGATTGGCGCATGAAGTTGAACATGTGCGTGTCCTTGTGTGTGGTGTCACTTTGGTGACTTATCTGATGGGGCTTTGCGCCCGCTTCAAGATGACCCTATCAAATAAATAGTGAAAACGGAATATGAATTTGCTGCGCACGCGAAATAGTGTCGGCTGACGCTGAAAACCTATCCGTTGTTCATGCAATGTTCTGCTTTTTTTCTTGGAGACTCGTCGCGCCTCTACTATCTGTTAACCACTGATCCGGGGGACCCCATGGCCGAGCTGAAGAAAATCGAGGTGCGCGGCGCGCGCGAGCACAATCTGAAGAATATCGACGTGGATATTCCGCGCGATCAGCTGGTGGTCATCACGGGGCTGTCGGGGTCGGGCAAGTCGTCGCTTGCTTTCGACACGATTTATGCTGAGGGGCAGCGGCGCTATGTCGAAAGCCTGTCGGCCTATGCGCGGCAGTTCCTGGACATGATGGAAAAGCCGGACGTGGATCACATCAGCGGCCTGTCCCCGGCGATCTCGATTGAACAGAAGACGACCAGCAAGAACCCGCGCTCGACCGTTGGGACGGTGACCGAGATTTACGACTACCTGCGTCTGCTATTCGCGCGGGTGGGGACGCCCTACAGCCCTGCAACCGGCCTGCCGATCGAGGCGCAGCAGGTGCAGGACATGGTGGATCGCGTCATGACGATGGAGGAGGGCACGCGCGCCTACCTGCTGGCCCCCATCGTCCGCGACCGCAAGGGTGAGTACAAGAAAGAGTTCCTGGAGCTGCGCAAGCAGGGCTTTCAGCGCGTCAAGGTGAACGGCGAATTCCACGATCTGGACACGCCCCCCGTGCTGGACAAGAAGTTCCGCCATGACATCGATGTGGTCGTCGACCGTATTGTCGTGCGCGAAGGGCTGGAGACGCGGCTGGCCGACAGTTTCCGCACCGCGCTGGACCTGGCCAGCGGCATCGCCGTGCTGGAGACAGCCCCGAAAGAAGGGGAGCCGGAGCGGATCACCTTCAGTGAAAACTTCGCCTGTCCTGTCAGCGGTTTTACCATCCCCGAGATCGAGCCGCGGCTGTTTTCCTTCAACGCGCCGTTCGGGGCGTGCCCGTCCTGCGACGGGCTGGGGGTCGAGCTGTTTTTTGACGAACGTCTGGTGGTGCCAGACCAGAACCTGAAGGTCTATGACGGCGCGCTGGCACCTTGGCGCAAGGGCAAGTCTCCGTACTTTCTGCAGACGATTGAATCGCTGGCCAAGCATTACGGGTTCGACAAGAATGCCCGCTGGAAAGACCTGCCCGAGGCGGTGCAGAAGATGTTCCTTTATGGCTCGGGCGACGAGGAAATCCTGTTCCGCTATGACGAAGGCGGGCGCGTCTACCAGGTGACGCGCGTGTTCGAAGGCGTGATCCCCAACATGGAACGCCGCTATCGCGAGACCGACAGCGCGTGGATCCGCGAGGAGTTTGAGCGCTACCAGAACAACCGCCGTTGCGGGGCCTGTGGCGGGTTCCGACTGAAGGACGAGGCGCTGGCGGTGAAGATCGCCGGGCTGCATGTGGGTCAGGTCGTGGAGATGTCGATCAAGGAGGCCTACGCCTGGATCGAGACCGTCCCCGAGCACCTGACCAAGCAGAAAAACGAGATCGCCCGCGCCATTTTGAAAGAGATCCGTGAGCGCCTTGGCTTCCTGAATAACGTTGGACTTGAATACCTTACGATGAGTCGTTCAAGTGGCACGTTAAGTGGTGGCGAGAGCCAGCGTATCCGTTTGGCCAGCCAGATCGGCTCGGGTCTGACGGGGGTTTTGTACGTGCTGGACGAGCCGTCCATCGGCCTGCACCAGCGCGACAATGACCGTCTGATCGGCACGCTCAAGAACCTGCGCGATCAGGGCAACACCGTGCTGGTGGTCGAGCATGACGAGGACATGATCCGTCAGGCCGACTATGTGTTCGACATCGGCCCGGGTGCCGGTGTGCATGGTGGACAGATCGTGGCCGAAGGCACGCCCGAGGCGATTGCCGAGGACGCCGCCAGTCTGACCGGCCAATACCTGAGCGGGACGCGCGAAATCGCCGTGCCCACCGAGCGGCGCAAGGGCAACAAGAAAAAGATCACCGTCGTTAAGGCCACGGGGAACAACCTGCGCGATGTGACGGCCGAATTCCCGCTGGGCAAATTCGTCTGCGTCACCGGCGTGTCGGGCGGGGGCAAGTCCACGCTGACGATTGAAACGCTGTTCAAGACCGCCTCGATGCGGCTGAACGGGGCGCGGCAAACGCCCGCGCCGTGCGAGACGATCAAGGGGTTGGAGCATTTGGACAAGGTGATCGACATCGACCAGCGTCCGATCGGACGGACGCCACGCTCGAACCCGGCGACGTACACGGGCGCGTTCACCCCGATCCGCGACTGGTTCGCCGGGCTACCCGAGGCGAAGGCGCGCGGCTACAAGCCGGGGCGGTTCAGCTTCAACGTCAAGGGCGGGCGCTGCGAGGCCTGTCAGGGCGACGGCGTCATCAAGATCGAGATGCACTTTCTGCCCGACGTCTACGTCACCTGCGAAACCTGCAAGGGTGCGCGCTACAACCGCGAAACGCTGGAAATCAAGTTCAAGGGCAAAAGCATCGCCGACGTTCTGGACATGACGGTCGAGGACGCGCAGGGGTTCTTTACCGCCGTTCCCTCGATCCGCGAGAAGATGGACGCGCTGATGCAGGTGGGGCTGGGCTATATCAAGGTGGGCCAGCAGGCGACGACCCTGTCGGGCGGCGAGGCGCAGCGGGTGAAGCTGTCGAAGGAGCTGGCGCGGCGCTCCACGGGCCGCACGCTCTATATCCTGGACGAGCCGACCACCGGCCTGCACTTCGAGGACGTGCGCAAGCTGTTGGAAGTGCTGCATGAATTGGTCGAGCAGGGCAACACCGTCGTGGTGATCGAGCATAACCTGGACGTCATCAAGACTGCCGACTGGATCATCGACATTGGCCCCGAAGGCGGCGATGGCGGCGGCGAGATCGTGGCCGTCGGCACCCCCGAGGACGTGGCAGCCGAGCCGCGCAGCCATACTGGGCGCTATCTGAAGGACATGCTGTTCCCCAAGCGCCGGGCGGCGGAGTGACAAAACCCCCGGCGATGAACCGGGGGTTTGACCGTTCCGTGTCGTCTGACACGGGGCGGGTTATTTCTTCATCGGGCAGGTGTTCAGGCCGATCAGCTTGTAGGCCGGGCAGGTGCCCAGCAGGCCGGTGACCAGCGGCACGACGCCGATCCACATCCACACGCCGTAGCCCATCAGAGCGCCAACGATCAGGGCTGCGCCAATGACGATGCGCAGGATGCGGTCAATTCCACCAACGTTTTTCATGAGAGGATCTCCTTTCGTGTGTCCTTGGGGGCAACGATAGGCGATTCTGTGGGCGGCGTCTGTGACGGGGTCACATACCCTCGGCCGCGAGGGCTGTCAGGGCAGCGGGGTCCAGGATTTCCACCGTGCCGCGCCCGGTTTTGACCCAGCCGCGACGCGACCATGCCTCTAGCCGGCGCGAGACGACCTCGCGCGCGGTGCCGACCTGGGTGGCCAGATCGGATTGGGTGACATTCAGCACAGGCCCGTCCGACGACAGCGCGACCAGGCGTTCGGCAAGGCGGCATTCAACGCGGGTGAATGCAACCTTTTCAATGAGTTGCATCATGCTCTGAAAGCGTTGCGCGAAGGCGCGGAAGACCAGTGTGCGGAACCCGGCATCGCTGTCCATCAGTGTCAAGAACAGGGGTTTCGGCAGTAGAACGAGGCGAGTGTCCTGCGTGGTTTCCGCCTCGGCGGTGTAGTCGTCGCCGCCCAGCAGGCCCATCGTGGTCTGGATGCAGGATTGGCCCGGCTCGACC
Source organism: Thalassobius vesicularis (assembly GCF_004799325.1). GTDB lineage: Bacteria > Pseudomonadota > Alphaproteobacteria > Rhodobacterales > Rhodobacteraceae > Thalassobius > Thalassobius vesicularis. Next base: position 76,514 of record NZ_SSMD01000003.1, read on the forward strand.
GAATAAAGCAGCATTTCGCGCCCCGAAGCCCCCGTCATCGAGACATCGACGCGGCCCGACAGCACCATCGCATAGCCCTGCACGGCGTCGCCGGCATGAAACAGCGGGGTGCCGGCAGGCAGGGTCACCGGCACCAGCCCAGCCAGACGGAGCCGCGATTGCGGCGCCAGTTCGGCCAAGGCGGGGGTGTCGGCGACCCAGTCTTTCATCACCCTCTGCCGCGTTTTTCGAAGCGGGGGAGCATGGCGCTGAAGTCCATGCCTTTGCCGTCTTCGGTCTCGACGAACTGGGTGTAGAGGGCGGCGGCCAGCTGGCCCATGGGCGTGTCGGCATCCGCGCTTTCGGCGGCTTGCTGGGACAGGCGCAGGTCTTTCAGCATCAGTTCGGCGGCGAAGCCGGGCTTGTAGCCGTTATCGGCCGGGCTGGTCGGGCCGACGCCGGGGGCGGGGCAGTAGGCATTCATCGTCCAGCTATAGCCCGAGGAGGTGGAGACCACGTCGAACATCTTCTGCCGGTCCAGTCCCAGCTTGTCGGCCAGGGCAAACGCCTCGCAGGTGGCGATCATGGTGACGCCCAGGATCATGTTGTTGCAGATCTTGGCAGCCTGACCGGCGCCACTGTCGCCGCAATGCACGGCCTTCTGGCCCATGATGTCAAACAGGGGTTTGGCGATCTGGAACGCCTCGGTGGTGCCGCCCGCCATGAAGGTCAGCGTGCCGTTGATCGCGCCGCCGGTGCCGCCGGAAACGGGGGCGTCCACGGCTTTCAGGCCGGCGGCCTGAGCTTGCTCGGCCACGGCACGGGCGCTGTCGACGTCGACGGTCGAGCAATCGACCAGCACGGCGCCCGGTTTCATCGCGGGGATGACCTGCTCGGCGACGGCGCGCAGGATGGCGCCGTTGGGCAGCATGGTGATGACCACGTCGGCGCCTGCGACGGCCTCGGGCGCGGTGGCGGCGTTGGTGACGCCTTCGGCGGTGGTGCCGGCGGTGTCGAAGCCGATCACGCTGTGGCCGGCCTTGGCCAGGTTGGCGGCCATGGGCGCGCCCATGTTGCCCAGACCGATGAATGCGATTTGCATGGTGGTATCCTCCTCAAAGCTGAGTTTGTCGGCACCCAGAGGCATCAGCATCTGCGACACGGCGGTCGCGGGAACGCTGTCATGGGCGTGTTTCCATTTGGGATTGCGGTCCTTGTCGATGATGGCGGCGCGGATCCCTTCGAGGAAGTCTCCGTGCTCCATGATCCGGTGCGAGACGCGGTATTCCATCTCCAGCGCCTTGCGGATGGTCAGGCTGGGACCGCGCAGGCGGTGGATCATTTCCAGCGTGACGGCCATCGACAGGGGCGCGTTGCGCATCAATGTTTTCAGGGCCTTGGCGGCGAATTCGCCGCCGTCGGTGTGCAGGGCGTTCAGCAGGTCCTGCAGCCCTTCGCCGCCGAACAGCGCGTCGATTTCCGGCTGTTGCGCGGCCATCGGGCTGTCGGGGGCGGGCTGTGCGGCCAGCGCCACGGCCGCGACATCGCCCGAGGCGGCCAGCTGGTCGATCAGCGCAGGCCATTTGTCCTGCGGGATGTAATGATCGGCAAAGCCCGCGTGGATCGCGTCGCCCGGTCCCATGCGCGCGGCGGTCAGGCCCAGATATTCGCCCAGACGCCCCGGCGCGCGGGCCAGGATGTAGCTTCCACCCACATCGGGCACGAACCCGATGCCGCATTCGGGCATCGAGATTTGCGAGCTGTCGCACACCACCCGGTGGCTGACATGGCCGCCCAGACCGACACCGCCGCCCATGGTAAAGCCCTGCATCAGGCTGACGATGGGCTTGGGGTATTCGGCCAGCTTGGCGTTCATGCGGTATTCGTCGCGCCAGAACTTGCGCCCGTAATCGAGGTTCCCGGCAGTGCCGGTGGCGTACATCTCGGCGATGTCGCCGCCCGCGCAGAACGCCTTTTCGCCCTCGGCGTCGATCACGATCAGCGCCACGGACGCGTCATCGCGCCAGGCGTCCATCGCGCGTTCCACGGCCATGCACATGTCATAGGACAGCGCGTTCAGCGCCTTGGGGCGGGTCAGGGTGATGTGGCCGATGCGGCCGCGGGTGCGGATGGTCAGCTCGCTCATGCGCGGTCGCTCAGCAGTTGGCGCGCCACGATCATGCGCATGATTTCGTTGGTGCCTTCGAGGATCTCGTGAACGCGCAGGTCGCGCACGATTTTCTCGATCCCGTAATCGGCCAGATAGCCGTAGCCGCCATGCAGTTGCAGGCAGTCATTTGCCACCTTCGAGCCGACCTCGGTCACAAACCGCTTGGCCATCGCGCAGAACTTGGTGGCGTCCGGCGCGCCCTGGTCCAGCTTCCACGCGGCCTGCCGCAAGAAGGTCCGCGCGGCTTGCAGCTCGATCTCCATGTCGGCCAGACGGAATTGCAGGGCCTGGAACTGGTCGATGGTTTTGCCAAAGGCCTTGCGCTCGCCCATGTATTGCAGGGTTTTGGTCAGCGCCGATTGCGCAGCCCCAAGCGAGCAGGCCGAGATGTTCAGACGCCCGCCATCCAGCCCCATCATCGCGTATTTGAAGCCGTCGCCCTCGGTGCCGACCAGGTTCGCGGCGGGGATTTTGCAATCGTCGAACTGGACCTGACGGGTCGGCTGGGCCTTCCAGCCCATCTTGTCCTCGAGCCCGCCAAAGGACAGCCCATTGGTGCCGTTTTCCACCACCACGGTCGAGATCCCCTTGGGGCCGTCATCGCCGGTGCGGCACATCACGACATAGGCGTCGGAATACCCACCACCCGAGATGAACGCCTTGGTGCCGTTCAGCGTGAAGCCCTCGTTCGTCTTCTCCGCGCGGGTTTTCAGCGCGGCGGCGTCACTGCCCGAGCCGGGTTCGGTCAGGCAGTAGGACAGCACGGTGTCCATGCTGATCGCGGGGGCCAGGTAGCGTTCCTTGACCTCGTCCGAGCCGAACGCGTCCAGCATCTTGGCGCACATGTTGTGGATCGACAGGAAGGACGCGACCGAGGGGCAGGACATGCTGAGCGCCTCGAAGATCAGCGTCGCATCCAGACGCGTCAGGCCCGATCCGCCCGACTCCTCGGACACGTAAATCCCGCCCAGACCCAAGGCGCCGATCTCGGGCCACAACTCGCGCGGGATGGTGCCGGCCTTTTCCCATTCGGCAGCGTAGGGCGCGATATGCTCCTCGCCAAAGGCGCGCGCCATGTCGAAAATGGCCACCTGTTCCTCGGTCAATGCGAAATCCATGACTCTCCTCCGGGTCGATTACTGAACGTGTGTTTAATTCTGAACTGTTTCAGAAGTTTTGCAAAGGTCGCAACGGGTTACAGATCGGCATGAAACTCCTCGATCAGGTGTTTCACGACGGATTTAAGCGCGTCATGCGGGGTGTCACCCGCCTGTATCGCGTCCTGATAGGCAGCCCGCTGGCGGTCGGCCGAATTGCCGTGGGCCAGAATGCTGCGCATGTTCTCGATCTCGGCGGTGCAGCCCAGCACCTCGGCATCCTCGGCGACCAGGGCGATCATTTCCTCGATCAGCATATCGAACGGCTTGATCTGGCGCGCACCAAAGTCGATCAGCCCGCGCGACAGACCGTAACGCTGCGCGCGCCAACGGTTTTCGGCGATCAGGAAGTTGTCGTAAACCCGCCAGCGCTGGTTCTGCTGGCTCAGCCGCCAAAGCATCCGCGTCAGGCACTGGATCAGCGCGGCGAGGGTCAGGGTCGTCTCCAACCGCGGGGACACATCGCAAATCCGCGCCTCAATGGTGGGGAACCGGGCCGAGGGCCGCAGATCCCACCAGATTTTCGAGCTGTCTTCGATCAGGTTCAGATCCACCAGAGCCTGCACACTGCGCTCGTAACTGCCCCAGCCGTCGAATTGTGGCGGCAAGCCGGTGCGCGGCAGGTTGTCGAACACGGTCAGGCGATAGCAACTCAGCCCGGTATCCTCGCCCTGCCAGAACGGCGAGGAGGCGGACAGCGCCAGCAAATGCGGCAGGAAGTAGCTCAGCTGGTTCATCAGGTCGATGCGCTGATCGGGATAGGGGATTCCCACATGCACATGCATCCCGCAAATCAGCATCCGCCGCACCACGCCCGCCAGATCGTCGCGCAGGTTGTTGTAGCGTTCCTTGTCGGTGTGATGCTGGTCACGCCAATCCGAAAACGGATGGCACGAGGCCGCGATGGGCGCCAGGTTATAGTCCTTGGCAATCCGCGCCACCGTTGCCCGCAGCGTCTGCAACTCCGCCCGAGCATCACTGACGCCGGCGCATACCTTGGTGCCGATCTCGACCTGGCAATTCAGGAATTCCGGGCTGAACCGCCCTTCCAACTCCGCTCCGCATCGCTCCATCAACTCAGAGGGGGCCGGTGCCAGGTCCAGCGTATCCAGATCGACAAGAAGATACTCTTCCTCCACCCCGATGGTGAAATCCGGTTTGGGAATGGGCATGACGAACCTCCCGCACAACAAAACCCTGTCGAAACAGAGCAGATTGCCCCCCTCACGGCAACCTCAACCGTGCCGCACTCGGCGTCGGTCCGACATTTGAGTATTTGGATCAGAAAGAAGCCTGCTTCGTTTCTTTCTGAACGAAATACTCCGGGGGTATGGGGGCAGCGCCCCCATCCTGCCCGAAGGGCGTGTAGAGCGCGCGCGAACGCGCGCCCATTTGGATCAATCCATCGCTTTGAAGTGGAACTCGCCACCTTCCTTGATGCCCGAGAACCAACGCGCGGTGACCGTTTTGGTCTTGGTGTAGAAGCGCAGCGCGTCGGGGCCGTATTGGTTCAGGTCGCCGAAGGCCGACTTTTTCCAGCCGCCGAAGGTGAAATAGGACAGCGGCACCGGGATTGGGAAGTTGATGCCGACCATGCCCACGTTCACGCGGTTGGCGAAGTCACGCGCGGTGTCGCCGTCGGCGGTGAAGATCGCGGTGCCGTTGCCGTAGTTATTGGTCATCACCAGGTCCAGCGCTTCGTCATAGGTCTTGGCGCGGACGGTGGACAGGACGGGGCCAAAGATCTCTTCTTTGTAGATGTCCATGTCCTTGGTGACCTTGTCGAACAGCGACGGGCCGACAAAGAAGCCGTCTTCGTAGCCTTGCAGGCTGAAGTTACGGCCGTCGACGACCAGCTCGGCACCTTGTTCAACGCCCGAGTTGACCAGGCCGTTGATGCGCTGCTTGGCGGCCGAGGTGATGACGGGGCCGTAATCCACGCCTTCGCCGGCAGTGTAGGGCCCGACTTTCAGTTTCTCGATGCGCGGCACCAGGCGTTCGATCAGGGCGTCAGCGGTTTTCTCGCCCACGGGGACGGCGACCGAGATCGCCATGCAGCGTTCGCCTGCCGCGCCGAAACCGGCACCGACCAGCGCGTCGGCGGCCTTGTCCAGGTCGGCGTCGGGCATGATGATCATGTGGTTCTTCGCACCGCCGAAGCACTGCGCGCGTTTGCCGTTCGAGCAGGCGCGGCCATAGATGTACTGCGCGATCGGGGTCGAGCCGACAAAGCCCACGGCCTGGATGGTTTCGTTGTCCAGGATGGTGTCGACGGCCTCTTTATCGCCGTTGACGACTTGCAGAACGCCTGCGGGCAGGCCGGCTTCCATCGCCAGTTCGGCCAGACGCAGCGAGGTCGAGGGCACGCGCTCGGACGGTTTCAGGATCATGGCGTTGCCGCAGACCAGTGCGGGGGCCATTTTCCACAGCGGGATCATCGCCGGAAAGTTGAACGGGGTGATGCCAGCGACCACACCCAGCGCCTGGCGCATGGAGTACAGGTCGATGCCGGGGCCGCCGTCGTTCATGTACTCGCCCTTGAGCAGCGCGGGCGCGCCCATGCAGACTTCGACCACTTCCAGGCCGCGCTGCACGTCGCCGCGGGCGTCGGGCAGGGTCTTGCCGTGTTCGCGGCTGACCAGCTCGGCCAGCTCGTCCATGTGCTCTTCGATCAGGGCGGCGAATTTCATCATCACGCGGGCGCGGCGCTGCGGGTTGGTGGCGGCCCATGCGGGCTGCGCGGCAGCGGCGGAGGCGATGGCGGCGTCCATCTCGGCGGGGGTGGCCAGCGGCACCTTGGCCTGAATCTCGCCGGTGGCGGGGTTGTAGACATCGGCAAAGCGGCCCGAGGTGCCTTTGACGTGCTCGCCGTTGATGAAGTGAGTCAGTTCTTGCATTGGGGTTCCTCCACAGAATTGAGCGCAGCTTAGGCTTGCAAAATTCCTGAGGGAAGAGGCAAGTTGTCAAAAGGGTTTTGCATTTCTGCAAAGGTGGCAAAGATGAATTGGGACGATCTGAAAGTGTTCCTGGCCGTGGCGCGGGCTGAAAGTCTGTCGGGGGCAGGGCGCGGGCTGAAGGTGGACCCGGCAACGGTGGGCCGGCGTATCGGGAGGCTGGAAGAGGAGCTGGGCGCGCCTTTGTTCGCCAAGTCTCCGCAGGGCTACGCGTTGACGGATGCGGGGCAGCGGCTGATGGGCCATGCGGAACGCGCCGAGCAGGCGATGGGAGCCGCGGTCGAGGAACTTGCGGGGCAGGCGGGGGCGCTGTCGGGGCAGATCCGCATTGGCGCGCCGGATGGCTGTGCGAACTACCTGCTGCCGCAGGTCTGCGCGCGCATCGTGCAGGACAACCCGGACCTTGAGGTGCAGATCGTCGCCCTGCCGCGCGTGTTCAACCTGTCCAAGCGCGAGGCGGATATGGCGATCGGGGTCAGCCCGCCCAATGCCGGCCGCCTGACGGTGCAGAAGATCACCGATTACAAGCTGCACCTGGCCGCGCATCGCGACTACCTTGCGCAGCATCCACCGATCCAGAGCATCGACGATCTGCTGGGGCATCCGATGATCGGCTACATCCCCGACATGATTTTCGACAAGGAGTTGGACTATCTCAGCGAGTCCGGGGTGTCGCGGGTCTCGCTGGCGTCGAACTCGGTTTCGGTGCAGTTCAACTGGGTCCGCCAGGGTAGCGGAATCGGCATCGTGCACGACTTTGCGATTCCCTCGACCACGGGGCTGCAAAAGCTGCTGGAGGACCGCATCAGCCTGACCCGCAGCTTCTATCTGATCCGCCACGCTGACGACCGGCGGCTGGACCGGATGAACCGTTTTGCGCAGTCGCTGGCCGAGGGTTTGCGCGCCGAAGTTGCCCGGCTGGAGGCGCTGTGCTGAGGCTGTCTTTGTAATCGCCATAGTAGTCCTTGACAGTTTGTCGCGGTCAGGTGACGGTGGGTCAAAGTAATAATATTGCGGAGGAGACCCCAAATGCTTGTGCATCAGATCCTGAAGGCCAAAGGCGACGACGGTGTGGTGACGGTTCAGCCCGGAACCTCGATCTCGGATGTGGCCCAGATCCTGGCCGAACGCCGGATCGGTGGCGTGGTCGTCTCGAAGGACGGGCAGGTCGCAACCGGCATCATTTCCGAGCGCGATATCGTGCGCGCGCTGGCCGTCAAGGGCGCCAGCTGCATGTCCGAAAAGGTCGAGGACATGATGACCCGCAACCCCGTCTGCTGTGTCCGCAATGACAGCGCCGACGACGTTCTGACCCGCATGACCGAAGGCCGTTTCCGCCACATGCCCGTGGTCGAAGAGGGCGTCCTGGTCGGCATCGTGACCATCGGTGACGTGGTCAAGGCCCGCCTGCAGGAACTGTCGATGGAAAAGGATGCCCTGCAGGGCATGATCATGGGGCATTAACCCTTGCATTCCCCGGCGCAATAATGTTGCGTGCGCAGAAAGTATTCTTTTGTGTTCCGAGGGGAGGGGCAGTTTGATGCGCATCGGTCTGTATCCGGGGACGTTCGACCCGATCACACTGGGCCATATCGATATCATCCGGCGGTCGGCCAAACTGGTTGACCGTCTGGTGATCGGGGTCGCGATCAACCGCGACAAGGGGCCCTTGTTCCCGCTTGAGGAACGCGTTGAGATGATCGAAGGCGAGATGGCCAAGCTGTCCGCCGAAACCGGCACGGAAATCCTTGTACATCCGTTCGAAAACCTGCTGATCAACTGCGCCCGCGATGTCGGCGCTCAGGTGATTGTGCGCGGTCTGCGGGCCGTCGCGGATTTCGAGTATGAATTCCAGATGGTTGGCATGAACCGCGCGCTGGACAGCAGCATCGAGACGGTGTTCCTGATGGCCGAAGCCCGCCATCAGGCGATTGCCTCGAAGCTGGTGAAAGAGATCGCCCGTCTGGACGGCGACGTGGCGCGCTTTGTGACGCCACCGGTCAAGGAAAAGCTGCTGGCCAAGCTGGGCAAGATCTGAGCCGCCAGTCAGGCTGAAACGAAATGGCCCCGCATTTGCGGGGCCTTTGTTTTATGCGGGGCAGGCCTGTCGGATATAGGCCGCCGTTTCCGCAATATGCGTCAGCGGCAGCATGTGTCCGCCATCTACCAGATGCAGCTTGATCTGCGGATGCTTGGCCACCAGCGCCTCGCCATGTTCGCGGTAGTCCAGCACCTGGTCCTGTTTGCCGTACAGGATCTCGACCGGGACTTTCAGACCGGCATAGCCCTTGAGCATGAAACCCAGACTGCCGCCCGAGGCCAGATAATCGCGCGCGGTGTTGCGGAACGACTCGGGGCGCAGGCTCAGCAGGCCGCCGCCGGCGATGGCATAGTCTGCGGGCACGGGATCGGGACCAAAGATCGCCTGCATATTCTGTTCAGCCATGCGCATTGAGGTGGGGATGGCAACCGTCTCGGACACGACCCGGCGCATCAGGCGCGAGGGCAGTTTCAGCCCGTCAAACACCTCGGCCGGGGCGGTCGGCGGCATGGTCAGCGGGGCCAGCAGGGCAAGGCCGCGAATCTTGTCGGGGAAGTCGAGCGCCAGACATATCGAGATCGCGCCGCCCAGCGAGTGGCCAACAACCAAGGGCTTGTCCAGCTTCAGCGCGTCGATCACCTCGGCCACCTGCGCGGCCTGGGCGCGGGGGCTGGCGTCGGTGTCCTCGGGGCGGTCGGACCAGCCCATGCCGGGACGGTCGATGGCGATCACGCGATGATCGCGCGCCAGGTCATCGGCCAGACCGGTGTCGAAATTGCCCAGGTTCGCGCCCAATCCGTGGATCATCAGCACGACCGGACCTTCGCCCTTGTCAATGTAGTGCAGCTTGCCGGTCGAGATCTGCACAAAGCGCCCGCGCGGCGGCGCGGCGCGCGCAACCGAGGCGGCGGTTTTCTGGGTGATGTAGGTGTTCCAGCCCAGCCAGCCGACCGGGGCCGCAACCGCAGCGCCCACAAGCAAAGGTATGAGAGTCATCCTGATCCCTTCCGGTTTTGCGGTCAGGATAATGGGCGGGGAAAACGGGACAAGCTGCCTGTCATATGACGCAGCGTCAGCGCCAAAAGGCCATCCAGTCCAGCAGCTTGGCCAGTTTCTTCATCACAAACAGCACGAAAATGCCGTCGTGCAGCACGATGTCGGCGACGATCAGGCCGGTGATGCAGATGGCCATGATGGCGGCGATACGGTTGGTCATGCGATCGGTCCAATGAAAAAGGCGCCCCGGCAGACTATGCCGAAGCGCCCCGAACTGTTCAACCGCAGGAATTACAGCAGTTTGCCCATGGCAACGGCCACGTCAGCCATCCGGCAGGAGAAGCCCCACTCGTTGTCGTACCAGGCCAGGATGCGGACCAGACGGCCGCCGATCACCTTGGTCTGGTCAGCCGCGAAGAACGAGCTTTCCGAGGTGTGGTTGAAATCGACCGAGACCAGTTTTTCCTCGGTGTAGCCCAGGATGCCTTTCATGGCGCCTTCGGAGGCTTCTTTCATGATGGCGTTCACGTCAGCTTCGGTCACGTCTTTCTGCGCGATGAAGGTCAGGTCCACGGCCGAGACGTTCGGGGTGGGGACGCGCACGGCCGAGCCGTCCAGCTTGCCTTTCAGCGCGGGCAGCACTTCGCCCAGGGCCTTGGCGGCGCCGGTCGAGGTCGGGATCATCGACATGGCCGCAGCGCGGGCGCGGTACAGGTCCTTGTGGCGGCGGTCCAGGGTCGGCTGGTCGCCGGTATAGGCGTGGATCGTGGTCATGATGCCCGATTCAATGCCGATCGCGTTGTGCAGAACCTTGGCCACCGGGGCCAGGCAGTTGGTGGTGCACGACCCGTTCGAGATCATCACGTCGCCCTTGGCCAGCTCTTCGTCGTTGACGCCCATGACGATGGTTTTCTGCACGTTCTTGGCAGGGGCCGAGATCAGCACCGACTTGGCGCCGCGTTCCAGGTGTTTCTTGGCCTTTTCACCGTCATTGAAGTTGCCGGTGCATTCCAGCACGACATCGACGCCCGACCAGTCCAGCTCGTCCATGTTGTAGGTCGACTGCACCTCGAACGCGCCGCGGCCCATGTCCATCGTGCCCTCGCCGATTGTCACGGTGCCGGGGAAACGGCCGTGGACCGAGTCGTAGCGGATCAGGTGCGCCGCAGTGTCCAGCGGGCCGGTGGCGTTGATCTTGACCACTTTGATGTCTTCGCGCGCGCTTTCGGCGATGTGCGAAAGCGTGCAACGGCCAATACGGCCAAATCCGTTGATGGCGACGGTGATGGTCATGATGCAACTCCTGAAGCGAATGAATTCGGGGGCCGTATAGCCCCCCAAAGCCGCGTTCGGAAGGTGAAACTTACTACGAAACAAGGGTGTTAGCGCAAAACCTGTCTGGTTGCGCTAACGATTTGGTGGCAATCGGCCTTGTTCAGCCGGAACCAATGGCTAGATTGGGGGCAACCGAACGGCGAGGTGTGGTATGAGCGGTCTTCTGGCCCTGTTGGACGATGTGGCGGGGATCGCCAAAGTGGCGGCGGCCAGCGTGGATGACGTGGCGGCGGCGGCAGGCAAAGCCGGGGCCAAAACGGCGGGCGTGCTGATCGACGACGCGGCGGTGACGCCGAAATACGTCGCCGGGTTTGCACCGGCGCGCGAATTGCCGATCATCTGGAAGATCACGCGCGGTTCGCTGTTCAACAAGATCGTGATCCTGCTGCCGCTGGCGTTGCTGCTGTCGAATTTCGCGCCCTGGCTGATCACGCCGCTGCTGATGCTGGGCGGTTCGTACCTGTGTTTCGAGGGCGCCGAGAAGATCTTTCACGCGCTGTTCCCGCATGGCGACGCCTATGTCGAGGCAGACATGGAAGACAAGGATCCCTCGCATCTGGAAGAGCAGAAGGTCGCCGGTGCGATCAAGACCGACTTCATCCTGTCCGCCGAGATCATGACCATCGCCCTGTCCACGATCGAGGCCAGCAACATCTACATGGAGGCGGCGACGCTGGCCGTTGTCGGCGTGATGATCACCGTGGTGGTCTATGGCACCGTCGCGCTGATCGTGAAGATGGACGATGTCGGTTTGTTCATGGCGCAGCGGTCCCGAACGGGCGTTGGCCGCGGAATCGGGCGGGGGCTGGTCAAGGGGATGCCGCGGCTGATGTATGTGCTCTCGGTCGTGGGGACGGCGGCGATGCTGTGGGTCGGCGGCTCGATCGTGATCCACGGGCTGCACGAAATGGGGATGCACCACCCGTACGAGGACATCCATCACCTGGCCGAGATTGCCGCCCATGCCGTGCCGGCACAGGCCGCTGGCGCTGTCAGCTGGGCGGTGACGGCGCTGTGCGACGGCGTTCTGGGGCTGCTGTTTGGCTTTGTCCTGATCCCGATTGCGACCCGCATCGCCGGCCCCGTGATCGGCGCGGTTACCGGAAAGCGTTGATTTGATTATTGTCAAAACACGGCACGTCGCCGCGTGATAGCCAAGGCGCGAGACCTACGAAAGGACGCGCCATGGAACGAGCCTCCAGCCTGGATGAGATGCGGACAAGTTTTGGCCGCCAGACGGTAGAGCAGACCGACCGCCGCGACGAGGTGCAGGCGTTGTTCAACCGCATCGCCCCGCGCTATGACCTGATGAACGACCTGATGAGCTTTGGCACGCACCGGCTGTGGAAACGCACGGTGATCCGGCGGGCGCTGGCGCATCTGGGCGCGGTGCCGGGGGCGTTGCTTGACGTGGCCGGGGGCACGGGCGATCTGGCGATTGTGCTGCGCGCGGCCCAGCCGATGCGGCAGGTCGTGGTCGTGGACCCCTCCGAAGGGATGCTGGAACAGGCCCGTCTGCGCGCGGGCGACACGCTGGATTACGTCCAGGCGCCGGGCGAGGATCTGCCCTTTCCCGACAATGCCGCGGCGCTGGTCACCCTGTCCTTCGGGCTGCGCAACATGGCCGATCCGGCGCAGGGCCTGCGCGAGGTTGCCCGGGTGCTGCAACCGGGCGGTCATCTGGTTCTGCTGGAATTTTCCAAGCCAGATCCGTGGTTTGCGCCGTTCTACGGCTTGCATGCGCGCTATGTGATCCCGCGTCTGGGGGCGATGGTGGCGCAGGATCGCGGCGCCTATCAATACCTGGTCGAGTCGATCGACAAGTTCCCCGCCCGCGCCGAAATGGCGGCTGAAATCGCCGCTGCAGGGCTGGAGATGGTCGAGGAGCGCGCCTTTGTCTTCGGCGTCGCCCGGATGCAAATCGCGAGGAAGCCATGACCGCCACTCAGACCCGATCCCGACTGGCGGCGCTGCCCAAACCCGCGCTGTGGATCATCGCGGCACGGTTCAAAACCGTCAGCCTGTCGCTGATGCCGGTGCTGGCCGGAAGTTGGCTGGCGGCGGGGCAGGGGACATGGCGGGTGGACGTTTCGCTGGCGGCGATGCTGGCGGCGGCGGCGATCCAGGTGGGGACGAACCTTTGGAATGACGCGGCGGATGCGGCGAGCGGGGTGGACCGTGACGACCGGCTTGGCCCGCCGCGCATGACCGCTTTGGGGCTGCTGGATGGCGCCTCGGTCCGGCGCGGGGCGCTGGCGGCGTTCGGAATAGCCGTGCTGGCGGGCCTCTATCTGGTGGCCCTTGGCGGCTGGCCGATCATCGCGATCGGGCTGGCGTCGCTGGCCTTTGGCTACCTCTATTCGATGGGGCCGTTTCCGATGTCCGGCCTGCCGTTCGGAGAGCTGCTGGTCATCCTGTTCTTCGGCCTGGTGGCCGTGTCCGGCACCGCATACCTACAAGATGTGGATCCGCTTGCGCCACAGACACTAGCCCTTGGGTTGGTGATCGGGTTGCCCGCGGCGGCCGTTCTGATGCTGAACAACCACCGCGACCGCGCGCAGGATGCGCGGGCGGGGCGGCGGACGCTGGCTATTCTGCTGGGGCAGACGGGCGCGCGGATGGTGTATTTCGGCCTGCTGTTGGGGGCTTTGGCGCTGGCCGGGGCGATGTGGCCGGGCTGGACGCTGCTGCCTGCGGGCGCGCTGGCGCTGTGGCTGGGTCATGCGATGTGGCACTGGCCGGTTTCGGCGCGTCTGAACAGCCTGCTGGCGCAGACGGCGGGGTTCCAGATGCTGCTGCTGGCCGGTGTGGTGACAGCTGGTTAACCCGCGAAATTGTAAGATTCTCGGGCAAAACCGTACGCAAGAAAAAGGCCACCCGACGGGGTGGCCTTTGACGTTTCAACGACCGGGCTCAGTTCATCGCGCCGGGGGCCTTGACGGGCAGCGAGAGCGGAACCTCGCCCGCCTGTTCGAAGATCAGGGTGACGGGGACGGTGGCACCCTCGGTCAGGGGGGTGGTCAGGCCGATCAGCATCAGGTGCAGGCCGCCGGGTTTCAGAACGGCCTCGCCGCCGGCGGGGATGTCGATCGCCTCGACCCGGCGCATTTTCATCATGCCGTTGTCATGGATGTGGGTGTGCAGCTCGGGTTGGGTGCAGTTGGGCGAGCTGAAGCCGATCAGCCGGTCCGCGCCCCCACGCGAGCGGATCGTCATGAAGGCGGCCCCGGCCTGGGCGACCTTGGGCGAAGCGCGGGTAAAGCCGCCGGAGATGTCGAGCGTGTCGGTCTGGGCCTGCTGCGCAAAACCCGGAAGGGCGGGGGCGGCACACAGGGCGGACAGGGACAGCACAGCTGCGCGGCGGGAGAATGTTCTCATTTCAACCTCTGATCTGGAACGTGGTTGGCCGCAGCTTTTGCCGAAAGGAACATCCACGCCTTAACATTTGTCAAGGAGCCACCCCCCGATTCCATGAGACCACACGCGTGGCGCAGATCATTGGACCGACTGTGCCCACAGGAGGGCGAAGTGTTCGTGGGACCGAACATGCCGCCAGAGACGCGTTTGAAAACGGTCATGATACGAGAGGGAAACATGGTGAATACCATTCAGAAACGCCTGCTTATGGCGACCACTGCGGTCGGCATGCTGGCAACGGGGGCCTCTGCCGAGACGCTGGACCAAGTGATGGCCCGCCGCGGGCTGACCCAACAAGACTTGGTTTCCGCGGCAAAGACTTATACGCCGACCGGCGGCCGCGATGAATTCATTGTCTTCTCGTCCGGCGGTCAGTCGGGCCAGATCATGGTGTATGGCGTTCCGTCCATGCGCATTCTGAAATACGTTTCGGTGTTTACGCCCGAACCCTGGCAAGGCTACGGGTTCGACGAAGAGTCGAAGGCCATCCTGGAACAGGGCAAGGTCGACGGCCGCGAAATCCACTGGGGCGACACCCACCACCCGGCCATCACCGAGACCAACGGTGACGTGGACGGCGAATACCTGTTCATCAACGACAAATCCGCGCCCCGTGTGGGCGTTGTGTCGTTGCATGACTTCGAGACCCAGCAGATCGTCGTGAACCCGATCCTGCAATCCGAACACGGCGGCACCTTCGTGACCCCGAACTCGGAATACGTGATCGAAGCCGCGCAATATCCGGGTGTTCTGGGCCGTGGCTACGCGCCGCTGAGCCAGTTCAACGAGAAGTTCCGGGGCGCTGTCACCTATTGGAAGTTCAACCGCGAGAAGGGCCGCATCGAGCCGGAAAACTCGTTCTCGCTGGAACTGCCGCCGTATAGCCAGGACTTGTCGGACGCCGGTAAGCTGGTGTCGGATGGCTGGTCGTTCACCAACTCGTTCTGCGCCGAGCGTTACGTCGGCGGGATCGAAAGCGGTCGCCCGCCGTTCGAGGCTGGCTGCTCGCAGAACGACACCGACTATCTGCACATCATCAACTGGAAGAAGGCCGAAGAGGTCTACAAGGCCGGCAAGGTCACCATGATCAATGACCACCCGGTCATCACCATGGAAACCGCGATCGCCGAAGGCCTGGTCTATCTGGTCGCCGAACCGAAATCGCCGCACGGCGTGGACGTGTCGCCGGATGGTAAATACATCATCGTCGGTGGCAAGCTGGACACGCAGGGCTCGGTCTACTCGTTCGAGAAGATCATGGCCGCTGTCGACGCCAAGAAGTTTGCGGGCACCGACCCCTATGGCATCCCCGTGATCGCCATGGAGGATGCGCTCCACAAGCAGGTTCCGCTGGGTCTGGGTCCGCTTCATACCCAGTATGACAGCAAGGAATGCGTGGTCTACACCTCGCTGTACGTGGACAGCCAGGTTGCCAAGTGGGACTATTGCGAAGGCAAGGTTCTGGACAAGATCTCGATCCACTACAACATCGGCCACCTGGTGGCGATGGAAGGCGAGACCGTCAATCCGAAGGGCAAGTACCTGATCTCGCTCAACAAGCTGGCAATCGACCGGTTCAACCCGGTGGGTCCGCTGCACCCGCAAAACCACCAGCTGATCGACATCTCGGGCGACAAGATGGAGCTGCTCTATGACATGCCCGTCCCGCTGGGCGAGCCGCACTACGCCACCGCGATCTCGGCTGAAAAGCTGAAGCCGCTGGTGCGCTACAAGTACGGCACCAACAGCCGGACCGGCGAACGCCACGAGGGCGCAGTGCGTCCGGGCCAAGAGCGCATCGAGCGTGACGGCACCAACGTCAAGGTCTACATGACCGCGATCCGGTCGCACTTCACCCCCGAGATCATCGAGGTCAACGAAGGCGACACCGTCGAGTTCATCATCACCAACTCGGAACGGGCCGAGGACGAAACCCACGGTTTCGCCGTCTCGACCTATGACGTGAACCTGTCGCTGGAACCGGGCAAGACCGCAACCGCGAAGATCGTCGCCGACAAACCCGGTGCGTTCTCGTTCTACTGCACCGAGTTCTGCTCGGCGCTGCACCTGGAGATGACCGGCTTCCTGATGGTCAAACCCAAGGGCTACGTCGATGCTGACGCGGGTGCCGTGACCGAGGGTCAGGCCTACACCAAGGCCGATTACGACAAGCAGGTCGCCAACAACGTGGCCACGCAGGAAGTGATCGACTCGGTGGTCGTCTACATCACCCAGCGCAACTATGACGCCTTCCCCGAAGTCGTCAGCCTGGTGGAAGACGCGACCGACCAGCTGAACTTTGCCGCTGAAGCCAAGGCCAAGTCCGAGGAAGCAGCCGCCAAGGAAGACTGGCAGAACGCGACCCTGTGGGCCGGCCAGTGGTGGCAGTACCAGGTGAAGGCCGCGGATATCGGTCTGCGCGCCAAGACCTTCCTGGACGAGCACGGCGCCGTCAAGAAGTAAGCAATGTTGGGCGGCAGCATCAGCTGCCGCCCGCATCCCCCTGCAAACATTCACTTATTCGCAAGGAAATCGCCATGCGACCGACCACCAAACTCCTTCTGGCTGCCGTGATGGCGCTGGCCGCGCTGCCGGCTGCGGCTGATCCGGTGAAGGACGGCAAGAAGGTGTACATGACCAAGACCTGTATGGCCTGTCACGGTAAGGGCGGCGGAAAGCCGGTCATGACTTACCCCGCGCTGGCCGGACAGAACGAGAAATACCTGCAGCAGCAGTTGCAGGACATCAAGGCAGGCAAGCGCGTCGGCTCGGTCGATCCGGCAACGGGGCACCCGTTCGTCCAGGGCATGACCGATATCATGCACCTTGTGGATGAGACCGACATCAAGAACGTCGCCAAGTACCTGTCCGCGCAAGACCCCGCCGCCCCCAAACCGCTGGACCCCGCGCCCTCGGCCGAGGAGCTGGCTGCCGGTGAGGCCGCGTACAAGGGGCTGGGCTGCAAGGCCTGCCACGGCAATGACGGGCTGAAGCCCTCGAACAAGGCGTATCCGTTCCTGGCCGGTCTGAACCGCGATTACCTGATCCGCGCCATGACCGAGATGCGCGAAGGCGAGCGCACCAACGGCAAGTCCAAGATGATGTTCGGAACGATCAAGAAAGCAAGCGACGAAGATATCGCCGCGATGGCCACTTGGCTGTCGCAGGTGGATCGCTCGGCCAAGTGAGATGAAAGGAATAACCATGAAAAAGGCACTTCTCTCTACCGTGTTCCTGGCGCTGGCGATGCCGGTGATGGCCGGTGAAAAAGTCGACACCAGTTCCTGGAACCAGGGTGGCGGCGAGCAGGACGAGGCCCTGCACCTGACCCCGGATCACCAGAACGGGATCGACACCTACGAGGTGTGCTCGGCCTGTCACCAGCTGAACGGCTGGGGTCTGACAGACGGTACCTTCCCGCAGATCGCGGGGCAGCACTTCAACGTCACCATCAAGCAGTTGGCCGACATCCGCGCGCTGAACCGCGACAACCCGACCATGTACCCGTTCGCACTGCCGTCGGAAATCGGCGGGGCGCAGTCCATCGCGGACGTGGCGGCCTATATCGAAAAACTGCCGATGAACCCGGAAAACGGCGTTGGTGCCGGGGATGATCTGGAGCTGGGCGAAAAGCTGTACAAGGACAACTGCGTGCGCTGCCACGGCGAGACCGGCGAGGGCAACAACGAGAAGTTCTATCCGCGTATCCACGGCCAGCACTACAACTACCTGGTCCGCCAGTACCAGTGGATCAAGGAAGGCAAGCGCCGCAACGCCAACCCGGACATGGTGCAGCAGATCCAGACCTTTACCGACCGCGATACCAAGGCTGTGCTGGACTATGTCTCGCGTCTGCGTCCGCCGGCCGAGATGGTGGCAGAACCCGGTTGGGTGAACCCCGATTTCGACTGGTAAACCCGGTTGCGCGGGCGGCGGTTTCCCGCCCGCGCCAAACTTCTAAACAATAAGGATTTGTTCCCATGAACAAGGCCTCGCCCGACCGCCGCGGTATCACGTACCGCGTACTGACCCTTGTTGCCGTTTTCCTGATCGGCTTTGCCTTTGTCTCGCCGGGCTGGTGGGTGTCGCTGACCGCCCCCAACTATCCCGAGGCGACCTTCCCGCAGGGGATCCGCATCCTGTTCCACATGGACTCGGTCCGTAACGGCTGTGACATCCGCGCCAGCCAGGAAGTCGAAGAGACCGAGGCGCTGGATTGCGTCCACGAGATGGACACGATCAACCACTATGTCGGCATGTACCCGATTGCCTCGGGCGGGCCGGTGGAAAAGGCGTTCTCGCCCTTCCTGTTCGCGATGATCGTGGTGATGGCGCTGGCCTTTGCCGCCCCCGGACGCACCGCGCGGGTCGTGGTGTCGGTCGCCGGGTATGGTGCGATCGGGGCCTGGATGTGGCTGGCTGTTTATGGCGAAAATGGCGTGTCATTGCACACGACGGGCTATCTGAAGGGTCTGGTCGTGTCGCTGGGGCAGGACGGATCCGAAAAGGTGGATGACAGCAACCTGTCGCCCATCGTGAAGATGCTGCGCGAGTCGCTGGCCGAAAGCGAGGCCAAGGAGCAGGCAGAGGTCGCCGAGACCGACGACCGCCAGGCGCTGTTGGACAACCTGCGGGCCAACTACAACATCGACAACAACAAGCTGCCGGCCGCCCAGCAAGAGGCGTGGAACGGCTCGATCATGCAGGTGTTCAAGTGGCACTACTCGAAGTCGCTGGCGCGCTGGTTCAACGAGCCCGAGCGCAACGAGCCGCTGGTCGCCACGATGACGACGGTTGCGAATATCCTGTTCGTCGCGGTGCTGGGCTTCATGGCGCTGATGGTTGCCGCCGCGCTGCGCGCCGACAAGATCTGGTACTGGCTGCTGGTGCTGGCGCCGCTGGCGCTGCCGGTGGGCTTTCTGGCGGAATATGCCGGCTGGCTGTGGTGGTACGGCCATAGCCTGAACGAGATGGGCGCCTTCACGCTGAAACCGTTCATGCCGACCGTGCTGGGCGACGGCAAGGTGGCGCAGTTCACCACCCACTCTTACCCGGCGCAGGGGTTCTACCTGATGCTGGCCTCTTCGGCGCTGCTGGCGCTGGCCGCGCTGATCCGCGCCAAGCAGCTGCGCCTGTCCGGTGATCAAGCAAAACGGATGTAAGCCATGCGTCTGATCGCGCTGATCCTGATCCTGTGCGGTTCCTGGGGGGTGGCCTTGGCCGAAACCCTGCAGGAACGGCTGGACGCCGCCCCCGAAGGCGCCGAGATCGTGCTGGAGCCGGGTGTGCATATGGGCCCGCTGGTCATCACCAAGTCGGTGGTGCTGGACGGGCAGGGCGTGGCCGTCATCGACGGCGGTGGGCAGGGCACGGTCGTGACCCTGGCCGCCAGCGGGGCCACGCTGAAGAACCTGACCATCCGCAACTCGGGCCGGCTGCACAACAAGGTCGATGCCGGGCTGCGGATCAAGGGCAACTTCAACGTGATCCGCGACGTGCGGATCGAAAACAGTCTGTTCGGCCTGGACCTGTCGCAGGCCAGCAATAACGTGATCCGGCGCAACTACATCAGCTCGAAGGACATGCCGCTGGAGATGCGCGGGGATTCCGTGCGGATCTGGTACTCGGACGACAACGTGTTCGAGCATAACCACATCGAGCACAGCCGCGACATCGTGATCTGGTACAGCGAAGGCAACAAGCTGCAGGACAACCGCATCCAGCACGGCCGCTATGGCATCCACTTCATGTACGCCCACAAGAATTTCGTCGAACGGAACGAGATTTCGGACTGCGTGGTGGGCGTATTCATGATGTACGCCAACGACATCACCGTGCGCGGCAACCAGATCCTGCGGGCCTGGGGCGCGTCGGGGATGGGCGTGGGGTTCAAGGAGACCTCGGGCGCGATCGTCGAGGACAACCTGATCCTGGGCAACGCGGTGGGCATCTACCTGGACCCGTCGCCGTGGGACCCGGACCGCACCAACGAGTTCCGCCGCAACCAAATCGCCTATAACGGCGTCGGGGTGGAGTTTCACACCGATTGGGTGGGCAACAACTTCGCCGAGAACAACTTCCTGTCGAACTTCACGCAAGTGTCGGTGCGCGGGCGCGGGACGGCGCTGCGCGAGGGCTGGAACGGCAATCACTGGGACGATTACGCCGGGCTGGACCGTGATGGCGACGGCGTGGGCGACACCCCGCACGAGATTTTCATGTATGCCGACCGGCTGTGGATGGACCTGCCTCCGGCGGCGTTCTTCCGGGGCGGGCTGGCCCTGTCGGCGCTGGATTTCGTCGAGCGTCTGGCCCCCTTCACCGAACCGCGCCTGCTGGTGCGCGAAGAGCGCCCGCTGGTCGACATGGTGGACCACGCCGCCGCGCGCACGGAAACCGCGCCCCAGGCAGGCAAACCGAAATCCGCATTGGAGCTGCTGACACAATGAGCAAGACCGCAGACACTCCGAAGAAACCGCGGCTGACCCGGCGCGAGCTGGAACGCCGCCGGATGCTGATCCGCACGATGGCATTGGGCGTGGCCGCGGTCTCGGCCGGGCTGATCGGCTGGTATCCGGTTTATAAGAAGGTGTTCGACCGGCTGCGCCCGCCCGGTGCGCTGGACGAGGACGAATTCCTGGCCGCCTGCATCAAATGCGGCCAATGCGTGCAGGTCTGCCCGGTCGAGGCGATCAAGCTGGCCGATGGCGACGAAGGTTACGGGCTGGGCGTGCCCTATATCGACGCGCGGGCGCAGGCCTGTGACTTTTCTTGCGACGCCGTGCAATGCGTGCTGGCCTGCCCGACGGGCGCGCTGAGCCACCTGATCGCCAAGAAGGAAGAGGTCACGATGGGGTTCGCCCGTCTGGCCCGCCCCGAGGCGTGCCTGGCGATGAAGGGGCTGGGCTTCACCGGTCTGGCGCGCGGCGACGATTTCCCCGGCCTGCTGCGCTATGAGGAAATCGACCGCTGGGAGCCGCAACCCGTGGCCAGCCACCCCTACGAGCTGGAGATCTGCGATCTGTGCGTGCGCGAATGCCCGATCGAGGGGGCGATCACGCTGGAACCCTTGTCCATTGATTATCAGGACAAACGCCGCGTGCCGACGATCCACAAATCCTGCGTCGGCTGCGGCACCTGCGAGATGATCTGCCCGGCCGAACCGGCAGCCATCGTCATCGACACCGAACTGGCATTGGAGGCATCGGCATGAAGTGGTTCCTGCACAAACTGGCGATGATGTTCGGCGCCGATCCGCGCCGCCCAAGCGCGGACGAGGAAACCGACGCCGCCCGCGCCATGAAGGCGCTGAAGAAAACCCCCGATGAGGTCGCCAAGCGCAAGGCCCTGATCGCGGACGAGCATGAGAACCCGCAGTTCAGCCATAAATGGCGGAACTTGCGCTGGGTCTCGATCATCGTGATCAACGCGCTGTTCGTGATCTCGTTCGCGTGGGACGTGCAGCTGGTCGAAGGCTCGATGAGTGCGTCGCGGTTCCTGGGCTTCCACATGGCCGACCCGAACGCGGCGCTGCAGGTGATGCTGGCCTTCAAAGAGGTGATGCTGAACCTGGTCATCGGCACCGTCACCGTGATCGCGCTGTGGTGGATCGTGGGTGGGCGGGCGTTCTGCGCCTGGGCCTGCCCCTATCACCTGCTGGCCGAATGGGCCGAGGCGATTCACCTGTTCCTGGCCCGTCGCGGCTGGGTCAAGGACCACCCGTTCCACCGCGGCCTGCGCCTGGTGCTGTGGGTGATCTTCATGATCCTGGCCTTTGCGACCGGCTATACCGTGTTCGAATACATCAACCCGGTGGGCATCGTCAGCCGCGCGCTGATCTACGGGCCGACCGTGGCGATCATCTGGGTGATTTTCCTGCTGGGGGTCGAGATTTTCTTCTCGCGCCGGTTCTGGTGCCGCTACGTCTGCCCGATTGGCCTGACTTATGGCATCACCGGGGCGGTCGCACCGATCCAGATCAAATACGATTTGGAAAAATGCCTGCATGAAGGGGAATGCCGGGCCGTGTGTCTGGTGCCCCATGTGCTGGAGATCACCAAGATGGGCTATGCGCAGGACGAGGTGGAATTCATCGGGCCAGACTGCACGCGGTGCGGGCTGTGCGTGGATGTCTGCCCGCAGAACGCGCTGAGCTTTGCCGTGCGTGGGCTGGACAAGATTATCTGAGGAGACGCGTCATGATCACCATCGACCGCCTGACCAAACGCTTTGACCGCCGCGCCGTGCTGGACGAGCTGACGCTGAGCATCGACGCGGGCGACCGGATCGCTCTGATCGGTTCGAACGGGGCGGGTAAGACCACGCTGTTCCGCTGCTTGCTGGGGCATTACGGGCACGGTGGCTCGGTCGGGTTCGAGGGCACGTCGGGCAAGCGCCGCGATGCGCGGGCGCTGGCGCGGATCGCCTTTGTGCCGCAGCTGCCGCCGCCCCTGCGGATGCCGGTGGGCGAGTTGCTGACCTTTGCCGAGAAGGGCGCAGGCGCCAGTCGCGCCCGTATGGACGAGATCGCGGGCAAGCTGGGCATTGATCTGGACGAGGTGCGCCGCCGCCCGTTCTATCGCCTGTCGGGCGGGCAGAAGCAGAAGATCCTGGTGACGGTCGCGCTGGGGCGCGATGCCGATCTGATGATCTTTGACGAACCGGCCGCCAACCTGGACCCGGCCGCACGGGCGGTGTTCATCGACCTGCTGGCGGAACGGCGCGATGCCTCGATGCTGATCGCCAGCCACCGGCTGGAGGAGGTCGCCCCGCTGGTCAACCGCGTGATCGAGCTGGATCGCGGCCGCGTCGTGCTGGACGACAACCTGCGTGATCGTTTGCGCGCGGGCGACTTCCGTCAGGCGCTGATCGTGCTGAGCGCGCCGCACGCCCCGCTGACCCAGGCACTGGAGGGGTGGGGTTTTCGCTCTGACGCCACGGGCACGCGGTTTTCCGGCCCGGTCCCCAGCGCCGAGACGTTTCGCTTCCTGGGCCTGCTGGCCCGCTATGGCAGCCTGATCGAGCAAATGACGCTGGAGCAGGTGCCGGAAAGGGTGTTCTGACATGTGCCGCCACCACCACCATACCCGCCGCGCCACGCTGGCCCTGCTGGCCGCCACGCCGTTCCTGTCCGCCTGCAAGGCCGAGGCCGCCGGCCCCGAGGACATCCGCTGGGGCCGCGAAGTGTGCGAAATTTGCGGCATGATCATCTCGGATCCGGGCTATGCCTCGGAAATCCGGGGGGGACCGGACCGTAAGCTGGTGAAATTCGACGATATCGGCGATGCGATCAACTGGCTGAAGGAACAGCCGTGGAAGGACGACCCGAGCATCGAGTTCTGGGTGCGCGACTATGGCACCCGGCAGGATTGGCTGGACGCGCGGCAGGCGCATTACCAGCGGGGCGTGATCTCGCCCATGGATTACGGGTTCGCGGCGCTGTCGGCACCGTCCACGGATTCGATCAGTTTCGAAGAAATGCGCCGCGATGTGCTGGCCAGGGGGTTGACCTGGCGCTGCATTCCGGGCGGAGAAGACGGGGAGGGACATAAAGGATGAACGCCATGAGCACCGACCCGTTTACGCCACTGCCCAGCACCCGTAGTGCAGGCCCCGTGCCGCGCACCGGCGTGTCGCTGATCCTGCGGCTGGAGCTGTCGGAATCGCTGCGCTCGCGCTGGTTCCATTTCTATTCGTTGGTCGTGGTGGGGCTGATGCTGCTGCTGATCACCACCGGCATTTCCGAAAGCCGCGTGCTGGGCTTTACCGGCCTGTCGCGCCTGCTGGTCAGCTATATCCAGATCGCGATGGCGGTGCTGCCGCTGTTCATCATCGTGACGACCGCGCGGTCCATGGTGGGTGACCGTGAGGCGGGCAACCTGGAATACATGCTGGCCTTTCCGGTCTCGCTGACGACCTGGTACTGGGGGCGGTTCCTGGCGCGGCTGGTGCTGGTGCTGGCCCCGGTGGGCGTGGCGCTGATCGTCGCCGGTGTTTACGGCATGGCGATGGGCCATGCGGTGCCGTGGTGGCATATCGGCCTGTATTCGGGGCTGATCGCCGCGCTGGCGACGTGTTTCCTGGGGCTGGGCTTCCTGATCTCGGCCTGGTCGCGGTCCACCGAGGTGGCGCTGGGGGCCAGCCTGCTGATCTGGCTGCTGCTGGTGGCGCTGTTGGACCTGTTGCTGCTGTCGGTGCTGATCCAGCAGCGGGTGTCCTCGGACCTGGTGATCGGGATTGCGCTGGCGAACCCGTTGCAGGCGTTCCGCACCGCCTCGATGATCCTGTTCGATCCGCAGCTGATCCTGCTGGGGCCGTCGTCCTATGTCATCCTCGATAACTTCGGGGTGAATGGCTATGTCGCCTGGGCGATGGGCTATCCGGTGGCGCTGGGTTTGGCGCTGGCAGGGCTGGGGTTCTGGCGCTTCCGCAAAAGCGATCTGGTCTGATCAGAGCAGAGATGTAAGCCACGACAGGGTGGGGGCGTCATCCCAGACGGCCTCGCCCGAGACGAGGGAGAGCGTGTGGCTGTCCCGACCGATCACGAAGACCGAGGGCAACAGCTCGGTATCCAGCACGGCCTTCAGGTTTTCGCCGTCCCCCATCAGCACAGGCAGGTTGTCGATGCCCAGACGGGTGTAGAACTTGCGCACGGCGTTCGGGCCGCGCCAGTCAAAGGCCAGCGGCAGCACGGTGGGCCCCTCGGGGCCCAGTTGCGCGGCAAGGCGCGACAGGGTGGGCAGTTCGCGCTGGCAGGGCACGCACCACGGCCCCCAGAGCGGCAGGACCAGCACCGAGCCGGCCCAGTCGGACAGCGGGCGGGTCTGGCCCTCAGCATCCGTCAGTTTCAGCAAAGAGGCGTCGCGCGGGGGCTGCACCGGGCGGGCGCGGCTGGCGGCAGAGGCAGCGCCCTCCGCAAACGCAAAATCCGGCCGGGCGCAAAGCGCGCCCAGACCGGCCACAAGCCCGCGACGAGAGATCATCACCCGTTGCCGCCTTCGACGGCCATGATGCTGCGCATGTCGGCGGCCATATCCTCGGCGGCGACGCCATGCGGGTAGCGTTTGATCAGCATCCCCGCCGGGTCCAGAAACGCCATCGAGGCGGTGTGATCCATCGTATAGAGATCCGGGCGCGCCGGGTCCGAGATGTTTTTCTGGTAGCGCGCGTTGAACACTTTGACCATGTGGTCGGTATAGGCCTTTGGCCCGCGCAGCCCGACGATCCGCTTGTCGAAGAAGGCCAGGTATTCCTGCAGCAGCTTGGCGGTGTCCTGTTCGGGATCGACGGTGACGAAAACCGGGGTCAGCTTGTCGGCATCCTCGCCCAGCAGCTCCAGCGCGTCGGCCATGGTGGACAGCGAGGTCGGGCAGACGTCAGGGCAGCCGGTATAACCGAAATAGACCAGCAGGAAACGGCCCTGGAAATCCTCGTTCGTGACGGCGTTGCCATAGAGGTCTTCCATCATGTAGCGGCGGGGGCGTTCGTCGTTCATCGCCTCGGCCGCGCCCGGTTCCAGATCGGCGTGCTGGGCCCAGGCATAGGGGGCGGCGAGCGCCGCGAATGCGGTGGTCAGGAACAGGCGGCGGTTGAACATGATCGGTCCTTTCTTGGCTTGGGCAGACCTTACGCGCAAAGAAACCCGACGCCTTGACTTAGGTCAGGGCGATGGGGTCGCAAAGGCGTGAAAAGGCGGCGACGCAAGTCACCCTGTAGGAGACCCCATGACTGCCCTTCTTGCCGCCTTTTTGCCCGTCGCGATGATGATCCTGATGTTCTCGTTGGGTTTGCGATTGTCGCTGCGCGATGTCGCTGTGGAATTTCGAAACCCGCGTGCCCTGCTGATCGGGCTGGCGGTGCAGGTGATCGGCCTGCCGCTGCTGGCGTGGATGGTGGGCGTGGCCGCGCTGCTGCCGCCGGTGATGCTGGCGGGGCTGTTGCTGGTTGCGGCGTCCCCCGGGGGGGTGACCTCGAACTACGCGGCGCTGCTGATGCGGGGCAAGGTGGGGCTGTCGGTCAGCATGACGCTGGTGACCAGTCTGGCCGCGCCGATCACGCTGCCGCTGGTGTTGTGGCTGACCGGGGCCGCCGATCTGGATGGCGGCGGGCTGTGGAAAATCTCGCTTGGGATGACGGCGGTCGCGCTGGTGCCGATGGGGCTGGCGATGGGGCTGCGCCGGGTGTGGCCGGGGATCGTGACCGGTCTGGTCCGCGTGGTCGATCCGCTGGCGCGGGCGCTGTTCGTGCTGATGGTGATCGCCACCTTTGCGCAGAACTGGGACGCGATGGGTGAAACGTTCGGCCAGGTCGGGCTGCCGGTCATTATGCTGGCGATCCTGGTGCCGTGCTTTGGCTTTGGCGTGGCCTGGGCGATGGACCTGGGCGGGCCCGAGCGCCGGACGGTGATCACCGAGGCCAGCCTGCAGAACGTGGCGATCACGATCTTTGTCGCGGGCAAGCTGCTGGGCATGCCCGAGCTGGCGATCCCCGGGCTGATCTATGCGGTGATGATGAACGTGGTGATCTTGGTGATGATCGGCATCGTCGCCCTGCGCGCCGGAGGGTTCCAGCGCACTGCCGCCTGATCCAGTCCGCAGACACGAAAAAACCGCGCCCGGTTGGGGCGCGGTTTTGTTTTGGTCACGCGGCTGAGGTTACAGCAGCGATTTGACCTTGTCGGCCACGGCTTGCGCGGTGATGCCGAATTTCTCGTACAGCACTTCGGCCGGGGCAGAGGCGCCGAACGACGCCATGCCCACGAAACCGGCCTTGGCTTCGCGGCCACGCTCGCCCAGCAGCAGCTTGTCCCAGCCACCGTCACGCACGGCGGCCTCGACGCCCACGCGGACGGGGCCAGCGGGCAGAACGCGCTTGCGGTAGGCTTCGTCCTGCTCGGCGAACAGCTCCATGCAGGGCATGGAGACGACGCGGGTGCCGATGCCGGCGGCTTGCAGCAACTCGCGGGCTTCCATCGCGATGGAGACCTCGGAGCCGGTGGCGATCAGGATGGCCTGACGCTTGCCCTCGGCCTCGGCCAGCACATAGCCGCCCTGGGCGACCAGGTTTTTCTGGCTGTGGTTGACGCGCATGGTCGGCAGGTTCTGACGGGTCAGCGACAGTACCGAGGGGGTTTCCTTGGTGGTCAGCGCGATTTCCCAGCTTTCCGCGGTTTCCACGGTGTCGCAGGGGCGGAACACGTAGGTGTTGGGCGTCGCGCGGCTGATGGCCAGGTGTTCCACCGGCTGGTGGGTCGGGCCGTCTTCGCCCAGACCGATGCTGTCATGGGTCATCACGAAAACGCTGGGGATGCGCATCAGCGCGGCCAGACGCATCGAGGGGCGGGCGTAGTCGGTGAACGCCATGAAGGTGCCGCCATAGGGGCGCACGCCGCCATGCAGCGCCATGCCGTTCATCGCGGCGGCCATGCCGTGTTCGCGGATGCCCCAGTGGATGTAGCGGCCCGCGCGGTTGTCCAGATCGAAGATGCCCAGATCGCCGGTCTTGGTGTTGTTCGAGCCGGTCAGGTCAGCCGAGCCACCGACGGTTTCGGGCAGGATCGGGTTGACGACTTCCAGCACCACCTCAGAGGATTTGCGAGTGGCGTGCTTGGGCTTTTCTTCGCTGATCTGCTTTTTCAGGGCGCGGATGGTGGCCGACAGTTTTTTCGGCGCGTCCAGCGCGTAGATGCGGGCGAATTCTTCCTGCTTGCGGCCCGAGATCGAGGCCAGGCGGGCCTCCCACTCGGCGCGGTCTGCGGCGCCACGGCTGCCGATGGCTTCCCATGCGGCCTTGATGTCGGCGGGCACTTCGAACGGGCCCGAAGCCCAGCCATAGGCTTCTTTGGTGGCGGCGATCAGCTTGGGATCGGTCAGCGCGCCGTGGCCCTTGGAGGTGTCCTGCGCCGCCGAACCCAGTGCGATATGGGTCTTGCAGGCGATCATCGAGGGCTTCTTGGTCGTCTTCGCCTTGGCGATGGCGGCGTCGATTTCCTCGGGGTTGTGGCCGTCGATTTCCTGCACGTGCCAGCCCGACGCCTTGAAGCGCGCGACCTGATCGGTGCGGTCAGCCAGATCGACGGTGCCGTCGATGGTGATGTTGTTGTTGTCCCACAGCACGATCAGGTGACCCAGCTGGTGACGCCCGGCCAGGCCGATCGCCTCTTGGCTGACGCCTTCCATCAGGCAGCCGTCGCCGGCGATCACGTAGGTGTAGTGGTCGACGATCTTCTTACCGTAGCGGGCGCGCTGGATTTCCTCGGCCATGGCAAAGCCGACGGCGTTCGAGATACCCTGACCCAGCGGGCCGGTGGTGGTTTCAATGCCCTCGGCGTGGCCGTATTCCGGGTGGCCGGCGGTTTTCGCGCCCCACTGGCGGAAATTGCGGATCTCCTCCAGCGTGATGTCCTTGTAGCCGGTGAGGTACAGCAGCGAGTAGAGCAGCATCGAGCCGTGACCGGCCGACAGGATGAAGCGGTCGCGGTCGGGCCAGCGCGGCGCCGAGGCGTCGAATTTCAGGTGTTTCTCGAACAGCACGGTGGCCACGTCCGCCATGCCCATCGGCATGCCCGAATGGCCCGAATTGGCGGCGTGAATGGCGTCCAGCGTCAGGGCGCGGATGGCGGCGGCCTTGAACCAGTGGTCGGGATTGCTGTTGCGCAGGGCAGTGATATCCACGGCGAGAGTCCTTTGATCCGGTGAATGAGTGCTTGACCGCTCAATACCAGCCTAAGACCAGAGTGCAAGCGTGCCGTCTAACCCATTGGGCCGGAAGGGGGCGCATTTTCCGGGGGCATTGGGTAAACTTGGCGCAAAGCGCAGCCAAAACGATTCGCGCGCCGAATTTCCGGGCGGCTTGATAATAACGGAAGGTTGAGGTCATGAGCGAAATCAGCGAATTGGAGGGCCGGATCACAGCCGCCCTGGACCGCATCTCGCGCGGGGTGGACGGGTTGTCCGACGGGGCCGGGGACACGGCCGAGGTTGAGCGTCTGACGCAGGCGCTGGAAGAAGAGCGCACCGCCACCGCCCAGCTGGAGCAGCGCGTGAAGGCGCTGCGCGAGCGGCTGGACCAGAAGGTATCGGCGTTGGAGGCAGCGCTGGACGAGGCGCGCGAGGCGGTCACCTCGATGGACACCGAATTGCAGCAGCTGCGCGACGTGAACGACCAGCTGCGCGAAAGCAACGTGGCGCTGCGGGATGCGAATGCCGCCGGTCTGGCCGATGCCGACCTGATCAACGCCGCCATGATGGCCGAGCTGGACGCCCTGCGCGCCACCCGCGCCGCCGACGCCGCCGAGATGGGCGCCGTGCTGACCCAGCTGGACGCGATCCTGGATGGCGCCAAAGAGGAGAACGCCTGATGCCCGAGGTTGAAATCAAGATCGGTGGCCGCGGTTTCGATGTCTCCTGCCAGGAGGGCGAGGAGCACTATCTGCACTCGGCCGCCAAGATGTTGGACGACGAGGCGCAGGCGCTGGCCAGCCAGATCGGGCGTCTGCCCGAGGCGCGGATGTTGCTGATGGCGGGGCTGATGCTGGCCGACAAGACCGCCGGGGTCGAGGATCGCCTGCGCGAGATGCAGGTGCAGGTGGACACGCTGAAAACCGAGCTGGAGCGGCTGAAAAACGCTCCCAAGGCCGAGCCAACGCGCGTCGAGGTGCCGGTGGTGCCGCAAAGCGTGCTGGAAACCCTGGCCGAGGTTGCCGCCCGCGCCGAGGCGCTGGCCAGCCAGATCGAAGAACGCGCCGAAAGCTGAGATCAGGGGCGGGCAGGGCCGGCTTTGCGCCGGACCTTGCCGCCAGTCACCTCGTAGCTGTGCAGCAGGTGGCGTAGGCGCAACAACGCCAGAGCCGCCACTGCAAGGGCCGCCAGCAGGCCTAAGCCGTCGCTGATCATCGGCCAGATCTGCGCCAGGTTATGCCCGGCCCCAGCCCCCAGACCGACATAGACGGTGACCCAGACCGCCTCGCCCGCGATGGCGGCGAGGGTGAAGCCGCGCCAGCCCATCCGGGCCGCGCCCGAGGCAAGGTTCACGTAGGGCCCCAGCGGGCTGAGCAGCCAGCGCGACAGGAAGACGGCAATGCTGCCGCGGTCTCGGGTCAGGCGGGTGGCACGGCCGAGGGCATGGGCCTGACGGCCGCCCTTGGCCTCGATCCGGGTGACGAGGCCACTGCCGGAGCGGCCCAGCCAGAACCCGGCCTGATCGCCCAGCACCGCGCCGCCCAGTGCGCCCAGCACCACGGCGGTGGGGCTGAGATCGCCCGAGGCGGCAAAGCCCCCGGCCGCCATCATCACCAGCGAGGCAGGCACGGGCAGGGCAAGGCAGGACAACAGCGTCACCAGCGTCAGGAAGGGCACGCCGTAGTCGGGCAGCAGGTCCAGCAGCAGATCGTTCATTTGGTCGCGCCAAGCGTCGCCGTCAGATCGGAAATCAGCGCCCCTACGGGGCGGTTCTGGGCGTGGGCGATATCCTCGAGCGTTTGCCTGCGTTGCGTGTCAGGGATGTGAAGCGCGTCCAGCACCTGATCCGGCGGCACCTCCCACGCGTGGGATACGAAGCGGACAGTCATCCACGGCTCTAACGGCGGATGGCCGCCCTGGGTCTGGTGCCAGTAGACCGCGTGGACGGCAAAGCGCGCCGCGAACACCAGCGCCACGACCACCGCAAGGGCCGAGATCACCACCGTCGGGCGATGCTGTTGCCACAAAAGACGAAGGGGCGCTGGCCGTTTCATGGCCGCGCCCCTTCGGTATGTCGCGTCGCCGTCATGGGGTTCAGGCGTTGGCCTCGCGGATCTTGTCCGCCGCTTCCTTGGAGAAGCCCACGCCGTTTTGTTCGAACAGCGCGTCCAGCTCGCCCGACAGGGTCATTTCGGTGACGATGTCGCAGCCGCCGACGAATTCGCCCTTCACGTAGAGCTGGGGGATGGTCGGCCAGTCCGAGTAATCCTTGATGCCCTGACGGATTTCGTCATCGGCCAGGACGTTCACGTCCATGAACTCCACGCCCATGTAGTTCAGCACACCGGCCACGCGGCTGGAGAAGCCACATTGCGGCATCTGCTTGGTGCCCTTCATGAACAGCACGACGTCGTTGTTTTTAACGGTTTCGTCGATGCGGGTATTTGCGTCGGTCATTGTCGTTTCCTTCAGGCCATGCGGCCGTTTCTATGGGGGCGAGGTGTCTTAGTCCGGGGCCTTGGTGGTCAGGGCCAGCGCGTGCAATTCGCCCTGCGGGCCGTCCATCTTGCCCTTCAGCGCGGCATAGACGGCGCGCTGCTGCTGCACCCGGTTCATGCCACGGAAGCTTTCGTCGATGATCATCGCGGACATGTGACGCCCGTCATCGCCTTCGACGGCGATCTTGGCATTGGGAAAGCTTGCGCGCAGCAGATCCTCGAGTTCCTGTGCGTAAATGGCCATTTGGGTCTCCGGGATTCTTCTGTTTGTTGGGGTGAATCTAGGCCGAGACGGGGGCAGGTGCAAGACACGTGGCGGAGAGATTCTGGGAACATGACTTTGTGGCGCATGTTTAGAGGGGTGCCCGATCGCTAAGGGTGCGGATTTCCGCAATGGCCGGGGCGGGGTGCGCCGGGGTAGGACGGTATTGCGCCCACGGGTGCGGCGATTTCAGCAAGTCATTTCAAACCGCTGCGGGCCATGCCTGTCAGCAGAAACAAGAGGGGCCGCAAGTGCGGCCCCTCTCATTTTGTCACATTGGGTCAAAGCGTTAGCCGACCGCGGCCTCGAACGCGCCGCGATAGAGGGCGGCCAGATCGGCCAGCGGGGCTTGGGTTGCGCCCAGTTTCACGCTGTCACCGCCGAATTTGCCGACGGTCTTGATGCTGACACCGGCCTTGGCGGCGGCGGCCATCAGCGCCTCGGCGGCGTCGAAGTCGCAGGCGATCAGGTAGCGGGCCTGATCCTCGCCGAACAGCTGGGCCATGTCGGCCTCGTCGATCTGCACGCCGGTCTTGCCAGCCTCGGCCATCTCGAAGGCGGCCAGGGCCAGACCACCGTCGCTGAGGTCGGTGCAGGCGCCGATCAGGGCGTGGTTGGCGCGGATGAAGTCGCCGTTGCGCTTTTCAGCGGCCAGGTCGACATGGGGCGCATCGCCGTCTTCGCGCTTGAAGACCTCGGCCAGCAGGGCGGATTGGCCCAGGTGACCGGCGGTGTCGCCAACCAGCAGCGCCACGTTGCCAGCCTTGGCCGCACCCAGGATCGCCAGATCCGGCGAGGCGATCAGGCCAACGGCGCAGATCGTCGGGGTCGGCAGGATGCCCTTGCCGTCGGTTTCGTTGTAGAGCGACACGTTGCCCGACACGATCGGCATGTCCAGCGCGGCAACGGCCTGGCCGATGCCCTGGATCGCGCCGACGAACTGGCCCATGATCTCGGGCTTTTCGGGGTTGCCGAAGTTCAGGTTGTCGGTGGTCGCCAGCGGCAGAGCGCCAACGGCGGTCAGGTTGCGATAGGTTTCGGCCACGGCCTGCTTGCCGCCTTCGACCGGGTTGGCCTTGACGTAGCGGGGGGTCACGTCGCTGGTGAAGGCGACGGATTTTTCGGTGCCGTGGATGCGGATGATGCCTGCGCCCAGACCGGGGGTGCGGACGCTGTCGCCCATCACCTGGGTGTCGTATTGTTCATAGACCCACTGCTTGGCGGCGTAGTTGGGGCTGCCGATCAGGGCCTTCAGGGCGTCGATGGGATCAACGGCGGGCACATCCGCCATCGCTCCAGCGGCGGGGGTGGGGACCCAGGGACGATCGTATTCGGGCGCCGAGGAGCTGAGTTTCGACAGCGGCAGGTCGGCTTTCACGTCGTTGCCGTGGATGATGAGGAAGCGGTCCTCGGGGATGGTTTCGCCGACGATGGCGAAGTCCAGGTCCCATTTCTCGAACACGGCGCGGGCTTCGGCCTCCAGCTCGGGCTTCAGCACCATCAGCATGCGTTCCTGCGATTCCGACAGCATCATTTCATACGCGGTCATGTTGGTTTCGCGCTGGGGCACGTCATCCAGTTGCAGCTTGATGCCCAGACCGCCCTTGTCGCCCATTTCCACGGCCGAGCAGGTCAGACCCGCGGCACCCATGTCCTGGATCGAGATGACGGCACCGGTGGCCATCAACTCCATGCAGGCTTCCATCAGGCGCTTTTCGGTGAAGGGGTCGCCGACCTGAACGGTGGGGCGCTTTTCCTCGATGGTCTCGTCGAATTCAGCCGAGGCCATGGTTGCGCCGCCGACGCCGTCACGGCCGGTCTTGGCGCCCAGATAAACGACGGGCATGCCGACGCCCGAAGCGGCCGAGTAGAAGATCTTGTCCGCATCGGCCAGACCGGCGGCGAACGCGTTTACAA
The DNA here is from genome assembly GCF_004799325.1 of Thalassobius vesicularis. Taxonomy (GTDB): domain Bacteria; phylum Pseudomonadota; class Alphaproteobacteria; order Rhodobacterales; family Rhodobacteraceae; genus Thalassobius; species Thalassobius vesicularis. The sequence goes on from NZ_SSMD01000003.1 coordinate 109,918, forward strand.
GGCAGTTGCCGTTATAGGCGGGGTGGAAACGCACCTCGCCGCCCACGGTGGGAACGCCAAAGCAGTTGCCGTAGCCGCCGACGCCTTCGACGACGCCGTGGACCAGCTGCTTGGTTTTCGGATGGCCGACCTCGCCGAAGGACAGCGAGTTCATCGCCGCGATCGGGCGCGCGCCCATGGTGAACACGTCGCGCAGGATGCCGCCAACGCCGGTGGCCGCGCCCTGGTAGGGTTCGATGTACGAGGGGTGGTTGTGGCTTTCCATCTTGAAGACGATGGCCTGGCCGTCACCGATATCGACAACGCCCGCGTTTTCGCCGGGGCCGCAGATGACTTGCGGGCCTTCGGTCGGCAGGGTGCGCAGCCATTTCTTGGACGACTTGTAAGAGCAGTGCTCGTTCCACATCGCCGAGAAGATCCCCAGCTCGGTGAAGGTCGGCTCGCGCCCGATGATTTCCAGGATACGCTCATACTCATCCGGCTTCAGGCCGTGGGCGGCGATCAGGTCGGGCGTGATGGCTGGGTCTTGCATGGCAGTCTCTCCGCAGGCGCGCTGTTTGGGCGCCTCTTTAGGGCATCCACACGCGCGGGGAAAGAGGCAAGGCCGCGTCCCGGCAGCGCAGGACGGATAGTTTCTGCGCCTTACCGCAAGATTCGCGAAAAAAAAGGCCGAGCACTAAGCTCGGCCGAAGTCCAACAGGGAGGTATGAAGATGATGCGAGAAACATCAGCATCACCGTCGAATGCTGAAATAGGCATCGGAATTGAATCGATCAAGCTCCAACATGTCGCACTTGCAGCATGGCCGATATGCACCCGGCGCATGGCTGTGGTGCGAAGCTAGCTAAGCTCCTGATCTTTCACTTGTTTACGATACGAGATGATTTCGTCCTGCACGAAGTCCCGGAAGGCCGCGATCCGCTTGGAGTGCCGCAATTCCTCGGGGTAGGCCAGAAAAACGGGGACTTCGATGGATTGCACGTCGGGCAGCACCCGCACGAGATTCGGAAAATCCTGCAGCAGATAGTCGGGCAGAACGCCAATCCCGAGGTGGTTGATGACCGCCTGAAGCACCCCGAAATAGTTGTTCACCGTCAGGGTCGAGTGGATTTCATAGGTCATCAGGTGCTGGACAAGGTTCGCCCCGGCCCCCACCTGCGCCGAGTTGGGGTTCTGGCAGATCAGGCGGTGGGTGCTGATCTCCTCGATGGTTTCGGGGGTGCCGTGGCGCTCCAGATATTCGCGCGAAGCATAGAGAAGCATGCGAACCGACATCAGGCGCTTGCGGATCAGGTCGGCCTGGCTGGGCTCTTTCATGCGGATGGCGACGTCGGCCTCGCGCATGGGCAGATCCAGAACGCGCTCTTCCAGCATCAGGTCGATTTTCAGATCGGGGTACTTTTCGTAAAGCGCGGGCAGGCGCGGGGCCAGCCAGAGCGAGCCGAAGCCGGTGGTCGTGGTCACGCGCAATTCGCCGAAGACTTCTTCTTCGCTGTCGCGGATCCGTGCGGCGGCGGCGTCCAGACGCTTGGTCATGGCGCGCGTGGCGTCGAACAGCAGCTCGCCCTGCTCGGTGAGAATCAGTCCGCGGGCGTGGCGGTGAAACAGGGTGGTGTTCAGGCTTTCCTCAAGCGCGCGCACCTGCCGGCTGACGGCGGATTGCGACAGATGCAGCGTGTCCCCGGCATGAGTCAGGCTGCCGGCATCCGCGACCGCGTGGAATATTCTTAGTTTGTCCCAATCCATCTCGGCAACTTTCGATTCGAGCAGCCCCAATACACGAAACACATTGTTCTCACAGGGGCCAGCATCGCTTAACGTGGCGCTATGTCAATTTTTTCTCTTTATAGGTCAGATTTTATGACCTAAAATTGCCCTATACTTGAGCAAGACATCCGACGATGGGAGACGCGGAATGACCAGCCAGAAAGTGACGTTGAACGATCGGTTCGACCTGACGAAATCGCCGGTGCTGCTGAACGGCACGCAGGCTCTGGTGCGGCTGATGCTGATCCAGAAAGAGCGCGACCGCCAGGCCGGACTGAATACCGCGGGCTTGGTGACGGGCTATCGCGGCTCGCCTCTGGGTGCGGTAGACATGCAGATGCAGCGCGCTGAAAAGCAGCTGAAAGTGGCAGACGTCCGGTTCCAGGAAGGGCTGAACGAAGATCTGGCCGCCACCGCGCTGTGGGGCAGCCAGCAGGCCGAGCTGCGCGGCGAGGGCAAGTTCGACGGCGTGTTCGGCCTGTGGTACGGCAAGGGCCCCGGCGTGGATCGCACCGGCGACGTGATGCGTCACGCCAACATGGCGGGCAGCTCGCAATTCGGCGGGGTGCTGATGGCGATGGGGGATGACCACACCGGCGAGTCCTCGACCGTGCTGCACCAGTCGGAATGGGCGATGGTGGATGCCTATATGCCCGTGGTCAGCCCGGCCGGCGTGCAGGAGATTCTGGATTACGGCGTCTATGGCTACGCGCTGTCGCGATTCTCGGGGCTGTGGGTCGGTCTGAAGACGATGAAGGACACGGTCGAGGCGACGGCGGTCGTTGATGGCCGCGCCGACCGGATGAACCTGGTGATCCCCGAGTTCGAAATGCCCGAGGGCGGGCTGAACATCCGCCTGATGGACACGCCCGTCGCCCAAGAGGCGCGGATGATCGAGTACAAACGCTTTGCCGCCGAGGCGTTCAGCCATGCCAACAAGATGGACAAGCGCATGTGGGGCAAGCCCGGCGCCAAGATCGGCTTTGTTGCGGCAGGCAAGAACTGGCTGGACCTGGTCCACGCGATGGCGCTGCTGAACATCGACGAGGCCGAGGCCGAGCGTCTGGGCATCACCACCTACAAGGTCGGCCAGACCTGGCCGCTGGATATGCGCGGCTTCCACGACTGGGCCGAGGGGCTGGACCTGATCATCGTGGTCGAGGAAAAGCGCAAGCTGATCGAGGTGCAGGTCAAGGAAGCGATCTTTGACGACCGCAAGGGCCGCCGCGTCTGGGGCTGGCACAAGGGGGGCGGCGCGGGCTCGATGCATGGGCCCGAGCTGTTCCAGACCAAGTTCGCACTGGACCCGATCCTGATCGCCGAACGTCTGGGCGCGATCCTGATCGAAGAAGGCCGCGGCACCGACGGGATCAAGGCCGGCATGGCCGCCCTGTCCGAGGCGCGTCGCAACGACAACGCGCAGGAAATCGCCAGCCGTGTTCCGTATTTCTGCTCGGGCTGTCCGCATAACAGCTCGACCAAGGTGCCCGAGGGCAGCCGCGCCTATGCGGGTATCGGCTGTCACTACATGGTGCAGTGGATGGACCGCTCGACCCTGGGCTTTACGCATATGGGCGGCGAGGGTGCGAACTGGATCGGCGAGGCGCCGTTTTCCAAAACCGGCCACGTGTTCCAGAACCTGGGCGACGGGACGTATAACCACTCGGGCATCCAGGCGATCCGGGCCGCCGTCGCGGCGGGCACCACGATGACCTACAAGATCCTGTTCAACGATGCTGTCGCCATGACCGGCGGCCAGAAGAACGAGGGCGGGCTGTCGGCCTATCGCATCGTCAACGAGGTCAAGGCGATGGGCGTGCAGAATATCGCCGTCGTCTATGACGAAAAGGAAGAGGTGGACCTGAACGCCTTCCCCTCGGGGGTGGAAAAACACGAACGGGCCGAGCTGGCCTCGGTTCAGGATAAATTCAGCAAAATCAAAGGCGTATCGGTCATTGTTTACATCCAGACCTGCGCCGCCGAGAAGCGCCGCCGCCGCAAGCGGGGCAAGTTCCCCGATCCGGATCGCCGCGTGTTCATCAACACCGACGTCTGCGAAGGCTGCGGCGATTGCGGCGTGCAATCCAACTGCGTCTCGATCGTGCCGGTGGAAACGGAACTGGGCCGCAAACGGGCAATCGACCAGTCCAGCTGCAACAAGGATTTCAGCTGTCTGAACGGGTTCTGCCCCAGCTTCGTGACGCTGGAAGGGGCCAAGGTCAAAAAGGCCGAGACCGCGCAACTGGATCTGCCGCACCTGCCGCAGCCCGATCTGCCCGCGATCAACGGCACCTATAACGTGGTGATCACCGGCGTTGGCGGCACCGGCGTGGTGACCATCGGGGCCGTGATGGCGCAGGCTGCTCAGATCGACGGCAAGGGCGCTGGCATGATGGAGATGGCGGGCCTGGCCCAGAAGGGCGGCGCGGTGCACATCCATTGCCGTCTGGCGAATGCGCCTGAGGATATCAGCGCCGTACGTGTCGCCACCGGCGAGGCGGATGCGCTGATCGGTGGCGATCTGGTGGTCTCGGCCGGTGCGAAAACGCTGGGCCTGACGCGGACCGGGCGCACCGGGGGCGTGGTCAACAACCACGAGATCATCACCGGCGATTTCACCCGCAATACCGAGTTTGCGCTGCCTTCCGACCGGTTGGAGCTGCAGCTGCAGGCGCGTTTGCAGGACAAGGTGATGCTGTTCGATGCGTCCGAGCTGGCTCGGGTCACGCTGGGCGACTCGATCTTCTCGAACATGATGATCTTCGGCGCGGCCTGGCAGCGTGGGCTGGTCCCGCTGAGCTATGAGGCGATCACCCAGGCGCTGGAGTTGAACGGCGCCGCGGTCGAGCGCAACATCCGCGCCTTTGAGATCGGTCGCTGGGCGGCGCTGCACCCGGCGGACGCGGCGGCGATGCTGTCGCCCAAGGTCGTGGCCAAGCCCAAGTCGCTGGACGAAAAGATCGGCTACCGCGAGATGCACCTGACCGCCTATCAGGGCAAGCGTCTGGCCAAGAAATTCCGCAAGCTGGTGGACCAGTTCGACGACCCGCGCCTGAAAGAGGCAGTGGCGAAGGGCTACGCCAAGCTGTTGGCCTACAAGGATGAATACGAGGTTGCCCGCCTGCTGCTGGAGACCGAGTCGAAAGCCCGCGAAGCCTTTGACGGTGACTTCACCATGAAGTTCCATCTGGCCCCGCCGATCCTGTCGAAAATGGGCGCAAATGGCCGCCCCGAGAAGAAGGAATTCGGCCCCGGCATGATGCGCTGGTTCGGTCTGCTGGCCAAGATGAAGGGCCTGCGCGGCACGCCGCTGGACCCGTTCGGCCGTACCGAGGAACGCAAGATGGAGCGCGCGCTGATCAAGCAGTACGAGGCCGACATGGCCGAAGTGCTGCAACGCCTGACGCCCGAAAAGCTGGACACCGCGGTCGCGCTGGCCGGATTGCCGCTGCAAATCCGCGGGTTCGGGCCGGTCAAACAAACGAACGAGGCCAAGACCGCCAAGCAGCGCGAGGCCCTGCTGGCACAGCTGCGCAGCTCGGGTGCCCCTACGGCACAAGCGGCTGAATAACGGGGGCGCTAGGCCCCAAAGCAGTGATGGATTTCCCGTCCAAAGCCGCGTAAAGGCTTTGTCCGACTCCTTGGCGTGCCTATAGTCGCGCCGAGGGGTTCGGATACCACCCGCGTTCGCGCGGCAAAAAGAAGGCCGAGGCACATGGCAGTAGGGATTTTCGACAGCGGTCTGGGCGGGCTGACGGTATGGAACGCGGTGCACAAGCGCCTGCCGGACGTGCCGCTGGTCTATTTCGGTGACAACGCCCATGCGCCCTATGGCGTGCGCGATGCCGATGACATCTTCAACCTGACCACGGCTGCCGTGGAACGGATGTGGGATGCGGGCTGTGATCTGGTCATTCTGGCGTGCAACACCGCCTCGGCCGCCGCACTGCGCCGGATGCAGGAAAGCTGGATTCCCCGGGAAAAACGGGTACTTGGCGTGTTCGTCCCGCTGATCGAGGCCTTGACCGAGCGCAAGTGGGGCGACAACTCTCCGCCGCGCGAAGTGGCGGTGAAACACGTCGCGCTGTTCGCCACGCCGGCCACCGTGGCCAGCCGCGCGTTCCAGCGCGAACTGGCGTTCCGCGCGATCGGCGTGGACGTCGAGGCGCAGGCCTGCGGCGGTGTCGTGGACGCGATCGAAGAGGGCGACCTGATCCTGGCCGAGGCGCTGGTGCGCAGCCATGTCGATGCTTTGAAACGGAAAATGCCGCATCCCGAAGCGGCGATCCTGGGCTGCACGCATTACCCGCTGATGCAGGACGTGTTCCAGGATGCCCTGGGCGCGAATGTGGACGTCTACAGCCAGGCCAACCTGGTCGCGGAATCGCTGGCCGACTACCTGCAGCGTCACCCCAAGATGATCGGCCCCGGCACCGAAAGCCTGTTCCTGACGACGGGCGATCCGCGCAAGGTCTCGGCCCGGGCGACGCAGTTCCTGCGCAGCAAGATCGAGTTCCAGTCGGCGTGAGCCAGACCTGACTTCGGTCAAGGCGACGGGGGCGGGGGCGTGACAGAACGGGCGCGTCTTCGGCCGCAGGCTGACAAATGGGCGCACCCCCGCAGGACTTGCATCGTGCGTCGTGAATGTTACCTCTGTGTGGCGGAAGATCGGGCCCCGTGTCTGGTTTTTCCTCTAACCCTTTGGGAGGATTGAATGAAAACTCTGAAGAAGAAACGCCGCATTCAGGTGATCCTGGTGGCTGTGGTGGCGCTTCTGCTGGCGACGGGGCTGATCGGATACGGCCTGCGCGATGGTATCAACTTTTTCCGCTCGCCCAGCCAGGTGATCGCGGAACCTCCGAAGGCGACCGAGACGTTCCGACTGGGCGGTCTGGTCGAGGACGGCAGCCTGCAACGCGGACAGGGCGAGGTGATCCGGTTCAGCGTGACCGATGGTGGCGGCTCGATCCCTGTCACCTACAAGGGTGTACTGCCGGATCTGTTCGCGGAAAACCAGGGCATGATCGGCACCGGGAAATACGTGAACGGCGTGTTCGAGGCGACGGAAATCCTGGCCAAGCACGACGAGAATTACATGCCCAAAGAGGTCATGGACGCGCTGAAAGAGCAGGGCATGTACAAGGAAGCCAAGAACGACTGAGCGCCCGTTCCGGGGGTTTTGTGGGGTTCTGGCCGCAAATCACAGGGATTGCCCGACGGGGCGGTCCCTTTTTTCATTTCCGGCGGTTGGTGGGCGGAGATGGCGGGATATTTTTGAGTATTTTCAATCAGAAAGAAGACAAGGTTGAGGTGAAGGAGCGGGCGGCGTGCGTTCGGGTGCGGGGGTGTTAACCTTTGCGGCTCAGTCTGGTGGGCAGATCAGGCAAGAGGTGGCGCATGCAGACGGTCCGGGAGATTGCAGAGCAGATTGTGGCCCGCGAAGGTGGGTTTGTGAATGACCCGGACGATCCGGGTGGGGCGACGAAATACGGGGTGACGCTGGCGACGATGCGGCGGCTGGGGCTGGATCTGGACGGCGACGGGCGGGTCGGCGAGGGCGATGTGCGGGCGCTGACGCGTGCGCGGGCCGTCGGCATTTTCATCGAGCAGTATTATGAACGGCCGGGGATTGCGGCGTTGCCCGAGGGGCTGCGGGCGAGCGTGTTCGACATGTATGTGAACGCGGGCGGCAATGCGGTGAAGATCTTGCAGCGGGTGTTGCGCGAGATGGGGCAGGCGGTGGCGGTGGACGGGGTGATCGGGCCGCAAACCGTGCGGGCGGCGCAATGGGCGTCCGGGGTGGCGCCGGGGCATCTGGTGGATGCTTACGGGATTGCGCGGCGAAATTATTACTTTGCGATTGCGGATGCGCGGCCGGCGTCGCGGAAGTTCGCAAGGACTCGGGCGGGCGGCAAGGGCGGGTGGATTCGGCGGGCAGAGGAGTTCATCGACCCGCGCTATCACCTGAGTGAGGCCGAGTTTGCGCGGAGGGTTGCGGGATGGGTGTGATGACGCATGTGCTGGACCTGGTGTTCGGCGACGGGCGCAATGCGCTGCGCGAGACTGCCGAGGTGTTTCGCGAGAATGCCGAGGCCGGGGCGGGGCGCGAGCTGGCGTTGCGGCAGGCGGCTCTGGCGCAGTTCGGGGCCGAGTTCGCGGTGCCTCGACGGGGTGTTTTTGACCGGGTGGTGGATGGGCTGAACCGTTTGCCGCGGCCCGGGCTGGCGCTGGGGACGCTGGGCCTGTTCGTGGCGGCGATGGTCGATCCGGTGTGGTTTGCCGCAAGAATGGAGGGAACCGCGCTGGTGCCCGAGCCGCTGTGGTGGCTGTTGGGGGCCATCGTCAGCTTTTATTTCGGGGCGCGGCATCAGGCCAAGGGGCAGGAGTTTCAGCAACGCATGTTGCAGGGCGTCGCGCAGATGCAGGCGCCGCCGCCCGAGAACGCCGCGCTGGAGGACTGGCGGCAAGGCGTGACGCCCGAGGTGCTGGGGCGCTGAGCGACCCCGCGACATTGTGATCAACGGTATAGGTCGAATCCGATTGGACGGGTTCGGCCTAAGCTTTATAACGGCCCCATGATTACAGAGCTTGGCCACTTCGCCCTTATCCTTGCCTTCCTGGTTGCCTGCGTTCAGGCAATCGTTCCCCTGATCGGCGCGCAAAAACGCTGGCCGGGCTGGATGGCCGTCGCAGAACCCGCGGCGAACCTGCAATTCCTGCTGACGGCGTTTTCCTTCGCCGCGCTGACCTATGCCTTTGTCACCTCGGACTTTTCGCTGCGTCTGGTGGTGCTGAACTCTCACTCGGCGAAACCGATGCTGTACAAGGTGTCGGGTGTCTGGGGGAACCACGAGGGCTCCATGCTGCTGTGGGTGCTGATCCTGGCGCTGTTCGGCGCGATGGCGGCCTGGTTCGGGGGCAACCTGCCGCCGACGCTGAAGGCGCGGGTGCTGTCGGTGCAATCGGCGATCGCGGTGGCGTTCTTTGGGTTTATCCTGTTCACCTCGAACCCGTTCCTGCGGGTGGGTGTGCCGCCGTTTGACGGGCAGGACCTGAACCCGCTGCTGCAAGACCCCGGTTTGGCGTTTCACCCGCCGTTCCTGTACCTGGGCTATGTGGGCCTGAGCATGGCGTTCTCGTTCGCCGTGGCGGCGCTGATCGAGGGGCGCGTGGACGCTGCCTGGGGGCGCTGGGTGCGGCCCTGGACGCTGGCGGCCTGGGTGTTCCTGACCATCGGTATCGCTCTGGGGTCGTGGTGGGCCTATTACGAGCTGGGCTGGGGCGGTTTCTGGTTCTGGGACCCGGTCGAGAATGCCAGCTTCATGCCGTGGCTGATCTCGGCGGCGCTGCTGCATTCGGCCATCGTGGTGGAAAAACGCGAAAGCCTGAAAAGCTGGACCATCCTGCTGGCGATCATGGCGTTCGGCTTTAGCCTGATCGGCACGTTCATCGTGCGTTCGGGCGTGATCACCAGCGTGCATGCCTTTGCCAACGACCCCGAGCGGGGCGTGTTCATCCTGTTCATCCTGGCGTTCTTCATGGGCGGCGCGCTGACGCTGTTCACGGCGCGGGCGACGGCGATGGAATCCAAGGGGATTTTCGGCATGATCAGCCGCGAAAGCGGGCTGGTGCTGAACAACATCCTGCTGGCCGTCAGCTGCTTTGTCGTGTTCATCGGCACGATCTGGCCGCTGATCGCCGAGATCGCCTTTGACCGCAAGCTGTCGGTCGGGGCGCCGTTCTTCAACATGGCGTTCACGCCGTTCATGCTGGTGCTGGGTCTGGTTCTGCCGATCGGTGCGATGATGCCGTGGAAACGCGCGGTGCTGGCGCGCTCGATCCGGCCGCTGCTGCCGGCGCTGGCGTTGGCGTTGGCCCTGGGCGGGCTGGCCTGGGCGGTGCAATCGGGCCGCACGCTGCTGGGGCCGGTGGGCGTGTTCCTGGGCGCGTGGCTGGTCATGGGTGCCGCGATTGACCTGTGGAGCCGTACGGGCCGCACCGGCCGCGTTGCGCGCCTGTGGCGTCTGCCGCGGGCTGACTGGGGCAAGGCCGTGGCGCATAGCGGGCTGGGCATCACCATGCTGGGCATCGCTGGCCTGATGGCGTGGGAGCAAGAGGACATTCGCGTCGTCAAGCTGAACGAGCCGTGGGTCGTCGCAGGCTATACGCTGGAACTGACTGAGGTGAACCGCGTGCAGGGGCCGAACTATATCTCGACCATGGGCACGATGAAGCTGTCGAAGGATGGCAAGGCGATCTCGACCCTGCACCCCGAGAAACGCCAATACCCGGTGTCGCGCATGCCGACGACCGAGGCGGCCATCGACAACGGGGTCCTGCAGGATGTCTACGCCGTGATCGGTGACCCGCAAGACGGCGGCGGTTACGCGGTGCGTATCTACTACAAACCGCTGGCGAACTGGATCTGGGGCGGGGCAATCCTGATGGCCCTGGGCGGGTTCCTGAGCCTGTCCGACCGCCGCTATCGCGTGGCCGCCGGCGCGCGCAAATCCGCAGCCGCAGGGGTGCCCGCAGAATGAAACGCCTGATCCTGACCCTTGCCCTGATCGCATCGCCCGTCTGGGCGGTGCAGCCGGACGAAATCCTGAGCGACCCGGTGCTGGAAGCGCGGGCGCGCGAGGTTTCTAAAGACCTGCGCTGCCTTGTGTGCCGGAACGAGAACATCGACGACTCGAACGCCGATCTGGCCCGCGACCTGCGCCTGCTGGTGCGCGAACGGATCGTTGCGGGGGACTCGAACGATGAGGTCAAGCAGTACCTGGTGGACCGCTACGGCGAATACGTGCTGCTGAAGCCGCTGACCGGCGGCGTCAACGGTGTGCTGTGGGCCGCGGGCCCGGCTATGTTGCTGCTGGCCCTGGGCATCGGCGGGCTGTACCTGCGCCGCCGCCAGAAGGGCACCGACGCCCCCGTCGAGGCGCTGAGCGAGGACGAGCAGAAGCGCCTGAAGGAAATCATGGGCGAGTGACGCGCGGTTTTCCTTTACCTGACCGCGTGGTCGGTTATTCTGCGCGCGAACAGGAACGGGAGGCCCCTCATGGACTATCAGACCATCACGCTGGACATCACCGACGGCGTGGCCGTGCTGCAGCTGAACCGCGCGGACAAGTATAACGCCCTGAACACCCAGATGCGGGCCGAGATAGCCGTGGCCGCGCAAGAGGCCGCGAAAACGGCGCGCGTGCTGGTGCTCACCGGGGCGGGCAAGGCGTTCTGCTCGGGTCAGGACCTAAGCGACCGGGGTACCGCCGCCAATGTCGATCTGGAGCGCACGCTGCGCGACGAATACATGCCGATGCTGAAGGCGATCTACGATTGCCCGATCCCGACGATCTGCGCGGTGAACGGCCCCGCAGCGGGGGCAGGGGCGAACCTGGCGCTGGCCGCCGATGTGGTGATCGCAACCGAAAGCGCCTATTTCATGCAGGCCTTCACCCGGATCGGGCTGATCCCCGACGCGGGCGGCACCTATTGGATGACCCGCAACATGGGCAGCGCCAAGGCGATGGGCGCGGCCCTGTTCGCCGACAAGATCAGCGCCAAGCAGGCGGATGACTGGGGCCTGATCTGGGAAGCGGTGCCGGATGCCGAGTTCGAGGCGGTCTGGAAAGCCCGCGCCGCGCATCTGGCGAACGGGCCGACGCTGGCTTATAGCCACGTCAAGGCCGCGATCCGGGGCAGCTGGGACAACACGCTAGAGGCTCAGCTGGGCGTCGAAGGGCGTAGCCAGGGCACCTGCGGCCAGAGCCGGGACTTCAAGGAAGGCGTTCTGGCGTTTCTGGAAAAGCGGACCCCGAAATACGAAGGGCGCTGAACGCGCCCTTCATTTTCGTTTCAAAAGGTGGGTCTGACCGGGGTCAGACCGCCTGGAACATCACGTCGCTTGCGAAGAACGGACCACCGTCGCCGTTCACACGCGCGACCAGCTGGCCATCCGCATAGACCAGACGGGTGTTGCCGTCATTGGCCAGCGTGATCTGCGGCAGCGAGCTGCCCGCCAGATAGCGCACGACGATCACGTCATCCTCTTCGTCGAAGTCGGTGACGGTGACGGCCTCGTCCTCGCCACGCACCCATTCGCCGATGAAGATGCGGTCTTCGCCTTCACCACCGGTCACGGTGTCCTGCGCGCCTGCGATGAACAGGTCGTTGCCGTCGCCGCCATCCAGGGTGTTGCCCTCGTCATCAGGGTTGCCCTCGTAGGGGTGGCTGAACAGGTCGCCGTTGGTCAGGTTGGGCAGGTCTTCGGGTTGCAGATCGTTCACGAAGATCTGCGAGCCGATCAGCACATCGTCGCCGCTGCCGCCCTGAAGCGTGTCGACGCCGTCGCCGCCCAGCATGATGTCGTTGCCGACACCGCCCTGAACCAGATCGTCGCCTTCGCCGCCCACCAGCAGGTCATCGCCGGTATAGCCGCGCAGCGTGTCGTCGCCATCGTTGCCAAAGATCGAGTCGCCACCCTGATAGCCAGTGATCAGGTTGTCTTCGTCGCCGCCTTCCAAAATCTCGGGGTCGCTGGTGCCGTCAATCACGACAACATCGCTGGGATCCGGATCGGGATCCGGGTCCGGATCGGGATCAGGTTCTTCGACCGAGGTGTCGTCTTCGAGAACCAGAAACAGCATTCCCAGCGCGGCCAATCCAAACAAAGCAAAAAACATCCATGCCTCCACCGTGCAAAATCAAGCACTTAGTAAACGCCTAGAAACGGTTTCTAGCAAGATAATTGGTTAATTTATGGTTAAGGCCGGGAAAATCCCCGCGCAATTCCGGTATTGTTCCGGGACTTGCAACAAAAAACGCCGCCCCCGAGGGGACGGCGTTGTCTTGCCCTAGGGACAAGAGAATCAGGCGCGATCTTCGACGTCGACGTAATCGCGGTAGGTTTCGCCCAGGTACAGCTGACGCGGACGGCCGATTTTCATCTGCGGATCCGAGAACTGCTCTTTCCACTGCGAGATCCAGCCCACGGTCCGCGACATCGCGAAGATCGGGGTGAACATCGAGGTCGGGAAGCCCATCGCCTCGAGGATGATGCCCGAGTAGAAGTCGACGTTCGGGAACAGTTTCTTCTCGATGAAGTAGGGGTCGTTCAGAGCGATGTGCTCCAGCTCTTTGGCGACCTGCAGCAGCGGGTTGTCTTCGACGCCCAGCAGCTCCAGCACTTCGTCGGCCGATTCCTTCATCACGGTCGCGCGCGGGTCCATGTTCTTGTAGACGCGGTGACCAAAGCCCATCAGACGGAACGGATCGTTCTTGTCCTTGGCGCGGGCGATGAATTCGGGGATGCGATCGACGGTGCCGATTTCCTTCAGCATCTCCAGGCAGGCCTGGTTGGCGCCACCGTGGGCCGGACCCCACAGGCAGGCGATGCCGGCAGCGATACAGGCGAACGGGTTCGCGCCCGAGGACGACGCCAGACGCACGGTCGAGGTCGAGGCGTTCTGCTCGTGGTCGGCGTGCAGGGTGAAGATACGGTCCATGGCGCGGGCCAGGATCGGGTCAACGTGGTAGGGCTCTGCCGGAACCGAGAAGCACATGTGCAGGAAGTTCGCGGCGTAATCCAGGTCGTTGCGCGGATACACGAAGGGCTGGCCGATCGAGTACTTGTACGCCCAGGCGGCGATGGTCGGCATCTTGGCGATCAGGCGATGCGCCGCGATTTCACGCTGCTTCTGGTCGTTGACGTCGGTCGAGTCGTGGTAGAAGGCCGACATTGCGCCAACCACGCCCACCATGGTGGCCATCGGGTGCGCGTCGCGGCGGAAACCACGGAAGAAATACTGCATCTGTTCGTGCAGCATGGTGTGGCGGGTGATCGTGGTCTCGAAGGTTTCCAGCTGGGTTGCGGTCGGCAGTTCGCCGTACATCAGCAGGTAGCAGACTTCGAGGTAGTGCGACTTGGCCGCCAGCTGGTCGATCGGGTAGCCACGGTGCAGCAGGATGCCCTCGTCGCCATCGATGTAGGTGATGGTCGAGTCGCAGGCCGCGGTCGAGGTGAAGCCCGGATCGTAGGTGAACACGTGGCCTTGCGCATAGAGCTTGCGAATGTCGAGGACCTCGGGGCCGACGGTCGGGGTCAGGATCGGCAATTCCAGCGTCTTGTCGTCAAGGGTCAGTTTAGCGGTTCTGGTGCTTTCAGTCATAGTGTTCCCTTCGTCACTGGCCTCATGCGCGCACCGCACGGGCGTTGGTAGTCCAACAGGCTTTCGGTGGTCGGCGGGGCCGTGTCCTACCTTCAGGCCGTTGCATCGGTCAGCCGGGCGATCGTTTCCTCGCGCCCAAGGACCAGCATCATATCGAAAACGCTCGGGGTTACACTACGCCCGGCTAGGGCCGCTCTCAAGGGGCCAGCAAGCTGTCCGAACTTGATTCCCTGCGCTTCCGCGACCTGATTGGCGGCTGCCTCCAGATCATCTCGCGCCCAGCTAGCATTTTGCAAGTGCGGCGTCAATTCTTTCAGTATACCACGGGATACATCATCCAGCGATTTGGCCGCCTTTTCGTCCGGCGAAATTGGCCGTTCAATCAGCGCAAATGTAGCTTTTTCAATGAGTTGCGGGAATGTCTTGGAGGCCGCCTTGAGGAAGGGCAGAGCCGCCGCCAGCCGCGTTTTTTTAGTGTCGCTCAACGGATCACTGCCGCTTACGTCAAGATATGCCAGCAACTCTTGCAGCAGTGCGGCATCGTCGGCCACCGAGAGGTGCTGCCCGCAGATATTTTCCAGTTTCTTGAAGTCCAGACGGGCGGGCGATTTGCCGATTCCCGACAGGTCGAACCAGTCCTTGGCCTGCGCGTCGGTAAAGAACTCGTCGTCGCCGTGGCTCCAGCCCAGACGGGCCAGGTAATTGCGCATCCCGGCGGCGGGGTAGCCCATCGCCTGGTATTCCTCGACCCCCAGCGCGCCGTGGCGTTTGGACAGTTTCTTGCCGTCCGGCCCGTGGATCAGCGGGATGTGTGCCCAGACCGGCACGGTCCAGCCCATCGCGGTGTAGATCATCATCTGGCGCGCGGCGTTGTTCAGGTGGTCGTCGCCCCGGATCACGTGGGTGACGCCCATGTCGTGGTCATCGACCACAACGGCCAGCATGTAGACCGGCGTGCCGTCCGAGCGCAGCAGGATCATGTCGTCCAGCTGGTCGTTGCGGATGGTCACGTCGCCCTGCACCTGGTCGCGGATCACCGTCTCGCCGTCCTGCGGGGCCTTGATGCGGATCGCATAGGGGCCGTCCGGGTGCGTCGACGGATCGGCATCGCGCCACGGGCTGCGGAACAGGGTCGAGCGTTTCTCGGCCTGTGCGGCCTCGCGGAAGGCCTGGATTTCCTCTTGGGTCGAGAAGCACTTGTAAGCCTTGCCTTGCGCCAGCAGCTCCAGCGCGACCTCGGCGTGACGGGGCGCGCGGTCGAATTGGCTGATCACCTCTCCGTCATGGTCCAGCCCCAGCCAGTCGAGGCCCTTGAGGATCGCCGCCGTTGCTTCGGGGGTCGAGCGTTCGCGGTCGGTATCCTCGATCCGCAGCAGGAACTTGCCGCCGCGACCGCGGGCGTAAAGCCAGTTGAACAGCGCGGTGCGGGCGCCGCCAATATGCAGATAGCCGGTGGGCGAGGGGGCGAAGCGGGTGACGACGTCAGAGCACATGCGGGTCTTAACCTTTCGGTAACCATGAGGGGGTTAGCGTTGCCGCCTGTCTAGCGGCCCCTCGGAGAGAGGACAAGGATAAGGACGGGCGCGATGCGCATTCCGGTCATCAGCGATGTCCTGCTGGGACAGCGCCTGCACCTGTTCCCCTGGGGGCCGGTGTGCATGGCGCTGGGGATCGGCCTGTATTTCCAGATGCCGGTTGAGCCGGACGCCCGGTTGATCGTTATTCTCGGTGCGCTGGCGCTGTGCGGGCTGGTCGGCGGTTGGCGGCTGGGCCCCGAGGTCTCGCCTTTGTTCTGGGCGGTGGGGCTGCTGGCGCTGGGGCTGTGCCTGGCGACGGCGCGCACGCAGATGCAGGCGGGGCCGGTGCTGGGCTTTCGTTACTATGGGCCGGTGCAGGGGCGTGTGATCGCGGTGGACAGATCCGGCTCGGACGCAGTGCGGATTACGCTGGATCGGATGGTGCTGTCCCGCGTCCAACAGGTGCCGCGGCGCGTGCGCCTGTCGCTGCATGGCGACTGGGGACAGCCCGCGCCGGTGCCGGGGCAGGTGGTGCAGCTGACCGGCCACCTAGCCCCCCCGAATGGCCCGACCGAGCCGGGGGGCTTTGATTTCCGCCGTCACGCCTGGTTCCAGCAGGTCGGTGCGATGGGCTATACCCGCAATCCGGTGGTGCTGTGGCAGGACGGCCCGGGCGGAGTTGCCGCCCTGCGCGCCCATCTGTCCGCCCGCATCCAACGCGCCCTGCCGGGGCGCGCCGGGGCCTTTGCGGCGGCGGTGATGACCGGCGATCGCGGCGGCATGGGGCAAGAGGTGCTGACGGCGCTGCGCCGCTCGAACCTGGCGCATTTGCTGGCGATTTCGGGCCTGCATATGGGGCTGCTGGCGGGCGTGGTCTTTGCGGCACTTCGGCTGATGCTGGTGGCGCTGCCGTGGCTGGGCCTGCGCCTGCCGGTCAAGAAAATCGCGGCGGGGGGCGCGCTGATCGTTGCGGCGGGCTATCTGGTCCTGTCCGGCGGCAGCATCGCGACCGAGCGCGCCTTTGTCATGGTCGCCGTCATGCTGGTGGCACTGATCTTTGACCGTCGCGCGCTGTCGCTGCGCGCCGTCGCGGTGGCCGCGCTGATCGTACTGGCCCTGCGCCCCGAGGCGCTGCTGTCCCCCGGTTTCCAGATGTCCTTTGCCGCGACGACCGCGCTGGTGGCAGTATTCGGCGCGATCCGCGACACCGGCTGGCGGATCGGCCCGCGCTGGATGCAGCCGGTGCTGGCGGTCGTGATTTCCTCGGTCGTGGCGGGGATGGCCACGGCCCCCTTTGGCGCGGCGCATTTCAACATGCTGTCGCAGTTCGGGCTGGCGGCGAACCTGCTGTCGGTGCCGCTGATGGGTATGCTGGTGATCCCGGCGGGCGTGGTGGCGATGGTGCTGATGCCGCTGGGGCTGGAGGCGTTGGCACTCTGGGTGATGGGGCTGGGGCTGGACTGGATCTTGGGCGTCGCCGAATACATCGCGGGGATGGAGGGTGCCGTCCGCATGGTGCCAACGCCCGGCAGCCCGGTTCTGCCGGTAATGACGCTCGGCGGGTTGGTCCTGTGCCTGTGGCAGGGGCGCGGTCGCTGGTTAGGGCTGGCGCCGATGTTCATCGCCCTGCTGATCTGGGCCGAGACGCAACGCCCGCTGCTACTGATCTCGGACCAAGGCGCGCTGGTCGGCCTGATGACCGATCAGGGTCGCGCGCTGGATCGCAGCCGGGGGCAGGGCTTCGTCGCCCGCAGCTGGCAGGAAAACGACGGCGGTCCTGCAGACCAAACTGCAGCCGCCGCGCTTTGGCCCGACACTCCCAAGGTCGCCGGCCTGCATCTGCGTGTGCTACGAGGGAAAAAGGCACAATCGGCAAGCTGCTCAGCGGATGAATGGCTGATCTCAGACCAGCCCTTGCCACCAGATTTACCTTGCCGCACCACCGATATCGCCGAATTGCGCCACACCGGCGCCCAGGCGCTCTATCGCCGTCAAGATCAACTCATCCACCGCAGCGTCCGGTCCGAGACCGGCTGCCGCCCGTGGATCCGTTGTCAGTAGGTCCGGATCAGCCCCACCAGCCGACCCTGCACCTTCACCATATCCTCAGGGAAAACGCGGGTCTCATAGGCGGGGTTCGCCGCCTCCAGCGCGATCGAGTTGCCACGCCGGTAGAACCGCTTCAGCGTCGCCTCGTGATCCTCGACCAGCGCCACGACGATATCGCCATTATCGGCCGCCGAAGTCTCGCGGATGATCACCACATCGCCATCGTTGATCCCGGCCTCGATCATCGAGTCGCCCTTGACCTCCAGCGCGTAATGTTCGCCCCGGCCAGACAGCATCTGGTTCGGCACGGCCACGTGATGCGACACATGGGCAATCGCTTCGATCGGCACACCGGCGGCAATCCGCCCCATCACCGGCAGCTCCACCGCCTGCACCACATCGACGGGCAACGCCGAAGGCAGCACGCTGTCGGGACGGTCTCCGTCGATCACGCGCGGCACGAACCCGGCCTCGCCGCCCAGTGCCTCGGGCAGTTTCACGATCTCGATGGCCCGCGCCCGATGCGCCAGACGGCGGATGAACCCGCGCTCCTCCAGCGCCGTGATCAGCCGGTGGATCCCGGATTTGGAGCGCAGATCCAGCGCCTCCTTCATCTCGTCGAACGAGGGCGGCACCCCGTCGCGCTGCATCCGTTTATGGATGAACTGCAACAGATCCAGTTGTTTTTTGGTCAGCATAGGCCACCTCCAATCCCGTCCGGTTTGGATTTGTTCTACGCATGTTCCCGTTTTGTGTCAACATATCCCCGCAAACCCGGTCTTCTTCTTTTTGAAAATATCCCGGGGGTGTGGGTGAAAATCCCGGATTTTCACCCGAGGGGGCAGCGCCCCCTTAGATCGGCAGGTACTCGACCAGGTCGCCGGTCTGGCGCGCGCCGTCTTCGGGCGGGCGGATGACCAGGGCGTTCGCCTCGGCCAGTACAGACAAAAGCGAGCTGTCCTGACGCTCGAACACCGTCATGCGTCCGTTCTCGACCCGTCCGCGCATATAATGCTCTCGCGGGCCGTTCGAGGGGATCGCGGCCGCCAGCGGGGCGGACTGGCGCGGGCGGGCGGCGGGGGGCAGGCCCTGCAGCGCGTCGACCACCGGCAGCACGAAGACATTGCCGCAAACCATCGCCGACACCGGGTTGCCCGGCAGTCCGATCATCAGCGCCTCGCCCATGCGGCCGGCCATCAGCGGTTTGCCGGGGCGCATCTTCACCTTATAAAAACTCTGCTGCATCCCCAATTCTTGCGCGACCTGGCCGACGATGTCGTAATCCCCGACCGAGGCCCCGCCGATGGTGATCACCAGATCGGCGCCCTCGGCCAGTTCGAACACGGTTTCCACGGACGCCGGATCATCCTTGGCAATCGGCAGGATCCGCGTCACAGCCCCGGCGCGGTCGAACAGCGCCTTCAGGCCAAAGGTGTTCGAGACGATGATCTGGTCGGGGCCTGGGGTGTCGCCGGGCATGACCAGCTCGTCCCCGGTCGAGATCAGCGCGATGTCAGGGCGGCGATAGACCGTCACTTCGGGGATGTTCATGGCCGCCAGCAGGGCCACCTCGTTGGGCGACAGGGTGCGCGGGGCGGTCAGGGTGAAACCGGCGGCGAAATCGTTTCCGGCGGGGCGGATATTGGCGTTGTCGCCGGGGTCACGCTCGATCGTGATGGTGTTGACGAAGCGGTCCACGTCTTCCTGGATCACCACGAAATCCACGCCTTCGGGAACCGGTGCGCCAGTGAAGATGCGCACGGCCTCGCCCGGGCCGACGAAACCGTCAAAGCCACGGCCAGCGGCGGATTCGCCGATGATCTTGAACTTGGCACCGACGGCGACCTCATCGGCGCGCACGCCGTAGCCATCCATCGCCGAGCCCGCAAAGGGCGGCTGAGTCCGAACGGCGGTGGCATCCTCGGCCATCACCCGGCCAACGGCCTGCGCCAGCGGCACGGTTTCGGTGCCCAGCGGGGTGACCAGGGAAAACAGATGCTCCAGCGCCTCGGAAACGGTGATCATTGTGCCTCGTAACGTCCTGATTTTCCGCCGTCTTTCAAGGTGACGCGGATGCCGCCGATCTCCATCGCCTTATCGACGGCCTTGCTCATGTCATAGACCGTCAGCGCGGCGGTGCTGACGGCGGTCAGCGCCTCCATCTCGACGCCGGTCTGGCCGGTGGTTTTCACCGTGGCCTCGATCCGGACGCCGGGCAGGTCGGGGTCCAGCGTCAGTTCGACCGCGACCTTGGTCACGGGCAGAGGGTGGCACAGTGGGATCAGGTCGGGCGTTTTCTTGGCGCCCATGATGCCGGCCAGCCGGGCCACGCCCAGAACGTCACCCTTTTTCGCGCGACCTTCGGCAATGATATCATAGGTTTGCGGGGCCATCTTGATCCAGCCCTCGGCCGTGGCGATGCGCGAGGTGACGGCCTTGTCGGACACGTCGACCATATGGGCGTCGCCCTTGGCGTCGAAATGGGTCAGGCCCGACATCACATTTGCCCCGGCATCAAGGGGTTGGCCAGCAGCGCGCGGGTGGCGGCGGCCACGTCGTCCTGACGCATCAGGCTTTCGCCGATGAGGAAGCAACGCGCGCCGTAGCGGGCGATGTCGCGCAGATCCTCGGGGGTGAACAGGCCGGATTCCGAGACCAGCAGACGATCCGCCGGGGCCAGACGGGCCAGACGGCGGGTGGTGTCCAGCGAGGTCTCGAACGTTTTCAGATTGCGGTTGTTGACGCCGATCATGCGCGATTTCAGCTTGGCTGCGCGCTCCAGCTCGGCCTCGTCATGCACTTCGATCAGGGCGTCCATGCCCCAGTCGGTGGCGGCGTCTTCCAGTTCTTGCGCCTGGGCGTCGCTGACGCTGGCCATGATGATCAGGATGCAGTCGGCCCCCAGCGCGCGGGCTTCGGCGACCTGGTAGGTGTCATACATGAAATCCTTGCGCAGCGCGGGTAGCGAGGTGGCG
Organism: Thalassobius vesicularis; assembly: GCF_004799325.1. Classification (GTDB taxonomy): domain Bacteria; phylum Pseudomonadota; class Alphaproteobacteria; order Rhodobacterales; family Rhodobacteraceae; genus Thalassobius; species Thalassobius vesicularis. The sequence continues at coordinate 130,393 of NZ_SSMD01000003.1, forward strand.
TTGCGCGCAGCGGTCAGGTAGTCCTTGGCGCCCTGAAAGCTGGGGGTGTCGGTCAGCACGGACAGGCAGGTCGCGCCGCCGTCCTCGTAGGCTTTGGCCAGCACGGGCGGATCGAAATCCGGACGGATCAAGCCCTTGGAGGGGCTGGCTTTTTTCACCTCGGCGATCAGGCCATAGCCTTCACGAGAGGCGGTAAAGAGCGCATCGGCAAAGGGGCGGACGGGGCTGGCCTCGCGGGCGGCCTCCTCGACGGCGGACAGGGGTTTGGCGGCCTTGTCGGCGGCCACTTCTTCCAGCTTGTAAGCCTTGATCTTGTCCAGAACGGTGCCGGTGTCGGTCATGCGCTTGCCTCCGAGGTGATGCGGGCCAGGGCCTCGATTTTCTGTTTGGCGGCGCCGGAATCGATGCTTTCGCGGGCCATTTCGACGGCGTCCTTCAGGTCTTCGGTCTTGCCGGCCACTTTCAGCGCGGCAGCGGCGTTCAGCAGCACCGCGTCACGATAGGCGCCGGGGGCGCCGTTCAGCAGCGCGCGGAAGGCATCGGCGTTTTCCGACGGATCACCGCCGACGATCGCCTCGAACGGGTGAACGGGCAGGCCGAAATCGTCGGGATGCACCTCGAAATCAGCGATGCTGCCGTCGGTGTCCAGTGCCGAGACCCAGCTGACGCCGGTGATGGTCAACTCGTCCGTGCCGTCCGAGCCATGTACCAGCCACGCGCGTTCCGAGCCGAGACGGCCCAGCGTTTCGGCCATCGGGCGGATCAGGGCGCGGGAAAACGCGCCGGTCAGCTGGCGCTTGACGCCCGCCGGGTTGGTCAGCGGCCCGAGGATGTTAAAGATGGTGCGGGTGCCCAGCTCGGCCCGGACGGGGCCGACATGGGCCATCGCGGGGTGGTGCATGGGGGCCATCATGAAGGCGATGCCACACTCGGCCAGCGCCTTTTCGACGACCTTGGGGCCGACCATGACGTTGACGCCCATCTGGCCCAGAGCGTCCGCCGCCCCGGATTTGGACGACAGGTTGCGGTTGCCATGCTTGGCGACCGGTACGCCCGCGCCTGCGACAACAAAGGCCGTGGCGGTGGATATATTCAGCGTGCCCTTGCCGTCGCCGCCAGTGCCAACGATGTCCATCGCGCCTGCGGGGGCGGCGACCTTGTGGCACTTGGCGCGCATCACGGCGGCGGCGGCGGCGTATTCGTCCACCGTTTCACCACGGGTACGCAGGGCCATCAGGAAACCGCCGATCTGGCTGGGCGTGGCCTCGCCTTCGAAAAGGATGGAGAAGGCTTTTTCAGCCTCGTCTCGGGTCAGGGGGCGGTCGGCGGCAGCACCGATGAGGGGTTTCAGCGCGTCGCTCATGCCGGGACTTTCATCACGTTGAGGAAGTTTTGCAGCATCTGGTGGCCATGCTGCGAGCGGATGGATTCGGGGTGGAACTGCACGCCGTGGATCGGCAATTCACGATGTTGCAGGCCCATGATTGTGCCGTCCTCTAGGTGGGCGGTGACCTCAAGGCAGTCGGGCAGGGTGGCGCGGTCCACCACCAGCGAGTGATAGCGCGTCGCCTCGAACGGGCTGGGCAGCCCTGCAAACACGCCTTTGCCGGTGTGATGGATGGTGCCCATCTTGCCGTGGACGATTTCGTGGCAGCGCACGACCTTGCCGCCGAAGGCCTGACCGATGGTCTGGTGGCCCAGGCACACGCCCATCAGCGGGGTCTTGGTTTCAGCCGCGGCCTGGGTCAGCGCCAGGCAGATACCGGCCTGATCCGGATCGCAAGGACCGGGCGACAGCAGGATGCCGGCGGGGTTCATCGCCATCGCGGCCTGCACATCCAGCGCGTCATTGCGTCGTACAACCACATCTGCGCCCAATTCGCCCAGATAATGCACAAGGTTGTAAGTGAAACTGTCGTAGTTATCGATCAAGAGCAGCATCGGGGCGGTCTTTTCCCTGTGGCAGTCGGTTTTCGGGGCTGGAGGCGCCCCCTCTGGTCGCGGTATACTTGTTCAGGGTTGGCCGGGACCGTCAAGGGGCAGGGTGCCAATCGCGACAAAGAGATGAGAAGAAACAAGAGGGCAGCAGCGTGGCAAAAGGCGTCTTTCGCGGGTTCGTGACGGGGATGATCGTGTCGGGATTGGGCATTGGCGCGATGTCGCTGATGTACCCGTTGCGCGATGGCCCCGCCCCGAAAACCGGCGCGGTCGAGGTGCCTGCGGGCTCGGATTTCGAGGGGAAGCGCGAGGACACCCAACCGACGCTGCCCGGAGGCGAGGCCGCGCCCAAGCCGGCCGAGGCCCCCAAGATCGAGCCGCCCGCGACCGAGGCCGGCAACCCGGTCAACGAGGACGCCACCCAACCCGCCAGCAAACCCGAAACCGGAGAACCCGAGGGCACGCTGACGCCGCCTGCCGATGCCGCGCCCCCCGCCGAAACGGGCAGGGACGACACTGCGCCCAGCCCGGTGACCGAGGTTGACCAGCCCGCAGCGCCCGCGGGCGACGACGCGCGGATCTCGACCGATCCGGCGCAGCCTGCGGCCCCCGAGGCGCCCGAGGAAAAGGCTTTCCCCGAACAGGACAAGGCCGCGGATGTCAGCCCCGGTGCTGAAGACGGCGCACCGCCCGTGCCGCCCCAGCGCGCCGAGCCGCTGCCCAGCGTGACAGACGAAGAGCCCGAGGCCGAGCGCCCGCGCATCGGCACTCCCGCAGGCTCGCTAACCGATAAGGACGAGCCCGCCCAAGTGGTGACCGAGGACACGACCCCGCCGATCCGCGCCAACGCCGTCGCCTTTGAAAATCCCGAAGCCAAGCCGCTGATGTCGGTGATCCTGCTGGATGACGGCACCGGCAGCGTCGGGGCCGAGGCGCTGGCCGCCTTCCCCTATCCGCTGACCTTTGCCGTCGACGCCTTCGCCCCGGACGCGCCTGACCGTATGGCCCGCTACCGCGCCGCCGGGTTCGAGGTGATGGCCCTGCTAGACATGCCGCAGGGCGCCACGCCCGCCGATGCCGAAACCCTGCTGCGCGGCGCGCTGAACAAGCTGCCCGAAACGGTCGCCGTGATGGAAGGCGATGCCACCGGCCTGCAAGAGACCAAGCCCGTCTCGGACCAGCTGGCCGCGATCCTGACGGAAACCGGCCACGGCCTGGTGCTGTTCCCCAAGGGGCTGAACACCGCCCAGAAACTGGCCGCCAAGGAAGGCGTGCCCTCGGCCACCGTGTTCCGCGATTTCGACGGTAAGGAGCAGGACGCCCAGGTCATCCGCCGGTTCCTGGACCAGGCTGCCTTCAAGGCTCGGCAAGAGGAAAACGGCGTCATCATGCTGGGTCGGATGCGGCCGGACACGATCTCGGCCCTGTTGCTGTGGGGATTGCAGGATCGCGCCTCCAGCGTGGCGCTGGCGCCGATCTCGGCACTGTTGCTGGCGCAAAAACCCTAAGCGTCGCGCCAGGTGCCGCTGTCCAGCCCGTCCAGGGTCCAGTCGCCTATGCGATAGCGGATCAGCCGCAGGGTGGGAAAGCCCACCGCCGCCGTCATCCGCCGCACCTGGCGATTGCGGCCCTCGGTGATGGTCAGCGCGATCCAGCCATCCGGCACCGATTTGCGAAACCGCACCGGCGGCACGCGCGGCCACAGCCCGGCCGGTTCCTCGATCCGCTCGGCCTGCGCGGGTCGCGTCATGCCATCCTTCAGCATCACGCCGCGCCGTAACTGCTCCAGCGCCTCGTCGGTGATCTCGCCCTCGACCTGCACCCAATAGGTTTTCGAGGTCTTGGCCTTCGGATCGGCGATCCGCGCCTGCAGCCGCCCGTCATCGGTCAGCACCAGCAACCCTTCGCTGTCACGATCCAGCCGCCCGGCGGCATAGACGCCCGGCACGTCAATGAATTCCGACAGCGTACGCCGCGCGGACCCTTCGGTGCCCTTGTCGGTGAATTGCGACAGCACATCGAACGGCTTGTTGAACAGAATGACCCGAGGCCGCGCGCCCGAACCTGTCTTCTTGCGCATCGTCCCTGTCCTTCTTCTTTTCCCAAATATCCCGGGGGGAGCGTTGAAAATCACAGATTTTCAACGTGGGGGGCAGAGCCCCCCGACGCCCTCAGTCGTTGCCCGACCGCACGAACCGCGCGGCATCGGCGGCCGCACGCCGGATCGCGTTGGATTTGTGCACGGTCTCCATGTACTCCGCCTCGGGATTAGAGTCGTAGACGACCCCGCCACCGGCCTGGATATACAGCTTTTCGTCCTTCACGATGGCCGTACGCAGGGCGATGCACATGTCCATATCGCCGCCCGCGCTGAAATAGCCGACACCGCCGCCATAGACGCCGCGTTTTTCCGGCTCCAGTTCGTCGATGATTTCCATCGCGCGGACTTTGGGCGCGCCGGACACAGTCCCCGCGGGCATCCCGGCAAAAAAGGCCGACAGCGCGTCCTGATCCTCGGCCAGTTCACCCACCACGTTCGAGACGATGTGCATCACGTGGCTGTAACGCTCGATGATGAATTGCTCGGTCGGGCGGACGGTGCCGATCTTGGCGACACGGCCCACATCGTTGCGGCCCAGGTCCAGCAGCATCAGGTGCTCGGCCAGTTCCTTCTGGTCGGCCAGCAGGTCCAGCTCCAGCGCCTTGTCCTCTTCGGGGGTGGCGCCGCGCGGGCGGGTGCCGGCGATTGGGCGGATGGTGACCTGACGGTCGAACACGCGCACCAGAATCTCGGGGCTGGCACCGATCACCTGGAAGCCGCCGAAGTTGAAATAGAACATGAACGGCGACGGGTTGGTCCGGCGCAGCGAACGATAGAGCGCAAACGGCGGCAGCGGGAAATCCTGCGTCCAGCGCTGCGAGGGCACGACCTGAAAGATATCGCCCGCGCGGATATAGTCCTTGGCCTTGTCGACCGCGTCCATATAGCCCTGCTTGGAGAAGTTCGAGACCGGCGCGCCGGCCTCGTGCGCCTGGCCCAGATCGCGGCTGGCCTGGGGCAGGGCGCGTTCCAGATCGCGCACCGCATCCATCACGCGCTCGGCGGCCTGGGCATAGGCGGCGCGGGCCGATTGGCCGTCGCTGACCCAGGCGGGGCTGACCACGGTCACCTCGCCCTTGACGCCGTCCAGCACCGCCACGACAGACGGCCGCAGCATCAGCGCATCGGGCAGGCCCAGAGGGTCGGGGTTGACGTCGGGCAGATGCTCGACCAGGCGGATCATGTCATAGCCCAGATAGCCGAACAGGCCGGCAGAGGCGCCGGGCAGATCCTCGGGCAGGTCGATCTTCGACTCGGCGATGATGCCGCGCAGGGCGGCCAGCGGGTCGGTCGTATCCTTGACGAAGGCCTCGGGGTCGAACCGCGCGGTCCGGTTCAGCCAGCTTTCGGTGCCGTGGCATTTCCAGACCAGATCGGGCTTCATCCCGATGATCGAGTAACGGCCGCGCACTTCGCCCCCGGTCACTGATTCCAGCATGAAGGCGTCCTTTTGGGCGCCAGCCAGTTTCAGCATCAGCGAGACGGGCGTATCCAGATCGGCGGCCAGGCGGGCGTAAACGACCTGGTTCTTGCCCGCATCATAGGCGCGGGAAAAGTCGTCAAAGGCGGGCGTCAGTTCCAAGGGGCCGCTCCTTACTGGAAATTCGCGTGGACCGCGTTGATTGCGGCCTGATCCAGCGTGATCCCGGCGCGGGCCTGAATCTCGGACGCGTAGGCCGCGTAAAGGTCCTGCGCCAGCGAGGCGGCAACATCCTGCGACAGCTGCTTGCGGATCATCTGGACATCCGGGTTGTCGGCATCGGGCGCCAGCACGTCGTCAAGGCGTACGATGGTCACCAGCAGGTCACCGGCCACGACCGCGACATCGCCCTTGTTCATCTCGAACACCTTGGTCAGGAAGCCCGCCGGAGCGCCGGTCACGAATTGCTGACGCGTCACGCCGGTTTCGACCTGCGCGGTCAGGCCAAGCGCGGCCATGTCGCCGGTGGTGGCCAGTTGGGTGACCAGATCGTCGGCCAGCGCCTTCAGCGCGGTCGAGGTCTGCTCGGCCTTCCAGCCTTCGATCACGGCGTCGCGGACCTCGTCCAGCGGTTGCAGGCGCGGATCAACGATGCCTTCCATGCGCAGCGCGGCGATGCCGCCGTCGTCCAGTCGGATCACCTGCGGATAGTCGCCCTCGGCCACGGCCTCGGCCGCATCGCGGAACGCGGCGAAACCGTTCACCGGCGCATCCGCATCGGCGTGCCAGTCCAGCGTTGCCAGCTGCATATGCGCCTCGGTCACCAGTTCTTCGAGCGTTGCGCCACCGGCCAGCAGGTCGTCGATCTGCTCGGTCACGGTTTCGATCTGGCGGCGCGCGCGGTCGGCGGCCAGGTCATCGCGGATTTCCTGACGGGCATCCTCGAGCGAGGTTTCCTGCGCGGCCAGAATGCCGTTCACGCGGAACAGGGCCGGGCCCAGGTTGGTGTCAAACGGGCCGACAACATCACCAACAGCGGCGTTGAAGACCGCGCCACCGGCGGCGTCCAGCTCTTCCTTGGTGACGTCGCCCAGGTCGATGTCCGACAGTTGCAGGCCACGCTCGGTCACGATGGCTTCGAAATCGGTCTCGCCGGTTTCAATCCGCGCCTTGGCGGCCGATGCGGCCTCGGTGTCGGCAAAGGCCAGACGTTCGACTAGGCGACGCTCGGGGCGCATGTACTCGGCCTTGTTCGCCTCGTATTGCGCGACGACAGAGGCGTCGTCCACCTCGACCTTGTCCAGCAGCATGTCGGGGGTCAGCCAGACATAGGTCAGCTTTTTCATCGCCGGGGTGGTGAAATCGGCCTTGTGATTGTCGTGATAGGCGATCAGCTGCTCTTCGGTCGGGTCCAGCAGCACGACGGGCATCGTGTTGGCATCCAGCACGGCCCAGGTAAAGTTGCGGCGCTCGGCGATGAAGCCCATCAGTGTGTCCAGATAGGTTTCCGGCATCGAGGCCCCGGCGATGATCGCGCCCTGCAGCAGCGAGCGGGCGGATTCGCGGCGCATCTCGTCTTCGAATTCGCTTTCCGACAGGCCGGTCTGCGACAGCGCGAACTTGTAGCTTTCGCGGTCGAACTTGCCGTCCGGCCCCTTGAAGCCGGGGATTTGCAGGATCTGGCGGCGCAGGATTTCGTCGCCCATGGACAGGCCGATCTGCCGCGCTTCGTTATCCAGCGCGGCGGCGCCGATCATCTGGCCCAGAACACCCTTGTCGATGCCGCGCGCCTGCGCGTCCGCCAGCGACAGGCGCTGACCGGTGCGGGCTTCGATGTTGCGCAGCTCTTCTTGCAGGGCGCGACCGTATTGCTGAACGCTGATCTTTTCTTCGCCGACGGACCCCACGGTCCGCACGCTGCCCGAAAGGTTGATCACCCCGAAGCCGCCAAGGCCCAGAATGAGCATCGCCATCAGGATCCAGATCAGAATTTTGGTCGTTCCACCGCGCGCCATGTGCTTCCCTTTTCCGGGTCAATTTCATTCGTCGTGCGTGTCTACGACGAGACCCCGCGCGGGGCAAGGGCTGCAAGGCGCTCAAACAGCTGTGTGATCCCTGTGCGATCAATATTGGCAAAGGCAATCCGCAGCTGACGCTCGCCTGCCGGGTCGTCCGAGGGCATGAACATGGTGCCAGGCAGGGCAAGAACCGCGGCTTCGTCCACCATGTCCTGCGCCAGTTGCAGGGACGAGCGGCGGAACGGGTGCTGGACATAGGCGAAATAGGCGCCGGCCCCCAGCAGTTTCCAGCCTTTCTCCTCTAGCTTGGGGAAATGCTCTTCGATCGCGGCGCGGCGGTCCAGGATCTCGGCGCGTTCACCGGCCAGCCATTGGCGCAGGTTGCGCATCCCCCACAGCGCCGCGTGCTGCGCAAGCTGGTTGGGGCAGATCGTGACGGTATCGAGGAATTTCTCGACCTCGGCCAGACGCGCCGGGCTGGAGATCATCGCCCCCACGCGGTGGCCGGTCAGACGATACGCCTTGGAGAACGAGTAGAGCTGAATCACCGTGTCATCCCAGTCGGGGTCGGAGAACAGATCATGCGGGGCGCCGTCGCAGCTGTGGAAATCGCGATAGGTCTCGTCCACGATCAGCGCGATTCCGGCCGTGCGGGCCACGTCGCGGAAGGCGGCGATCAGCTCGGGCGGGTATTCCGCGCCGCCCGGATTGTTGGGCGTGACCAGCACGATGGCGCGGGTGCGCGGTGTGATCAGCGCCTGTGCGACGTCCGGGTCGGGCAGCAATCCCTGGCCGGTGGGCAAAGCGACGGCGCGCACGCCGGTCATGTCCAGCCACATTTTATGATTGAAATACCAAGGGGTTGGCAGGATAACTTCATCCCCTTCGGTGGTCAGCGTGACCAAGGCCGCGCAAAAGGCCTGATTGCAGCCCGAGGTGATGCAGACGTTTTCCGCCTCGATCTGGCCGCCGTAGCTGGCGCTGAACTGGCTGGCCACCTCGGCGCGCAGATCGGGCAGGCCCAGCACCGGCCCATACAGATGCGCCGAAGGCAGGTTCAGCGCGGTGTCGGCAATCGCCTCGCGCAGGGCCAGCGGGGGCTGTTCCACGGGGGCAGCCTGGCTGACATTGATCAGCGGTTTCTCGGGGCTGAACGTCTTGCCCGCGATCCAGCGCCGCGCCTCCATCACCGGAGAGGGGAAGGTCGTGGCGGTCCGCGAAATGGTCATCTTATGCTCCTGATCTATCGGAGGGCCGGGTATTGCGATCAGTTAGAGCAATGAAAAAACGGGCGTGCAATCGCTTTCGCCCGTTTTTCTGTCTTGTCTTGTGTCGGAGCGTTGGTCCGGTCAGTCCTTGCCGCGGTAGGGCTCGACATATTGCAGGGCCATGTCCCACGGGAAGAAGATCCACGTGTCCTGGCTGACTTCGGTGATGTAGGTGTCCACCTGCGGACGGCCCTTGGGCTTGGCGTAGACGGTGGCGAAATGCGCCTTGGGGTACATCGCGCGCACCAGTTCCAGCGTCTTGCCGCTGTCCACCAGATCGTCGATCACCAGAATCCCGGTGCCGTCGCCCATCAGGCCCGCGTCGGGCGCTTTCAGCACCTGTGCCTCGCTTTGTGACTGGTGGTCGTAGGATTTCACGCTGATCGTGTCGATGGTGCGGATGTCCAGCTCGCGCGCGATGATCATCGCGGGGGCCATGCCGCCACGGGTAATCGCGACGATGGCCCGCCAGTCCCCATTGTCCGGCCCGTTGCCGTCCAGACGCCATGCCAGCGCACGGCTGTCGCGGTGGATCTGGTCCCAGCTGATGTGGAAGCCTTTTTCGTGGGGCAGGCGGGTTTCGGCCATCAGTCCTTCCTTCCGGTCACAACGTCGATATCGGGGGCATCCACGGCTTTCATGCCGACCACGTGATAGCCCGCATCCACATGCAGGTTCTCGCCGGTTACGCCGCTGCCCAGGTCGGACAGCAGGTAAAGCGCCGATTTGCCCACGTCGTCAATGGTCACGTTGCGGCGCAGGGGCGAGTTCAGCTCGTTCCACTTCAGGATATAGCGGAAATCGCCGATGCCGCTGGCGGCCAGCGTCTTGATCGGGCCGGCGCTGATCGCGTTGACGCGGATGCCGTCCTTGCCCAGATCTTCGGCAAGGTACTTCACCGATGCCTCAAGTGCGGCCTTGGCCACGCCCATGACGTTATAATGCGGCATGACCTGCTCGGCGCCGTAATAGGTCAGCGTCAAGGCGCTGCCGCCCTCGGTCATCAGTTTCTCGGCGCGCTGCATCACGGCGGTGAAGCTGTAGCAGCTGATGTCCAACGTCATCAGGAAGTTGTCGCGCGAGGTTTCGACATAGCGGCCGCGCAGCTCGTTCTTGTCGGAAAAGCCGATGGCATGGACCAGGAAGTCCAGCTTGCCCCACTTGGCCTGGATCTCGGCAAAGGCCGCGTCGATCGAGGCCGGGTCCGACACGTCGCAATCGATCAGCGTGTCGACGCCCAGTTGGTCGGCCAGCGGAACGACGCGCTTGCGGAAAGCATCGCCCATATAGGTAAAGGCCATCTCGGCGCCCGCGTCGGCGCATGCCTTGGCGATGCCCCAGGCGATCGACTTGTCGTTCGCCAGCCCCATGATCAGACCGCGCTTACCGGCCATCAGTTGATTTGACATATCGCATTCCCTGACGTGCTTATCTGGTTAAGAGTGCTTTAGGGGATTGCCTCTTGCGCTTCAAGTGCAGCCTTTACGCCGCGTCTGGACGCAGGGGTAGAATACACCATATCGGGTGGGCAGGATGCCACGCACCGTTAACGATGATCGAGAAGCAGGAACGACAGATGACCGACAGGACCGGAATTTTCGCAGGGGATGACCCGTTCGAGATCGCCCGCCGCTGGCTGGCCGAGGCTGAACAGACCGAGGTGAACGATCCCAATGCGATCGCGCTGTCGACGGTTGACGCCAACGGGCTGCCCAATGCGCGCATGGTTTTGCTGAAGGAAATCGAGGACGCGGCCTTTGTTTTCTACACCAATTACGAAAGCGCCAAGGCCCAAGAGATCGAGCAGGATGGCAAGGCCGCCTTTGTGATGCATTGGAAATCCCTGCGCCGCCAAATCCGCGTGCGGGGCACCGTCACTCGCGAGGAAGGGCCCCAGGCGGACGACTATTACAAGTCGCGCTCGCTCAAAAGTCGGCTGGGCGCGTGGGCGTCCAAACAGTCGCGCCCGCTGAGTTCGCGCACCGCGCTGATGGCCGAGGTTGCAAAAATCACCGCGCAACATGGACCGAACCCGCAGAGACCATCCTTTTGGGGAGGTTACAGAATCACTCCGGTTGAGATTGAGTTCTGGGCAGACGGGGCGTTTCGGCTGCACGACAGGTTTGTCTGGCGGCGAGAAGGGCCTGAATCAATCTGGGAAATTACACGTCTAAACCCCTGACACTCACGTGACGCGAAATGCAACCGGTTGAAAAAAGTCAATTTTTGACTTGCGGCGGGGGCATGATATGTATCACTAATGTCATGGGGATGACGTTCAAGTGGGTACCAACGCTGTGAATACTGAGACTGACGGCGCTCGTAGGGTACACGGGCACGTTAAATGGTTTGACCCTGTTAAAGGGTTTGGTTTCGTGGTCGCCGAATCCGGCGGGCCTGATATCCTGCTTCATGCAAACGTGCTTCGCAATTTTGGGCAAAGCTCGGTTGCGGATGGCGCATTTATCGAGATTTCCGTTCAGGAAACGGGTCGGGGTGTACAAGCCACAGAGGTACACCGTGTCGATCCGCCGAAACCTGGCGAAGGGTCTGCGCTTGCGGATTTCGAGGAAATCGATCCCGAACTGATCCGCAACGCTCCGCTAGAGCCGGCGCGGGTGAAATGGTTCGATAAGGCAAAGGGATTCGGCTTTGCCAACGTGTTTGGCTTGGGCGAAGACGTGTTCGTGCATATCGAAGTGCTTCGGCGCTCGGGTCTGTCCGATCTTCAACCCGGAGAGGCCGTTGGCCTGCGGGTGATCGACGGCAAACGCGGACGCATGGCCACCGAGATCTTGGCCTGGGAAGCAGCGCTGAAATTCACGGTCGACGCGTGATGTCGGTGGGGCGGCACCTGATTGCTGCCCTGCTGGTCATTGCCGGGCCAGGGTCTGCACTGGCTGGCGCTTGCCGAACAGATATCGTGGACTTGTCCGGCGACTGGGGACACGCCCAGTTCCGCGTCGAGCTGGCCGACGATGCCGAGGAACGGGCGCAGGGCCTGATGCACCGAGAGGCGATGCCGCGCGGTAGCGGAATGCTGTTCGTTTATCCGCGCCCGCAGCCCGTGGCTTTCTGGATGCGCAATACGCTGATCCCGCTGGACATGATTTTCATGGATGAAACCGGCACCGTCACGGCGCTGCACGAGAACGCGCAACCCGGCGACGAAACACCTGTGCCGGGGGGCACGCAGGTGCGTTTCGTGCTGGAGATCAACGGCGGCATGGCCCAGATGTTGGGCCTGAAACCGGGCACACGGATGCGTCACCCCGCGGTGCCGCAGGCGATTGCGGCCTGGCCCTGTTGACTGGGTGCAAGCGGCACGATTTTAGCTTTTCAATCCGGCAACAGGTCTGTATGTGGTGCTTCGGTCCGGGGCGTAGCGCAGTCTGGTAGCGCATCTGTTTTGGGAACAGAGGGTCGGGAGTTCGAATCTCTCCGCCCCGACCATTTTCTGAAAATCACGATTTCAATGGCCGCGCCGGTTACGATCTGGCGCGACGATTCGGAGTGCTACCGCATCTTGTGGCAGGGCTTGATGAAATAACCACCAATAGATAAATTTGTTAATCTTTTGATTTGCTGCATCGCCGCAAGTTCATGTTGCGACTGCAGAAATTCCGCTAAAGCTGCCGGTTTGTTGGGAAAATCGAGGATATCCACAAACATGCCCACAGGGTGGCTTGCTGTGACGTTAACCAATTGAATCACCCGCTGTTCGCCGGGGGTGCCGGTCAACAGCAAAAACCCGGAAAATTCGAAAAAATGGCGTTGACCCTTTAGGGGTACCTGCTTCAAATTGTGGGGGCCGACCAAAACGTCCACAACATATAGTGGGCTGTGGGCAGGGGACAGAACTTAGCAAGATCAGGGGCATCAGGCCCCGACGGGCCGGACCGCACAGGCGCCGGACGGGGTTGCTTTGCCTGCCGTTTTGAAGAGGCCCGGGTGCAACGACATCCGGTCGAGGGAGAAGCTGAATCATGGGGCAGCGCAAATGAAGATTGAACGCAAATTCACCAAGGCCGGGCAGGACGCATATTCCGAGCTGGATTTCCGCACCACCGCGTCTGAAATCCGCAATCCGGACGGCACCATTGTTTTTCGCCTGGACGAAGTCGAAGTGCCGACCAGCTGGAGCCAGGTCGCATCGGACGTGATCGCTCAGAAATACTTCCGAAAGGCCGGCGTTCCGGCGCGTCTTAAGAAGGTGAAGGAAGCGGGCGTGCCCGAGTTCCTGTGGCGCTCGGTTCCGGCCGCCAAGGGCGCGGAAACCGGCGGTGAGACCAGCGCCAAGCAGGTGTTCGACCGTCTGGCCGGCGCCTGGGCCTATTGGGGCTGGAAGGGCGGCTATTTCTCGACCGAGGAAGACGCGCGCGCCTATTACGACGAGATGCGCTTCATGCTGGCCACGCAAAAGGCCGCGCCGAACAGCCCGCAGTGGTTCAACACCGGCCTGCACTGGGCCTATGGCATCGACGGCCCGTCGCAGGGCCACTACTACGTCGATCACCAGTCCAAGACCCTGACCAAATCCGCCAGCGCCTATGAGCATCCGCAACCCCATGCGTGCTTCATCCAGTCGGTGGCCGATGATCTGGTCGGCGAGGGCGGCATCATGGACCTGTGGGTCCGCGAGGCGCGCCTGTTCAAATACGGCTCGGGCACGGGCACCAACTTCTCTAGCTTGCGTGCCGAGGGCGAGCGTCTGTCGGGCGGCGGCAAGTCGTCGGGCCTGATGGGCTTCCTCAAGATTGGTGATCGCGCCGCTGGCGCGATCAAGTCGGGCGGCACCACCCGTCGCGCGGCCAAGATGGTGATCTGCGACGTCGATCACCCCGATATCCAGGACTTCGTGAACTGGAAGGTGAAGGAAGAGCAGAAAGTCGCCAGCATCGTTGCAGGCAGCAAGATGCACGAGGCCAAGCTGAACGAGATCTTCGACGCGATCCGCGCCTGGGACGGCTCGTCCGAGGATGCCGTCGATCCGGCCAAGAACGAGACCCTGAAAACCGCGATCCGCAGCGCCCGCAAGGTGCAGATCCCTGAAACCTACGTCAAACGGGTGCTGGACTACGCGCGTCAGGGCTATGAAAGCATCGAATTCCCGACCTACGACACCGATTGGGATAGCGAAGCATACGCCTCGGTCTCGGGCCAGAACTCGAACAACTCGGTCCGCGTCACCGATGCCTTCCTGAAGGCGGTCAAGGACGATGCCGATTGGGAGCTGCTGCGCCGCACCGATGGGGCCGTCGCAAAGACCGTCAAGGCGCGTGATCTGTGGGAAGACATCGGCCACGCCGCTTGGGCCTGCGCCGATCCGGGCATCCAGTTCCATGACACCGTCAACGCCTGGCACACCTGCCCGGAAGACGGTGAAATCCGCGGCTCGAACCCGTGCTCGGAATACATGTTCCTGGACGATACCGCGTGCAACCTGGCCTCGATGAACCTGCTGACTTTCCTGAAGGATGGAGAGTTCCAGGCTGACGACTACATGCACGCCACCCGTCTGTGGACCGTGACGCTGGAAATCAGCGTGATGATGGCGCAGTTCCCGTCCAAGGAAATCGCTCAGCTGTCCTATGACTTCCGCACGCTGGGTCTGGGCTACGCCAACATCGGCGGTCTGCTGATGAACATGGGCTTTGGCTATGACAGCAAAGAGGGTCGCGCCCTGGGTGCCGCGCTGACCGCGATCATGACCGGCGTGGCCTACGCGACCTCGGCCGAGATGGCGGGCGAGCTGGGCGCTTTTGACGGCTACGAGCGCAACAAGGCGCACATGCTGCGCGTGATCCGCAACCACCGGACGGCCGCCTATGGCGCCTCCGAAGGCTACGAGAAACTGGCCGTGAAGCCGGTGCCGCTGGATCTGGCCAATGTGCCCGATCAACGTCTGGCCGAGCTGGCTATGACCAGCTGGGACGAGGCGCTGAAGCTGGGCGAAAAGCACGGTTACCGCAACGCGCAGGTCTCGGTCATCGCGCCGACCGGCACGATCGGTCTGGTCATGGATTGCGACACCACCGGGATCGAGCCCGACTTCGCGCTGGTGAAGTTCAAGAAGCTGGCCGGTGGCGGCTACTTCAAGATCATCAACCGCTCGGTTCCTGCCGCGCTGGAGAAGCTGGGCTATTCCAGCGCCCAGATCGAGGAAATCGTCAGCTACGCCGTCGGTCACGGCACCCTTGGCAACGCGCCGGGGATCAACCACGCCAGCCTGATGCAGCACGGGTTCACCGAGACCGAGCTGGACAAGGTGGAACGCTCGCTGGCCTCGGCCTTCGACATCCGTTTTGTGTTCAACCAGTGGACCCTGGGCGAGGAATTCTGCACCAACGTGCTGAAAGTCCCCGCCGCCAAGCTGGCCGACCCGACCTTTAACCTGCTGACCCACTTGGGTTACAGCAAGAAGGACATCGAGGCCGCCAACGACCACGTCTGCGGGACGATGACGCTGGAAGGCGCGCCCTTCCTGAAGGAGGAGCACTACGCGATCTTCGATTGCGCCAACCCCTGCGGCAAGAAGGGCAAGCGCTACCTGTCGGTGAACAGCCACATCGACATGATGGCCGCCGCGCAGTCGTTCATCTCGGGCGCGATTTCCAAGACGATCAACATGCCGAACTCGGCCACGATCGAGGATTGCCAGGCCGCGTATGAACGCAGCTGGCAGATGGGCATCAAGGCGAACGCACTGTACCGCGACGGCTCGAAGTTGTCGCAGCCGCTGGCTGCCGCCCTGATCGAGGATGACGACGACGCTGCCGAGGTGCTGGAAACCGGCACCCCGCAGGAAAAGGCCGCCGTTCTGGCCGAAAAGATCGTCGAGAAGATCGTGGTCAAGGAAATCGTCCGCGCGCATCGCGAAAAGCTGCCCGAGCGCCGCAAGGGCTACACCCAGAAGGCCGTGGTCGGCGGGCATAAGGTTTACCTGCGTACCGGCGAATACGGCGACGGTACGCTGGGCGAGATCTTCATCGACATGCACAAGGAAGGGGCCGGTTTCCGGGCGATGATGAACAACTTCGCCATCGCCGTGTCCGTGGGCCTGCAATACGGCGTGCCGCTGGAGGAGTTCGTGGACGCCTTCACCTTCACCAAGTTCGAGCCGGCCGGGATCGTGCAGGGCAACGACTCGATCAAGAACGCGACCTCGATCCTGGACTACATCTTCCGCGAGCTGGCCGTGTCCTATCTGGACCGCACCGACCTGGCCCATGTGAAACCGCAGGGCGCCTCGTTCGATGACCTGGGTCGTGGGGTCGAGGAAGGCGTGTCGAACGTCGAAGAGCTGAGCGAAACCGCTGCCACCCGCAGCCTGGAGATGCTGAAGCAGATCAGCTCGACCGGCTACCTGCGCAAGCGCCTGCCGCAAGAGCTGGTGGTGCTGCAGGGCGGCCAATCTCTGGGCGGCGTGGCTTTCGGGCGCGATCCCGAAGCGGCGTTGCAGACGCTGGTGCCCGAGACGATGGGCACCGGGACGGGCGGTGCGATGCTGGCGGGCTCGACGGCGGTCAGCTCGGGCGCGGTGTCGATGGACGCGCGCACCAAGGCCAAGATGCAGGGCTACGAGGGCGAGGCTTGCGGCGATTGCGGCAACTACACGCTGGTGCGCAATGGCACCTGTATGAAGTGCAACACCTGCGGCGCAACGTCGGGCTGCAGCTAAGGATGGTGGCCGGTCCCTCGGGGCCGGCCCAAATTCTTTCAAAGAATTTGGTCAAGAATTTTAAAAATTCTTGACCGCGACGACCACCAAGGACGGTGCAAACTGTCAACGGAACTCGGGGCGGGTGCGCTCGTCCCGGCGACGCTCAGGCCGCAGGCATAAAACACCGAGCGGTATCAATGATCGAGCTTGAGCGGCGAAACTGGCCCCCCTTGCGGGGGCCTTTTCTTTAGCGGCGGGCGCGGGCGGCCATGATCCAGATGACCATCAGCCCGAACGAGAAAATCGCGTTCCAGCTGGCCATCGAGATGCCGAACAGCTCCCATGCCACCTGATCGCACAGCACGATCTTGGGGCCGTCCATCGCCAGAAGGTTATTGGCATCCATCCCGCCCGAACCGGTGCAGCTGGTGGGGCCTTGCCACCAGGCGCGCTCGACCCCCGTATGGTAGACCCCCAGCGCGCCGGTGATACCGGCCGCCAGCGCGCCCAGCCAGCACAGGGCCCGCGATGCCGTTGCCAGGGCGATCACCCCGATCAGGATCGCCGCCGCATGGGGCCAGCGTTGCCACAGGCACATCTCGCACGGGGCGTAGCCGAGGAACTGGAACACGAATGCCCCGCCCAAAAGGCCCGCAGACCCGGCCGCTGCTAAGGAAATCAGTGTTTTACGGTCAAGGATCATAGGAATTTCACCAGATAGAAGCCGCCCAGCAGGATGACGACGAAGAGGGTGAACATCAAGCCCAACCGCTTTTCGATGAAGTCACGAATTGGTGCGCCGTATTTCCACAAGAGCGCGGCGACCACGAAAAACCGCAGGCCACGTGCGAGGATCGAGGTCACGATGAATACGCTCAGTGGCAGGCCGGTCCAGCCGGACATGATGGTGATGACCTTGAACGGGAAGGGGGTCACCCCGGCGATCAGCACCGGCCAGAAGCCGAAGTCGTTGAAGCGGGTGTTGAACTCGGCCATGGCGTCGGCCTTGCCCATGGTTTCCAGAATGGGGCGGCCGATTTGTTCATAGAACTGCGCGCCGATCAGGTAGCCCAGCAGCCCGCCCGCCACAGAGGAGACAAGCGCCACGCTGGCAATCAGCCAAGCCCGGCGCGGGGCGGCCAGAATCATCGGGATCATCAGCACATCCGGCGGGATCGGGAACACCGACGCCTCGATGAACGAGATTGCCGCCAGCACCCACAAGGCGCGGGGATGGTCGGCCATGGACATGGTCCAGCGGTATAGCGAATGCAGCATGTGCAGGGTCCTGTTGCTTGCCCCCGTTACGCCACGGACACGCCGCGCCGTCAACCGCGCTTTTGCCTCTGGACGGGGCGCAAACGGTTGGGTAGAGGTGTGCGACGTGCCCAAGTGGCGGAATGGTAGACGCAGGGGATTCAAAATCCCCCGGCCTAACGGTCATGTCGGTTCGAGTCCGACCTTGGGTACCACCTTGAAAGACAAGGTATATCCCGCACGTTTGCGAAGTTTTCCTCGTGAAACCCGATGCTTTGCACCGCCCTCAGGCGACGTTGATCCATGTGGTCATGCCGCTGGCCGCATGGGCCAGCATGTGGCAGTGAAACAGCCATTTGCCCGGATTGTCGGCGGCAAAGGCGATCTCGAGCGGTTGGTTCGGGACGCTCAGGATGGTGTCGCGCAGGGGGCCGAGGCTGCCGTCGGCGTGCACTTCGCGGAAATGTGTGCCGTGCAGGTGCATCCCGTGCGGAAAAACCGTGCGGTTGATCAGTTTCAGGCGCACCGGTTCGCCGATCGAAAGCTTCGCAAACGGGGTGTCGGATAGCCCGGCCTGACCAGCCAGCGCCCAGAACTGGCCGCGTTCGATCATCTCGCGAAAGCTCAGGCGCTCGCCCTGATAGACGGCGCTTTCCATGCCAGCCATGGCACCGCCTTCCATTACCATCTCCAGCTTGCGGGCATCGGCCAGCGCGGGCAGCTCCATCCGCGGATTGGGCGGCAAGGCCGAGGGGGCGGGCCGCGCCGCGCGCGCCGACTGGCCGCTGACCGTGACATCGGCCAGCAGCTGCCAGTTGTCTTCCTGCATCCACATCAGCAGCCCGGCCTCTTGGGCGACAATGTCCACGATCAGGTCGATGCGTTGCGCCGGTGCCAGCGTGATCACGTCCGTCACCGGAACCGGAGCGTCCAGCGGCATGCCGTCCAGCGCGATGGCCCAGCCGGTCATCCCCTCAAGCCGCAGATCGAAGATCCGCGCGTTGGCGGCATTGATCAGGCGCAGCCGCAGCCGTTCGTTCTGTTGGGCGGTCAGGGTGAAATCGTAGCGCCCGTTCACGCCGACCAGATTGCCGGTGCGGCCGCCGTGGCTCATCATCATGGGGTGGTTGAAGGGTTCGGCAAAGCCGCCCGTGGCCGGGTCCAGCAGCCAGTCGTCCAGCACCAGCACCTCGTCCCGGTCCACGTCGAGGGCGTCGGGTTCCTCGACGATCAGGGCACCGGACAGGCCGCGCGCGACCTGCTCCATCGAGTTGGTGTGGGCATGGTACCAGTAGGTCCCGGCATCGGGCAGGGCGAAGTCATAGTCGAAGGTGCCCCCCGGCGGCACCGCGTCTTGCGTCAGGCCCGCCACGCCATCCATCGCGTTGTCGATGCGAATGCCGTGCCAATGGACCGAGGTCGGCACGTCCAGTTCGTTCACCAGCTGGCGGGTGATCCGATGACCCTGCCGCGCCCGCAGGACCGGCCCGGGGACCGAGCCATCATAGGACCAGACCTGGGTCGCGCCGTAGCCTTCGGGTGCCAGTTGGACGTCTGCCTTGCGGGCGATCAGGGTCTCGGGGCTGGCCAAAGCCGGGCGTGCGACCGTCGCTGCCGCCATCGCCGCGCAAAATCCCCGTCGCGTCATCGAAAATTGCGTCATTTCGGGGACTCCATCCGCTTGTTGCCTGTCGCGAACATAAGCGAGGATGGAGGCGGCGTCACTACGACTCAGCCGCCTTGAGGGATCAAATCAGGCCGCCAGTTGGGTATCGTCCGATGTCAGAACCGCGTGCAGCATTTGCTGCCAATTCTGTGCAAAGTCGCGTTCCAGTTCGGCCGGGTCAGGGCGGGCCGGTACGGCGATGTCGCCCTGCAACAAGGCGGTCAGCGCCTCGGTCCATGCCTCAACCGTGAACGACTGGACCGGGATCGCGCCAGCGGCGACCTGATCCTTCAGCCCATCCTGAGGCGAGACCAGCACGGGCCGTCCTGCCATGCGTCCCTCCAGTGCGACCAGACCATAGGCCTCCCAGCGGGAAGGCATCGCCAGGGCGTCGACGCTGGCCATCGCGGCCACCGGATCGGCGGCATGACCGGCAAAGGTGATGCGGCGATCCCCAGCGGCCAGATGTTTCAACTGCTCGGTTTCCGGCCCTTCGCCGAAGAACATCAACTCGGCGTTCGGGTCTTTGACCGCGCGGAAGGCCGAGATCAGCAGGTCAAACCCCTTCTGGCGGTCGTGCCGCCCGATGGCGCCGATCCGGCGGGGGGTGCTGGCCGCGGGGGCGGGCAGGGCGGCAAACCGCTCCAGCCCCACCATCGGCGGGATGACGGTCAGCTTGCCCAGATCCACCAACCGACGGCGGAACATCCAACGCGCCTGCGCATGGCTGACGGCGACCTGATGGTCGAACAGCGAATAGCCGATGCGCAGCAGGCTGAAGAACCGCTCGCGGTTGGGCACGTTCAACGCGGTGAAGCTTTGGGTGTAGCTATGCTCGACATGGATCAGCGGCGTGCCCGGATGCACCGCCCGCAAAGAGATCAGAGAGGGCAGCGTGCGCCAGCTGATCGACAGATGAGAGACGATCACATCGGCCTGAATCCGGCGCATCGACAGCGCGCCGCGTTTGACCGGGCGCATAATGTGCTGCGCGGTGCGGTTCATTTCGGGGTCGGCGCAGATATGCTCCAGCAGGCGCATCACGCCGCCGGCATTGGTGTCGTCGATCAAGTGAACGATGGTGGGGCGGTGCATGGCAAAAATCCTCAATCAAACTTCGGACGCGGTGTGGTCGGTCAGGCCCAGACGTTTGCGCACGGTGCGCGTGCCCAGCCCGACCAGCAGCAGCGAGGCGGCCAGCGTGATCAGCGTCTTGGCCGGTTCTTCCAGATAGGGTCGCAGCGAGGTGGTGTTGGACAGGCGCATCAATCGGCGCGCGGTCGAGCCGTCCAGATCGCTGATCGCGCGGCGCGCCAGATAGCGCAGCTGATAGGCCCGCGCCGCCGGGGAGTGCGTGGCGAAAAACGTGGGGTCCAGCGGGGTCAACTTGTGGATCATCCGTTCCCACGACTGCAACTGTTGCGCGGTGTTGGCCGACAGCCCACCCGGATTGACGCGGTACAGTGTCAGATCGCCGGGGACGCCCTCGATATCCCAATCGGTGGTTAGTGCCAGGCGCAGCCAGCATTCGATGTCCTCGGACTGGCGAAACGTTTCGTCGAAGACCCAGTCGCGTTCTGTTTCGTGCAGCGGGCGCCAGGCGATCGCGGCCAGGGTCGAGCGGCGCAGAACAGGCGCCGATCCGTTGCCGATCGGGTTCCGCTTGAGGATATGCGCGGCGGTCACATCCGTCAGGCGCGGGCGTTGCCGGTGGCGTGTGGGGCTGCCATCCGCGGCGATCAGGCGCGAGCCAGAGTAGCTGAGCCCGACCGAGGGGTTGGCTTCCAGATGCGCGACATGGGCGGCCAGCTTGGTCGGCATCCACAGGTCATCCGCGTCGCAGAACCCGATATAATCCCCCCGTGCGGCCGCAATGCCGGAATTGCGTGCGCCTGCCAGGCCACGGTTTTTCTGGTGAATAACCCTGACGCCCGGTTTTTGCGCCAGCGTGTCGGCCAGGGCAGGGGTCGCGTCGGTCGAGCCATCATTCACGATGATGATCTCGTAGTCGTCATAGGTCTGGGCGCGCAGCGCGGCGATGGTTTGCGACAGGGTAGCGGTGACGTTGTAGGCGGGGACAACAATGGAGGCTTTGGGCATATCGGGTCTCAGTGGCTGAAAAGGGCGCGGCGGACAGAGCGCGGCAGGAACGGGGCGGCCATCGACGCCAGCGCCGTCACCAGCCCCCGTCGTGCAGGGGAACAGAACCCGCGCGGGCTGATCCACAGGCCGCGCAGCGACAGGCGCAGCGCCTCGGCCCGGCCTAGATCCAGCCGCAGGGCGCGACGCGCCAGGTAGCGAAGGTAGATCGCCTCGGTCATGGGCGAAGCGGCATAGCCATAGCGGCGGGCGGTTTTCAGAACCCGCGCCCGGCTGGATCGCATGGCCGGCAGGTCCGAGGACAGCCCGCCATGGGACGTGCGATACCAGACCTGCACGCTGTCCATGGCCCGCAGCTCGACGCCCGCGCCGACGGCGCGGATCAGCCAGTCCAGATCTTCGTTATGCACGAAGCTGGGATCGAAGCCGCCGGAGATCAGGAAGACCTCGCGCCGAACGGACAGGTTGGACAGAGTGCAGACCGGGTTTTCGCCCATCAATTGGGGAATGCTCAGCGGGCCGTCGGGCAAGTTCGACAGAGTGCGTGCATCGGTGGTGTTTCGCGAAAAGAACGCAACTTTGCCAAAGGCCCCGTCGCAGCCCAGGGGCGCCATGGTCAGGGCGACCTCGGCCAGTTTGGTGTGCACCCACAGGTCATCGGCATCACAAAAGGCCAGGATCTCGCCCCGTGCCCTGTGGAAGGCCGCGAAATTGCGCGCATCGCTGGGGCCGTTGCCGGGGTGCCCCATCAGCCGGATCCGCGCATCGCGCGAGGCCCACTGGGCAACCATTTCGCGCGTCGCATCGGTCGAGCCGTCATCGACGACCAGCGCCTCCCAGTCCGGGCAGGTTTGCGCGATCAGGCTGCTGAGGGTGTCGCCGATCGTGTCGGCGGCGTTGAAGGCGGGGATGATGATCGAAAAACGGGGCATGGGAAGCTCTCAGGCGGTGACCATAGGGCGGGAGAAGGCAAAGATCAGGGCGGGCAGCGAGGCGATCGTCAGGACCACCGAGGTCAGGACCACATAGCCGATGGCAATCGGCATCAGCCCGTGCGGCGCCATCACGACGGTGTTCAGAACCAACAGAACGGTCAGCAGGGTGGTGACGGTGAACTCGGTCTGCGGGCGATCGTTCGAGCGCAGCCAACCTGCGGCCGAGGTCCACAGCAGCGTGGGAATGGCGGCTAGGCACAGAACCGAGACGATCCCGGCGTGATCCGCCCAATCCGCCCCCAGCAGCAGCGGCACATAGATCGGGGCCAATGCGGCCTGGGCCAGAACGACGGGCGTGATCAGCCCCATGCTCAGCAGTACGCCTTGGCGAAGGGCACCAGCGCGGTCGGTGGCGTTGCACAGATGCGGGAACAGCACGTTGGCAAACGCGACCGAGAACGAGCTGGCGATGCTCAGGCCTGCGTTGAACGCCATGAAGTAGACGCCCAGGGCTTCGGTGCCCAGAAGCAGGCCCACGACCAGCTTGTCGGCCTGCATCCGCAGTGCCTTGACGATTTCGACCCCGAGGACCGCCCAACCATAGGAGAGAAAGGGACCAAGCTCGGCCGGACGGACCTCGGGGTTACGCCGCCAAGGCTGGAGGCGGCGCATGGCAATTAGCCAGTAGGGGGCGGTCAGCAGACGCGGCAGGATCAGCGCAAGCGCCGAGGGCCAGGCCAGCGTCAGGACGACCGCCAGAATATTCGACAGCACGATCTGGCTGCCAGCGATGGCGGCGGTGCGGCTGAGTTTGCCCGCCCGCATCGCCAGACCGGCCTGAACCAGCCCACCGGGCATGAACAGGTATTCCCCGGCCAGGAGCAGGATCAGCAGCGGCACCAGTGGTTCAGCGGTGGCCATCCAGACGGCCCCGGCCACCAGCGATTGCAGGCCAAACAGGCCCAGACACCAGACCCAGAAAATGCGATGTGCTGCGGCGCAGGTTGCCTCCAGCCGGTCGGCGGGGGCGGCGATGATACGCTGGATCACACCGTTTTCGGTAAACGCTTTCAGGATGTCAGCCGCGGCCAGCGCGGTGGCGGCCAGCCCGATCTGCCCCACATCCAGACTATGTGCCACGGCCACGACCACGAACAGCCGAGATCCCTTGGCGGCGATTTCAGAGGCTCCATAAGCCGCCAATGAGCGGGCCAGATGGCCAAGGGGGGAAAACTGCGTGTTCATGATCGTAACCGTGCTTGGGGTGTTTCCAACCTATCCGCGTGCCCTCTGGATTGCTTCTGCGCGGAGGGCTTGATGGGGCGGGTGTTCGGGTGATGTCCTATCCAACCGGACACATTCCATAACCGCTTGCCGGTTGGGGCGTGACGCCTGTTGCCTTGTCAGGGCCCCCCGCACTAAACTACAGAAAAGCCACGAGCAGACCGGAGCCTTCATGCCCAAATCCCGCATACCGACGACTCTGGCCGGGTTTGGGCTTGCCCTTCTTGGGGCCTGTGGTGCGGTCGTTCCCCCCGGAAATATCGAGCCCGTGGCCCAGGGTGGTGCCTATCAGGCGCAGTACCGCGAACCACCTGCGCGGGTGCCTGACGCGCCGCTCTTGGTCTCGGCCCGGATGAATGCGGAACGCTGCATGACACCGCTTGGCGGGCATCTGGGCGACGGGCCAGGCAGCCGTCTGGCCAAGGGCGCGCATCTGGCGACTCGCTCTCTGATGGGCGAATGGCTCAGCCGGGGCGATCTGGTCGATATCCGCGTGGATTCCGACGAAACGCTCAGCGGCCCTTACGTTGTCTCGCGTGATGGCACGCTGAAGTTGCCGTTCCTGAAACCGATCCCGGCGCAAGGCCGCAGTCCCGCGCAGGTCGAGGCGGATCTGGGCCGCGCCCTGATCGAAGAAGGCTTCTACGACGCCCTGCCGCGCCTGTCTGTGCGGATGACCGACTTCGCCTCGGTCTCTGTTGGGGTGAAAGGCGCGGTGTTCGAACCCCACGCGGTCGAGATCGGCGGCACCTCGGGTGACAGGGTGGATTCGGCGCGGCAAGCGGCGCTTGGCTCCTCGACTGAGGGGCGCAATCTGTCCGTTGCGATCCGGGCCGTGGGCGGTGTGCGTCCCGATGCCGACCTGTCGGCGGTCAAGTTGACCCGCGCGGGGCGGACCCATGTTCTGGACCTGCGCGATCTGTTCGACGGCCAGACCGGCGAGGACATCATGCTGCTGACTGGCGATCAGATCGAAGTGCCCAGCCGCGGCTGTTTCCAGGACGAGTTGATGAAACCCGGCCCGCTGTCGCCGCCGGGGATCAGCCTGTACCTGTCGAACCTGACGCAGCCGGCCTCGAACAACGCGTCCTCGGCCATCGGTCGAGAGGTCCGCGAAGTGCCCTATGGCACCCGCTACATCCAGGCCGTCGTCGATGCCAACTGTGTCGGTGGTGCGCGGGCGACCAGCGCCAACCGCTCGGCCATTCTGGTGTCGCGCAACCCGATCAGCCAGGTCTCGACCGTGATCGAACGGGACATCGAGCCGCTGCTGCGCCGTGCGGACCGGGACGATTACGATCCCTACCTGCTGCCGGGCGATGCCGTGGCCTGCTACGACAGCAATGTCACCAACGTGGCCGAGGCCGCGCGGGTGCTGGGCATCGTGGGTGCTGTGTTCCTGCTTAACAACTAAGGGCCGATCAGGCGTCCGACCAGATCTGGCGCACCTCTGCGATGTGGCGTTCCAGTACGGCGCGCTCTGCCCGCTGTTCGGCGGCCTGTTCCAGACGGATCAAACCGTTGCGCAGGTCCAGATTGCCAAAGGCCGCCGCACTGCCCGCCACCATGTGGCTGCGCGCGGCGATCTCGGCATGATCCTCGGGCAGGGTTTCAAGCCAGTCCAGCAACTCATCGGTTTCGCGCTCGAACCTGTCTTGCAGCTCGGACAGCACGCCGGGTTGGGGCGAGTTGCTGGCAGGGTTTGCGGGAGCATCCTCGCTCAGCGGGTCCAGCACGTTGAGCAGATCCTGCTGCTGGTAGGGTTTGCCGACAAAGCCCGTCATGCCAGCCTGCGTGATGCGTTCCCGCATTTCAGGTAAGACGTTCGCCGACAGGGCGATGATTGGCACGTCATGGCTGGCGCCACCCCCGGCGCGTATCCGCCGCGCGGCTTCCAGCCCGTCCATCACCGGCATGCTGATATCCATGAAGATCGCGTCGAACCGGGTTGCCGCGGCCGCATCGACGCCTTCCTGACCGTTATGTGCCACGCTGACGGTATGTCCCAACAGCGCCAGATGCTCTTGCAGGATTTGCAGGTTGATCTCGTTATCCTCGACCGCCAGTACTTGCAAAGACCGCGAGCCCGACCGCACCGAATCGTATGCCACGCGGGTTTCGGGTTCCGCTGTTTGGGCGAAATCCAGGCGGACCCAGAACACGCTGCCTTCGCCCGGCTCGCTTTCGACGCCGAGCTCGCCGCCCATGCCATGCACAAGGCGCTGCACGATTCCCAGACCCAGTCCCGTGCCCCCGGCACTGCGCTGGTACGAGGCATCAACGGTTTGGAAGTCGTTGAAAATCCGCGCCTGATCCGCCTCCGCGATGCCGATCCCGGTGTCGATGACCCGGAACTCGATCCGCGCCGTCTGCGGGGCGGGGGCGTCCAGACACTCGGCCTCCAGCGTGATCTGGCCGCCATGGGTGAACTTGATCGCGTTGCCCACAAGGTTCAGCAATACCTGCTGCACCTGCGCCGCGTCGGCCATCACCCAGCCCGGAGGTTCGCCTTCCCAACGGCTGCTTAGGGTGTTGCGGTTGGCCGCGGCATACCCGCTTTGCGAGGCGACGATGTCCTGCAACATCGCGCCCAGATCGGTCGGCGCCCGCCGGACCGAGTGTTTGCCGGCCTCGTAGCGGGCGATGTCCAGCACCGCGTCCACATGCGCCATCAGCTGCCGCGCCGAGATTTGCATGTTCTGCGCAAACCGGGTCTGCCGGTCGTTCAGCTTGGTGCCCTCCAACAGGGACAGGTTGCCCAGCACACCATTCAGCGGCGTACGGATTTCATGGGTCATCACCGCAAGAAAATCAGCCTTGGCCTTTTCACCGGCCAGCGCATGGTCGCGCGCCTCGACCAGCTCCTGCTCGGCGGCTTTCACGCTGGTGATGTCGCGCAGGAACCCGATGACGATACGGTCTTTGCCGCTGCCCGCGCTTTCCAGCGCCAGTTCGCAGGGGAACACCTCTTCGTTGGCGCGCATCGCGCGCAGTTCGATCCGCCCGTGGCCGACGACGCGGGTTTCGCCGGTCAGGTTCATGCGGGCGATGCCTTCGCGGTGGCGGTTGCGCAAATCCGGCGGGATCAGGAAATCGGCCAGCGGCAGTCCCAGAACCTGATCCAGACTGTAGCCGAATATCTTTTCCGCGGCTTTGTTGAAATCCAGCACCCGGCCCTGATAATCCGACACGATCACCGCATCCAGCGAGGCGTTCACCACCGTGTTCAACCGCGTATACGCCGCCTCCAGCTCGCGCTTGGAGCGTTCGGTCTGCTGGCCCATCCAGTGCGAATAATATGCCAGCAGCCCCAGCGCCGCGATCAGCGAGGTGGTGACAAAGGCCAGCCGCATCAGCGACACCGAGATCGACTCGCGCTGATTGTCAGAAAGTTTGGCAAAATAGTACAATCCCGAGGTCGACAGGTGGCGCACATCATTCGAAAGCGCCTCGGCGTCGGTCTCCAGTTGCAGCATTTCCGCCTCTGTGGCGCTGTCCAACCGGTCGATCAGATCGACGTTACCGTCCAGAAACACGCGGATATTCGCCAAGGCCTGGTTGAACTCGGCCGTATTGCGCAAGTCCTTGTATAGGGAACCTGTCTCAAGCGTCGTGATCCGGCTGTAGAAGATGTCGAACCCGCGCTGAATCTGGTCGCGCGACACCGAGCGGGCCGCCAGCGCGTGGTCCAACGACCGTTCAAAGGACAGGTATTCCACCTCGGCCTGCGACAGGGTCCATTGCACGTTGTCCGAGTTCGCGGATTCCAACAGGTCCAGATCGCGCGATACCGCCTGGGTCAGCGACACGATCGCCATAATGCACAACAGTGCCGCCGTCAGCAGCACCGTGTATCCCTGTCGTCGTAAGGTCCAGCCTTTCCGCATGACGCGCTCAGTCGTGCACGACGATCCGGTCCAATTGCCAGATACTGCGCGAGTAAATCACCTCGGTCCGGAAATCCGACGAGGAATCATAGGGATAGACGATCCAGAGCGGCCCCTTGTTGCGCACCGACATCTCTTCGCCGTTCTGCAGGTAGGCGATGATCGGCCCGCCCGGGGCAGCATCCGTCACGGGGATTTCAACGGCGTAATCGTTGATCGCGGTCGCGCGCAGATGGCTGCCCTGGGCATCGATCGCCTTCAGGAACGTGTCCAGCGAGACGCCGACGAACGTCTTCTCACCCGTGGTCCAGATCGTCGTGGTCCGGATCTGGGTCGCGGGCAGGTCTTGCAGCATCTCCAGATCAAAGCGCGCCGCACCCTCTGCGTTTGTCTCGCCAATCTTGCCCGTCACCGTTAAGATGACATTACCACTCGGCTGCGCCATCTCGGCCAGCAGGGGGGCGCTTGTCAGCCCCAGCACAGTGGCCACGATCATCATCGCACGCATCCCGGCACGCAGTAGAGACATCGGCGGAAACTCCCTTTGATAGAAACCAACGCTGGTGGTTATCGCACACGGCGGTCAAACTGTGAGGCAGTCAATAGGATATAAATATACCCAAACGGATATATTAGTACGCCAAAAGGATGGGTCAGTAGGCACCCCGGCCGCTGACCACGACGCGGAAGGTCAGCGTCAGCAGCAGCAGGTAAGGCAGAACCGAGCGCGAGCGGGCAAAGGCGATGTCCATGTCCACCATCTTGTCAAAGCAGATGTCGGCGCGGCCGGACACTTGCCACAGGCCGGTCAGGCCCGGACGGACGCTCAGCCGTTCCAGGGCCGCGCTTGGGTAGGCGGCCACTTCCTCGGGCAGGGCGGGGCGAGGGCCGACCAGCGACATTTGCCCCATCAGGACGTTGATGATCTGCGGCAGTTCGTCCAGCGAGCTGCGCCGCAACAGGCGACCCACGCGCGTGATTCGGGGATCATTGCGCGACTTGAAGCAGATGCCGCCCCGGTCCGAGCTTGCCAGCAGCGCCGCCCGCCGTTCCGCCGCATCAATGTACATCGAGCGGAATTTCATCATCCGGAAACCGCGGCCATCCTTGCCCACGCGAATCTGCGAGAAGAACACGGGCCCGCGGCTGTCCAGCTTGATCGCCAGCGCCACCAGCAGGAACAGCGGGGTCAGCAGGGTCAGCCCGGCCAGGCTAAAGGTGAAATCCATGGCCCGCCGGATCGGCGTGACCTCGGGGGTGCGGCTGGCCATCGCAGCCCCGGCCGCGCGCGCCATGAAGGTCGCGTTGCCGACCAGATAGCGGTGTGCCATGCGGCGCGGCTCCATCGCCAGGCGCCACAGCCATTCGCACCGCGCCTTGCGCACCAAAACCGGAGCGCGTTTGACATTGCCCGCCAGGAAATCCAGCAGCGCACCGACGGCCAGTTGCAGACGCGGGGCCAGGCGGTGGCGGTTGCGGGTCAGCCACAGCTCTTGCAGGGGCACGCCCAGGGCAACCAGCAGGATATCCGCGCCCGAGTCGTTGATCCGTGCAACGGCGACGGTTTCGTCGGCGGCGTCCTCATATCCATTCATCGTTCCCGCGATCCGCAGGCCGGGGATGGACAGGCACAGCTTGTCCGCGGCGGCCTCGGCGGTGCCGGGTTTGCCCCCCATCAGGAACACCGACAGCCCGCGCCGGGCCGCTTCGCGCAGCAGGGTCGGGGTGAAATCGGTGCCGTTCAGGTTCTCGGTCAGTTTGTGGCCAGACAGGCGGGCGGCCAGATCGATGCCCAGCCCGTCGGGCAGGATCACATCGGCACGGGACACCGCATTCGCATAGTCCTCATTCTTCGCCCGGATGTTGGCGCAATGTGCGTTCATAAAGAACACCTGCTGCGTTTGCGTCGCATCCAGCAGGTGGCCCACCGTGGTTTCGGTTCCTGCGTCCACGATCTGCATACCCATCACCGGCAGCGTCGGCAGCGGGGTGCGTTTCGTTGCAACGGTTGCGAAACGGTCGGTTTCAGTGGCTTCAGGCCGAAAGGCACGGACGGGGTAGTTCAGCATGACAAGCACCAGATACTTGAGGGTGAGTGGATTAACCGTAGAAACACCGCTCAGGCCCTTTTGGTCCACCGCGAGGCCGGACAGGATCGGCGTACGGGGGGATGCTGTCCCGTTCGTCAGGTGGGGTCAGTGGCATCATTTCGATACCGCATCAATCCGTACGGATATATAATTGGCCCGAATGGGGCGGGCGTCAGTTTTCGTATCTCCTTGAGTTTTCAGACCACTGACGCTTTAATCCATCATAGATAGAGAGGGCAGACCAAATTGCGCATCCTGATTGCCGACGACCACGAGTTGCTGCGTGACACGCTTGTTGCGTTCCTGCATGCCGAAGGCGGGCTGGAGACCGAGACGGCTGCCACCTTTGACGAGGCTTGCGCCCGCATCCGCACGTCCGACCGGTTCGATCTGGTCCTGCTGGATTACAAGATGCCGGGCATGAACGGTCTGGACAGTTTGCGCCAGGCGTTGACCCTGAACGGCGGGCAGCGTGTTGCCCTGATCTCGGGCGAGGCGACGCGCAAGATCGCCGAACAAGCGCTGGAGGTCGGCGCGGCCGGCTTCGTGCCCAAGACGCTGCCGGCGAAATCTCTGGTCAACGCGATCAAGTTCATGGCGATGGGCGAACAATACGCCCCCATCGCCTTCATGACCGCGGACGAGGCAGGCCCCACCGGCCCCTTGGCCGAAAAGCTGACCACCCGTGAAATGCAGGTGCTGCAAGGGCTGACCGAGGGCAAATCCAACAAGGAAATCGCCCGCGATCTGGACCTGACCGAGCCGACGATCAAGCTGCATATGAAAACCCTGTATCGCAAGCTGGACGTGGCCAACCGCACCCAGGCGGCCATCGTCGCCCGCGACGCCGGGCTGTTCTGACCGGGCGATGGCGGTGCACACCCGTTCGGATAGGCCCGCATCCGTTTCCACCTTTCCCTGATACCCCGGCGCAGCATCGGCTGTTCAACTTTTGCGCTACTCCTTCGGAAAAGGAGAGTGCTCATGGTATCCCAGTCCCGCCCGGTTACGGTCCCCTCGACCCCTTGGTACGCGCTGTGGCGCTCGCCCTTGGGCAAGTTGTCCCTGCGCCGCCTTCTGCGGGGCGGGAGGCTGAACGATGCCGGGCGCCTGCCGCGCTACGCGGGCATCCTGATGCTGGGCGCTTCGGCGATCTGGGCACCGATCCTGGGCTACCTGGGCTCGGCCCCCGTGCGCTATGCCTCGGACATGTCGCTGATCCTGCCGGGGGCAGGGGTGTCGGCCTCGGTGAACCTCAGCGAGATCGGGCAGGCGTCGTCCTACGCGACCTCGGCGTTTTCCAGCAATTCGATCAGCCCGACCGAGACCTACAAGCGCCTGATCGCCGCCGACCGCATCCTGTCCGCCGCCGCAGCGTCGATGAAGATGCAGACCCGCGATTTCGGCGCGCCGCGCATTACGCTGGTCGACCAGACCGGCCTGATCCACCTGCAGATGACCGGCAATTCGCCCCAGGATGCGCAGCAGCGCGGCCAAGCCGTCCTGCACGCCTTTTTCACCGAGCTTGACCGCCTGCGCGCCGACGAACAGCAAACCCGCGAGGGCGGCGGTTTGGGCGCGATCCGCGAATACCATGCCTCGGTTCAGGCGACGCGCGACGCGATTGCCAACCTGCAGCGCGAAAGTGGGCTGTACACCGCCGA
Source organism: Thalassobius vesicularis (assembly GCF_004799325.1). GTDB lineage: Bacteria > Pseudomonadota > Alphaproteobacteria > Rhodobacterales > Rhodobacteraceae > Thalassobius > Thalassobius vesicularis. Next base: position 161,684 of record NZ_SSMD01000003.1, read on the forward strand.
GCAATACAAAGAGCAGGTCGCCGCCACCGACCGGCTGCGCGCCGACACCGACTCCCTTCAGGCCGAGCTGGACAAACGCACCGGCGCCGTCACCAAGCTGAGCGAGAAGCTGCGCCTCGGCCCGGATCAGGCGGCAGCGGCGCTGAAGCTGTTTGCCGATGCCGAATACCTGGCGCTGGTGCAGCAGATGTCCGACAGCGCGGCCGAACTTGCCGGCCTCAGCGCCCGTTTCGGCACCCGCCATCCCGAGGTCAGCCGCGCCACCGCCGCCTACCAGACCGAGCAGGCGAAATCCCTGGCGCGCGCCGTCACCCTGACTGAGCTGCCGATCGAGGTGCTGGAGCGTATCGACCTGGCCCCCGATGGCGCCCGCGCCGAATTGCTGGCCGAACTGGTGCGCCAAGAGACCGAGCGCGCCGGTCTGGCCGCGCAGGTCGCTGGCATGACCGCCCGCCTGAACCACGAGGATAGCCGCGTCAAACACCTGGCCCCGCTGGCCGCCCGGCTTGAGGATCTGCAACGCGATTTCGCCGTGGCCGAAGCGGTCTTTGCCTCGGCCATCGCGCGCCGCCAGTCGACCAAGTCGGACATCTACGCCTCGTACCCTCTGGTGCAGGTGCTGGAGGACCCGACCATGCCCGAGCGTCCCAGCTCTCCGAACCGCAAGCTGGCCTTGCTGGCGGGTATCGCGGCGACGTTTTTCCTGCTGATCAGTCTGGCGCTTGGCTGGGGTCGTGGGGCGATTATCGGATTGATCCTGGCCCCGCGTCCGACCCCCGAGGCGCCGAAATGACCCCGCAAAACCCGGCCGAGCGTATGGTTTGGCGTGCTATGACCTGGACCTGGCCGTTCTACGCGTTTGGCGCGCTCTATGTCGTGGGGCCGGTGCTGGGCTGGCTTCTGGCCGGGCTGGCCGGGCTGGCGCTGTACCTTGGCCCGGCGATTCGCCCCGATCTGCGCGCCACGGGGTCTATCCCCGGTATCGTCTGGCTGTGGATGCTGGGCATGGGCGCGATGCTGGTGGCGCTGTGGTTCGGGCACCTGAACTGGGATCTGGGCACGAAAGCCTCGATCAAGTCCTCCATCGGTTGGGCCAAGGGCTGGGCCTTGCTGCCGCTGTTCATCCTGGCCGGGGCCGTGCTGCCCATCCGTCGCGCGCTGATCGTGCGGGCGCATTGCGTTGTGGGGGCGTGGACGCTGGCGCTGGCCCCCCTGATGCTGGCCGCCCCCTATGTCGGCCTGCCCGAAAGCCTTTATACCTCGCCGCTGAAGGCCGTAGGCGGGCCGGGGCCTGAATATTTCCGCGTCTACCTGTTCACCTGGGATCCGGCCAGCTGGACCCCGCGTTGGCAATTCTACGCGCCGTGGTCGCCCTTTGCGGCGCTGCTGGGCGTGCTGGCCGTGCTTTTCGCGCTCGAGGAAAAGAACCGCCGTTGGATGCTGATTGGCGTGGGCGGGGGGCTGCTGATGATCCTCGCCTCGAAATCGCGGATGGGTCTGGTCGGGCTTATCGCCTGCACGCTAGGGCCACGGATGCTGTCGCTGATCGCCCGCGCCTGGGCGTGGCAGCTGGCGGCGGGGCTGACCGCCTCGATGGCGGTGTTCGGAACCTGGGTGCTGCAAAAGGCGCAGGACGGTGTGCATGCGTTCTCCAGCGCTCGGGCCGACAGCTCGCGCGTACGGGCCACGTTGCAGCGCATCGCCTGGGAACGCTGGCAGGGCGAGGCGGTCTGGTTCGGCCACGGCCGGGTCGAACCCGGCCCCCACCTGGTGGAATACATGCCCATCGGCAGCCACCACACCTGGTACGGCCTGCTATTCGTCAAGGGCCTGACCGGCGCGCTGGCGCTGGCGGTGCCGCTGCTGGCGCATCTGGGCGTGGTCCTGCACGACGCCGCGCGCAACCCGCGCGGATGGCTGCCGCTGGGCATCATGATGACGATCGTCCTGCTGTCGATGGGCGAGAATCTTGAGATCGAGGCCTACATGATCTGGCCCTCGCTGATCGTTCTGGGCCTGCACCTGCGCGAGATGGCCTCGGACCGCGAAACCGCCCCGCAGAGTGATTCGCTTGCCCAAGGGACCGCTCGCGCGATTTGACATCAGCGATCTGGTAATGTTCGGAATGGAACCTGATTGGTTCCATTTCCGAGACGACAGCCGTGCGCCCCGTGCCAATTCGGGCGAAAATGTGTCAGACGTTGGGCCGGGTGCTCGGCGGCCGGATTGTTTCACCAACGGCGACAAATTCCGACACCTTCGCGCAGATTTCACACAACTCACGCTGAATTTCCCAAGATTTTCGCAAAATCCTCTGCATTTTCGCACCAAGATCGCAGGGGATTATTTCCATTATTGTCGCCACCTGTCCGCGCGATTGGCAAAATCTGGCACAAGTTTGGCATTTGTGTGGAAATCCTGTCTTTTTCGGGGCCGAACCTGTGAGATACTTTTCACACAAGCCCGACTGGGGGGCGATTTTGGCCGGGGGCGGCCAATCACACCGTTGCGCATCGGATGATGCGAAGCTGCCGAATTGCTTTCGAACTGGGGGAAACCGGTCCAAAGCATCAGGATGATCGGGGCGGAACGCAGGTTCCTGCGCCTTCCCCCGTTTGCTTCGTTTTCGCTGGATGACTGCGGTCTGCACGGATCGGGCAGCGCGCTCGTCCGCTTGGCCAAGGGGCCGGGTCGCGCTGTGGGCGAAAGGGGTTTGAAATGGCTGATTTGTTTCTGGATTGGGCCGCGATCGGGGCACCGGGATCGACTGTTCCCGGCACGACCAGCGTGGACACCGGCGGCGTCAACGTGACGGTCGGCTTTGAAACCGTGCAGCCGGGCGCCGAGGGGTACATCATGGACACCTCGACCTATGTCGGCCCCGAGGAACCCTTTGACAGCTCCGTTCTGAAACTGCTGGGCGACGGCGGCGAGGGCGACACCTCGGTCGTCACCCTGTCCTTCGATTCCGCGAACGAGGAGTTCGGCGACGACGTGCAGAACGTCAGCTTCCGCATTCAGGACATCGACACCGGCACGGATCCGTTTACGATGCCCGGCAGCTCGATGGCCGATGTCGTCACTATCCGCGCCTATGATGCCGAAGGGAACCTAATCCCCGTCACCCTGACCCCGGGGGGCGGAATTTCCGTCAGCGGCGGCACCGCGTCCGGCATCGGCGGCAATGTGGCGCCGACGGACGTCAACGGCTCGCTTCTGGTCAATATCGCGGGCCCCGTGTCGCGGATCGAGATCGAGTATGCCAATAACGGCGACGGCGGGCAGATGGCCTATGTCACCGACGTGCATTTCCAGACCACCGACGCCTGCGATGACCCGGACGATCCGGGCACCCGCGATGGCATCGTCATGGGCACGGGCGGGGACGACCTGATCGACACCTCGTATGACGGTGACCCGGATGGCGATTTCGTCGACAATGGCGACAACATCTTTCCGGGCAACGATCCCGACGACGACATCATCTACGGCTACGAAGGTGATGACACGATCGAGGGCGGCAACGGCGAGGACACGATCCATGGCGGCGCAGGCTCGGACTCGATCCTGGGCGGCGAAAACCGCGATGTGATCTGGGGCGACGACACCGTCCTGAACCTGGATGACCGCCCCGACCTGGGCTATCCGGGCCTTTATGCGGGCGACACCGATCCCGACAACAACCGCGATTACATCGACGGCGGCGACGGCGCGGACGAGATTCACGGCGGTGACGATGCCGACACCATCTTTGGCGGGCTGGGCAGCGATTTCATCGACGGCGGCATCGACGCGGACGAGATCGACGGCGGCTCGGGCAATGACACCATCATCGGCGGCGAGGGGTCGGACACGATCGACGGCGGCTCGGGCGACGACCTGATCTATGGCGGGCTCGATCCGATCTATCCCGACGTGCTGAACCTGCCCGATGACGAGGATCTGGTCCCCGATAACGGCCGCGACCTGATCCACGGCGGCTCGGGCAACGACACTATTTACGGCGCTGATGACGACGACACGATCTATGGCGACGCCGGCAACGATTTCCTGGACGGTCAGATCGACGACGACCTGGTTGTCGGCGGCAACGGTGACGACACGATCTATGGCGGCGACGGCAACGACACGCTGGTCGGTGGCTCGGGCATCGACAACATGACCGGCGGCGCGGATCGCGACACCATCATCGGGATCGAGGCGGGTGAACACGCCAGCGGCGACGAGGATGGCGACGACTGGGATACGCTGATCCTGACCGGCGGCCGCAGCCGCGTCGGCACCACCACCGTTGACAGCGATGGCAACGGCTTTGACGGCACAATCGAATTCCTGGACGACCAGGGCAACGTGATCGGGACCGCGACCTTCGAGAATATCGAAGAGATCGTGCCCTGCTTCACCCCCGGTACGCTGATCGCGACGCCGCAGGGCGCCCGTCCGGTGGAGACCTTGAAAGAAGGAGACAAGGTCATCACGCGGGACAATGGTCTCCAGGAAATCCGCTGGATCGGGGCGAAACAGCTGTCCGGTCTGGATCTGACCCGCGCCCAGTACCTGAAACCCGTTCTGATCCGGGCCGGGGCGCTGGGGAACGACCTGCCCGAGCGGGACATGATGGTCTCCCCGAACCACCGTGTTCTGGTCGCCGGAGATAAGACTGCCCTCTACTTTGACGAACGCGAGGTGCTGGCTGCCGCCAAGCATCTGGTCGGCATGGACGGCATCCAAAGCGTCGACGTGCTGGGCACCACCTACATCCACTTCATGTGCGACCGCCACGAAGTGGTTCTGTCCGACGGCGCTTGGACCGAAAGCTTCCAGCCCGGCGACTACACCCTCGGCGGCATCGGAGAGGATCAGCGCCGCGAAATCCTGACGCTGTTCCCCGAACTGGCCACGCCGCGTGGCTTGCACGATTACCAGGCCGCCCGCCGCTCTCTGAAGGGGTACGAGGCGCGCCTGCTGGTCAACGGCTAGTTGACCTGAGAGTTTTGCAGCGACCTGTCCGGCTGTCCGGGCAGGCCGGGAAAGGGGGCGGGGCTGTCCTCTTTTCCTGAACAGGGCCCGTCTCGCCAGACGCGGGACGGGCCAAACCTTGGAAGTGGAAACAATTCGCCTTATTTCCGCGTATTTCTGCGGAAATGTCCCATTCGTGCCCCATTCTTGCCGGGAAACCGGTGTTTAACGCCCGTAGGAATTCAATACCGGGCACGATGGGGCAACGCACTGCAGGTGGGGCAGAGTGTTTGAAGAACCAATTTTGAACCGTCTCTCCCTCGGGACGGTCCAGTTGCAGGAGTAGGTCGGTGAGTGTGACCTTTGTTTCTTATGGTATCGACATTGTCAGCGATCCGTCGCTGGGCACTTTGTCAGGTGCAGGCAACGATGGGGCCGGTCAGATCACGCTGGACGGTGGCACCCAGATCTTCGGCGACACTCAGATCGTGGAATTTGTGGTTGAGAACGTGGCCGCCAATGGCGAATTGTCGGGCACCTCGCAGATTATCGGCCTGCGCGTCTATGACAGCCTGGCCGATTACCAGGCTGGCACCACGCTTTACACCTACGAGCCGATGAACCCCGGCCAATACGCCAATATCCAGGACGATCTGTCGGGCATCGGCGACACCTACCTGCGGTTCAACGCCAACGTGCTGGTCTCCTCGGACGCGGGCGCGCCTGCGCTGACCTCGCTCTTCGTGGCGCCGGGGACGGATGCCACCGACAATATCGGCAGCCTGACGCTCGACCGGGATACCGACGTGGATTACTCGGGCGACGGCTCGATCCAGGCGGGCACGATTGAAGAGGGCAACACCTATTTCAACATCGCCTTCCCCGAGGCCGCCTATGGCCCGATCCCCGACGATGTCGTCACCGGCACCGCCGGCGGCGAGGTGATGGGCCTTGGCTACACCGACCCCTCGGATGGCGACATGATCACCACCGGCGACGACCAGATCGACGGTTATCTGGGCGACGACACCATTGACGGTGACACTGGCAATGACGGCGTATTTGCAGGCGGCGGCGACGATCTGGCCACCGGCGGCGCGGGCGACGACTGGGTGCTGGGCGAGGGCGGTAACGACACGCTGACCATCGCCGACAACTGGGGCCACGACATCATCATCGGCGGCGACACCGAGGAAACCACCGGCGACACCCTTGACGCCAGCGCCGTGACTGCGGGCCTGACCGTGGATCTGTCCGGCGCGGATGCCGAGGCGGGCACCATCACCGACGGCACCAACACCGTCGATTTCAGCCAGATCGAAACCATCGTTCTTGGCTCGGGCGACGATACCGTGATCCTGGGCGATGGCGGCGGCGCGCGGATGCTGTCCGGGTTCGCCGGACCCACGGCCAATGGCGACGGCACCTTTACCGGCATCGACGTGCTGGATGTTACGGGCTTGTCCAACGGCTCGGGCTTCGGCGTCACCTCGGCCGATGTCACGTTGACCGACGATGGCAACGGCAACGCGGTTCTGACCTTTCCGGGCGGCGAAAGCCTGATCCTGCTGGGTGTCGACCCCGCCAGCCTGAACTCCATCGCCGCGCTCGAGGCGATCGGCATTCCCGCTGGTGCCACGCCCCCCGTGACGCCCCCCGCAGGCCCCGATTACGTGGTCGAAGGCACCACCGGCGACGACTTCATCGACGAATGGTACACCGGCGACCCCGAGGGCGACCGGGTGGACAACTCCGACGCCGCTGACGGCTCGAACGACGACCACATCCAGGCCGGGGACGGCAACGACACCGTGCTTGGGGGCGAAGGCGACGACCTGATCGAGGGCGAGGGCGGCAATGACCACCTCGAAGGCGGCGCGGGCAACGACACCATGTATGGTGGCGACGGCGACGACATGTTCTGGGGCAACGATGGCGACGACGTCATCATCGGCGGCGCCGGTAACGACACGTTCGAGGGCAACTACGGCGCCGACTATATCGAGGGCGGCGACGGCGACGATTCCATCCTGGGCGACACCGGCGACGACACGCTGATCGGCGGCGCGGGCAACGACTGGATGCGCGGCTCGGTCGGCTACGACTCGATGCTGGGCGGCGAGGGCGACGACTACATCTGGTCCGGCTTTCAGGACGACACCATCGTTCTGGAGGACAACTTCGGCAACGACACGATCGAGATGGAAGACATCGACGAGACCTATGGCGACGTGCTGGACACCAGCCGCGTCACCTCGGATCTGGTGTTCGATCTGCGCGCCGACGTGCGCGGCGTCGGCTCGATCAGTGATGGTGTCTCGACCGCGACCTTCGAGGGCGTCGAGAACCTGATCCTCGGCGGCGGCACCAACACGATCCTGCTGGGCCTGACCTCGGGCAGCGACACGGTGCAGGGCTTTACCGGCCCTGACGATAACGGCGACGGCACCTTTACCGGCCATGACCAGATCGACCTGACCAACATGGTCGACGACACCGGCGCGCCGGTGAACACCTCGCACGTGACCGTGCTGGACGACGGCAACGGCAACGCCATCCTGCATTTCCCGGGTGGCGAGCAGCTGACCCTGATCGGCATCAGCCCGGCCTCGCTGTCCACCCCCGCAGCCCTGCACGCCATCGGCATCCCGCTGGCCCCCGGCAGCTCGGACGGCGTGGTGTCGGGCACCACCGGCGACGACCTGATCGACACCACCTATACCGGCGACCCGGACGGCGACGTCGTCGACGGCGCGGATGGCGACAATGACGTGATCGTGGCGGGCGACGGCGACGACACCATTTTCGCAGGCGCAGGCAACGACACCGTCCACGGCGGCGCGGGGGATGATGTGATCGACGGCGGCGCGGGCTCCGACAGCCTGACCGGCGGCGCGGGCAATGACAGCTTTGCCATGGGCGCGGGCGACATCGCACAGGGCGGTGACGGCGACGACAGCTTTACCGCATCGGGGCAGGGCGGTGGCGCCATGACCCTCGACGGCGGCGAAGCGGGCGAAACCGCTGGCGACACACTGACGATCCGCGGACAAGCCACCATCACCTACGATCCGCTGAACAGCGAAAACGGCCATGTCGAATGGCAGGACGGCACCACGCTCGACTTCACCAATATCGAGACGGTGCACTACGTCCCCTGTTTCACCCCGACCACGCTGATCAAGACCCTGCGCGGCGAAGTGCCCGCCGGACTGCTGCGTGTCGGCGACCGCGTCCTGACCCGCGACAACGGCTTCCAGTCGGTCTCGTGGACGGGGCATCGCGCCCTCAGCGTGGCGCAACTGGCGCAATCGACAAACCTGCGCCCGGTGCTGATCCGCAAGGGCGCCCTGGGCAATGACATGCCCGAGCGTGATCTGCTGGTGTCTCCGCAGCACCGGATGCTGGTCGTCTCGCGTCAGGCCCAGCTGTGGTTCGGCGAGGCCGAGCTTTTCGCCCCCGCCATCGCGCTGACCTGCCTGCCCGGCGTCGAGCAGATCCAGACCCCCGGCGTGACCTATGTCCACTTCATGGCCGACCGCCACCAGGTGGTCATGGGCGACAACGCCTGGAGCGAAAGCTTCCAGCCCGGCGACCAGACCCTCTCCGGCATGGACGCCGCCCAGCGGCAAGAGCTGTTCACCCTGTTCCCTGAATTGGCAAAGGGCCAGGCCAGCCTGACCTATCCGGCGGCCCGCAAAACCCTGACCACCCGCGAAACGCGCCTGTTGGCAGGCTAAGGGCTTAGCTGCGGCGCGCCCGCCACGCGGCCCAGGCCTCGGGCGTGTCCAGATCGGTCAGCGCGTGCTCTTCGGGCAGGGGCACCAACAGCACCCGCGCGCGATGCCGCACGATGACTGAGCGCGCGCCTTCGTCGCCACGCAACTCCTGCAACTCGCGCAACAAATCCTGCGGAAAGATCACCGGATGCCCCGGTACGCCCCCGGCACTGGCCCCACGAGTAATCGCGCCCGGCCGATGCGCCGCCCAAACCTTGGCCAGATCGGCCGCCTCAAGCTCAGGCATATCCGCCGGCAGGATCATCACCTCACCCGCATCCGCCAGCACCGCCACCCCACGCCGGATCGAGGCAGACATCCCCTCATCGGCATCCGGTACCCAAACCGGCTCGACCCCGCCCAAACAGGCCACACGCGGATGCCCCGGCCCCGGTAAACAGACCAACACACGCCCAGCCACCGCCTCAGCCCGCTCACGCATAAGCTGCAGCAAAGGCACACCGTCCACATCCTCCAGCAACTTGTCGCGCCCATCTCCCATCCGAGACGACCGCCCCGCCGCCAGGATCAGCACATTCCGCATCATCACTGCCTTCTTTCTGATCACAAATACTCCCGCCGGAGGCCCGGAAAATCACCGATTTTCCGGTCAAAATTCTTTGCAAGAATTTTGCACCCAACCGAACTCACAAGGGCCGTATCTTCAGCTTGGTGACACGGTTGCCCTCGCGGCTGCGCACCTCGAAGCGGAAGCCGTGGAAGTTGAAGACCTGCCCCACCTCGGGGATCATCTGCGCCTCGTGGATCACCAGTCCGGCGATCGTGTTGGCCTCTTCGTCGGGCAGCGCCCAGTCGGTGGCGCGGTTCAGGTCGCGGATCGTCATCGCGCCTTCGACCACGTATTGGCCGTCCTTCGTTTTCTGGATCGGGTGGGCGGCGTCCGGGTCGAACTCATCCGTGATCTCGCCCACGATCTCTTCCAGGATGTCCTCCAGCGTGATCAGCCCCTCAAGCGAGCCATACTCGTCCACCACCATCGCGAAATGGGTGCGGCGGCGAAGGAACTGGCGCATCTGGTCGTCCAGCGTCGTGGTGTCGGGCACGAAATAGGGCGGGCGGATCACGTCCTGGATCTTGAACGCGTCCAGCCCCTTCGCCTCGGGCCCATAGGCCAGCTTGTGCATCGCGCGCAGCAGGTCCTTGGCGTGGACCACGCCGATGATGTTGTCCTGATCGCCCTTGAAGACGGGCAGGCGGGTGTAATTGCTCTGCAGACATTGCGACAGGATCGCATCCGGCGCGTCGTCGGCGTTGACCATCTCGATCTGGCTACGGTGGAGCATGATTTCCTCCACCGCCCGTTCGCTCAGGTCCAGCGCGCCCAGGATACGGTCGCGGTCTTCTTTTTCGACCACGCCTTCGGAGTGGCCCAGATACAGCGCGCCCGCGATTTCCTCGCGCACGGCCAGGATGTGGCTGTCAGGATCGGCCTGCACGCCAAAGACGCGCAAAACGCCCCGGACCAGCCAGCGCACGGCCGTCACCACGGGGGCGAAGACCATGATCAGCGCCTGAATGGGGCGCGACACGCCTGCCGCGGCACGTTCGGCATTGGTGATGGCATAGGTCTTGGGCAGCACCTCGGCAAAGATCAGCACCAGCAGCGTCATCACCAGCGTCGCCAGCGCCACGCCGCTTTCGCCAAAGGCCCGCGTGAACAGCGAGGTCGCCAGCGACGCCGCCAGGATGTTCACCATGTTGTTGCCCAGCAGGACCGAGCCGATCAGCCGCTCGTTATCCTCGGTGATTTTCAGTGCGCGTTCCGCCCCGGCCGATCCCTTATCGGCCTGCGCGCGCAGTTTCCCGCGCGAGGCGGCGGTCAGCGCGGTCTCGGAGCCCGAGAAAAACGCCGACAGCAACAGCAACAGCAGGATCGACGCGGCGGTGATCCAGAAGGCACTGTCATACACGGTGTCCAGAACGGGGGCGGTTTCCATCTTTGTCCATCTCTTTGGCTTCGCTAGGGTTATGGGGGGCAATGCCCCCCGGTTCAAGGGAGTCGCCATGAAGATCAGTGATTTGGGACGGCTGGAGGGCCCGATCGTGCTGTTTGGCGGGCCCTATTCCAACCGGCACGCCTTGTCCGCGCTTTTGGCGATCGGGCAGGGGCAGTCGCTGCTGTGCACCGGCGACATCTGCGCCTACGGCGCCGACGCCCGCCCTTGTGTCGATCTGATCCGCGCCAGCGGGATGCCCGTCGTCGCCGGCAATGTCGAGCACCAGCTGGCCACCCGCGCCCAGGATTGCGGCTGCGGGTTTGACGAGGGCACGGCCTGCGATCTGGCCTCGCGCGGGTGGTTCGCCCATGCCGACGTCCAGATGACCGACGACGCCCGCGCCTGGATGGCGGGGTTACCCGACATCGCCGTCTTTACCCACTCCGGGCGGCGCTATGCGGTGATCCACGGCGGGGTCAGCGCCAACAACCTGTTCCTGTGGTCCTCCACGCCCGAGGACGTGCTGAGGCACGAACTGGACCAGTTGCACGCCCATGTCGGCCCGGTCGATGGCGTGATCTGCGGCCATAGCGGCATCGCGTTCCAGCGCCGCGTGGACGGGGTCGACTGGATCAATGCCGGGGTGATCGGGATGCCCCCGAATGATGGTGATGCGCGCACGGAATATGCCGTTCTCAGCGATGGGCAGGTCAGCTTTCACCGTCTGGCCTATGACCACCACGGCGCGGCACGGGCGATGCAAGAGGCCGGTCTGATCCAAGGCTATGAACAGGCGCTGCTGACCGGCCACTGGCCCTCGCAGGACATCCTGCCGCCTCAGCTGCGGCGCGGCTCTTTCGCCAGCGGGTGATGCGTCAGCACCAGATCCTTCAGCCGCTCGTCCAGCACATGGGTGTAAATCTCGGTGGTCGAGACATCCGCATGCCCCAGCAGCGTCTGGATCGCCCGCAGATCGGCCCCGTTGGCCAGCAGATGCGTGGCAAAGGCATGGCGCAGCGTGTGCGGCGTCACCATCGCGGGCGACAGGCCCGCGGCCACGGCCAGCTCCTTGATCAGCGCGAAAAAGCGGTGCCGGGTCAGGTGCCCCGCCTTACCCCGCCCGGGGAACAGGAATTTCGAGGGCGTGCGCCCCTCGGTCTTGGCGATCTCGGCCTCGGCGGCCAGATGGGCACGCCAATCGGCCAGCGCCGCGCGGGCGGGCGGGGATAGCGGCACCATCCGCTCCTTGCCGCCCTTGCCCATGATCAGCAGCATCCGCGGATCGCCGTGCGTGGCCGCCAGAGGCAGGCTCACCAGCTCGCTCACGCGCATCCCGGTGGCATAGAGCAGCTCCATCAGGCAGGTGTTGCGCAGCTGATCGGCAGGGCTGCGCCCGGTCTGGCGGGCGGCGGCCAGCAGACGGTCGACGTCCTCGACGCTCAGCACCTTGGGCAGCTTGCGCGCCCGTCCGGGGCCGCGGATCTGGATCGCCGGGTTGTCGCTGCGCCAGCCTTCCTCGAACGCGAAACGATACAGCTGCTTGATCGCCGACAACCGCCGCGCCCGCGTCGCTTGTGACAGGCCCTGCGCGTCGCAAAACACCAGGTATGCCTCGATATCCGCGCGGGCCAGCGTGTCGAATGCCAGCGATTTTCCGGCGCACCACTCGGCGAAATCCTTCAGGTCGCGGCCATAGGCCAGCAGCGTGTTGGTGGCGGCCCCCAGCTCGGCGGCATGGGCCTCCAACAGGGCCGAGATCCAGCGATCCGTGCTCATGGGCGTCGCCGCAGCAACAGCGCCTGCAGGGCGGCCTGACGGGCGGTATCCTCCAGCCCCAGCGCGCGGAATGCGCCCAGAGCGGCCACCAGATCCTTGGTTTCGCCCCGCATTGCACGGCCATACGCCTGCATCGCCATCAGGATCAGTTCCCCGATCCGTCCCTCGCTCAGCGCGGCCTGCATGTCGGCGGGCAGCGTGCGCGACTGGAACCCGCTGACGATCGCGCGTTCCTGCGGCAAGGCGGCGGCGGCCGGGCGGGGGGTGCCTGCCGCGACCGAGATCAGAAAGGTCATGCCCACAAAGCGCGCCCCGTTGGTCTGGGCGATCTTCTCGTAATCTGGTGACAGCAGGCCAACCTCAAAGGCCAGCGCGGCGGCCTCGCCGGTCAGGGGCAGCTTGGCCAGATCGGCGGCGTAAAGCCGGGCAAACGGCACCTCCAGCCGGGCCGCCTGCATCGCGCGCCACGCATTCGGCAGTGCCCGCGCGACCGAGCCGGGATCGGACGCCCGCAGCGCCGTGTCAAAGCGTTGCACCGCCTCGACCCGATCCCAGATGCCACCCGACGCGGCCGGTAGCCGTTCCGAGTAGATGCCAAGCAGCCGGTTTTCCGGCAGCGCGGCTGTCTGGGCCAGCCGTTCGGCCGCCTCGATCCGGGCCTTCCAGCCCGCAATGTCGCGCAGATCGGCCACGGCAAAGGCGCGCGGCAGCGGCGCGGTGGGCAGCGGCTCTCCCAGGGCCTCCCACAGGCGGAACACCAGCGGCGTCGGGCGCACCGGGGGCAGGGGCAATGGCTCGCCCTCGAACTCCTCGGGGTCCAGGAAATGCGTCAGCAGCGCCTCTTCCTGCTCATTCAGCTCGCCCAGGGCGCGGGCGGTGTTCAGCGTCAGCGCCGCGGCGCGCCAATCCCCTGTCCGCGCGGTGCAAAAGATCCGCGCAGCCCAGGACGGAGCCAGCCCCTGCGCCTTCATCAACTCAGCGCAGGCCAGGTCTTCGTCCCCGGTCAGCAGCGTGGCGTTGAACCAGCGGGCGAACAGCGCCTTGGTGCTGGGTCCGGCCCGTTGCACCAGCGCCTGCGCGGGTTCCACCGCGCCCATCTCCATCAGCAGGTCCAGCCGCGTGGCTAGGAACGTGCCGTCAGGGCCGGATTGCGCGGGCGGCTCGGCCTCGGCCAGCAGCAGGGTGTAGAACAGCGACTGCATCGCCGGCAGATCAGCCAGCTTTTGCGCGCGCAGCAGCTCTTCGATGATCGGGGCGGCGCTGGCTTGCCACAGGCTGGCGGGCAGGCCGGTGACGGCGGGCGACAACAGCCCTACCGAATCGCGAGTCGAGGCGCCCAGCGGGCTGACGGCCACCTCGGGCGTGGTCACACCCCCGGCAACGGGCGGTTCATTCGTGCGTGGCTGGATCACCGGCACCGGGTCGTTCAACCAGTCGATCGCCGACAGCGGAGGCCCCGCCAGAGCCGTCGCCGGCCATAACAGCAGCGCCAGCCACCTAGCTTGCATCCAGCTGCACCTTTTCGCGGACCTCAGTTTGCTTGGGGGAAAAATCGGCGCCCAGGAAGGGGCCCACATAGGCGTAGGCCGTCAGCCCCAGAACCCCAAGGATGACCAGGATGAACAACCATTTGATAAGACGCCCCATGTTTCTGCCCGTATTGCCGTGAGTGCATTTTTCCGAACTTATAACTGGCCTTTTCCCGAAGATCACGTCATTCATCCGTGAACATTGAAAAACGGCGCAAGATGGCCGAAAAGCGCGGCGATGAGCTGGAAATTGAAAAAGACGGTTGCCCTTGTGGGCATGATGGGGGCGGGCAAGACCGCAGTTGGCAAAGTACTGTCAGCGCGGCTGGGTGTGCCCTTTCTTGATTCGGACGCCGAGATCGAGGCCGCCGCAAACCGCACCGTGGCCGAGATTTTCTCGCGCGATGGCGAGCCGTTTTTCCGCGAAAAAGAAAGTCAGGTCATCCAGCGGCTGCTAGAGAACGAGCGCTGCATCCTGTCCACCGGCGGTGGTGCCTTCATGGCCGAGCGGAACCAGCAGATGATCGCCCAGAAAGGCGTGGCCGTCTGGCTGAACGCCCCGCTGGACGTGCTGTGGACCCGAGTGCGCCACAAGGATTCGCGCCCGCTGCTGCGCACACCCAACCCGTACCAGACGCTCAAGGGGCTCTATGAAAAGCGCACCCCGGTGTATGCCCGCGCGGACCTGAGCGTCGATGTGTTGCCGAAATACTCGATCGAGGACACCGCCGAGCTGGTCATTCAGGCGCTGCAGACCCGTCCCGACGTGCTGGAGATTGCCGAATGATGGAAACCGTTCATGTTGGGCTGGAAGGTCGTGAATACGACATCCACATCGGCCCCGGCCTGCTTGCGCGCTCGGGCGAGTTGATCCGCCCCTTCCTCAAGCGTCCGCGTGTCGCCATCGTGTCCGATGAAAACGTCGCGGCCCTGCATCTGGATAGCCTTAAGAATGGGCTGCAAGCTGCTGGTATCTCAAGCGTTTCCATGACGCTGCCGGCGGGCGAGGGCACCAAAAGCTGGCCGCATTTCACCCGCACCGTCGAATGGCTTCTGGAACAGAAGATCGAACGTAACGACGTCGTTCTGGCCTTTGGCGGTGGCGTGATTGGCGACCTCGTGGGCTTTGCCTCGGCCGTGTTGCGCCGGGGCGTGCGCTTCGTGCAGCTGCCCACCAGCCTGCTGGCACAGGTCGACAGCTCGGTCGGGGGCAAGACCGGCATCAACGCGCCGCAGGGCAAGAACCTGGTCGGCGCGTTCCACCAGCCCTCGCTCGTGCTGGCCGATACCGCCGTTTTGGGCACCCTGACGGAACGCGATTTCCTGGCTGGTTACGGTGAGGTCGTGAAATACGGACTTCTGGGAGATTTTGAATTCTTTCAATGGCTTGAGGCAAATGCTTCACGTGCCGCGGCCGGTGATATGGACGCCCGTATCCACGCCGTGAAACGCTCGGTCCAGATGAAGGCCGAGATTGTCGAGCGTGACGAGACTGAACAGGGCGACCGCGCCCTGCTGAACCTGGGCCACACCTTTTGTCACGCGTTCGAGGCCGCCACCGGCTATTCCGATCGTCTTCTGCACGGCGAAGGCGTGGCGATCGGCTGTGCGCTGGCCTTCGAGGTTTCCGCCCGCATGGGTTGGTGCAGCCAAGAGGACCCCAGCCGCCTGCGTGCCCATCTGCGCGACATGAAGATGAAGGTCGATCTTGCTGATATTCCTGGGGAATTGCCGGATGCCGACGGTCTGATCGCGCTCATGGGGCAGGACAAAAAGGTCGTCGATGGCCAGATCCGTTTCATCATGGCGCGCGGCATTGGCGAAGCCTTCGTGACGCAGGACGTGGACATCGCCATCGTCCGCACCGTCCTGCAAGAGGCGCTGGCCGCCCGCTAAGCCTCTGGTCTTTCCGATCCGGTGCGCGCTAGATTGCCCGCCATGACACGGGATCTGCGCAGACGTATCGCGGTGGTGATGATCTTCCTTGCGGCCGTTCTAGGTGCCGCCGGAGGGGTCTGGCGCTATGGCTACCTGCAGGCGCTGGATCAGCTGGCCCAACGCGGCGAGGCTGACCTGACGCTGGCCGCCGACCGTCTGACCGGGCAGCTGCAACTCTACCAGCAACTCGCCGTGCTGATGGCCAAACACCCCGCTGTTGCCGGCTACCTGTCCGGCATCCAGTCCGGCCCCTCGGATGAACTGATGCAGCAGGCCGCCGACAAGACCTCGGCGCTGGATGTGCTGCTGGTCGATCATGCCGGCTGGGTTCTGGCCTCGGCGCATGGGACCGAGCCCGCCAATCTGGCCGCCACCCCGTATTTCCGCCGTGCCATGCAGGGTGCCCTGGGCGAGGCGCATGGCCTGAACACGCAGACCGGCCGCCGCGCCTATTACTTCGCCGCCCCCGTGTTCCGTCGCAGCGGGCAGGTCGGTGGCGCGCTGATCGTCGTCGCCGATATCGACCGGGTCGAGGCCGAATGGCGCGGTGCCCGCCCCGCCGTGTTCTTCACCGACGACAAGGGCGACGTTTTCATCACCAACCGCTCCGAGTTGCTGTTCTGGCGGCATACCCGCGCTGGCGGCCTGATGCCCCCCGATGGTCCCGAGCCGCCTTTTACCCGCCGCGACGTGGGCGGCTATGACATCTGGTCCGAACGCTGGTCGCCTTACGTGCCGACCCGCGCGCTATATCTGCGGCGCGACCTGCCGCGCATTGGCATGACCGCCGAGGCATTGATCGACGTCGATCCCGCCATGCGTCTGGCCTGGTTGCAGGCGTCGGCCGTGGCCGTGGTGCTGCTGGCCTTTGGCGCCGTGCTGTTCCTGACGCTGGAACGCCGCCGCACGCTGGCGCTGGCCAACGCCCAGCTGGAAACCCGCGTCATCGAGCGCACCGCCGAGCTGACCCTCGCCAACGAGGCCCTGCGCCACGAAGTCGTCGAACGCACCGCCGCCGAGGCCGCGCTGAAGAAGGCGCAGGCCGATCTGGTGCAGGCGGGCAAGTTGTCTGCGCTGGGACAGATGTCGGCGGGCATCAGCCACGAGCTGAACCAGCCCCTGATGGCGATCCAGCAATATGCCGACAACGCCACCGCCTTTCTGGAACGCGGTAAGCCCGAGACCGCCGCTCAGAACCTGACCCGCATCAGCGCGATGGCCCGCCGCATGGCTCGCATCATCAAGAACCTGCGCGCCTTTGCCCGGCAGGAATCCGAACCCGTGGCCCGCGTCGATCTGGTCGGCGTCGTGGAATCGGCGCTTGAGCTGTCCGAACCCCGCCTGCGGCAGGACGGTATCACGCTGGACTGGACGCCCCCTAGCACCCCGCTCTACGTCATGGGCGGCGAGGTGCGGCTGGGCCAGGTCCTCGTCAACCTGATCGGCAACGCCGCCGACGCCATGTCCGGCGCGCCCGTCCGCCGGATCGAGATCGCCCTGCGCCGCGAAGGCGCGCGCATCTGCATGGACGTGGCCGACACCGGCCCGGGCATCCGCGAACCCGAACGCATCTTCGACCCGTTCTATTCCACCAAAGAGGTCGGCGCGTCTGAGGGGATGGGCCTGGGCCTTTCCATTTCCTACGGTCTGGTCCAAAGCTTCGGCGGCGCGATCCGTGGCCGCAACCGGGCGACGGGCGGCGCGATCTTTACGGTCGAACTGACCGCCGCAACAGAGGAGCAAGCAGCATGATCCGGCGCGTTCTGGTGGTGGATGACGATCTGGCCGTCCGAGAGGCGCTGGCCCAGACGCTGGAACTGGCCGACCTGCACCCGCTGCCCGCCGGCAGCTTTGTCGAGGCCAAGGACCACATCACCGCCGATTTCGCGGGCGTCATCCTGTCCGACATGCGTATGCCGGGGCGCGACGGGTTCCACCTGCTGGATTTCGCCCGCACCGCCGACCCCGAACTGCCCGTGATCCTGCTGACCGGCGAGGGCGACATCCCCATGGCCGTGCGCGCCATGAGCCAGGGCGCCTTTGGCTTTCTGGAAAAACCCTGCGCGCCCTCCGATCTGCTGGCCGTCATCGAGCGTGCGCTGAAAACCCGCGCGATGGTGCTGGAAAACCGGCGGCTCAAGGCGCAGCTGGAAACCGGCGATCCGGCTGCGCGGCTGATCTTCGGCTCGTCCGAGCAGGCCGAGGGGCTGCGCGCCCGCGTCCGCATCGCTGGCCACGCCCGGACCGAGGCGCTGGTCACCGGCGCGCCCGGCTCGGGTGTTTCCAAGGTCGCCGAGGTGATCCACCTGATGTCGCCGTTGGCCAAGGGGCCCTTCGTCAAGCGCACCGCCACCGGCATGACCCGCGACGCGCTGGACGCCGCCTATGACGCCGCGCAGGGCGGCAGCCTGTTTCTGGACGACATCGGCACTCTGCCCGCCGACACGCAATTCGCGCTGCTGGAACGGTTGGAACGCGAAGACCCCGTGCGCCTGATCGCCGGCACCACCGCCGAGCTGTCGCAGGCCGTCGGGGCAGGGCGGCTGAACCCGGATCTGTTCTATCGCCTTGACGTGATGCGCGTCCGCATCCCCTCGCTTGCCGAACGGCCCGACGATATCCCCGTGATGTTCCGCCAATACGTCGCGCAGGCCAGCGAACAGGCCGGGTTGACCCCGCCGCCGATCACGCCCGAGATTATCGCCAGCCTGATGGCGCGCGACTGGTCCGGAAATGCCCGCGCGCTGATGTCCGCCGCCATGCGCTTTGCCCTTGGTCTGGGCGATGCCGAGGCGGACGACCAGCAGGTCGAGGAACTGTCGCTGTCCGAACAGATGGCCCGCGTCGAACGCTCGCTGCTGATCGCGGCACTGCGGCGGGTGCAGGGACGCGCCACCGAGGCCGCGCAAAACCTGAAGCTGCCGCGCAAGACCTTCTACGACAAGCTGGCACGCTACGGCATCAAGCCCGAAAACTACCGCTGAGTCGCCGCAATGCAGCTTGTGCGGATTTCCGCACAACCCCGGTTTCGGCCTGTGCGGAATCTCGCACACCTGCGCGCCGCCGCATAGCCGCCATGCGTTTTCTGCAAGCTCATGCAGTTGAAAAATAACCGGTTTTTCAGATCGCATGAATTTTTTGCACTTTTTCTTGTCTGCGCCTTGAGACGTGGCACCTTGATCCCACCGCGCCCAACGCGGCGCTTTCAACGTCTCAAGATCTCTGGGAGGAGACAGACATGAAATTCCTGACCACCGCCGTATCGGCTCTGGCCCTTTCCGTGACCGCCCAGGCGGCTTTTGCTTCGGCAGGCTGCGACGAAGGCGAGATCGTCATCAAGTTCAGCCACGTCACCAACACCGACAAGCACCCCAAAGGCATCGCCGCGTCGCTGCTGCAAGAGCGCGTGAACACCGAGATGGACGGCAAGGCGTGCATGGAAGTGTACCCCAACTCGACCCTGTACAACGATGACCAGGTTCTCGAAGCGATGCTGCAGGGCAACGTGCAGCTGGCGGCGCCCTCGCTGTCGAAGTTCGAACAGTTCACCAAGCAATTCCGCATTTTCGACCTGCCCTTCATGTTCAAGAACATCGCCGCCGTGGACGAGTTCCAGAACAGCGACACCGGTCAGGCGATGAAGGAATCGATGGTGCGCCGCGGCCTGCTGGGTCTGGGCTTCTGGCACAACGGCATGAAGCAGATGTCGGCCAACAAGCCGCTGAACTCGCCGGCTGACGCATCGGGCCTGAAGTTCCGCGTGCAACCCTCCGAGGTGATCAAGGCCCAGATGGAAGCGATCGGCGTCAGCCCGCAGCCGATGGCCTTCTCCGAGGTGTACGGCGCGCTGCAGACCGGCGTTGTGGACGGTCAGGAAAACACCTGGTCGAACATCTATGGTCAGAAGTTCTTCGAAGTGCAGGACGGCACCACCGAAACCAACCACGGCATCATCGACTACATGGTCGTGACCGGCGCGGATTGGTGGGACAGCCTGCCCGAGGATGTCCGTACTCAGCTGAGCACGATCATCGCCGAAGTGACCACTGCACGTAACGCCGCCGTGGGCGACGTTGATGCACAGGCACGTCAAGCAATTCTGGACGCGGGCGGGGTTATCCGCGAGCTGTCCCCGGAACAACGGGAAGAGTGGGTGACCGCGATGAAGCCCGTCTGGGAACAGTTTAAAGGCGACGTCGGTCAAGAGAACATCGACGCGGCACAGGCGATCAACGCCAAACACTGAGCCTGGCTAACAGGCCGAACTTCCCGGCCCCAAGCACGGGGCCGGGTTTTTCATATCCTCGGGGGAAAGGGGATACACCATGTCCACCCATAATGAACCGAAGTCGGCCCTGGGCCGTATGGTCAACGAGTTCGAGGAAACCGGCATCGCGCTGATCCTTGGCCTGATGACCGTCATCACCTTCATCAACGTCATCCTGCGCTACGGCTTCAACCACTCGCTGATCTGGGGGCTCGAGGCGGTTACTTACCTCTTCGCCTGGCTGGTGCTGTTCGGCATCTCCTACGCGGTCAAGGTTACTGCGCATCTGGGTGTGGACGCGCTGCTGGTCTATTTCAGCCCCGCGCTGCGCAAGGTTCTGGCGCTGGTCGCCGCTGCGCTGTGCCTCTTCTACGCGGTTCTGCTGTTCAAGGGCGCCTGGGATTACTGGGCCAACTTCGCGAACCTGCCGGCCACCACCGGGCGCTGGCTGCCCACCGGTTTCGAAGAGATGAAGCGCACCTCTTATCGCGGCTGGTACGAGGTGGTGGACATTCCCTTCCCTGAATTCCTGCGCTGGATCGAACCGATCATGAATGAAGGCGAGCATTACGAAAAGCTGCCCCGCTTCATTCCCTATTTCATCCTGCCCTTCGGGATGTTCCTCCTTCTGTTTCGCTTCGTGCAGGCCACCATCCGCCTGATCACCGGCGAGGCCGAGTCGCTGATCGTCAGCCACGAAGCCGAGGACGCCGTCGAAGACGTCAAACACATGAACGCCGGAGACTGAGACCATGGAAGTCGCAATCCTTTTTGCCGTCGTCGTCGGCCTGATGCTGATCGGCGTCCCGATCGCGGTGTCGCTGGGCCTCAGCTCGATCCTGTTCCTGCTGGTTCTGTCTGACACCTCCTTGTCTGCCATCGCGCAGACCATGTTCCAGGCCATGGCGGGCCACTACACCCTGCTGGCCATCCCGTTCTTCATCCTGGCCTCGTCCTTCATGTCGACGGGCGGCGTGGCGAAGCGGATCATCCGTTTCTCGATCGCCATCGTCGGCCATTTTCCCGGCGGCCTGGCCATCGCAGGCGTGTTTGCCTGTATGCTCTTCGCCGCACTGTCCGGCTCGTCGCCCGCCACCGTGGTCGCCATCGGCTCCATCGTGATCGCGGGGATGCGTCAGGTTGGCTATTCCAAGGACTTCGCGGCCGGCGTCATCGCCAACGCGGGTACCCTGGGCATCCTGATCCCGCCGTCGATCGTCATGGTCGTCTACGCTTCGGCCACCGATGTGTCGGTCGGGCGGATGTTCCTGGCGGGTGTCATCCCGGGCCTGATGGCCGGGACCATGCTGATGGTCACCATCTTCGCCATCGCCAAGATCCGCAACCTGCCCAAGGGCGAGTGGAAGGGCTGGGGCGAGGTGTTCTCGGCCGGGCGCGAGGCAGGCTGGGGTCTGTTCCTCATCGTCATCATCCTGGGCGGCATCTATGGCGGGATCTTTACCCCGACCGAGGCCGCTGCCGTCGCCGCCGTCTACGCCTTCTTCATCGCCAACTTCATCTACCGCGACATGGGTCCGCTGGCCCGTCCCGAAGGTCAGCGCAACCTGTCATTCCTGCAAAAGCCTGCCTCGCTGATCACGGTGTTCTTCCACCGCGACACCCGCGACACGCTGTTCGAAGCCGGCAAACTGACCGTCACGCTGATGTTCATCATCGCCAACGCGCTGATCCTGAAGCACGTGCTGACCGATGAACAAATCCCGCAGGCCATCGCTGGCGCGATGCTGGACGCAGGCTTCGGTCCGCTGATGTTCCTGGTGATCGTCAACGTCATCCTGCTGATCGGCGGGCAGTTCATGGAACCCTCGGGCCTGATCGTCATCGTGGCGCCGCTGGTTTTCCCGATTGCCATTCAGTTGGGCATCGACCCGATCCACCTGGGTATCATCATGGTCGTGAACATGGAGATCGGCATGATCACCCCGCCGGTTGGTCTGAACCTGTTCGTCACCTCCGGCGTGGCCGGGATGCCGATGATGCGCGTGGTCCGGGCGGCGCTGCCCTTCCTGGCGGTGCTGTTCGTCTTCCTGATCCTGGTGACATACGTGCCGATCCTTTCCACCTGGCTGCCGACCACCTTCATGGGGCCCGAGATCATCACCAAGTGATCGCACGGTCAGGTTGACAATAAGTTACGGCGCCCGCGAAGGGCGCCGTTTTTCTTTGTACGGTTTTGGCCGGGAATCGTACGAAATCGCGGGTTAATCAGGCGTAAGCTTCCAGTGCCGAGATGATCGGGCAAAAGTCCTGCGCGCTCAGGCTGGCACCGCCAACCAGCGCGCCATCGACGTTGGACACGCCGAAAATTTCGGCCGCATTGTCCGGCTTGACCGAGCCGCCATACAGGATCCGCACCCCGTTTGCCATGTCGGTGCCGAAGCGTTCCGTCAGTTTTTCACGAATGAAATCATGGACTTCTGCGATTTGCTCCAACGAGGGCACCAACCCGGTGCCAATGGCCCAGATCGGCTCGTACGCGATGACAAGCGTGTCGGACGTGGCGCAATCGGGCACCGAGCCCGCCAGCTGCGCGCCGATCACTTGCAGGGTCTCGCCGCTTTCGCGCTGCTCCAGGCTTTCGCCCAGGCAAACCACTGAAATCAGGCCATTTTCCATTGCGGTTTGGGTTTTTTTGCAAACGATTTGATCGGTTTCGTTATGATCTTGGCGGCGTTCGGAATGGCCTAGGATGACCGCCAAGGCCCCGGAATCACGCAACATTTCGGCCGAGATGTCGCCGGTATGCGCACCGGAAAGGTTAACGTGGCAATCCTGTCCACCAATCATCATGGCAGAGCCTCGGGCGTGTTTGGCAGCAGAGGCGATCAGGGTCGCGGGCGGGCAAATCAGCAAGTCGACGGCGGGGTTTTCGTTTGATTTCAGGATGTTGTCCAACTCGACCAGCTGGGTTGTCAGCCCGTTCATCTTCCAGTTGCCGGCGGCAAGCTTGCGTCGCATCCAAATGACCCCATTTTTATTGATATTCTGAACCCGCGCATCATTGCGAACGGCCCGCCAAGGTCAAGCCCCAAGCGGCGATTCATCGCGCCTTGCGGCGTTTCTGAACAGCTGCTGCCTGAGCCGCGGGAAGAGACAGTCGTGCCCAGCGAAGTGCTTCGTCCGGGTCATCCAGGGCACTTTCAGGAAGGCTCATAAAGCTATGAACTTGCGTGATTTTCCCGCCGCGTGCGTAGCTGAATGGTTCCGATCCGGCGGCCAGATATTCGACTCCCGACTGCGCGTCTGTCTTCATGAAAACGCGGCCTTCGCCGGTCAGCATGGCGAACATCGCGTCACCATCTGCGTAGATACCGAAGCCGGAAAACATCCGCGCCTTGCGCAATGGGCCCAGTCCCGAGAACAGCTCCAACAGGTGTTCCAGAAACTCGGCGTCGACGGCCATCACATGCCAGCGAACTTGATGGATTCGCCGCAGCCGCAGGCCTCGGTCACGTTGGGGTTGTTGAACTTAAACCCAGATTCCAAAAGGGAAATTTGATAGTCGATCTCGGTTCCGAACAGGAACATCTGTGCCATCGGGGCGATCATCACCCGCGCGCCGTCCTGTTCGATCACCTCGTCGTGGGGGTCGATTTCCGAGGCATATTCCATCGTGTATTCCATGCCTGCGCAGCCGCCTTTCTTGACGCCGATGCGCAGGCCCTTAGTGCCGTCTTTCGCCATCAGTTTGGCGATCTGACGGGCCGCGGCCGGTGTCATGGTGACTGCTTGCTTGCCGGGAATTCCGAACATGAAGTTAGCCTTTCAACCCACTGTTATTTCACATGAACCCAAGCTCAAGCCGGGCTTCGTCGCTCATCATTTCCATGCCCCAGGGCGGATCCCAGGTCAGTTGGACGTCGACGGTTTTGACCCCCTCGATCGGCGAGACGGCATCAACCACCCATCCGGGCATGTCGCCCGCAACGGGGCATCCGGGGGCAGTCAGGGTCATGATGATGATGACGTCATTTTCCGCAGAGATATCAATCGTGTAGATCAGCCCAAGGTCATAGATGTTGACCGGAATTTCCGGGTCATAGACGGTGCGGCAGCCATCCACCACGCTGTCGAACAGCGGATGGTCGATTGACGAGGGCGCGATTAGCGGGATGCCCTCCAGGGGCTCGGCGTTTTGGGTCATGGACCTGTCCTGTATTTCCTGAGCGAAGATATAAGGAATGTCGTCCGCTTCGTCCAGAGTGAGAGGCTAGGTCTTTTTGCATATGCGGCAAGGCGCTAGCGTGATTTTTCCTTGGCGATGCGGGCGGGATCCATGAAATGACCGATCATCACGCGCGTGGCCATGTCATAGGCCTGATCCAGCGGCAGGGTCAGGTGTTGGTACAGCGCCTGTTTGCCTTGCGCGATGGCGCTGCTGTTCCGCGTGGCCAAGGTTCGGGCGAAAGTCATCGTGAAATCAAGCAGTTCGTCCGCGGGCAGAATGCGGTTGATCAGCCCGTTTTCCTGCGCCCAACGGGCGTCAAAGGCGTCGCCGGACAGGGCCAGCTCCATGATATGTTTGCGCGACAGGTTGCGCGACACCGCGACGGCAGGGGTGGTGCAGAAGCCGCCATTCCTGACCCCCGGCAGGCAGAAGGTCGCATTTTCAGAGGCATAGGCCAGATCGCAGGCCGCAACCAGTTGCAGGCCGCCCGCTGTGGCGATCCCCTCGACCACGGCGATCACGGGCTGCGGCGCGTTGGTGATGTCCTGCATCATGGCGCCGCAGGTCTCGAACAGCTCGGTCAGGTAGGCGCGTCCCTGGTCGGGGTCGGTCCGGTGGGCGGCGATCTCCTTGAGGTCATGGCCCGCGCAGAAGATCTTGCCGGGGCCGTGCAGGATGATCACGCGGGCGTCGGGGTTGCTGGCGGCGTCCCGCAGGTGAGTGTGCAGCTCGGCGATCATCGCCAGCGACAGCGGGTGCGCGACGCCATTGCCCAAGGTCAGCGTCAAGACGCCCTCGCTCAGGTCTGACTGGATCAGCTGGGTCATGATTTTCCTCCGGTTCCGCACAGTATGTGGCGTGCAGAATGCTTTTCAATGCTTGGCATTTCTTGTGCGGAGTGGGAAAAGCGGCGGGTTGTGCAGACAATGGGGGCTGAAATGGCCGAAAAATTCTCGTTCCAGCTGATGGCGACCGATGGCAAGGCCCGGCGCGGGGTGATCCGTACGCCGCGGGGCGAAATTCGTACGCCCGCCTTCATGCCCGTCGGGACAGCTGCGACTGTCAAGGCGATGATGCCGGAAAGCGTTGCAGCGACCGGGGCGGATATCCTGCTGGGCAACACCTATCACCTGATGCTGCGCCCCACGGCCGAGCGGGTGGACCGTCTGGGCGGGCTGCACAAGTTCATGAACTGGTCCAAGCCGATCCTGACGGACTCGGGCGGGTTCCAGGTGATGAGTCTGTCGGACCTGCGCAAGCTGACCGAGGAGGGCGTGACCTTCAAATCCCACGTCGACGGCTCGCGGCATTTCCTGTCGCCGGAACGGTCGATGGAAATTCAGCGTCTTTTGGGCTCGGACATCGTTATGTGTTTCGACGAATGCCCGGCGCTGCCGGCGGATGAAAAGCGCGTGGCCCAGTCGATGCGCCTGTCGATGCGGTGGGCGCAACGCTCGCGCGATGCGTTCGGCGACCGGCCGGGGCATGCGTTGTTCGGGATCATGCAGGGCGGCGTGACGCCTGAGTTGCGCGAGGAAAGCGCCAAGGCGCTGGTCGAGATCGGGTTCGACGGCTATGCGGTTGGCGGTCTGGCCGTTGGCGAAGGGCAGGAGGCGATGTTCGGCGTGCTGGACTATGCGCCGGATTTCCTGCCGCAGGACAAGCCGCGCTATCTGATGGGCGTGGGCAAGCCCGATGACATCGTGGGCGCCGTCAAGCGCGGCATCGACATGATGGATTGCGTGCTGCCGTCGCGCTCGGGGCGGACGGGGCAGGCGTGGACGCGGCACGGCATGGTCAACATCAAGAATGCTCGCCACCAGGACGACCCGCGCCCGCTGGACGAGGACTGCACCTGCCCGGCCTGCCGCAACTACAGCCGGGCCTATCTGCACCATGTGTTCCGCGCGAAAGAGATGATCTGCGGGATGCTGCTGACCTGGCATAACCTGCATTATTATCAGGAGCTGATGCAGGGCATGCGTGACGCAATCGAGGCCGGTCGGTTCGCCGCGTGGGAAGCGGAGTTCCATGCTCAGCGCGCGCAGGGAGATATTGCGCCTTTGTGATCGGGGGCGGGGCCTGTGGCTGTTCCGGGATATGAGTATTTTTATCAGAAAGAAGCCAAGGGGCGGGGCGCCCGGGATGGCTTATCTGGTAGGTAGGGCGGCCAGAGGGGGCGCAATTTGTGGCGTTGCGCCGAATTTGCCCCATTTGACAGGAAATGGCGGCGTTGTTGCCTTGCCCCTGTGAACGGGCTTTGGCACCATGGTGTCAGAAAACTGTGACATGGTTGAATTCCGGGTCGGACCGCCCCAGATTAATCAACAGGAAACGGAGTCTGCCGTGGTTGCCGATGGTCGGGGCCGGTGCGGATTTGCCAAGAACTAAGGAAGACGTATGCAAGAGCCTCTCAACGCATCCTATCCCGTCCTGCCACTGCGCGACATCGTCGTGTTTCCGCATATGATCGTGCCGCTGTTCGTGGGGCGCGACAAATCCGTGCGCGCGCTGGAAGAGGTGATGAAGGATGACAAGCAGATCCTGCTGTCCAGCCAGATCGACCCGTCGGTGGACGATCCTTCGGCGGAGGGGATCTATCGCACCGGTGTGCTGGCCAATGTCCTGCAGCTGCTGAAACTGCCCGATGGCACTGTGAAGGTGCTGGTCGAGGGGCAGGCGCGCGTGCAGATCACTGAATTCCTGGACAATGACTCGTTCTTCGAGGCGCGGGCCGAATTTCTGCCTGAGGCCGAGGGTGATCCTGCGGCAATCAAGGCGCTGCTGCGCACTGTCGCGACCGAGTTCGAGCGCTATGCCAAGGTCAAGAAGAACATCCCCGAGGAGGCGCTGGTCGCCGTCTCGGAAACCACTGAGCCGGCCAAGCTGGCCGATCTGGTGGCCGGCCATCTGGGGATCGAGGTTGCCCAGAAGCAAGAGCTGCTGGAAACGCTGGAAATCAGCGAGCGGCTGGAAAAGGTCTATGGCCTGATGCAGGGCGAAATGTCCGTGCTGCAGGTCGAGAAGAAGATCAAGACCCGCGTGAAATCGCAGATGGAGCGCACCCAGCGCGAGTACTATCTGAATGAGCAGATGAAGGCCATTCAGAAGGAGTTGGGCGACGGCGAGGACGGCGCGAACGAGATCGCCGAGCTGGAAGAGAAGGTCGCCAAGACCGAACTATCCAAAGAAGCGCGCGAGAAGGCCGAGGCCGAGGTCAAGAAGCTCAAGAACATGAGCCCGATGAGCGCCGAGGCGACCGTCGTGCGCAACTATCTGGACTGGTTGCTGGGCATTCCGTGGGGCACGCGCTCGCGCGTCAAAAAGGACCTGCACAAGGCGCAAGCCGTGCTGGATGCCGATCATTACGGGCTGGAAAAGGTCAAGGAGCGGATCGTCGAGTACCTGGCGGTGCAGCAACGCTCGGCCAAGCTGAAGGGGCCGATCCTGTGCCTCGTTGGCCCTCCGGGTGTGGGTAAGACCAGCTTGGGCAAGTCGGTTGCCAAGGCCACGGGGCGCGAATTCATTCGCATCTCGCTGGGTGGTGTGCGCGACGAAAGTGAAATCCGCGGCCACCGCCGGACCTATATCGGCTCGATGCCCGGTAAGATCGTTCAGGCGCTGAAAAAGGCGAAGACGACCAACCCGCTGATCCTGCTGGATGAAATCGACAAGATGGGCCAGGATTTCCGAGGCGACCCGGCCAGCGCGATGCTGGAGGTGCTGGACCCGGAACAGAACTCGACCTTCGTCGATCACTATCTGGAGGTCGAGTATGACCTGTCGAACGTGATGTTCCTGACCACGGCGAACTCGTACAACATGCCGGGGCCGCTGCTGGACCGGATGGAGATCATTTCGCTGGCCGGCTACACCGAGGACGAAAAGCGCGAGATCGCGAAACAGCACTTGGTGCCCAAGCAGATCAAGAACCACGGCCTGCGCAAGGGCGAGTTCGAGGTCACCGACGGTGCGCTGAACGAGATCATCCAGCGTTACACCCGCGAGGCGGGCGTACGGAACCTGGAGCGCGAGATCGGCAAGCTGGCCCGCAAGGCGGTGACGCAGATCGTCAAGTCCGAGGCCAAGCATGTCACGGTGACGGATGAAAACATCGACAACTTCCTGGGCGTGAAGAAATTCCGCTACGGCCTGGCCGAGAAGGAAGATCAGGTCGGTGTCGTGACCGGGCTGGCCTGGACCTCGGTCGGTGGTGATCTGTTGCAGATCGAGGCGCTGCGCCTGCCGGGCAAGGGCCGGATGAAGACCACCGGGAAACTGGGCGAAGTGATGAAGGAATCCATCGACGCGGCCAGTTCCTACGTGCGCTCGATCGCGCCGCAGATCGGGGTAAAGCCGCCCAAGTTCGACAAGTGGGACATCCACGTCCACGTGCCGGACGGGGCGACGCCCAAGGATGGCCCCTCGGCGGGTCTGGCGATGGTGACGGGCATTGTCTCGGTCCTGACGGGCATCCCGGTGCGCAAGGACATCGCCATGACGGGCGAGGTCACCCTGCGCGGCAACGCTACTGCCATCGGCGGGCTGAAGGAAAAACTGCTGGCCGCCCTGCGCGGCGGGATCACCACCGTGCTGATCCCCGAGGAGAACGAGAAAGACCTGGCCGATATTCCGGACAACGTGAAGGAAGGGCTGAAGATCATTCCCGTGACCCATGTCAGCGAGGTTCTGAAGCTTGCCCTTGTCCGCGCGCCCGAGCCGGTGGAATGGGATGAGGAGGCCGAAGAGGCCGCCGCAGCCGCCGCCCTGGCGCAGAAAACCGGGGCAGGGGCCGTGGCCCACTAAACCTGCGAAACCGATCGAAAAGGCGCCCTTTGCGGCGCCTTTTCTTTTGTCGCAAAAACGTCGGAAAGGCGGGCCGAAGCCTCTTGCACATCACCGCGCCAGAGTCTAAAAGCCGCGCTACCGGGTGATTAGCTCAGTGGTAGAGCGCTTCGTTCACATCGAAGATGTCAGGAGTTCGAATCTCTTATCACCCACCATTATTCCCGAAAACGCGCCCCACGTGAGGCGCGTTTTTCTTTTGCGCGGTTTGCCCGGTCCTTGGGCAGTCATGACGGGTTTTCGGACATTTGGCGCCGGATCGGGCCCTGCGGGTTGCCTCGTTGCCCCTGAGGCGGGCAAAACAGGGGAAAAGACGTTGATCCATGGCCGCACAGAACCAGTCCTTCAGCCTGAAACTCGCCGCTCTGCTAGAGCAGATCTATCCCGACCTCGATTGCACGATCCTGTCCAGCCAGGTGATCGAGGCATTCTGGCCCGACGGCGCCCATCGCCGTAAACGCGGCCGTGTGCCGGGCAACAACCAATGGTCCGAGCGCGACTCGCTGTTGATCACCTATGGCAATTCAATCGTGGACGGGCAGCATAAGCCGCTGGATCTGCTGCATGATTTCCTTGGACGGCATCTGAAGGGCGTGATCGACGGGGTGCATATCCTGCCGTTCTTTCCCTACACCTCGGACGATGGTTTCGCGGTGACGGATTATCGCGCGGTGAACCCGGTGCTGGGCGACTGGGCCGACATTTCCCGCATCGGGGCCGAGTTCAAGCTGATGTCGGATTTGGTGCTGAACCACGTTTCGAGCCAGTCGATGTGGTTCAACGCCTACCTGCAGGGGCACCAGCCGTTTGACCGCTTCTTTTTCGAGGCCGAGCCGACCGACGACCTGTCCAGCACCGTCCGCCCGCGCACCCATCCCTTGCTGCGCGAGGTCGAAACCGCCAACGGCACGCGTCATGTCTGGTGCACGTTCAGCCACGATCAGGTCGATCTGGATTTCCGTAACCCACAGGTTTTGCTGGAATTTTTTCGGGTCATGCGCCTGCATATCGACAAGGGCGTGCGGATCATCCGGCTGGATGCGGTGGCGTTTCTGTGGAAACAGATCGGCACGACCTCGATCCACCTGCCGCAGACCCATGCGATAGTGCGGCTGATGCGTCTGCTGGCTGATTACGCGGTAGAACCGGTGATCCTGCTGACCGAAACCAACGTGCCCAAGGCCGAGAACCTGTCCTATTTCGGCAACCGGAACGAGGCGCACGCGGTCTACAACTTCTCTCTGCCGCCCCTGGTGCTGCACGCAATGCTGTCTGGCACCGCCGAGGTGCTAAATCGTTGGCAAGGCGCGATGCCACCCGCGCAAATGGGCTGCGCTTACCTGAACTTCACCGCCAGCCATGACGGCATCGGCATGCGCCCCGCCGAGGGGCTGCTGAGCAGTGACGCCATCGCTCAGGTCATCCAGTCGGTGCGCGATTTCGGCGGGCGCGTTTCGATGCGGGCGCTGCCGGGCGGAGGCGAGGCACCGTATGAGCTGAACATCACCTGGTACGAGGCGATGAAGGGCACGTTCGCCGGCCCCGACGGCTGGCAATTCGACCGATTCATGGCCAGCCAGACGCTGGTTATGGCGCTGGAAGGGATACCCGCGATCTATATTCACGCGCTTCTGGGCACGAAGAACGACTTGGAAGGCATTGAAAAGTCAGGGCATAATCGCGCGATTAACCGGCATCGCTGGGATTATAGCGTGTTGAACACTGCGCTGGCCGACCCCGAAAGTGATCAGGCCCGCGTGATGACCGAACTTCTGCGGCGCATGACCATCCGGCGTAAACAGCCCGCGTTCCACCCCAATGCCACGCAATTCACCCTGCACGGAGACGCGCGGATTTTCGGCATCTGGCGGCAAAGTCTGGAGCGTGACCAGTCGATTTTCGCGCTGCACAACGTCAGCGCGGATATGCTGACGATCTCGCCTCAAACGATCAACCTGATCGACGGAGAGGACTGGATCGACCTGCTCAGCGGCCAGCGGATCGACCCCGCCAGCCCTGAAATCAGTTTCGCCCCCTATCAATGCCGCTGGATCAGCAATCGGGCGTGATCAGCTGATCTCGGCATAGTCCAGCTCGGCCGCGGCCTTGCGGTCGCGCATCAGGTCCGGATCGGCCGCGTGAACGCGTGCCCAGGTCGGAATGAAGGGAGTCTCGGCGGGGTTTTCCAGGTAGATGCGGCCAGCCAAGGTGATGTTCTCGGCGAACATCTCGACGCTGCGTTCTTCTTGGTGGCGGTCGACGGTCAGTCCGTTCATGCGGGCGTCGTGATAGAAATCCTCCAGCAAATCCAATGCGGTACGGTAGTAGGTGGCTTTCAGCGTGCGAAAGGTTTCCTCGGTGAAAACGGTGCCATCGGTGGCCAGCTTGCGGAAAATCGACTTGCAGATGTCGATCGACATGCGGCTGAGGCCGGTCGATTTGTCCTCGGGCGAGAGATCCTGATGCTTGTGGTCATAATTGTCCGCGATTTCCACCTGACAGACCGATTTGCGCGCCAGATTGCGCCAAGCTTCGGACAGCAGGCCGATTTCCAGCCCCCAGTCCGATGGCATCCGCAAATCCGGCAGGATCGAGGTGCGCATGGCGAATTCGCCGGACAGCGGATAGCGGAACGAGCGTAGGAAATCGATGTAATCGCGGTCCCCAATCACCTTTTTCAGCGCGATCAGGATCGGCGAGACCAGCATCCGGCTGACGCGGCCGTTGATTTTGCCGTCGCCGATGCGCGGGTAAAAGCCCTTGGAGACCTGGTAGGGGAAGTTCGGATTGGCCACCGGATAGACCAGTCGGGCCAGCATGTCCTTCTCGTAAGTCACGATGTCACAATCATGAATCGCCACGACGGCGCTGTCCTGACAGGCCATCAGGTAGCCAAGGCAGGACCAGACATTCTTGCCCTTGCCCGGCTCGCACGGGCCCAGGCCGAGGCCGGCCAGGCGGGCGTCGATGGCTTGCATGCGGGGGCTGTCGTTCCAGATGACGATGTGCTGCTGCGGCAGGCGTGAAAAGAACTGCTTGGCAGAGCGGAACTGCTCTTCATTGGCGCGGTCCAGGCCGATGATGATGCGGTGCAGATAGGGCACCTGCGCCAGCTCGTGCAGGATGTTGGGCAGGGCGTCGCCCTCTAATTCCGAGAACAGAGAGGGCAGGATCAAGGAAATTTTTCGTGACGTAGCAAAGGATTGCAGGTCGCGGCTCAGGCTGGCGGAGTCGTTGGTGCGCAGGTTGTGTAGGGTCGTGATGTTGCCGTTCTGATGAAAATCCGCCACTGGGATCAGTCTCCTTCTTGGGAATGGGTCAGGGTTGGGACGATTTTCTGGATCATCTCGTTCCAACCAGCGGGGCCGGTCAGGGTGCTGCGCATCAGACGGGCGTTTTGGGGGGCGGTCAGGCCGCTGAGGGGGGCGGCGTCGGGATTGCGGATCAGCACCGGGATGTCCGCCGCCAGCAACATCTCAAGGTCATTGGGCGCATCGCCGAGCGCGATCACCTTTGGATTTCCGTAGCGATTACATATGCTTGCCAAATGATCCGCCTTGGTTTTCCCACGGCTCAGGGTCAGGAAGCGGCCGCCTTGACGGGCGCTGATGTCGTGGTCGGCGAGGTGCGCGAGGAATGTTTCGCGTTGCTGGTTGGTGCCAGTCCACAGTCCGGGTTCCGAGAAGCAGCGCTGCCGGGCCAGGCGGGCGTTGGCGAGGGGGAGACCGGTGATTTGGGCGACTTCTACATCAGAAATGTCTCCGAACCCGTTGAAATACTGGCGTAATTCAACTGGAGACTGGTCAAGCGTCGCGCGGATGTAGGCGTAGTCCTCGGACTGAATCGTGTCGGCGGATTCGTGGGGTTGCAGCACGCCGGCGCCGTTTTCGACGATCGCGGGACAGGCCACCAATCCGAGTTCGGCGCGCAAGGGGGCAAGCTCGGCCGCGGTTTTGGAGCTGGCCAGAACGACAGGAATATCAAGTGATTTCAGCAGGTTCAGCGCCGGAATTGCGGCAGAATAGTCATAGCTGTGATGATCCAGAAGGGTGCCATCCAGGTCGGTGAACACAATTGCGGCGGGGGCGTACGTCAATGGGCTTGCACCCCGCGCGGGCTTTGGGTAACAGGAGCGCCACGGGTGATTAGCTCAGTTGGTAGAGCGCTTCGTTTACACCGAAGATGTCGGGAGTTCGAGTCTCTCATCACCCACCATTTTCCTATGATTACAAACACTTGTGGTCTGGTTCCCGCTATGGTTCCGCTAATACGGTAACGTGCCGGTCTGGTGACAGACAGGCTTGCCCCCCTTATTCGTGCATGTTTTTTCGCCGCTTTGTGGGGAATGCCTAATTTTCGGTCAAACAGGCGGGCGCGCAAACCGACACAGGCGCAACGCATGTCCCGCGATTGTAAGATTTTCCCCGGTTTTCGTACGAGTCGTTTGGGGGCCAAAACCACCCAAAACCGCGTGATGAATTATTTGCGAAAATTCGGGTCAGAGGCGCTTGACGCCCGCCACCGCTGCGCATAAACACCCCCTCACGCTCAGGACGTTTTGAGCGGGCAGCGAGCGGTTGTAGCTCAGTTGGTTAGAGTACCGGCCTGTCACGCCGGGGGTCGCGGGTTCGAGCCCCGTCAACCGCGCCACCGCTGTCCGATCAAAAGTCCGATGCTGAAAATGCGCGGTTGTAGCTCAGTTGGTTAGAGTACCGGCCTGTCACGCCGGGGGTCGCGGGTTCGAGCCCCGTCAACCGCGCCACTTTTCCCCCCCCTCGTAAGGAAAGCAAGATGCATCGCCTGGACGCCATTTCCTGGACCACGGTGATCTTGGTGTGCGCGACGCTAGGTATGGCGCCGTTCGTGCCCGAGCCGCATGTCTGGGAAAAGCTGAAGATGCTGGTGACGGGGACGCTGGTCAAACCGATCGACATCTTTGATCTGCTGTTTCACGGGCTGCCGTGGCTGCTGGCCGCGCTGAAAGGCGTGCGGGAGCTGAGCCGGAAGGGCTGAGGGGGCGCTGCCCCCGTCGTGCGGGGCGCGACTCCCCCGGGATATTTTCAAAAAGAAGAAGTCAGTAGGTGTAGCCGAGCGAGGATTCGAGCGGCAGGTCCAGATGTGCGCGCAGGTAGGCAAGGGCCTCGGGCGGGAGTTGGCCGGGATGCGGCGGGCGCGGGGCGGCGGCATTGAAGCGGGTGCCGAGGCGCTTGACGACGGGGCGCAGCGGGGTGTCGGGCGTCGGCAGGTGCAGGGTGTTACGCAGGGTGGCCAGAAAGGCGGCGGGGTCGGCCAGCACGGTTTCATGGCGGGCGATGAGCAGGGCGCAGCCTCGGTTCAGCAGGCTGAGGTGGCTGTGCAGTTTCCCGGTGCGCAGGGCGCAAAGATTGGCGTAGGGCAGGCCGGTCAGGGGATCGCGGTCTTGTTGCAGTGGCTGGCCCACCATCAGTGGCCCGGCATTGGCGAAGTATTTCGGGTGGTCCACGATAGTGTCCCACGGTGCCTGCAGGAAATCCATGAAGGGCAGCGCCTGCATGTCGGGCGGCGTGTGCCAGGGCTTGGCGAACATCGACAGCGCCCAATCGGCGGCGTTGCGTAGCGAGACCACCACCAGCATGTCGCGTGGGATCGCCAGGGTCTGGATATGGCCGTGTTTCCATCCCAGCGCCTCGCTTGGGGTCAGGGGGGTGTTACGGCCCAGCAGACGCTTGAGGTAGTTGGTGCCGCTGCTGCGTTCGCCCAGCACCTGGAACCGCGTCGGCGGCTGTGCGCCGGGGCGGATCATAAGGCCGGATTTGGCGAAGGTGTCAGGCAGCATCGGGTAACGGTCCAGAAATCGATTCTCTTGTACCTACAAAATGGTTAGGGTTCCCGAAAGGCAGTAGAGCAGAAGGCGCCTCATGCAGTCCACCGTTGCGGTCGTCACCATGGTGCGGGACGACCTGTTTTTCCTGAAGATCTGGCTGGCCCATTACGGCGCGCAGTTCGGGCGCGAAAACCTGTACATCATCAACCACGGACGCGGAGAGGACGTGGCCAGGCTGGCCGAGGGCTGCAACATCATCGGCATTCCGGGCGAGGCGCAGAAGAACTTTGACATGAAGCGGTGGCGGCTGCTGAACAACCTGGTGAACGGGCTGCGCGGCTATTACACCCACGTCATCGTCGGCGATATCGACGAGCTGGTGGTGATCGACCCCGCCGATGGGCGCAGCCTGCTGGAGTTTTTGCAGCAGGCCCGCAAGGGGCGCGTGCTGACGCCGATGGGGCTGGAGGTGATCCACCGGATCGACCAGGAGGATGCGCCGATCGAAGGCGCCGTTCTGGGCCCGCGCAGGCATGTGCGTCTGGCGCCGCATTACTCGAAACCCTGCATCGTGTCGGTGGGCACCAAGATCGCGCGCGGAGGCCATTTTACCCAGTTCGATCAGCTGTTTACGCCGGATTGCCTGTACCTGCTGCACCTGAAATTCTGCGATTTCGAGGAATATGTCTCGGCGATGAACCGGCGCAATGCGGTGACCGAAGGGATGAGCGTGCAAGAGGCCGCGATCGGCAGGCACTGGTTCGCCGAGGCGCGCGGCGAGGATCGCGCCCTGTTCGACGGATTCGCCGCGTTGGAGATGGTCGAGGGCTTCGACATGCGCCCCTATCGCAAGAAAATGCAGCGCAGCTTTGGCCCGCGCGGCGAGACCGGGTTCTATGCCTTTGACCGGCCCGACTATCAGCTGCAGTTCGTGCTGCCAGAGCGGTTTAACGGCACCGTCTAAAGCTTTGTCAGAAAACGCAAAACTGCGTTTGCGGTCTGCTGTGGCGCGGTGTCGGGAAAGAAATGCCCCCCCGGAACGCCCGCCGCCTGCATCTTCGCACAGCGCCAGCGCCATGTGCCGGGCACGTCATAGGCCCGCGCCATCGCCCCGTCCGCGCCATAGAGGATCAGCGCAGGCGCCTCGATCACCCGCTCCAGATCGGCGTCGTCCAGCGCGAAATCCACCTCCAGCGCGGCACGGTAATCGTTGCACATGCCGCGGATCGTATCGGGGTCACGCCAGGCTGCGCGGTACTGCGCCAGCAGGTCGGGATCGAAATCCGCAAGCTTGGCGGCACCCCAGCCCAGCAAGCAGCTTTCGAAATAGTAATCCGGGTCCGCAGCGATCAAACGCTCGGGGAATGGCGCAGGCTGAGCCAGGAAAAACCAGTGATAATAAGCCTTTGCGACCTGTTGTGAAAGTTGGTCCAGCAACAAATGCGTCGGCACGATGTCCATCAGCGTCACCGACTGCACCGCATTCGGATGATCCAACGCCATCCGATGCACCGTCCGCGCGCCCCGATCATGGCCGACCGCGTGAAACCGCGCAAACCCCAACGTCGCCATCAACGCCACCTGGTCCGCCGCCATCGCGCGGAACGAACAGTCCGCCACCGCCTCAGGCTTCGAGGACGCCCCATAGCCGCGCAAATCCGCGCAAACCACGGTGAACCGCTCTGCCAGAACCGGCGCGATATGCGTCCACATCGCGCGCGTCTGCGGAAACCCGTGCAGCAACAGAACCGGCGGCCCCTCGCCACCGACCGAATAGGCGATCCGCGCCCCGTTCACCTCGGCAATCCCGTCCTGAAATCCCTGCACGCGGCCCTCCCTTCTTCTTTTTCCAAATATCCCGGGGGTCTGGGGGCAGCGCCCCCAGCCTTTCCTTATCGCGTCAACGCCTCCAGGATGCGTGCCCAGGACCGGATTCCATGATGGAAACTCGACAGATCGTACTTTTCATTCGGCGAATGGATCTGGTCGTCATCTTTCCCGAATCCGATCAGCATCGCGTCGGTGCCCAGGATGTCCTTGAAATACCCCGCAATCGGGATTGACCCACCACAGCCCACATAGGCCGCCGCGTTGGGCCATTCGTCGGACAGCGCCAGCCGGGCCTTGTCGAACATCGGGTTGTCGATGGACATTTGCGACGCCGGAGAGCCCTTGTCGGCGCGGTATTCGATGGTGAACCCTTCGGGCAGGCGCGATTCCACGTACGAGCGGAACGCGGTGCGGATCTTGTCGGGGTCCTGCTGGCCCACCAGACGGAACGAGACCTTGGCGCTGGCCTGGCTGGGCAGCACGGTCTTGAAGCCCGCGCCGGTATAGCCGCCCCAGATGCCGTTGACGTCGCAGGTGGGGCGCGACCAGATCATCTCCAGCGGGGTGCGGTCTTGCTCGCCTGCCGGCGCTTTCAGCCCCACGTCACCCAGGAAGGACGCGTGGTCGAAGTTCAGCGATTGCCATTGGGCGCGCACTTCGTCGGGCAGTTCGGGCACGTCGTCGTAGAAACCGGGCAGGGTGATCGCACCGGTCTCGTCGTGCAGGTCGGCCAGGATGCGGGTCAGCACGCGGATCGGGTTCATCGCGATGCCGCCATACATGCCCGAGTGCAGGTCACGATCGGGGCCGGTGATGGTGAAATCCTCGCCCAACAGTCCGCGCAGCATGGTGACGATGGCGGGGGTGCTGTCGCCGAACAGGCCCGTGTCG
Organism: Thalassobius vesicularis; assembly: GCF_004799325.1. Lineage (GTDB taxonomy): Bacteria > Pseudomonadota > Alphaproteobacteria > Rhodobacterales > Rhodobacteraceae > Thalassobius > Thalassobius vesicularis. The sequence continues at coordinate 199,448 of NZ_SSMD01000003.1, forward strand.
CAGATCAGGGCGATGTCGGATTTCAGCTCGGCGGCGTTGTCTTTCATGAACGGGATCAGCGAGGGAGAGCCCGATTCCTCCTCTCCTTCGAAGAAGAAGGTGATTTTGCAGGGCAGGGTGCCGTGCACCTCTTTCCACGCGCGGCAGGCTTCGACGAAGGTCATCAACTGGCCCTTGTCATCGGACGATCCACGCCCGCGGATGACCTTTTTGCCGTTCTCATCCTCGATTGCGGGGTCGAAGGGATCGCGGTCCCACAGGTTCAGCGGGTCCACCGGCTGCACGTCGTAATGGCCGTAGAACAGGATGTGGGGGCCGTCGCCTTCGACATGGCCGACGACCATCGGATGGCCCGGTGTCTGGCGTTTTTCTGCTGCAACGCCAATGCTTTGCAGGTCCGAGACCAGCCAGTCGGCGGCGGTCTGGCAATCGCCCTTATAGGCGGGGTCGGTCGAGATCGAGGGGATGCGCAGCAGTTCCAGCAGGCGGTCCAGCGCCTGGGGCAGATCGGCGTCGATGCGGGACAGGACGGGGTCCAGGGTCATGGTCGCTCCTTTTGTTCACCGCGCGCAGCGTAGCACCGGGCGCGAGACTGTCCAGAGGCGCAACTTGACGGAAATCAAGGAATCACATGGACGCGATCCCTAGAGGTAACCTCAGCGAACAGAAGACCAAAGGATACCCACTATGGATTACTCGGCCCAACTGGACACCGCCCTCAACCGTCTGCACGAGGAAGGCCGCTATCGGACCTTCATCGACATCGAGCGTGAGAACGGCAACTTCCCGCATGCAATGTGGCGCAAGCCCGACGGGTCCGAGCAGCCGATCACCGTCTGGTGCGGCAACGACTATCTGGGCATGGGGCAGCACCCCGTGGTTCTGGCCGCGATGCACGAGGCGCTGGATGCCACCGGCGCGGGCTCGGGCGGGACGCGCAACATCAGCGGCACCACGGTCTATCACAAGCGGCTGGAGGCCGAGCTGGCCGACCTGCATGGCAAGGAAGCCGCGCTTCTGTTCACCAGCGCCTATATTGCCAACGACGCGACGCTGAGCACGCTGCCGAAACTGTTCCCGGGCCTGATTATCTATTCGGATGAACTGAACCACGCCTCGATGATCGAAGGGGTGCGCCGCAATGGTGGGGCCAAGCGTGTGTTCCGTCACAATGATGTGGCGCATCTGCGCGAGCTGCTGGCGGCCGACGATCCCGCAGCGCCCAAGCTGATCGCGTTTGAATCGGTCTACTCGATGGATGGCGATTTCGGCCCGATCGAAGCGATCTGCGATCTGGCGGATGAATTCAACGCCCTGACCTATATCGACGAAGTGCACGCCGTTGGCATGTACGGCCCCCGCGGCGCGGGCGTGGCCGAGCGTGACCGCCTGATGCACCGCATCGACATCATCAACGCCACCCTGGCCAAGGCTTACGGCGTGATGGGCGGTTATATCGCGGCTTCGGCCAAGATGTGCGACGCGGTGCGGTCCTACGCGCCGGGCTTCATCTTTACCACCTCTCTGGCGCCGGTTCTGGCGGCAGGGGCGGCGGCCTCGGTTGCGTTCCTGAAAACCTCCGAAGGGCAGAAGCTGCGCGACAAGCATCAGGAGCAGGCCAAGAAGCTGAAGCTGCGCCTGAAAGGGCTGGGCCTGCCGATCATCGACCACGGCAGCCACATCGTTCCGGTCATCGTGGGCGACCCGGTGCACACCAAGAAACTGTCGGACATGCTGCTGGATGGCTACGGCGTCTACGTGCAGCCGATCAACTTCCCCACCGTTCCGCGCGGCACCGAGCGTTTGCGCTTTACCCCGTCGCCGGTGCATGGGGCGTCCGAGATGGATCACCTGATCCGCGCGCTGGACGGGCTGTGGTCGCGGTGTGAGCTAAATCGTGCCGAAATGTCTGCCTGAGACCCAACCCGCTGCATTTGCCCTTGAGTTGTGGTAGCTTGCAGGAAAGAAAGGTCGCGTCTCGAATCGAGCTGGTTCGGTAAGCGAATAGCTTTAAGGGCAGGATGGGGATGATCAGGCGCAGGACACCGCGTATCGTTGAAGATCCGCAGGCAGAGCCGAAAGGCTTTGATGCATTCGAACTGCGCTTGGGTGATGCCATGCGCGGCGAGCGGGCCACCATGGGGAAATCCCTGCTGGATGTGCAGCGAGAGCTGCGCATCAAGGCCTCTTACATCGCCGCCATCGAGAACGCCGATCCGACTGCTTTTGACACCCCCGGTTTCATCGCTGGCTACGTGCGGTCCTACGCGCGTTACCTGGGGATGGACCCGGATCAGGCCTTTGCCGATTTCTGCCGCGAAAGCGGGTTCGCCACGGCGCACGGCATGTCTGCCGAGGCGTCCTCGATCCGCAAGAAGGATGTCGTCGCAGCGCCGGTGAAGGCGCGCGATCCCTTCATGGGGTCCAACACGCCGTTTGCCCCCGCCCGCGAAGGGTTCTTGTCGCGCATCGAACCGGGTGCCATCGGCTCGGCCATGGTGCTGATGCTGCTGATCGGCTCGATCGGGTTCGGCGGCTATACGGTTCTGAACGAAGTGCAGCGCGTGCGCTTGGCGCCGGTGGAAAACACCCCCGACGTGCTGGCCGATCTGGACCCGCTGGCAAATCGTGTGCAAGGCGGCCAACAGGTGGCCGGTGCCGGTCTGCAAACCCCGCAGGCCGAGGCGCTGGATCGTCTGTACCGCCCGCAGGCGCTGGATGTGCCGGTAATGGTGGCGCGTGACGCCCCGATTTCGACGCTGGACCCCGACGAGGTCGGCAGCTTCCAGAGCGTGGCCCCGGTGCAGGTCGCCGATGCGGCCAGCCCGCGCGAGCCGTCCTCGGTGCCGCAGGTGGTGGAACAGGCTGCGCCCGAATTGCAGATGGTCGCGGTGCGTCCGGCCTGGGTGCGCGTGCGCTCGGCCGATGGCAGCGTGATTTTCGAGGGCATCATGGAGGCGGGCGACCGCTGGACCGTGCCTCAGACCGAAGACCCCGCCACCCTGCGTGTCGGCGAGTCGAGCGCGATCTATTTCGCGGTGAACGGCCAGCACTACGGCCCGGCGGGCACGCGTGGCACCGTCACCAGCAACCTGTCGCTGACCGCCGAGAACCTGACCGCCACCTACACGCTGGCCGATCTGACAAGTCATCAGGATTTGGCGCGCACCGTGGCGCAGGCAGACTGACAGCGCCATTGAAGCGCCCCGCCGGGGGCGCTATCTAGCCCACAGAACCGACAACACAGGACGGGACGCATGTCGCTGAACCATGTTCGCCCGTGGCGCAATATCTATCGCCGCGAAAGCCGGAAAATCCATGTGGGCCCCGTGGCCGTTGGGGGGGATGCGCCGATCTCGGTGCAGACGATGACCAACACGCTGACCACGGATGTGAAGGGCACGCTGGACCAGGTGATCCGCTCGGCCGAGGCTGGGGCGGATATCGTGCGCGTCTCGGTGCCCGATCAGGAAAGCGCGCGCGCGCTGAAGGAAATCGTGCGTGAAAGCCCGGTGCCGATCGTGGCGGACATCCATTTCCACTATAAGCGCGGGATCGAGGCCGCCGAGGCGGGCGCGGCCTGTCTGCGGATCAATCCGGGCAATATCGGCTCGCCCGCGCGGGTGAAGGAAGTGATTCAGGCGGCGCGGGATCATAACTGTTCGATCCGGATCGGGGTGAACGCGGGCTCTTTGGAAAAGCACCTGCTGGAGAAATACGGCGAACCGTGCCCCGACGCGATGGTCGAGTCGGGGATGGAGCATATCCGCATTCTGCAGGACAACGACTTTCACGAGTTCAAGATTTCGGTAAAGGCCTCGGACGTGTTCATGGCCGCGGCTGCCTATCAGCAACTGGCGGAACGCACCGATGCCCCCATCCATCTGGGGATCACCGAGGCGGGTGGGCTGATGTCGGGGACGATCAAATCCTCGATCGGGCTGGGGAACCTGCTGTGGATGGGCATCGGCGACACGATCCGCGTCAGCCTGTCGGCGGACCCGGTCGAAGAGGTGAAGGTCGGCTACGAGATCCTGAAATCGCTGGGCCTGCGCCATCGGGGCGTCAACATCATCAGCTGCCCCAGCTGCGCACGGCAGGGGTTTGACGTGATCAAGACCGTCGAGGCGCTGGAAAAACGGCTGGAGCATATCAAGACGCCCATGAGCCTGAGCATCATCGGCTGCGTCGTGAACGGCCCCGGCGAGGCGCTGATGACCGATGTGGGCTTCACCGGCGGCGGGGCGGGCAGCGGCATGGTCTATCTGGCGGGCAAGGCCAGCCACAAGATGTCCAACGACAAGATGATCGACCATATCGTCGAAGAAGTGGAAAAACGCGCGGCCGCCATCGAGGATGGCAAGGTCGACGTGATGGACGAGAACGTCTAACGGCGCTTGGCCAGGTATTTTTCCAGCACGGCGGCGGGGACGTCGCCGCGCACTACCATATCCGTGAAAACATAGCTGGGCGCAGTGTTCAGCCCCAGCGCGCGGGCGGCATCGCTGTCCAGCGGCAGGGTATAGAGCGCCAGCTGCCCCGCCTTGGCCGCGTCAGTCAGCTGCGCCTGCATTTCGGTGCAGGCGTCGCAGTCGGGGGCGGTGATCAGGGCGAGTTTCGGCGCGTTGTCCGGACCGGCGACAGGATAAGCGAAAATCTGCGGGGCCAGATCGGCCAGCAGGGTGCGGTCGGCCTCGATCTCGTCGGCATAGCCGGTGGCGTTGGGCGGTAGCATATCGGCCCCGAAGGCGGGGGCGACCAGCGCGGGCTGATCCAGCAGCAGCGCGCGGATTTCGCGGCCCAAAGCGGCGCGCTCGTCCGCGGTGAACAGCGGCTGCGCAAGGGTCGGGGCGGCGACCAGCGCCGCCACGACCGCGATGGCCTTAGTCCGCACGGGCGGCGGCGACCAGTTCTTGCATGTTGGCCAGCGGCACGTAGCCCTTCAGCAGGGTGTTATCCAGAACGAAGGTCGGGGTGCCGCTGATCTGCAGCACCTGCGCCAGGTTGTGGTTGTCGCTGAGGATCTTGTCGATCTCGGGGGCCGACATCTTGGCCAGGATGGCGTCGCCGTCCAGATCCAGCTTGTCGGCCATGCGGACCAGCGATTTCTCGGCGATGTTGCCCTTGAAGGTCATCAGCGCGTCGTGGACCTTGTGATAGGCCTCGTCGCCGGCGACCATGCGGGTGGCGATGGCAAAGCGAGAGGCCATCAACGACTGTTCACCCAGGATCGGGAATTCCTTGACGATGAAGCGGATGTTGCCGTCGGCCTCGAGCAGCTGGTTCACCTCGTCAAAGGCTTTCTTGCAGTAGCCGCAGCGGTAATCCATGAACTCGACCAGAACGATGTCGCCATCCGGGTTGCCGCCCACCCACGAGTTGGGGTCTTCGAAGATCTGCTTGGCATAGGCCTGCACCATCTGCTGTTCGGCCTTGGCCTGAATTTCAGCCTGACGGGATTCGAAGATCTGGTAGGCCTCGAGGATCACCTCGGGGTTGTCCAGCAGGTAGGCGCGCACCTCGGCCCGGAAAGCGGTTCGTTCCTCGTCCGACATGTTGGTGATGTCGAAGGCCTGCGCGGGCGCGGCAAAAGCGGCGGCGATCAGGGCGACAGAGGCGAGAAGACGTTTCATACTAATTCCTTTGGGTTTCGGCGGCTTCCGAGGCAGAAATCACATCCTGCGCCCGAAGCCAAGGGGCAGAGCCGCGGGGCAGCAGCCCCTCGGCGCGTTTTGCGTGAATCAGCGCATCCCGGGGGCGCCCGATCAGGGCATAACGCTCGGCGGTGACGACCGAGGCCATGCCGGTTTGCTTGGTCTGGGCATAGGCCTGGGCCAGGTCGCGCAGCAGGGCGGCGTTGGTGTCATCCAGGCGCTGCGCCTTTTCCAGAATGGGGATGGCGGATTTGGGTTGCTTGGCCACCAGCAGCGCGCGGCCCAGCTGGCCCAGGATCAGCGCGTTGTCGGGGGCCAGTTGGCTGGCGGTTTTGCACGCGGCGACGGACGCCTGCGCCTTCAGGCTTTCCAGCAGGATCTGGCAGCGCAGGTCGTGCACGTAGGCGTCTTTCGGGCGCTGTGCGACCAGCGCGTCGATGCGGGCCAGCGCGCCGGTGGTGTCCGAGTTGCGGTGATAGGCGACGGCCTCGCGCATCAGGCGGATATCCTCGGTCAGTGACGAGGGCGCGCGGCGCAGGGTCCATTTGGGCGGGCGTTCCCAGGCGGTCAGCTTGCCCTGGGCGCGTTCGAACCAGTAGTCGGCCTTGGGGTCGGGCTTGCCTGCGCGGGCGCCGGTCACCTGGGCCTGGATGGCGCGCAGTCGGTCGCGCGACAGCGGATGGGTGCGCGCGTAAGGGTCCTGGCGCAGTTCCGAGACCAGTTCCTGCCCGCGAAAGATGTCCAGCACCTGCAAGAACGCCTGCGGATCGGCCCCGGCGCCGGTCAGGTAGCGCAGGCCCGAGGCGTCGGCGGCGCTTTCCTCGGCGCGGGTATGGGCAAAGAACACCCGTTGCGCCGAGCCAGCCACGCCCAGCCCCAGCCCGCGCGCGGCGGCACTGTTGCCCGAGACGGCAGCGGCCGCGGCCAGCGCCATGCCCAGCCCGGCGATGGTGTTGGCGGCGCGCGCGTTGGCCATGCGGCGCGACAGGTGGCCGTTGGCGATATGCGCGGCCTCGTGCGCCAGCACCGATTGCAGCTGCGCGGCGCTGTCGAGCTTCATCATCAGCCCCGAAGTCACAAAGATGTGCCGGCTGTCCACCACGAAGGCGTTATATCCGCTGTCATCCACCAGCAGCACCTGGATCGTGCCGGGCAGCCCCGCCGCCGCCAGGATCGGGCGAGCGAGCTGGCCCAGGGCGTTCTCGATATCGGCATCGCGCAGCAAGGTGACGGCGCGCGCGGGGGCGGCCATGCTCAGGACGGTCAGCAGGGTTGCGGCGATCCGGGGCAGGAGGTGCATTGACGACAGGTCCGTTTCCTAGTGAATTGGCGGCTCTCGGGCAGTTTAGGAAGGTTGAGATGCGGAACTCAAGGCGTGGCGAGGTTGATCCCTTTATTGTGATGGACGTGATGGAGGCCGCCCGTGCCGCCGAGGAGGCTGGCCGCCACATCATCCACATGGAAGTGGGCCAGCCCAGCACCCCCGCGCCCGAGGCCGCGCGCAACGCGCTGGTGGGCGCGATGGAGCAAGATGCGTTGGGCTATACGGTCGCCCTAGGCCTGCCCGCTCTGCGCAAGCGGATCGCGCGGATGTATCAGGATTGGTACGGGGTTGATCTGGATTGGAACCGGGTCGTGGTGACCTCTGGCTCGTCGGCTGCGTTCATCCTGGCGTTCACCGCGCTGTTCGATCAGGGCGCGCGGGTGGGAATCGGAGAGCCGGGCTATCCCTCGTACCGCCAGATCCTAAGCGCGCTGGACCTGGTGCCGGTGGGCCTGCCCGCCAGTGCCGAGAACCGGTTGCAACCCGTGCCCGCGGATTTCGAGGGGCTGGAACTGGACGGGCTGATGGTGGCGTCGCCGGCGAACCCGTCGGGCACGATGCTGGACCGCGCGGCGATGGAGGCGCTGGTTGCGGCATGCCGTGCGGCGGGGACCACGTTCATCAGCGACGAGATTTACCACGGCATCGAGTATGACAAGAAGGCCGTGACCGCGCTGGAAGTGACGGATGACTGCTATGTCATCAATTCGTTCTCGAAGTATTTCAGCATGACCGGATGGCGCGTCGGCTGGATGGTGGTGCCGCCCGACCATGTCCGCCGGATCGAGCGGATCGCGCAGAACATGTTCATCTGCCCGCCCCACGCCAGCCAGGTCGTGGCGCTGCACGCGATGGATTGCGACGGCGAGTTGCAGGCGAACCTGCGGATTTACGCGAAAAACCGCGAGTTGATGCTGGAGGGGCTGCCCAAGGCCGGGTTCACGCGGATCGCGCCGCCGGACGGGGCGTTTTTCATCTATGCGGATGTGAGCGAGTTGACCGACGACAGCCGTGCCTTTGCAGCCGAGATTCTGGAAAAGGCGGGGGTTGCGGTGACGCCGGGGTTGGATTTCGATCAGGCGCGCGGGGCGGGGACGCTGCGGTTTTCCTATGCGCGCTCCACGGCGGATATCGAGGAAGGGCTGCGGCGACTGGCGCGCTTCATGGCGGAACGCGGTGCCTGAGGCGGCGTCGGATTTGAGTATTTGGATCAGAAAGAAGCAGGGGGCTGGGCAGGGCCCTCGGGCGTGCGTATGCTGCGGGCAAACAGCCGGGCAGGGCGGATGAGCAGAGTTCTACGGGTATTGGTGGTGATGCTGGCGATCTGGCCGGCCTTGGTGCGTGCGCAGGAGCTGAGCGGGCTGGCGCGCGTCGAGGTGGGCCATTCGCAGATCAGCGATGGCTGGGGTGGCGGGCTGTCGGTGGAACTGGCGCTGAGCCAGGGCGTGCCATTCCGGGTGTTCACGCTGGATGAGCCGCGCCGGTTGGTGCTGGATTTCCGCGAGGTGGATTGGAACGGGGTCAGCAAGGATGTGTTGCTGAATGCCGATCGGGCGCTGGATCTGCGCTTTGGCGCGTTCCGGCCGGGCTGGTCGCGCATGGTGATCGATCTGGCCGCGCCGATGTTGCCCAAGACGGTCGAGATGAAGGTGGAGCCGGACAGCGGCAAGGCGCGGCTGGAGGTGCGGCTGGGCGAGGTGAGCGCTGAGGCGTTCGCGGCGGGCTCGGGCGCGCCGCATGATCCGCGTTGGGACCTGCCTGCGCCGTCGCTGGTAGCCACGTCGCAAGAGCGCGGGGACGGGCCGCTGGTGGTGGTGATCGACCCCGGCCATGGCGGGATCGACCCGGGCGCCGAGCGCGACGGGCTGTCGGAGAAAGACCTGATGCTGGCGTTTGCGCGGCAGTTGAAGGAGGTTCTGGTGCGCTCGGGGCGGTTCCAGGTGGTGCTGACGCGCGAGGATGACAGCTTTGTCAGCCTGGAGCGGCGCATCGCCATCGCCCATGAGGCGGGCGCGCATGTGTTCCTGTCGCTGCATGCCGATGCGCTGGCCGAGGGTAATGCCCGTGGGGCGACGCTGCACCTGCTGCGCGAGAGTGCGAGCGACGAGGCCAGCCAGCAGCTGGCCGAGCGGCATGACCGTGACGACATCCTGTCGGGGGTGGACCTGAGCGGGCAGGATGATGTTGTGGCCGGTATCCTGATGGACCTGGCGCGGCAGGAAACGCAGCCGCGGGCCGAGCGTCTGGCAGCGGCGGTGGTCAAGGGGTTGCGGGCGGCCAAGGTGCCGCTGAACTCGCGCCCGGTGCGGCATGCCTCGTTCTCGGTGCTGAAATCGGCGGATATTCCGTCGGTGTTGCTGGAGGTGGGATTCATGTCCTCGGAGCGGGATCTGAAGAACCTGGCCGATGCGAACTGGCGGCTGGAAACCGCCGCCGCGATCCGGGATTCGCTGCGCAAGTGGATGGACGAGGACGACCGCCTGAAGGAACTGGTGCGGCGTTAAGGCGTTGGAACGGGGGCGGGACAGGGCGGCAAGTCACTGCCGGTTCAACGTAACTTGTTTTGACGCTAGCGGCCGTGACCAGTATAGAGACCCCAAAATCAGATAGGCGGTGGGCGTGATCAGGTTCATTCTTTCCTTTTTCGGGGCGATCTTCACGATGGTGACCCTGGGGCTGGCTGTTGTGGCCATCTCGATCGGGGCGATCTTCTGGATCTATGGGCGCGACCTGCCCAGCCACGAAAGCCTGGCGCAGTACAAGCCGCCGACCATCAGCCGCATCTATTCCGGCGAAGGCCAGATCATCGACGAATTCGCCAAGGAGCGCCGCCTGTTCGCGCCCTCGGACGAGATTCCGGACCTGGTAAAGCAGGCGTTCATCAGCGCCGAGGACAAGAATTTCTATACCCACAAGGGGTATGACGCGGGGGGCATGGTCTCGGCCGCGGTGGATGCGGTGAAATCGCGCGGCAAGAACGTGCGCGGGGCGTCCACGATCACCCAGCAGGTGATGAAGAACTTCCTTCTGGGCGGCGAGCGCAAGATCGAGCGCAAGATCAAGGAAATCATCCTGGCCACCCGCCTTGAGGAAACGCTGCCCAAGGACAAGATCCTGGAGCTGTACCTGAACGAGATCTTCCTGGGGCAGAACTCCTACGGGGTGTCGGCGGCGGCGCAGACCTATTTCAACAAGACCCTGAGCGAGCTGGCCCCGCATGAGGCGGCGATGCTGGCCTCGATGCCCAAGGCGCCGTCGGATTACCACCCGGTGCGCAATGCCGAAAAGCTGCTGACCCGCCGCAACTACGTGCTGCGCGAGATGAAAGAGAACGGCTATATCACAGCCGCGGTCTATGAGGCCGAGGTGAAAGCGCCGCTGCGCTCGGTCCAGAACGGCGATTTCGAAAGCTTCAAGACGGCGCTGCCGCCGCGCGACTATTTCACCGACGAAATCCGCCGCCAGCTGTCCGAGGAATTCGGCGAGGGCGAGTTTTTCACCGGTGGTCTGACCGTGCGCGCGACGCTGGACCCGGATTTGCAGGTGGATGCCGCCAATGCGCTGCGCCGTGGGCTGGAGAGCTATGACCGCGAGCGTGGCGTCTGGACCGGCACCGGCAAGTCGCTGCCCGCCGAGGCTCTGAAATCCGATGCCGCCTGGCGCGAGGCGCTGGCCGCCGTCGAGGTGCCGCGTGACATCACGCTGGACGGGCAATGGTATCCGGCCGTGGTGCTGGAAATCGGCAAGACCGACGCGCGCATCGGGATCGAAGGCGTGATGTCGAACCAGCCGCAATGGATTGAGGCCAAAGATGTCACCTGGGCCCGCAAGCGCGGCGAGGACGGCAAGCTGACCAAGAAGGCCAAGACGGCGGGCGATCTGCTGTTGGTGGGCGATGTCGTGCTGGTGCGCGCGCTGGCCGACAAAGAGGGTAAGTTCGTCCGCTGGACGCTGCGCCAGGTGCCAGAGGTGCAGGGCGCCTTCATGGCGATGGACGTGAACACCGGCCGCGTGATCGCGATGCAGGGCGGGTTCAGCTATCAGGACTCGGTCTTCAACCGCGCCACGCAGGCGATGCGTCAGCCGGGGTCGAGCTTCAAGCCGTTCGTCTATGCCTCGGCGCTGGACAGCGGCTATAGCCCCGCCACAATCGTGATCGACGCACCGATCGAGGTGAACACCCCGCAGGGTCTGTGGCGGCCCAAGAACTCGTCCAACGAATATTACGGCCCGACGCCGCTGCGGACCGGGATCGAGAAGTCGCGGAACCTGATGACCATCCGTCTGGCGCAAGAGGTCGGCATGGATGTCGTCGCCCGCTACGCCGAGAAATTCGGTGTCTACGACCACATGGGGCAGTATCTGGCGAACTCGCTGGGCTCGGATGAAACCACGCTGTTCCGCATGGTTGCCGCCTACGCCATGTTCGCCAACGGTGGCGAGCGGGTGGAGCCGACGCTGGTCGACCGCGTGCAGGACCGCTACGGCAAGACGATCTACCGCCATGACAAGCGCACCTGCACCGATTGCGCCGATCCCAGCCTGCCCGCTGGCGAAAGCCCGCATGTCGTGTCCAACCGCGAGCGGGTGATGGATGCGATCACCGCGTATCAGCTGACCTCGATGATGCAGGGCGTGGTGCAGCGCGGGACGGCGGCTGGCATCGTGAACCTGGGCGTGCCCACCGCGGGCAAGACCGGCACCACCAACGACGCCAAGGACGTGTGGTTCGTCGGCTTCACCAGCAATATCGTGGCGGGCTGCTATATCGGTTTTGACCAGCCGCGCGGTCTGGGTCGGGGTTCCTACGGTGGCACCATGTGCGGCCCGGTGTTCCAGGAGTTCATGAAGAAGGCCACCGCGAAATACGGCGGCGGCAAGTTCCGCGTGCCCCCCGGCGGCCATTTCATCAAGATCGACCGTTTCACCGGTGCGCGCCTGCCCGATGACGAAACCGGCGATTACGTTGTGGCCGAGTATTTCCGGGACGGCGAAGAGCCGATCTTTGGCATTACCTATGACGGTGGTTTCGGCATGGGGGCGAACCTGCCGCTGGTCAAGGAGATCCAGGAAGGCTCGCAAGAGGTGACGACCTCGACCGGCCAGAAGGCCGTTGTGGGACCGAAGGCCAGCTTTGGCTCGGTCTCGTCGGGCGGCCTGTATTAACACCCTTCGATCTGCAGCGCCCCGCCTTGCCCCGGCAGGCGGGGTAAGCTATCACGCAAGCCGGACTTGAAAGGATCGGACAGACCCATGCGCGCAGAGGTTCAGAACACGGTTGCCGCCATCGAGAAATCGCTTGCCCTGCTGCGGCAGCGGATGAACTGGGAAACCGTGAAATACCGGCTGGAGGAATTCGACGCCCGCGTCGAGGACCCGACCCTGTGGAACGATCCCGAGGGCGCGCAGAAACTGATGCGCGAACGTCAGCTGCTGCTGGACGCCTATACCGGCCATAACGAGATGAAGCAGGAACTGGCCGACAACATCGAGCTGATCGAACTGGGCGAGATGGAGGACGACAAGGGCGTCGTCAAAGAGGCCGAGGACGCCATCAAGGCGCTGGCCAAGAAAGCCGCCGAGAAAGAGCTGGAGGCGCTGCTGGATGGCGAGGCCGATGGCTCGGACACGTTCCTTGAGATCAACTCGGGCGCGGGTGGCACGGAATCGTGCGACTGGGCCTCGATCCTGGCGCGGATGTATGTCCGCTGGGCCGAGAAAAAGGGCTATGAGGTCGAGCTGCAGTCGATCAACTACGGCGAAGAGGCGGGGATCAAATCCGCCGCCTACAAGATTTCCGGCCACAACGCCTATGGCTGGCTGAAGTCGGAATCGGGCGTGCACCGTCTGGTGCGAATCTCGCCCTATGACTCGTCGGCGCGTCGGCACACCTCGTTCAGCTCGGTCTGGGTCTACCCGGTGGTGGACGACAACATCGAGATCGAGGTGAACCCCAGCGACATCCGCATCGACACCTACCGCTCGTCCGGTGCCGGTGGTCAGCACGTGAACACCACCGACTCGGCCGTGCGGATCACGCACATTCCGACCGGGATCGTGGTGACGTCCTCGGAAAAATCGCAGCACCAGAACCGTGATATCGCCATGAAGGCGCTGAAATCGCGCCTGTACCAGATGGAGCTGGACCGCCGGAACGCCGCGATCAACGCCGCGCACGAGGCCAAGGGCGACGCCGGTTGGGGCAACCAGATCCGTTCCTACGTGTTGCAGCCCTACCAGATGGTCAAAGACCTGCGGACGGGGTTCGAAACCTCGGACACCGCGGGCGTGCTGGACGGCGATCTGGACGGGCTGATGGCCGCCACGCTGGCCATGCAGGTCTCGGGCAAATCCCGCGCCGAGGCGAATGCCGAGGATTGATCCCGGGCGTGAAATACGAAATCGTCGGACGGGCAGGGGGAAACCTCTGCCCGTTTGCTTTGGGAGGGGTGGAATGGATTTGCTGAATCGCGACGCGCTGGCGCTGTCGGGGATGATTGAACGGCGCGAGGTCAGCGCCGCCGAGGTGATGCAGGCGACGCTGGCGCAGATCGCGGCGTGGAACGGGGCGGTCAACGCGATCGTCTCGATGCCCGACGAGGATACGCTGATGGCGATGGCGCATGAGGCCGACGCCACCCCGCGCAAGGGCTGGATGCACGGGCTGCCGCTGGCGGTGAAGGATCTGTCGAATGCGAAGGGGCTGGAGACGTCCTTTGGCTCGCCGCTTTTCACGGGGCAGGTGGCGGCTGGGGATGACCTGTTCGTCGCCCGGATGCGCGCGGCGGGGGCGCTGATCATCGGCAAGACCAATGTCCCCGAGTTCGGGCTGGGCAGCCACACCTACAACCCGGTGCACGGGCCGACCCTGAACCCCTATGACACCGGGCGCAGTGCCGGGGGATCGTCCGGCGGGGCGGCCGTGGCGCTGGCGACGCGGATGCTGCCGGTGGCTGATGGGTCCGACATGATGGGCAGCCTGCGCAACCCGGCGGGGTGGTGCAATGTCTACGGGTTCCGGCCCAGCTGGGGACGCGTGCCGTCCGAGCCGCTGGGGGATATGTTCCTGCACACGATGTCGACAAACGGCCCGATGGGGCGCAGCCCGGCGGATATCGCGGCGCTGTTGCAGGTGCAGCAGGGGTGGGACGCGCGTCAGCCCTTCGGGTTGGCCTCGGATGCGATGGCGCCGCTGGAGGTGCCGGTGCAGGGTCGCCGGATCGCGTGGCTGGCCGACTGGGACGGCGCCTATGCGATGGAGCCGGGCATTCTGGAGCTGTGCGAGGCGGCCTTGCAGGTGTTCCGCGATCTGGGTGTGCATGTGGACCTGATCCAGGCCCCATTCCCGGCCGAGAAGATCTGGGAGGCCTGGCAAACCCTGCGCTGGTTCGCGATGGCCGGCAAGTTCGCGCCGCTGCATGCCCAGCCGCGCACCAAGGCCATGCTGAAACCCGACGCCGTGTGGGAGATCGAAAGCGGCCTGACCCTGAGCGCCATGCAGGTGCACCGGGCCAGCGCGCTGCGCTCCGAATGGTTCCGCGCCGCTGCCGACCTGTTCACCCGTTACGACGCGCTGGCGTTGCCCACCGCGCAGGTCTGGCCCTTCCCGGTCGAATGGACCAGCCCCGCCCATATCGGCGCGCGCCAGATGGACACCTATCACCGCTGGATGGAGGTCGTGATCCCCGCCAGCCTGCTGGGTCTGCCCGCATTGGCGATCCCGGCCGGGTTCGGCGCAAACGGCTTGCCGATGGGGCTGCAACTGATCGGGGCCGCGCGAAACGACCTGGGCGTGCTGCAACTGGGGCACGCATACCACGCCGCCACCGAATGGCCGAACAAAATGCCCCCACGGCAACCGTGACGCTTGATTTTCAGCGCAAAACCCGCTCCCATACTTAACAAAATAAGAATATATCGCTTTGGGAGGAGTGAATGCCCTACGTGCTGGAGCACGGGGCGCCCGAGTTCGGGCGTGCCAGTTTTGCCATGCTGAAAGAGGCCCTGCGCCGCGCCTGGGCGGATATGAAACGCGCGCCGGGGTTCGGTTTCGTGTTTTCGTCCGTCTACGTGGTTCTGGGGCTGATCTTTGCCTGGGTGACCTTTGCCACCGGGAAAACCTATTGGCTGGTCTTCGCCGCCGTCGGTTTCCCTCTGCTCGGCCCGTTCGCCGCGGTCGGCCTTTATGAGGTCAGCCGCCGCATCCAGCAGGGCCGGGCGATGGACCTGTACCAAATTTTCGGCGTGATCGCGAAACAGTCGAAACGGCAGCTGCCCTCGATCTGCGCCATCGTAATTTTCATGTTCCTGTTCTGGTTTTTCATCGCGCATATGATCTTTGCGCTGTTCATGGGCCTCAGCACGATGACCAATGTCAGCACCTCGTACGAGGTGTTCCTGACCGGCAACGGGCTGATGATGCTGATCGTCGGCACCATCGTCGGCGCGGGCTTTGCGCTGTTGCTGTACATGATCACCGTGATCAGCCTGCCGATGCTGCTGGACCGCGAGGTCGATTTCGTCACCGCCATGATCACCAGCTTCCAGACCGTTGCGCGCAACCCGGTGCCGATGCTGGCCTGGGCGGCCTTCGTCGGCACGGTCACCTTCATCGGGATGATGCCGTGGTTCCTGGGCCTCTACGTGGTGCTGCCGCTGCTGGGGCATGCGACCTGGCACCTCTATCACCTGCTGATCGAGGCCGCCGAGGCCGAGTGAACACCCATAAGTTGTTGATCCGAGGCAACGGCACGGCCTGCCGGGCCGTGCTATCCTAAGGCTGACGCAATGGTTAACGATTTGCGTTGTTTGATGTGAAACCGTCATTTCAGAAGCCTTGAGGAGGAGGAAGACGAAATGCGGATTTCAGCAATTTCTTTGGTAGTGTGTGCATTTGGTGCGTTTGGCACCGCAGCTGCGGCCGATGACCTGACCGGACTGGCTGCGCGCAACGATGGCGAGTTTCCGATGCTGCAGGTGATCCATATCGTCGACGGACGTACGGGCCTGCGCGCGCATGGCGGCCCGATGCCGGTCTTTGGCGCGCTGTTCGACGCCGAAGCCGAAGCCGGCCCCTATGGCGGCCCGCTCTATACCCGCGGCAAGATCCTGTCGCTGGCCTATTACCTGGAATCGATCCAGCAGAAATAACGCAAAAGGGCCGGGATCATCT
Organism: Thalassobius vesicularis; assembly: GCF_004799325.1. Lineage (GTDB taxonomy): Bacteria > Pseudomonadota > Alphaproteobacteria > Rhodobacterales > Rhodobacteraceae > Thalassobius > Thalassobius vesicularis. Next base: position 215,598 of record NZ_SSMD01000003.1, read on the forward strand.
CCCGGCCCTTTTCGAAATCTTTCCAGTGCCTTAAAGCCCGCGCGACAGCGCCGCAACACCGGTGCGCGCCACCTCGACCAGGCCCAGCGGGCGCATCAGGTCGGCAAAGGCGTCGATCTTTTCCGGCGTGCCGGTGATCTCGAACACAAAGCTGGTCAGCGTGCTGTCCACCGCGTTGGCGCGGAAAATATCGGCCAGGCGCAGCGCCTCGACGCGCTTCTCGCCATCGCCCTGCACCTTGATCAGCGCCAGCTCGCGCTCGACCGAGGGGCCCTCGACCGTCAGGTCATGCACCTCGTGCACCGGCACGATGCGGCCCAGCTGAGCCTTGATCTGCTCGATCACCTGCGGCGTGCCGGTGGTGCAGATGGTGATGCGCGAGCGATGCCCCGCATGGTCGATCTCGGCCACGGTCAGGCTGTCGATGTTATAGCCGCGCGCGCCGAACAGGCCGATCACGCGGGCCAGCACGCCGGCCTCGTTGTCGACGATCACGGCCAGCGTGTGCTTCTCGATGACATCCGAGAAATTCGGCCGCAGGTTATAGGCGGAATGTTTCGACGAGCCTTTTTTGATCTGTAGCGCAGACATGTCTTCTTCTCTTTTTCAAAAATATCCTCGGGGGTCCGGGGGCAGACAGCCCCCGGGGCTCATCATCAGACCAGAACGGCGCCGCTGTTGCCGATCGCGTCCTTGGTGCTGGCATCGCCCAGCAGCATCTTGTTGTGCGGCTCGCCCGACGGGATCATCGGGAAGCAGTTCTCGTGCTTCTCGACCAGGCAGTCGAAGATCACCGGACCGTCGTAATTGATCATTTCCATGATCGCGTCGTCCAGATCGGCAGGGTTGTCGCAATAGATGCCCTTGGCGCCGAACGCCTCGGCCAGTTTCACGAAATCGGGCAGGGCCTCGGACCAGCTGTGCGAATAGCGCTCGCCATGCAGCAGTTCCTGCCACTGGCGCACCATGCCCAGGCGTTCGTTGTTCAGGATGAACTGCTTCACCGGCAGGCGGAACTGCACCGCGGTGCCCATTTCCTGCATGTTCATCAGCCACGACGCCTCGCCGGCCACGTTGATGACCAGGCTTTCCGGATGCGCCAGCTGCACGCCGATCGACGCCGGGAAACCATAGCCCATCGTGCCCAACCCGCCCGAGGTCATCCAGCGGTTCGGGTCCTCGAAGCCCAGGTATTGCGCGGCCCACATCTGGTGCTGACCCACCTCGGTGGTGATGTAGCGGTCATGCCCTTTGGTCAGCGCCTCAAGGCGTTGCAGCGCGTATTGCGGCTTGATCGTGGTTTCCGAGTGCTTGAACTTCAGGCAATCGACGGCCTTCCAGCTGTTGATCTTGTCCCACCACTTGGCCAGACCTTCCTTGTTGGTCTTGCGGCCACGGGCTTTCCAGACCTTCAGGATGTCCTCCAGCACGTGGGCGACGTCACCGACGATCGGGATGTCCACGCGGATCACCTTGTTGATCGACGAGGGATCGATGTCGATATGCGCCTTTTTCGAGTTCGGGCTGAACGCGTCGATGCGGCCGGTGATCCGGTCGTCGAACCGCGCGCCGATGTTGATCATCAGGTCGCAGTCGTGCATTGCCAGGTTCGCCTCGTAGAGGCCGTGCATCCCCAGCATCCCCAGCCAGCCCTTGCCCGAGGCAGGGTAGGCGCCCAGACCCATCAGGGTCGAGGTGATCGGGAAGCCGGTCTGGTCCACCAGCTCGCGCAGCAGTTGGCTGGCGGCGGTGCCCGAGTTGATCACGCCGCCGCCGGTGTAGAACACCGGGCGCTTGGCGGTCTCGATGGCGGCGACCAGCTCGGTGATCGACTCCATGTCGCCCTTCATCTGCGGCTTGTAGCGGCTGGTCGAGACCTTCTGCGGCGGGGTGTAATTGCCGTTGGCAAATTGCACGTCCTTGGGAATGTCGATCAGCACCGGACCGGGACGGCCGGCGGTGGCGACATGGAAGGCCTCGTGCAGAGTGGCGGCCAGCTTGTCGGTGTCCTTGACCAGCCAGTTATGCTTGGTCGAGGAGCGGGTGATGCCGACGGTGTCCGCCTCCTGGAAGGCGTCCGAGCCGATCATGAAGGTCGGCACCTGGCCGGTCAGCACGACGATCGGAATGCTGTCCAGCAGCGCGTCCGTCAGGCCGGTCACCGCGTTGGTGGCACCGGGCCCCGAAGTCACCAGCGCAACGCCCGGCTTGCCGGTCGAGCGGGCATAGCCCTCGGCGGCGTGCACGGCGGCTTGCTCGTGGCGCACCAGGATGTGACGGATGTCATTCTGCTGGAAAATCTCGTCGTAAATCGGTAGCACCGCGCCCCCGGGATATCCGAATACGACGTCCACGCCCTGATCCTTGAGGGCTTGAACCACCATTTTCGCTCCGGTCATTTGACGTGTCATTTGTTTGCTCCGTTTACGACGTCACTGTATCTGCCAAAGAAAAGCCCCCGATTTTCGGTCGGGGGCGCATGGGGGACCATTATGGTGTCCGTTACCGGCCCATGCGCCATTCACCTACGATTACGACTAGCGTGGTCATTGAAAGGCTCCTTCGTGCGAGCGCGACATTAGGAGTGTGCGGATGCAGCGTCAACCGCGAAAACACCGGGTAGGGGCGCTTTTTGCCCCCTAATTCTTTGCGAAAATTGCGCGCCCGGGTAATATTTGGAAATTTCCGTAAAAATCCGGGCGCATTTGCCGCGGATCGTTACGCCGAAATCTTGCAAAGATTTCGGACCGCTTTCTTTCAAAGAAAGCGAGGCGCTGCCCTCAGAGCTGGACGCCCGTTCCCTGAAGGACGCCATGTTCCAGCGCATAGCGTGTCAGCCCCGCCGTCGACGAGATCCCCAGCTTGCGCTTGATGTTCTTGCGGTGGGTCTCGACCGTGCGCACCGAGATATCCAGCGCCAGCGCCACTTCCTTGTTCGACTTGCCCTGCGCCAGTTGCAGCAGGATGGTCTGTTCGCGCCCGGTCAGCTGTTCGCGCTGATCGCTGGGCGTCGGCCGCAACGAGCCTTCGGCGCCGGTGCACAGGTACCGTTCGCCCTGCATCACCGTGTCGATCGCGGTCTTGATCTCGTCCGTGGGCACGTCTTTCAGCACGTATCCCTTGGCGCCGTGGCTGAGCGCCGAGGAGATGTATTCGGGGCTGTCATGCATCGACAGGATCAGGATGCGCGTCTCGGGGCGGCGTTCCAGGATCATCTCGGTCGCGGAGAGGCCGCCCAGTTCGGGCATGTTCAGGTCCATCAGGATCACGTCGGGGGCCAGATCCTCGACCCGGTCCACGATTTCGCGGCCGGTGCGCAGGGTGCACAGCACGTTGATGTCGTCATAGCTTTCCAGGATGGCCTGAATGCCTTCGGCGACCATCGGGTGGTCGTCTACGATCACGACCTTGATTTGCGGAGTGCTCATTCGGCGGCCCTCTTCGTCTCGTTTGCGTCGCCGGGTGGCAGCAGGTGGGTCAGCGGGACCTTGGCCTCGATCAGCGTACCGGTCCGGTTGCTGGTGATGGTCAGCGTGCCGTCCAGCTGGTCGATCCGCTCCTGCATGTTGCGCAGGCCAAGCCCCCCCTTGCCGCGATCCGAGGTGACGGATGGCGGGATGCCCGACCCATTATCCCAAATCCGCAGGCTAGCGCCAGTGCGATGTCCGCGCAGATCGACGCTGACCTTGGTGGCCCCGGCATGGCGTTCGATATTGGTCAGGGCCTCTTGGGCGATCCGGTACAGCGCGATCTTGGCGTCCTGGTCCAGACGGTTGCGGAACACCACGGTCGAGAAGGTGGCCTCGATCCCGGTGCGGGTGCTAAAATCCTCGGTCAGGGATTTGACGGCGGGGCCGAGGCCCAGATCGTCCAGCACACCGGGGCGCAGGTCGCGGCTGATGCGGCGGACCTCTTGAATGGCACCTGACAGGTGGCTGATGCCGCGGTCCAGCATGTCGACGCCGCGCTCGTCGCCCTGCACCAGGCGCCGCCGGGCGCTGTCCAGCGCGTAGCGCACGCCGACCAGGATTTGGCTGATGCCGTCATGCAATTCCCGCGCCACGCGATAGCGTTCCTCCTCTTGGGCGTCGAACACCCGTTGGGTCAGCTGTTTCAGCTTGGCATCGGCCAGACGGCGCTCGCGGATATTCAGCGCCATGCCCGAGACGAACACCAGCAGCAGCGCGGCCAGCGTGATCGCCCCGATATAGTAAAAGGTGACGCGCACCCGGTCTTCCATCTCGCGGCGGGCATAGGCGGTCTTTTCCATGACGTCGTCGATGAAGACGCCGGTGCCGATGGCCCATTGCCAGTCCTGCAGGCCCAGCACATAGGCGACCATCTGCGCCTCTTCCCCGGTCGAGGGTTTCTTCCACAGGAATTCGTGCCAGCCAGCGCCCTGACGGGCCAGGTCGATGAAGCGGTCAACGATGGGCGTGCCGTTGCTGTCGCGCAGCCCGCTCCAGTTTTCACCGATGAATTCGGTCTGGCGCGGGCTGACCAGGTTGGTGCCGTCATAATCGTAGACGAAAAAGAACCCGTCCTTGCCGTAGATCATCGCCGACAGGATCTGCGCGACCTTGGTTTTCGCCTCGGCATCGTCGGGGGCGGCCAGACCGTAGATGAAGTAGAACCCGTTGCGCGCCTGGGTGACGTAGTTGCGCAGCTCCTCTTTCTTGGCCTGCAGCATCTGGCGTTCCAGCGCCTGGATCTCGCGCTCGGCGAAGGCACGGGATTGGTAAGCCACCAGAATCGCGATCGCCGCCACCGCCACGACAAGCGGCAGCGTGGCCAGAAGAAACAGCTTCTGGGCATAAGAGGGGCGAAGGACTGAGCGTAGCCAGGACATGCCGCGAATCGTTACGGAATCTTGTGCGGAAAATCAAAGAATCATCGTCAAACCCTTTGTGATTCTCTGCCCGGTGTCGTTTTCCGAATGGCTGTATTTGCGGCCTTTTTTGGAATTTCTGGCAAAAAACTTAGCACCCTACGTAGTACTAGGTATTCCAATCAGAAAGTGGTCAGGTAGGTTGACCACACTGCAAACGATCCGTTCGCCCCACGGGGTGGACCACATAAACTGTCTGGGAGGATACCTGATGGATCGTCGTTCTTTTCTGAAAACTTCCGCACTGGGTGGCGCTGCTGCAGCCACGACCGCGCTGGCCGCTCCGGCCTATGCACAGGGTAACCGTACCCTGACCATGGTCACCACCTGGGGCCGTGGCCTTGCTGGCGTGTTCGACGCCGCTCAGCGTGTGGCCGACAACATCACCGCGATGACCGACGGCCAGCTGACCGTTGAAATCAAAGCCGCCGGCGAACTGGTGGGTGCATTCGAAGTGTTCGACGCCGTGTCGTCGGGCCAGGCCGACATGTACCACGGCGCCGACTACTACTTCGTGGGTCAGCACCCGGGTTACGCGTTCTTCACCGCAGTGCCCTTCGGCATGACCGCACAGGAACTGTCGAACTGGTACTACATGGACGGCGGCATGGAGCTGCACGACGAGCTGGGCCAGATCTTTGGTCTGAAGTCGTTCCTGGCCGGTAACACCGGTGCACAGGCCGGCGGCTGGTTCTCGAAAGAGATCAACAGCCCCGAAGACTTCAACGGCCTGAAGTTCCGTATGCCCGGTCTGGGCGGCAAGGCCCTGGGCAAACTGGGCGCATCGGTCCAGAACATCCCGGGTTCGGAAGTGTACCAGGCTCTGTCCTCGGGCGCGATCGACGGGACCGAGTGGATCGGCCCCTGGGCGGACGAAAAGGCCGGCTTCCAGGAAATCACCAAGATCTACTACACCGCAGGTTTCCACGAGCCGGGCGCAGGTCTGTCGGTTGCCACCAACCGCGAAGTGTTCGAGTCGCTGTCGCCGGCGCACCAGAAGGTGATCGAGATCGCTTCGGCAGAATGCCACCAGTGGAACCTGTCGCAGTTCCTGGCCAACAACGGTGCCGCACTGGCCCGTCTGCAGGCCGGCGGCGTGAAGATCATGGAATTCCCGGATTCGGTTTGGGATGCATTCGGCAAGGCCTCGAAAGAGGTGCTGGCAGAAAACATGAGCGACGAGCTGTTCAAGAAGATCCACGACAGCGCGATGGCCTCGATGAAGTCGTCCTCGGCCTGGATCGAGACCTCGTCGGGCGTCTACACCAAGCAGCGCGACCGCGTGCTGGGCTAATCGCCCGTCGCACATCGCTAACCAGATCCCCCGCCTTTGTGCGGGGGATCGCATTACCTCTTGCCGGACTGGGTGATACGGGCGCGATGCCTACCCGCGGCAAGCCAATTTTTCCGGGGGAAACATGCAGGAAGAAAGTGGCGCATCGGCCATTGGGGCCCTGTTTGAGGGGCTCTGGTGGGTCATCCAGAATATCGGCCTTGCCTTCTACAATCTGGGCTACGCCGTCACCCATCCGCAGCTGTGGCTGGACTGGTCGGACAAGCAGGCGATCATGCGCTTTGTCTATTACGGCGGGTCCAAGGAATTCTTCTTTGTGATTTTCACGACTTTCCTGGTCCTGACGGTCCTTGGCATCGTGTTCCGCCGCTTCATGTGGGGCATGGTCATCGGCCTGGAAGGGTTCGCCAACACGGTCGGCCGCTTCTTTGCCTGGGCCGGCCTGCTGATGGTGTTCCAGCAGATCGTGATCGTCTTCATGCAGCGCGTCTTTGCGCGGCCTGACATGTCCTTTGGCTTCGGCATCCCGCTGACGATGGACGTGTCCTGGTGGTCCGAAGAGCTGAAGCTGTACAACGCCCTGGTCGTCTGCCTGTGCGTCACCTACACCTTCGTGCAGGGCGGCCATGTGCGGGTGGACCTGGTCTATTCGGGCCTGTCGCATCGCGGCAAGCGCGTGGTCGACATGGTCGGCTCGCTGCTGTTCATGATGCCGATGGCCGCGCTGATCTGGCTCTATGGCTGGTTCTTCATGTGGCGCCACCTGATCGTGCCGAACCCCTCGGCCAGTGATCCGCTGGACCGGCTTCTGATGAAGTCGCGCGCCCTGCGCTGGAACGTGGAAACCATCGGTTTCTCGCCCAACGGCTTCAACGGCTACTTCCTGTTCAAGATCCTGCTGATCCTTCTGGCAGCCATGATCTTCCTTCACGCCATCGCCTTCTTCTATCGCTCGTATCTGGAATTCGTCGAAGGCGAAGACAGCATCGGCAAGCATCTCGACAAGGACACCCTTGGCGAGGGCGAAGAGGCCTACGAAGGCACGCACTAAGAGAATAAGGGTCCAAAAACATGCTCTTCGGTCTTGATGGCGTCGAAATCGGCCTGCTCATCGTCTTCATCTGCCTCTTCGGAGGCATCCTGTCCGGGTTCCCGGTGGCGTTTGCCATCGGCGGTGCCGGCATCATCTCTTTCGGGATCATCGCCGCGCTGGATAGTGCGGGTCTGCTGATCCACATGGCCATCGACACCTCGTCGCAGGCCTATCACGATCTGGTCAATTCGGGCGTGCGCCCGGATGCCGTGTCGATCTTCCGATACCCCGATTTGCCACGCATGGCGGAACACGTGTTCCCGTCGGGCTGGGAAACCGCGCTGGATCGCAACGTCTCGTTCATCGTGAACCGCATCAACGAGCGCGTTCTGGCGGGCCAATCCATCGAAACCCTGCTGGCCGTGCTGATGTTCGTGCTGATGGGGATCACGCTGGAACGCTCGAAGATCGCGAACGACCTGCTGACCACCATGGCGCGCGTCTTTGGCCCGCTGCCCGGCGGTCTGGCCGTGTCGGTTGTCGTCGTGGGCGCCTTCCTGGCCGCCTCGACCGGGATCGTGGGCGCCACCGTGGTGACGATGGGCCTGCTGTCGCTGCCCACCATGCTGCGCAACGGCTACTCGCCCGAGCTGTCGACCGGCGTCATCGCCGCGTCGGGCACGCTGGGCCAGATCATCCCGCCGTCGATCGTGATCGTTCTGCTGGGTACTCTGGCGGGCGACCTCTACTCGACCGCGCAGGAAAACCGCGCCACGCTGGCGGGGTGCTCGGACGCGCTGACCTATCTGGGTGAACCTGCCGTGGTTTCGGTGGGCACGCTGTTCCAGGCGGCCATGCTGCCCGGGATCCTGCTGGCCATCCTGTACGGTCTCTATGCGTTCGGTTATGCGCTGCTGAACCCGTCGAAGGCCCCGGCCGTCGAACTGGGCCACTCCTCGCACGAGCCGATCAGCCGCCGCGAAGGTCTGACCTGGTTCCTGTTCCTGCCGGTGGCGCTGATTGCTGGCACCCTTCTGCTGGGTCAGGTGAACATCGTCGGCAGCCAGGACACCACGGTGTCGGGCTTCTCCGAGGCGGGGCAGACCGCCAGCCTGCGCACCAATGTCGGTGAACAGTGCAAGGCCTCGATGATCGAGCTGCACGGTCAGGAAAAATGGGATCAGGCCATCGCCGAGCAAAAGGCCATCGACGCCGCCGGTGGTGTGCAAGAGGCCCACAAGCTGACCCAGGAAGAGATCGACCAGCTGCGCGCCGACAAGATCGCCAACGCAGCCCCGATCGGGACCGGCGTTGCCACGATCATCATCCTGCTGGGCCTGACCCTGCTGGTCGGCAAGGGCGTGGCACCTGCCGCTGATCCCAAGCCGCTGATCCTGGGCGCCCTGGGTCTGCTGCTTATGGCTGCGGCTGACATCCTGCTCATCTCTCCGGTGACCTCGTCGGGTGTGACGGTTGTGATCCTGGCCATTCCGCTGATCCTGGCGCTCTACGGCAGCAAACACGCCGCCGCACGCTCCGCCAAGAACGAGCTGATCCGCGTCGTGTTCCCGCCGCTGGTTCTGATCGTGGCGGTGCTGGGCTCGATCCTGGGTGGCGTGACCAACCCGACGCCCGCCGCGGCGCTGGGGGCAGGTGGTGCCGTGATGCTGGCGGCCTACCGCAAGCTTCAGGACCAAGGCAAATCCGGCAAGGTGATCCTGTGGGCGACCTTCGCGACCATCGGTATGCTGATCGTGGGCATGAACTTTGACCTGCGCATCAACAACCAGGTCGTGACGTTCGAAACCTGGGTGGCGTTCTTCGTCGCTTACGGTGCCTACCTGATCGCAGCCTTCGGCCTGATCTACGGCGCATGGGTTCTGTACACGGGCGGCGTTCTGGTGCCGATCGTGCGCGAAACCGCCAAGGTGACCTCGATGGTCTTCACCATCCTCATCGGCTCTCAGCTGCTGAACCTGGTGGTGATCTCCTTCGGGGGCGAGCATTACATCCAGGCCTTCCTGAAATCGTTCGACAACGAATTCACGGTGTTCCTGCTGGTGATGCTGGTGCTGTTCTTCCTGGGCTTCGTGCTGGACTTCCTCGAGATCATCTACATCGTGATCCCGATCGTCGGCCCCGTCATCTACGGCGGTACCTTCGATCCGAAATGGGTGACGATCATGATCGCGGTGAACCTGCAGACGTCGTTCCTGACCCCGCCGTTCGGCTTCGCGCTGTTCTACTTGCGCGGCGTGGCTCCGGCCAGCGTGACGACGGGCCATATCTACCGCGGGATCGTGCCCTTCGTGCTGATCCAGGTGGTGGGTCTGGGGATCTTGTGGTTCTTCCCGTCCATCGTGACCATCGTTCCGGCGCTGATCCCCAACTAAGGGGATCAGACCACCGCAAACAAAAAAGCCGCCCTTCGGGGCGGCTTTTCATTTGGCCGGGGGTGGGGTCAGCGCAGCTCGGGCAGGCTGATATTGGCCACCTGTTCGGCGATGGGATCGGTCGACAGCGGGTGCAGCTCGGCCGAGTATTCGTCCTCGCCCCGCATCTTTTCCCAGGTGCCGCCGACATACAGCTCCAGCCCCGAGAACTTGGCCTTGTAGCCCATCTTGGGGCTGCCGGGCACCCAGTAGCCCAGGTAGACAAAGGGCAGGCCGGCCTCTTGCGCGATGCGGATATGGTCCAGAATGATGAACGTCCCGGTCGAGTTCTTCTCGCTGTCGGGTTCGTAGAAGGAATAGACCATGCTGACCCCGTCATCCAGGATGTCGGTCAGGCAGGTGGCCACCAGCTCTCCGGTCAGGCGGTCGGAATATTCGATGACGCGGGTGCGGATCGGCGTTTCCTCGATCATCGCGGCGAATTCGAACACGTCCATATCGGCCATGCCGCCATCGGCATGACGGCTGTCCAGATAGCGGCGGAACAGGGAAAACTGCTCTTCGGTGGCCCAGGGCGAGGTCGCCTTGCGCTTCAGTCGCTCGTTGCGTTTCAGCACGCGGCGCTGGCTTTTCGAGGGCTGGAAATCCGCCACCCTGATGCGCGCCGACATGCAGGCGGCGCAATCGGTGCACGAGGGCCGGTACAGCACGTTCTGCGACCGGCGGAACCCTTGTTTCGACAGCGCATCGTTCAGCGCGCTGGATCCTTCGCCCTGCAGCGCGGTGAACAGCTTTCGCTCCATCCGGCCAGACAGGTACGGACAGGGCTGTGGGGCAGTCACATAGAACTGCGGAACAAGGGGAAGCGTATGGCGCATCACGGACGTATCTTTACGGGTGCCCGAACGATAGCAACCAGATCGCGATGCGCCAAGGGGTGATTGTATCCAGCCTTAATGCCGGATCAGTAGCGGGCCGGGCGGTTGATCGCCACCGAGCCCAGCACCATGTCGCTCAGGCCCTGGCCGCGTTCCGTGGTGGCCATCAGGATGACCGAGACCAGCTGCAGCGGGAACACCGCGAAGGACACATTCAGGCCCACCGTATGCAGGAACGCCTCGGTCAGGCCGAACCGCGCGCCGGTGGCGGTGCGGAACTCGATCGACAGGATGCGCATACCCCAGGTCGCCGATCCGGTGGCGATCGTGATGACGCGGTAGACGAACCCCACAACGGCCATCAGCGCGGGGAAAAAGAACAGCCCCGTGAAGGCGGTGAACGGCACGATCATCAGGCTGACCAGCGCCACGATCACCGTGTCGATGACAAAGGCCAGCAGCCGTTTCGAGGCCACGTCCGAGTAGAACTCGGGCTGCGAATGCGGGTCGGGCAGGTGCCAGGTGTTCATATCCGTGATCCTGTGGAAAAAGGGGGCAGGGGCCCGGTCAGTCCGGGCCCCGTCCAGCTTAGGCGTCTTCGCGCTCGTCCGACTGCGACTCGTTGGCCTTGCGGGCGCGGTCGTCCATGAACTGGTCGAATTCTGCCTTGTCCTTGGCTTCGCGCAGACGCTGCAGGAAGGCTTCGAACTGTTCCTGTTCGTCTTCCAGGCGGCGCAGGGTGTCAGCCTTGTACGCATCGAAGGCCGAGTTGCCCGACGGCCGCATCGCGTGGAAACCGTGGCGGGTCATGTGGGTGCGGTGGCGGCATTTGTGTCCGAACATTTTCTTGCTCCAGATCATGTAAAAGAGAAGGGCCAGGCCGACAGGCCAGACAAAGACGAAGCCCAGGACCATTGCAGCGATCCATGCGCCTTTGCCCTTGCTGTCCAGCCAGCTTTCAGCGCGCGAGAACCAGCCCATACGCGGGGTGGTGGTCGGGGCAGTAAAGGCGGCGGCGGGGGTCATCGGTGTTCTCCGTTGTTGCTGTGTCGATGTGAATGTTTTTCACATTGCATAGATTGGCACCGACAGGGCCCTGCACAAGGGTCGATGTAAATGTTTTTTACATTATTTTGGATTATCGCGTAAAATCAGCGGGTTGAGCGCCGGTAATCCGGGGTAGGTCAGCCGGATTCATCGGGAAAATATGGTGCGGCGTGCCCGCTGCGGCCCAGATTTCGCTGAATTCCAGCAGGCGCGGGTCCAGAAAGGCGCGGATCGGGTGCAGATGCCCCACGGGCGCGACGCCCCCGATGGCAAACCCGGTCTGCGCCCGGATCAGCGCCGCATCCGCCTTGCCCAGCGGTTCGCCCGCGACCGCGCTGGCCTTGGCCTCGTCCACGAAATTGCCGCCCGCGGTCAGGAACAGGATCGCCTCGCCGCTGTTCTCGCCGCGAAAGATCATCGACTTGGCGATCTGGTCCAGCGCGCAGCCCGCCACCTCCGCCGCCTGCTGCGCGGTGCGCGCCAGGCCCAGTTCCTTGATTTCGGTGTCGATCCCGGCCTCGTGCAGCGCACGCGTGACGCGTTTCAGGCTTTTGCTCATCCCGCTCTCCTTTTTGGCGCAGCTTAGCCGCCACCAAGACCCATTGACCAGCCCCCGCCGCCGCCGCATCTTGCGCCTATGAATTTCGCATCGCGCATCACCCGCTCGCCCCGTCCGTTCGACCCTGATCGTGGGGCCGAAGCCCGCGCCCTGTTCCCCGGTCAGCCCCCCGAAGTCATGCAAGTGATCGCGGGCACCGCCGGCTGCGCGCCCTATCTGAAAACCCTGATGGAGAAAGAGCGCGACTGGCTGCCCGAAGCCCTCGACGACCCCGAGGGCGCCATTCAGGCGCTGTTCCAGGCCGCGCGCGACTGCCCGCACGACCAACTGCCGACCCATCTGCGCCAGTCCAAGCGCCGCATTGCCTTGCTGACCGCGCTTTGCGATCTGGCCGGTGTCTGGCCGCTGGAGGAGGTGACCGGAACCCTGACCCGTTTCGCCGATCTGGCCAGCGACGTGGCGCTGAAGGCCTGCATCGCGGCCGAGATCAAGCGCAACAAACTCCCCGGTGCGACCGAGGATGACATCGCCACCGCGGGCGGCATGGTCTCCCTCGCGATGGGCAAGATGGGCGCGTACGAGCTGAACTACAGCTCGGACATCGACCTGATCTGCCTGTTCGACGAGACCCGTTTCGACCCCTCGGATTACCATGACGCGCGCGCCTCTTTCGTGCGGGCCACGCGGAAAATGTCGGGCATGCTCAATGACCTGACCGCCGATGGCTACGTTTTCCGCACCGATCTGCGCCTGCGTCCCGATCCCTCGGTCACGCCCGTCTGCATGGCGATGGCCGCCGCCGAGACCTATTACGAATCGCTGGGCCGCACATGGGAACGCGCCGCCTATATCAAGGCGCGCCCCTCGGCGGGGGATCTGACCGCGGGCGAGGGGTTCCTGAAAACCCTGCGCCCCTTCATCTGGCGCAAGCATCTGGATTTCGCCGCCATTCAGGACGCCCACGACATGCGCCTGCGCATCCGTGAACACAAGGGCACCGGCGGCCAGCGCGCCCTGCCGGGGCACAACATGAAACTGGGCCGGGGCGGCATCCGCGAGATCGAGTTCTTCACCCAGACCCGCCAACTGATCGCCGGTGGCCGCGATCCAGACCTGCGCCTGCGCGGCACGGTCGAGGGGCTGTCCGCGCTCGCCGCCAAGGGCTGGATTCCCGAAGACGTCGCCGCCACGTTGACGACCCACTACCGCTACCACCGCGAGGTCGAGCACCGCGTCCAGATGATCAACGACGCGCAAACCCACCTGCTGCCGCAATCGCCCGAAGGGTTTGAACGCCTCGCCTGCTTCATGGACACCAGCGTAGACGCCTTCCAGACCGACCTGCGCGCCCGGCTGGAAGAGGTGCACGATCTGACCGAGGGGTTCTTTGCTCCCGACACCAGCCCGAAAACCAAGCCCGTGCCCGAATTCGACGCCCAGATCCTGCAACGCTGGGCGACCTATCCGGCGCTGCGTTCGGAACGGGCGATGAGCATTTTCAAACGCCTCCGCCCCGAACTGCTGTCCCGCCTGCACCGCGCCGCCAAACCCGAAGAGGCGCTCTTGGCGCTCGACGGCTTCCTGTCGGGCCTGCCTGCGGGGGTGCAGTTGTTCTCGCTGCTGGACGCCAATCCGCAGCTGATCGACCTGCTGATCGACATCGCCGGAACCTCGCCCGCGCTGGCCGCGCACCTGTCGCGCAACGCGGGGGTGTTCGACGCGGTGATCGGCGGGGGATTCTTTGCCGATTGGCCCGGCCACGACTCCCTGCGCGCCGAACTGACCGAGCGGATGGATGCCGAGCCGGACTACGAGGGTAAGCTGGATACCGCCCGTCGCTGGGCCAAGGAATGGCACTTCCGCATCGGCGTGCACCATCTGCGCGGATTGATCGACGCCGCCCGCGCCGGGGCGGAATACGCCGATCTGGCGCAGGCCGTTCTGGGTGCGCTCTGGCCCGTGGTCGTAGACAACTTCGCGGCCAAGCACGGTGATCCGCCGGGGCGCGGCGCGATGGCGCTGGGGATGGGCAGCGTGGGGGCAGGGCGCATCAACTCGGCCTCGGATCTGGACCTGATCGTGATCTATGACGCCGACGGGGTCGAAAGCTCGGACGGGCGCCGCCCGCTGGCTGCGCGCACCTATTACGCCCGGCTGACGCAGGCCATGGTCACCGCCGTCACCGCGCTGATGTCCGAAGGCCGCCTCTACGAGATCGACATGCGTCTGCGCCCCTCGGGCACACAGGGGCCCGTCGCCGTCAGCCTGCCCGCCTTCACCGACTACCAGCTGACCGAGGCCTGGACCTGGGAACACCTGGCGCTGACCCGCGCGCGTGGCGTTGCGGGCTCGGACACCGTGGCGGACGAGGTAGAGCAGGTCCGCATCCGCGTTCTGGGCCTGCCGCATGACGCCGCCAAGGTGCTGGCCGATGTCTCTGAGATGCGCGGCCGGATCGCCGCCGCCAAGGCCCCCGCTGGCCCGTGGGACGCCAAGATCGGCCCCGGCCGCCTGCAGGATATCGAGCTGCTGGCCCAGGCCGGCGCCCTGCTGACCCACCACACCGGCCCCACGATCCACGGCGCGCTGGCCTCGGCCGTTACGGGCGGATTGCTGAGCGAGGCCGAGGGCGACACCCTGATCCGTGCCTATGATCTGTGTTGGCAGGTGCAAATGGTGTCGAAATTGCTGACCGATAAGCCGCTGGACGCCGACAGCATCGGCGAAGGCGGGCGTAAGATGTTGCTGCGCGAGACGGGATTTGACACAGTGGACGCGCTGGAAACCGCCATGGGCGATGCCAGCCAGGCCGCTGCCACGGTCATCGACACGGTGCTCGACCGTCCGTTCGGGGGATGAAGAATGAAGAATAACCCATTGGATCCAAAGGGTTTGATCCGTGAATCCTATCTGATCGAGGGGATCACTCCGGGCGAATGCCGCTCGGTCTTTCTGGATTGGGCGCTCAGCCTGCCCGCAGGCACCGACAGCCAAAAGGCCCTGGCCGAGCTGCACCCGCTTTACGCGGCCAGCCACCCGGATCATCCGATGACACAGGTGATGGCGGACGGTTTGCAGCAGATGATGGCACCGCGGCGTCGCGGCGGATGGCGCAGCCGGGAACGCAACTAAAACAGTTGGTTGTGCGGCGAAGTTAACGCAGTTTGGCCGCCGCTGAGGCCAGATCTCGGATGGCCTCCCACTCGCCGTTCGCGACCAGATCGGCGGGCGCCACCCAGCTGCCGCCAACGCAGCGCACATTGGGCAGCGACAGGTAGTCGGGCGCGTTTTTCGCGCTGATCCCGCCGGTCGGGCAGAACAGGATTTGCGGCAGAGGACCTGCCAATGATTTCAACGCCTTGGCGCCCCCTATAGCCTCGGCCGGAAAGAACTTTTGCACCGTGTAGCCGCGCGCCAGCAGGGCCATCGCCTCGGTCGCCGTTGCGGCACCGGGCAGGATCGGCAGATCAATCGCCTCGCACGCGTCCAGTAGCGCGTCGGTAGCACCCGGAGACACCGCGAACTGCGCCCCGGCGGCGCGGGCGTTGCGCGCGTCCTCGGGCGTCAGCACGGTGCCGGCGCCGACGATGGCCCCCGGAACCTGCGCCATTTCGCGGATCACCGACAGCGCAGCGGCGGTGCGCAGCGTCACCTCCAACACCGGCAGCCCGCCCGCGACCAGCGCCTTGGCCAGTGGGGCGGCGGTGGTCGGGTCTTCGACCACCAGCACCGGGATGACCGGCGCGGTTTCGCATAGGGTTTGCGTAAATGTTGAGGCTTCCGAGGGGGTTATCATGCGTTCCTCATCCAAGACTGCTGGCGCCGTCCGTGGCCGGGCCGACATTCTGGCGGAACACTTCGAACAGCTCGCGCCCCAATCCGTGGCCGTTGGCGGACAGGTCCGGCACCACCGGATCACGTGTGGCAAAGCCTTCGGTCAGGTTCTCCAGCGTTCCGGAAACCGCATCGACGCGCAGCAGATCGCCGTCGTGCACCCGCGCCAGCGGGCCGCCCATCGCCGCCTCGGGCGTGACGTGGATCGCCGAGGGCACCTTGCCCGACGCGCCCGACATCCGCCCGTCCGTCACCAGCGCCACGCGCAGCCCGCGGTCTTGCAGCACCGACAGGGTCGGCGTCAGCCCGTGCAGCTCGGGCATCCCGTTGGCGCGCGGGCCCTGGAACCGCACGACGACCACGGTGTCGCCGGTAAACTCGCCCGCCTTGAACGCCGCCTTGACCGAGTCCTGATCGTGGAACACCCGCGCCGGGGCCTGGATCACATGCCGTTCGGGGGCGACGGCCGAGACCTTCATCACCCCGGTCCCCAGATTGCCGCTGAGCGCGGCCAGACCACCGGTCGGCTGGAACGGGTCGCTGGCGGGGCGCAGGATACGGTCGTTTTCGCTGCGGCGCGCGCCCTCGGACCAGCCCAAAACGCCGCCCTTCAGGCGCGGCTCATGCGTATACCGCTCCAACCCCGGGCCAGCGACGGTTTGCACGTCGTCGTGCAGCAGACCGGCCTCCAGCAGTTGCGCGATCAGATAGCCCAGCCCCCCGGCGGCGTGGAAATGGTTCACATCGGCCAGCCCGTTCGGGTAGATCTTGGCCAGCAGTGGGACGACCGAGGATATCTCGGAAAAATCCTGCATCGTCAGCTGGATCCCGGCGGCCTTGGCCATCGCGGGCAGGTGGATCAGCAGGTTGGTCGAGCCGCCCGTCGCCATCAGCCCGACGATGCCGTTCACAAAGGCGCGTTCATCCAGCACATCGCAGGCGGGGGTTCGGTCTGTCGTGGCGATCTGCACCGCGCGTTCCACGCCCGCGCGGGTCAGTGCCTCGCGCAGTGGGGTGCCGGGGTTGACGAAGGACGCGCCGGGCAGGTGCAGGCCCATCACCTCCATCAGCATCTGGTTGGAATTGGCGGTGCCGTAGAAGGTGCAGGTGCCGGGCGCGTGGTAACTGGCCATCTCGGCCGCCATCAGTGCTGTGCGATCGACCTCTCCGGCGGCGAATTGCGCGCGGACATGGGCCTTTTCGTCGTTCGGCAGGCCCGAGGGCATGGGGCCAGCGGGCAAAAACACCGCGGGGATATGCCCGAACGTGGCGGCGGCGATCACCAGACCCGGCACGATCTTGTCGCACACGCCCAGAAACAGCGCCGCGTCATAGGTGTTGTGCGACAGCGCGACCCCGGCGGCCAACGCGATGACATCGCGGGAAAACAGCGACAGTTCCATCCCCGTCTGGCCTTGCGTGACGCCGTCGCACATCGCCGGAACCCCGCCCGCCACCTGCGCCGTGGCGCCCAGCGCGCGGGCGGTCTGGCGGATCAGTTCGGGGTAGGCCTCATAGGGCTGGTGTGCCGACAGCATGTCGTTATAGGCGGTGACGATGCCCAGATTGGGGGCGCGCCCCTCGGCCAGGCGGGGTTGGTCTGTGACCATCCCGGCATAGGCATGGGCCTGGTTGCCACAGGTCAGATGCGCGCGCGCCGGGCCTTGCTGGCCCGCATCCCGCATTCGCGCAAGATAGGCCCCGCGCGTCTGGGCGCTACGCGCGATGATCCGGTCGGTAACCCGGGCAATCGTGTCGTTCAGACTCATGCAATTCTCCTGCCTGTTTTGGCTATACCGCGTTAGCGATAACGCTTCAAGCCGCGACGCCTGACGGCATTTGTCATGCAAAACCTGTGGACCGCGCGGGGGCAGGGCGCCTAAATTCGGGGCATGACACGTATTCTGTTTGCCCTGCTGATCGCCCTGTTCACCCATCCCGCCGCTGCCCAGGTGCTGGGCGAGCCGATGGACACCTACGTCGCCGAGCAAGAGGCCGCGATGGACGCGCGCTTTCGCATTGGGGATTTCGCCGGGGCCGAGGCGATCCTGCGCCCGCTGATCGCCAAGGCGACCGAGGCCGGCGGCCCCACCCACGTCAAGGTGCTGCGCCTGCGGCAGGCCCTGTCCAACACCATGCGCCTGCAGGGCCGCAACGCCGAAGCCCTGCAAGAGATGGAGGACGCCTACAAGATCTGGACCGAGAACTATCCCAAGTTCAATCCCTACCGTCTGGACGCCTCGATGCAGCTGGCCGTGCACCTGTCGCGCATGGGCTATTCCAACGACGCGCTGCCGCTGGCGCTGGAGGCGACCAAGTTCGCCGAAACCATGTGGGGGCCCAAGAACCAGACCACGCTGTTGTGGCAATTCAACACCGCCGGCATCTTCAAGGATCTCGGCTATTGGGACGAGGCGTTGGCCAGCGTCACCGATCTGCTGCCCAAGCTGGATGCGGTGGGCAATGATCGCACCGCCTATTACGCCTGCTCGGTCGCCAAGGAAAAGGCCCGCATCCTGCGCGATCTTGGCCGTCTGGACGAAGCGGCCGAGGCCTATGCCGACACCCTGCGCCGGATGCAGGGCTATTACGTGCCGCACCACCCCGAAACCGTCTACACGCAGGGCGAATACGCGCTGGTTCTGTATAAAACCGGCGACTTCGACGGCATGGCCCGCGTGATGGAGGACTGGCACGAGGGGCTGATGACCACCTTCTCGGACACCTCGCTGCCCTATGCCGAATACCTGGCCTACCGCGCCTTCATGAAGGCTCAGGGCACCGTCGGCACCCCCGCCTTCGACGCCGCGGTTCAGGATATGCGCGCCTCGGTCGCCCTGCGCGAACAGCTGCTCTCGCCCACGTCGGAATTCGTCGGCAAGGCCTATCTGGACCTCGCCGCGATGGAAAACGACCGCCAGAACTATGCCGAGGCGTGGCGCCTTGCCCTCAAGGCCGAGGCGGCGGGCATGAACAGCCGCATGGTGCTGATGGAAAACCTGATGCTGGCGCGCAACCAGGGCCAGATCCCCGAGGACGAAGTGCTTCCGCAGGCCTTTCGCCTGAGCCAGGAAAACGGCAACGGCGCGGCGCGGGCGGCCTATGCGATGCTGGCCCAGCGCGTGCAGATCGCCGACGCCTCCAAAACCACCAAGATGCGCGACTTCACCGACATGCAGCGCCGCCAAAGCGCCCTGCAGCAGGAAATCTCGTATTACGCCGGCCTGCCCAATGCCGAGCGGAACCCCAGTCTCGAACGCCAGATCCGTGCCGAGATCGAGGCGCTTTCGACCCAGATCAACGATCTGGGCGCCGAGCTGCGCAAGCAGGATCTGCCCTTTGCCTCGATGTATGAAACCAGCCCGCTGACTCTGCCCGAAGTGCAGGCCATGCTGGGCGCAGACGAGGCGCTGGTGATCTTCGATATTGGCGAGCTGGAAAACGACTGGGATTACGTGCTGGTCGTCACCCATGACACCGCCGTCTGGCGCGAGATGCCGGTCAGCAAGGATAACCTGGCCATGGCCGTGTCCGAGCTGCGCGACTCGATCGACCTGCGGATGGGGGTGCGCGCCGGTGTGTCGCTCAAGAAAAAGGACACGCCCAAGCGGGACGACTACAACCTCTATGCCGCGCACTGGATCTACGACAACACCTTCGGCACCGTGGCCGACCTGCTGGATGGCAAGACCCACATCTACGCCGAGCTGCGCGGCGCGCTGTCCTCGATCCCGCCGCAGCTGTTGGTGCGCAATGACACCACCGACATCGCGCAGGCCGACTGGCTGGTGCGTCATCACGCGATCACCGTCATCCCCTCCATCGATTCGCTGCGCCTCACCACGCTGACCCGCCAGACCGCCCGCGCCGCGCACCCCTTCCTGGGTTTTGCCGACCCGGTCTTTACCGGCACCGGCGAACAATTGGCCGCCGCTGGCACCCGTGCCGCCCTGCGCGGTGCGCTGGCCCCGCTGCCCGAAACCGCGATCGAGGTGCGCGCCGTGGCCGAGGCGGTCGGCGCCCCCGCCGATCAGGCCGTCCGCGCCCAGTCCGCCGCCAGCGAGGCCGAGATCAAGGCCCAAGACCTGTCCGATTACCGCGTGCTGTACTTCGCCACCCACGGTCTGGTCGCCGGTGACATGGTGACCGCCGATCAGCAACTCGACGAACCCGCGCTGGCGCTGACGGCCGGGCAGGGCGAAGATGGGCTGCTGACCGCCTCGGAAATCGCCTCTTTGCGGCTGAATGCCGATTGGGTCGTGCTGTCCGCCTGTAACACCGCCGTCGGGGATGAACCGGGGGCCGAGGCGCTGTCCGGCCTGGCCGAGGCGTTCACCTATGCCGGGGCCCGCGCCCTGATGGTGTCGCACTGGCCGGTGGAAAGCCGCTCGGCCGTGGCGCTGATGACCGATCTTTTTGCCCGTCGCGCCGCCGATCCCACGCTGACCGCCGCGCGCGCCCAACAACAGGCGATCCTGGCGATGATCGACGACCCCCGCCGCCCCGAATGGCATCACCCCGCATTCTGGGCACCGTTCATCCTGGTGGGCAATCCCGACTGATCCCGCTTCCCAGCACCCGCAAACCCGGCTATGAGGGCGCCATGACACAAGACCTTCCCATCGTCCGCATGAAGCCCAAATCCAACGCCCGCGCCATCCGGCACGGTTTCCCTTGGGTTTATGACAACGAAATCGTCACCGACCGGCGCACCCGTTCGCTGGATCCGGGCACGATTGCCCTGCTGCAGGACGAGAACCGGCAAGAGCTTGGCATCGTCGCCTTCAACCCCAACTCCCGCATCATCTGCCGGATGTTGGAGCGCGACCTGACCGCCAAGATCGATCGCTACTGGCTGGCCGACCGCATCGAAAAGGCGCTGCGCCTGCGCGAACGGCTCTATGACCAGCCGTACTATCGCCTGATCCACGCCGAGGCCGACGGCCTGCCCGGCGTCGTCATCGACCGCTTTGGCGACACTGCCGTGGTGCAACCCAACGCCGCCTGGGCCGATGTGCTGATGGATGACCTGACCGCCGCGCTGATCGCTGTCACCGGCGTCAAGAACGTGCTGAAAAACGCCTCGGGCCGCGCCCGCACCCTCGAAGGGCTGGACGAAGATACCCGCACCGTCGCCGGAACCGTGCCCTCGGAACCGATTCCCGTTCCCATGAACGGCGCCACCTACATGGCCGATCTGGTCGGCGGGCAGAAAACCGGCCTGTTCTTTGACCAGCGCCCCAACCACGCCTTTGCCGCCAGCCTGTGCAAGGACGCCCGCGTGCTGGACGTGTTCAGCCATGTCGGCGGCTTCTCTCTGGCCGCGCTGGCCGGTGGCGCCAAGTCGGCGCTGGCCGTCGACGGCTCGGAACCCGCGCTGGAGCTGGCCGCCAAGGGTGCCGCCGCGATGGGCATGGCCGACCGCTTCACCACCCGCAAGGGCGATGCCTTCGACACGCTGGCCGCACTGGCCGATGAGGGCAAGAAGTACGAGGTCGTGATCTGCGATCCGCCCGCCTTCGCCCCCAACAAACAGGCGCTCGAGGCTGGTCTGCGCGCCTATGAGCGCGTCGCCCGTCTGGCCGCCCCGCTGGTGGCCGAGGGTGGCTACCTCGTGCTCTGCTCCTGCTCGCACGCGGCCGATCTGGTCCGCTTCCAGGGCGCTTGCGTCCGTGGCATCGGCCGTGCCGGGCGCACCGCGCAGCTGATCCGCACCGGCTATGCCGGCCCCGACCACCCGCTGATGCCGCAACTGGTCGAAAGCGGCTACCTCAAGGCGCTGTTCTTCCGCCTATGAGGGCGCTGCTGGACACCTGCGTCCTGTACCCCACGGTGATGCGAGAGATCCTGCTGGCCGTCGCGGCCACCGGGGCCTTTCGCCCGCTCTGGTCCGCCCGCATCCTCGAGGAATGGGCCCGCGCCGCCCGCAAACTCGGCCCGACCGGCGAGGCGCAGGCCCGAGGCGAGATCGCATTGCTTTCCGCTGCGTGGCCCGACGCGGTCGTGACCTGGCCGCCCTCGCTGGAAAACCGCCTGTACCTGCCCGATCCCGCCGACATCCACGTGCTGGCCGCCGCCATCGCGGGCCATGCCGACACGCTGATCACCCTGAACGCCGCCGATTTCCCGCGCCAGACCTTGGCCGAAGAGGGGCTGACCCGCCAAGCCCCGGACGAGTTCCTCTATGCTTTCTGGCAGCAAAACCCCGACGCCGTCGCCGCCGCGGTCGAGGGCGTGCGCCAACAGGCCGACCGCTTGTCCGGCCAGACATGGGAGACCCGTCAGCTTTTGAAAAAGGCGCGCCTGCCGCGTCTGGGCAAGGCGCTCAGCTAAGGTTCCACTTGGCCTCGTGCCGCTCGATCATCGCGATCCGTTCCGGCGTCGCCGGGTGGCTCATCAACCACGCTGGCACCACACCCGCGCGGGCCCCCGTCAGCGCCTCCAGCTTGGTGAACAGCGACTTTTGTGGCCCGGTGCCGAACCCCGCCTTCACCATCAGCGCGCTGGCATATTCGTCGGCCTCATATTCATCGCTCCGCGACATCCGCGCCGCCAGCAGCCGTGTCAGCCCGTTGGCGATGTAGATCCCGATCCCCGGCAGCAGCCGCGACAGCACCATCCCCAGCGCCGCCCGCATCGCGTTCTGCCCGGAAAAGTCGATCATCCGCCGCCGCGTATGCCCCAGCGCCACGTGTCCCAGCTCATGCGCGATCACGCTGCCGATTTCCTCGGCGCTGACCTCGCCCGACTGGAACCGCTTGTAGAACCCCCGGGTCAGGAACACCCGCCCATCCGGCGCCGCCAGCCCGTTGACTGGCTCGACCTCATAAAGGAACACCCGCACGCGCGGCACATCCAGCGCTTGCGCCAGCCGGTCCAGCACGGGTTGCAGCTTTGGGTCCACCAACTCGGTCGAGCGCGCATCCAACTCCTTGCGCGTTCGCCAAGCGGAGAACCAGTACATCGCCAGCGCATACATGATCGCCAGCAGGATCGGGGTAAATCTGAGCATGAGGCTAATATGGGGCCGCGCGCGAGCCGGGAAAAGGGGCGAAAACCGTTGTACGAAAATCGACGGGAATCATACAATTTCGCGGGTTAAGCGGGCGTCACACCCCCGCAAGCAAAGTTAACCGGATCGGGCGACATGGCCCGCAATCCGGCTAGTTTTCACGTGAAGTTTCAAGCAATTCCAAAGGGTAGGGCGGCAAAGTTAAAGCTGGACGATAGGATTAACCTATTTCGTAAGCTCTTTCATGCCCTTTTCCAGCCCTTCCAGAGTCATCGGAACCATGTTGTTCTCGAAGATTTCTTTAATGAGTCCAATGGATTGCGTGTAGCCCCAGTAGCGTTCCGGCACCGGGTTGATCCACAGGTTCGAGGGCCACTGCTCCCGCGCGCGCTCCAGCCAGACCTGGCCCGCCTCGGGGTTCCAATGCTCGTTCGCGCCGCCCGGATACGAGATTTCATAGGGCGACATCGAGGCGTCTCCGATGAAAATGCATTTATAATCAGGGCCATAGGTCCGCAGAACCTCCCATGTAGGGGTCTGCGCATCCCAGCGGCGTTTGTTGTCCTTCCACACGCCTTCGTACAGGCAGTTGTGGAAATAGAAGTATTCCAGGTGCTTGAACTCGGATTTCGCGGCCGAGAACAGCTCCTCCATGACCTTGATATGCGGGTCCATAGATCCGCCAACGTCCAGAAACAAAACAACTTTTACCGCATTGCGCCGTTCCGGGCGCACCTTGACGTCAAGGTAGCCATGTTCGGCCGTGGCGCGGATGGTGCCGTCCAGATCCAGCTCCTCATGGGCGCCGTCACGGGCCCAGCGCCGCAGGCGCTTCAGCGCGACCTTGATATTGCGCGTGCCCAGTTCAACTGTGTCATCCAAGTTCTTGAATTCTCTACGATCCCAGACCTTGACGGCACGTTGGTTGCGGCTTTCCTTCTGGCCGATCCGCACCCCTTCGGGGTTATAGCCATAGGCCCCGAACGGCGAGGTGCCCGCCGTGCCGACCCACTTGTTGCCCCCTTGGTGGCGGCCTTTCTGCTCTTCAAGACGTTTTTTCAACGTTTCCATGAGCTTATCGAAGCCTCCTAAAGCTTCGATCTCGGCCTTTTCCTCTTCGGTGAGGTACTTTTCCGCCATCTTTTCCAGCCAGTCCGATGGCAGCTCGATCGCCTCAAGGACGTCGCCCAGCTGGATTTGGTCCAAGCCTTTGAAAGACATGGCAAAAGCGCGGTCGAACTTGTCGATGTTCCGCTCGTCCTTCACCATGGCGGTGCGGGCGAGGTAGTAGAACGCCTCGACGTCATAGGTGACCAACCCGGCCTTCACCGCTTCGAGAAAGCTCAGATACTCGCGCAGCGAGACGGGAACACCAGTTTTTCTGAGGTTTTCGAAGAAAGGAAGGAACATGGATCAGATCGAGGCCCTGTGTATAAAGATGGTGATGAACAGTCCGATGATCATGAATAGCACGGCATAGGCCACCGCGTATTGTGCTATGTCCTTGCGGTTGCCCCCGCGGCGTTTTGCGCGGTAAGCCCCTATGATCAAACCCAAAATTGCGCCAGCGATGACGATCATGTCTGCCCGTTGCTCCTTTTCAGCGGTGACAGGGCGATGATTTCGCGCAATCTGGCGTGCACCGCCCCGTCCGAACCGAAGCCGTACCGCGCCCAGCCCAGACTGTCCAGTCTGACAGACTGTGCCTCAGAGGAGCGGCCCAGCAGGTCCAGCGCCTCGGCGCGCAGCAATTGCAGGGTCGACAGCAGCGCCGCGTTCTCATGTCGGGCAGCGACGGCCAGATAGGGGCCGGTCAGCAAAAGGGCTTCGTTTCCATTGCCTTCCGAGATCGCATAGGCCGCCAGTTGCGCCGCAACATGGGCGGCGTGCAACTGCGTCAGCGGGTTGCGGGTGTAGAACGATTGCGCCGCGCGGAAATGCGACAGGGCGACCTCGGCGTTGACGCCCTGGGTCAGCCGGCCAAGCGCGTAATGCGAAAACGCGCGGCGGTGATCCGTCCAGCCGGCGTTTTCAGCGATCGCCAGGGCACGGCGGGCGGCCTCTTGCCGTTGCATCGGGCTGGCGCCGGGGCCAAGCGCCGTCTGGATCGCGTTCACCCAGGCGGTTGGTGTGTCAGAAAGTTGTTGCGTACGAAGGGTTTGCCCGGCGGGGTTGAGGCGCGCCAACAGGCGGGGCAGGCGCTCGGCCACCTCGGCGCGGGACATGCCGTTGCGCAGCTCGGGCGCGTAATAGGCGCGCAGGATCAGCATGTCATAGCTGGTCAGAACCGTGTGGATATTGTCGTCGTTGAACACGGAATCAGGCAGGCGATAGAGGTCATTCAGCGGGCCTAACGCCTGTGCCAACTCCTCGTGCAGGCAGTCGCGGGTTTCCTGTGGGGGCGCGTCGGCGGGCACGAAAATCGCCATGCGCTGCCGGTCTTGCAGCAGCGCCCAATCGGTGCGGGCCGAGCCGGAGTTGCGCGCGTATTCAGACAGGCTCGAGACGTTCGGCACCACGAAACACGCGGCCTGAGGCAGGTAGCGCTGGATGTCGTTGCGGCTGACGGCGTTGATGGTGATGTTCGCGTCGGGTGCTTTTGTCAGGCGAATATCGATCCCGGCCTCGTTGCGCAGGCGGCTGATCAGCCGATCCAGATCGCGCTGCATCTGCTCGGGCGCGCGGCCGCTCAGGCGCAGGGTAATGGGCCCCTCGAAGCGGGTGAAATAGGGCAGCTCCCGGCCGGATTCGAGCACGAAACTGAGATCCAGGAAATCCCGCGCGATGTCCGCGTTCGATGTCTGAACCCGTTCAAGTGTCTGGCCCGAAAAGGTTTTCATCGGGGGCAGCCCGCCCACCGGAGAGGAGGATGCGCGGGTAGTCGCCTCGCCGTCCGGGGACATGCAAGAGGCCAGACTGGTGACCAGGGCAAGGCTGAGCAGGATGTTTTTCATGCGACTATCCTGCCTGTTCGACCGCGCGGCGACAACGGGTTTCGGCGGCTTTTGGCGCGGCAGGCATAAGACTGCCAAAGCGGGGGGCAACACCCGCCCGCTTTGGCAAAGGGGTCAGCGACGCGGCTGCTGGCTGCGCGCCATGAAGGCCAGCCGCTCGAACAGGTGCACGTCCTGCTCGTTCTTCAGCAGGGCACCGTGCAGCTTGGGCAGGGCGTTCGCGCCGTCGCGTTTCAGGTCTTCGGGGGTCATGTCCTCGGCCAGCAGCAGCTTCAGCCAGTCCAGCACTTCCGAGGTCGAGGGCTTTTTCTTCAGCCCGGCGGTTTCACGGATTTCGTAGAACTGGGTCAGCGCGGTGGTCAGCAGCTTTTCCTTGATGCCGGGGTGGTGGACCTCGACGATCTGCTTCATCACCTCGGGCTCGGGGAAGCGGATGTAGTGGAAGAAGCAGCGGCGCAAAAACGCATCCGGCAGTTCCTTTTCGTTGTTCGAGGTGATGATGACGATGGGGCGCACCTTGGCCTTGATCGTCTCGCCGGTCTCATAGACGTGGAACTCCATCTTGTCGAGTTCCTGCAGCAGGTCGTTCGGAAACTCGATATCTGCCTTGTCGATTTCGTCGATCAGCAGAACGACCTTTTCGTCGGCCTCGAACGCGGTCCAGAGCTTGCCCTTCTTGATGTAGTTTTTCACATCATGGACGCGTTCTTCGCCCAGTTGGCTGTCGCGCAGGCGGCTGACGGCATCGTATTCGTACAGACCTTGTTGCGCCTTGGTGGTGGATTTGATGTTCCACTCGATCATGCGCAGACCCAGCGCCTGAGACACCTGCCGCGCCAGTTCAGTCTTACCGGTGCCCGGCTCGCCCTTGACCAGCAGCGGCCGTTCCAGCGCCACGGCGGCGTTGACGGCGACCTTCAGATCGTCGGTAGCCACATAAGCGTCTGTGCCTTGGAATTTCATGCTTTCATCACCCTTTTGCCCTGTTCGGGGCGCACACTAACGTGATCAAACGTGCACCGCAATGTGTGGCGTTTAAGGGTATCAAAAGGACCGAAGTCTTGCGTCAAGACGGTGGCGCGTGCCACTTTTTTGGTCCGTCAGGACGGCAAGGGACAGGTGTATGAACCGATCAGACGCTGCGCTTTACAGACACGGTTATGCAATTTCCGGCAGAGCAAACAGGCTGCGCCCACAGCCGAGAGTATATGCCGCGAAACAGGGTGGTTCGGTCGTTCATAAACGTCGGGGGCGCTGCTGCACATGCAGCATTTTTCAGCAGATTTCTGGTGTCTTTGTCGATTTTCGACACGAAAAAGTGAAAGAAAACACTGTACTGCGCGGACTGCGGACCTTGGGTCACATTGCTTTGGTTCGTGGTGCCAGAAACTGTGCATTGGCTAGTGACAATTTCTGGTCATTGGTTTATTCGGGCGGCGGGAGGGTACCATAGTGTCAGACGAAAATTCCTTGACTGAGATGGACCTTATTGAGGGAAAAGAGATGAAGGCTGAAACCTTTATTGCCGACGACTATCGTCCGGCAGAAGATGAGCCGTTCATGAACGAGCGGCAGCTGGAATATTTCCGGCGCAAACTTATCACCTGGAAACACGAGCTTCTTGAAGACAGCCGCGACACGATCGAGGGCCTTCAGGACAGCACGCGCAACATCCCCGATATCGCGGATCGCGCGTCCGAGGAAACCGATCGCGCGCTGGAACTGCGTACCCGCGATCGCCAGCGCAAACTGGTGTCCAAGATCGACGCGGCCCTGCGCCGGATCGAAGAAGGCGAGTACGGCTACTGCGAAGTCACCGGCGAGCCGATCAGCCTGAAACGTCTGGATGCACGCCCCATCGCGACCATGAGCCTTGAGGCGCAAGAGCGCCACGAGCGTCGCGAAAAGGTTCACCGCGACGACTGATCGCGGGCAGACATGCCGACATTCCAAACGCCGGGGGTTTTCCTCCGGCGTTTTTTGTTTTCAAAGGGAAGCATGAGTCTTCTGGGTATGAAAATCGCCGTTATCGGCGGCGGAATCGCGGGTCTGGCCGTGTCGCGCGCACTGGCAATGCGCGGTGCGTCGGTCACCGTTCTGGAACAGGCCCCCGAAATCACCGAGGTGGGCGCCGGCCTGCAGATCAGCCCCAATGGATTCGCGGTTCTGGATGCCTTGGGGTTGGGGGATGCGCTGGCCCAAACCGCCGTCCGCGCCAATGCCGTCAGCTTGCGCGATTATCGTAAGGCAGAGGTCGTCCGACTGGACCTGACCCGCCTGCAAAACCGCAATTACTTTTTCGTGCATCGGGCCGACCTGATCGAGGTTCTGGCCACTGGTGCCCGCGAGGCGGGCGTGAAAATCCGCCTGCTGCAACAGGTTGACCAGGTGATCCCGGGCGATCCACCGACGATCCGCATGTCAAATGGCACGGAATTGCACCCCGATCTGGTGATCGGCGCGGATGGTTTGCACTCCAAGGCCCGCGTTGCGCTGAACGGCGCGGACCGTCCGTTCTTCACCGGGCAGGTCGCATGGCGTTGCGTCATCCCGAATATCCTGAACCTTCCGCCCGTCGCCCGGGTCCATATGGGGCCGGGACGGCACGTCGTCAGCTACCCGTTGCGCCGGGGTGAGTTGATCAACATCGTCGCCGTCCAGGAACGCGCGCAATGGGTCGACGAAGGCTGGCATCACGAGGACGACCCGGCCAATCTGCGCAACGTGTTTGCCGACTTCGGGCCCGAGGTTCAGCAAATGCTGTCTCTCGTGGACAAGGTGAACCTCTGGGGGCTGTTCCGTCACCCGGTCGCACGCCAGTGGCACGGGCAGAACGTGGCTATTCTGGGCGACGCTGCCCATCCGACACTGCCTTTTCTGGCACAAGGCGCTTGCATGGGGCTTGAAGACGCTTGGGCGCTGGCCGAGGAACTCTCTGCTTCAGAAAGCACCGCAGTCGGCCTCTCCGCCTATCAGCGACGCCGCCAGGCGCGCGCAACCAAGGTGATCAACGCCGCCACGCGCAATGCCTGGAAATACCATCTCGGTTTCGGCCCCCTGCGTTTCGCGGCACATACCGCGCTCAGGCTTGGCGGCGCCTTGGCCCCGGACCAGATGCTGCACCAGTTCGACTGGCTCTATCTGCACGACGAAACCCAGCACCCCTCCTGATCTTCTTCTTTTTACAAATATCCCGGGGGAGTCGTTGAAAATTATTAATTTTCAACGGCGGGGGCAGCGCCCCCTTTGCTGCCCTCAGGCATCCAGCTCCACCCAGACAGGCACGTGGTCCGACGGTTTTTCACGCCCTCTAATCCCCCGGTCGATTTTGCAGTCCACCAACAAGTCGGCGCATTGTGGGCTCAGAAGAAAGTGATCAATGCGAATGCCATCGTCCTTTTGCCAGGCGCCGGCTTGATAATCCCAAAACGAGTAATGCCCTGGCCCACGGGTCAGCGCCCGGAATGCCTCGGTAAAGCCAAGGTTCAGAATGCGTCGGAACGCTGCGCGGCTCTCGGGCCGAAACAGGGCATCCTGCCGCCAGGCGTCGGGGCGTTTGGCGTCCTCGGCTTGGGGAATGATGTTGTAATCGCCGGCCATGAGCGAAGGCATTTCGCTGTCCAGCAACTCTTGCGCGCGGTCGCGCAGCCGTTCCATCCAGGCCAGCTTGTAGGCGTATTTGCCGCCCTCGACCGGCGCGCCGTCCTCCTGCAGCTCGACCGGGTTGCCGTTGGGCAGGTAGAGGCCGCAAATACGGATCGCCGTTTTGCCCACCACGGTCGCCTCGATCCAGCGGGCCTGTTCGTCACTGTTATCGCGGGGCAGGCCGCGCGTTACGTCCTCCAGAGGAAGTTTCGACAGGATCGCCACGCCATTGAAGCTTTTCTGACCGTGGGTTTCCACGTTGTAGCCCATGTCTTCGAAGACCTCTCGGGGAAAGGCTTGGTCGACCGACTTGATCTCTTGCAGCAGGGCGACGTCGGGCTGCGCCTCGGTCAGCCAATCGGTCAGAGCTTTCTGGCGCGCCTTGATGCCGTTGATGTTGAATGTGGCGATTTTCATGGCGCGTCTCCTGTAGCTTCGGGTCTTTTTGCCCTGCTCCTGCCCCATGGTGCAACCCCATGCTTGGGGCGGAACGTGTGGGGAGGGGAAAATTCTTGCAAAGAATTTTAAACGGAAAATTTGAAATTTTCCGTGCCTCCGGCGGGAGTATTTTGGTCAGAAAGAAGAACGGGTCAGATTGAGAAGGAGGTGCCGCAGCCACAGGACGAGGTGGCGTTGGGATTGTCGATCACGAAGCGCGCGCCGATCAGTTCCTCGGTGAAGTCGATCGTGGCGCCGGTCAGGAAGGGCAGGGACACGGTGTCGACCAGAACTTTCTCTCCAGCGCCCTCGAGCACGATGTCATCCTCGGCGGGGGTGTCGAGCTTGATATCGTATTGGAAGCCAGAGCAGCCGCCGCCCTCGACAGCGACGCGCAATGCCATGCCCTGGGCGGCCGCGCCGATCTCGGACAGGCGGGCAAAGGCGCGATCGGTCACTTTTGGCGGCAAATTCATGGGTTTGAGGCTCCTGCGCGGTTCCTTTGACAGATAGAGTGGAATATATGGAGGGCAAGGACAGGCGACAAGGGACAGTTGAACCATGCAAGCTCCATTCGCATCGGATCCGGCCCGCAGCCGTGGCCGCCTTTTTCCCGAAGATGAAAGCGCGTTCCGGTCGTGTTTTCAGCGGGATCGGGATCGCATCATTCATGCCAGCGCGTTTCGGCGGCTGAAGCACAAGACCCAGGTGTTCATCGAGCATGAGGGCGATTATTTTCGCACCCGTCTGACGCATTCCATCGAAGTGGCGCAGGTGGCGCGGACCATTGCGGGGACGCTAGGGCTGAACCCCGAGTTGACCGAGGCGGTGGCGCTGGCCCACGATCTGGGGCACACGCCCTTTGGCCATACCGGCGAGGACGCGCTGGCCGAGCTGATGGCACCTTTTGGCGGATTCGATCACAATGCGCAGGCCATTCGCATCGTCACCAATCTGGAGCGGCACTATGCCGAATGGGACGGGCTGAATCTGACCTGGGAGACGCTGGAAGGCATCGCCAAGCATAATGGCCCCGTCACCGGCGACATCCCCTGGGCGCTGGCCGAGTACAACGCGCGCCACGATCTGGAGCTGCACACCCATGCCAGCGCCGAGGCTCAGGTGGCCGCTTTGTCCGACGACATCGCCTATAACAACCACGATCTGCATGACGGGTTGCGGGCCGAGTTGTTTTCCACCGACGAGCTGGCCGAGATGCCTATTCTGGATGGCTGTTTCGCCGAGGTGGATCACAAATATCCCGGCTTGAACTATTATCGCCGTCGTCACGAGGCGCTGCGCCGGTTCTTTGGGGTGTTGGTCGAGGACGTGATTGCCGTGACCCAGGCCAATCTGCGCGCGGCTGATCCGCGCTCGGTCGAGGAGGTGCGTGGGGCGGGGCGGATGATGGTGCAGTTCTCGAAGCCGCTGTGGGAGGATCTGAAGGTCATCCGCGAATTCCTGTTCCACCGCATGTATCGCGCCCCCGAAGTGGTCGAGGTGCGCAGCTACGTGACGGACGTGGTGCGGGTGCTGTTCGGCATCTACATGGACAAGCCTGATCTGTTGCCGCGTCAATGGCGCAAGGATGTGGACGAGGCGCAGACCGACACCGCGCTGGCGCGGATCGTTTCGGATTATATTGCCGGGATGACCGATCGCTTCGCCCTGCAGGAACACGAACGACTGACCGGCCGCGCGGCCATTCCCGCCGGACGTCGTGCGACCCCGATCCAACGCGGCGGCTGAACGCCTCGTGACGTGACAGAAGGCAGCGCCCCAAGGGGCGTTGACCTTTGGCCTTTGCGTGGTAAACCCCGCGCAAGCGGAAAGGAATGAACCCATGAACCTCTTCACCGAAATGCGCGCACTGGTGCTGGATACGTTGCAGCAGATGGCCGAGGCTGGCGAGCTGCCTGCCGGGCTGGATTATGCCAACGTGGCGGTCGAGCCTCCGCGTGATGCCGCACATGGGGACATGGCGACCAACGCCGCGATGGTGCTGGCCAAACCCGCCCAGATGAAGCCGCGCGACATCGCCGAGAAACTGGCCGAGCGGCTGGGCGCGAACGAGCGCATCACCAGCGCCGAAGTGGCTGGTCCGGGCTTTCTGAACCTGCGTCTGAACGCGGGTCTGTGGCATGGCATTGTCAAGGCCGCACTGACCTCTGGCACCGCATATGGCCGTTCGGACATGGGCGCGAGCAAGCGCGTAAACGTGGAATTTGTCAGTGCGAACCCGACTGGCCCGATGCATGTGGGCCATACCCGCGGTGCGGTGTTCGGTGACGCGCTGGCTAGCCTGCTCGATTACGCGGGCTACGAGGTGACGCGCGAATACTACATCAACGACGGCGGTGCGCAGGTCGACGTGCTGGCTCGCTCGGCCTACGAGCGTTACCGCGAGGCCAACGGGCTGGAACCGGCGATCCGCGAAGGCCTGTATCCCGGGGACTACCTGATCCCCGTCGGCGAGGCGCTGAAGGCGAAATATGGCGCCGATCTGCTGGACAAGCCCGAAGAGGACTGGCTGGTCGACGTGCGTGAATTCGCCACCGAGAAGATGATGGAGATGATCCGCGAAGATCTGGCCTCGCTCGGCGTCAAAATGGACGTGTATTACAGCGAGAAATCGCTCTATGGCACCGGCCAGATCGAGGCGGCGCTGGAGCGGCTGAAATCTCTGGGCCTGATCTATGTCGGCACGTTGGAGCCGCCCAAGGGCAAGCTGCCCGACGATTGGGAGCCGCGCGAACAGACCCTGTTCAAATCCACCGCCTATGGCGATGACGTGGATCGTCCGGTGATGAAATCCGACGGTGCCTGGACCTATTTCGCGCCGGATATCGCATACCACTACACCAAGGTCGAGCGCGGCTTTGACATGCTGATCGACGTGTTCGGCGCGGATCACGGCGGCTATGTGAAGCGGATGAAGGCGGCTGTTGCGGCCCTGTCCGAAAACCGCGTGCCGCTGGACATTAAGCTGATCCAGCTGGTCAAACTGTTCAAAAACGGCGAGCCGTTCAAGATGTCCAAGCGGGCAGGAACGTTCGTGACCCTGCGCGATGTGGTCGAGCAGGTCGGCTCGGACGTGACCCGGTTCCACATGCTGACCCGCAAGAACGACGCGCCGCTGGATTTCGACTTTGACAAGGTGCTGGAGCAATCCAAGGACAACCCTGTTTTCTACGTGCAGTACGCGCATGCGCGGGTGTGCTCGGTTCTGCGGAAGGCGACCGAGGCGGGGATCGCCCATGACGACGCGACGCTGGCCTCGGCAGACCTGTCGGGCCTGACCCACGAGGCCGAGCTGACCGTCGCCAAGAAGCTGGCCGAATGGCCGCGTTTGGTGGAAATCGCAGGCCGCACCAATGAACCGCACCGGATTGCGTTCTACCTGTATGAGATCGCCTCGGATTTCCATTCGCTGTGGAATCGCGGGAACGAGGATGCTTCGCTGCGCTTCCTGCAAGAGGGTGATGCGGCAGCAAGTCAGGCGAAAATCGCCCTTGCGCGGGCCGTGGCCGTTGTCATTTCCGCAGGTCTTGGTATTCTGGGCGTGAAACCGGCGGAAGAGATGCGCTAACGCACAAACCCGCCGGCAACGCAGAGCAGAATGCCGGGCCCTCCCGGCAGAGCAGAGGCGAGCATGGCGGAGATACAGGCAGACGGGGGCTTTGATGTCCCCGCGCAAGGTTCAACATTCGGGACATTGGCCAACTGGGCCGGGGCGGTGACGTCTCTGGCGCTGGTCGTTGGAGTCGGCGTCTGGGGCTATCAGCTGGTGACACGCGATGTCAGCGGCATCCCCGTTGTGCGCGCCGCCGAAGGGCCGATGCGGATACAGCCTGAAAACCCGGGCGGTGCTGCGGCGATGAACCAGGGGCTGGCGGTGAACATGGTCGCGGCCACGGGTAGCGCCCAAGAGCCTGCCGATAAACTGATCCTGGCACCCAAACCCGTGGACCTGACGACCGACGATCTGCCGCAAGGAGAACTGTCTGCGACGACCGAGGCCGTTGCCGCAGATGCGCCGCAGACCGGAAGCGCCGTGGACAAGCTGGTTGCCGATCTGGTGCGCGACGCTCAGCCGTTGGACCCCGTAGAGCCGGTTCGCGTGAAAGCCGTCGATACCGCCGAGGCCGGTGCTTTGCATGGTCTGGCAACCTCTCTGCGGCCACAGATGCGCCCGGAAGGCGGGCAAGTCATCCTGGCCGCCGCGCGCCCCGATGTGTCGCAGACGGTCGATGTGGATGCCGATAGCCTGGCCGCCGGAACCCGTCTGGCTCAGCTTGGCGCCTATGAAAGCGCAGAGATCGCCAAGAAGGAATGGGAGCGCCTGTTCGGTCGCTTCGGCGACTACATGCAAGACAAGAAACGCGTGATCCAAAAGGCCGAAAGCGGCGGGCGCACCTTCTATCGTCTGCGCGCGCACGGGTTCGAGGATATCAACGATGCGCGGCGGTTCTGCTCGGCGCTGGTGGCCGAAAAGGCCGAGTGTATCCCGGTGACCACGCGGTGATCGGCGCCACTATTCTTGACCCGCTGGGCCTGCGTCTGAGCACCGAGGAAAAGGCGTTCTTTCGCGATGCGAACCCGTTTGGGTTCATCCTGTTCGCCCGCAATTTGGACAGCGCCGATCAGATCCGTGCGCTATGTGCTGACCTGCGCGAAGCCGTGGGCCGCGATGCCCCGATCACCATCGACCAAGAGGGCGGACGCGTGCAGCGACTGCGCGCTCCGAACTGGACCGAATGGTTGCCGCCGCTGGATCATGTGACCACGGCAGGCGAGAATGCCGAAGAGGCGATGTACCTGCGCTATCGCATTATTGCTGATGAATTGCGGGCACTTGGCATCGACAGCAACTGTGCGCCGCTGGTCGATGTGGCCCATACGGTGACGCATCCTTTCTTGCAGAACCGCTGCTATGGCATGGACCCGGACACCGTTTCGCGCATGGGCCGTGCGGTGGCGAATGGTCTTCTGGATGGCGGCGTGCTGCCGGTGCTGAAACACATCCCCGGGCACGGGCGCGCGGTGGCCGACAGCCATCTTGAGCTGCCCCGGGTGGACGTGGACCACGCTGAATTGACCGCGATCGATTTCGCCCCCTTCAAGGCGCTGAACGACCTGCCGCTGGGGATGACCGCGCATCTGGTCTATGACCGGATCGACCCGCGCCCGGCGACGATCTCGCCCGTGATGATGCGGCTGATCCGTGATGAGATCGGCTTTGACGGGCTGATCATGACCGACGACATCTCGATGAAGGCGCTGTCGGGCGATCTGGCCAGCCTCAGCGCCGCGTCGCGTGCGGCGGGCTGCGATGTGGTGCTGCATTGCAATGGCTCTTTGGACGAGAAACGCAAGGTGGGCGAAGCCGCAGGCCGGTTGGATGCAGACGGCCAACGCCGGGCCGATGCGGCAATTGCGGCGCGAAAACAGCCCGATCCTGTTGACATTCGCGCCCTGCGGGCCAAGCTGGACGCCTTGATGAACGGGTAAGGCGCATGGCCGAAGATACGACCGAGCAGACAGTTGCCGAACGGCTGGCGGCCGAGGCGCTGATCGTCGATGTCGAGGGGTTCGAGGGGCCCCTGGACCTGCTGCTTATGCTCAGCCGGACGCAGAAGGTGGATCTGCGCAAGATCTCGATCCTGCATCTGGCGAACCAGTATCTGGCCTTTGTGGAGCGCGCGAAAAAGCTGCGGTTGGAACTGGCGGCGGATTATCTGGTGATGGCGGCCTGGCTCGCCTTCCTGAAATCGCGCCTGCTGCTGCCGCCCGATCCCTCCGAAGAAGGCCCCTCGGGCGAAGAACTGGCCGCACATTTGGCGTTCCAGCTGGAGCGTCTGCAAGCGATGCGCGACGTGGCGGCGCGCTTGATGGCGCGCGACCAGAAGGGGCGGGATTTCTTTGTCCGTGGCATCCCCGAGGACGTCGCCCGGATCAAGCGCGTCACCTATACCGCCAACCTGCTGGACCTGATGCAGGCCTATGCCCGCATACGCACCAAGGATGAATTCCGGCCTTTCGTGATGGACCGCGATTCTGTCTTCACGATGGAGCAGGCGCTGGAACGGATGCGCGGGCTGATCGGCTTTGCCGGGACATGGACCGACATCGTCAGCTACCTGCCGCCGGGTTGGGAGAATGACCCAGCTAAGCGGCGCTCGGCCACTGCGGCGACCTTTGCCGCCTCGCTGGAGCTGGTCAAGGAAGGCAAGGCCGAAATCCGCCAGTCCGGCACGTTCGAGCCGATCCACCTACGCAAGAGAGAGGGCCGAGATGGCTGACGCGACCCAAAGCAATGACAGCCTGTTCGAAGCGCCGCCGATGGCCGAACAGGAGCGTATGGTCGAAGCGATCCTGTTCGCCACCGCCGAGCCGATCTCGGTGCGCGAGCTGGAGGCACGGATGCCCCACGGTTGCGACGCCGCCGAGGCGCTTGTCTACCTGCGCAAACGCTATGAGGGTCGCGGGGTGAACGTGGTCAAGGTGGGCGACGCTTGGGCGATCCGCACCGCGCCCGATCTGGGGTTCCTGATGCAAAAGGAAACCGTCGAGACCCGCAAACTGTCGCGCGCGGCGATCGAGACGCTGGCGATCATCGCCTATCACCAACCCGTCACCCGCGCCGAGATCGAGGAGATCCGGGGCGTGTCCGTCTCGCGCGGGACCATCGACCAGCTGCTGGAGATGGAGTGGATCCGGTTTGGCCGCCGCAGGATGACTCCGGGCCGTCCGGTGACATTTGTCGTGACGCAGGAATTCCTGGATCATTTCGGCCTAGAAAGCGCGCGCGATCTGCCGGGGCTGAAGGAGCTGCGCTCGGCCGGGTTGCTGGAAAGCCGCCCGCCGCCTAGTCTGGGTGCAGCTGGCGAGGAGGACGAGGACGACGGCGATCAAAGTGAATTGTTCGACGACTGACGTCTTGGCCCTTAAATCGGCACAATCATCACCTACCTTCTGGCACAAGCCAAAGGAGGCAGAGCTATGAATGTGAACCAACTGGTGAATATGATCTTTCGGATGTTCGTGCGCAAAGCGGTGAACAAGGGCGTCAACGCAGGCATCAATCATTTCGCCAAAGGCGACGGGCAAGGCAAACAGGCCCGTCAGGTCACCAAACGCGCGCGGCAAGCGATGAAGGTCACTCGGCGATTGAACAGGTTTTGACCGGGCGCGAAGGCCAGATCGCCTCGGCTGCTGCGATGGCCGCAAAAAGGGCGGAGATGCCCAGACACATGGCCAAGCCACCGTATTCAAACGGATACCGGAAAAAGACCGAGCCGCCCATCACCGTGCCATAGGTGACCGCGGCGTTCAGGCCCATGATCGCGCCACGGCGGTTCGGGTCGAGGCTGGTCAGGCGATCGACGACAGTGTTCAAAGCAAAATGCTGGAAGATGCCCCAAAGGAATGCCAGGGGCAGCAAGACTGCCATCTGCAGCGAAAACTGGTCCATGGCCAGATAGGTGACGGCAAGGCCGCCAAAGGCCAGCAACCCGATCCAGCGCGCTGGCAGGCCTTCGAGGAAGCGGTTGAAGATCACCGCCCCGCCAAATCCCAGACCGTAAAGCATGGTCAAAACGCCTGTCGCAGAGGTCGTCAGCCCCATGTTCTGCACAACATGGGCGCCTAGATAGATGTAGGCTCCGTTAAAGGCCATCATCAGCATCGCGTTGGAAAACAGTGCCCGCAGGATGCCCGGTTGGCGCAGGGCGCTCAGCGGGCTGGAAACGGGGCCTTCGCGTCTGCCGACCTGCATGTCGCATTGCTTCAGCAGAAACAGAACGCCAAGGGTCAGCACCGTCATCAGGCCGTAGACAGCCCGCCAGCCGATCATGTCCGCAATGACCGCCGCGAAGGTGACGCCAAAGATCAGCGAAAGCGTCCAGCCCGTCAGAACGGTGCTGATCGTCTTGCGCTCGCGCCCCTTGGGGGACACATGCGCGGCCAGCGAATAGATCGAGGGCAGAGCCAGCCCCGCCCCTACGCCGGCAATCGCCTGGCCCAGGATCAGGAACCGGACGTCCGTCCCGAGGGTGCACATCAACAACGCGAACAGCAGCAACAGGCAGGCATGTTTCAGCGCCCTGTCAGACCCGATCACATCCGCGCGCGGCGCAAGCGTCAGGGCAGAGATGGCCGTTCCGGCCCCGTAGGCAGCGACGGCCTTCAGGATGGTGGTCGTGTCCGACGACAGATCGGCTGCTACCGCCGGTGCGATTGGCGACAGGACAAGCGAGTTTGCCCCGATCACACCGATGGCCGCCGTCAAAAGAGGAACAGGCCGGTTGAAAACTCTCATAGGTAGAGAGTTACGCGCGCGTAAACCATCCGGTCAAGTGTTAACCAACTGGTCAAGAAGTTGACCTAGCGTTGGCTTCACGACACCCGGAAATGTTTGCTGAGTTTCAGACCCTGGCCCTGGTAGTTGGAGGCAATCCCGGCACCATAGAGCTGGTCCGGAATCTCGGTCATGCGTTCATAGACCAGACGCCCGACGACCTGGCCATGTTCCAGCACAAAGGGCGCTTCGTGGCAGCGCACCTCAAGCACCCCGCGCGAGCCTGCGCCGCCCGCAGCGGCATGGCCAAACCCGGGGTCGAAGAAGCCTGCGTAATGGACACGGAATTCGCCCACCATGGCCAGATAGGGGGCCATCTCGGCGGCATAGGCGGGGGGAATGTGCACCGCTTCGCGGCTGACCAGAATGTAGAACGCGCCGGGGTCCAGAATGATTTGGCCGGACTTGGTGTGAATCTCCTCCCAGAAATCCACCGGATCGTATTGGCCGATGCGGTCCAAGTCGATCACGCCGGTATGCGGTTTCGCGCGATAGCCGACCAGATCGCCCGACTCGGGCCGCAGATCGACCGAGAAGCCCAGACCGTCGTCGATCACAGCCTCGCCGTCCACCAGCGGGGACTGGGCGTGCAGGGTGCGCAGCTCGTCATCCGCCAGAACGGCCTGACCGGCGCGAAAGCGGATCTGGTTCAGGCGCATCCCCGGACGCACCAGGACGGAAAATGACCGCGGGCAGATTTCAGCGTAAAGCGGCCCGGAATAGCCGGGCTGGATACGGTCGAATTCCTCGCCGCCATCGGTGATCGTGCGCGTCAGCAGGTCCAGCCGCCCGGTCGAGCTTTTGGCGTTGGCCACGGCCTGAATGCCCACGGGCAGGGCTAGGCTTTCCATCAACTCGACAACGTAGACGCAGCCCTTTTCCAGGACGGCGCCGTTTGTCAGGTCGATCTGGTGCATCTCGAATTCATCCAGCCGCTGCGCAACTGTCCGGCCGTGCCCGGCCAGGAATGACGCGCGCACCCGCCAGGCCCGCAGGCCAAGTCGCAGATCAAGGCTGGCTGGCTGAATCTGTTCAGGGATGACTGGCCGGACGCCCGCAATCTGGCCGTAGGCAATCATCGTCTTGAGGCGCTGGCTTGGCAGGACACCGGTCATGGGAACTCTCCCTTTGAATTGACCTGTCTTAGCAAAGGCAAGGCGCTGAACGGAATAGAAAAAGGTCGCCGAAGCGACCTTTTCCCGTTGGATGTCCGATTATTCGGGGCGAACGCGCGCCGCAGTCTTGTTGGCGAACGCCTCCAGCCGCCCGCGTGAGGCCGGCTGCGTGTTCACGATGCCCGCGACCACGGATTCGGCATAGGCGGCGTCCAGCGCCGACATGTTCTGCATATGGCTGATCGCCGAGCAGATCGCGAAGTTGGACAGCGGCGGATTGGTGGCAGCCGCGCGGGCGATTTCATAGGCCTTGGCCTCGGAATCCTCGACCAGGTACTGCGCCAGGCCGACCGAAATCGCCTCGTCCTGCTTGTAGACGCGACCGGTCAGCATCATGTCGATCATGCGCGCCTTGCCGACCAGATCGGCCACGCGGATCGTGGCGCCGCCACCGGTGAACAAGCCACGCTGGCCTTCGGGCAGGGCGAAATAGGTGCTTTGATCCGCCACTCGGATATGGGCCGAGCTGGCCAGTTCCAGACCGCCACCGACGACGGCCCCCTTGAGCGCGGCGATGACCGGAACCCCGCCGTATTCCATCTTGTTGAAGGCTTCGTGCCAGCGCAGGCAGACATGCATGAACTCTTCGGGGCGGCGGTCTTCTTTGTGGTGTTCCACCAGATCCAGACCCGCGCAGAAATGCGTACCCTCGGCGCGCAGCACGACCGCGCGTGCGCCCATGCGCGGCAGGCCCGAGAAGACCTCGATCAGTTCCTCGATGGTTTCGGCGTTCAGGGCGTTACGTTTGTCAGCACGGTTCAGGGTGACGGTGGTGATTCCGTCCTCATCCATATCAACAAGCAGATTTTGCAGGGAAAAATCGTCTACTGTCTTGGCCATGCTATCCTCCGGTCGCAATCCAAACGTGCCTATGGCACTGTTGGGTCATGCTTTTCCGGCACGGATTGGAAGTCAAGAACTGCAGAGCGAAAATCGACCGCATGGACGGTTTTGCCGCAACGGAACAGTTCAGAGCACCGCGAAAAAGAAAAAGGTCGCCCAAGGGCGACCCTACCATCGTATTCGCAGGGGAAGATTTGGTCGGGCTAGCAGGACTCGAACCTGCGACCTTCCGTCCCCCAGACGGACGCGCTACCAGGCTGCGCTATAGCCCGACGGTTCGCTCTTCATACTGATTTCTCTGGCAGGGGCAAGCCCGTTTCGCGGAATTTTTCGCCTAATCCGTCAGTCGGCCAGAAGCCTTTGGCGAAGCGTCCGAAACTGGTCGCGAAGATCCTCAAGCGCACCGGTTTCTCCGGTCCACCCAGTGGCGCGGACAGCACGCAAGCGTGACAGCGGGCCGGGGCCAGCGTCCGAGGTCGCATCGACCGGTACATCGGGTTGGCGTGGGGCAGGGACGTCCTCAACCGGGGTTTCGATGGTCGCGGCGGCGGGTTCGGCTTGCTCTGGCTCGGGGATGGCGTCCGGCTCGGGCTCTGGGGCCATATCCGGCTCAGTCTCGGCCACAGTGTTGGGTTCGGCTTCCGGCTCGACCTGATCGAACATCGAAAAGAAGTTCGGAGCGTCGAACGCTTCATTCGCGGCGGGCTGTGGTGCAGCAGTTGGCGCAGACTGTTCCGGTGCCTCGGGCGCTGCCGGTTCTTCCGCGGGCAGGTCGTCCGTAGCGTGGTATTCGTCGAGGGCGCCGTCGAAATCCGTGCTCGCCAGTTCGTCTTCGGCGTCGTCCGTCTGGCGGCGGAATTGAAGCAGTTGCGCCGACTCGGGCACAGGTGCTGCCGCTTTCAAAGCCGCCACTTTTTCGGGCGAGGGGACCAGCGCCCCCGTTTCGGTCACTTCATCCAAGGGTTGTGACAGGGACGAGACATGCTCAACGCCGCGGTCACGCAACATCTTCTGCACGCCTTTGATTGTCAGTCCGTCATCGTGAAGCAGTTTCTTTATGCCGCCAAGCAACAGCATGTCCTGCGGGCGGTAGTACCGCCGCCCGCCAGCGCGCTTGATCGGCTTGACCTGGGTGAACTTGCTTTCCCAGAATCGTAGCACATGGGCCGGACGGTCCAACCAATCGGCAACTTCGCTGATCGTGCGAAAGGCGTCGGGGGATTTGGTCATCTCACCGCCCCCGGCCTATCAGGACTTGTTCCCTGCGGCGACCCGCTCTTTCATCAGGTGCGACGGACGGAACGTCAGAACGCGGCGCGGGTTGATCGGAACCTCTTCGCCGGTTTTCGGGTTGCGCCCGACACGGGCGGCTTTCTCGCGCACCGAAAACGTGCCGAACGACGAGATTTTCACCTGTTCGCCCGCAACCAGTGCGTCAGACATGTGTTGCAGCACGCTTTCGACCAGCTGGCTGGCATCGTTGCGCGAAAGACCGACTTCGCGGAAGATGGCATCGCTGAGGTCCATGCGCGTCAGAGTTTTTTCACTCATTTCCGTCCCCTTGTTTTGTCCAACATGGGCGAAGGCAAATTCCGAGTCAATATCAACGGTTTGCGCGGTGCTTTTTCAGCAAGAATTCCACGCTTACCAGCGCAGAACGACCGATCCCCAGGCCAGACCGCCGCCGATCGCCTCGGCAACCAGCAGGTCACCCGTCTTGATCTGGCCACGTGACACGCCCACGGACATCGCCAGCGGGATGGATGCGGCCGAGGTATTGCCGTGGTCCTGAACGGTGACGATCACCTGATCCATCGGCAGATCCATCTTCTTGGCCGTGCCCTGAATGATGCGGATGTTGGCCTGGTGCGGCACGATCCAATCGACATCGGATTCCGCAAGACCTGCCTTTTCCAGCGCGGCATGCGCGGTCGAGGTCAGCTTTTCGACGGCCTGACGGAACAGCGGGTTGCCCTGCATCCGCAGCTTGCCCGAGGTGCCGGTCGAGGACACGCCGCCGTCGACATAAAGCATCTCGCGATAGCGCCCGTCCGAGTTCAGGTCAGTCGCCAGCACGCCGCGATCATCGGTTGTACCAGTGGCCTCTTCGGCCTTCAGAACCAGGGCACCGGCGCCGTCACCGAACAGCACGCAGGTCGAGCGATCGGTCCAGTCCATGATGCGAGAGAAGGTCTCGGCCCCGATCACCAGTACGGTTTTCACCTGGCCAGCCAGAATCAGCGCGTTCGCATTGGCCAGCGCAAAGATGAATCCGGCGCAGACGGCTTGCACGTCAAAGCCGAACCCGCGGGTCATGCCCAGCTTGCCCTGCACCATGGTTGCAACCGACGGAAAGGTCAGGTCGGGGGTCGAGGTGGCAACAACGATTGCGTCGATGTCATCGGGCTGCATCCCGGCATTGGCCAGCGCCGCCTTGGCGGCATGGACAGCCAGATCCGAGGTCGTCTCGCCCTCGGCGGCAAAATGGCGCCGCTCGATTCCCGAACGGGCGACAATCCATTCATCGCTGGTTTCCAGGG
This sequence comes from Thalassobius vesicularis, assembly GCF_004799325.1. Lineage (GTDB taxonomy): Bacteria > Pseudomonadota > Alphaproteobacteria > Rhodobacterales > Rhodobacteraceae > Thalassobius > Thalassobius vesicularis. The sequence goes on from NZ_SSMD01000003.1 coordinate 258,490, forward strand.
ATTTCTCGAACTCGCTGTTCGGAACCACTTTTTCCGGCAGGTAATGGCCGACGCCCTGCACTACGGCGCGTATAGTCATGACTTTATTCGCTGCTTTCCGCTTGGTCAGTCCCGGCATTCTTAGCGGCTGCGGTGGCGGATGCAACCCGTGCTGCAAGTTTCTGCGAAAAGCCGGTCTGCGAAAGCTGGAAAGCAAGCTTGACGGCGGCGGCGATGCCGGTCGCATCGGCCGAACCGTGGGATTTCACGACGGTGCCGTTCAGCCCCAGGAACACGCCGCCATTGACGCGGCGAGGGTCCATGCGCTTTTTCAGGCGCCGCAGCGAGGTGTAGGCCAGCAAGGCCGCCAGCTTGGACAGCGGCGAATGCATGAAAGAATCTTTCATCAATTCGCTGATCAGGCTGGCCGTGCCTTCGCCGGTTTTCAGGGCGACGTTGCCGGTAAAGCCATCGGTCACGATGACGTCGCAGACATCGCCGGGGATGTCCCCGCCTTCGACGAAGCCGACAAATTCGAAATTGGCGTTGGGGCCGGTGGCCGCCATCAGTTCATGCGCGGCTTTCAGCTCAGCGCGGCCTTTGTGTTCCTCGGTGCCGACGTTCAGCAGGCCGACGCGGGGGCGTTCAAGTTGCAGGCCGTTACGGGCGTAAGACGCGCCCATCAGCGCGTATTGCAGCAAGTCCTGCTCGTCCGCGCGGATATCGGCGCCGACGTCCAGCATCACGTTGAACCCCTGCGGATTGCGCGAGGGCCACAGAATCGCGATGGCGGGGCGGTTGATACCGGGCAGCTTGCGCAGGCGGATCATGCTCAGCGCCATCAGTGCGCCGGTGTTGCCGCAGGACACGCAAACATCGGCCTCGCCCGAGCGGACCGATTCCAGCGCCGACCACATCGACGTTTCCTTGCCATGCCGCATGACGTGGCTGGGCTTGTCCGTCATCAGGACGGTGTCTTTGGCGTCGCGAATCTCGACCCGGCCGGTCAGGGCCTTGCGTTTGGCGACCAGCTTTTCCAGCTCGTCACGCGGGCCATGGAGAACGAACCCGATCTGGGGATTCTCTTCGGCGGACATGGAAATACCGGCGACAACTGCCGCCGGTCCCCGGTCTCCGCCCATCGCATCAACAGAGATGACGATGCGCTCGGAACCCGCCTTCGACTGATCGTTTGCAACGGACATGCGAAGGCCGGTCTCCGAAATGCTTATGCCGCGTCTTCGTCCAGCTCGACTTCGTCGGCCATAGCGACGACTTCACGCTCACCGTAGTGACCGCAGGACGGGCAGACGTGGTGCGGGCGCTTCAGCTCGCCGCAGTTGCCGCATTCGTTGGGGTTTGCCGCGACCAGCGCGTCATGTGCGCGGCGGTTGTTGCGGCGCGACTTGGATACTTTGTTCTGCTGGACAGCCATGTCACAACCTCAATTTCCAAAGGGCCCATCGGCCCGGTTTCACGTGGGTGAGCGGCACATAGTCGGTCAAGACCGAGATGTCCAACCCAAAATTCGGATGAGGGCCGGAAAATACTGCGAATCCTGAAAGGCGCAAGTAGTTTTTTCACCCCTCGGCCGGATCATCGCCCGCCAGTTTGTCCCGCAAGGCAGCCAACCCCGCAAAGGGTTTCAGGTCCGCATCGCTCAGGGCTTCTTTGCCCGGTTCCGTATAGGCCGTAGCACCCATTTCGGCACCATCGGCGCGCGGGTACAGCGGCAGGGCCAGGGCAAGCGTCTCGATCATGACGGCGGCCGGGTCGATGGTGGCGCCCAGCTCCTCGATCGAGTCGTCCTCGGCCATCTCGACCTCTTCCTCGCTCTCCTCGGGGATTTCGGCAAGGTATCGCCGAGTTACGGGTTCCTCGATCCGGGTGGTCACGGGGGCCAGCGTCACGACACAGGGCTGCACGACCGTCGCCCCAAGGGTGCCGTCCAGGCGCCAGTCCCGCTTTCCATCGGCTTTGATTTCCCCCTCGAAGCGCAATTTGCGCAGACCAAGAAGGCCGAGTTCTTCGGCAAGTGCCCCCAGTTCCGACGAATCCGGGATCAGAGAGAAGCGAGTAGGGCGGTTTTGTGAAAGCTCCTGGACCTTCAGGGCTTGGCTGGACGGATTTGTCATCGGGCGGCAGGTTTCCTTTGCTTGAACCGGGGGCATTCCTTCTGTAATCGAATTAGAAGGCACGCGGTGCCAAGACAAGAGGGCAGCGCAAGGGGGCAGCCATGGCGGGCATTCCAGGGAAACTCAAATTCGCGGTTGTTGGGGGCATGATGCTGGTCTTGGCCGGTTGCTCGGCCCAGTATCGCAACCACGGCTATGTCCCGCCCCAAGAAGAGCTGGCCAACATCGTCGTCGGTGTCGACAGCCGCGACAGCATCGCCGAATCCATCGGCACGCCCACCACCAGCGGCGTTCTGAACGACAGCGGCTATTACTACGTGCGCAGCAAAGTCCGGCATTACGCCTATCGCGCCCCCGAAGAGATCGAGCGCGAGGTCGTCGCGATCACCTTCGACAAGCGCGGCGTCGTCCGCAACATCGAGCGGTTCGGCCTGCAGGATGGGCGCGTCGTCGTGCTGGAGCGTCGTGTGACCAGCTCCAGCATCGCGGACAAGAGCTTCATCCGTCAGTTGCTGGGCAACATCGGCCGGTTCACCGCCTCCGACTTCGTGGAATGATCGCGCCGTCACCGGCTTGACATGACTGGCATGGTAATGGCTGCCTAAATGCGCAACCGCGCATCATGGAGTGTGTGAAATGCTGTCCCTGTCCAAAGGCCGCTACCTGACCAGACTGGCCCAGAGCGATGCCGATCTGGCAGCGGCGCAGGCGTTGCGGCACCTGTGTTTTTACGGGACCGAAGGGCTGGACGCTGACGCATTCGATCCCATCTGCAACCACGTCCTTGTCGAAGAGGCGAAGACCGGGCGCCTTGTCTGCTGCTTTCGCATCCTGCCGCTGTCCGGCGGTGGCGAGATCAGCCAAAGCTACTCGGCCCAGTATTACGAGCTGTCCGCGCTGACCGCTTTCCCCGGCCCGATGGCCGAGATGGGGCGCTTTTGCATCCACCCCGAGGTCAAAGACCCCGACATCCTGCGCGTGGCCTGGGGCGCGATGACCCGCTACGTCGACGACAACGGGATCGAGCTGCTGTTCGGCTGTTCGTCCTTCCGGGGCACGGACGAGCAGGAATACCTCGACGCCTTTGCCATGCTGAAGGAACGCCACCTGGCCCCGCGCCGCTGGTTGCCCCGGGTGAAGGCTCCGCAGGTGTTCCGCTTTGCACAAAAACTGCGCCGTAAGCCCGACGCCAAGCTGGCCATGTTGCGCATGCCGCCTCTGCTGCGGACCTATCTGCTGATGGGCGGCTGGGTCAGCGATCACGCGGTAGTCGACGCCGACATGAACACCCTCCACGTCTTTACCGGGCTCGAGATCAACGCGATTCCCCCCGCCAGAAAGCGCCTGCTGCGGGGCGTGGCAGGCTAAGTCTCCCCCGGCTTTGAGGGATTATTGCGCAACGAGCCGAGGCAGCGCTTGACGCCGAAAGGCGGCATGGTTAGCTGCGCCGCATGGCACGCGCTCCTCTTCTTCAATTGACCGATATCTCGCTGACCTTTGGCGGCGAGCCTGTTTTTCACGATCTGTCCCTTGTGGTGCAGCCCGGCGACCGGGTCGCCCTGGTCGGGCGCAACGGGTCGGGCAAGTCCACCCTGATGAAGGTGATGGCCGGTCTGGTCGAGGCCGACGCCGGATCGCGCGTCGTCCCGCCGGGCGTCACCGTGGGCTACATGGAGCAGGATCCCGGCATGGAGGGCTTTGCCACGCTGGGCGATTACGCTGCCAGCGGGCTGGACCCGAACGAAACATATCGCGTCGAGATGGCTGGCGAAGGTCTGAAATTCGACCCGGCACGCGCGGTTTCGACCGCGTCGGGCGGCGAGCGTCGGCGCGCTGCCTTGGCCAAGCTGATGGCCGAAGCGCCCGAGTTGATGCTGCTGGACGAACCGACGAACCACCTGGACATCGAGGCCATCGCCTGGCTGGAAACCCAGCTGAAAGAGACCCGTGCGGGCTTTGTCCTGATCTCGCACGACCGTGCATTTTTGCGTGAACTTACCCGTGCAACCCTCTGGATTGACAGGGGAAATGTTCGCCGTCACGAAAGGGGTTTCGACGGGTTCGAGGAGTGGCGCGACAAGGTCTGGGACGACGAGGACATGCAGCGCCACAAGCTGGATCGCAAGATCAAGTCCGAAGGACGTTGGGCCGTCGAAGGGATCAGTGCGCGGCGCAAGCGGAACCAGGGACGGGTACGGGCGTTGCAGGCGCTACGGGCCGAGCGGGCGTCGCAGATCCGGCGGCAGGGGACTGCCGCGATGGAGCTGGCCTCGGGCCCGAAATCCGGCAAGAAAGTTGCCGAAGCCAAAGGTATTTCAAAGGCTTATGGCGATAAGGTTATCCTTAAAAACTTCTCGATCAAGATCGAGCGCGGGGACCGCGTGGCCTTTGTCGGGCCGAACGGCGTTGGTAAAACAACGCTTCTTAAGATGTTGATGGGACAGGAAAATCCCGATAGCGGAGAGATCAGCCTGGGCACCAACCTGTTGCCCGCCGTGTTCGATCAGGCGCGCGCGCAGTTGGACCCGGAAATGAGCCTGTGGGAAAGCCTGACGGGTGACCCGGACATGCGCGTTTCGGGCAAGGCGGACCAGGTGCTGGTGCGCGGCCAACCCAAGCATGTCGTGGGCTATCTGAAGGAATTCCTGTTCGACGAGCGCCAGGCAAGAGCGGCGGTTAAGTCCTTGTCAGGTGGGGAAAAAGCGCGTCTGCTGCTGGCTAAACTGATGGCCCGTGAAAGCAATATCCTGGTGCTGGACGAACCGACGAACGACTTGGATATCGAGACGCTGGACCTGTTGCAGGAACTGCTGGACGACTACGACGGGACGGTTTTGCTGGTCTCGCACGACCGGGATTTCCTGGACCGGGTGGCGACGCAGACCGTAGCGATGGAGGGAGATGGCAAGGCCACCGTCTATGCGGGCGGCTGGACGGATTACCAGACGCAGCGTGGCGCTGTTGCGGAAGAAAAGGTAGAAAAAACAGCGACTAACGAGTCAAAGCTAAAGTCGGAAAAGAAACCGGAAACCAAGCCCTCGGGGCTGAGTTTCACCGAAAAACACCGGCTGGAGGCGCTGCCGGGGATCATCGAGCGGCTGGAGGCGGAGATCGCCAAGCTCGAAGAATTCCTTATGAATCCAGAGCTTTACACGAAAGAGCCGGTGAAGTTCCAGAAAGCCACCGACGCGCTGGTCGAGCGCCAGAATGCGCTGTCCGCGGCCGAGGAAGAGTGGATGGAGCTGGAGGAAAAGGCCGGCTGAGGCGGGCAGTTCCACAGGGTTTGTGTGGATTGGCCCTCAGACCACAGGGATTGGTCAGACGCGTCGGGCGCCCCGGAAAACAGGGCGCCCGTTGCCGTTTTTACTGCATGCGCAGGGCGCCGTCGATGCGGATGACTTCGCCGTTCAGATAGCCGCATTCGCAGATGAAGCGCGCCAGCGAGGCGTATTCACGCGGATCGCCCAGACGCTTGGGGTTTGTCACGTCCTGGGCCAGCTGTTGGCGGACTTCTTCGGGCAGGGACATCAGCATCGGGGTCAGGAAGATGCCGGGCGCGATGGCCATAACGCGGATGCCCTCGCGGGAAAGATCGCGGGCCATCGGCAGCGACGAGGCAACGACACCGCCCTTGGAGGCGGCATAGGCGACCTGACCCTTTTGGCCGTCAAAGGCGGCAACCGAGGCGGTCGAGATGATGACGCCGCGCTGGCCGTCCTCGGTGGGTTCGTTCTTGGCCATCTCGACGGCTGCCAGACGGGCGACGTTGAAGCTGCCCATCAGGTTGACGTTCAGGATGCGCTGGTAGTGTTCCAGGCTGTGGGCGCCGGCCTTGTGGATGGTTTTCTCGGCGGTGCCGATGCCGGCGCAGTTCACGACGGTGTTGATCTTGCCCATCGCGGCGACGGCGGCGTTGACGGCGTTCTGGACCGACTCTTCGCTGGTGACGTCGGTCAGCACGAAGGTGCCGCCCAGCTCGGCGGCGACGGCCTGGCCGCGGGCTTCGTCGCGGTCCAGCAGGGTGACCTTGGCGCCGGATTCGGCGAACAGGCGGGCGGTGGCTTCGCCCAGGCCGGAGGCGCCGCCGGTGATGATGGCGCAGGTGTCTTTCATTTGCATGGTGGTTCTCTCCTCTGGGATATTGGCGGTGTATTACGGGGTTCGGCCCGACAGTTATTGTGGCGAGTCGCCGTCCGGCGGCAGCAGGCGCGCGGCAAAGGTCATTTCGACCACGGTCAGGATGATGCGGTAGATGTGGTGCAGGGTGACGATGGCGGGGTTGGCGTGCAGCGACAGCGCGACAAGGGCCATCTCGGTCACGCCGCCGGGCGCGAAGGAGATCAGCAGCACGTCCAGATGCAACCCGGTCAGCGGGCGCAGGATCAGCGCGCAGATCAGGCCAAGCGCCAGCATCCCGGCGACGGACAGCAGCGCCAGCCAGGTGGCGCGGATCATGGAACGCCCGCCCAGACCGGCAAAGCGCATGCCCAGCGAGGCTCCGATCACCACCTGCGCCAGGTTCACCAGCCATTGCGGCACGGGCAGATCGGCCCAGCCGGTCACGGTGACGATAGCGGCGGCCAGCAGCGGGCCGGTCAGCTGGTAGGCGGGCAGGCGGATGGCGCGACCGATGAGCAGGCCGACAAGGCCGATCGCCATCACCAGCGGCAGGGCGTGCAGATCGGCCCCCGCGCGCGCCAGCGTCTGACCCGAGGCAGAGCCCACGGGCGCGCCGTACCAGATCGACAGGCCGACGGGCACCAGCGTGATGACGGCGATGATGCGCAGGAATTGCTGCATGGTCAGGATGGCGATATTGGCGCCGGCGGCCTCGCCCATGGCGATGGATTCCATCAGCCCTCCGGGCGTGCCGGAATAGAAGGCGGTGGCGCGGTCATAGCCGCCAAGCCGCCGGAAAATCACGTAATTCAGCCCGTGTGCCGCCGCCACGAACACCGTCAGCAGCGCGAACGAGGTCAGGTAGGAGGGCAGGGCCGAGATCACCTCGGGCGTGACGCGGGTACCGATCATGACGCCGATCACGATCATGAACAGCATCCGGAATTTCATCGGGAACTTGTAATCTGCGGGCAGTTTGTCGACCCAGATCAGTGCGATCGCGCCCGAGGTCAGCAGGCTGCCCAGCATGAACGGCAGCGGCGTGTGCACGAATGCGGCCAGCAACCCGCCAAGCCCCGAAAGGGCGGTCAACATCAGGGTGATGAGTGCGGTTCTGAGCAACATGAGGGCGCCGTTCGTCTGTAGATAGCTATATGGCATAACATTTTGCGCATCGCAAGCGGATGCGAGGCTGTTGCGCCATGCGTGACGCGGGCAGGCTTTGATTGCAAGGCCTCAAAAACCGCAATCAACCATGTGATGCGGCCTCTGACGTGCGCAGGTGCAGGCCGTTGAGTCAGTGGACAGGTCGATCAGCTGCTTGGCATCTGCAAGGGGATCAGCTGACGCAGTTGTCGGGTGAGGGCGGCATAGCCTGTGGCGTTGGGGTGGAGGCCGTCACTGGTGCCGTCTTGTGGCGAATAGCCCTCAGGTGCGGGTAGGAATATGCAATTGGGCAGACGGGCACAGGCGGTGCGGATCAGGGCGTTCAGGGCCTGGCGGTGGGCCTCTTGGGTATCGGACCAATCTGGACGGACGACAGGCAGGGCTTCGCGCCAGATCAGCTGCTGGGCGGGGCCAAAGCGATCTGCCAAGCGGGTGATCTGATCGGGCAGGGCGGCGGGATCATGGCCGCGCAGCACGTCATTGATGCCGATGGCCAGATACCAGACCGGGACCTGCTGCACGGTCTGCGGCGTGATCCGGACCAGCAGCCCGTCAATCGTGTCCCGCCCCACGCCCAGATTGATTGAGGCCGGGATGTGGGCTGAGGTCAGCCAGCCCTCGATGATCGAGTCCCCGGCAAAGCCGATCTGAACAGGGCTGTCAGCCGTGATCTGCTGCAACCGTCGCGCATGGATGGCCTGCATCTCGCGGTAGTGCGCGGTCTGGGTGACAGGGGTAGGGGTGCCGGTGAGAGTGCGGAGCAGCCGGGCGGGATATCCTTCGCGGAGCAGTACGGCCAGGCATGCCGTCAGGATAACTCCTTGAAACACTGGCCAGATAAAGCTGTTAAACTTTAGCAAGAAAAGCACCACTGAAAAAACAATGAGGGAGAGAAACACCCTTGGGAGGAGAAAGTCAATGACACAACACGTGCGGTGATAGAGAAATTCCCCAGCCCTGCGGCGGGGCTGATCCGTCTGTGATCCTTCAAAGCCAGAGGCATTCACTGCCGGTCGCTTCGGGATTCAGGCTCTCGAAGCCTACCGAATGTTCCTGAATGTGCCCGACACAAAGCTGTATGGGCAAAGCATCCGAAGTGCGGAGCCAACGCGTAGGTTGCTGTCAGGATTAAAAAAATATGGAAGGTTGGTGGAGCGGGTAGCGGGAATCGAACCCGCGCGTTCAGCTTGGGAAGCTGACAGGCTACCATTACATCATACCCGCAATGGTGGCCCGAGATATACAAGCTGCTTGGCCGAGTTCAAGCGCAATTATGCGTTCGGGGTGTCGTGTTTCGGCGGCTCGGGCTGGTCGTCGGCGTTGGCGGCGTGGGGTTCGTCGCGCTGGTGGCGGTGGCCCAGATGGGCGATCAGCCATTCGGTGTGCTCTTCCCGTTTGCGCAGGGTGAAGGCGCCGAATTGCTGGATGGTGACGGCAAAGACGCCGAGGCCCACAAAGATGAAAACCGTGGTGCCGATCTTGCCGACCGTGGTGACGGGGACGATCTCGCCGTAGCCGACGGTGGACAGGGTGACGACCGTGAAGAAATAGGCGTCGAGGTAGTTCCACCCCTCGACATGATGAAAGAAGAGCGTCCCCCCGGTGATGACCAAAGCCAGGGTCAGGAACAGGGTGACGATCTTCAGAAAGCTGCTCATTCTTCGGCGGCGCGTTGTTCCAGGATTTCGTCCATCACCTTGAGCCACAGATCGGTGGGCTGCGCGCCCGGAACGGCGTGGCGCGAGGCGACGATGAAAGTGGGGACCGAGTTGACGCCCATTTCGCGCGCCGAGGCGTCCTTGTCGCGGATCAGCTGGGTGTCCTCGTCGGTGGCAAGCAGGCGAAGGATCACGCTGGCATCCAGTCCGCAGCTGTCTGCGATGTCGGCCAGGGTGTCACGGTCGCCGATGTCGCGGCCATCGGTGAAATAGGCGCGGAACAGGGCCGAGACGACGGCGGTCTGGTGGCCTTCGATGCCGGCCCAGTGGATCAGGCGGTGGGCGTCCAGCGTGTTCGGGGTGCGCTGCATCGCCTCGAGGTTGATGGTCACGCCGGCCTGCGCGGCATGTTCGACCACGGGCGCATAGGCGCGGATGGCGCCGTCCTTGCCGCCGAACTTTGCCTCAAGATAGGCGCGGCGATCCATGCCTTCGCGGGGCATGTCGGGGTTCAGCTGGAACGGGTGCCATTCGATCACGAAGGGATGGTCCGGGCGCTGTTCCAGCGCGCGATCGAGGTTCGTCTTGCCGATAAAGCACCACGGGCAAATCGGGTCGGACAGGATATCAAGCTTGACCATCGGGGCCTCCGGTTTTGGTCCCGTATTGGTACTGTGTGCCGTCCGGAAGGGAAAGGCCGATTTGGCCCGTCAGCGGCGCGGAAACAGGGGTTTGAGTGCCTTGCGCGACAGTTTTCCGTTGGGATTGGTCGGCATCGCGTCGATCCGGACCCAGGCGCGGGGCTGCTTGTAGCGCGCCAGACGGCTGTCGGCGTAGGCGGTCAGCTCCTCCTGCGGGATCTCGGCGTCCGAGGTGTAGAAGGCGGCGATGATGGCGGCGTCCTCCTTGATCTCGATGTCGGTGACGCCGATCTCGCGAATCCGGGGATGGGGCAGCAGGGCGGCCTCGACCTCGAGCGGGGAAACGCGGTAGCCGCCGGCGTTCATCATGTCGTCGACACGGCCGTGGAAGGTGATGTCGCCCGCCTCGGACATCTCGGCGTGATCGCCGGTCAGGAACCAGTCGCCCTGAAAGCGGGCGGCGGTGTCCTCGGGCGCGCCGTAATAGCCCAGCATCAGGCCCTGATCGCTGCGGTGGACGGCGATTGTGCCGTCTTTTCCGCACTCTACGGGGCCTTCTTCATCCACGATGGCGATCTTGCGGCCGGTCTGCGGACGGCCCAGAGTGCCGGGCAAAGCGGGGTTCGCGGGGCCAGCCGAGATGAAGGTCGAGCATTCGGACATGCCATACGCCTCGAAGATCAGCTTGCCGCCGGTGGCCTCGGCCCAGTGCTGGCGGATGGTGTCGGAGAGTTTCTCTCCGGCGGCCAGACCGTGGCGCAGCTTGGGCAGGTCCAGCTTGGCGTGGTGGCTGAGGATCTTTCGGTAAACCCCCGGCGCGGCTGCGAAAATCGTCGCGTCATGGCGGCGCAGCAGCAGCGGCAGTGCGTCCAGCGGCACGCCCTCGGCGGGGATCAGGGCGGTGGCGCCGACGCTCCACGGGTCCATCAGGCCGGTGCCCAGGGTGAAGGTCCAGTTGAAGGCACCCGCGTGCAGCAGGCGGTCGTCAACGCCAAGGCCGTACCAGCCTTCGTGCATCATCTGGCGGGCCCAGATGGCGCGGTGGGCGTGCATCACGGCGCGGGGCTGGCCCGAGGTGCCGGAGGTGTAGATGATGTAGGCCAGCCGGTTCGGATCGCCCATCGCGTAGTCCGCCGGGGGCAGGTCGCGCATGGCGGTCAGCTCGGCACTGGAGACGGTGGGCAGCGTGGTTTCGGGGCATGCGACGGCGGGGTCGTGCAGGATGCCAGCGGGCGACAGCTGATCGACCATCTTTTGCACTTCGGGCGCCGTCAGCATCGAGGAGGTCGGCACCGGCACCAGACCCACGGCAATCGCACCCAGGTAGGCCAGCGGGAAATCGACCGTATTGCCCAGCCGCATCAGCAGGATGTCACCGGGTTTGAACCCGCGCGCCAGCAGGCCCGTCCCGGTGCCCAGCACGGCGGATTTCAGGCGGCCGTAGGACCAGCGCTCGGACCCGGTTTGCGACAGCACCGCCAGCGCGATCTTGTCGGGCGCGTCATCGGCCCGCGCCAGCACATGAGCGGTGAAGTTGAAGGGCGTGGGGCAGGGCGCAAAGGCGCCGCGATCGAAAATAGATAGCATGAGAACGATTTATGCGTGTCCGGGATCAGTTGCAAGCGACCTTGGCTGCGAATAAGACTTTGCCATGACCCAGCGCGATCCGAAAGCCATCATCCGCATTGCCCGTGAAACCGGGGCCGAGGAACAGGCCGAACCCCTGGACCTGTCCAGCCGCGTGCGCGAGTTGCGCAAGGCGCGCGGGCTGACGCTGGAACAGGCCGCGCAACAGGCCGGGCTGGCGCGATCCACTCTGTCGAAGATCGAGAACGGGCAGATGTCGCCGACCTATGAGGCGCTGAAAAAGCTGGCGACGGGGCTGGATGTCTCGGTGCCGCAGCTGTTCACGCCGCCGGTCAAGGATCAGGTGAACGGGCGGATGTCGGTGACGCGCTCGGGCGAGGGGGCGGCTCATGCGACCGCCACTTACGAGCACGAGCTGCTGGCCAACGCCTTGGTGAAAAAGCAGATGCTGCCGTACCGGGCACGGGTGCGCGCGCGCTCGATGGAGGAGTTCGACGGCTGGGTACGCCATGACGGCGAAGAATTCCTGTACGTGCTGACCGGGGTGGTCCGACTGTATACCGAGTTCTACGAGCCCGTGGAAATGCGCCGCGGCGACAGCGCCTATTACGATGCCACGATGGGGCATAACGTGGTCTCGGTCAGTGACGAGGATGCACTGATCCTGTGGGTCACGTCGCTGACGTGACCGCCTGAACGCCAAGGTTTAGCGCGTCAGAACCAGTTGCGAACGGTGCGCGCGCCGCCCGAGATGTCGTTACCGATGCCTTCGATCGTGCCGCAGCTGGCCAGCAGGCCCAGCATGGCAATCAGGAACAGTTTTTTCATTGCTCACTCCTCGTACCACCAGACGTCGGGGATCCATCCGTTGCGGCCCCCGTAGATCGGGATGTGTTCTGGATATTTCAACTCTTTGGCATGGGCAATCCGGTCCGGGCCGAAGCTCCAGATCGGAATCACGTAGCGACCGGCCATCAGCACCCGATCCAGCGCGCGAGCGGCGGAAGTCAGCTCATCATTGGTGGTGGCGGTCAGCATGGCGTCGATCATCGCCTCGGCGGCGGGGCTGTCCATGCCCATCAGGTTGCCGGTGCCGGGCAGGGTGACACCGGTCTTGCCCCAGTAGAGTTTCTGTTCATTCCCCGGTGACAGCGACAGATCGCGGCGGAACGGGGTCATGTCGAAGTCATAGTCCCGCTGGCGGGCGGCGTATTGGGCGTTGTCGACGACGGTGGTGGTCATCTCGATCCCCAGCCGCTCCAAAGCGGGGCGGTACATGTCGAAGACCGACTGGTTCAAAGCGTCGCCCTGGCGCAGCAGGACGGTGAAGCGGAAGGGCGCGCCGTCCTTGACCAGGGCGCCGTTCTCGACGTGCCAGCCGGCTTGCTCCAGCAGGTCGACGGCGCGGCGCAGGTCTTTGCGGTTGCGCGGGCTGGTGTCGCCGTCGGGCAGGGCGTAGCCGTCCAGCGCGCCGGGGGGCAGGTCGGCAGCGAAGGGGGCCAGCAGCGCGGCCTCGCGTCCCGTGGCGGGGCCGGGGCGCAGGCCCAGCTGGCTTTCCGAGAAATACGAGGTGATGCGCGCCTGCCGCCCGCCGGTGATGGTGTCGTTGATATAGGGGAAGTTGAAGGCCAGGATCATCGCCTCGCGCACGCGCCAGTCATCAAAGGGCGCGCGGCGGGTGTTCATCACGTAGCCGGTCATGCCCGAGGGGCGCTGGTGCGTGACCTCGGATTTGAAGATGCGGCCGTCGCGGATGGCGGGGAAATCGTACTGGGTGGCCCAGGTCTCGGCGTTGGCCTCGCGGTAGAGGGTGACGAGGCCGGATTTGAACGCCTCGAACAGCACGCTGTCGTCGCCGAAAAACTCGATCCGCAGCTCATCAAGGTTGTTGGTGCCGCGCCGGGCGGGCAGATCGGCGCCCCAGTAGTTGGGATCGCGTTTCAGCACGACAAAGCGGCCCGGATCGTAGTCGGACACCACATAAGGGGCCGAGCCGATGGGGATGTCGTGCAGCGACGCTTCGCTGAACTCTTTGCCGTCCCATTGTGCCTTTTTCAGGATCGGGCGCAGGCCGGCGATCAGGGGCAGCTCGCGATCCGCGGTGTTGAAGGCGATGCGGACAGAGCGCGGGTCGGTCTGGGTGATCTGGGCCACTTTCTGCTGGAAGCCCAGATAGCGGGGATGGCCCTGCGTGCCGAGGGTTTCAAAGGACCAGATCACATCCTCGACCGTCACCGGGCTGCCATCCGAAAACCGTGCGGCCGGGTTCAGCGTGAATTCCACCCAAGAGCGATCCGCCGGAACCTCGACCGATTCGGCCAGTAGCCCGTATAGGGAGAAAGGTTCATCCATGCTTCGCGTCATGAGGGATTCATGGGTATAGAATCGCAACTGCCACGGCACCGTTCCCTTTCTTATGAACGGGTTGAGCGAATCGAAACCGCCGGTGTTGCCCTCGACCAGACGGCCGCCTTTGGGGGCGTCGGCGCGTGCATAGGGCAGGGACACAAAATCTGGGGGCAGGGCCGGGTCGCCGTACATGGCTATACCATGGCTGGGTTCCGCCGATGCCGCAGATGCCAAGAAAACAAGAGCCAAACCGGCGGCGAACGCCCTGACGCTGGGGAAATTGTGTGATCTCATTTGTAGGACAATCCTGCTCGGCCCTTTGTTTGTTGGAGCCTAGCGTAACGGTGAATTGACGTGTTTTCAAACTTTTGGCTTGGAGTCGCGCGGCGGATTGCTTATAAAGAGGTCACTGCTCGATAGGTTTCTTGCCTGTATGAAACCTGCCTCAATAACTTAACGCCGGCTTCGTGCCGGCGTTTTTTTTTGGCGTGAAATGCAGATTGTACGCATTTGTACGTGACCACTTTTTTCCCCCACCCGCTGGCCCCGTGTGGTATTTGCTGCGTGTAATGCTGCAAGTGCAAAAGGAAGGAGCTGGCAGATGACGCTGAAGGGCAAGACCGCCGTAATCACCGGATCGAACTCGGGCATCGGCCTGGGTGTGGCGCGCGAACTGGCGCGGGCCGGGGCGAATGTGGTGCTGAACTCTTTCACCGACCGGGACGAGGATCACGCGCTGGCCGCCAGCATCGCCGAGGAATTCGGCGTTGAGGCGAAATACGTCAAGGCGGACATGTCCAACGGCGACGAATGCCGTGCGCTGATCGAGAAGGCTGGCGGCTGCGATATTCTGGTGAATAACGCGGGCATCCAGCACGTGTCGCCGATCGACGAATTCCCGGTGGACAAGTGGAACGCGATCCTGGCGATCAACCTGAGCTCGGCGTTCCACACCACGGCGGCGGCGCTGCCGGTGATGCGCGCGCGCGGCTGGGGCCGGGTGGTCAACATCGCCTCGGCCCACGGTCTGACGGCGAGCCCGTACAAGTCGGCCTATGTCGCGGCCAAGCACGGCGTTGTCGGCCTGACCAAGGTGACCGCGCTGGAGACCGCCGAAGAGCCGATCACCTGCAACGCGATCTGCCCGGGCTACGTGCTGACCCCGCTGGTCGAGGCGCAGATCCCCGATACGATGGCCAAGTACAACATGGGCCGCGAGGAAGTGATCAAGAAGGTGATGCTGGAGCGCCAGCCCTCGCGCGAGTTCGCGACGGTGGAGCAGCTGGGCGGCACCACGGTGTTCCTGTGCTCGGACGCAGCACAGCAGATCACCGGCACCACGATCAGCGTGGACGGCGGCTGGACCGCCCTCTGACACAGCGGAGTGGGGGGCGTTGCCCCCCGCGCCATTGGGCGCTCCCCCCAGGATATTTGTAAAAAGAAGAAGGCAAAGAGTTTTGGCGAAAAAGCGGATCAACCTGGCGCTTCAGGGGGGAGGAGCGCACGGGGCATTTACATGGGGTGTGCTGGACCGGCTGCTGGAAGAGGGCGATATCGAGATCGCCGCGATCTCGGGGACCTCGGCGGGGGCGATGAACGGGGCGGCGCTGAAATCCGGCTGGATCGAGGGCGGTGCCGAGGGCGCGCGCGAGAAGCTGGACTGGTTGTGGGGCAAGCTGGGGGCTGTGCATGACATGCGCATGACGACCTGGCTGGCGGGGCTGATGCCGGACACGACCGATCTGCTGCACACCGCGCTGGAATATTCGTTGCCGTTTACCTTTGCCGATACGGTGTCTCGGATGTCCTCGCCCTATGCGTTCGGGCCGTTTTATCAGAACCCGCTGCGCAAGATCGCCGAGGCGTTCGAGTACGAGAAGGTCTGTGCCGATGCCGGGCCGCGGCTGTTCGTGGGGGCCACGAATGTGCGCACGGGCCGGATCCGGGTTTTTTCGGGCGAGGAGATGTCGGCGGATGTGCTGCTGGCCTCGACCTGCTTGCCGACGCTGTTTCAGGCGGTGGACATCCTGGATCCGCAGACCGGTCAGACCGAGGCGTTCTGGGATGGTGGCTATACCGGGAACCCGGCGCTGTTCCCGCTGTTCGGCAAGGAGTTTCCGGACGACATTCTGATCGTCAACATTAACCCGCTGGAGCGCGCCGAGGTGCCGGTGACGCCGCAGGAAATCCAGAACCGGATCAACGAGATCAGCTTCAACTCGTCGTTGCTGCGGGAGTTGCGGGTGATTTCCTATGCCCAGCAGATGCGCAAGACATGGGACAGCAATGCGGATGGGATGAAGAACATCAACATCCACATGATCGCCGATGATGCGCTGATGAACGAGCTGTCGGCCTCGACCAAGGTGGTGCCCAGCCCGTTCCTGCTGGTGCGGCTGAAACAGGCGGGGCGTGCGGCGGCCGAGGGGTTTCTGGCCGCGCACAAGTCGGACCTGAACACGCGCAGCAGTGTCGATCTGAACGCGATGTTCTTGTAATCGCTCAGATCTGCGCGGCCAGCACGCCGATATAGGCGGCGTAGCCGGCCAGCAGCAGGCCGCCCTCGCGGCGAGAGATGCCGTGGCCGGTGATCGCGGCCAGAACCAGCGCCAGGGTTGCGGCCAGCATGACCCAGATGTCCAGCTGCAGGATCGGGGCAGGGATCGGCATCGGCTCGATGATTGCGGTGATGCCCAGGATGCCGCAGACGTTGAAGATGTTGGAACCGACGATGTTGCCGAAGGCGACCTCGCTCTGGTGGCGGCGGGCGGCGATCAGCGAAGTGACAAGTTCAGGGAGCGAGGTGCCGACGGCGACGACGGTCAGGCCGACCAGCGTTTCGCTGACGCCCATCGTGCGGGCCAGTCCGACGGCGCCGTCCACCAGCCAGTTCGCGCCCAGCAGGGTGATGCCAAGGCCAACCGCGAACAGGGCCAGACCTTGCCAGGTCGGAAGGATGGAGGCTTCTTCGGGTTCGTCTTCGGCTTGGGGGATCGGCCCGCTGCGCAGGGTGATCGCCAGGAACAGGCCCAGACCCGCGACCAACGCCAGACCGGCGGGCAGGCCGATATGACCGGGAATCAGCAGCACGGCGCAAAGCGTGGCCGAGCCCATCAGGAACAGCGCGTCATTGCGAAAACGCAGCCGGTTCACGGCCACCGGCCACAGCAGCGCGGCCAGGCCAAGGATCAGCAGGATATTCGCGATGTTGGAGCCGACGACGTTGCCAAGGGCCACACCGGGCGATCCGTTCAGGGCGGCGTTCACCGAGGTGACAAGCTCGGGCATGGATGTGCCGAAACCGACCAGCGTCAGGCCGATCACCATGGGCGAAATCCGCAAGCGGCGGGCCACGGCGACGGCGCCCGATACGAGAGATTCACCGCCGATCAGCAGGGCGATAAAGCCCCCGGCAATAAGTAGGAAATCCATGATGAGAGTGCTGCTCCTGATTCAAGGGCGGGTGCCGTTTCGTGTCAGATCGGGATGGCCCTGACAAATTCAAGAGAGCCAACCCTGCGCGATAAAACTATTTTTTTGCGGACTTGGCGGCCAGCTCGCGCGCGGCTTTTTGCGCGTCTTTCGGGGTGGGATAGACCAGCCCGGCCGAGATCACCAGCTTGGCGGCGTCCTCGACGGTCATGTCCAGCTCGATCACGTCGGATTGCGGCAGGAACAGCAGAAAGCCCGAGGTCGGGTTCGGCGTGGTCGGCAGGAAAATCGTCATCAGCGTGTCGCCGGTGGGCGCGCGTTTGGAGATTTCGCCCTTGGCCTGGGTCGAGACAAAGCCGATCGCCCAGATGCCCGGACGGGGGTATTCGATCAGGCAGGCTTTTTCAAAGCTGCGCTCGGATTGGGCAAAGACGGTCTCGGCGATCTGCTTGGCACCCGAGTAGATCGAGCGAACGACCGGCATGCGTTCGACCAGCGATTCCGCCCAGCGGATCAGCGAGCGGCCGATCAGCCCCTTGGCGATCCAACCGATGATGATGGTGAAGACGATGCCGAAGATGATGCCGGCACCGCGCAGGTTGATGCCGATATAGGGCTCGGGTTGGAAGCGTTCGGGCACCAGCGGCAGCACCACGCTGTCGATCCAGCCCATCAGGGTCCAGACCAGCCAGATCGTCAGGCCGACCGGCGCGATCACCACCAGCCCTGTCAGAAAGCTGGAGCGCAGGCGGGCAAACAACCCCGGACGGCGATGCGGGGTGTGGTCTTCGTCGAAAGGCGTGGTCATCGGGTTCTGTGTCCCAGTTGGGTTTGCCCCCGGTATGTAAGGGGTTTGCCCCGGCGTCACAATGGCCGGGACTGGCGGGGGCCGGGATTATTCCTGCGCGAGCATTTCCGCGGCGATTTGAGCGGCAAGCGCGGCGTTGTTCAGCACCAGCGCGATATTGGCTTGCAGCGATCGCCCCCCGGTCAGGTCGAAGATGCGGCGCAGCAGGAAGGGGGTGACCTCTTTGCCGGTGACGCCCAGTTCCTCGGCGTTGGCGGTGGCCTCGGCGATGATGGGGTTCATTTCCGAGGGCGGGATCTCGTGCTGGGCGGGGATCGGGTTGGCCACCAGCTGGCCGCCGGGCAGGCCCAGTTTCGCGCGCATCAGGTGGGCGCGGGCGATGTCGGCGGGGGTGTCCATGCGCAGCGGCGATTTCAGCGGCGAGGACGCGGACCAGAACGCCGGAAAGCTGTCCTGCCGGTAGGAGATGACCGGCACGCCAAGGGTTTCCAGCACCTCCAGCGTTTTGGGCACGTCCAGAATGGCCTTGGCCCCGGCGGCGATGACGGCCACGGGGGTCTGGGCCAGTTCTTGCAGGTCGGCGGAGATATCAAAGGACAGCTCGGCACCCTTGTGGACGCCGCCGATGCCGCCGGTGGCAAAGACACGGATGCCCGCCAGCGCCGCCGCGATCATGGTCGAGGCGACGGTGGTCGCGCCGGTGCCACCCGTGGCCATGCAGGCGGCCAGATCGGCGCGCGACAGCTTGGCCACGTTCTTGGCCTGGGCCAGCGTGGTCAGTTGTTCGTCCGTCAGGCCGACATGCAGGGTGCCGTCCAAAACGGCGATGGTGGCGGGGATGGCACCCATGTCGCGGACGATCTCTTCGACCGCGAGGGCGGTTTCGTAGTTCTGCGGCCAAGGCATCCCGTGGGTGATGATGGTGCTTTCCAGCGCGACGATGGGCTGGCGGCTGGCCTTGGCGGCGGCGACTTCGGGGGACAGGACGAGGGGGATCATGCGGGGGCTTCTCCGGAGACGTAGCGGGCGGCGGCGGTCAGCGCGCTGCGCAGCGCGGTTTCGCCGGTTTGGCCCATGCGTTCGGCAGCGATATGCGCCGCCATGAAAGTGTCGCCCGCGCCGGTGATGCGGGTCACCAGCACCTGCGGCGGGGTGGCCGAGACGACGCCAGCCGCGCTGCCCTCGGCTGCCGGGTTGCCGCCATCGGTGACCAGCACGCGCGCGGCCCCACGGGTCATCATACCCTGCGCGGCATCGGCGGCGGTGGCGAATTCGCGCTGGCACAGCAGGCCGGCCTCTTCGAGATTCACGTAAAGCACGGCGCGGGGATGGCGCAGGAAGGGCGTCAGACGCTCGGCCTTGCCGGGCGAGGCGGGGGCCACGCGCAACTCGGCGCGCGCAAAGGCGGGGGATAGGGCGATCTGCTCCAGCAGGGCCTGGGTCAGGTTGCCGTCCAGCGCGATCTGGCCCTTGTAGGGGGTGTCGGGGCTTCCAAGGCGGCCGTCATAGAGGGGGGCCAGAATCTTGGCACCCGCCAGTTCCAGCGAATGCGCGTCGGCGATGGCCGCGATCAGGCCGTTCGCGCCCTCGACCGCCATGTAGCGATCGGTGGGCAGGTCGTCCGAGCGGTAGGCCAGCGCGGTGTCCACGCCCAGCCGTTCGCAGGCGGCGATCAGCTCGTCGCCTTCGGCATCACGCCCGACCGAGGTCAGCACCGAGGGCCGCAGCCCGAACCGCACCAGTGCCATCGCGATGTTCATGGCAACCCCGCCGGGCAGGCGGGTGATGCGCCCCGGCACGTCGGATCCCTGCCGCATCACCAGAGGCGAGCGACCGATCACGTCCCACAGGACCGAGCCAATGCACAAGATATCCGTCATGCCCCAGCCTTTGCGCGGAATCAGGGGAATGGCAAGCCTGCCTTTCGGTCAGTCGGCGGGCGGCACGGCAAAGGTCAGCGCGGCCCAGAGGGTTTGCCAGTCAACGCGGTAGCGCTCGGCCAGATCGGGGGCAGGGGGGCGCAGGACCACGGCGTCGGCCAGATAGGTGTGGCCGGGAGTGACGGGCAGCAGGGCCTCTCCGCTCGCGTCAGTGCGGTGCAGGGTGATCGAGACGGTGCCATCGGGGGCGCGGTCGAACAGCTCGATCTGCGCATCGGGGCGGGGGGTGCCTTGGTAAAGCAGGCGCACCGGCAGGCCAGAGGTCAGGTCATCGCGGTAGGGGTTGGCGAGGGCGACGAACTCGGTCTCAAGCCCGAAGGCGATGTCGGCGCCCTTGGCGTGGCCGACGCCGATCAGGGACTTGGAGTGGCGGGTATAAACCTCGCGGATCGGGGGGGCGTAGGGGGCGGTGTGGATCGTGGCGGCGGCGGGGATCAGGTCCTTATGTGTCAGGAATGTCTGGAACTTTTCCTCGGTCTCATAGGTCAGGACGGTGGGTTTCGACTGGTAGGCCAGCACGGTCAGGCCCGGCTTTGTTTTCAACCCTTGCACCGCCGGAATGTCGCCCGCGCGGCCCGTCAGATCGCGCGTTTCCCCGCCGGAATGGACCTGAAACGAACGGATCGAGCCATCGAACCAGGCCAGATCCGCGCCGGTGAAGTTCTGGCCGTTGCGCAGGCTGGCCGAAATGGTCGCGCCCTTTTCGACTTGATACGCCTGCGGTTCGATCCATAACTCATGGGACGACGCAGGCAGGGCAAGGCACAGAAGGGGCAGGATGAGACGGGCGATTTTCATAGCGATGAAGCTGGCATGGATGGCGATCTT
This sequence comes from Thalassobius vesicularis, assembly GCF_004799325.1. Lineage (GTDB taxonomy): Bacteria > Pseudomonadota > Alphaproteobacteria > Rhodobacterales > Rhodobacteraceae > Thalassobius > Thalassobius vesicularis. Next base: position 279,133 of record NZ_SSMD01000003.1, read on the forward strand.
GTCAAGCGCCGCGCTGGCGCATGAGGTCGTGCCCTCGATCGGGAATTTCCAGGTGGTCGGCCCCCGGCTGGAACTGGCGATGCGCGTCAACGCCGAGGCGCTGCTGGCGGGCATCAATCTGGACGGGTTGGAGGACACAAATCAGGCCGAGGGGGCCGGGGATTATGACGCCCTGCGCGCCTTGCCTGATGCGGCCTTGGCCGAGCGGGTCGAGCGGGCCTATGCGCAGGTGTTCGGGCCGATGACCCTGACGGTGGACGGCGTCGCGGTGCAGGCCGAGTTGCACGGGGTCGAGGTGCTGCCCGCCGTCTCGGACGAGGTGGCGCGGGCCACGGTGGTGCGCCTGCTGGTGCCCGAGGTCGGGGGCGGCGTGTTCTCGCTATTCTGGCCGGCGGGCTACGGCACGCTGGTGCTGCGCCAGAACGGCGTGGACGAGCCTTATACCGGCACATTGCAGGGCGGAGATACCGCGCAGGTGCCGTTGGCGGGTGGCACGCATCTGAGCGGCTGGCAAGCCTTTGCGCAGTATATTCCGGTGGGGTTCGACCATATCCTGCCCAAGGGGCTGGACCATATCCTCTTCGTGCTGGGGTTGTTCTTTCTGTCGATCCGGATGCGGGCGCTGCTGTGGCAGATCTCGGCCTTCACGCTGGCGCATACGGTGACGCTGGCGGCGGGCGCGCTGGGGTGGGTCTCGGTGCCCGCCAGTATCGTGGAGCCGTTGATCGCGGCCTCGATCTGTTTTGTAGCGGTCGAGAATATCCTGGCCAAGGGGCTGACCCCGTGGCGGCCGGTGGTGGTGTTCGGGTTCGGGCTGCTGCACGGGCTGGGCTTTGCCAGCGTGCTTGGGGAATTCGGGCTTCCCGAGAACCAGTTCATCCCGGCGCTGCTGGGGTTCAACGTCGGGGTCGAGTTCGGGCAGATCACCGTGATCGCCATCGCCTTTCTGGCCGTGGGCGCGTGGTTCGGGCGCAAAGCCTGGTATCGGACGCGGATTACGGTGCCTGCCTCGGGCGTGATCGCGCTGATCGGGGCGTATTGGGTGGTGGAACGCGTGTTTCTTTGAGTATTTGCATCAGAAAGAAGCGAAAAGCCGTGATTTTGATGGGAACCGGGCTTGTGCGGGCAGGGGGATTGGTTTAGAGGACGCGCACTCAAACCCGCAGGCGGGGTTGGGCCTATGGGAGAGACATCCCCATATGTCCGCCGGTTGAAGCATCCGCTTCTCACCCCCGCCGAGGCGAAAACCGGAAAAGGAAAAAGACATGGCTCTTCCCGAGTTCACCATGCGCCAGCTGCTGGAAGCAGGCGTTCACTTCGGCCACCAGACTCAGCGTTGGAACCCCCGTATGGGTCAGTACATCTATGGTAGCCGCAACGGCATCCATATCATGGACCTGACGCAGACTGTTCCGATGCTGGACCAGGCGCTGAAAGTCGTTCGTGACACCGTCGCAAAAGGCGGCCGCGTGCTGTTCGTTGGTACCAAGCGTCAGGCCGCAGCGCCGATCGCAGAAGCCGCTGAAAAGTCGGCTCAGTACTACATGAACCACCGCTGGCTGGGCGGCACCCTGACCAACTGGCAGACCGTTTCGCAATCGATCAACCGTCTGAAGATGATCGACGAGAAACTGGCTGGCGGCGCAGAAGGCCTGACCAAGAAAGAGCGTCTGAACATGGAACGCGACCAGGAGAAGCTGCAGGCTTCGCTGGGCGGCATCCGTGAAATGGGCGGCGTTCCGGACCTGCTGTTCATCATCGACGTGAAAAAAGAATCGCTGGCAATCGCCGAAGCCAAGAAACTGGGTATCCCGGTTGTGGCCGTCGTCGACACCAACTGCTCGCCCGAGGGTGTGGATTACGTCATCCCCGGCAACGACGACGCGGCCCGTGCGATCGCGCTGTACACCGACCTGGTGGCCCGCGCTGCCCTGGACGGCATGACCGCCCAGCTGGGTGCGGCCGGCGTTGACCTGGGTGCCCTGGAAGACGCACCCGTCGAAGCAGCCATCGAAGGCGAAGACGCGTAATCGCGTGTCATTAATCTGATACGGGGCGCGGGCATTGTCCGCGCCCGATGAATTCATTCCAATTCGAGGAGAGCCACAATGGCGATCACTGCAGCAATGGTGAAAGAACTGCGCGAAGCAACCGGCGCAGGCATGATGGATGCGAAGAAAGCCCTGACCGAAACCGACGGCGATTTCGAAGCCGCGAGCGACTGGCTGCGCACCAAAGGTCTGGCCAAGGCCGCTAAGAAATCGGGCCGTACCGCCGCCGAGGGCCTGGTGGCCGTCGCCGTGAACGGTGGCACCGGTGTCGCCATCGAAGTGAACTCGGAAACCGACTTCGTTGCCAAGAACGGCGAATTCCAGACCATGGTGAAAGACATCGCCAATGCGGCTCTGGGTGTGGCTGACGTCGAGGCGCTGAAAGCAGCGACCATCGGTGGCAAAGCGGTCGAGACCCTGATCACCGACAAGATCGCAACCATCGGCGAGAACATGGGCCTGCGTCGCATGGCCAAGATCGAAGCCGAGCAGGTCGTGACCTACATCCATAACTCGGCCGCTGACGGCATGGGCAAGATCGGCGTTCTGGTCGGCCTGACCGGTGGCGACGAAGCGTTCGGCAAGCAGGTCGCGATGCACATCGCCGCTGCAAACCCGGCAGCCCTGGGCGAAGCAGACCTGGATGCGGCCATCGTGGAAAAAGAGCGTCAGATCCAGATCGACATCGCGCGTGAATCGGGCAAGCCCGAAGCCGTGATCGAGAAGATGATCGAAGGCCGCATGAAGAAATTCATCGCCGAAAGCACTCTGCTGGGCCAGGCATTCGTGATCAACCCCGACCTGACCGTCGAAGCCGCTGCCAAAGAAGCTGGCGCCGTGGTGACCGGGTTCATCCGTCTGGAAGTCGGCGAAGGCATCGAGAAGAAAGAAGAAGACTTCGCAGCAGAAGTTGCGAAAGCTGCCAAGGGCTGATTTCAGCCTTTTGCAAGAGATTGGAAACCCCGGGTTCGCCCGGGGTTTTTTCTTTGCCGGTTGCCAAAAATAATGCGGTGCCATCCAGCCACAGGACGGCACCGCATGGGGATGATCGGCCCCCAGACTAAATGGGGATGAAGCGGGGGCCGATCTTTGGGGTGCCGACCCGCAGACGGAAATTCGCCTGCGGACCGACGTCCGGATAACTCCGGTTGAACAGAAAGAGCCCAGAAATCTCAGGGGTTCCCGCCCATTGTTCCCTGGCTAAAGCCACCACTCACGGAACGGGTGCAGATTGCCCCTTAACCCCGGGTTAAGAAAGTATGGGATTCCCTACCTTGAACGGGTCTATCCGTTTGAGAGGGGCAAAGGTAAGGAATACCTGACCTTCGGAGCGGTTGCTTTTCCTGAAAACAGGGCCGTCGTCAGACTTCCATCACGAACATCTGGTTCAGAAACGCCGCTTTCAGCACGGCCTGAGCGGTGGTTTCGACGCTCAGCGCCTCTCGGGCCAGGCGTAGGTGTTTCTCGACCGTCGCGGGCGTCAGGCCCATCAGCAGCGCGATATCCTGCGTGGTTTTGCCGTCGCCAACCCATTCCAACGCCTCGCGCTGGCGCTTGGTCAGCTGCCGGGATGGGCCGGAGTAGGGCAGGGTCATGATTTTCAGGTGCGCCACGTTGTTGCTGACCAGAATGTCGTCCCCATGCTTCGCCCAGATCCGGTCAACCTCGTCCTGTGTCAGGCCCGGCTGCGCGGTCAACGCGATCGCACCCTTCGAGCGCGGCGAGATCGAGCGGAAGCTGATCGAGTAGCCAGCGGTCACTTGCATGGACTGGTTGAAGGCAATCACCTTACGCTCGGCATCCGACAGCGCGCCGTTCTGCATCATCAGCGGCAGGATGTTCCAGCTGCACGCACCTTCGTTTTCCAGAACCCATTTGACCATCGGCGCGTGGAAATACAGGCCTTGGCCCATGAACACGTCGGTATAGGCGGGGTTGTGGTTGCTGAGGATCACGTAATCCTCGGGGTCGCCAAGCGAGGTGCCAGAGCGATAGCGGGTAAAGCCGTAGAGAAGACGGTCAAACCCGTAGGTCGCCATCTTCTTGGTATGCATGTCCCAAAGTTCTTCGATGCTCTGCGTGTTGGACAGAGCGGTCAGATATTGGGAAATCGTCACGACAGACTCCTGAGGTTGCGTGTGCTGGCCAGAGTGATGACGGCGCGGCATCCAGGATTGTATTGAGTGTGTTTGTCCAAGCTTTACACGCTCAGGCCGAATGGAGTCAGCAAAGTTCCGACCAAAAAGTAAAAAATCAGGAAATGTCGTTGCAGGACAACATCACTTTGGCAACATAATACCGATTATACGAAACCTAGATGCGATGCCACAGCGCATGGATCAGCCGCGCCCCTGTCTCGTAATACAAGCCTTTCAGCGTGCTGAGCGGCTCTGAATGGCTATCCACTGGTGCGATCGGCAAATGCGTTTCATCGCCGCTGAGCAAGGTTTGCGCGCAGGCTGCGCCGAACACCGTCCCCGGCGAAATCCCGCGCCCGGAATAGCCGTAGACCGCCAGCGCGTTCTGGCCGAGGCGTTGGATCTTGGGAATGTGATCCGTGGTCATGCCGATGCGCCCCGACCAGAATTGCTGGAACGGTTGACCGGAAAGTTTCGGGAACAAGCGCCCCAGCGCGCGTCTGGCCCAGCTTTCGTGGATGCCAAGGCGATCCGGCAGCCCCATCGCGCCCAGGATCAGCCGGCCGGCCTGATCCATCCGGAACGACGTCATGACCAGACCGGTGTCCCAGCAGCCCTCTTTGTTGGGCAGGATATCGGCGCGCAGCGTGTCCGGCAGCGGCGCGGTCGCCAGCTGGAAGTAATGCACCGGCGTCAGCGTCGCGCGCTGCAAGCCGTTGAAATCCTTGTGATATGCGTTGGTTGCCACAAAAAGCGCCGTCGCGCGGACCGTGCCAGTTTCCGTCTGGACGACCCAATCGCCGTCGTGGCGAACCGAGCGTACCTGCGTGCTTTCGTGGATGGATGCGCCCTGATCGGCGGCCGCCCGTGCCAGACCCTTGGCATAGGCCAAAGGCTGGATGGTGCCGGCCCGATGGTCCTTGAGCGCGCCAAAAAACGATTTGGAACCAGTGGCTTGCTTGGCAGAGTTCATGTCAAGAAGTTTGACCGGCGCTTTGCGGGCGGCCTGTTGGTCGTAGCGGTTCTGCAGGTCTTTCAGCCCCGCTGCAGAATGCGCGCAATGCAGGGTGCCGTTGCGGACAGGCTCGCACTGGATGTCGTGCTGCTCGATCAGGCGATAGACGTGGTCTGGCCCGACCGCCAGGGCGTTGTTCAGGCGGATGCCGGCGCCCTGCCCCAGTTCCTGCATCACCTGGTCCGGCGGCAGCCACAGCCCGGCATTCACCAGCCCGACATTGCGCCCCGAGCCGCCATGGCCAATCGTCTCGGCCTCCAGCAGCACGACGCGCGCGCCTTGCTTTGCCGCCTCTAGCGCGGCCGAGCAGCCGCTGAACCCGCCGCCGACAATGACCAGATCGGCCGTGACATCGCCGGTCAGAGGCGCGCCGACGAAGGTTTCCGCACAGGTATCCGCCCACAGATTACGCATGGATAACTCCTTGTTCCCAAAGGGGTACTGCGGGTTTCGCGGTCGCGCAACGAAAAACGGGGGCGCAACATGGCGCCCCCGTTCGATCTGTGTGCGGATGCCTCAGAAGAATGCCTGCAGGCCGGTCTGGGCGCGGCCCAGGATCAGCGCGTGGACGTCATGCGCGCCCTCGTAGGTGTTCACGGTTTCCAAGTTAACCATGTGGCGGATCACGCCGAATTCCAGGCTGATGCCGTTGCCGCCGTGCATGTCGCGGGCCAGACGCGCGATGTCCAGCGCCTTACCGCAGTTGTTGCGCTTGACGATCGAGATCATCTCGGGCGCGGCCTGGGCTTCGTCCATCAGGCGACCGACGCGCAGGCTGGCCTGCAGGCCCAGGGCGATTTCGGTCTGCATGTCGGCCAGTTTTTTCTGGTAGAGCTGCGTCGCGGCCAGCGGGCGTTTGAACTGGTGGCGGTCCAGACCGTATTGACGGGCGGCGTGCCAGCAGAACTCGGCGGCCCCCAGAACGCCCCAGGAAATGCCGTAACGCGCGCGGTTCAGACAGCCGAACGGCCCTTTCAGACCCTCGACATAGGGCAGCAGCGCATCCTCGCCGACCTCGACATTGTCCAGCACGATTTCCCCGGTGATCGAGGCGCGCAGCGACATTTTCTTGCCGATCTTGGGGGCGCTCAGACCCTTCATGCCCTTCTCCAGCACGAAGCCGCGGATCTTGCCGCCATGCGCTTCGGACTTGGCCCAGACCACGAACACATCCGCGATCGGGCTGTTCGAAATCCACATCTTCGAGCCGGTCAGCACATAGCCGTTTTCGGTTTTCACGGCGCGGGTTTTCATGCCCGCCGGGTCCGAGCCCGCATCGGGTTCGGTCAGGCCAAAGCAGCCGATCCATTCGCCGCTAGCCAGCTTCGGCAGGTATTTTTTGCGTTGTTCTTCAGTGCCATAGGCGTAGATCGGGTACATCACCAGCGACGATTGCACCGACATCATCGAACGGTAACCGCTGTCCACACGTTCGACTTCGCGCGCCACCAGGCCATAGCTGACATAGCCCGCGCCGATGCCGCCGTAGGCCTCGGGGATGGTGGTGCCCAGCAGGCCCATCTCGCCCATTTCGCGGAAGATTTCGGGGTCGGTGGTTTCGTTCTGGAACGCCTCAAGCACACGCGGCTGCAGCTTTTCCTGGCAATAAGCACGAGCGCTGTCGCGGATCATGCGCTCGTCTTCAGTCAGCTGGTCTTCGACGCGGAACGGATCGTCCCACACAAAAGAGTTAAGATCAGGTGCATCCTTGGCGCGCAGGGTCGGTTTGTCGGTCATTTTCGGGGTCTTTCTGCTGGAAATATGAGTTTTCGGCGGGATTTCCTTGACCTTACCCCCCGAGATGCCGCTAAAACAGCAAATCTTTCGCATCATATCATGAGTTTTACGCATACATGATCGCTCCGCGCCGTTTTCTGCCCTCGATTGCCTCGCTGCGCGCACTAGAGGCGCTGGACCGTCTTGGCAGCGCCACCGCCGTCGCCGAAGAGCTGAGCCAGACCCAAAGTGCTGTTAGCCGACAGTTGCAGGCGCTAGAGACCCAGCTTGGGACCGAGTTGATCCTGCGCGAACGCAAGAAGATGCGGCTGACGCCCGCCGCTCAGGATTACGTGGCCGAGATCCGCGCCGCCCTGCAACAGATTGCACAGGCCAGCCTGAAATTGCAGGTCAACCCGGATGGCGGCAGCCTGAATCTGGCGATCCTGCCGACCTTTGGGATGCGCTGGCTGGTGCCGCGCCTGGCCGAGTTTGCCCGCCTGCACCCCGATGTGACGATCAACATGTCTACCCGGCTAAATCGCTTTAATTTTGCGCTGGAACCATTTGATGCAGCTATACATTATGGAACACCAGATTGGTTGGGAACCGATCATTTGAAGCTGCTGGAGGAGCAGGTTCTGCCGGTTTGCGCCCCCGATTTGATTGCCCAGGATACCATTGCTCACCCGCGCGATCTGCTGTCGTTTCCGCTGCTGCAAATCCAGACCCGGCCCTATGCGTGGTCGCAGTGGTTTGCCTCGTACGGGGTCGAGGCGCAGGGGATCACGGGCACGGTTTACGATCAGTTCACCACGATCACACAGGCCGCGATCCACGGCTTGGGGATCGCGCTGTTGCCCGATTATCTGGCGCAGCCCGAGCTGCAATCGGGCCGTCTGGTTGCCGCTTATGGTACCGCGACGCGGTCGTTGGGCAGCTATTTCCTGATCTGGCCGCAAGAGAAATCGCGCAACAAATCGCTGCGGGTTTTCCGCGATTGGCTGGTGACGCAGGTGGAAACCGAGGACGGTCTGCCGCGCTAAGGCGTCATGCCAAAACGGAATGAACCATTTGGTAACACCTGTCGCGGTACGGTGATTTCATTCGTGCGCAACCCTGCCTTTTGTACGATTCTTGGAGGAAACCGTACGCAGGAAAAAGGGGCCTTGCGGCCCCCTGCCCTTATCCCAGCGCGTATCCGGCGCCGCGGACCGTGCGCAGCGGATCGTCGCCGCCGTGGCGGGTCAGCGCCTTGCGAAGGCGTCCGATATGTACGTCGACGGTGCGGGTGTCGACATAGATGTCGCGGCCCCAGACGCGGTCCAGCAGCTGTTCGCGAGACCAGACGCGGCCCGGCTTCTCCATGAAGGTCGACAGCAGGCGGAATTCGGTCGGGCCCAGTTTCAGCTCGTCCTCCCCGCGGGTGACGCGGTGGGTCTCGGCGTCCAGCACGATGTCGCCATATTCCAGCCGCTCGCCAACCGTGGCGGGACGGGTGCGGCGCAGCTGGGCACGGACGCGGGCCATCAGTTCGATCACGGAATAGGGTTTGACGACGTAATCATCGGCCCCGGTTTCCAGACCGCGGACCTTGTCCACCTCTTCGGAGCGGGCCGAGAGCATCAGGATCGGGATGCTGCGGGTGTCTGAGCGGGTTTTCAAGCGGCGGCAGACCTCGATCCCCGAGACGTTGGGCAGCATCCAGTCCAGGACGATGATGTCGGGGGTTTCTTCCTCGACCATCAGCAGCCCCTCTTCGCCGTTCGCGGCCCGGACCACGCGAAAGCCCTCGGCTTCGAGGTTATAGGCCAGGACTTCGCGCTGCGCGGGCTCGTCCTCGACGATCAGGACGGTGGGTTGCGGCGTCACAGACATCCGGGCGCCCTCAGATCTTGCCCAGTTCGGCGTTCGATGAGGTCTGATCGCCCTTGGGGCGGCCGTCCTCGGGGATCTTGCCGCGCACCAGGTAGACCACCTGCTCGGCGATCGAGGTGACGTGGTCGCCCATGCGCTCGGTGTTCTTGGCGATGAAATGCAGGTGCATGCACGAGGTGATGTTGCGCGGATCTTCCATCATGAAGGTCAGGAATTCGCGGAACAGCGCGTTGTACATCTGGTCGACGTCGCGGTCGCGCTGGATCACGTCCATCGCCAGTTCAGCGTCGCGGCGGATATAGGCGTCCAGCGCGTCCTTCAGCATCAGCTGAACTTCGCGGGCCATGCGGCGCAGGGCGGCGTGGCTGCCCGAGATCGGTGACATCTGGACCAGAACGCCGGTGCGCTTGGCCATGTTCTTGGCGTAGTCCCCGATGCGTTCCAGGTTGCCCGAGATCTTCATCACGGTCAGGATCACGCGCAGGTCGATGGCGGTGGGCGAGCGCAAGGCGATCAGGCGAGCGGAGTTCTCGTTGATCAGGTCCTCGAGCGCGTCGATGGCCTTGTCGCCAGCGCGCACTTTTTCGGCCAGTTCCTCGTCGCGTTCTTCCAGCGACTGGGCGGCGTCCAGGATAGCGGCCTCGACCAGACCACCCATCTTCATGATCTGGGCCTGAATGCCTTCGAGGTCACGGTCGAAGGCGGAAACGATGTGTTTGTCAGCCATGGGGTCCTCCGTCAGCCGATCCGGCCGGTGATGTAGCTTTCGGTGCGCGGATCGATCGGGTTGGTGAAGATCTGCGTGGTGTCGCCGTATTCAACCAGGTTGCCCAGGTGGAAGAAGGCGGTTTTCTGGCTGACGCGGGCGGCCTGCTGCATCGAGTGGGTCACGATGACGACCGAGAAATTCTCGCGCAGTTCGTCGATCAGTTCCTCGACCTGTGCGGTCGCGATCGGGTCCAGCGCCGAGCATGGCTCGTCCATCAGCAGCACTTCGGGGGCGGTGGCGACGGCGCGCGCGATGCACAGACGCTGTTGCTGGCCGCCGGACAGGCCGGTGCCGGGGGCGTCGAGGCGGTCCTTCACCTCGCCCCACAGGGCGGCGCGGCGCAGGGCACTTTCGACGATCTCGTCCAGCTCGGATTTGCCGCGGGCCAGGCCGTGGATGCGCGGGCCGTAAGCGACGTTATCGTAGATCGACTTGGGGAACGGGTTGGGTTTCTGGAACACCATGCCGACCTTGGCGCGCAGTTGCACGGGGTCGACGCGCTTGTCGTAGATGTCTTCGCCGTCCAGCCGGATGTCGCCCTGCACACGGCAGATGTCGATGGTGTCGTTCATGCGGTTCAGGCAGCGCAAGAAGGTGGATTTGCCACAGCCCGACGGGCCGATGAAGGCGGTGACGGTGTTGGCCAGAAGATCGACCGAGACGTCCTTGATGGCGTGGGTGTCGCCGTAATAGACCTGAACGTCCTTGGCGGCGATCTTGGTTGCTTTCTGGTCCACGTTTTTCTCCAGACTTGGTGCGTCGTACATGGTTGCCCCCTTCTCTTACCAGCGGCGCTCGAAGCGGCGGCGCAGGATGACGGCGATGGTGTTCATGGTCACAAGGAAGACGAGCAGAATGATGATACCGCCCCAGGCGCGTTCGTAAAAGGCCGGGTCGGCGCGTTTGGCCCACTCGTAGATCTGCGCGGGCATGGCCGAGTTCGGCGACAGCAGGCCCTCGGCCACGCCACCGGGGGCGTTCGAGGCGATGAAGCCGATCATCCCGATCAACAGCAGCGGCGCGGTTTCCCCCAGTGCCTGGGCCAGGCCGATGATGGTGCCGGTCAGGATGCCGGGTGCGGCCAGCGGCAGGACGTGGTGGAACACCGCCTGCATGCGGCTGGCGCCCAGCCCCAGGGCCGCGTCACGGATCGAGGGCGGCACCGATTTCAGCGCCGCGCGGGTCGAGATGATGATGGTCGGCAGGGTCATCAGGGTCAGCACCAGACCACCGACCAGCGGGGCCGATTGCGGCAGGTGCATGGTGTTGATGAACACGGCCAGACCAAGGATACCGAACACGATCGACGGCACAGCGGCCAGGTTCGAGATGTTCACCTCGATGATGTCAGTGATCCAGTTCTTGGGGGCGAATTCCTCGAGGTAGATCGAGGCGGCGACGCCGATGGGCAGCGCCAGCACCAGCACGACCAGCATCATGAAGAACGAACCGGCCATCGACACACCGATCCCGGCGGCCTCGGGGCGTTGGTCGGAGGCGTCGGCACCCAGAATGAAGGCCGGGTTGAAGCGTTTCTCGATCACGCCGGCCTTGACCAGCTGATCGACCAGATCCAGCTGGGCGGCGTTGATGTTCTTGTCGTTGGCGATGGATTCGCGGGTGACGCGGCCCTTCAGGTAGCCATCCACGCGCGAATTGGCGAGGAAGGTGAACTCGATCGTTTTGCCGATATGTTCGGGGTTGGCCAGCACGTAGTTGCGCAGGTCGGCCGCGGCGGATTTCGACAGCAGGGCAGCCTGATCCTTGGGCTTCAGCTTGGTCTCGACATTCGCCTCTTTCACGGCCTTGTCGAAGGCGGCTTTCATCAGCGGGTCATAGCCAAAGGTGGTGACCTTTTTCAGGTCCTCGGGGTCGCGGTTGCCCTTCTTGTCCAGCTTCTTTTCCTGAAGCTCGACATGCAGCGTGACAAAGGTCTGCTGGAAGGCGCCCACGCCGTTGCCCAGAATGGTGACCAGCAGCAGGATCAGCATGGCGACGCCGATCCCGATCGCGGCAATGCCGTACAGCTTGAAGCGGGCCTCGGCGGCGTTGCGCTTTTTGGTGCGCGCGTCCTGCGTCAGCAAAGAGGTGGTTGCGTCGGTCATTCGTACTGCTCCCGGTACTTGCGGACGATGAAGAGCGCCAGGACGTTCAGGCCCAGCGTCAGGACGAACAGGGACAGGCCCAGGGCAAAGGCGACCAGCGTTTCAGGGCTGGAGAAGTCGCCGTCGCCGGTCAGCTGGCTGACGATCCGGGTGGTGATGGTGGTCATCGATTCCAGCGGGTTGAGCGAGAATTTCGCCAGCGCCCCTGCCCCCATCACCACGATCATCGTTTCACCGATGGCGCGGCTGGCGGCCAGCAGGATCGCACCCACGATGCCCGGCAGGGCGGCGGGAATGACGACCTGGCGGATGGTCTCGGAATGGGTGGCGCCCAGGCCCAGGCTGCCGTCGCGCATGGATTGCGGCACGGCGTTGATGATGTCGTCGGACAGCGAGCTGACGAAGGGGATCAGCATGATGCCCATTACCACACCCGCGGTCAGAACGGAGGTGGCGCCCTTCATCCAGTCAACGCCCAGCAGGCCGCCTGCGCTGAACAGGGTGGTCAGCATCGGGCCCACGGTCAGCAGCGCGAACAGGCCGTAGACGATGGTGGGGATGCCAGCCAGGATTTCCAGCAGCGGCTTGGCAAAGGCGCGGGTCTTGGGGCCGGCGTATTCGGACAGGTACACGGCCGCGAACAGGCCGGTCGGCACCGCGACGATCAGCGCGATCAGCGAGATGTACAGCGTGCCCCACAGCAGCGGCAGGATCGACAGATCCGAGTCGCCGCGGAAGTTGGGCGCCCAGGTCGTGCCGAAGAAGAAGTCGGTCCAGGAATGCAGGCCGAAGAAGTTGATCGTCTCGAACAGCATCGACAGCACGATGCCGACGGTGGTCAGGATCGCCAGCGATGCAGCGGCGATCAGCAGGGCCATGATGGTGCGCTCGACCGTGTTGCGGGCGCGGAATTCAGCGTTGATCGGGCGCAGGGCCAGACCGCCCATGACCAATGCGACAAGGATGACGGCGATGCTCATCCACAGGTGGCCGGTATGGGTGTTGGCGACGTAAAGCTCGATCGCAGGGATCAGTTCGGCGGTGGTGCCAGCGGGCACCAGAGCGGCCAGCGGGCCGGTGACGCCCTGATCGACCAGCTCAGCGCCGACGCGGTGGACCTCGGCCATCAGCAGGCCGGCGGAGGCGTCGGCGGTCAGCAGCGCCTGGGGCAGCACCGCCTCGGCGGCGCTTGAGACGACTAGGGGCTGCACGAACAGCCAGATCGCCATGACCAGCAGGGACGGAACGATCACGCTGATGGCGGCATGGGTGCCATAATACGGCAGGCGGGAATGCAGATTGCGCGAGTCCCCTTTGGCACTGGCCAATGCGCGCTGGCGTCCAATGAAAAATCCCGACCCCGTGAGGGCCAGGACGACGAGGAAGAGCCACAGAACAGGCATGTCCGCTCCGATAGTTGGTTTGCCTTACGGCGAGAAGGTGGAGAGAGCGGCGCTCCGCTCTCTCCGGGGTCGATTACATGTTCGAGCCGATCACGGCTTCGTCGGCGACGATCGCCTGGGTCTTGGCCAGCTCGGGGTCCGAAACCAGGCCATACTCGGCCAGCGGGCCATCGGGGCCTGCCAGCTCGTCCGAGACGAAGAACTCAGCGTATTCCTTGATGCCGGGGATCACGCCGATGTGGGCCTTCTTGATGTAGAAGTACAGCGGACGCGACACCGGGTATTCGCCGGTTGCGATCGATTCAGTCGAGGGAACGACGCCCGACATGGTGGCCACTTGCAGCTTGTCGGTGTTGTTTTCGTAGAAGGCCAGACCGAACACGCCGATGCCGTCCTTGTTGGACTCGATGCGGGCCAGGGTCTCGGTGTAGTCGCCGTCGATGTCGACCGACAGGCCGTCGGTGCGCAGCGCCATGCAGGCCTTTTCAGCGGCTTTTTTCTTGGCTTTCTCGTCGTCGCCTGCGGCACCGGCCAGTTTCGCTTCGAAATCGCCGGTGGCTTCGCAGCCGGCCAGGATCACTTTTTCTTCGAACACTTCACGGGTGCCGTGCTTGGTGCCGGGGATGAACGCCTGGATCGGCTGAGCCGGGAAGGCGGGGTTCACGTCGGCCCAGGTCTTGGCGGGGTTGGCGACCAGCTTGCCGTCGACGACGACTTCGGCGGCCAGGGCCTTGTACCAGTCAGCAGGGGTGAATTCGAAGGTTGCGCCGTTCACGTCCGAGGCAAACACGATGCCGTCGTAGCCGATCTTGACTTCGATGATGTCGGTGACGCCGTTTTCAGCGCAGGTGGCCAGTTCCTTGTCCTTGATCTGACGCGATGCGTTGGCGATGTCGATGGTGTTCTCGCCGACGCCTTCGCAGAAACGCTTCAGGCCGGCCGACGAACCGCCCGATTCCACGACGGGGGTCGGGAAGTCGAAGTTTTCACCAAAGGCTTCGGCCACGATCGAGGCATAGGGCAGAACGGTGGACGAACCGGCGATCTGCACCTGGTCACGGGCAGCGGCAGCGGTGGCGGAAACGGCAGCGATCGCCAGGGTCGAGGCGGTCAGTTTCACGAACGACATGAGGAAACTCCTGATTTCGGTTGCGGGCCAGACTTGGTGCCGGCCTCTGTGCCGCGATTTAAAAGTCGTTTGACAACCTTTTGTGACGCCAATGTAACAGACAAATGACAGATGGTCTTTACGCTGGGGTAACGTGTCACAAATCGGGGCGCAGGTGCCGGATTAAGACACCTTTGCGAGAGTGAGCGAATGCTGCACACGCAAAGGTCGCGTTCAGGCGACTCAGAGCGGCAGAATCACCGTGAAGCGGCTGCCATGCCCCAGTTCGCTTTCGATCTTCAGGCGGCCGCGGTGGCGATTCACGATGTGTTTGACGATCGCAAGCCCCAGCCCTGTGCCGCCCATCTCGCGCGAGCGGTGGCTGTCGACACGGTAGAACCGCTCGGTCAGGCGCGGCAGGTGGACCGGGTCGATGCCCGGGCCGGTGTCGCTGACCGAGATGCGGGCCGCCGGGGCGCGCAGGGCGGGGTCGCGGTCCATCTCGGACAGAGAGATCGTGACGGTGCCGTTCTGGCCGCCGTACTTGATCGCGTTCTCGGCCAGGTTGGTCAGCACCTGGCGCAACTGGTCGCTGTCAGCGGGCAGTTTGACCGGGGTGTCGGGCATGTCCGTCTTCAGCGCCACGCCGGATTTTTCGGCCAGCGGGGTCAGGTTGCGCAGCACCGAGGTGATGAGGTCGTTCAGCACCACGACCTCGCCCGGGCGGATGCGTTCCTGCGCCTCGACATGGGACAGCGACAGCAGATCGCGGACAAGGCGGTTCATGCGGCCGGCCTCGTTCGCCATGATGCCAAGGAAACGGTCGCGCGCGGCGGCGTCGTTCTTGGCCGGGCCCTGCAGCGTTTCGATGAAACCCAGAAGTGCGGTCAGCGGTGTGCGCAGTTCGTGGCTGACATTGGCGACGAAATCGCGGCGCATTTGTTCCGCGGTTTCCAGGTGGGTGACGTCCTCGAACGTGACCAGAACGCCGGTGCGCGCCACGTCGCGGATAAAGCCGCAATGCACGCGATAGGTCATGTCGTTGCGGCCCTGCGTGGTCAGGTAGCGCGTGGTGCGCGCCTCACCCGAGGCGCGGCACGCCTCGATCGCGTCCAGAACCGAGGGCTGGCGCAGCACCGTCAGCAGGTGCCGGTCGGCCAGCTGTTCGATCCCCAGAAGGTTGGCTGCAAGGGCATTGCCGCCGACGATGCGTTCACCGGCAGCAACCAGCAGGGCAGGCATGGGGATCGCGGCCAGCGTATCCTGTATCAGCGTCTCGGACATGCGCGCCCCCTGCCCCGGATCAGGCCGGTTTCAGACCAGCGCGGAACCGGCGGGCGTTGGCCTGATAGCCAAGCGCGCTGAGGGTCAGGCGCTTGATCGCGGCCTCGTCCAGCTCGCGCACGACCTTGCCGGGGGAGCCCATGACCAGGCTGCCATCGGGGATGACCTTGTTTTCAGTCACCAGCGCACCGGCACCGATCAGGCAGTTCTTGCCGATCTTGGCGCCGTTCAGGATGGTTGCGCCCATGCCGATCAGGCTGTTGTCGCCAATGGTGCAGCCGTGCAGCATCGCCTTGTGGCCGATGGTGCAGTTGACGCCCACGGTCAGCGGAAAGCCCATGTCGGTGTGCATTACGGTGTTTTCCTGCACGTTCGTGCCGTCACCGATGTCGATCAGTTCATTGTCGCCACGCAGGGTGCAGCCAAACCAGACCGAGGCCCCCTTGCCGATACGCACCTTGCCCAGCACGTTGGCGTCGGGTGCGACCCAGAAATCGCCGTCTTCAGGGGTTTGCGGGACGATGCCATCCAGGGCGTATAGGGTCATTTCAGCTCCTCGAACTCGGTTTGCAATTGGCGCACATGGGCCACAAGCGCGGGCTGTTGCACACGGCGCAGGCGGGTGGCCTGAACGATAGTCTTCAACTCCTCGGTCGTCTTGTCCAGATCGTCATTGACCAGCACGTAATCGTAGCTGTCCCAATGGCTGATCTCGTCCCAGCTTTTGGCCATGCGCTTGGCGATGACCTCGGGCGCGTCCTGACCACGACTGACCAGACGGCGGTGTAGCTCGGTGATCGAGGGGGGCAGGATGAAGATCGACAGCGTGTGCATCCCCAGCGAGGAGTTGCGGATCTGCTGGGCGCCCTGCCAATCGATGTCGAACAGAACGTCCTGGCCTGCGTCGATTGCCTCTTTCACCGGCCCCTTGGGCGAGCCGTAGTAATTGCCGAAGACCTGCGCGTGTTCCAGCATTCCGTCCTGATCGACCGAGGCGCGGAAGGCGTCGTGCGTCATGAAGTGGTAGTGCTCTCCGTCCACCTCTCCGGGGCGGGGATCGCGGGTGGTGGCGGAGACCGAGAAGCTCAGCCCCGGGTCCCAGGCGCGCAGGCGGGTCGTCAGGGTGGATTTGCCAGCCCCCGAGGGCGAGGACAGGATGATCAGAAGGCCACGTCGCTGCATGGGTTACTCCACGTTTTGCACTTGTTCGCGCATCTGGTCGATGACGGTTTTCAGCTCCAGCCCGATGCGGGTCAGATCGGCGTTCTGCGACTTGGAGCACAGGGTGTTGGCCTCGCGGTTGAACTCCTGCATCAGGAAGTCCAGCTTGCGCCCGACGGGGCCGGTTTCACCCAGCAGCGCGCGCGCGGCGGCGACATGGGCGTTCAGGCGGTCCAGCTCCTCGGTGATGTCGGTCTTGACCACGATCAGCGCCAACTCTTGCGCCAGGCGCGCCTCGTCCATCTCGGCCACGTTGGCCAGCACCTTGTCCAACGCGGTGCGAAGGGCGCGCTCCATCTCCTCGCGGCGGGCGGCGGTGGCGGCTTGTGCCTGCGCCACCAGATCAGAGATGTGATCGACCTGGCGGGTCAGGATGACATGCAGGGCGCGGCCTTCGTCGGCGCGCATCTTCAGGAATTGCGCCAGCACGGTCTCGAAATCGGCCAAAAGCGCGGTGCGCAGCGCGGCGGTGTCATCTTCGGTCGCGCGGGTTTCGACGACGCCCTTGATCGCCAGCACCTCGGCCGCCGTGGCGGGGGTCAGAGAGACACCGGCAGCCATCGCCACCTCCTCGATCTGGCGCATCGCCTCCAGCGCTGAGGACAGCACGCCCGCGTTCAGCGCCATCGCCCCGGCGGTTTCCTCGCGCGCGAGTTTCAGTGACAGCGACACGCTGCCCCGACCCAGGGCACGCGTCAGCGCGGTCCGCAGGCCGACCTCCAGCCCGTCGATCCAGTCGGGCACCCGCAGACGCAGGTCCAGCCCCTTGGCGTTCACCGAACGCAGCTCCCAGCCCCAGGAAAACGGCGCGGTCTCGCCCGTCCCCGAGGCAAAACCGGTCATCGACTTGATCACGGCTCTCTCCTTCGATTGCTGGCACAGCCCTACGCCATTCCGCCCCGCATGGGCAACCCGGGCTTTCAACGGTTAACCATTTGAGGCGATTTCACCGGCAATTTTAGCCAAACGAAGGTATATTAAGTCTTGGGTAACCTTTCGCTCCGTAACCTTGGTTAACAAACGGTTGCGGCGCGCAGGGGGGCGATGGAACCGTGGGTGAACGCGATGATTTTCGGTGGGCGAGATAACGAGAAGGTGGTCGAGATCGGCCAGCATCTGATGCAGAACAGGTTTCCCGAAATATCCGAGGTGGATGCCTATTGGACCGCGCTGAAAGGCACGCGGCTGGTGCCCGGACGGCTGGACATCGACCCGCGCGGCATCGAGGGCGCCCTGGGCCACGTCATGCTGCTGGAACGCATCGCGCCGGGTATCGCGCGCATCCGGCTGGCGGGAAACCACCTGAACGACCTGATGGGCATGGACGTGCGCGGCATGCCCATATCCGCCCTGATCGCCCCGCAAGACCGCGCGCGCTTTGCCGACTACCTGGAGCAGGTCTTTACCGCCCCTGCCAAGATGGTCGCGGAACTGGCGGCCGAACGGGCGATTGGCAAACCAAAGCTGGACGCGCGTCTGCTGGTCCTGCCGCTAAGTGACGGAGACGGCCGCATCACGCGCGCGCTGGCCTGCCTGTCGACCCACGGCACCCTGGGCCGCGCGCCCCGCCGCTTCGGAATGGAGGCACAGCAATGCCGTCCCCTGAGCGGCGCCATCCCCCTGCCCCGTCCGCGCATCTACGCCATGGCCGAAGCCCCCCAACCCTTCGATCGCCCCGACCTGCGCCACGCGGACAGCGCGCCGCGCAAACCCTATCTGCGCTTGGTGGCGTCCGACGACTGACCGACCGTCGCGCATCTGGTGGGTCGGTGCGACGTGAGTATTTGGATCAGAAAGAAACAAAAATGCGTGCGCCCTCCATTCAGTTCAGTTCTTAGGCTTCTTTCTGATGAAAATACTCATGGCCGTGCGATCAGGGCTGCGGGACACTGATAAAACGCTCCAAACAAAAAGGCGCGCCGGGGGATCGGCGCGCCTTTGAGCTTTAGTAACTGGTGTTTCAGACCGCTTCGGCCTGCAGCTTTTCGGCGCGGTAGGCCGACAGTTCCTCGGCCACGAGGAAAGCCAGCTCCAGCGACTGCGAGGCGTTCAGGCGCGGGTCGCAGGCGG
Source organism: Thalassobius vesicularis (assembly GCF_004799325.1). GTDB lineage: Bacteria > Pseudomonadota > Alphaproteobacteria > Rhodobacterales > Rhodobacteraceae > Thalassobius > Thalassobius vesicularis. Next base: position 297,891 of record NZ_SSMD01000003.1, read on the forward strand.
TGTGGTAGCGGTCCGAGAGGTTTTCCTCGGTTACGGCGCGGACGCCGCCGGTGCATTCGGTCACGTCCTGGCCGGTCATCTCGAAATGCACGCCGCCGGGGATGGTGCCTTCGGCTTTGTGGATGGCGAAGAACTCGCGCACTTCGCGCAGCACCGATTCAAACGGACGGGTCTTGTAGCCGGTGGCCGATTTGATCGTGTTGCCGTGCATCGGGTCGCAGGTCCAGACCACGTTGGCGCCTTCTTCCTTCACGGCCTTGATCAGGCGCGGCAGGTTTTCACCGACTTTACCGGCGCCGAAGCGGGCGATCAGGGTCAGGCGGCCGGCCTCGTTCGTCGGGTTCAGCTTGTGCAGCAGCACCTTCAGGTCTTCGGCAGTGGTGGTGGGGCCGCATTTCAGGCCGATCGGGTTCAGCACGCCGCGCAGGAATTCGACATGGGCACCGTCGGGCTGACGGGTGCGGTCACCGATCCACAGCATGTGGCCGGAGCCTGCCAGCCATTTGCCAGAGGTCGAGTCGAGACGGGTCAGCGCCTCTTCGTATTCCAGCAGCAGCGCCTCGTGACTGGTGTAGAAATCCACCGTCTGCAGCGAGTGATTGGAGGCGCTATCAACGCCGGCTGCCATCATGAAATCCAGCGTGTCGCTGATCCGGTTGGCCATCTCGCGGTACTTGGCAGCTTTTTCGCCCTCGGTGAAGCCCAGCGTCCACTGGTGCACCTGGTGGATGTCCGCATAGCCGCCGGTCGAGAAGGCGCGCAGCAGGTTCAGCGTGGCGGCCGACTGGGTGTAGGCCTGCAGCATCTTCTTGGGGTCCGGGATGCGGGCCTGGCTGGTGAAGTCCAGCTCGTTGATGATGTCGCCACGGTAGCTGGGCAGCTCCACGCCGCCGACAGTTTCGGTGGGGGCCGAGCGCGGCTTGGCGAACTGGCCCGCCATGCGGCCGACCTTGACCACGGGCACCTTGGCGCCGAAGGTCAGCACCATCGCCATCTGCAGCATCACCTTGAAGGTGTCGCGGATCGCATTCGCGCTGAATTGTTCAAAGCTTTCGGCGCAGTCGCCGCCTTGCAGCAGGAAGGCCTCGCCGCGCGAGGCGGCACCGAGGGCTTTCTTCAGCTTGCGGGCCTCGCCGGCAAAGACCAGGGGCGGATATTTGGACAGCTGTGCCTCGACGGCGGTCAGCTCGGCCGCATCCGTATAGTCGGGCATTTGAACCCTGGGCTTGGCGCGCCAATCGGTTTTTTGCCACTCACTCATCGTTCCACTCCGGTTGGTCTAAAATTGGTGGGCCATCTATACAGAAGGCCCCGCCCCTGCGCCACACAGAATTGCCCGTACGTTTGCGACAAAAGTCTGTCGCGTTCAGTGCCTCTTGCGGGGCGCGCGCAAAGGTGCTGATACTGTTCGGCAAAGCTTTGGGGATGCCTAAATGGAAATTGATCAGATCATCGTGGAGGTAGAGCCGCTGGGCCCCAAGCCGCGGCGTTTCGTGTTTGTGCTGTTGCCCAATTTCACGTTGCTGAGCTTTGCCTCGGCTCTGGACAGTCTGCGGATCGCCAACATGATGTCTGGGCGTCAGCTGTATAGCTGGACGCTGGTCGGCGAAGGCGGCGGGACGATCCAGTGCTCGGCCGGGACCGAGTTCAAACTGGACGGTGATCTGGGCGAGTTGAGCCGCGATGACACCGTTGTGGTTTGCGGCGGCATCGACGTGCAGGCGGCGGCGACCAAACGGATGCTGAACTGGCTGCGCCGCGAGGCGCGCAAAGGGCTGATGATGGGCGGGCTGTGCACTGCCAGCTACGTGCTGGCCAAGGCCGGGCTGCTGGACGGCAAGCGCGCCACGATCCACTGGGAAAACCACGACAGTTTCCTGGAGGAATTCGACGAGGTGGACCTGACCAAGTCGGTCTTTGTCATCGACGGCACGCGGTTCAGCACCGCCGGGGGTACCTCGTCCATCGACCTGATGCTGGCCTTCATCGCCTCGGACTACGGCGAGGAACTGGCCAACGCGGTGGCGGATCAGCAGATCTACAACTCGATCCGCACGGACCGGGACGCGCAGCGGCTGTCGACGCCGACGCGGATCGGGGTGCGGCACCCCAAGCTGGCGCAGGTCATCCAGAAGATGGAGGCCAATATCGAGGATCCGATCAGCCCCGCCGCGCTGGCGACTCAGGTCGGCATGTCCACCCGCCAGTTGGAGCGCCTGTTCCGCCGCTACCTGAACCGCAGCCCGAAACGCTATTACATGGAGTTGCGGCTGCAAAAGGCGCGCAATCTGCTGATGCAGACGGATATGAGTGTGATCAACGTGGCGCTGGCCTGCGGATTCGCCAGTCCCTCGCATTTTTCCAAGTGCTACCGGGCGCATTACAACACGACCCCCTACCGCGAACGTGGAAGCCACGCGAGCGGCAAACCCTGAGGCGTGGAAAGCGACGGAATCGAGTCGCAATCGGGCGCGCCTGCGTTATTGTGTGCCTTAGACCATCCGGTCAGAAAACAAATCGGAAAGGTGCCCTTACGCCGGTCAGAGTGACTGTTTCGAAGGCGCTTTTCTTTTCTAAAAACGAGGTCTAGGGTCGAGCCCGGACAATCGTTCCAACTTGGGAGTAAAATATGAAAAAATTTCTGATGGCGACTGCCGCAACCGCGCTGATGGCTGGCTCGGCTTTTGCAGGTAGCCACGGCAACGAGGTCAAACTGGGCGTGATTCTGGGCTTTACCGGCCCCATCGAATCGCTGACCCCGGCGATGGCCGCGGGCGCAGAGCTGGCGATGGCAGAAGTGTCGGCCAGCGGCAAGCTGATGGGCGGCGCCAAGGTCACCCCCGTGCGTGCCGACTCGACCTGCGTCGATGCCGGTGCCGCAACTGCCGCCGCTGAACGCCTGATCACCTCGGAAGGCGTCAAGGGCATCATGGGCGCGGACTGCTCGGGTGTGACCGGCGCAATCCTGGCCAACGTCGCCGTGCCGAACGGTGTCGTGATGATCTCTCCGTCGGCAACCTCGCCGGCGCTGACCGCAGCCGAAGACAACGGTCTTTTCTTCCGCACCGCGCCGTCTGACGCGCGTCAGGGCCAGGTTCTGGCCGACGTGCTGATGGAAAAAGGCATCAAGTCGGTGGCCGTGACCTACACCAACAACGACTACGGCAAGGGTCTGGCGGACAGCTTTGCAGCCGCATACGCAGCTGTTGGCGGCACCGTGACCACCACCGCAGCCCACGAAGACGGCAAGGCTGACTACTCGGCCGAAGTCGGCGCACTGGCAGCTGCCGGTGGCGACGCGCTGGTCGTGGCGGGCTACGTCGACCAGGGCGGCCCGGGCATCATCCGCGCCTCGCTGGACGCGGGTGCGTTTGAAACCTTCGTTCTGCCCGACGGCATGATCGGCGGCGCGCTGGAAACCACCTTTGGCGCGGAAATCAACGGCTCGATCGGCACCGTTCCCGGCACCGAGAGCGAAGGCGCGACGATGATGGCCAAGATGATCGCGGATGCTGGCATTGCCGGCGGCGACGGCCCCTATGTCGGCGAAAGCTATGACGCAGCAGCCCTGATCCTGCTGGCAATGCAGGCCGCTGGCTCGACGGAGCCGGGCGACTACAAAGCCAAGGTCATGGACGTGGCCAACGCACCGGGCGAAAAGATCTATCCCGGTGAACTGGCCAAGGCGCTGGAAATCCTGGCCGGTGGCGGCGACATCGACTATGTCGGCGCAACCGCAGTTGAACTGATCGGACCCGGTGAAGCCGCAGGCGGTTACCGCGAGATCGAGATCAAGGACGGGAAGCTGACCACGGTTAAGTACCGCTAAGTCACGCTTGACGACACAGGACAGCCCGGCCAAACGCCGGGCTGTTTCCAATAAAACAGCGCAAAAATCGCGCTTACAAGACGGGGGATGCCTATGATTGTCGTCGAAGACCTTCATAAGCACTTTGGTGGGTTCCATGCCGTGGACGGCGCGAGCCTGCGGATCGAGACCGGCTCGATCACCGGGCTGATTGGCCCCAATGGTGCCGGAAAAACCACTCTTTTCAACGTGATCGCCGGCGTTCTTGAACCAACCAGCGGGCGCGTCATCATGGACGGCGAGGACATCACGGGCCTGCCGCCGCACGCGCTGTTCCACAAGGGGCTGCTGCGGACGTTCCAGATCGCGCACGAGTTCGGCTCGATGACCTGCCGGGAAAACCTGATGATGGTGCCGGGCGGGCAGCTGGGGGAAACCCTGTGGAACACCTGGTTCGGGCGCAAGCGCATCGCCGACGAGGAACGCGCCCTGCGCGCCAAGGCCGACGAGGTATTGGAGTTCCTGACGATCGAGCATATCGCCGATCTGAAGGCGGGCGAAGTGTCCGGCGGGCAGAAAAAGCTGCTGGAGCTGGGGCGCACCATGATGGTGGACGCCAAGATCGTGTTCCTGGACGAGGTCGGCGCGGGCGTGAACCGCACGTTGCTGTACACCATCGCCGACGCGATCAAGCAACTGAACAAGGAGCGTGGCTATACGTTCGTTGTGATCGAGCACGATATGGATTTCATCGACAAGATCTGTGACCCGGTCATCTGCATGGCCGAGGGCAAGGTTCTGGCCGAGGGCTCGCTGGCCGAGATCAAGGCCAATGAACAGGTGATCGAGGCCTATCTGGGCACCGGCCTGAAGAACAAGGACAAGGTGGGCGCATGATCGGACTCTGTGCCTTTGGGGACGGGTGGACTGGGGCTCTGCCCCAGACCCCGGGATATTTGCAAAAAGAAGAAGGGGGGCGCGGATGAGCAAGAACCCTTATCAGGACGATCACGGCAACAAGGATGCCTCGATCACCAATCCGCAGGGTCGGGCTGAGTTTCAGCCGGCGCCCGGGACCGGGGCGGCGGCGCATACGGGCGACGCGTTCCTGATCGGTGACAGCATGACGGGCGGCTATGGCAAGACCGGGCCGGACATCCTGCATGATTGCACCATCGCGGTGAACAAGGGTGAGATCGCCGTCATCGTGGGGCCCAATGGCGCGGGCAAGTCGACGGCGATGAAGGCGACGTTCGGCATGCTGAACCTGCGCAAGGGCTCGGTCCGGCTGGATGGCGAGGACATCACGGGCCTGAGCCCGCAGGACCGGGTCATCAAGGGCATGGGGTTTGTGCCGCAGACGCACAACATCTTTACCTCGATGACGGTCGAAGAAAACCTGGAAATGGGCGCGTTCATTCGGCGCGACGATTACAAGGGGACGATGGCGCAGGTTTATGACCTGTTCCCGATCCTCAAGGAAAAGCGTCGCCAGCCGGCGGGTGAGCTGTCAGGCGGGCAACGCCAGCAGGTGGCCGTGGGGCGTGCGCTGATGACGCGGCCCAAGGTGTTGCTGCTGGACGAGCCGACCGCGGGTGTCAGCCCGATCGTGATGGACGAGCTGTTCGACCGCATCATCGAGGTGGCGCGGACCGGGATTTCCATCCTGATGGTGGAGCAGAACGCCCGCCAGGCGCTGGAGATCGCAGATAAGGGCTATGTGCTGGTGCAGGGGGCAAATGCCCATACCGGCACCGGCAAGGACCTGCTGGCGGACCCGGAAGTGCGCCGCTCGTTCCTGGGAGGGTAAGTGATGCTGTTCAAGCTTTGCCTGTCCTCTGTTGGCGCTCTGGTTGCCACAGGTGCGATGGCGCTGGATTTCGCCTCGGCCCCCGGCTGGTCGTTTGAGTGCGAAGTCGCCGTTGTCGAGCGCGAAGGGTATTTTCCGCCCCGGAAAACCGGCGCTTTCCGGTTGCTCTGGCCGCGTGAGAGCGGCTCGGCCCGCCTGATCGGCCAAAGCGGCACGGGGTATGACCTGCGCGAGATGCCCGGATATTCCACGCCGACAGCGCATGGGGTCGCGCATTTTTACGCCTTGCCGCAGACCGCAGCCTTTGGCGTGAACGGGGATGTCCTGCGCGCCCGGATGGTGTCGGTCCGCAGTGACGGTTTCATCGCGCTCACCGAGCACATGATTGAATACGGCGACATGCGGGCCGCGTCGGCGGAAGGAACCTGCAAGATTGCCCCCCTGAAAGCGGAGGACCTGTAATGGACCTGTTGCACGCATTTCTGACCCTGGCGAATTTCGTGCTGGTGCCTGCGATTGCCTATGGCAGCCAGCTGGCGATCGGCGCGCTGGGGGTGACGTTGATTTACGGCATCCTGCGGTTCTCGAACTTTGCGCATGGTGACACGATGGCGTTTGGCACGATGGTCGTCGTGCTGGTGACCTGGTGGTTCCAGTCGATGGGCATCCATCTGGGCCCCCTGCCCACTGCCCTGCTGGCGCTGCCTGTTGGTATTGCGGCCTGTGCGGCGCTGGTGCTGGTGACGGACCGGGCGGTCTATCGCTTTTACCGGGCGCAAAAGGCCAAGCCGGTGATCCTGGTGATCGTGTCGATGGGCGTGATGTTCATCATGAACTCGTTGGTGCGCTTCATCATCGGGCCGGATGAGCAGCGGTTCGCGGATGGCGAACGCTTCATCCTGAGCGCGCGTGATTTCAAGGCAATGACCGGGCTGGACGAGGGTCTGACCATCAAGACCACGCAAGGCATCACCGTGATCACCGCCGTGGTCGTGGTGGCCGCCCTGTTCTGGTTCCTGAACAAGACGCGCACCGGCAAATCCATGCGCGCCTATTCGGATAACGAGGATCTGGCGCTGCTGTCGGGCATCAACCCCGAGCGCGTGGTGGTCATCACCTGGCTGATCGTGGCCGCGCTGGCGACGGTTGCGGGCACTCTGTACGGGCTGGACAAGAGCTTCAAGCCGTTCACCTATTTCCAGCTGCTGCTGCCGATCTTTGCCTCGGCCATCGTGGGGGGCTTGGGCAATCCGCTGGGCGCCATCGCGGGCGGGTTTGTCATCGCCTTTTCCGAGGTGACGGTGACCTATGCGTGGAAAAAAGTGCTGGCCTATCTGGGGCCCGAGGGCTGGTCGCCCGATGGCTTGGTGCAGTTGCTGTCCACGGATTATAAATTCGCCGTCAGCTTTGCGATCCTGCTGGTGGTGCTGCTGTTCAAGCCCACGGGCCTGTTCAAGGGGAAATCGGTATGAGCGATACGGGTAAGAAAATCGGCCTTTTCGCGATTGTCGGCGGCCTGATCCTGCTGACGGGGGTGATGCAAAGCTGGAACTCGGCGCTGCTGATCCTGAACATGGGCCTGATCAGCGCGATCATGGCGCTGGGGGTGAACCTGCAATGGGGCTTTGCCGGGCTGTTCAACGTCGGCGTCATGGGCTTTGTGGCACTTGGCGGGTTGGCGGCGGTTCTGGTTTCCTCCAGCCCGATCCCCGAAGCGTGGAGCGCGGGCGGGTTCCAGATCATCGGCGCGCTGGTGCTGGGTCTGGCGGTCATCGTGGCGGCTGCGGTGCTGTACAAGAAGATGCCCAAGGGTATCGCGCGGACGCTGGCCCTGTTGGCGCTGCTGATCGTCGGCTTTGTCGTCTACCGCGCGGTGTTCGATCCGGCGGTTGAGGCGGTTGAAGCGATCAATCCGGCGGCGGCGGGCAACATTGGCGGCCTGGGCTTGCCGGTGCTGCTGGCGTGGCCCGTGGGTGGCCTGCTGGCCGCGGGCGCTGCGTGGGTGATCGGTAAGACCGCGCTGGGTCTACGCTCGGATTATCTGGCGATTGCCACGCTGGGCATCGCCGAGATCATCATCGCCGTGATGAAGAACGAGGACTGGCTGGCGCGCGGCGTGAAGAACGTCATCGGCCTGCCCCGCCCCGTTCCCTATGAGGTGGACCTGCAGAACTCGGCCAGCTTTGTCGAGCGTGCGGCCAGCCTGGGGATGGACCCGACGACGGCCTCGACACTGTGGGTCAAGGGCCTGTACGCGGTGCTGTTCACGGTGGTGCTGCTGATCATCCTGTGGATGGCGCAGATGGCGCTGCATTCGCCCTGGGGCCGGATGATGCGTGCGATCCGCGACAACGAAACCGCGGCCGAGGCGATGGGCAAGGATGTCACCCGCCGTCACCTGCAGATCTTCATCCTGGGCTCGGCCGTTTGCGGCATCGCGGGCGCGATGATGACCACGCTGGACGGGCAGCTGACGCCGGGCACCTACAACCCGCTGCGCTTTACCTTCCTGATCTGGGTGATGGTGATCGTGGGCGGCTCGGGCAACAACCTGGGTGCGGTGCTGGGCGGGTTCCTGATCTGGTTCCTGTGGGTCCAGGTCGAACCGATGGGCCTGTGGGTGATGCAGACGATCACCAGCGGCATGTCCGATGGCCCGCTGAAAAACCACCTGCTGGACAGCGCCGCGCATATGCGCCTGCTGACGATGGGTGTGGTGCTGCTGGCGGTGCTGCGGTTCAGCCCAAGGGGCTTGATCCCCGAAAAATAAGGCCGTCCTGTCGAAACAAGAAGGCGCCCGGTGTTCCGGGCGCCTTTTGTGTTTCGGATCGGATCAGTATTGAATCTCGATCTCGATTTTCGAGTAGCTGGCGGCCACGGGTTTATCCGGGCACAGGTACAGCGTGGTCCGGGCCGGGATGAACGCGCCCACCCCGTCTGCGCCATTCGGGAAGGCCAGCGTGGCCATGTACCCGTTCGCGTTCGGGCTGAGGTAGAACCCCTTGGTGCCCGAAATCCAGTAACGCGTGATAGTGCCGTTGGTGGGCAGGTTCAGCGCGCGGCAGTTCATGCGGGCCTGATTGGTGGGGCTGGTGCCCAGCCACTGCTCGCCCACCAGTCGCATCGTGTCGGCCTGAGCGGAGATGGCCGTGACGGCTGCGGTGATAATTCCAAGTGCAAATGCTTTCATGAGAAGTCCCCTCTCCCTATCGTCGAGAGGCGGGCTGCCCCCCGACCCATGATGGCTGGCCGTCTGACCAACCATGAGGAAAGTGTAATCCTGAAAGCGGTTTGTCGCCTTGACGCAGATCAGCGGGATCTGAACAGGCTGCCCAAGATCCCGCGCACGATGCGGCGGCCCGTGGTGCCTTTCAGCTCTTTGACCAGCGCCTTGCCCAGGGCCTCTCCCATCGTGTCCCCGCGTGAATTCGATCGGGTTTCGCGCGATGACGAGCGGCTGACGCGGGTGCCGGAATAGCGGCGGGCGGATTTGTATTCGCGCTCGGCGGCTTCGGCCTCGGCCTCGCGGCGTTCGGCCTCTTCGGCTTCGCGGGCGGCGTCTTGGGCGCGCTTGGTCAGGATTTCGTAGGCCGAGTGGCGGTCCTTCAGGGTCTCGTACTTGCCAGCGATGGGCGAGGTGTCGATGAAGCGACGGCGCTCGGCAGGCTCAATGGGCCCCAGTTGAGACGAGGGCGGACGGATCAGAGTACGCTCGACCACGCCGGGGACGCCCTTTTTTTCCAGAAACGAAGTCACGGCCTCGCCGACACCGACTTCGCGGATGGCTTGCTCGGTGTCGAAACGCGGGTTGTCGCGGTAGGTTTCGGCGGCCAGGCGCAATTCCTTGCGGTCCTTGGCGGTAAAGGCGCGCAGGGCGTGTTGGACGCGGTTGCCCAGCTGGCCCAGGATATCCTCGGGCACGTCCGCCGGGTTCTGGGTGATGAAATAGACGCCGACGCCTTTCGATCGGATCAGGCGCGCGACCTGTTCAACCTTGTCGACCAGCGCCTTGGGGGCGTCGTCGAACAGCAGGTGCGCCTCGTCAAAGAAAAATACCAGCTTGGGTTTGTCGGGGTCGCCCACCTCGGGCAGTTCCTCGAACAGTTCCGACAGGAGCCACAGCAGGAAGGTCGCGTAAAGGCGCGGGCTGGCCATGAGTTTGTCGGCGGCCAGGATGTTGATGCGGCCGCGCCCGTCCAGATCGGTGCGCATGAGGTCTGCCAACTCCAGCGCTGGTTCGCCGAAAAGGTTGGTCGCGCCCTGGTTTTCCAGCACCATCAGGCGGCGCTGGATTGCGCCGACCGAGGCCGGGGAAATGTTGCCATAGCGCAGGTTCAGATCGGCGCGGTTTTCGCCCATCCAGACCAGCAACGCCTGCAGATCCTTCAGGTCCAGCAGCGCCAGACCCTGTTCGTCGGCCAAGCGGAAAGCGATGTTCAGGATGCCCTCTTGCGCCTCGGACAACTCCAGCAGGCGCGACAGCAGCAGCGGGCCCATCTCGGCCACGGTGGTGCGGACGGGGTGGCCCTGTTCGCCGAACATGTCCCAGAAGGTGACCGGAAAGGCGCTGTAGGCGTAGTCGGTCAGGCCGATCTTGCCGGCGCGCTCGGTAAAGGCGCCGTGCAGTTTGAACGCCTCGGACCCGGCCTTGGCGATGCCGGACAGATCGCCCTTCACGTCGGACATGAAAACCGGCACCCCGGCGGCCGAGAACCCCTCGGCCATGATCTGCAGGGTCACGGTCTTGCCGGTGCCGGTGGCGCCCGCAATCAGGCCGTGCCGGTTGGCGTATTTCAGCGCCAGAACCTGCGGGTCGCCGTAATTTTCACCACCGCCACCAATGAAAATCGAGTCCTGCACGTGCGCCTCCTGTCAGCTGTCCGGTGTGAAAATACACCGTTAACCCTTTTATGCCACAGTGAAATCCGTTCCCGCCTTTCATGTCCATTGCGGGCGGGACGGACTTCCTCCCTGTCAGACTGGCCGCACCTTTGCTGGTGCGGTCTTTTTTTGTCGAGACGCTGGGAATCGCGGTTGACCATCCCCGGCAACTGTCCTAGCGTCTGCTCAATGACTAAGTCGGCCAGTCCGACGGGGAGCAAAAAAATACGGAAAGGGGACCCTTGTGGTCCCTTTTCTTATTTCCGCGGACTCGTTGACCCGTTCGGCCCAAGCGGCGGCAGGTTTTCGCGCGTGGGGCGGCATGGTCAGGATAATGTGACCTGACAGCCCTGTCCGGGCGTGGTAAGTCCGCAGCAAATTGAACCCAAAAGGGAATAACGATGTTGAACCTCCGCTCTGCCCTGCCCTTCGCTCTGGTTGCGGCCCTTGCTTCGCCGCTGATGGCACAGGATGCCACCAAGACCGAGAAGCCCGCCGAAGATTCCGGTCTTGCCATGGGTCAGGAAGTGAACGCCGGCCCGCAGCCCTATTTCCGTGAAGAGTCGGGCGACTGGAAACTGGAATGCCTGAAGACCGGCACCGCGGACGAGCCCTGCCAGCTGTTCCAGGAGGCCTATGGCGCAGATGGCAAGCCGCTGTCCAACATCCGCCTGTTCCGTCTGCCCGAAGGTAGCCCCGCCGTTGCCGGTGCCGTGATCGCTGTCCCGCTGGAGGTGCTGCTGCCCGCGCAGCTGACCATGACGATCGACGATGGCGCAACCAAGCGTTACCCCTACTCGGTTTGCGATCCGCTGGGCTGCTACGCCCGCATCGGCCTGACCGCCGAGGAAGTGACCGAGATGAAGAGCGGCGCCAAGGCGGTTCTGCAGGTGGTTCCGTTCGTGGCCCCGAATGAACGCATGACGGTGACCTTCTCGTTGAAAGGCTTCACCGCAGGGTTCGACAAGATCAAGCCGATCGAAATGCCCGGCGCGCCCAAGCAATAAGCCAGCGCGAAGCTATGAAATGACAGAGGCGCCCGGGAAACCGTGGCGCCTCTGGCTCGTTTCAGGGGATCAGAACCGTTTCAGCGCAAGGACCGAGTTCAGCCCGCCAAAGGCAAAGGCGTTCGACAGCGCGTAGTCGATCCTGGCCTCGCGGGCCTCGTTCGGGACGACGTCCAGCGCGCATTCGGGGTCGAATTCCTCGTACCCGATGGTGGGCGCGATCACGCCGTCGCGCAGGGCCATGATGCAGGCCAGCAGCTCGACAGCGCCGGTGCCGCCGATCAGGTGGCCGTGCATCGCCTTGGTCGAAGAGATCATCACCTTGTCCGCGTGGTGGCCGAACACGTCCGATACGGCGGCGCATTCGGTCTTGTCATTGGCGGCGGTGCCGGTGCCGTGCGCGTTGATATAGCCGACCTGATCGGGCGTGATCTTGGCGTCGTTCAGCGCCCCGGCGATGGTGCGGGCGGCGCCCATTTTCGACGGCATCACGATGTCGGACGCGTCCGAGGTCATGGCAAAGCCCACAACTTCGGCCAGGATGGTTGCGCCGCGTTTGCGGGCGTGCTCGTATTCCTCGAACACGAAGACGCCTGCGCCTTCGCCCTGCACCATGCCGTTGCGGTTGGCGCTAAAGGGGCGGCAGGCGTCCTTGGACATCACGCGCAGCCCTTCCCAGGCTTTCACACCGCCAAAGCACAGCATGGATTCCGAGCCGCCGGTGATCATCGCCCGGCAGAACCCGCCATGGATCATCTGAAATGCCTGGCTCATCGCGTGGTTCGAGGACGCGCAGGCCGAGGACACGGTGAAGCTGGGGCCGCGCAGGTTGAACTCCATCGAGACATGGCTGGCAGCGGCGTTGTTCATCAGTTTGGGCACGACGAAGGGATGAACGCGGTTCTTTCCCTCTTCGTAGACGCTGCGATAATTCTCATCCAGCGTGGTCATGCCCCCGCCGGAATTGCCCAGAACGACGCCCGCGCGGGCCGACAGCTCGTCGGTGAATTCCAGACCGGATTGCGCGATGGCTTCGCGGGCGGCGATCAGCGTAAACTGGGTGAAACGGTCGTACAACGCCAGTTGCTGGCGGTTGAAGCGTTCGTTCTCGTCGAAATTCTTGATCTGGCCGCCGATGCGGATCGACAGACGCTCGACATCCGGAAATTCCAGATCGGTGATGCCGCAGCGCCCTTCGCGCATGGCCTCCAGCGTGTCGGGGACGTTCTGACCCAGCGCGTTGACGGTGCCAGCCCCGGTAATGACGACGCGCCTCATGCGGCTTGCTCGGTCACCAGTTTTTCGATGCCGGCAACGATCGAGGCCACCGATGAGATGTCGAAATCGCTTTGATCGGGTTCGTTGGCGTTGAAGGGCACCGTGATGTCGAATGCCTCTTCGATGGCAAAGATCGATTCCACCAGGCCCAGGCTGTCGATCCCCAGACTTTCCAGCGTGCTGTCCATCGTCACGTCCGACGGCTCCAGCACGGCTTGTTCAGCGATGATTGCGATCACTTTATCCTTGATGCTCATGATCCCGGCCCTTCTATCCTCTCTCAGAGGAATAATTAGTCATTGTCCGGCGAGCTTTTAAGGCCCTTTTGTAACACAGAGACGTCACGGAACAGGCGCGGCAGTCTGCGCAGGTATTTGTAGATCTCGATATGCTGGTCCATTTTCATCGCCGGATAGCCCAGCATGACACGGCCCGCGGGGATATTCGACAACACCTTGGTGGCGCCGCCGGTGATGACGTGATCGCCGATAAACAGGTTGTCCGAGACGCCGGTCTGCCCGCCCAGCACGACGTTATTGCCGATCCGGGTCGAGCCCGCGACGCCGACCTGCGCGCAGATCAGGCAGTCGTTGCCGATCTCGACGTTGTGGCCGATCTGGGCAAGGTTGTCGAATTTCACGCCGTTGCCGATGCGGGTGTCACGCACGGTGCCCCGGTCGATACAGCTGTTGGCGCCCAGTTCAACATCGTCGCCGATGGTGACATTTCCAAGCGAATGAATGCGGGCATAAGACTGGCCGTGCAGCTCGGTTTCCTTGCCAAGGGTTTCGCGGACCTTTTCGACCGCCGACACCTCGGGCGTGACAAAGCTGAAGCCATCCGCGCCGACGGTTGCCCCCGGCTGGCCGATGAATCGCTTGCCGATGCGGACGCGGGCGCCCAGCTTGACGCCTTCGCGCAGGAATGCGCCTTCACCCAGAGTGACATCGGCGCCAATGAAGCATTGCGGCCCAATGACCGAGTTCGCGCCGATCTGTGCGCGGGGGCCGATCACGGTCAGCGGGCCGACGCTGACATTTTCACCCAGTTGGGCAGAGGGGTCGATGACGGCCGAGGGATGGATGCCCGCCGCATAGCCCTGCCCCTGATCCATCATCGCGGACAGGCCGGACATTGCATAGCGCGCACGGTTGGGCACGATCGCGGCCTCAAGGCCAAGCGCCTGCCAGTCGGCGCCGGCCCAGACCATCGCGGCGCGTGCCTTGCCTGCGCTCAGGCCCTCGGCGTATTTCGGGCTCATGGCCAAGGCCAGATCGCCCGGCCCTGCCATCGCGGGTTCCGCCACGCCGGAAATCGGCAGATCTACAGCGCCGAAAGCCTGAGCCCCCAGCGCCGCAGCGATGTCCTTGACCGTGTGCGTCATGTGTCCGCCTCCAGATAGTGCTGGGGCGTGATTTACCCCCGATTGGCGATCAACGCCACCCCTGCCGCATCCAGAGCGTTCCAAATCTTGGCGTCGCGGCCATAGACGTCACGGCGGAACTCTAGCTGGCCGCGCGGAGTGGTCAGTGCGGTGCGGTAGATGATGTGCACGGGGATGTTCTGTTCCAGATCAATCTGGGTTTCCCGCCCGGTTTTCAGCACCTTGTGGAACACGCCCTTGGGATCGTCGGTCTGGCGGGCCAGCAGCGTGTAAGCAAAATCGAAGGGCTGCGCCAGACGAATGCAGCCGTGGCTATAGGCGCGGGTTTCGCGGGCGAACAGGCTTTTGGCCGGGGTGTCGTGCAGGTAGATGTTATAGCGGTTCGGGAACATGAACTTCACCAGACCCAGCGCGTTCGAGTTCGACGGCGCCTGCTTCATGTCGAAGGGGAAGTTCTTTTCGGTGTACTGGTTGAAGTCGACATTGGCCCGGCTGACCGCGCGGCCGCTGGAATCCGTGATGTTCAGATGACCCGCAGCGTTTGGGTTCTTCTTGAGCATCGGCAGGTATTCCTTGACCGCGATCGAACGGGGCACGTTCCACGTCGGGTTGACGATCATGTGCTCCATCTCGTCCGAGAATTCCGGGCTGCGGCGGTCATGCTGATTCATGCCCACGACCGAGCGCGTGACGAAGGTCAGCTTGTTGTCGTCCATCACCTTGGCGGTGAAATCGGTCAGGTTGACCAGGATGTGACGCTTGCCACGCTCCATATTCATCCAACGCTCGCGCTCCATCGCGACGATGACGGATTTCAGGCGTTCTTCGGGCGAGACGTTGATTTCCGTCAGGGTGCCGCCGCCGGCAACGCCGTCGGTGTCCAGACCATGTGCCGCTTGGAATTTCTGAACGGCCACCATGATCTCGGCGTCATAGCTGCGCGTGGCGGTGCGGGTCAGATAGCCCATCGCGATCAAACGGTCGCGCAGCGCCACGACGGCGGGGCCGGAATCACCCTGCTCCAGCTTCTTGCCGGGCACGGTGGCGCCCCAGCCGCCACGCTCGATTGTGCGTTCAAGTGTCAGTTTGCCCTTCATCAGGCGGGTGTATTCGGGATTATGCGGCGGCAGGGCCCGCAGGAACGCGTCGGGCGAAGCTTGGACGAAATCCGTCAGATAGCCCTTGCGGTTGCGCAGCGGAACTTCGCGCTTGATGTCATCGTCGACGGCACCGGGTTTCAGAATGCCGGTCTGCACGTCGCGCGCGTAGGTCAGGAACGCCTTGGACATGGCGACTTCGACCTTGCCCAGATCACGGGCGCTGCGGACATCAGCCAACATGGCCAGCAGACCCGGCACATCATAGCGCGCGGCGGGCAAACCGTGGGCTGCAGCGGTGTCCAAAGCGGCCAGCAAGGCGCGGCGGCGGCTTTGATCCAGTGCCTCAGGGCCGGTCCAGATCGGGGCATATTCGGTCTCGCGGTAGAAATCCGCGATGTCGCGATCCAGCGCGGCGGCCTCGGCCACGGCTTGCTTGAAAGCCGGGATTTCGGCCCGAATCTGGGCCGGAAGTGCAATCAGCACCATGGAAGCAAAGGCAAAAACAAACCGGACAATGCCGGAACGGGTCAGCGTGCGCATGATCTCGTCCCTCTTATTTTTCTGAACGCGCGAAGTATCTCTAACTGTCTCAAGCAGTCTAACCATCTGTCTAATCACATTTCCTTCAGAAGAAAAAGGTGCCGCAGAGTGATGCAAGCGGGCATCGCATCTCACGAGTTTGCCACAAAACGGAAACATTCAGCAATTTTTCGCCGACTCCTCTTGATTTCAGAAAATTTGCGAAAAAACGGGTTTGGTCACGGGGAAAACCTATGGCATAAAACCCGTGCATCTGGGGATGACATAGGCAGGGGCTGCGCAACGTCGCGGCCAAGCAAGAACGACGGGACGGCGTTACTGATGACGAAAGACGGCTCCACGGGCATTTCGCGGCGTGCACTTCTCGGTGCCTTCGCGGCGACCACGCTGACGGCAGCACCGACTTTTTCCAATGCAGCAGGGTTTCTGCGCGGCGCAGGCGACATTCGCCGCGTGCGTATGTACTCGGGGCGCACCGGTGAAAAACTCGACATGATCTACTGGATCGAGGGCGAATACGTCAAAGACGCCCTGAAAGAGATCAACTTTTTCATGCGCGACTGGCGTACCAACGAAACCAAGTCGATGGACACCCGCACGCTGGACATCATCGCGGCCACGCATAACCTGTTGGACGTGAACGAGCCCTACACTCTGCTTTCGGGCTATCGCTGCCCGGCAACCAATGCGATGCTGCGTTCGTCGTCGCGCAAGGTGGCCAAGAACTCGCTGCACATGCAGGGCCAGGCCGCAGACCTGCGTCTGGGCTCGCGCTCGGTCAGCCAGATCTACCGCGCTGCATCCGCTTGCCATGCTGGGGGCGTTGGCAAGTACAGCCGGTCGAACTTCGTGCACATGGATTGCGGTCCGATCCGCAGCTGGGGTGCCTGAGGCCCCAAATCCGCGTTACGCCGCAAAGCCCGCCATTGGCGGGTTTTTCATTTTCTGTGGTGTGTGATCACCTCCCCAGGTTCCTACACTGTCAGAACGCAGACCCGCGCGGATGGTTCCGAAAAAAAACCCCAGCCGAAGCCGGGGTCAGTAACGCACAGGGGGAAGTCATTCGGCTGGCAACAGCCGGTCGGGTTCGTTCTGTTCAAGATAGGCCAGCTGTTCGGGGGTCAGGTCGACCTCGTCATAACCGGTCAGCATCGGGCGGACGTGGCTGCGGAAGCCGTGGCCGACGGTCAGCAGGTAGACGTGGACGATCACGAAGGCGGCGATCACATAGGCGGCCAGCAGGTGGATATTGGCCACGATTGTGATGATCTGCGCGCCCTGCCCCCAGAAATTATAGGTCAGGTACAACACGCCCGAGACCCAGATCGCCGGAAAGACGAACCATTTCAGCCCGAAATACGTCGCGGCTTGCAGCGGGTTGTGCTTGCGCCAGAAGATTTTTTTGTAGGGATGCTCCTGCCCGCTGAAGACGCCGTAAGCGTAGAACTTGGCCACCTCGATCATGCCCTCGATCTTGGGGATGAACTGTTTCCATGTGCCGGTGGTGAACAGCCAGAAGGTGGCAAAGATCCACAGCGTCAGCAGCGCCAGAGCCGCGATCGTGTGCAGCATCACCGCCGGACCGAACGGGATGACCGAGTGTACCCCGTTCAGCCCAAGCCCTGTGAACAGCAATGCCATAATCAGCAGAACCTGCATCCAGTGCCACAGCCGTTCGAAGCGGGGGTAAACCTTGACGAAACGCTTAGTCATGGTGAGTTCCTTTCTTGCCGGTGAACAGCCGCAGCGCGCCGTGCATCAGCACACCCGCCAGCGCGCCCAGCACCAGCAGTTTGCCCAGGATGCCGATCCAGCTGTTGGTGTCGGTGCCCGGCATGAAGATGCCCGCGATGTTTTGCATCCGGCCGTCCTTGGCATGGCATTCCTCGCACTCGACCGCCTGTTCAGAGGGGGCGACCATGTGGGTGATCGGCCAGTACATATAGGTGTCGACGAAATCGAACTTGCCTGAGTACGGCTGCTTGGCGGCCTTCATGCCCGCATCAATCGCCTTGGCCCAGTCGAAGTTGGTCCAGAACGCTGTGTCGGTTTTCGGGCCCCAGACATGGGTGTAGACGAGGTTCTTGTTCTCGACGTCATAGGCCTGCCGCCCCTCCATCCGTTTGAACGGCCAGATGCGGCTGTCGGGCTGACCCGGGTGGCCGTTGATCGAGTTCACCTCGACCGTTTGCGTCGGGTCGATCTTGCGGTCGATGGTCGAATATTCCACCTGCCCGTCGAACCACGCGTAGTAGGGCGTGACGTCCTCGCCGTATTCAAAATTGCCCTTGGTGGACAGGTACGTGTGCAGATGCTTGCCGGTGGACGAGACGAACCCGTCCTCAGAGATCGGCTTGCCGTCCTTGTCCAGCTTGCCGGCCGTCGACCAGTCCCACAGGGTTTTGGTGGGCACGCCGCCGCGGGCAAAGCTGGGGATGTGACAGGTCTGGCAGGCCAGCTTGTCGGTGTGGTCGTTCAGCTTCACGCCCTTCAGGGTGACGGGGTGGGGTTCGGTTCCGTGGCAGCTTTGGCAACTGGCCGAGTAGCGATGCTCGCCCGGTTTGCCGGTGCCGGTGGTGTCCGCCGCCTCGACATTATAGCGCGATCCGGCCCAGGCGTGTTCCTCCGAGGCGTGGCAGGTCGAGCAGGTCATCCCCTCGCCGCCGTCTTCTTTCGCGGACATGTGCACGTCCACATCATGCGACGGGTTATACAGGGCCGAGGACAGATCCCCGTGCTTCACGTTATCCCCGCCACCGCCGTAGAAGTGGCAGTTGCCGCAATTGTCCCGCCCCGGCATCCCAACGCTTTGCGCGGCCTTGGTCAGGTCAACCGCCCAGGCCTTGGCCCCGGTGATAGTGGTGCCTTTTGCCTCCATCGGCGGGTGCCCCGCCCCGGTGGCCAGTTTCGTGTAATTCGCCGACCGGTCGTGGCAGACCAGACAGTCCACCGCGTTCGCCTCTTGCGGTGGGGGCTGGTTCATATCGGTCCAGCCATAGCCCGCATGGCACGAGGTGCAGCGCGGCTCGTTCCCCGCGACCGAGCCGCAAAACGAGTTGATGACGTTACGCTTACCCAGTTTCTGGCCGGTCTCGGGGTGCTCATAGTCCCAGTCGAAGTGGATAGAGTGCATCTTGACCTGATCGTCCGCCTGGTTGTGGCAGGACAGGCAGGCTTCGGTCACTTCCGGGCCCGAGGCGAAAGGTTTGTTCAGGATCTCGAACTTGGAATGGTCAGCCGTGCTTTGCAGGCTGGGTTCCGGTGTGGATTGCTGTGCCAAGGCCCCCAGAGGCATGGCCACGCCAAGCCCCGCTGCCAAGGCAAACAGGCGAATGATACCCATGATCTTGCCCCCTCCTCCGCGGCTAGATTCGTATTCTGGTATTAGAATGTGACAAAAGAGGGTACTTTGTTGATCCAGATCAAATGAGCGCAAAAACCTATGCCGAAGATTGATCTTTCTTCCTGGAACCAGTTCTTTTATCCCCTGCCCAGTCCGGAACCAGTGGAACAGCGCCGATGAAACCCTTTCTGATCCTGCAATTGCGCCCCGAGGCCGAAGCGTCCGACGACGAATACGCGGCCTTTCTGGCCAAGGGCGGCCTCAGCGCCGATCAGACCCGGCGTATCCGGCTGGAATCCGAGGACATGCCCGATCTGGATCTGGCGGATTATTCCGGCGTGATCGTCGGCGGCGGTCCGGGCTGCGTGTCCGATGCCCCAGAAAAGAAAGACCCGTTGGAGGCGAAGATCGAGGCGGAAATCCTGTCGCTGATGCCACAGATCACCGCGCAGGACGTGCCCTTCATGGGCTGCTGCTATGGCATCGGCATTCTGGCGCATCACCTGGGCGCGACGGTCAGCAAGGCGCAATATGGCGAACCGGTCGGCCCCTCGCTGTGTGTGCAAACCCCCGAGGGCGCGGCGGATCCGATCTTGGCGGGGCTACCCGATCAGTTCCACGCCTTTGTTGGCCATAAAGAGGCCGTGCAGCACCTGCCCGAAGGCGCGGTGCATCTTCTGTCCTCCGGCCCCTGCCCGTTCCAGATGATCCGCTATGGCCAGAACGTCTATGCCACGCAATTCCACCCCGAGGCCGACAGCGCCGGGTTTGAGCTGCGCATCCGCATCTACAAGAACAAGGGCTATTTCCCGCCCGAAGAGGCCGACAGCCTGATCCATATGTGCCGCGCGGCGGACGTGCACGCGCCCGACCGCATCCTGCGCAACTTCGTCAGCCGTTACGCGCGCTAAGGATTTCCGCCGCGATCTTGAACGAGGCAATCCGTTTTCCGATGTCGTGGATTTGTCCGTTCACGATCAGCTCGTCAGGCTGGAAGCGGTCGATCAGAACCTCCAGGTGCGCCGCCACCGTGTCGCGTGATCCATAGGCGCTGATCGCCAGCTGTTGGTTCACCATGCGCAGCAGCGCGGGCTCGATATGGTCCTCGATCCGGTCCACGGGCGCGGGCAGCTTGCCACGTTTGCCGGTCCGCATCTTCGCAAAGGCCTGCTGCATCGAGGTGCGCAGATACGCCCCCTCGGCATCATCCGCCCCGGCGAACACGTTCACGGCCATCATGAAGTACGGTTTTTCCAGAAAATATGACGGCTGAAAGGTCGCGCGATAGATTTGCGAGGCTTCCTCCAGATCCGCCGGCGCGAAATGCGAGGCAAAGGCGTAGGGCAGCCCCAGATAGGCCGCCAGCTGCGCGCCATAGAGGGACGAGCCCAGAATCCACACAGGTACCCGCGTGCCGACGCCCGGAAAGGCACGGACGCGCTGGCCCTCTTTCTCGTCCTGGAAATATTGCACCAGCTCCATCACGTCCTGCGGAAAGCGATCCGGCCCGGACATGTTGCGGCGCAGGGCCTGCATGGTTTCCTGATCCGTCCCCGGCGCGCGCCCCAGCCCCAGATCAATGCGGTCGGGATAGAGCGTCGCCAGCGTGCCGAACTGCTCGGCAATCACCAGCGGCGAGTGGTTGGGCAGCATGATCCCACCGGCACCCACGCGGATATGCCGCGTCTTGCCTGCCACATGCCCGATCAGCACCGAGGTCGCCGCAGACGCGATTCCCGGCATGTTGTGATGCTCAGCCATCCAATAGCGCCCATAGCCTGCTGCCTCGGCCTCTTGCGCCAGATCGACGGTGTTGGCCAGCGCCTCGGCGATCTCGTGCCCTTCGGGGACGGGCGACAGGTCGAGAACGGAGAATGGGATCATCGTGGGCTCCTTAAGTGTGCCGGGCAAACCTAGCACGCAGCGCACCGGGGTCCAGTGTCAGGACAGGATTGCCTGCAGCCCCGGCATTTGTGCCTTCATCGCCTCGTACCCCTCGCGGATCGCCAGATCGGCCTTGGTGAAATCCAGCACGGTCATCTTGTCCATCAGGGTCAGGTTGACCATGACATGTGGCGGCTCTCCGGCCAGGCGGGCGCGGCGGATGTGATCGGTCATCACGTCGATCGAGGTCGAGAGCACGTCCAGATAGGCCGGAGGGCGCTGGCGTTTGCGGGTCTTGTCACTCAGGTAGCTGCGCAACAGCGGCTGTACGGCGGCGGGCAAGGTGTCGACCACCTGATCCAGCCCGAATCCCGGTGTTTGCGGCTGCGGCGCGTCCCGGCGGATGCTGTAGAGTTTCGAGTTCGGATCGACCGCAATCACCACATCCGCCCCCAAGGCCCGCGCGCAGGACACCGGGATCGGGTTGCTCATCCCGCCGTCCAGCAGCCAGCGGCCGTCCTTGTGATACGGCGCAAAGATACCGGGTATCCCGATCGAGGCGCGGATCGCAGGCAGCAACGGGCCGTCCTGCAGCCAAACCTCGCGCCCGGCGTAAAGGTCGGTCGCCACGGCCATGAAGGGACGGTCCAGCGCCTCGATCCGCTCGCCATAGCCGAGGCCCTGCAATGCCTGCACGATCCTGTCGCCGGTGATCAGCCCGCCCGAGGTCACGTCGATATCCACCATCCGCGCGACGCTCAGCTGGGTCAGGTTGCGGGCGAATGCTTCCAGCTTGTCCAGCGCGCCCGAACACGCCGCCGCCCCCACCAAAGCCCCCATCGAGGTGCCGCAGATCACGTCGGGGGTGATCCCTTCTTCGGCCAGGGCGCGCATTACGCCGATATGGCACCACCCGCGCGCGCCGCCGCTGCCTAGGGCCAGTCCGATCCGTGGTTTCATGGGCCACCTCCTGTTGCATTCAGCGTCCTGCTGCGCGCGGTCCAATGCAAGCCTGCCGCAACGGAACGGCGCTTGATTGCAGGCGGAGCCGGTGAAACAGTTCCAGACAGACCACCGGAGGACACGATGATCGCCTATCTGACACTGATCTTGGGCTGCCAGCTGGCTGGCGAAGTTTCCGTCACCTTACTGGGCCTGCCGGTTCCGGGGCCGGTTCTGGGCATGGTGCTGCTGTTTGTCATCCTGCTGATCCGGGGCGGCATCCCAGAGGGGCTGGGCCAGACGGCGGACGGGTTGCTGCGCGCGATGTCGCTGCTGTTCGTGCCCGCCGGCACCGGGATCATGATGCACTTCACCCTGCTGGGTCAGGCGTTGCTACCGCTGGGTGCCGCGTTGATCGTCAGCACGCTGGCCACGATTGCCGTCACCGCCGGTATGATGCGCCTCTTGGCGAAGGAGGCGGGCGATGCGTGATCTGCAACAAATCTGGGTCTACCTGAACGCCCTGCCCCTGTTTCACCTGACCCTTACGCTGGTCGCATTCCAAGCAGCGACGTGGGTGTTCGAGAAATCCGGCCGCAAGCCGCTGCTGAACCCGGTGCTGATCGCGGTCGCGGTGATCGTCGCCGTCCTGCTGGGTACGGGGACCGAATATGCGACCTATTTCGAGGGCGCGCAGTTCGTCCATTTCCTACTGGGTCCGGCCACCGTTTCGCTGGCGATCCCGCTCTATCGGCAATGGCACCGGGTGCGGGCATCTGCGCTGGCAATCGCGGTCAGCCTGCTGAGCGGCTCTGTGGTGGCGGCACTGTCGGCGGTGGGCGTGGCGTGGGTCATGGGCGCCTCGCCTGCGCTGATCGCCTCCATCGCGCCAAAATCGGTGACCGCGCCGGTCGCCATGGCAATTTCGGAACAGCTGGGAGGCCTGCCCTCGCTGACAGCGGCGCTGGTCATCGCCACGGGGATCATCGGCGCGATCCTGGGGCCGATCCTGCTGAACCTGATGGGCATCACCGATTGGAAGGCGCGCGGCCTTGCGCTGGGGACGGCCAGCCACGGGATCGGCACCGCGCGGGCCTTGCAGGTGAACGAGGTCGCAGGCGCCTTTTCCGGCCTCGCCATGGGGCTGAACGCGCTGGCGACGGCGATTTTGCTGCCAGTGCTGTGGGTGCTGCTGTTCGGGGGGTAGGTAAGTGGCGCACCCAAGAGGATTCGAACCTCTGGCCTTTGCCTTCGGAGGGCAACGCTCTATCCAGCTGAGCTATGGGTGCGTAGAGCCGTCTTTATGCCAAGCCCGCGCGAGGTGCAATCGGTAACACCGCGCGGGCCAGCGATTTTATCCCAGCAGATCGTGCGCCAGTTCCAGCGCATCGACCAGCACGTCCACCTCGGCGCGGGTGTTGTACATCGCGAACGAGGCGCGGCAGGTCGCCGAGACGCCCAGATGCTCCATCAGCGGACCGGCGCAATGGTGGCCCGCACGAACGGCGACGCCCTTCTTGTCCAGGATGGTCGAGATGTCATGCGCATGCGCCGCCCCGTTCATGGTGAACGAGAAAATGGCAGCCTTTCCAGACGCATGGCCCTGCACGTTCAACCAGTTCAGCCCGGCAAGGCGCTGGCTGGCATAGGCATTCAGGTCGGCCTCGTGCGCGGCGATCTTGTCCATGCCGACACCCATCAGGTAATCCAGCGCGACGCCCATGCCGATGGTCTGGACGATGCCGGGGGTGCCGGCCTCGAACTTCATCGGCGGGTCGTTATAGATGACGTGGTCGCGCGTGACCTCTTTGATCATGTCCCCGCCGCCCAGGAAGGGGCGCATCTCGTCCATGCGGTCGCGCTTGATGTAGATCGCTCCGGACCCCGAGGGGCCGTACAGCTTGTGCCCCGTGATGGCGTAGAAATCGCAGCCGATTTCCTCGACATTCACCGGCATGTGGACCGAGCCTTGCGAGCCGTCCACCAGAACCGGCACGCCCTTTTCGCGCGCCGCGTGGCAGATGGTTTTCACGTCCACGATGGTGCCCAGCACGTTCGAGCATTGCGTGATCGCCACCAGTTTCGTCTTGGGTCCGATCGCGTCGATCACCTTGCCCGCGTCGATCGAGCCGTCCAGCTCGGGCTCGACCCATTTCAGGACAACGCCCTGACGTTCGCGCAGGAAATGCCACGGCACGATGTTGGCGTGATGCTCGACCACGGACAGGACGATCTCGTCCCCTGCCTGCAGACGCGGCGCGGCCCAGCCGTAGGACACCAGGTTGATGCCTTCGGTCGTGCCCGAGGTGAACACGATCTCGTCTTCGTCACGCACACCCAGAAACCGCGCAACGATGCCGCGCACGGATTCGTATTTCTCGGTCGCCAGGTTCGACAGGTAGTGCAGCCCGCGGTGGACGTTGGCGTATTCGTGTTCATAGGCGCGGGTGATCGCGTCGATCACGACCTTCGGCTTTTGCGCGCTGGCGCCGTTGTCCAGATAAGTCAGCGGCTTGCCATTCACCGTCCGCGACAGGATCGGGAAATCGGCCCGGATTTTTTCGACATCATACATGGATCACATCCCCATGGAGGAGGCCCCGATCAGGAGCACGAAAATTGACAGGGCCAGCACAAAGCCCACCCCTGCAAGAACCAGCGACATGATGGCCTTGCCAAGCGAGTCCCACCCCTGCGCTGTCTTCACGAACTGCGCCATCAGCCACAGGCCATACAGACCCAGGGCCAGTGCCGCCAGGTTCGCCAGGCTGGTCGAAACCATCATCAGGGCGATCAGCGCGGCCTGCGCGACGGCCCGCAGACCCTGCAACCAAGCCAGCAGCACCAACAGGTCCAGAAACTCGGCGGTGCCGCCCATCATCTTGCCGATCCATTGCAGGACCAGCGCGCCTATCACCATCGCCGCCGACAGCAGCGCCAGGTACAGGATCGGCAGATTCATCCCGGTCTGGGCGCCGGTCATCCCCTCGAACTGCAGGATCGAGAGCGAGTAGAGCAGCGTGTTCACCACTGCCACAAGCGCGACACCCGTCCAGATCGCCTGCGAAGACAGGCCCATCGACAGGATGCGGCGCGCGGCCGAGGCCGGGTCACGCAGCGTTTCCAGCGCCAGGTCCTTCAGCAGCGGGTTCATTCCTGCGGCCCCCATTCGGCCTGACGCAATCCCGCCAGCCAGAACCATGCGAAGATCACCAGCCAGATGAACCCGACCGCAGACAGGGCCGGCCCCGCGCCGATGAAACCGGCAACCAGCCCCTGCAACAGGATCAGCGGCGAGGATGCCAGCAAGGCCCAGAACAGCGCGATCCGTGCGCCGAAACCGGTGCCCCTGCCCCGCAGCGCCTTGGCCACCAGATGCGAGACAAGCGCCAGCACGTACAGGATCAGCGGTGCAATCATCACCCATGCCAGCAGGGTCGCGCCCAGCAGCATGTTCAGCTCGATCTCGGGGTTCAGATGGGCCTCGCGGGCCAGACGGGGCCATTGCGCGACGAAGACCACCACGCAGCCAGCCATCAGGATGGCCAATGCGCGGTCCTCGCGCTGCCCCATCGCCAGAAGGCGGGCCACCACGCGGCCCGGCCCCCGGTAGGTCGCCACGATATCGCGGGTGACAGCCATCAGTCGCGCCGACGCTCCAGCCAGCCTTCGAGCCGGCTGACGATTTCGTCCTTCAACGCGTCGGCCTCGATCTCGTCGACGGCCTCGGCCAGGAAGGCCAGAACCAGCAGGTCGGTCGCTTCATGTGCGGGCACCCC
This sequence comes from Thalassobius vesicularis, assembly GCF_004799325.1. Classification (GTDB taxonomy): domain Bacteria; phylum Pseudomonadota; class Alphaproteobacteria; order Rhodobacterales; family Rhodobacteraceae; genus Thalassobius; species Thalassobius vesicularis. Next base: position 323,647 of record NZ_SSMD01000003.1, read on the forward strand.
ACGCGAGCGCAGGTAGAACAGCGCTTCGTCGTCGATCGCACCCGAGGTCGAGCCGTGCGAGCACGCCACGTCATCGGCGTAGATCTCCAGTTCGGGCTTGGCCAGGAACTGGCTGTCATCGTCCAGCAGCAGCGATTGGCTGATCTGGTAGCCGTCGGTTTTCTGCGCGCCTTCCTTGACCAGGATCTTGCCCTGGAACACGCCGGTCGCCCCGTTGCGCAGCACCTTCTTGAACACCTGACGGCTTTCGCAGTTCAGGGCGTCATGGGTGATGAACACGGTGTCGTCGTGGTGGAAATCGCCGTCGCCCATGCAGGCCCCGGCCACATGCGCGACCGAGTCGTCGCCCAGCAGCTCGATCACGCATTCGTTGCGCGTCATCACGCCGTTGGCGGTCAGGGTAAAGGACTTGAACAGCGACTCGGCACCCAGTCGGGCAAAGATATGCGTGGCGGCACGGCGCTTGTGGTCGCGGCCTTGCGCGCGGACATGGTGGAACCTGGCGCCATCGGCCACGTCCACCTCCAACACCTTGTTGAAGCGCGACGCGGCGGGGCCGTTTTCCAGCAGCGTCAGCTCGGCGCCCTCTTCCAGCTTCACCACGTGATGCAGGATCGCGTCCGAGGTTTCGGAGCGGTGGAAATAGATCAGGCTGACGGGCTTCGAGGGCTTCCCGGTGACCCGGATCAGTGCGCCATCGGTGGCGAATGCGCTGTTCAGCGCGGCCAGAGGACGCTCGACCGGCGATTGCCCGCGCGCTTCGAGCACGCCGTACAGATCACGCGCCCAGTGGATGTCGGCGCTCCCGGCCTCGGCCAGACGCTCGATCTCGACGCCTTCCATGCTCAGATCGTCGCTCAGATCGGGCGCAAAGACGCCATCGACGAAGACGATCTTCAGGCGGTCGATGCCCGAGAACACCGGCGGCTCGCCTTGCGTGTCGAACAGCGCGGCGGGGGTGGCCTCGACGGCAGTCAGGCTGTCGGGACGGGTGTATTTCCAGTACTCATCGCGGCGCGTCGGCAGGCCCATCGCCCGCACGCGCGCCAGTGCGTCCTGACGCGGGGCCGCCAGCCAGCCACCCTCGGCGGGCAGGGTCAGCACGGCCAGGCGCGTCTCGGTCGCGTCCAGTTTCGCTTGTGCCAGCGCCATTACTGCACCTCCGCCAGAATGTCGGCATAGCCGTTCTGTTCGACCTCCAGCGCCAGCTCGGGGCCGCCGGATTTCACGATGCGGCCATTGGCCATGATGTGCACCACGTCGGGCTGGATGTGGTCCAGCAGGCGCTGGTAGTGCGTGATCACCAGGAACGAGCGTTTGCCGTCGCGCAGCGCGTTCACGCCCTCGGCAACCAGTTTCATCGCGTCGACGTCCAGGCCCGAGTCCGTCTCGTCCAGGATGCACATCTTGGGTTCCAGCATCGCCATCTGCAGGATCTCGTTGCGCTTTTTCTCACCACCCGAGAAGCCGACATTGACCGGACGCTTCAGCATCTCGGCGTCGATCTTCAGGGTCTTGGCTTTCTCGCGCACGACCTTCAGGAACTCGGCTGCGGACATTTCCTCTTGGCCGCGCGCCTTGCGCTGTGCGTTCACCGCGGTGCGCAGGAAGGTCATGTTGCCGACGCCGGGGATTTCGACCGGGTACTGGAACGCCAGGAACAGGCCGGCAGCGGCGCGCTCTTCGGGCTCCATCTCCAGCAGGTCAACGCCGTCCAGCGTGGCCGAGCCGCCAATCACCTCGTAGCCGTCCTTGCCCGACAGCACATAGCTGGTCGTGGACTTGCCCGAGCCGTTCGGGCCCATGATCGCATGCACCGTGCCGGGTTCGATCACCAGGTCGACCCCTTTCAGGATCTGCTTGTCTTCTTCTTCAAGTTTGACTTGCAGGTTCTTGATTTCCAGCATTTTTCTTCCTTCCGATACGGTTTGCCTGCCCCACGGGGCGGCGAATTTCTTTTGGCCGGGATCAGTCGATCACAACGGCCGTGCCCGAAGCCGAGACCATCAGCATCGACTGTCCCACAACTTCGTAATCCAGATCCACGCCGACCACGGCGTTCGCGCCCAGCAGCTGCGCGCGTTCCTGCAGCTCGCGCAGGGCGGTTTCGCGGGCGTCGGCCAGCTTGGATTCATACGCGCCCGAGCGCCCGCCGACGATATCGGTGATGCTGGCGAACAGGTCGCGCACCACGTTGGCGCCCATGATCGCCTCACCGACCACGATGCCCTTGTAGGCGGTGATCCGGTGTCCTTCGATGGTAGGTGTCGTCGTCACGATCATGTCAGTTCATCCCGAAATAGGTCATGGTCATCATGACCGCCATGCCCAGTGCCCCGGCGACCAGCGCCGTCAGCACGACCGAGCCAGCCAACAGCCCCTCGGTCTTGCCCTTTTGCTTGCGCAGGCCCAGCCCGATCAGCGTGCCCACGAAAATCCCGATGCCGACACCGGCGGATTTCATGGCCAACAGTTGCAGCAATGCCAACGTCATTCCCTCAACCCCTGAACACGAAAGCCGCACCAACGGCGATAAATCCAAAGCCGATCAGCGTGTTCAGGCTGAGCTGCTCTTTCAACCAGAAGGCCGAGAACCCGGCAAAGACCACCAGCGTGATGACCTCTTGGATGGTTTTCAGCTGCGCGGCCGAGTAGACCTGATGCCCGATCCGATTGGCCGGCACTGCCAGCCAGTATTCGAAAAAGGCGATCCCCCAGCTGATCAGCACCACAAGGTACAGTGGCACGGCCTTGAACTTCAGATGGCCGTACCACGCGAAGGTCATGAAGACATTCGACAGACCAAGCATCACGATCGGCGCGACGAAGTTCATCTCACCACCTGCGGCTCATCAGGGCCAGGATCACACGAGAGGCCAGCCAGCCGATAAAAACCCCCAGCGGAATCCAGAACACGGGGCTCAGGAATTCCATCCGGTGCATGTTGACCCACAGCATGCCACCTGCCCCGCCGATCACCGGCAGGACATAGGGCACCGCTGCGGCGATGCGCGCGGACAGGGGGATTTTCGGATCAGCCAACGGAACCCTCCAGGCTGATCGCGACCAGCTGCTGGGCTTCCATCGCGAATTCCATCGGCAGCGCCTGCAGCACGTCCTTGCAGAACCCGTTCACAACCAGAGCCACGGCGGCCTCTTCGTCCATGCCGCGCTGACGGCAATAGAACAGCTGTTCGTCATCCACCTTCGACGTGGTTGCCTCATGCTCGCAGCGGGACGAGTTATTCTTGACCTCGATATAGGGCACCGTATGCGCCCCGCACTTATCCCCGATCAGCAAGCTGTCGCATTGGGTATAGTTGCGGCTGTTCTTGGCCTTGGGGTGCATCGAGACCAGACCGCGGTAAGTATTCTGCGCCCGGCCCGCGCTGATGCCCTTGGACACGATGCGCGATTTGGTATCGCGGCCCAGGTGGATCATCTTGGTGCCAGTGTCGGCCTGCTGGAAATTGTTGGCGATGGCGATCGAGTAGAACTCGCCCTGGCTTTCATTGCCGCGCAGAATGCAGGACGGGTATTTCCACGTCACGGCGGACCCGGTTTCGACCTGCGTCCACATCACCTTGGACCGATCACCTCGGCAATCGGCGCGCTTGGTCACGAAGTTGTAGATGCCGCCCTTGCCGTTCTCGTCGCCCGGATACCAGTTCTGGACGGTCGAGTATTTCACCTCGGCGTCTTCCTCGACGATGATCTCGACCACGGCGGCGTGCAGCTGCGCGGTGTCACGTTTCGGCGCGGTGCAGCCCTCAAGGTACGACACGTACGAGCCCTTGTCGGCGATGATCAGCGTACGTTCGAACTGGCCGGTGTTTTCGGCGTTGATACGGAAATAGGTCGACAGCTCCATCGGGCAGCGCACCCCCGGCGGCACATAAACGAACGAGCCATCCGAGAACACGGCGCTGTTCAGCGTCGCATAGAAGTTGTCCGACTGCGGCACGACCGAGCCAAGGTATTTCTTCACCAGCTCAGGGTGTTCCTTGATCGCCTCAGAGATCGAGCAGAAGATCACGCCAGCCTTCTTCAGTTCAGCCTGAAATGTGGTCCCGACGGACACGGAATCGAACACCGCATCCACGGCCACCTTGCGGCCCTCGGCAGGCATATCCTCTGCGCCCTCAACACCGGCCAGGATCATCTGTTCCTTCAGCGGGATGCCCAGCTTTTCATAGGTCGCCAACAGCTTGGGGTCGACCTCGTCCAGCGACTTGGGCTTCACCTCCATCGATTTTGGACGCGCATAGTAATACAGGTCCTGGAAATCGATTTCCGGGTAATGGACCATCGCCCATTTCGGCTCGTCCATCTTTTCCCAGCGGGTCAGCGCCTGCAGACGCCATTCGGTCATCCACTCAGGTTCGTCGTTCTTGGCGCTGATCAGGCGGACGATCTCGTCGTTCACGCCCTTGGGCGCGTATTCCATCTCGATCTCGGTTTCCCAGCCGTACTTGTACTTGCCGCCCACCTCGCGCACGGCATCGACGGTGCCCTGATCGACACCTTCCTTCACGTCGCTCTGATCCAAAGCAGCCATGGCCCTACTCCTGTTCGCGTCTTGCTCTCACGCCACGCGGGCGCGGAAAATCTTCTGTTTCGCCAGCCACGCCTCAGCGAAGCGCAGCACATCGTCCCGAGAGGTCTCCAACCCCAGCGACACGCGGATCGCGCCCCTGGCCTGGTCCTCTGTATATCCCATCGCCCGCAGCACCGGGCTGGCCCGCAACTTGCCCGACGAACAGGCCGAGCCCGCCGAAATGGCAAACCCCGCCAGGTCCATCTGCATCACCTGCGTCTCGCCTTTCCAGCCGGGCGTGGCGAAGCAGGAGGTGTTGGGCAGGCGTTCCGCACCTTTCCCGACAAAAATAGTATCTTTGGCTTCGGCCTCAATGGCCTCTTCCAGCAAATTCCGCAACCCTAGAACCGCCTCCCAGCGACCATTGGACAGGTCACGCGCTGCGGCTTCTGCAGCGGCACCGAAACCGGCGATGCCGATGATGTTCTCGGTTCCGGCCCGGCGCCCCATTTCCTGCCCGCCGCCTCGCAGCTGCGCGGCCACATCGGTGCCCCGCTTGACGACCAGCGCGCCCACACCCTTCGGTCCGCCCAGCTTATGCGCCGAAACCAGCGCCGCCGTGACCCCCGACCAGTTGAACGCCACCGGCAGCTTGCCAAAGGCCTGCGTCATGTCACTGACCGCCAGTCCCTCCGGCAACTTTTGCACCACGCCCGTCTCGGAATTCGCCAACTGCAACGCCGTGCGCTCCGGTTCCGCCACCGACACCCGCCCCAAAGCATCCACTGCCAAAACCGGGTCAACCCAGGCCAGCACAGCATCATGCTCGACCGGAGCCCCCAGTAACCCGCGCCCCGCACAGGCCAGCGCCGCCGCCTCGGTCGCCCCCGAGGTAAAGATCACATCCGCCCCGTCCGCGCCCAACGCCGCCGCCACCTGCGCCCGCGCCCGCTCCACCAGCCCCTTGGCCGCGCGCCCTTCGGCATGCACGCTGGACGGATTGCCCACGACATCCATCGCCGCACTCATCGCCGCGCGCGCCTCGGACCGCAGGGGCGCCGTCGCATTATGATCCAGATAGACCCGGCTCACCGCGCCCCATCCCTTCTTCTTTTTCCAAATATCCCGGGGGTCTGGGGGCTGGCCCCCAGTCCGCACCCGGACAAAGGCGCGCCACTCATTCCTCGTCCACCACGGCAAACAGGTTCGGCACTGCCGGGCACGGTGCCAGCGTATTGCCGATCACATCCGACAGCCGCGCGTTGTGCAGGAACACGTAGACATGCGCGCTCAGGCTCTGCCACAGCCGGTTGGTCATCGACTGCGCCTTGGACCCCGACAACGCGCCCGTCGCCCCGGCCCCCTTGTGCATCGCGTCCACCGTCTCATCGACCGCCGCCAGTACCTCGACCACGCGAATGTCCGAGGCCCCGCGCGACAGCTTGTAGCCGCCCCCCGGCCCACGCACGGATTCGACCAGCCCGGCGCGACGCAGCTTCACGAACAACTGCTCCAGATACGGCAAAGAGATGTCCTGCCGCTTCGAGATATCGCCCAGCGAAACCAGCGTCCCGGCGGGTTGCAGCGCGATATCTGCCAGCGCAACCATTGCATAGCGGCCTTTTGTGCTGAGTTTCACGGCGCGAATCCCTATATGAACGGTGTGAACAGATTGACGACACGGGCGTCAGGTCTTATCTCCCATGAAGCCCGCAGGCCCCGAAAGGCCGCCTGTTAGAACCGTTCTAAGGTGCTTGAGCAAATTCGTCAAGAATTAAGCCGCACCCCGCAGGAGAGACGCAAGACATATGCCTGAGGTTATTTTTCCCGGTCCCGAAGGTCGGCTCGAAGGTCGTTATCACCCTCAGAAGGACCGCGATGCGCCTATCGCCATTGTCCTGCATCCGCATCCGCAATTCGGCGGCACCATGAACAACAAGGTGGTGTATAATCTGCACTATGCCTTCTACAACATGGGCTTCACCGTTCTGCGCTTCAACTTCCGCGGCGTCGGCCGCAGCCAAGGTGAATATGACCAGGGCGTGGGCGAGCTGTCGGATGCCGCCTCGGCTCTGGACTACCTGCAGTCGATGAACTCCAACTCCAAGCATTGCTGGGTCGCTGGCTTCAGCTTTGGCGCCTGGATCGGCATGCAGCTGCTGATGCGCCGGCCTGAAATCACCGGCTTCGTTTCGGTGGCCCCGCCCGCCAACATGTACGACTTCTCGTTCCTGGCGCCCTGCCCGGCCTCGGGTCTGGTCATCAACGGCACCGCCGACCGCGTCGCGCCGCCCGCCGATACCAGCAGCCTGGTCGGCAAACTGCGCGAGCAGAAGGGCATCTACATCTCGCACGAGCAGGTCGAAGGCGCCGGTCACTTCTTTGAGAAACCCGACCACATGGATCAGATGATCGGGACCGTCTCGTCCTACGTCAAACGTCGCCTGACCGAGACGACACGCTAAGGATCAATTGCGATGGGGATCACCGAGGATCTGGCCGACGCCCTGGCGAAAGACGTCATCGAGGCCGCCGAGGCGCTGGGGGATGACCTGCTGGTCGAGCAGATCTCCAAGGTCCTGGGCTCCAGCTCGATCCCCACGCAAGAGGCCTTCATGACCTCGGTTCGTGTCCGCATGGCCGAACAGCGCGCCCGCAAGGCGCTGAATGCCCGGCTTGAGGCGGCCATGAAGGCAGCGCAAAGCGCCAAGTCAAATGACTGAGCGTCTGGACGCGCAGATGGCCTTCCTCGTGGAGGCGTGCAAGCTGAAATCGGTGAACCGCGCCACGCTGCTATGTGACGCCTCGCGCCGCGAAAACTCGGGCGAGCACAGCTGGCACCTGGCGCTTTACGCGCTGGTGCTGGGCGAGCACGCGCCCGAAGGCGTGGACATGAACCGCGTCATCCGGATGCTGCTGATCCACGATCTGGTCGAGATTGACGCGGGTGATGCGCCTATCTTTGGTACCCATGACGCCGCTTCGACCGAGGCCGATGAATTGGCCGCCGCGCACCGCATCTTTGGCATGCTGCCCGCCGATCAGGGCCGCGACCTGCTGGCTCTGTGGTTGGAGTTTGAGGCGAACGAGACGCCGGACGCGCGCTTTGCGAAATCGCTGGACCGGTTCCAGCCACCGAACCAGAACCTCGCCTCGGGGGGCGGCAGCTGGGTCGAGTATAACGTGGATTATGACACCGTGGCGACGCGGGTCGGCGCCAAGATCGCAAACGGTGCGCCCGGGCTGTGGGCGTGGATTTCCCCCAAAATTCAGGCGTTTTTCCAGTCCCGAGGGTGATGGGGGCGCTGCCCCCGCCGCCCTGCGGGCGACTCCCCCGGGATATTTGGAAAAAGAAGAAGATCAGGTTTTCTGTTTCTTCTCGGCCGCGATGACCTTTTCGGCCAGATAGCGCGCGATGGAGAAGGCGCCCTTGATCTTGTCGGCGTCCGAGGCCCAGTCGCGGCGGATGACGATCTTGTTGTCCTTGATCTTGGCCAGGCCGCGCTGATCCTGGATGAATTCCACCAGCCCCTGAGGCGAGGCGAATTTGTCGTTGTGGAACTGGATCGTGGCGCCCTTAGGTCCGCCGTCGAGTTTGGCGATACCGGCGCGTTTGCACATCGCCTTGATGCGTACGATCAGCAGCAGCGTGTTCACCTCGCGCGGGAGTTTGCCAAAACGGTCGATCAGTTCGGCGGCGAAGCCTTCGAGTTCGACCTTGTCGTGTAGGTTGCTGAGGCGGCGGTAGAGGCCCAGGCGGACGTCCAGATCGGGGACGTAAGTTTCGGGGATCAGCACCGGCACGCCCAGGTTGATCTGGGGTGCCCATTGGCCGTCGGCCTCGGGCAGGCTTTCCAGCTCGCCGGATTTGATGCGGGCGATCGCCTCTTCGAGCATCTGTTGGTAGAGTTCGTAGCCGACGTCGCGCATCTGGCCGGACTGTTCCTCGCCCAGCAGGTTGCCGGCGCCGCGAATGTCCAGATCCTGTGAGGCCAGTGTGAAGCCAGCACCCAGCGTGTCGAGCGAGCCCAGAACGCGCAGGCGTTTCTCGGCCGCCGAGGTCAGCGGGGTGCGCGGCTTGGTGGTCAGGTAGGCATAGGCGCGGGTTTTCGAGCGCCCCACCCGGCCCCGGATCTGGTAGAGCTGCGCCAGGCCAAACATATCGGCGCGGTGCACCACCATCGTGTTGGCGGTGGGAATATCCAACCCGGATTCTACGATCGTCGTGGCCAGCAGCACATCGTATTTGCCGTCGTAGAAGGCGTTCATGCGTTCGTCCAGATCGCCCGCCGCCATCTGGCCGTGGGCGGTGATGACCGACACTTCGGGGACTTGATCGCGCAGGAAGGCCTCGATCTCGGGCAGGTCGCTGATCCGCGGCACCACGTAGAAGGACTGCCCGCCGCGATAATGTTCGCGCAGCAGCGCTTCGCGGATGGTCACGCCGTCGAACTCGCTGACATAGGTGCGGATCGCCAGACGGTCCACGGGCGGCGTGCCGATGATCGACAGGTCGCGCACACCGCTGAGCGACAGCTGCAGCGTGCGGGGGATCGGCGTGGCGGTCAGGGTCAGCACGTGCACGTCGCTGCGCATCTGTTTCAGGCGTTCTTTATGGGCGACGCCGAAATGCTGTTCCTCGTCGATGATCAGCAGGCCGAGGTTTTTGAAACGGATGTTTTTCGCCAGAAGGGCATGGGTTCCGACCACGATATCCACCGTCCCGTCGGCCATTCCGGCGCGGGTGGGGGTGGCGTCGGCTGCTTTAACAAAGCGCGACAAGGGGCTGACTTGGATAGGAAATCCCCGGAACCGTTCGGCGAAGCTCTTGTAATGTTGGCGCGCCAGCAGCGTGGTTGGCGCGATCACCGCGACCTGCACGCCCGACATCGCCGCCACAAAAGCCGCGCGCATCGCGACCTCGGTCTTGCCAAAGCCCACGTCGCCGCAGACCAGCCGGTCCATCGGCTGGCCCGAGTCCATATCCGCGATCACGTCCTCGATCGCCTTCAGCTGATCGTCGGTTTCCTGATACGGGAAGCGCGCGCAGAAGCTTTCCCAAGCGTGGTGTTCCGCCTCCAGCACCGGTGCGGTGCGCAGGGCGCGCTCGGCGGCGACGCGGATCAGGCGGTCCGCCATCTCGCGGATGCGTTCCTTCAGCTTGGCCTTCTTGGCCTGCCATGCGCCCCCGCCCAGCCGGTCCAGCAGTCCCTCTTCGTGGCCGTAACGCGACAGCAGTTCGATGTTTTCGACCGGCAGGTACAGCTTGGCGTCTTCGGCGTATTCCAGCAGCAGGCATTCATGGGCGGCCCCGGCGGCGGCGACCACTTCCAGCCCCTTGTAGCGCCCGATGCCGTGGTCCACGTGCACGACCAGATCGCCGGGGGACAGCGACTGGGTTTCGGTCAGGAAATTCTCGGCCCGTTTCTTGCGTGCGGGTTTGCGGATCAGCCGGTCGCCCAGCACATCCTGTTCCGAGATCACCGTCAGGCCCGGCGCTTCGAACCCGTGTTCCAGCGGCCAGACCGCCAGATGCAGCCCGCGTTTGCCGACCGCGCGCATGTCCTTGACGGGGACGGCGCCCAGCAGGCCCTCGTCCTCCAAAAGCCCGTCCAGACGTTCGCGTGCCCCCTCGGAGTATGAGGCGACGACGACCGGCCCACCCGCCAGTTTCGCATTAACATGATCCGCCAATGCACTGAAAAGGTTTACGTTCTCCAACTGGCGCTCGGGCGAGAAGTTGCGCCCGATCCGCCCGCCCGCATCCGCCACGTTCGGCCCGCTGGCTTGTGGCAGCGGATGGTATTGCACCACGCGCCGCGCGCTCAGCGCCTTGGTCCAGGCGGTGTCGTCCAGATACAGCAGACCCGGCGGCACGGGTTTATAGACCGTGTCCAGCCGCCCCTTTTGCGTCATGGCGATCTTGCGGGTTTCGTACTGGTCCGCGATGCCGTCCCAACGGCTCAGGCGTTGCGGGGTGCTTTGGTGATCCATCGTCACCGTCGCCCCCGGCAGGTAGTCGAACAGCACTTCCAGTCGCTCGTGGAAGAACGGCAGCCAATGCTCCATCCCCTGATGTTTGCGGCCCGCGCTGACCGCTTCGTACAGAGGATCATCGGTGCCCGCCGCGCCGAACTCGATCCGGTAATTCTGGCGGAATCGCAGGATCGCCGCCTCGTCCAGGATCACCTCGGACACCGGGGCCAGCTCGACCAGATCCAGCTTTTCGATGGTACGCTGGCTGACCGGGTCAAAGCGCCGCGCCCCGTCCAGCACGTCGCCGAACAGGTCCAGACGCACCGGCCCGGATTCGCCCGGCGGGAAGATGTCGATGATGCCGCCGCGCACGGCGTAGTCGCCCGGCTCCATCACCGTGGGGGCTTGGGTAAAGCCCATCCGCACCAGGAATTGCCGCAGCGCCGCCTCGTCGATGCGTTCATCGACACGAGCGGTGAACGCCGCCTCGGCCAGCACCTCGCGGGCGGGGACGCGTTGCATGGCCGCGCTCAGCGTCGTCAGCAGCACGTATTTGGGTGGCATCCCGTGGACCAGCCCCGCCAGCGTCGCCATGCGCGCGGCTGAAATATCGGCATGCGGGCTAACCCGGTCATAGGGCAGACAATCCCAGCCCGGAAAAATCACCACCGGCATTTCGGGCGCAAAGAAGCGCAAGGCGGCCTCGGTGGCCGCCAGGCGTTTGTCGTCGCGGGCGATGTGGATCACCGGCCCGCCGGATTTCTCGACCTCGGAAAGGATCAGGCTTGCATCAAAGCCCTCGGGTGCGCCCCCGATCGTCACCGATTGGCTGTTCGACATGAGAAAGTTGCCCCAAATGTCTGAAATTGTTCGGAACATTTACCGTCAGGTTCTGGTAGATGCCCCATATCGTGGTCATGAAGATCGCCACCATGCCCAGCACCTGCACCCAGATCCGGTGGCGCGTCAAGCGTTTGCGCAGGGCCGGGCCGGCCAGCCCCTCGTCGCGGATGCGGCGGGCGGTGTTCAGGCTCATCAGGCCGACCATCGACAGCGGGAACAGCAGGCAGAACACGGCCTGCGCCAGCTGCACGTCATAGACAAAGCCCAGCATGATCAGAACGGTGAAGAAAAAGAACCCCAGCCCCAACAGCCACAGCCCCGACACGCCCGAGATATACAGCAGCCGGTTGATGTTGGCGCGGACCACCGCCTCAAGGTCATCCTGGGCCTGGCCTTCGTGGCGGGCGGCGCGCATGACCATATCGAAGGGAACGCCCAGCACCCAATGGCTGGTCGTCGACCACATGACCGCCAGCGCGATCCAGAACCACAGGTTCGAGAACGACCGCATGTCGATCATTTCGTTGAGGAGTTCGTACCAGCTCACGCCTATGCTCCGCCGTTTTGGCCTGCTTACCCGGCCCGCGCGGCAATTCCTACCCTTGAGTGTGGGGAAATTCCATGCCACCCAATATGAAACCGCACAGGAAAGACCCAATGCCCCATAACGCCCAGGCCCCGTTCCCGATCACCCGGTTCCGTCGCACCCGCCAGTCCGCCCAGATTCGCGCGCTGGTGCAGGAAAACACGCTGACTGTCGGCGATCTGATCTGGCCGGTGTTCGTGCGTGACGGCGAAGGCGTGGTCGAGCCGGTGAACTCGATGCCCGGCGTCAACCGCCTGTCCGTCGACAAGATCGTCGAGGCCGCGCGCGAGGCCGCCGATCTGGGCATTCCGGCGATCTGCCTGTTCCCCTACACCGACCCCTCGCTGAAAACCGCCACCTGCGAGGAAGCGTGGAACCCCAACAACCTGTCCAACCGCGCCAGCCGCGCCATCAAGGACGCCGGGATCGAAATCGCGATCATGTCCGACGTGGCGCTGGACCCGTATAACTCGATGGGTCATGACGGCTTCGTGGTGGACGGCAAGATCCTGAACGACGAAACCGTGGACGCGCTGGTCAAACAAGCGGTCGAGCAAGCCCGCAACGGCGTCGACATCATCGGCCCGTCCGACATGATGGACGGCCGCATCGGCGCGATCCGTCAGGCGTTGGAGGCCGAGGGCCACAAGGACACCATGATCCTGTCCTACGCCGCCAAGTATGCCAGCGCCTTCTACGGCCCGTTCCGCGACGCGGTGGGCGCATCGGGTGCGCTGAAGGGCGACAAGACCACCTACCAGATGAACCCCGGCAACAGCGACGAGGCCCTGCGCCTGATCGAGCGTGACCTGTCCGAGGGTGCTGACATGGTGATGGTCAAACCCGGCATGCCCTATCTGGACATCTGCCGCCGCGTGAAGGACGGCTTTGGCGTACCGACCTATGCCTACCAGGTCTCGGGCGAATACGCGATGATCCAGGCCGCGGCCCAGAACGGCTGGATCGATGGGCACAAGGCGATGCTGGAAAGCCTGCTGTGCTTCAAGCGTGCGGGCTGCGACGGCATCCTGACTTACTTTGCCCCCGCCGTGGCGCGTCACCTGCAAGGGGCCTGACAGGATCGCGCGCCAAATCCCGCGCATCCTGCATCCTGTATAGTGACAGGTGCCCTGCCCCCATCTATAGTTTCGCCCAATGACCCGGCTTCGAAAAGGCCGGGCAGCAGTTCAGGCAAACAATACAGGCGACAGTGACATGACCCAACTTTCCCGACGCAGCTTTACCCTGGCCGCGCTTGCCGGCGCAGGCATGACCGCCGCTTGCGGCAACGGCGTGGGCACCGCCAATGCTGAAACGATCGACGCGCGCGTGAACTCGACGCTGGATTATCTGTACAGCAAGTACCCCGGCACCCGCGCCGTCGCGGACAAATCCGTGGGCCAGCTGGTGATGCCGTTGGTGACCGAAGCCAGCATGTTCTTTGGCGGCGGCTACGGGCGCGGCGCGCTGCGTGTGAACGGCGTGTCGGTGGATTACTACTCGTCCGCCAAGGGCAGTGTCGGCTTCCAGTTCGGCGCGCAGCAATACGCGCATGTCCTGTTCTTCATGACCGAGGAAGCGTTGGAGAAATTCCGCCGCAGCGCCGGTTGGGCCCTTGGGGCGGATGCCGAATACGTCTTCTCGGACGTGGCTGAGAACGTCCGCGCCGAGACCACCACCGCCACCGCTCCGATCCTGGCGGTCGTGTTCGGCCAGGCCGGCCTGCTGTTCGGCGCCAGCCTCGAAGGTCTGAAATACACCCGCATCGTGCCCTGATCCGCACGATCAGCGCGACCGGCAAAGGCACCCGCACCGGGTGCCTTTTTCGTTGCGCGCAGGCGTGGAAACATTGAATAAAACCTGTTTTAAATCAGCGTGTTAAGAACGTTTTTCGCCTTGATTTGGGGCCATCCAAACACATTTCAGCCCGGATTGAGGCGTCAACTTTCGTCAATAGTTGCGACGGCATCCTGTCTGGCCGTCCCGTCCCTGACAGAAAGTAACGATCATGACCTTCCATAAATCCGACCCTAAAATCCTGACCACGCTCAGCCGCACGCTCGCGGAACTCGAGGACGCCACCGCGCGCTTCCGATCCCTGGCCGACGTGCTTGGCACCAGCAAATCCGAACTGATCGAGGGCGACGAGAACGACGACCGCCTCGCTGGCCGTGATGGCGCCGACACGATCTGGGGCTATGGCGGCGACGATACGATCTGGGGCGAAGACGGCAACGACCTGATCTATACCGGCGCGGGCAACGATCTGGCCTATGGCGGGCAGAACGACGACACGATCTATTCGCTCAGCGGCTATGACACGATCTCGGGCGGGTCTGGGAACGACAGCATTTCCGGCGTTCTGGACGGCCATGCCAACATGAAAACCGTCAGCATCTACGGCTATGATGGGCACGACACCATCACCGGCGGCGGCGGCGACGACGACCTTGCCGGGGACCTGGGCAACGACATCGTCTACGGCTATTTCGGTGCCGACCTGGTGCGTGGCGGCGACGGAGACGACTATCTGGCCGGCGACTATAACGGCAACGGCTCGGGGATCGAGGGCAACGACACCCTGATCGGCGGTCAGGGCATGGACACGCTGTGGGGCGACGGCGGCAACGACTCGCTGGATGGCGGGGCGATGGACGACGCGCTTTATGGCGGTTCCGGGGCCGATACGCTTGAGGGCAGCTTCGGCTTTGACCTGCTGAATGGCGGGGTCGGTGACGACGTGCTGGATGGCGGCGATCAGGCCGATACCCTGCTGGGCGGCGCGGGCACTGACACCCTGTTCGGCGGCGATGGCACCGACAGCCTGCTGGGCGGCGATGGCAATGACAGCCTGTTCGGTGACGATCACATGGACACGCTGAATGGCGGCGCGGGCAATGACACGCTGGACGGCGGCCTCAGCCACGACACCCTGATCGACGAGACCGGCGATGACTCCCACATCGGCGGCGAGGGCAACGACTCCATCCTCGACCTGTGGGGCACCGACACGATCGACGGCGGCGCTGACAATGACACGGTTGCGGCGGGCAGCGGCGCGGATCTCATCCTGGGCGGCACCGGCGACGACTACCTGATGGGCGAGGATGGCGGCCTGAACACCTGGGGCGCGATGGTCGCCGGGAACGACACCATCTATGGCGGCGAGGGCAACGACCGCGTCTTTGGCGACGGAGGGGACGACTCGCTGGATGGCGGCGCGGGGGCCGATTGGGTCGATGGCGGCGACGGCAATGATTTCATCCTGTCGCAGGCGGGCATGGACACGATCTTTGGCGGCGCGGGCGACGACACCATTCAGGCCAGCGGCGACGGCTGGATCAACGCCGCAGCACTCGAGGTCTACGCCGGGGATGGCAACGACCTGATCCAAGGCGGCGCTGCGGCGGATCGCCTGTCGGGCGGCGCGGGCAATGACACCGTGTTCGGCAATGGCGGCCGCGACACGCTGCTGGGCGGCGACGGCGATGACATCCTCTGGGGCAACGCGCTGGCCAATGCGCTGTGGGGTGGCTCTGAAAACGACACCCTGATGGCGGGCGGCGGGGCTGACCTGATCGGCGGCGGCGACGGTGACGACTCGATCATCGCCGACGATGGCGACGCCTCTGACGGCGCGGACACCGTTTACGCAGGTGCAGGCCACGACTGGATCCTGACCGGCGGCCAGTCGGACGAGATCTGGGGCGCGGACGGCAACGACACCGCCTATGCCGGCTGGGGCAACGACATGCTGGGCGGCGGGGACGGAGACGACTCGATGTTCGGTCAGGATGGGCTGGACACGCTCTATGGCGGGCTGGGCAACGACTATCTGGACGGCGGCGCGGATGACGATGTGATCTGGTCGGTCGGCGGCCGCGACACGCTAATCGGCGGGGCAGGAAACGACCTTCTGGGCTCGGGGGCCGAGGATGACGCGATCTCGGGCGGTGCGGGCAATGACACGATCTTTGCGGGCACCGGCAATGACGAGATCACAGGCGACGACGGCGACGACCAGCTTTGGACAGGCACGGGCGACGACACTGCCGATGGCGGCGACGGTAACGACCTGCTGGGCGGTTACGACGGCCATGACGTGCTGTCGGGCGGCGCAGGCATCGACACTCTGTTCGGTGGCTCGGGCAACGACACCCTGTTCGGCGGCGCCGACAATGACGAGATCTGGGCGGGCGACGGCCTCAACCTGGCCCATGGCGGCGACGGCAACGACCTGATCGGAGGCGGCACGAACGCCGACACCCTGAACGGCAATGACGGTGCTGACACCATCTACGGCGCAGGCGGCGGCGATCTGATCGACGGCGGCTCCGGCGCGGACGAGGTCTGGGCAGGCGACGGCAACGACACCGTTCAGGGCGGCGCGGGCGACGACCTGCTGGCCGGGATGGCGGGGGCGGATCTGCTCTATGGCGGTGACGGCAACGACCTGATGATGGGCGCGGACGGCAACGACACCCTCTACGGCGGGGCCGATCTGGACACGCTGCTGGGCGGCGACGGCAACGATCTGCTGGACGGCGGCCTTGGCGACGACACGCTGAACGGCGGCGCGGGCGCGGACACCCTGACCGGCGGCACCGGCAATGACATCCTGTGGGGCGAGTTGGGGGCCGACACCTTCGTATTCGGGGCCGACAGCGGCGTCGACATCATCCGCGATTTCAGCACGATCGAGGGCGACCGGCTGATCCTGGACGACGCGCTTTGGGCCGTGCATGGCAGCCTGACGCTGGCCCAGATGCTGGATCAATTCGGCAGCTGGAACGACCACGGCACCGTCCTGACCTTCGACAACGGCCACGTGATCGCGCTCGAAGGGTACTGGGATCTGGCCGGTCTGATCGACGACATCACCGTCATCTGACCCCTGCCCCAGCCACTGGCACATATGACGCAAGGGCACCCCAACGGGTGCCCTTTTCGCATGCCCATTTTTCAGGCAACGCACCCCCGCCCCATACCGGAGAACTACTGCAACCCCCTCTTGTCACTTGCGAAACCGGCGCGGCGCTGGCAGCTAGTCGACGTATTTGAGTGTCGGGCGTTGTTGTCCCGAACGGCGGACTTGCATGGGATTGGACCCCGCAATCCGCCCGGTAACCAGTGTCAGGAGGCATCATGACCAACGATTTGTCCAAATCCAATATTCTCAAAACCCTTGACGAACATCTGGCCGAACTGTCCCAGCTCACCGCCGTGTTCCGCGACATGGCCGTGATCGACGGCGACGACACCAGCGAGCTGCTGGACGGCACCTCTGACGCCGACTCGATCCACGGGAATGGTGGCGACGACACAATCAACGGTTTGGGCGGGAACGATACCCTCTTCGGTGGCGCCGGCAACGACTCCATCGATGGCGGCGCTGGCAATGACACTATCCTTACCGGGTCCGGTCTGGATACCGTCTCGGGCGGCGAAGGGGCCGACTTCATCGTCGGCTCGGCGGACGACCCCGAAAACTCGGGTCTGTTTGCGCATGGGGACGATGGCGCAGATACGGTCGCAGGCGGATTTGGCAATGACACGCTGTTCGGTGACCTGGGCAATGACCTGCTGGCAGGTATGTTCGGCAATGACATCCTGCGCGGCGGGGACGGCAACGATTACCTGGTCGGCGACGGCGGAGGCGAGGTGACCACCGGCGGCGTGGACGGCGATGACCGCCTTGAAGGCGGCGAAGGCAACGACACCCTGCTGGGCGAAGGCGGCAACGACACGCTGCTGGGCGGCAATGGTTCGGACTCGATCAACGGCGGCGACGGCGATGACCTGATCGAGGACACCAGCGGCACCGACACCCTGATCGGCGGCGCGGGCAACGACACCATCCACGCCTTCATCGACAACGAGGTCAACAGCGTCGGCCTTACCATCAACGGCGGCGCGGGCAACGACTCGATCATCGGCGGCAATGGCAGCGACTCGATGATTGGCGGCGATGGCGACGACATCATCCAGTCCTTCGGGTTCGGCGGTCAGGACACGCTGCTGGGCGGCGACGGCAATGACAGCCTGGTCGGCAACAACGAAGCCAACGAGCTGTGGGGCGGTCGCGGCAACGATGCCCTCTTCGCCACCGGCGGCGCGGACCTGATTGGCGCGGGTGAAGGCGATGACTTTATCAGCGCCGACAACAACGATGCCTTTGATGGCAACGACACGGTTTTCGCCGGGGCTGGGAACGACTCGATCTTCGGCTTTGGCGGCAATGACGAGATCTGGACCGATGCCGGCAGCGACTTTGCCTTGGGCGGTGACGGCGACGACATGCTCGGCGGCGCCGCGGGCGACGACTCCCTGTTTGGCGGCGCGGGCAACGACACGCTCTATGGCGGCGCGGGCAACGACTATTTGGCCGGTGACGACGGCAATGACGAGATCTGGTCGCTGACCGGTGCGGACACGTTGTATGGTGGCGACGGCAATGACCTGCTGGGCGCCGGGGCCGACAACGACTCGGTCGTCGGGGACGCAGGCAACGACACGCTCTATGGCGGCGACGGTGACGACACCCTCGAAGGCGGCGCCGACAATGACGAGATGTGGACCGGCGCGGGCAATGATAGCGGCCTGGGCGGCTCCGGCGACGACCTGCTGGGCGGTTATCTGGGCAACGACACCCTGTCGGGCGGCGATGGCGCCGACACCATCTATGGCGGTGAAGGCAACGACATCCTGAACGGCGACGCCGGCAATGACGAGATCTGGTCCGGCAACGGCCTGAACACCGTCAATGGCGGCGATGGCAACGACATCCTGGGGGGCGGTCTGAACGCCGACACGCTGATGGGCGATGCGGGCAGCGACACCATCTTTGGCGGGGCTGGCAACGACGTGGCCGATGGCGGCGCGGATAACGACGCGCTGTTCGGCGCGGCCGGGAACGACGCGCTCAGCGGCGGGCTGGGTGACGACACCCTGCGCGGCGGCGACGGCAACGACACGGTCGGCGGCGGTGCCGGCAGCGACATCCTGTGGGGCGAGACCGGGGCCGACACCTTTGTCTTCAACCTCGGCGATGGCGCTGATCTGGTGCGCGATTTCTCGGGCGCCCAGAACGACGTGCTGCAGCTGGACCAGTCCCTGTGGGAACCCGAAGGCACCCTGACCGCCGCGCAAGTGGTGACGCAGTACGCCAGCTGGGGCACCAACGGCATCGTGCTGACCTTCGATCTTGGCAACGTCATCACGCTCGAAGGGTACTGGGACATGGCCAACCTGCATACGCACATCACCATCGTCTGACCCCTGCCCTTAACGGTTTAAAACAACAGCAAGGCTCCCTTCGGGGGGCCTTGTTTTTTGCCGGAACACAGGCCGATCCCTTGCGCGAATACGGTCTTGAAATTCCCTCAAAACGAGACGATCCTAAACGAAAGCAATTTTTCACCTTTCCCTCTTTGAGCCGTGGGCCAAAAGCCCCGGATTCCGTTCAGAAAACACATCAGACGATGGTGACCGTGATGCTCCGGAAACCCGATTTTTCACTGCTCGACAGTATCTCTAAAAACCTGGCAGAGCTGGCGACAACCTCCCTGCGTATTCGTGAAGTAAACGTCATTAACGGCACCGCCGATGCCGACACACTTGATGGCACCACGTTGAACGATCAGATATTTGGCGCCGACGGCGACGACACGATTTACGGTCTGGAAGGCCAAGACATCCTTCTGGGCGAGGCAGGTAACGACAGTCTTGATGGCGGCGCTGGCACGGATCGCCTGTTTGGCCACATCGGCAACGACACGCTGTACGCAGGCGTCTCGGGCATGGATACACTCTATGGCGGCGCCGGCTCGGACCTGCTGATCGGGAACGAAGAAGCAAACGATTTCTGGGGCCATGACGACGACGACTTGATCGCCGGCGAAGGGGGTAACGACTTTCTGGACGGAGGCTGGGGCCACGACACTCTACTCGGAGGGGAAGGCGACGATCGACTTGTGACTTGGGGTACGCACAACTTGTTGGAGGGCGGTGCCGGAAATGACAATCTTTTGGCCGTGGATGGTCCTTATGACACTCTCATCGGTGGTAGCGGAGACGATGTGCTCAGAGGGAGAGGACAACATAGTTTCGCCGATGGTGGTGAAGGCAACGACACCTTTAATGGCGGTGACAACGACACGATGATGGGGGGCGCAGGCAACGACATCTTCTACTCTGGGTCCGGCGCGAATTTTGTCGACGGTGGCACCGATGCCGACACGATATATGGCGGCTATGGCGAGGATACTCTGCTTGGCAATGACGGCGCCGATGCCATCTGGGGCGGGCGGGAGGCCGATCATATCGAAGGCGGCGCTGGCAACGACTCGCTGTATGGCAATCAGGATAACGATACGATCTGGGGCGGCGATGGCGACGACCACATTGACGGCGGTCTCAACGACGACCTGATCGGCGGCGGCGTGGGGGCCGATGTCCTGATGGGCGGACGCGGTAACGACACGATCAATGGCGGAGCCGACAACGACACGCTGCTGGGACATGCCGACAACGATCAACTCTGGGGTGATGCGGGCAATGATGACCTCTCTGGCGGTTTGGGCAATGATACCCTGGGCGGCGGCGACGGCATTGACACCGTGAACGGTGACGCAGGTGACGACCTGATCTACGGCGGGTCCGGTAACGATCTGCTCAGCGGCGGCGCGGGCAACGATACCGTCTGGGGCGGCTCGGGGGCTGACACGTTCATGTTTGCGCTTGGCGACGGAACCTTCACGCTGTGCGATCTGACGGCGGGCGATGGGGATATTTTGCAACTGGATGCCAACCTGTGGGCCAGCCTTGGCACCCTGACCGCGGCCGAGGTGCTGTCCACCTTCGCCTCGGTCGGCACCACCGGGATCGAGCTGCACTTCACCGACAATGGCGAAGCCCTCATCCTGGACGGGGTCTGGGACATGGGCGTGCTCGAGGCGATGTTGTCCATTTACTGACCCAACACCGTTCCCGGACCACCGCAAAAGGGCGCCGTTTCTGGCGCCCTTTTCGTTAATTTTCGGTTAATTCGCGCCCATTTTCAGGTGCAATTCCACTCGGCTTGCCTAAAATTTGCTGCATTCTTGGGTCAATTTACCCCCTGAACCGCCATTTTCATTCGGTCGACCGGTCTTGAAAGCCCGTCCAACCAGCCAAAATCGATAAGGTAACCGATGCTTCTGTACTCCCCTGACCTCGCCTTCCTGAACCTTCTGTCGCAGCACATGGTCGATCTGGACATGATCCGGGCCACCTTCCGCGAACTCATCAACGTGCAAGGCACCAGCAAATCCGAGCTGATCGACGGATCCTCGGCGTCGGACGCGATCAACGGGGCCGGAGGGGACGACACGATCAACGGGTTTGCCGGAAACGACACCATCTGGGGTGACGACGGAAACGACCTGATCGACGGCGGCGAGGACGCGGATTTCCTGTCGGGCGGCGATGGCAACGACACGATCTATGCCCTGCACGGCGCGGACGAGGTGCACGGTGACTGGGGCGCCGACCAGATCTTTGGCTGGGACAGCGTCAGCGGCACCGCCAATGGCAGCATCCTGCTGATCCACGGCTCGATCGGCAATGACACCATCTATGGCGGCTCGGGCGATGACGACTTGTGGGGCGACGAGGATAACGATCGCCTCTACGGCCATTTCGGTAACGACATGATGCGCGGAGGCGATGGCGACGATGCGCTTTATGGCGACAACGACGCCGGCGGCGCCGGGGTCGAGGGCAACGACACCCTGCTGGGCGGCCAGGGGCTGGACTCGCTCTATGGCAACGGCGGCAACGACAGCCTGGACGGCGGCGCACAGGATGACCTGCTGGAAGGCGGCGACGGGCTCGACACGCTGATGGGCGGCTTCGGGGCGGATATCCTGAACGGCGGCGCTGGCAATGACAGCCTGGACGGCGGCGATCAGGCCGACTCGATGGACGGCGGCGACGGCGACGACGTTATCATTGGCGGCGCGGGCATGGACAGCATCCAGGGCGGCGCAGGCGATGACGGGATCTCGGGCGGCGATCACGATGACGTAATCGTGGACAGCGCGGGCTTTGACCACATCTCGGGCGGGTTGGGCCATGACGTCATCATCGACCTGTCTGGCGATGACATCATCTGGGGCGAGGAGGGCAACGATTCGATCCTCGATGTCGAAGGAAGCGACGTCATCTATGGCAACGAAGGCAACGACACCATCGCGGCAGGCGGCGGCGCCGATCTTGTTGAAGGCGGCGATGGCGACGACTACCTGCTGGGCGAGGATAACGGCCTGCTGACCGGCCTCTACACCTTCGTGGCGGGCAACGACACCATCCTCGGTGGCGCGGGCAACGACCGTATCTTTGGCGATGGCGGCGACGACTTGCTGGTTGGCGAAGCGGGCGACGATCTGGTCAACGGCGGCGACGGCAATGACACGATCACAGCCTTCCTCGGCGCGGACACGATTTTTGGCGGGGCTGGCAACGACTCCATCATGGGGCATATCGGATCGACTGTGAACCTGACGGCCGTGGCCATCTACGGGGGCGACGGCGACGACATCATCACGGACGGTGCCGGCGCGGACACGCTCTCGGGCGAGGCTGGCAATGACAGCATCACCGCCACTGCGGGCGGTCGCGACACGCTGCTGGGTGGTGACGGCAACGACACGCTGGTGGGCAACGCTGCCGTGAACCAGATCTGGGGCGGCAACGACAATGACGTGATGACCGGCGGCGGCGCGGCCGACCTGTTGGGCGGCGGCTCGGGCAACGACCTGATCTATGCCGATGCCAATGGCGCTGAGGCCGCAACCGACGGCAATGACACCGTATATGCCGGGGCGGGCCATGACACCGTCTACGGCAATGGCGGGGCTGACCAGCTGTGGGGCGATCTGGGCAACGACTCGATGCATGGCGGCACCGGCAACGACATGCTGGGCGGCGGCGACGGCGATGACTCGCTCTACGGCGAGGCAGGCAACGACACGCTGTACGGCGGCGCGGGCCTTGATGTCCTTTTCGGCGGCGACGGCCACGACGAGATCTGGGGCGGCGCCGACTTCGATTACGTCGACGGCGGCGCGGGCAATGACGTGATCGGCGTTGGCGCGGATGACGACCAGGTCTTCGCGGGTCTGGGCGACGACACCGTTTATGCTGGCGATGGCAACGATGTGATCTACGGCGACTCCGGCAATGACGAGATCTGGGGCGGCGAAGGCAATGACACGCTGGACGGACAGGACGGCAACGACCTGATCGGCGCCTATCTGGGCACCGACATCGTCTATGGCGGTGCGGGCAACGACACCATCTATGGCGGCGCTGGCAATGACTCGCTCTACGGTGGCAACGACGCTGACGAGATCTGGGGCGGCACCGGTCTGAACCAGATCAACGGCGGCTTCGGCAATGACATTCTGGGCGGTGGCCTGGACGCCGACGCGATCAGCGGCGACGCGGGCAACGACACCATCTTTGGCGGCTTTGGCAACGACACCCTGTCAGGCGACGGTGACGATGACGTGCTGTTTGGCGCGGCGGGCAATGACAGCCTGAACGGCGGCACCGGCAACGACACCCTGCGCGGCGGTGACGGCGATGACACGCTGGGCGGCGGCAGCGGCACCGACATCCTGTGGGGCGAAGGCGGCGCTGATACGTTCGAGTTCTTCCACGGCGACGGCTCCAACACGGTGCGCGATTTCAGCGCGGCAGACGGCGATATCCTGGCGCTCGACTCCACCCTGTGGACCACGTTCGGCACCCTGACCGCGGCCCAGGTCGTCGGCAATTTCGCCAGCTGGGGCACCACCGGGATCGAGCTGCAATTCACCGATAACGGCGAGGTCATCATTCTGGACGGCTTCTGGAACATGGCCGCGCTCGAGACCATGATCCTGGTCATGTGACCCGTTTGGCCCCGGCGCGATCCGGGGCCGACACCCCCAACCATCCGTCTCCGCCTGGTCCTTCGCGGTGCCAGTCCCCCTGCCCGCGCGCCCCAAGGCGCGCTGCGGGAAGGTCAACCATTGCACCCCATATCATGGCTCTGTTATAACCTGTGCAACAACATATAGAAGTACAAAGCAGAGCGGTAAGACCACGTGAGCGATACGCCTCAAACCCCTGAAAACGAAGAAGAAAACGCACCTGCGCGGCCCAAGTATCACGGGCCTTCGGTCTCGATCACGGACGAGATGAAGTCGTCCTATCTGGACTATGCGATGAGCGTGATCGTCTCTCGGGCCATTCCCGATCTGCGTGACGGTCTGAAACCGGTGCACCGACGCATCCTTTACGCGATGCACGAGACCGGCAACAGCCACGACAAGGCCTATCGCAAATCGGCCCGTCCGGTCGGCGACGTCATGGGTAAATACCACCCCCACGGCGACTCTGCGATCTATGACGCGCTGGTGCGGATGGCGCAGGATTTTTCCATGTCGCTGCCGCTGCTGGATGGTCAGGGCAACTTCGGCTCGATGGACGGGGATAACCCCGCAGCCATGCGCTACACCGAGGTGCGCATGGACAAACCGGCGGCCTTCCTGCTGGCGGACATCGACAAGGAAACCGTCGATTTCCAGGACAACTACGACGGCAAGGACCGCGAACCTACCGTCCTGCCCGCGCGGTTCCCGAACATGCTGGTCAACGGGGCTGGCGGTATCGCCGTCGGCATGGCAACCAACATCCCGCCGCATAACCTGGGCGAAGTCGTCGACGCCACGCTGGCCCTGATCGAAGACCCGGACCTGACCTCCGAGGATCTGATCCACTACGTGCCCGGCCCCGACTTCCCCACCGGCGGTCTGCTGCTGGGCCGTTCGGGCGCGCGCAAGGCGTATCTTGAGGGGCGCGGCAGCGTCATCATCCGCGCCAAAACCCATGTCGAGGAAATCCGCAAGGATCGCTACGCCATCATCGTGGACGAGATCCCGTACCAAGTGAACAAGGCCAGCATGATCGAGAAGATCGCCGAAGCGGTGCGCGACAAGCGCCTCGAAGGCATCAGCCACGTGCAGGACGAATCCGACCGCAACGGCGTCCGCGTGGTGGTCGAGCTGAAGCGCGACTCCACCCCCGAAGTGGTGCTGAACCAGCTCTACCGCTTCACCCCGATGCAGACGTCCTTCGGCTGTAACATGCTGGCGCTGAACGGCGGCCGTCCCGAACAGCTGACCCTGCGCGGCTTCCTGACCGCCTTCGTGGACTTCCGCGAGGATGTCGTTGCCCGCCGCACCGCCTATCTGCTGCGCAAGGCCCGCGAACGCGCGCATATCCTGTGTGGTCTGGCCGTGGCCGTCACCAACGTGGACGAGGTCGTCGCCACCATCCGCGCCTCTGCCGACGCCGCCGAAGCGCGCGAAAAGCTGATGACGCGTCGCTGGCCCGCCGGCTCGATCGCGGAATACATCCGCCTGATCGACGACCCGACCCACACGATGAACGACGACGGCACCTATAACCTGTCGGAAACCCAGGCCCGCGCGATCCTCGAACTGCGCCTGCAACGCCTGACCCAGATCGGCGTGCAGGAAGTCACGGACGAGCTGCAACAACTGGCCGCCAACATCCGCGAGTACCTGGAAATCCTCGGCTCGCGCGACCGGATCATGGCCATCATCGCCGATGAACTGCGCGAAGTGCGCGAGCAATTCGCCGTCCCCCGCCGCACCGAGATCGTGGACTGGTCCGGCGACATGGAAGACGAAGACCTGATCGAGCGCGAGGACATGGTCGTCACCATCACCTCGGCCGGCTGGATCAAGCGCACGCCGCTGGCCGATTTCCGCAGCCAGAAACGCGGCGGCAAGGGCCTGTCGGGCATGCAAACCAAGGAAGAGGACGTCGTCACGACCCTCTTCGTGGCCAACACCCACACGCAGCTGCTGTTCTTCACCACCGACGGCATGGTCTACAAGCTGAAGACATGGCGCCTGCCGCTGGGTGGCCGCACCGCCAAGGGCAAGGCCATCGTCAACATCCTGCCCATCCCCACCGGGGTTTCGATCGCCGCCATCATGCCGGTCGACCGCCCGGACGAGGAATGGGACGACCTGCAGATCGTCTTCGCCACCTCGGCGGGCGACGTGCGCCGCAACGCGCTGTCGGATTTCACCAACGTCAAGTCGAACGGCAAGATCGCGATGAAACTGCCCGAGGGCGTGGAACTGGTGAACGCCAACATCTGCTCTGAAGATGACGACGTCATGCTGGTCACCGACTCCGGCCGCGCGATCCGCTTCCCCACCACCGAGGTGCGCGTGTTCAAGGGCCGCGATTCCACCGGTGTGCGGGGCATTCGCCTGCTGGGCGAGGATCACGTCGTCTCGATGTCCGTGATCCGTCACACCGACTACACCCCCGAAGAACGCGCCACCTACCTCAAGATGCGCCGCGCCATGGCCGGCCTGACCGAGGACGAGGCCAGCGATGACGAGGGCGTCGCCGAAGACGCCGCCGTCTCGACCGAGCTTTACGCCGAGATGTCCGCCGCCGAGAACCAGATCCTGACCATCACCAGTTCCGGTCTGGGCAAGATCAGCTCGTCGCACGACTACCCGGTGCGCGGCCGCGGCGGCCAAGGCGTCACCGCATGGGAAAAATCCATGCGCGGCGGCCCGATCGTCGCCTCTTTCCCGATCGAGATGGACAACCAGATCATGCTGGTCACCTCCACCGGCCAGTCGATCCGCGTCCCGGTCGAGGGCATCTCCTTCCGCTCGCGCAGCGCCGGCGGCGTCAAGGTGTTCAACACCGGCGCAGGCGAAGTGGTCGTCTCGGTGGCCCGTATCGCCGAACAAGGCGACGACGAGGACACCGCGACCGAGTGATCCGGGCCAAGGCCCCTGTCAATTTAACTCCGGGACGGGCTATAATGGCCCGTCCCCATTTTTATGCCGGAGTGATTTCCATGACCCGTACGATTCGCCTTCTGGCGCTGTGCACGGCGCTTTCTCCCGTTCCCGCCCTCGCCCAGGACATGCTGTCCGCCGAACTCGAACTGGGCCTGTCGACCAACCTTGACAGCTCGGTCAACTTCAAGCGGGTCGAAGGCTCCTTCATGACCCATTTCAGCGGCCGCACCAACCTGCAGCTGGACTTCGGCATGAGCAAATACGAGGCCGACGGCTCCACCTCGCCCTTCATGGCGCTGCACGTGTTCTACGCCGTCACCCCCAGCACCGATATCGGCATGTTCCTGTCGGGCGAGGATCGCCTCGGCACCTCCTACACGCTCTGGGGCGCCGAATTTGCCCACACCGCCGGCGCACTCGAGATCCAGGGCTACGCGGGCTTTCAGGATCCGGTCAGCGCCGGCGGCCTGAACGGCAACATCTACGGGCTGGACCTGGCCTACGCCCTCGGCGCCTCCCAAACCTGGAGCCTCCTGTTCGGCGCCCACATGGCCGATCTGGACGGCGGCACCAGCCGCGACACCGCCTATCTGGGTGTTGCGCGCAAATTCGCCAACGGCATGACGCTCGAAGCCCGCGCCGCCCAGCACGACACCGGCGACGCGGTACTCTCCATCGCCGCCCATTTCCAGCTTGGCGACGGCGTGCGCTTCAACCGCCGCGACTTCTTCCAGAATTTCCCCGACTACTAAGGGCTTCTTTCTGATGAAAATACTCACGGCGCGCCGGGTTCCCCCAGCGCGCCGTGCGTCATTTCAAAACCGGCTTTGCGCTCAAATCCCGTAAAGCGCGCCGAACTTGTCTTCCAGGTAGGCCAGCAAGGGCGCCTCGCTCGGGGCCGCGCCACAGGCCTGCGTGATCACCTCGCGCGGGGTCATCAGCCCGCCGTGGCGTTGCAGGTTCTCGCGCAGCCAACCCGTCGCCGCCCCGGTCTGCCCCTGCGCCAGTTGCGCGTCCAGATCCGGCACCGCCTTGCGCAGCGCCTCGTTCAGGCAACCGGCATAGACATTGCCCAGGCTATAGGTCGGGAAATAGCCGAACAGCCCCACCGACCAATGCACATCCTGCAAACACCCGTTCGAGGCGCGATCCACAGCAAACCCGAAATCCGCCGCGAACCGCTCGTTCCAGGCGCTTTCCAGATCACTCACCGCCAGATCGCCCGCGATCAGCGCGCGCTCCAGATCAAAGCGCAGCATGACATGCAGGTTGTACTGCACCTCGTCGGCCTCGGTGCGGATGAACCCGTTCTGCAGCCGGTTCACGGCGGCATAGAACGCGTCCTCGTCCGCAATCCCGAAATCCCCGAACGCATCGCGCATCTGCCCGTACAGCCAGCCGGTGAACGCGCGACTGCGCCCCAGCTGGTTCTCATAGATCCGCGACTGGCTTTCGTGCACCCCCATCGAAACACCCTGCCCCAGCGGCGTCAGCAGATAGGCGCGATCGATATTCTGCTCATAGCAGGCATGCCCGACCTCGTGGATGGTCGAGTAAAAACAGTTGAACGGGTCCGCCGGATTGGTCCGCGTGGTGATCCGCACATCCAACCCCGAGCCCGAGCTGAACGGATGCACCGCCTTGTCCACCCGCCCCAAATTCAGATCATAGCCAAACGCCAGCGCCAGCTTGCGCGACAGCGCCATCTGCGCGGCCTCGTCGAACGTGCCCGTCACCCCCTTGGGCGCGGGTTTGTCCAGCGCCGCCGCGCGCAACGCCACCAGACGCGGACGCAGCGCATCGAACATCGCCTGCAGATCGGCGGCCTTGGCCTCGGGCTCGTAATCGTCCAGCAGCGCGTCGTACAGATCACCGCCCGCGGCCAATGCGCTGGCCTCCTCGCGCTTCAGGCGCACGATCTCGGCCAGAACCGGCGCGAAGGCTGCGAAATCATCCGCCGCCCGCGCCTCGGCCCATTGGCCCTGCGCCCGGCTGGTCAGCCGCGCCAGCGCCGTCGCCAGATCGGCGGGAACCTTCTGATTACGGGCATAGCTGCGCCGGATGTGCCGCATCTGCGCCCGCCCGACATCATCCAGCGCGGCCTCGTCCACGGCCGCCAGCCACTCGCCAACCCGAGGATCGACACGGCGGGCATGCAGCACCGCCTCCATAGCGGCCATCTCCTCGGCGCGCTGATCGGCGGCGCCGCGCGGCATCACGGTTTCCTGATCCCAGCCCAGCCGCCCCGCGACCTGCGCCAGCGCCATCGTCTCGCGGGTGAACCCCATCAAAGCGTCAAAAGCGGACATCTCATTTCCCCCGGATCGTATCGACAATCGGATACCCGCTCAGGAAGCGCGCGCGCAGGATCAGCACCCAGACCATCACCGCGATGATCTGGTGCGTCAGCGCCACATGTGCCTGCACCCCCGAGAACAGCACGTACACGCCCAGCGACACCTGCCCGATCACCGCGATGAACGCCGCGGTAAAGGCCGCCCGCGTGCCCGCATGGGCCGACTTGCGCCCCTTCAGCAGCATCACGACCGAGTAGGCCAACAGCAGATACGCCACGCAGCGGTGGATGAATTGCACCAGGCCGGGGTTCTCAAAGAAATTGCGCCAGACCGGGGTCAGATCGAACGCCTCGGGCGGCACCACCTGCCCGCCCATCAGCGGCCAGTCGGTAAAGCTTTGCCCGGCGTCGATCCCGGCCACCAGCGCGCCCAGCAGGATCTGCACAAAGGTCAGGTGCAGCCAGCCCGTGGACATGCCCCACAGCTTGCGCTCTGCCTGGCGACGCGCCTGCATCAGAACGCGCTCTTCGCGGCCCAGCAGGAACACGTACCACGCGATGAAACCCAAGATGACAAAGGCCAGCCCCAGATGCGTCGCCAGACGATAGCTGGCCACGTCCAGCATCGTCCCCTTCAGGCCCGAGCTGACCATCCACCAGCCCACGGCCCCCTGTAGCCCGCCAAGCGCACCGATGCCCAGCAACCGGCCCGTCCAGCCCGCCGGGATCGCCCGCGCCAGCGCAAAACCGGCAAAGCCAAGTGCCCAGACCAGCCCGATGGTGCGGCCCAGCTGGCGATGGCCCCATTCCCACCAGTAGATCTCCTTGAAGCCCTCCAGCGTCATGCCCTTGTTCTGCAACTGGAACTCGGGGATCTGCTGGTACTTGGCGAACTCTTCCTGCCAATGCGCCTCACTCAGCGGAGGGATCGCCCCGGTGACGGGTTTCCACTCGGTGATCGACAGCCCGCTATCGGTCAGGCGCGTCAACCCGCCCACCGCGATCATGGTCACGACCAGCACGAACAGCACCAGCAACCACGCCCGGATCCCCCGACGCGCACCGCGCCGGCCCTTGTCGATCATGCCGCCCGCCGGGGCGCTGCGCGTGGTCTGGGCGTCCTGGCCCACCTCTTCGAAAAGCTTGCGTTTTCCGCTCATGTCCTGCCCATCGCTTTTCGCTCCTGCACGGGAGCGTCTCGTTTGTCCTCGCGCCCAAACCTAGGGCGCACGGCCGTGCGCGTCCAGCGCTCAGCCGCGATCCTTCCAGCGCACCATTTGCCGCATGATCCCGTGCAGCATCTGCACGTCCGAGCGCGTCAGCCGCATCCGGCTCCACAGGTTGCGCAGCACGATCTTCATGCCCTCGGCCTTTTCGGGCGGGAAAAAGAACCCCGCCTCGTCCAGCCGTCCCTCGTAATGCTCGGCCAGCTTCTCGACCTCGATCGCACTGGCCCATTCGCTGCCAGCCAGCTCCACCACCTCATCCTCGGCCTCGATGCTCTGACGGCCCCATTCATAGGACATCAGCAGCACGCATTGCGCCAGGTTCAGCGACGCAAACTCCGGATTCACCGGCACCGAGACGATCGCATTCGCCCGCGCGATATCCTCGTTCTCCAGCCCGGCCCGCTCCGGCCCGAACATCACGGCCACCTTCTCGCCCCGCGCAATCATCTCGCGTGCCATCGCCATCGCCCGCTCCGGCGTCACCACCGGCTTGGTCAGCCCCCGCGGTCGCGCCGTCGTGGCAAAGACATACTGGCAATCCCCCAGCGCCCCCGCCAGATCGTCACACAGCACCGCCTCGTCCAGCAGCCGCCCCGCCCCGCTCGCCAGCGCCACCGCCCGTTCATTCGGCCAGCCGTCGCGCGGTGCCACCACCCGCATCCGGTCCAGCCCGAAATTCCACATCGCGCGCGCCGCACCTCCGATATTCTCGCCCATCTGCGGGCGCACCAGAACAAAGGCAGGCTGAGGGGTTCCGCTCGGCATCTCTCTCTCCATCCAATTCACCGCAGGCAAATACGCCACCGCCCCCCCTTATCCAACCCCATTAGCTTCTTTCTGACCGAAAATACTCACGGCCCACCCCCCGCCACAGGCCGCACGCCCCCATTTCCAAACCCGATTTTCCACGCTATAGACCCCCAAACCCAGACAGGAGCCGCGACCATGGCCGAGACCGAGCAGCCGCAGATCTACCTCATCACTCCCCCCACGTTCGAGCTGTCGCACTTCCCCGCGACCCTGGCCAGCGTGCTGGACGCGCATGATATCGCCTGTGTCCGCCTGGCGCTTGCCACCCGCGACGAAGAGCGCCTCCTGCGCGCCGGCGACGCCCTGCGCGAGGTTTGCCATGCCCGCGACGTCGCCATCGTCATCGACACCCACCTGCTGATGGTCGAACGCCTCGGCCTCGACGGTGTGCACCTGCTCGACGGCTCGCGCTCCGTGCGCAAGGCCCGCAAGGCGCTGGGGGATGACGCCATCGTCGGCGCCTTCTGCGGTGCCTCGCGCCACGACGGCATGAGCGCCGGCGAAGCGGGCGCCGAATACGTCTCCTTCGGTCCGGTCGGCACCACGCCGCTGGGCGACGGCACCGTGGCCGAGCGTGAGCTCTTTGAATGGTGGTCCCAGATGATCGAGGTGCCCTGCGTCGCCGAGGGCGCGCTTTCCGAGGCGCTGATCGGTCAGCTGTCCCCGGTCACCGATTTCTTCGGCATCGGCGACGAGATCTGGAAATCCGAGGACCCGGCCAAGGCCCTTGCGACCCTGAAATCGGCGTTCTGAGCGGAACGTACGGTTTTCCCCGAAAACCTTACGATTCTCGGCCGTTAAGACCTCTTAAAACCGCGCGCGCAGCCCTAAGACCCGGGGCTTCGCCACCCTTGCCCAGCCGCTCCATCGTCAGCGCCATCGCATCGTGCTGCTGCCCCGGATCGGTCATCACCTGCAGCATCGCTTTGGAAATATCCTCGGGAATACAGTGCTTTCCGATGAATTCCGGGATCGCGCGGGTTTCGGACACCAAGTTGACCAGCGTCACCGTGTCGATCTTCAGCATCCGCCCGATGATCAGCCGCGACAGCCAGTTCATGTCATAGGCGATGACCATCGGCGTATCCGCGGCCGCCAATTCCAGCGACACCGTGCCCGACGCCGCCAGTGCGGCATCCGCAGCGGCAAAACACGCTGCCTTTTCAGCCAGATAGGCGTCTTTACTTTGGTTAATCGGGTTCAAAATAATCGGCTGCACCGGCCAATCCTTGACCTGCTCGCGCACCAGTTCCGTAACATTCGCGGTGGTCGGGATCACCACGTTAAGATTTGGCTCCGCCGCCACGATCCCGCGCAAAGCCTGCCCGAAAATCGGCGCCAACCGTGAAACCTCACCCCGGCGCGACCCGGGCAAAACCATCAAAAGAGGTTTGTTTTCAATGCCATAAGAGGTACGGAACGCAGCCGCTTCCTCCGCGCTTGCGACCCGTTCCGCCACAACCGGATGGCCCACGAAATCGCACTCCATCCCCGCGGCTTCCATATAGGGCGGCTCAAACGGGAACAGCGCCAGCACCTGATCAATGACTTTCGCCATCTTTTCAGCCCGCCCACTGCGCCAGGCCCACACGGTCGGCGCGACGTAATGCACTGTTCTGATTGAGCTTTTCGCCTTAACCAGTTTGGCGACACGCAGGCAGAAATCCGGACTGTCGATGGTAATCAGCACGTCCGGCTGCTGCTCCAGAACCGCCTCGGCGGTCTCGGCGATGCGGCGTTTGAGGTGGCGATACTTGGGCAGCACCTCAGCGATTCCCATGACCGACAGCTCGTCCATCGGGAAGCGGCTGACCATGCCTTCCGCCTCCATCAGCGGCCCGCCGATGCCAGAAAACTCTACGTCTACCAATGCCTTAAGGCCAGACATTAAAGCCGCGCCCAGCTTGTCGCCCGAGGCTTCACCGGCCACCAGGAAGACCCGGATCACAGCGCCCGCCCCATGATGAAGATCCCCGCCTGCTCCGCCGCGTGCTTCGTCGCGTGACGATCAAGGATCAGCACGCCGCCTGCTTGCAGAACGATCCCCTCAACACCGGCAGTCGCTGCGTTCTTGACCGTTTCGGGGCCGATCGCGGGCATGTCGATCCGCAAATCCTGCCCTCTTTTCAATGCCTTGACGAACACGCCTTTGGCATTGCGCCGCAGGTGTTTCGGTGTTCCGGCGACAAAGCCCAGCAGCGCGTCCGTGCCCTGAATGGTCTCGATCCCAAGGCACAGCCCACCAGCAACAACACAGCCCTGACCGACATCCACCGGCGCCAGCGCATTCAGGATATCCGCCGCGCGATCGGCGTCTTGCAACGCCTGTTCCGACGGGCCTGAACCGCAGAAAATCCCTTCGGAAACAGTGAGTTGCGGTGCGATCTCATGTGCGCCCCGCACGGTGAATCCCTGTTCCTCGAAGATCGTGATCACGAGACGCAGCAGAGCATCGTCGCCCCCTTGCATCGCCGTCATCAGCCGAGGCGCCAGCCCCAGCATCACCAGATCAAAGGCCGCAGGGTCCAGCGGAGGGCGCGACATCGAGCCTGCGAACACGACTTCAGTGACGCCTTCGGCTTTCAGTGCGCCGAACAACTCACCGAGTTTTTCAAAATGAAATTGGTGAGTTACGCAGCGAAGCTCATGTGGAACTCCGGCAAACGTAACGCAATACGCGCCGGGGGCGGTATCGGCCAGCAAGACAGGCAGTGCGCCGCTGCCTGCCAATATCGCCAATCGCCGGGTCATCCCTTGGGCGTCAGGAAGGAACGGTCGCTGGCACCGGTCACGAAGTCGACGATTTGTCGGACATATTCGCTCTCGGTGTCCAAGGCGCGTGCGCGTTCCTGGAACGCCCCTTCACCTGAAGAAAGCCGCTTAAGTGCTTCTCGCAGCGCGGAAATATCCGAGCGCGCGACGCCGCGACGCTTCAAGCCGACCAGGTTCAACCCGTCCAATTCACCGCGAGGCGCCTGTACCAGACCAAAGGGAATGACGTCGGCTGTCACCATCGTGACCGCGCCGATGATGGCCCCCTGACCGATGCGCACCCATTGATGGACGCCGGACAGGCCGCCGATGATGACGTCATCTCCGATCACGCAATGCCCGGCCAGAGCGGCACTGTTCACCACGATCACACGGTCGCCCAGGATAACATCGTGGGCCACGTGACAGCCCGCCATGAACAGGCCATCGTCGCCGACCTTGGTCAGCCCGCCGCCACCTTCGGTGCCCGCATTCATCGTCACGTGTTCACGGATTCTGTTGCGTTTACCAATGGTTAGACGGGTTTTTTCACCTTTGAACTTCAGGTCCTGCGGGATTTCACCGATGCAGGCGAAGGGGAAGATCACCGTGTCCTCGCCCACTTCGGTCTGGCCGGTGACGACGACGTGGCTTTTCAGCTCGACCCGGTCATGCAGGGTGACGTCCGCGCCGACCAAGCAGAACGGGCCGATCTTGACGTCCGCGCCCAGTTTCGCGCCGGGTTCGATAATGGCCGATGGGTGAATGTCTACGCCCATGCGGGTTACTCCTGCCCCAGGTCCATCATCGCGGTGAACTCGGCCTCGGCGGCCATCTCACCGTCTACGGTTGCTACACCGCTGAATTTCCAGACTTTTCCGCCTGGTTTACCGCGGGTAGTGGTGACGTTCATTTCCAGCACGTCGCCGGGCACGACCATGCGGCGGAACTTGGCTTTGTCGATGGCCATGAAGTAGACCAGCATGTTCTTGTCGGCCATGTCCAGCGCGGTACCGACCATGATGGCGGCGGTTTGGGCCATTGCCTCGATGATGGTGACGCCGGGCATGATCGGCTTGCCGGGGAAATGGCCCTGGAAGTGCGGCTCGTTCATGGTGACATTCTTGATGCCGCGGCCAGACTTGATGCCGTCGATATCGACGACCTTGTCCACCAGAAGGAACGGGTAACGGTGCGGAATGATCCGTTGGATCAGGGCGATATCCGCGCTCAACAGCTGCTCTGACATTCTGATGGTCCTTTCTTTTCCTTGCCCTTTCCAGTAGCAACTGGGGCCGCGCTGAGCAAGCTTGTCCGCTAGTTCTGCCCGTTTTGCGGGGCGGGTGTCGGCTCCAGCGGTGGCAGAGAACTGCCGTCGCCGATCACGGAATTGATACGTTCGATCGCAAGGTCGGTGATGTCGATAGTGCGCATGCTCAGAAAGACCGAGCGCCGCTCGACGATGATCCCGGCATTTGCGTCCTGCATGATCTGTTCCAGCACCGGGCGCGCGGCCACCAGGAATTGTCGGCGGGCGGTGTCGGTGGATTGGGTCAGCGTACGCGACTTGGCATTCTGCTGGGCGCGGATTTTCTCGACCTTGGCATCGAAGGCATCCGCAAGGGTGCGAAACGCCTCGGGCGTCAGGGACGGGCGCCGTTCGGTCAGTTTCTTTTCCTCGGCGATCAGCTCGGCTTCGATCCGGCGGTTTTCGGCTTCCAGCGCTTTGCCGTTCGCTTCGAATTCCGCCGCAATGCGCTGGCCGAAACCGGATCCGACGAAAAGCCGTTCAGAATCGACGGTCAGGACCGGGCTTTGCACCACCTGTGCATCCTGCGCCGGGGCCGCCGTTGCCACCAGAAGAAGAAGGGCCAGCAGTGCCAGCCCTTTTTCAATCCAGCCCCTCATCAGAAGGTCGTCGCGATGGTCAGGTTAAAGGTCTGTTCCTGATCCTGATCCTCTTTGCGCAGCGCCTTCGAGAAGTTGAAGCGCAGCGGACCGATGGGGGTGTTCCAGAACATCGACATGCCAATCACGTGACGGGCCGAGAAATCCTCGTACAGGACCGAGCCAGTGGCCGCCGCGGTATCAGACACGCCCCAGACCGAACCGACATCGTAGAACACACCGCCGGTGATGCCGTATTCCTCGGGCAGGCCAAGGGGGAATTCAGCCTCGATCCGCGCGACGGCGAACATGTCACCGCCAAGTGCGTCGTTCACACCAGCGACCGAGTCAAATTCACGCGGGCCGATGCCGTCGGGTTCGAACCCGCGCATGATCCCCGAGCCAATGTTGAAACGGTCGATCGAACGGCCCTGATAGGAGCCGTTATAGGTCAGCACCCCTGCTTCGAGCGAGGCCCGCAGCGTGACCTCTTCGTGCATGATCTTGGTCTGCGCGACCGCCTTGCCGGTGGTCTTGATGAAGTCGGCGTCACCGCCCAGACCGCCCAGCTCCTGACCGAATTCCAGCAGCCAGCCGGCCTCGGTGTTCAGGCCGGTGCGGCGGCTGTCAAACGTGTACTTATAGCCAAGCGCGCTGTTCCAGACGTCGCCTTGCGCGATTTCCGCGGTCACGATGCCGCCGATCGTCGCGCCGGTGGTGGCGGTCATCTCGGACGCCTGACCCAGGTAGTACAGGCCCAGACGGCCGTTTTCGCTGAGCGGGAACGAGAAGCCGGGGCGGAAGTTCGCGATGGTTGAGTCGTAGTTGGCGTAGTTGCTTTCGGTTTCGCGATAGCCAATGTCGAAATCGAAGGCCACGTTGCGGCCCAGGAATGCCGGCTCGGTAAAGCTGAGCGAGTAGACCTTGTTTTCCGACGCGCCCGAGATCGACAGCGCCAGTTTCTGACCACGGCCAAGGAAGTTGTCTTCCTTGATGCCGATCACCAGACCCAGGCCGCCATTGGTCGAATAGGCGCCGCCCAGCGACAGCGAGCCGGTCGGCTTTTCGACCACTTCGACGTCCACGATCACCTGGTCGGGGGCCGAGCCTTCGCGGGCCTGCACGTCGGCCTTCTCGAAGAAGCCCAGAGCGCGGATGCGTTCTGCGGCCTGACGGACTTCGCGCGGGTTGAACGGGTCGCCCTCGACGGTGCGGAACTGGCGACGGATCACGCGATCCAGCGTCGTGGTGTTGCCTTCGATGTCGATACGCTCGACGAAAATGCGTTCGCCACGGGTGATCTGGAATTCGACATCCAGCGTCAGATCACGCTCGTTGCGGGTGATGCGCGGCTCGATGCGAACAAAATCCAGCCCCTTCTGGGTGGCCAGACGCTCCATCCGGGTGATCGAGTTTTCGACCAGCGCGGGCGAGTAGACCTGACCGGGCTTGATCTTCAGCGCGGCCTGGAATTCCTCGGCGATCGCGCCGTCCAGTTCGGACGTGGTGTTGATCGCACCGAAGTGGAATTGCTGGCCTTCCTGGATGTTGATGACCAGGAAATAGCCGTCACGCTCTTCGGTCAGTTCGGCATTGGCACCGGTGACGCGCACATCGACATAGCCGCGCGACTGGTAGAAATCGCGCAGGACCTGCTTGTCGAATTCAACCCGGTCCGAAATGTAGCTATCCGCGCGGATCAGGCCGCGCAGCAGGCCAGCCTGCTTGGTGGTCATGACGCGGCGCAGACGACGGTCCGAGAACGCCTCGTTCCCGACGAAGCTGACGCGCTCGACTTCGGTCACACCGCCTTCGAAGATCTCGAACACCAGATCGACGCGGTTGTCGCTGCGGCGGATGATGCGCGGGGTCACGCGTGCGGACAGGCGGCCCTCTTGGTTGTAGGCGTCGGCGATGATGGCAGCGTCGGCCTCAGCCACCGAGGGGCTGAAAACGCGGCGCGACTGCGACTTGATCAGCTTTTCAAGATCTTCGTCTTTCAGGCGTTTGTTGCCCTCGATCGAGACCTTGTTGATCGTCGGGTATTCCCGCACCTTGATGACCAGCGTGTTTCCGCTGGGCACCAGCTCGACCTTTTCGAACAGGCCGCTGGCGACAACGCGCTGATACGCGTCGTTCAGATCCGCCGCGCTGACAGTTTTACCCCGAGCGATTCCCGCAAAGGTCAGGATGGCGTCGCCGCCGATCCGCTGGTTCCCGTCGATCCGGACGTTGGTGAACCGGTAATCCTGCGCGCTGGCAACATGCGGCAGAGAGGCCAAAGCCATTGCTGTAGAAAGAAAAAACGCGACGCCAGCGCGACGCAGTTCAAATGATTTTCCGGCGCGGCGCAGCCGCGACCCGCCCGTTGAAGTGGTCATTCGGTTAACCCAGTCAGACATCCCATTGGCATTCTGAGTAAAGCGAAACCCCCCGCTTGTCAAAACGGCAAAACGCCCGCCGGGGGAACCGGCGGGCGTTCGTAATCAAGAAAGGCTGATGCTGCTTAGAAAGAGCGCCAATATGCCCCAAGGGCCATCGCCAGCAACAGCGTTCCGACAACCAGGAAGCGGTCCCAGTTCAGCAACAGCAGCAGGCTCAGTCCGCGCGTTCCGTTCTGAATCGTGTGCATCTTTCCGTACCTTCAGAGCAGTTTCGTAAATCTGTCTGAAGGGTTAACGCGCGAAGATGGCGGAAATGGGGCGCAACGGCGGCATTCCGCCGACCTGAGCCTTACGGGCAGAACAGGTCGTTGGACAGGGCGAACAACATCGTCGTCAGGATCAGCGCCAGCCCCAGCCCCATCAGGATGCGCAGCGCGCGCTCGCTGGGGGCGCGTTTTGCCACGGCCTCGTAGGCGTAAAACACCAGGTGGCCGCCATCCAGCACCGGGATCGGGAACAGGTTCAGCAGGCCCACGGCGGCCGACAGCACACCGATAAAGTAGATGTAGCTTTGCGTACCCTGGCTGGCCATCGCGCCCGAGACCTCGGCAATGCCAAGCGGGCCGGACATGTTGCAGCTGCTGATCGCGCCGGTGATCATGTGATACAGGCCAGAGACCGAGCCTTGCATGATCTCCCACGTGATCAGGATTCCGTTCAGGAAGGCGGTGCCAAGGCCGGGCCATTCTGTGGCGGGTTCAAAAAACATGCCGCCGACGATGCCGATGCGCCATTGGGTCTTGAAACCGCCCTCGGGCTGCGGTTCGTCCACGCGGCGCGGGGCCAAGGTGAACTGCAGCGTCTCGCCGTCGCGCCAAACGTCGACAACCAGCGGCTTGCCCTCGGCGGCCAGCACTTTGTCCTTCAGCTGTTCAAAGATCTGGATCGGTTCGCCATCAACGGCCAGGAACACGTCCCCCACCTTCATGTCGATGTCATAGGCCGCCGATTGCGGTGCCAGTTGCGAGATCACGGGCGTCATCGGATGCGGACCGGTGACGTCGATTTCCCGGCCGTCACGCAGAACCGTATAGGTCAGCGTCTGGTGCGGCGGCAGGCTATCCATGAACGTGTCATAAGGCCCGTTGAACGAGGACGGCAGGCGGCGCCCGTCAATGGCGACCAGCTCGTCCCCGGATTGCAGGCTGACCTCGTACGGGACGGGCAGGATCTTGCCCACGGTCAGCGGGTCCTTGATGACGCCGGTGGTCAGGCCGATGCCGGTGAAGATCAGGATGGACAGAACGAAGTTGAACACCGGCCCCGCCGCAACGGTGGCCGCACGTGCCCACAAAGGTGCGCCCAGCATGGTGTGGCGCTGCATCTCGGCGGGCATGGCGTGGACTTTTTCCTCGTCCGGGCCACTGGCCGCGTTGGCGTCGCCCAGAAATTTCACATAGCCGCCGAATGGCAGCGCCGCCAATTGCCAGCGGGTGCCGCGCTTGTCGACGCGCGAAAACAGCACCGGCCCAAAGCCCAGCGAGAACACCTCGGCATGGATGCCGGACCAGCGCCCGACGATGTAATGCCCGTATTCATGGATCGCCACGATCACCGACAGCGCGATGACAAAGGCCAGCGCCGTGGTCAGGAAGCCGCCAAACGCGGGAATTGCACCGATAATATCCAAAGACCTGTCCGTTTCTTATGTGCCCGACATGAGTTCATCGGCCGTTACTCTGGCCAGATGGTCTGCCTTGGACACGTTATCAAGGGTAAACCCGGCGCGAATAAGGCCAGTATCGGATGACATTTTGGTCATCACGGCCTCGACCACGCGGGCCATATCCAGAAATCCGATGCGTCCGGCGATGAACGCGTCCAGCGCGCGTTCCTTGGCCCCGTTGAAGATCGCGCCCATCATGCCACCGGTCTGCATCACCTCTTGCGCCAGACGCAGCGCCGGGTAGCGCTCGGGGTCCGGCGCGCGGAAGGTGAACTGCCCGACCTTCGTCAGGTCCAACCGCTCGACCGGCAGGGGGCGACGTTCGGGCCAGTGCAGGGCATAGCCGATCGCGTGGCGCATATCCGGCGCGCCGACATGGGCCATCAGGGCCCCATCGTTGAAACCCACCAGCGCGTGGATCATCGATTCCGGGTGAACGACGACCTCGATCTGGTTGGGTCTAACGCCAAAGAACTCTTTGGTTTCTATGACTTCCAAGGCCTTATTAAACATCGAGGCGCTGTCGATCGTGATCCGCTGCCCCATGTCCCAATTGGGATGAGAGGACGCCTGTTCCAGCGTGGCGCTGGCCAGTTTCTCCATCGGCCAGTCGCGGAAGGCCCCGCCGCTGGCGGTGATGATGATACGCTCGACCGCAGCCATATCCTCGCCTACAAGGCCCTGGAAAATGGCGGAATGCTCGCTGTCCACCGGCAGCACGGTCGCATCATGCGCCTTGGCCGTGCCCATCAGCAGCGGCCCGGCAGTGACCAGCGATTCCTTGTTGGCCAAGGCCAGTGTCGCACCCTGTTCCAGCGCGGTCAGTCCGGGGGCCAACCCCGCAGCGCCCACGATGGCGGACATGACCCAATCGGCGGGACGTGCGGCAGCCTCGGTTAGGGCACCCTGCCCGGCCGCGGCCTCAACCCCGGTGCCGGCCAGTGCGGCGCGTAGATCGTCCAGCAGGTCCTCATGCGCGGTCACGGCCAGATCGGCCTTCAGCGCGACGGCATCCTTGGCCAGTTGCGCAATGTTGCGCCCACCGGTCAGGGCCACCACGTCATAGTCATCCGGTGCACGCGCGATCAGGTCCAGCGTGTTCTGCCCGATCGAGCCCGTCGCCCCGAAAACGGAAACTTTCCTCATTCCACCCCCGGCGGAAAGCCCGCGAGTTGCCCCGCGATCAGGAACAGCATCAGCGCGCCCAGCATCCCGTCGAACCGGTCCAGCAGCCCGCCGTGCCCCGGGATCAGATGCGAGCTGTCCTTGACGCCCATCTTCCGCTTGATCGCGCTTTCAGCGATGTCCCCCATCTGAGAGGCCATCGACAGTGCGACGCTGATCCCGATCAGCCCGGGCCCGGCGCCCAGGTCCAGCATGAACCACACGGCGACCACGGCTGCGCCCACCCAGCCTGCAATGGTTCCAGACCAGGTTTTCTTGGGGCTGACACGCGGCCAGAATTTCGGCCCGCCGATCATGCGACCTGCGAAATAGCCCGCCACATCGGTGACAACGACCACGGCAACCAGCCACAGGGTCCAGGCCACGCCATGTTCCAGCCGCAGCAGGATGCCGCCCAGACCGGCCAGCATGATCATCGGCATATACGCGATAAAGACGCCGCGGTTCTGTTTCAGCAGGCTCAGCCCGACCAACGCAGGCGCCAGAACGACGGGCAGCGAGAAAGCGGGCGGCAAATAGGCGGCGGCCAGCACCGCCCCTGCCCCCAAGGCGCCCAGTTGCAGCGCGGCGGCCTTGCCCTCGGGTTGCAGCATCCGCGCCAGTTCCCACGCCATCAGCCCGCAGATCGCGGCCAGCAACACGATGAACACCGTCCCACCCTGCATGATCGCGAACGCGCCCACCGCCAGCATCCCGATCGCCGAGAAAACACGCGGCGCCAAATCATCCCATTGTGCCATGGTCAGGCCTTTACTCCGCCATAGCGGCGGTCCCGGTTCGAGTAGTTGCCCACGATCCCCGCGAAAATCTCGGCGGTGAAATCGGGCCACAGGGTGTCGATGAATTCGTATTCGGCATAGGCTGATTGCCACAGCAGAAAGTTGGAAATCCGCGCCTCGCCGCTGGTGCGGATCACCAGATCCGGGTCGGGCAGCACGCAGGTGTCCAGGTATTTCGGCAGGGTTTCCTCGTCCACGCTGGCCGGGTCCAGGCGGCCTGCGGCGACGTCCTCGGCCAGACGCTTGGTGGCGCGGGCGACTTCGTCCCGGCCGCCGTAGTTCAGCGCGATGGTCAGGTGAACGCGGTCGTTTTCCGCCGTCATCTGCTCCAACTCGTCCATCAGGGCGATCAGTTTCTTATCCAGCTTCACCCGGTCCCCGATAAAGCGTACGCGCACGCCTTCGTTCAGCAGCGCGCGGGCTTCCTTGGTGATGTAGCGGCGGAACAGGCTCATCAGCCCGGCGACCTCGACCTGGGTCCGTTTCCAGTTCTCAGTCGAAAAAGCAAAGATCGTCAGGTACTTGACACCCAGATCCGGGCAGGCCTCGACGATTTCACGCACACGTCGCGCCCCGGCATGGTGACCGAACAGGCGCGGACGACCACGTTGGGTGGCCCAGCGACCGTTGCCATCCATGATGATGGCAACGTGGCGCGGACCCCGGGCAGGTGCTGATGCGGTGGCCATATCAGCCCCCTTCCCGGTCCTCAGACCTGCATGATTTCGGCTTGTTTGGTTTCCAGCGCCTTGTCGACCAGCGCGATGTGCTTGTCGGTCAGGTCCTGCACCTCGGATTCCCAGAATTTCTGGTCGTCCTCGGACATGCCGGCGGCCTTGGCCTTCTTGATCTGGTCCATGCCGTCGCGGCGCACGTTGCGGATCGCGACGCGAGCACGCTCGGCGTAGTCGCCTGCGACCTTGGTCAGCTCGCGGCGGCGTTCTTCGTTCAGCTCGGGGATCGGCAGCATGATGATGGTGCCGTTCAGCTGCGGGTTGATGCCCAGACCGCTGATACGGATCGCTTTTTCCACCTTGCCGACCATCGACTTGTCCCAGACGTTGATGGTGACCATGCGCGGCTCGGGGACGTTGACGGTGCCCAGCTGGTTGATCGGAGTCATCTGGCCGTAGGCTTCGACATGGATCGGGTCCAGCATCTGGCTGGAGGCGCGGCCCGTCCGCAGCGAGGCGAATTCGTTGCGCAGCGCGCCGAGGGCGCCATCCATGCGGCGGGACAGGTCGTCGGTGTTAATCTCGATCTCATCAGACATGGTGTTGGTCTTCCTTGCTTGCCCGTTGCCCGGGCCTTTCTGGCTGGTGTCAGGATATGCTTATCCGGTCACGGTTGTATAGGTGCCTTCCCCGGCCAGGATGCCCCGGAACCCGCCCGGCTCGTCCAGCGAGAAGACGATGATCGGCAGGTTGTTGTCGCGGGCCAGTGCAATCGCGCTGGCATCCATCACGCCCAGATGACCGGCCAGAACCTCGTCATAGGTGACGGTGTCATAGCGTTTGGCATCGGCGTGTTTCACCGGGTCCTTGTCGTAGACGCCATCCACCTTGGTGCCCTTGAAGATCGCCTGACAGGCCATCTCGTTGGCGCGCAGGGTCGCGGCGGTGTCGGTGGTGAAATAGGGGTTGCCGGTGCCCGCCGCGAAGATGCAGACGCGCTTCTTCTCAAGGTGGCGGACGGCGCGGCGGCGGATGTAGGGCTCGCACACCTGATCCATCGGGATGGCGCTGATGACGCGGGTGAAGACCCCCAGCTGTTCCAGTGCGGCCTGCATTCCC
The DNA here is from genome assembly GCF_004799325.1 of Thalassobius vesicularis. GTDB lineage: Bacteria > Pseudomonadota > Alphaproteobacteria > Rhodobacterales > Rhodobacteraceae > Thalassobius > Thalassobius vesicularis. Next base: position 367,317 of record NZ_SSMD01000003.1, read on the forward strand.
AGCGCGTTCATCACGGTGGCCAGCATGCCCATGTAGTCGGCGGTGGTGCGTTCCATTCCCTGCGCGCTGCCTTGCAGACCGCGGAAGATGTTACCCCCGCCGATCACCATGCAGATCTCGACGCCCAGATCGTGGACCGATTTGACCTCACGCGCGATGCGTTCGACGGTTGGCGGGTGCAGGCCGAATCCCTGAGGCCCCATCAGCGCCTCCCCCGAGATCTTCAGCATTACGCGTTTGAACTTGGTGCCAGAGGCTTGGGAGGTGTCGGCCATGGGGTGCTCCGTTTCGGCAACGTCTTGTTGCGGCGCAAAATGTCGGAAAATGGCGGCAGGTTCAATCCGAGAGTCCCAACATATACGAATTCCCCGTCTCCCTCTTACAAGAGATGCGAAAACAAGGTAACCCGAGGCATGATCCAGCTCAGCGATATCCCTGCAAACCGGCCCGTTCTGATCGCCGGTCCGACCGCCTCGGGCAAATCCGCCCTGGCGTTGCAGATCGCGCGGGACTCTGGCGGCGTCATCGTGAATGCCGACGCGATTCAGGTGTTCGCCAACTGGCGCATCCTGACCGCCCGCCCTTCGGCCGAGGATGAGGCCGAGGCACCGCATCGCCTGTACGGCCACATCCCCGGAGACGCCGAATATTCGGTTGGCCACTGGCTGCGCGACCTGACCCCGATCCTGACGGGCCCCGAGCGGCCGATCATCGTCGGTGGCACCGGCCTCTATTTCACCGCGCTGACCGAAGGGCTGGCCGACATCCCCGCCACACCGCCCGAGATCCGCGCCCAGGCCGATGCCCGCATCGCCGAACACGGACACTCCCCCCTGCTGGACGAGATCGACCCCGAAACCCGCGCCCGTCTGGACGTGCTGAACCCGGTCCGCGTCCAGCGCGCATGGGAGGTGCAGCAAGCCACCGGTCGCGGTCTGGCCGCCTGGCAGGACGACACGCCGCCACCGCTGTTGCCGTTGTCCTCGACCGTGCCGATCGTGTTCGACGTCGACAAAACATGGCTGAACGAACGCATCGCCCGCCGGTTCGACGCCATGCTGGACCACGGCGCGCTGGACGAGGCCCGCGCCAACTTGCCGACATGGAACCCGGCCAGCCTGTCGGCCAAGGCCATCGGCGCACCCGAACTGATCGCGCATCTGCAAGGCGACATGACCCTGGAACAAGCCCGCGACGCGGCGACGATTGCCACGAGGCAGTTTGCAAAACGCCAGCGCACCTGGTTTCGTTCGAAAATGAAAGAATGGGTCAAATTCAGCCCGATTTGATCAACTTAGTACTTTACATTTTCTGATGCTGTAGCGCAATTTTCACGGGAACCGCAGCAAATTGATAGTCGAAACCCCGCATACCCGTGTCAGATCCCGCCTCGCCCACCAGTGACATCCGCATCACCTCGATTGCGCAACTGACGCGCAACGGCAGCTGGCGGCTGACCGGCCTTCACGACCGGAACGAGGACCTGCTGCTTTGGGTCACCAAGGGGCAAGGTTTGGCCACGCTCCAAGGCATCCGGCGCGGGGTTGGCGCGCATAATGCGTTCTACATTCCGGCGGGGACGCTGTTCTCGATGGATCTGGGGCGCACCGGGTTCGGCATCGCAGTCCGTATCCCTCATGATCCGTCTCTGGCCCTGGTGGACACGCCGCTGCTGTTGCGGGTCCGCGACGTGCATGCCCAATCCGAATTGACCGGCCTTCTGGACAACCTGCAACGCGAACTGGACCACGCCGCCCCCTATCTGGAGGAAGCCGCCCGCGCCCATGTCGCCCTTCTATCAGTCTGGATGCGGCGGCAGGCCCTGGCGATCTACGGCACCGAAGAACCGGCCACCACCGCCGGCCAACGTCTGGTCGAGGCGTTCTGCGCCCTTGTCGCCCGTGAATTTCGCACCGGCAAAACCATGGCCGATTTCGCCGCCATGCTGGGCGTGACCCCGACGCACCTGTCCCGCGCCTGCCGTGAGCACACTGGAATGACCGCCGCCGATGTGCTGACCAAACGCAGCCTCTACGAGGCCCGCCTGCTGATCGAGACCACGGAATTGCCTCTGAAAGAGATCAGCGAGACGCTGGGCTTCGGCAGCCCCGCCTATTTCTCGCGCTTCGTGCTGCAACACACGGGCACCAGCCCGACCGACCTGCGAAAGGCCGCCGCCAAACTTCGTAAGGGCTAGGCGGCACAGAACAAAACCCCCGCCAATAGGGCGGGGGTTTCTGGATCAACTCTATCAGTCGGCCGCGTCAGCGTGGTTCATCGGCAGCTTCAGCCCTTCGAGACGGTCCACCGTCTCGTCCGCGAAGGCGGCGATCATCGCCCGCTCCAGAGCCTCGGTCGGCACGTTTTCCGCGCTGACGGCATGCATCAGGATCGGGCAGGTATAGTCCGACTCGGTCCCTTTGGATTTGTCGATGTAGACGAACCCGCCCAGACGGTCGAAACGGCCGTCACCCGGCAGATCCTGATCGTCATTCATCAAGACTTCCCAGATATCGACGTCGATCGAATGGCCGTTTTCGGGCATGCGATTGTCCTGATCGGCCTTGATCTCGGCGCTCAGTTCGGCCGGCAGCAGCGGGTGCTGGGCAGCGGCATCGCTGTCTTCCTAGGGCGCAGTTTGCAGGGTTTCGTCCACTTCAACCGCCTCCACCGGCAGCTGGGTCGAGGCATAGGCCGTGCCAGTCAGGCCAAGGATCACGGTCATAGCGGTCAACGATTTCTTGAACATTTCGGTTTCTTTCTGTTGTTTCGCTTGCCGCGGGGCTGGCAGTGCCGATGCCCCGTGTATCGCATGCAAGCTCAACAGAAAGAGCGGCAACCAAGTTCCGAAATATTTTTGATCACATTTGAGGATCGCCACGGAACCCGTTGGTTTAATTTTGCTTTTCCGCGTCCAAATCCGCCAGCAACGGCTCATACCGGGCGTCCGTCAGCGTCCGAAGAAAGGCAACCAGCGCGTCGATCCGGTCAGCTTTCAGCGCCGGTCCGATCTCCAACTCGGTCAGCGAGAGGTTGCGCGCCTCCTCGGGCTCGCCCCAAGGCTGGCCGGTCTCGGGATTGATCTGCGCCGCTGCCGCGCGCGAGTTGTACTTGTTGTAGAACAGCACCACGGTTTTCAGATCCTGAAACACCCCATTGTGCATGTAGGGGCCCGTCACAGCGACGTTGCGCAGCGTGGGCACCTTGAATTGCCCGGCATGATCCGATGCGCCGGTGTGCGCGTGCAGGCCGGAGTCCCCGACACGCCGCCCCAGCTTGGCCTGCAGATCGACGTTTTCTGGCACGCCGATATTGTGGAACTCGTAATTGCTGAAGGTCTCGCGGGGGTCCGTGGCGCTGGTCCGCAACTGGTGGCAGACGTTGCAATTGCTGAACTGCTGCGAGAAAAACAGCACCCGCCCCAGCTCTTCCTCATTGGTCAACTCAACCTCGCCGCGCAGGTAGCGGTCGTATTTCGAGTCGAAAGGCGCAAAGGTATCCGTCTGTTCAAAACGCGCGATGGCGTCGGTCATCGCGGCATAGCCCTGCTCGGCGTCGTCCAACGCGGCCTGACCATAAAGCACCGCGAAGGCGCGCACATAGTCGGGGTTTTCGCGCAAACGCGCGACGACGCTGGCCTTGTCTGGCATGCCCATCTCGATCGGGTTCAACGGCGGCCCACCGGCCTGCCCTTTCAGACCGGCCTCACGCCCGTCCCAGAATTGACCGCCGACATGACGCCCGTCGGACCGTTGGTGAAACTCGGGGGAAAACGCGGCATAGGCTGCCGTCGGGGCGTTGCGGTCGCCCAGCGACTCTCCGTCATCACCGAGAGAGGTCGCCATGCCCAGACGGACCCCGCGCGGATCGGAGAAGCCTGTTTCGGGGTCATGGCAGCTTGCGCAGGCCTGGGTCCGGTTCTTGGACAGGTTGACGTCGAAAAACAGCGCGCGTCCCAGATCTTCGTGGGTTTTCAGTGCGGTATCACCGGCAGAAACTGCGATTGCACCGGCCATTGCCACTGCGCCAAACGCGGAAATCGTTAACCAAGCCCGTGCCATCTGAGTCTCCTGACTGTGTTCGTCAGGGGTTTAGACCCATTCAGCAGATAATGTCGAGTATTTTTGTAGGTTATTAACTACCCCAGATCGCAACCACGTAATCCCGGGTTTCCGCAAAGGGCGGAACACCACCATGTTTACGCACAGCTTCGGGGCCGGCGTTATAGGCGGCCAACGCCAGACGCCACGAGCCAAAGGCGCGGTACTGCTGCGCCAGGTAGCGTGCTCCGCCATCCAGGTTTTCGTAGGGATCCAGCGGATCGACGCCCAGCCGTTCTGCGGTGTCGGGCATCAACTGAGCCAGTCCCAACGCGCCCTTCACTGACTTTGCATCCTTGTTGAAGCGGCTTTCCTGATGCACCAGTTTCAGGAACAGATCCTCGGGCACGCCATGACGCTGCGCGGCCGAGCGCGCCATCTCCAGATACGGGCCGCGATACCCGCCCTCGTACGCGCCATTACCCCATTTGGTGGGCGTATTGACGCTGGGCGGCTGCAGACGGATGCTGGAATTATACTGCTTGGCGGCGCGGTTATCCAAAACCTTGGTCTGGTAGGAAAACAGCTTGTTGCGGGACTTCGTCGACAGCACATCCGCATCGGCGGCCCCGGCCAGCGTCAGTGCCAGAAGCCCGGCCACAGTTACCAGTTTTCGCATTCCTACAGTCCCGCACCATCAAAACTGTGCGCATGTTAGCCATTCTGGCCGGGATTGCCAGCGCAGGCTGTCTTACTCGGCGGGGCTTTGCGCATTCTCGGACGCAGGCTCGGACACGAGCGGCTGGCTCATCAGGTCCTCGATCAGCAGGCTGACCAGTTCACCCCGACCCGCCGCGCCGGATTTGCGGTAGATCGCGTTCAGATGCGCCTTGACGGTGCCCTCGGCACAGCCCCGCAACGCGGCGATCTCGGCAATCGAAGCGCCCTTGATGGCGAATGTGGCCACGTCCTGCTCGGACGGGGTCAGCCCCCATTGCCGGAAATACGAGTCCATCAGGTCATGCAGCGCGCCCGAGGCGATGGACAGCCCGCGCTCCATGCTTTCCTGGCGCCGTAGCATCACCAGCAGGAACCGGATTTCCACTGCGACCGACAAAGCCAGCGACAAGGCCGCCGCCAACTCGATGCCCGAGTGAAAATTCAGGTGCAGCGCGCGCGTTTCCCAGATGTCCGCAAACGTGTCGGACAGAAAGAACACGGCGGCGAAGGCCTGAACCAAGATCAGCAGGATCAGGCCCAGGCTCTTGCGTTTGAGTGACTTTGTGGTCACGGCTTCGATTGACTCCATTCCGGCAGAATCTTCCGCCCGGTTACCATGGCGCGGGGCAGATTGACACCTGTCCGGCGGGATTCAAACAGTACGGCGGCCACGTGCAGGACGACGGACACCCACAGCCAGTTCACGAAAACCTCGTGCACTTCCTCGACCCATTCCATACCCCAGAAGGTGATGGTCGTCATCATATAGCCGCTGGCAGCGATCAGCAGCACGGTCGCAAGGATGTTGTAGATCATCAGCGCGCCCAGCGGCGTATGCCCCAGATGCACCCGGCGACGGCCAAGCGAAACGTCCCGCGCCTGTTCCAACGAGGCCCCCAGATCGGGCGGGAAATCGCTGAACCGCGCGTGCTTGGTGCCGATCAGGCCCCAGACGATCCGGATCGCAACCAGACCCAGAACGACATAGCCCACCTGAATGTGCAGTTTGCTTTCTTCGTCCAGCAGCAGGCCATTGGCGACGATCCCTGCGACCAGAGACCAGTGGAACAGCCGCACCAGCGGGTCCCAGACCTTGACGGTTTTCATGGTGATATCCTCCGTTCGGATGGCGGGGGGCCTGCGCCCCCCAATCCGCGATCAATCGTTGTCTTTGGTGCGCACGATGTTCAGGTCGGCGTCCAGGTAGACTTCCATCATCTTGCCGTCCTTGACGACATAGGCTTCGAACATGCCGTCCTCGGACTTCACCTTGCGGACTTCATAGCCCTGCTCGGTCAGCGTGGTGCGGATCTTGGCCTGCATCTCTTCGCTCACTTGCTGCGAGGCAAAGGCAGGTGCGGTGGCGCCCAGCATCAGGGCGGTGGTCAGGGCGGCGGCGGTCATCTTGAAGATCATGGTGTGTCCTTTCGGGTTTGCCGGCTCCGTTGCCGGTTGCCCTCAGAAAACAGCCCGGAGCGCGAAAAACCATTGAACCCCGGTCCTAGAGGGTGCATTTGGCGCGGTCTGTACCTTGGGTTTAGGCGACAAAGCGAATGTTTTGCCTTTCCCTGCGCCCCTGGTGTAAGCAGAACCAAACGAGTCAACGGGAGACGAACATGGCCGGATCGGTGAACAAGGTAATTCTGGTGGGCAACCTGGGCCGCGACCCCGAGGTGCGCTCGTTCCAGAACGGCGGCAAGGTGTGCAACCTGCGCATCGCGACCTCGGAAAACTGGAAAGACCGCAACACTGGCGAACGTCGTGAACGCACTGAATGGCATTCGGTCGCGATCTTCTCGGAACCGCTGGCGCGCATCGCCGAGCAGTACCTGCGCAAGGGCTCCAAGGTGTATATCGAGGGCCAGCTGGAAACCCGCAAATGGCAGGACCAGCAAGGCCAGGACCGCTATACCACCGAGATCGTTCTGCGCCCCTATCGCGGAGAACTGACCCTGCTGGACGGCCGTGGCGACGGCGGCGGTCAGGGTGGCGGCGGTGGCGGCTATGGCGGCGGCTACGATCAGGGTGGCGGCTATGACCAGGGCGGCGGATACGACTCGGGTCCGTCCTATGGTGGCGGCAGCGGTGGTGGTCGCAGCGGCGGCGGCGGTTCGCGCGGGGATATCGACGACGAAATCCCGTTCTGATCCCGCACAGGATTATTCAAAAGGCCGTCCATCCGGGCGGCCTTTTTCATTGCAGCGCTTCCAGCGTCCAAAGAATAACCGCCACAGGCAGCGCAAGCGCCCCGGCAATCAGGCCAAGCGCCCAAGGCGTCAGGCGCGGGGGTGGGGCATCGACCCCCAGAACGGTCTTTTTCTCGGCTCTCATAGGCTGATCTTAACCACGGTTTAGGTTTTCAACCCGTTAACTCGGGGCATGAGTCTGTCGCTGTGCCAATCCCTGCCCTACGAATCCGCCCTGCGCCGGATGGATGTGCCCGTTCTGCGCCTTGGCACGACCTTGGCGATCCGCAGACGCATTCCCTTGCTTGGCCCGCTGACCTACATTCCCCGTGGAGCGTTTCACGACCCCGACGGGATGACACTCTATAATGCCGCTGATGCAGACGCCGACAGGCAGCACCACGCGGCGGGCCATCTGCCGCTGATGACGCCGCAAACACTGGCCCTGCTGGAAATCCATCCGGACGAGGCGACGCAATTGGCGGCCCAACACGGCAAATGGCGCAACCGCCTGCGCCGCGCGCAAGAGGCGGGACTGACCCTCAGCGCCGCGCGGTTCGACCCGTCCCGCCATAACTGGCTGCTGGACCAAGAAACCACCCAACGCCGCGCCCAACGCTATACCGGCCTGTCGCACCGCTTTACCTGCGCCTACCCGCGTGCGCAGACCCTGCTTATCCAGGCCAGTCGCCGCGGACAGACCCTCGCCGCAATGCTGTTCCTGCTGCACGCCCCCGGCGCGAGCTATCATATCGGCTGGTCCAACCCCGAAGGCCGCCGCCTGAATGCCCACGCGCTGACCCTGTGGAACGCCACCATCCTGCTGCGCGCGCAGGGCATCACCCAGATCGATCTGGGCACGCTCGACACCGCCAACGCCCCCGGCCTGGCCCGGTTCAAGCTGGGCAGCGGTGCGCGCGCCCATCGGCTGGGCCATACCTGGCTGCATCTTCCGGCGCTTTCGCCACGGCTGGGCATGATCCGGCAAAGGGGCGGCTTTCCCTCTGGCCTTTTGGGCTAAGGCAGTATAGGCGGACCCCGAACAAAGCAGGACACGCCTCATGGATATGCGCAATATCGCCATCATCGCCCACGTTGACCACGGCAAGACCACCCTGGTGGACGAGCTGCTGAAGCAATCGGGCGCCTTCCGCGAAAACCAGGCCGTCGCCGAGCGCGCGATGGACAGCAACGATCTGGAACGCGAACGCGGGATCACCATCTTCGCAAAGCCCACCAGCGTCGAATGGCACGGCACGCGTATCAACATCGTGGACACCCCCGGCCACGCCGATTTCGGTGGCGAGGTTGAGCGGATCCTGTCGATGGTGGACGGCGTGGTGCTGCTGGTGGACGCGGCCGAAGGCCCGATGCCCCAGACCAAATTCGTGACCTCCAAGGCGCTGGCCCTGGGTCTGCGCCCGATCGTCGTGCTGAACAAGGTCGACAAACCGGATGCCGAGCCCGACCGCGCGCTGGACGAATGCTTTGACCTGTTCGCCAACCTGGGCGCGGACGAGGATCAGCTGGACTTCCCGCATCTCTACGCCTCGGGCCGCAACGGCTGGGCCGACGCAGAGCTGGACGGCCCCCGCAAAGACCTGCACGCCCTGTTCGAGCTGGTCATCAACCACGTTCCCAAACCGCGCCAGCTGAAGGCCCTGAACGACGACTTCCGCATGCTGGGCACCATCCTGGGCAGCGATCCATTCATCGGCCGCACCCTGACCGGCATCGTCGAATCCGGCAAGGTCAAGACCGGTGCCTCGGTTCAGGCGATCAGCCGCATCGGCCAGAAGATCGAACAGTTCCGCGTCACCAAGATCCAGGCCTTCCGCGGTCTGGGCATGCAGGAAATCGAAGAAGCCACCGCAGGCGACATCGTCACCATCGCGGGCATGTCCAAGGCCACCGTGGCCGACACGATCTGTGCCCTGGCCGTTGACGAACCGCTGGACGCCCAGCCGATCGACCCGCCGACCATCACCGTGACCTTCGGCATCAACGACAGCCCGCTGGCTGGCCGTGACGGCAAGAAAGTGCAGTCGCGCGTCATCCGTGACCGCCTGCTGAAAGAGGCGGAATCGAACGTCGCCATCAAGGTCAAGGACACCCCCGGCGGCGAAGCCTTCGAAGTGTCGGGCCGTGGCGAACTCCAGATGGGCGTTCTGATCGAGAACATGCGCCGCGAAGGGTTCGAGCTGTCGATCTCGCGTCCGCAGGTCATCATGAAAGAAGACGAAGACGGCAACCGGATCGAACCGGTCGAGGAAGTCACCATCGACGTGGATGACGAATACTCGGGCGCCGTCATCGAAAAGATCACCGGCGCACGCAAGGGCGATCTGGCCGAGATGAAACCCGCAGGTGCTGGCAAGACCCGCATCATCGCGCATGTGCCCTCGCGCGGTCTGATCGGCTATCACGGTGAATTCCTGACCGACACCCGCGGCACCGGCGTGCTGAACCGCGTGTTCCACGGCTGGACCAAGCACAAGGGCCCGATCCCGGGCCGTCGCGCGGGCGTTCTGATCTCGATGGAAGACGGCGAGGCAGTTGCCTACGCGCTGTGGAACCTCGAAGAGCGTGGCCGCATGTTCCTGGGCCCGCAGGCCAAGGTCTATCAGGGCATGATCATCGGCGAACACTCGCGCGATAACGATCTGGAAGTGAACCCGCTGAAGGGCAAGAAGCTGACCAACGTCCGCGCCTCGGGCACCGACGATGCCGTCCGCCTGACCCCGCACATCAACTTCACCCTCGAAGAGGCCATCGCCTACATCAACGACGACGAACTCGTCGAGGTGACGCCGAACTCGATTCGCCTGCGCAAACGCTACCTCGACCCGCACGAGCGTAAGCGTATGGCCAAGCAAGCCTGATGACAGGGCCGTCCTTCGGGGCGGCCTTTTCACATCCCCTGCGCGGGAATGCGCAGAACGCATGTTTGGAAAAATCCGCGCGCGGGCCTATCCTTTGTTCAAACGGAGGACCCCATGCGCAAAATCCAATCCCAGGGCGTACATCACATCACGCTGACCGGCGCCGACCGGCAAACCTCGATTGATTTCTGGGAGGGGGTGCTGGGCATGCCCTTCGTCTTTGATCAGCCCAATCTGGACAACCCGGACGAGGGCCACCTGTATTTCGATCCCGGCGACGGGCGCCTGATCACCGTCTTCACCAACGAAACCCGAAAACCCAACCGCCGCCGCACCCCGACCGAGCCGGGCTGCGTGCATCACCTGGCCTTCAACGTCAGCCGCGCCAGCTTCACCCAGGCCGCTCAACGGCTCGAGGAACGCGGGATCGGCCATTCCGGGGTCAAGGATCGCGGTTTCATGGACTCGATCTATTTCAAGGATCCGTTGGGCCTGCTGATCGAGCTGGCGACCTACAAGTTCTTCCCGCCCGAGGGCTGCACCCATGCTGACGTGATGATCCTGGCGCACAAGTTGCGGGTCGAACGGGGCGATTACAACATTCAGGAAATCCATCTGGCCGACGCGATCGAACAATTGGTCGAGGCGCGGCAGCAATCGCTATCCACGGATCGCAACGCGAAGAACCCGTTCTAATCCATTGAAAAACCCGCGCTTTTGGCGCGGGCCTTGCTTATTCCGAGGTCTCGACTACCAACAATTCGCGCTCGGACGCACCCCGCGCGTGGCTGAGCGCCTCTTGGTATTCCGGGCTGTTGTAGCAGGCGACCGCCGTTTCCACGTCCGGGAATTTGGCCACCACATTGCGCGGGCGTTCCTTGCCTTCCAGCTGCACGAACCGCGCGGCACGGGCGATGAAATGGCCGCCATGCTTGGCAATCGCGGGGCCGGCCAGCGCCGCGTATTTGCCATAAGCCTCTTCGTCCGTCACGGTGACGTGGGCGATCCAGAGTGCGGGCATGTCTCTCTCCTTGTTGTTCTGCCCGGCAGTCTAGTGAAACCACCGGGCAGGAAAAGGAGTTTTTTGACCGATTGGTCAGCCTGCGATCACGGCCTTGGCTGCGGCAATCGCGGCGTCAGCATTGGTGGCGTCCTTGCCGCCACCTTGCGCCATGTCCGGACGGCCACCGCCGCCCTTGCCGCCCAATTCCGGCACCGCCGCCTTGACCAGATCAACGGCCGAGACGCGGCCCGTCAGGTCCGCCGTCACGCCAGCCGCCACAGCCGCCTTGCCATCTGCATCCGCGATCAGCAGCACCGCGCCCGAGCCGATGCGCGACTTATGCTCGTCGATCAGCGCGGGCAGGTCCTTGCCCGACACTCCCGACAGCACTTGTGCCACGAACTTGACGCCGTTCACCTCTTCGGCCTCGGCACCACCACCCTGCCCTGCGCCACCGGCCATGGCCAGTTCACGACGCAGTTGCGCGACTTCGTTGGACAGCGATTTGCGTTCGGTCAGCAGCGCCTCGACCCGATCCACCACTTCCGAGGACTGCGCCTTCAGCGCCCCCATCACGGCGGCCAGGGTGTTAGCCTGATCGTGCAGATAATCCAGCGCGGCCTGACCGGTCAGCGCCTCGATCCGGCGGACCCCCGCACTGCTTGCGCTGTCGCCCAGGATCACGCACATCCCGATGTCACCGGTCTGTTTCACATGGGTGCCGCCGCACAGTTCCAGCGAGTAGGTGTTGCCATCCTGCCCTTTTCCAGTCGCTGCACGGCCCATCGAGACCACGCGCACTTCGTCGCCGTATTTCTCGCCGAACAGCGCCTGAGCGCCAAGCGCGCGGGCGTCGTCGGGGGTCATGATGCGGGTTTCCACCGGGGTGTTCTGGCGGATGAAGGTGTTCACATCGGCGGCCACTTTGCTCAGTTCGGCATCCGACAGCGCCTTGGCGTGGCTGAAGTCGAACCGCAGACGATCCGGCGCGTTCAGCGATCCGCGCTGTGCCACGTGATCGCCCAGCGTTTCGCGCAGCGCCTCGTGCAGCAGGTGCGTGGCAGAGTGGTTGGCCCGGATCGCGCCGCGACGGGCGTGATCGACCTCAAGCATGGCGCCGGCGTTACGGGCAATCTCGCCCTCGGTCACTTCGGCGAAGTGGATGAACACACCGGCGGCCTTCTTGGTGTCAATGATCTTGGCCACGCCGGTTTCGGTTTTCAGCGTGCCGGTGTCGCCCACCTGACCCCCGCTTTCGCCGTAGAACGGGGTCTGGTTGACGGCGATCTGGATGCTGTCGCCCTTGACCGCCTTGTCCACCTGCGCGCCGTCCTTGACGATGGCCACAACCTGGCCTTCGGCGATCTCGGTGTCATAGCCCAGGAACTCGGTCACGCCCTTGTTCTCGGCGATGTCGTACCAGATGGTCGCATCCGCCGCCTCGCCCGAGCCGGACCACGCCGCGCGGGCCTTGGCCTTCTGCTCGGCCATCGCGGTCTCGAAACCCTCGGTCTCGACGGTCAGGCCCTTTTCGCGCAGCGCGTCCTGCGTCAGGTCCAGCGGGAAGCCGTAGGTGTCGTACAGCTTGAACGCGGTTGCACCAGGCAGCGCCGTGGTGTCGCCCAGGTTCGAGACCTCCTCGTCCAGCAGTTTCAGCCCGCGATCCAGCGTCTGCTTGAACCGGGTTTCCTCCAGCAGCAGGGTCTCTTCGATCATCGGCTGGGCGCGGCGCAGTTCGGGATAAGCCTCGCCCATCTGCGCGACCAGCGTTTTCACCATCTGGTGCATGACCGGGTCTTTGGCGCCCAGCAGATGCGCGTGACGCATCGCGCGGCGCATGATCCGGCGCAGCACATAGCCGCGGCCATCATTCGACGGCATCACCCCATCCGCAATCAGGAACGAGGTCGAGCGCAGGTGATCCGCGATAACCCGGTGGTGCACGTTCTGATCGCCATACGGGTCCACATGGGTCGCATGGGCCGACGCCTCGATCAGCGCCTTGAACAGGTCGGTCTGATAGTTGTCATGGCTGCCCTGCAGCAGCGCACCGATCCGTTCCAGCCCCATGCCGGTGTCGATCGACTGCATCTCAAGATCGATCATCGAGCCGTCTTCGAACTTCTCGTTCTGCATGAAAACGACGTTCCAGATTTCGATGAAACGGTCGCCATCTTCATCGGCCGAGCCCGGAGGGCCGCCCCAGATGTGATCGCCGTGGTCATAGAAAATCTCGGTGCACGGGCCGCAGGGACCGGTCGGCCCCATCTGCCAGAAGTTATCCGAAGTCGCGATGCGGATGATCCGGTCCTCGGGCACGCCGACCTTTTTCCAGATCTCGAAGGCCTCGTCATCGGTATGGTAAACGGTGGTCAGCAGGCGGCTTTTGTCGATGCCGAATTCCTTGGTCACCAATTCCCATGCGAACGGGATCGCGTCGGTCTTGAAATAATCGCCAAAGCTGAAATTGCCCAGCATTTCAAAGAACGTATGGTGCCGCGCGGTATAGCCGACATTGTCCAGATCGTTGTGCTTGCCACCGGCGCGCACGCATTTCTGCGCGGTCGTCGCACGGACATAGTCACGCTTCTCCACGCCCGTGAAACAGTTCTTGAACTGCACCATGCCCGAGTTGGTGAACATCAGCGTCGGGTCGTTGCGCGGCACAAGCGGGCTGGAGGGGACAATCGTGTGCCCCTGTTTCTGGAAATAGTTCAGGAAGGTCGAGCGGATCTCGTTCAGGCTGGGCATGTGGTGCGGGTCTTTCCGGACAAGGCCAAATTCCCCGATGATTTATCGCCGTGCGCCCCCCGTGTCCACAGCTAGCTTGACGCAAAAAGGCCGGCCCATCGAAGGGGCCGGCCTTTTGTTTGCGGGCTGTGGGGCTCAGGCCTCCAGCACGTCGTCGTTTTCCGTCATGTGGAAATCCAGGCCATGCGCGGCGCGGATTTTGTCCTCGATTTCCAAGGCAACCTCGGGATTGTCGCGCAGGAATTGCTTGGAGTTCTCGCGCCCTTGCCCGAGCCGTTCGTCATTGTAGCTGAACCAGGCGCCGGATTTATCCACCACACCTGCCTTCACGCCCAGATCCAGCAGCTCGCCGGTCTTCGAAATCCCCTCGCCATACATGATGTCGAATTCGACCTGCTTGAACGGCGGCGCAACCTTGTTCTTCACCACCTTCACGCGCGTGGCGTTGCCGACCACTTCGTCACGATCCTTGACCGCGCCAATGCGGCGGATATCCAAACGGACCGAGCTATAGAACTTCAGCGCGTTACCACCGGACGTGGTTTCCGGGCTGCCGAACATCACGCCGATCTTCATGCGGATCTGGTTGATGAAGATCACCATGCAGTTGCTGCGCGCGATCGAGCCGGTCAGCTTGCGCATGGCCTGGCTCATCAGGCGGGCCTGCACGCCGACGCTGCTGTCGCCCATGTCGCCTTCGAGTTCGGATTTCGGGGTCAGCGCCGCAACCGAGTCGACCACGACCATACTGACCGCGCCCGAGCGCACCAGCGTATCCACGATCTCCAGCGCCTGTTCGCCGGTGTCGGGCTGGCTGATCAGCAGCTCGTCAAGGTTAACGCCCAGCTTCTTGGCATACAGCGGATCCAGCGCGTGTTCGGCGTCGACAAAGGCGCAAATCCCGCCCTTCTTCTGCTCTTCGGCCACGCAATGCAGGGTCAGCGTCGTCTTCCCCGAGCTTTCGGGGCCGTAAATCTCGATGATCCGGCCTTTCGGCAGCCCGCCGATCCCCAGCGCGATATCCAGACCCAAAGACCCGGTCGAGGTCGCCTCGATCTCCATCACGGCATTCTCGCCGCCCAGCTTCATGATCGAGCCCTTGCCGAACTGCCGCTCGATCTGCGCCAGCGCGCTGTCCAGGGCCTTCTGCTTGTCCACGTTACGTTTGTTGTCCATCGAAAGAAGATCTGCCATTGCCGTTATCCGTTTCCTTATCCCACACCCGCCGCTTCGCGGCAATCGTCACCTGTGTTCACGGGATGTTCTGTTTTCTGTATGCGTACAAAATAAGAACATTTCAACAAGAATTTTCCCGGTTTCATTTTGCGACCGGAGGGTTAATGATCAGTTTACGCCGGTGGCAGAGCAGTAAAGAAAATGAGGAATTGGGAGCATGTTGGTGTTTTGGAAGGAAAAACTGGCCTTTTTGTCGGTTCCGAAAACGGGTACGACCGCCTACCACACGGCACTTGCACCTCATGCCAGTCTTGTGGTCAATGATCCGCCGGAACTGAAACATGCCCCGCTTTATCGCTACAACCGCTTCTTCCGCCCCATGTTCGAGAAAACCGGCGGTGGCGACATTGAAACCATCGCTGTCGTCCGAGAACCCATCAGTTGGCTTGGCAGCTGGTATCGGTACCGCCGCCGCCCCTTTATGGTGGGTCAGCGCAATTCCACTCACGAGGTGACGTTCGACGAATTCGTCGAGGCATACATGCTCGGGAAATCTCCAAGCTTTGCAAATGTCGGCAGTCAGGCCCGGTTTTTGGAGCCGCGTCCCAACGGCCTAACCGTAACCCATCTTTTCCGATATGAGGAGCAAGCAAAGCTGGATCAGTTCCTCAAGCAACGCCTGTCCGTCTCATTTTCTCTTGAGAAAGAAAACGTATCTCCAGAAATTCCACTTTCCTTGTCACCCTCCGTCGAACGTAAACTCCGCAACAAATGTGCAGACGAATTTACCCTGTGGGAAGGTGCAACCAGCTAAAGCAGCGCCAACTGCTTGTTAACGGTCGACAATAGGTCGTTCAACGAGAATGGCTTAGGCAGAAAGATCGACCCCTCGACAGGATCCGCGCTGTCATCAAGCGCATCTTCAGCATAGCCGGAAACGAACACGACGCGTGTATTTGGCCGGGCTTTTCTGGCTTCACGCACCCATGTTGGGCCATCCATCCCTGGCATGATGACATCTGTGACGAACAGATCCACCTCCATCTGCGGATCTTTGAGCAACTCGATTGCTTCTTCGCCCGTACCGGCCTCGATCACGGTGTAGCCGCGCATTTTCAGGGCACGGCTGGCAAAAGCGCGCACCGGTGCTTCGTCTTCGACCAAAAGCACGATGCCCTGTTCATTCACAAAGCTCGTCGTCTGGATATCTGGAGAGGGTTGCATCTCCAATCCTTCGTGGTCCGTTGCCGACATATAGGCCGGGAACATCAACGTGAAAACGGTCCCAACCCCGAGATCGCTGTCGACGAAGATATAGCCACCACTTTGTTTGACGATTCCATAAGCCGTGGACAGACCGAGACCAGTTCCTTCTCCGACACGTTTGGTAGTGTAAAACGGCTCAAAGATCTTTTGCAGCAAATCCTGTTCAATTCCCACGCCCTGATCTACGACGCGAACCGTGACGTATTCTCCGGGCGGAACGATCGCCCGGTCACGCTCCAAGGCATTTTCCAGATTCTGTACACCGGTATCGATGCGTATCTCGCCACCGTTCGGCATGGCGTCGCGCGCGTTGACGACGAGGTTCATCAAGACCTGCTCCAATTGACGTTTGTCGGCGCGAATGGATTTTAGCATCGGGTCGTGACGCAGATTCAAAGACACCTTTTCGCCAACCAACCGATTCAGCAGGTGCGTCAGGTCCGACAAGGTTTCCCGCAGGTCCAGTACTTCGGGCCGAAGCGTCTGCTTTCGTGAAAACGCAAGGAGTTGGCCAACCAGTGCTGCAGCCCTATTGGCGTTCTGTGCGATCTGCACCAGGTCCGGGAAATCAGAGTCGGCTTGGTCGTGCCGCAGCATCAGCAAATCGCAATGCCCCGAGATCGCCGTCAGCAAGTTGTTGAAATCATGTGCAACTCCGCCAGCAAGCTCACCAATCGCCTGCATCTTCTGGCTCTGCACGAACTGAGCTTCGAGGTTCTTCAACTCCGTCGCATCATGCAGAACCGCGACGATCGAGGCACTGGCCCCTTCCTCGTAGCGGCTGAGGGTGATTTGCAGGAAAACCTCGGCTTTGGCCGATTTCAGGCGCAGAAACTCGGATTTGTTCAGGCCCCGCCCCTGCCGTGCGTCCGCCAACCAATCGCTGACGGGCCGACCAAGGCCCTCGACAATCTTGGGCAGCTGGACACCTTGCGTTGTAGTCAGGCCCAACAGGTCGCGCGCCAGCCGGTTCGACTGAACGATTTCGCCCTCGCATCCGATCCGCAGCAGGGCGACCGGCAAATTGTCGAAAACCGCCCAATCGGTATCCTTGCCCTCTTCTTCACTACCAGCCGGCAGGAAAAAAATGTCCCGTTTTCCGCCGGTTCGCGCGGTTTCGGACACGAAACAGGGATGCGTGACCTCGCCCCGGTTGACGCGGGTCATCGAACCAGAGTTGATCGGACCGTCCGGAAAAACATCGTCCAGACTGCGGGCGCGACTGCCGACAAAGGACCGGGCCGCATCGTTCATCGACAAGATCGCACCGCTGCGCCCCACGGTCAGCATTGGCACCTGCGTGGCCGTTGTGGGGCGTGTGCGGGCTTCGGGCAGCTCCTCGACCCGCCAGGCGAACGACTCCCGTCCCAACGCCGTCACAACGAGGCGTACAAGCCCGCGGCGGGTCACGACCTCTTCCATCGCGCCACCGACGGCTTCGGCGCGAATTTGGAGCCGGGCCAGAGAGGTGCCGGGATTCGCCAAGATATCGCGTAGCGCGGCCGCCATGGTCGCCCCGTCGTCGGGATGCAGCCGCGCCTGAGCAGGCTCATTGGCGAACTGGATCTGCCCCAGATCATCCGTCACGAAACACAGTGCCGGATCATTGGCCAGAAAGGTCGAGGCCGTCCGGCGCAGCATCCGCTGACGCCGCTTGTTCATCGCCTGCGCCAGAAACACGACGACAGAGGCTGTCAACAACCCCATACCGGCCGCGATCAGAAGCAGCCCCAACACGCCCGCATCGACGAGCGCGCCGGACACGATCGACGCAACGCCCAGCGACACCATCATTGCGACGCTCAGCCATTGAGGAGTGTGCCGGGGGGATGTCGTGACCGATTGGGTCAGGCTCATGTCGTGGTGTCCGCTGCCGATTCCATATTCCCGCCAGTCTCCGCGCGGAACGTTAATCACAGCTTAACCGGAAGAAATTCGTTCTGAGGTTGCGTCACCCCGCCGCGCGGGTCAAGCACGCAGCGAAAAATCCGTCGCCCTCAGGGCCCGGGGTCCAGCTTTTCTGCCACAGCACGCGCCAGTCCGGAAGGCGCGAAATAAAGGCAGCTACCCGATCCTGATTTTCGCGCTGAAACACCGAGCAGGTCGCATAAGCCAGAACGCCGCCCGCCGATACAAGTGACTGCGCGTTATCAAGAATTTCGTCCTGAACACGGTTCAGCTGCGTCAAGCTTGCGTCGGTCAGCGCCCATTTCCCCTCGGGGCTGCGGCGCCAGGCACCGCTGCCGGAACAAGGCGCGTCGCACAGGACCAGATCGAACGGGCCACGTGCGGACAGCATCCCGGTCTCAAGCAGTTTGACAGGCACCCCGGCCCGTTCAGCGCGATCGGGCAGGTCTTTCAGACGGCGCGGATTCGCGTCATGGGCGTAAAAATCGGCCCGCACCCGGCCCGCCATCGCCAAAGTCTTGCCGCCACCGCCCGCGCAATAGTCCAGCACGCGCTGTCCCTCGGCCAGCGGCAACCGGTCCACCACGGCCTGCGAAGCACCGTCCTGCAGCTCCACCAGCCCGTTCAGATAGGCCGCGGCACCGCCGATCCGGCGGGCACCCTCGACAACCACCAGCGCGGTTGGCGACACCTCGACGGGTTGGGCGATCACGCCGTCCGCCGCCAGCAGCGGCAGTACATCCTCGCGCGTGGTTTTGCGCGCATTGACCCTCAGCATCACCGGCGCGCGGGTGCGCAGCGTGTCGGCGACCTGCTGCCAGCCCTCGCCCAAAGAGACGGTGAAATCGGGCAGCATCCAGTCGGGCAGATCGGCGGCTTCGGCCTCCGACGGCGCATGCCCAGCGGCACGCTCGTCTTCGCTCAGCGCGGCTGGCGCGTGGCCTTGGCCAGTGAACACCTCGTCCGGATTACGCCCTTCGGCGCGCAGCAGGCCGATCATCAGCCCCCGCCCCGTCATCGCCCCGCCAATCGCCGCAAACGAGCGTTTGCAGCGCAGCGCATCGAACACGTGATCCCGGATCGCCGCGCGGTCCTTGGAACCAGCAAAACGCGAGCGCCGCGCCCAGCCGGTCAGCGCCTTTTCAGCGGGTTCACCCGCCAGCACCTCGTCCAGAATCTCGGCGGCGGTGGCAATGCGGGCCTCGGGGGTCATGCGGCAACCTTTACGAATGACTTGCCCTGACGCTTCAGCCGCCCGAATTTCGACGGCCCCAGCTGGTGCCCACCGGCATAGACCAGCCCGCGATCCGCGATCTCGGCCAATGCAGCCAGTCGGCTGGCGCGCCCGATCTCGGGATCGTCATCATACATCGAAGCGATCTGAGGGTCCGGCAATTGCAGCACTTCGGCATGCATGATGTCGCCTACGATCACCAGCTCATCCGCCAGACGCAGCCCCATATGCCCCGGCGTGTGCCCCGGCAGATGCCAGGTGACAATACCCGGCGAGAGTTCTTGCGCATCGCAGACCGGCTGAATCCGCCCCGCATAAACCGACTGGAACAGATCGCCCGGACGGCCCGTGCCCCACCAGCGCGTCAGCTCGTCCTTGTGGACCAGCATCTCGGCATTCGGGAAGACCTGCGTGTCGCCATCCAGCGCGCCGCCCACGTGGTCGCCGTGCAGATGGGTGAAGATCACCCGCTCCACATCCGACGCAGCAATGCCCTGCGCGGCCAGAAGGCCCGCCAGTTTGCCTGCATCGGGGCCGAACAGCTGGCCACAGCCGACATCGACCAGCGTCAGCGGCTGGCCCGGCAGCTCCAGAAGGAAGGCGTTGAACTCGGTCCGGATCTCGGTCACGCCTGCGGCCCCCAGCAGGGCAAGCCGGTAATCCGGCTCGACCGAGGGGAACACCTCGGCGCCAAAGACCTTTGCACCGTCCACCAGACAGGTGACCCGGCCCAGGGCGCAGTCGTAGACCTGATTCATCAGCCGACCCGGTAGTTGGGGCTTTCGCGAGTGATCTGCACGTCATGGACGTGGCTTTCGGTCAGGCCCGCATTGGTGATTTTCACGAACTGGCAGTTCTTGCGCATCTGCTCGACCGTGGCGTTACCGGTATAGCCCATCGCCGCGCGCAGACCGCCCACCAGCTGGTGAATGACCGCCGCCGCCGGCCCCTTGTAGGGCACCTGGCCTTCGATCCCTTCGGGCACCAGCTTGTCGCTGGCCGCGTCCTTCTGGAAATACCGGTCGGCCGAGCCGCGCGCCATTGCGCCCAGCGAGCCCATACCACGGTAGGATTTGAACGAACGGCCCTGATACAGGATCACCTCGCCCGGCGATTCATCCGTGCCCGCGATCATCGAGCCGACCATCGCGCAGGACGCGCCCGCCGCGATCGCCTTGGCGAAATCGCCCGAGAACTTGATACCACCATCCGCGATCACCGGGGTATCCCCGGCCGCCTTGGAGCAATCGCTGATCGCGGTCAGCTGCGGCACGCCGACGCCCGCCACCATCCGCGTCGTGCAGATCGAGCCCGGCCCGATCCCCACCTTCACCGCATCAGCCCCGGCGTCGATCAGCGCCTTGGTCGCCTCGGCGGTGGCCACGTTGCCCGCGATCACCTGCACTTCGTTCGACAGCGCCTTGGCGCGCTTGACCGCCTCCAGCACACCGGACGAGTGGCCATGCGCCGTGTCCACGACCAGAATATCGACACCCGCATCCACCAGCGCCTCGGACCGCTCAAAGCCCGCATCGCCCACGCCGGTCGCCGCAGCCACCCGCAGACGGCCCAGCTGGTCCTTGCAGGCGGTGGGGTTCAGCACGGCCATTTCCGTGTCTTTCAGCGTCAGCAGGCCGGTCAGCTTGCCCTTGCCATCATGCACCAGCAGCTTCTCGATCCGGCGCGCCTTCATCAGGCTTTTCGCCTCGTCCAGGTCCGCAGGCTCGGCCAGCATCGCCAGGTTGTTCGAGGTCATCATCGCCGACACCGGCATGTCATCCGAGCTGGCAAAACGCATGTCGCGGTTGGTCAGGATGCCCACGACCAACCCGTTTTCATCCACCACCGGGAAGCCGGTGAAGTTGTAGCGCGCCACCAGTTCCTTGGCGTCGGCCAGCGTCTGGTTCACCCGCAGCGTGACCGGGTTGTACACGATGCCCGATTCAAACCGCTTCACCCGGCGCACTTCCTGCGCCTGCTGTTCGACGTTCAGGTTCTTGTGGATCACGCCCATGCCACCGGCCTGCGCCATGGCGATCGCCATACGCGCCTCGGTCACGGTATCCATCGCGGAACTGAGCAGCGGAATGTTCAGCGCAATCGACTTGGTCACGCGGGTCCGGGTGTCCGCCGTCGAGGGCAGAACGCTGGACGCAGCAGGAACCAGAAGAACGTCATCGAATGTGAGGGCCTCACGAATTTCCATTGGATGGTCTCCGGCAGAAAGGGATCGGTGTTGGCACGTCCCTATCTCACGCATCAGACCGAAAGGAAACCCCTAAACACCTACGCTGCGTCACGAAGCATCACGCTCTTGGCAAAGCCCCGCCCGCAGGACACGCTACCCCCGTCACCCGCGAAAGAGGAGGAGCGCATGACAAAGGTCCTGTACGAACGCGACGGGCGCATCGCCCGCATCACCCTGAACCGCCCCGAGGTGATGAACGCCATCGACGATGAACTGCCCCACCTGCTGGCCGCCGCCGTGGCCCGCGCCGATGCCGACCCGGCCGTGCATGTGATGGTGCTGTCGGGCAACGGCCCCGCCTTTTGCGCAGGCTACGACCTGACCTATTATGCCGAGGGCAACGGCAACGGCCAGGCCACCCAGGACATGCCATGGGACCCGATCCAGGACTACGCCTTCATGTGGAAGAACACGCAGGCGTTCATGTCGCTCTTTCGCGCCCTGAAACCGGTGATCTGCAAGGTCCACGGCTTCGCGGTCGCCGGCGGCTCCGACATCGCGCTCTGCTGCGACCTGGTGTTCATGGAGGACACCGCCCAGATCGGCTACATGCCCGCCCGCGTCTGGGGCTGCCCCACCACCGCCATGTGGGTCTACCGCCTCGGCCCGGAAAAGGCGAAACGCATGCTTTTTACCGGCGACAAGATCACCGGCGCCGAGGCCGAGCAGATGGGCCTCATCCTCAAATCCACCCCCGCCGACCAGCTCGACAAAGCGGTCGAGGACATGGCCCACCGCATGGCCTCCGTCCCCGTCAACCAGCTCGCCATGCAGAAACTCGTCATCAACCAGGCGATCGAGCAAACCGGCCTGATGAACACCCAGCGTCTCGCCACCATCTTCGACGGCATCACCCGCCACTCTCCCGAAGGGCTCAATTTCAAAACCCGCGCCGAGGCGGTCGGCTGGAAACAAGCCGTCCACGAACGCGACAGCGGCACCTACGACTGGACCCTCGACCGCCCGATCAACCCCCGTGGCTGAACCCCTGGCTTCTTTCTGACCCAAATACTCAATCCGTCGCTTCCCACGGCAAACCGTCGCTCCCGGCTCTTGCGCCACGCGACCACAACACCAAAGATAACTCTCAGGCAACACAGGACACAGACATGGCACACGGGTATGAAAGCGGCAGGCTGGACCTGCCCTTCGTCGGCATCTCCACCTTCGGCAAACGCCCCTACCAGCCGGATTGGAGCGCGCTTGACGCCGATGTCGCCGTGATCGGCGCCCCCTTCGACTTCGGCACACAATGGCGCTCGGGCGCCCGCTTCGGCCCCCGCGCTGTACGCGAAGCCTCCACCCTGTTCAGCTTCGGCCATGCCGGCGCCTACGACCACGAGGACGACGCCACCTACCTGCCCGGCTCGGTGAAAATCGTCGACATGGGCGATGCCGATATCGTCCATACCGACACCGAGAAATCCCACGCCAATATCGAAACCGCCGTGCGCGCCGCGCTGGCCGCCAAGGCCCTGCCCGTTGTGATCGGCGGCGACCATTCGATCAACATCCCCTGCATCCGCGCCTTCGACGACCAAGGCGATTTCCACATCCTGCAAATCGACGCCCATCTCGATTTCGTCGACGAGCGCCACGGCGTCCGCCACGGCCACGGCAACCCGATGCGCCGCGCCGCTGAACAGCCCTATGTCACCGGCCTGACACAAGTCGGCATCCGCAACGTCTCCTCCACCGCCCGCGAAGGCTACGAAGACGCCCGCCGCATGGGCTCCGATATCCTCTCGGTCCGCCAGGCCCGCAAACTCGGCGCCCAAGCCCTGTCCGAGCGTATCCCCGCAGGCGCCCGCGTCTACGTCACCCTCGACATCGACGCCTTCTGCCCCTCCATTGCGCCGGGCACCGGCACCCCCTCCCACGGCGGCTTCCTCTACTACGAGGTACTCGAACTCCTCCAACACGTCGCCCAAACCCATGACATCATCGGCATCGATCTGGTCGAGGTCGCCCCCGACTACGACCCCACCGGCTCCACCTCGATCCTCGCCGCCCAGGTCCTGCTGAACACGCTCGGCTTCATCTTCCACGCGCGGGGCCACCGCTGACCCGTCTGGCTTCTTTCTGAGCCAAATACTCGCCCGCCGCAGGCGTCCCGCACCGGCCACCCTCGCACCCCACCCGATGCCGCGCCCTGCGCGACAAATGCCGCATCCGCGCTTTCCTTCGCCGCCCCATCGCTTATGTTGCGGCCAAACGCGCACAGGACTGACCCCATGACCGACCCTCTCGTGATTTTCACCCCCTCCGGCAAACGCGGCCGTTTTCCTGTTGGCACCCCGGTGCTGACCGCCGCCCGCCAGCTGGGCGTCGATCTGGATTCCGTCTGCGGCGGGCGCGGCATCTGCTCGAAATGCCAGATCACGCCCTCCTACGGTGAATTCCCCAAGCACGGCGTCACCGTCGCCGACACCGCCCTGTCCGACTGGAACAGCGTCGAGCAACGCTACCAAGACAAGCGCGGCCTGAAATCCGGCCGCCGTCTGGGCTGTCAGGCCACCATTCAGGGCGATGTTGTCATCGACGTCCCGCCCGAGTCGCAGGTCCACAAGCAGGTGATCCGCAAGGCCGCGACCGCCCGCGCCATCACGATGGACCCCGCCACGCGCCTCTACTTTATCGAGGTCGCCCAGCCCGACATGCACACCCCCACCGGCGATTTCGAGCGTCTGAAACGCGCCCTCCGCGACCAATGGCAGATCGAAGATTTGCGCGCCGACCTGACCATCCTCTCGAAACTCCAGCCGACCCTGCGCAAGGGCAACTGGCAGGTCACCGTCGCGCTGCACCACGACCACCACAAAGGCCCCGCACGGATCACCGAAATCTGGCCCGGCCTGCACGAAAACGGCCTTTACGGTCTGGCGATTGATCTCGGCTCCACCACCATCGCCGCCCACCTGTGCGACCTGCAAACCGGCGAGGTCATCGCCTCCTCCGGCCTGATGAACCCGCAGATCCGCTTTGGCGAAGACCTGATGAGCCGCGTCTCCTACGCCATGATGAACCCCGGCGGCGACCGCGAGATGACGGCCGCCGTGCGCAGCGCGCTGAACGATCTGGCCACCTCGCTGGCGCAAGAGGCGCAGATCGACCCCGCGCTGCTGGTCGAGGCGACCTTCGTCTGCAACCCCGTCATGCACCACCTGCTGCTGGGCATCGACCCGGTGGAACTCGGCCAGGCGCCCTTTGCGCTGGCCACCTCCGACAGCCTGTCGCTGCCCGCGTCGCAGCTGGACCTGACCGCCCTGAACCCGCGCGCGCAGATCTACGTTCTGCCCTGTATCGCGGGCCATGTGGGGGCTGACGCCGCCGCCGTCGCCCTATCCGAAGAACCCAACAAATCCAAAGACCTGGCGCTCATTGTTGATGTTGGTACCAACGCCGAGATCCTGCTGGGCAACGAAACCCGCGTGCTGGCTTGCTCCTCTCCCACCGGCCCGGCCTTCGAGGGCGCGCAGATCAGCTCCGGCCAGCGCGCCGCCCCCGGCGCGATCGAGCGGATCGAGATCGACCCCATCACCAAAGACCCCCGCTTCCGCATCATCGGTGTGGACATGTGGTCCGACGACCCCGCCTTTGCCGCCGCTGCTGCCGCCACCGGCATCACCGGCATCTGCGGCTCGGGCATCATCGAAGCCGTGGCCGAACTGCGCATGGCGGGCCTGCTGGACCCCTCGGGCCTGATCGGCTCGGCCGAGCAAACCGGCACCCCGCGTTGCATCCCGCAGGGCCGCACCCATGCCTACGTGATCTGGGACGGCACCGCCGAGGGCGGCCCCCTGATCACCGTCACCCAAGGCGACATCCGCGCCATCCAGCTGGCCAAGTCCGCGCTGTATGCGGGCGCGCGCCTGCTGATGGATGAAATGGGCGTCGACAAGGTGGATCGCGTCGTTCTGGCAGGTGCATTCGGCGCCCATATCAGCGCCAAGCACGCGCTGGTGCTGGGCATGATCCCCGACGTCCCGCTGGACCGCGTCCAAAGCGCGGGCAACGCCGCCGGCACCGGCGCGCGCATCGCCCTGTGCAACATCGCCGCCCGCGCCGAGATCGAGCAGACCGTGCACCAGATCACCAAGATCGAAACCGCGATCGAGCCGCGCTTTCAGGAACATTTCGTCGCCGCCAACGCGATCCCGCACGCGACCGACCCGTTCCCCGAGCTCAGCCAGATCGTCACCCTGCCGCAGGTCAGTTTCAACACCAAGGGCCAAGAGCCGGGCCGCCGCCGCCGTCGCTAGCGCGTCCATTCACAAGTTAAACACCGTAGGTTTCCTGTCTGGCCTTTGCGTGCGCAGCATGATAGCGCCAACAGGTAACCACACAGGACGTTTTCCATGACTTCGCCCCGCGCGCTGTCCCGTGTCGAGTTCATCGCCCTTCTGGCCATGCTCTTCGCCACGGTCGCCTTTTCGATCGACTCGATGCTGCCCGCCCTGCCGACCATCGCGCAGGAAATCAGCCCCGACGACATCAACCGCGCGCAGCTGATCCTGACCAGTTTTGTCCTTGGCATGGGGGTCGGCACCTTCTTTACCGGCCCGCTGTCCGACACGTTCGGACGCAAGCCGATCATTCTGGGCGGGGCCGCGCTCTACATCACCGGGGCCGCCGCCGCCTATTTCGCCCAAGGGCTGGAGCTGCTTCTGGTTGCCCGCTTCCTGCAGGGCCTGGGTGCCGCCGGTCCGCGCATTGTCGGCCTCGCCATCGTGCGCGACCTCTACTCGGGGCGCGAAATGGCCCGCATCATGTCCTTCGTGATGATGGTCTTCACGCTGATCCCCGCCGTCGCCCCGCTGATCGGATCGGGCATCATCGCGCTGGCGGGATGGCGCGGCATTTTCCTGGCCTTCATCCTGTTCGCGCTGTTCTCGGCCTCGTGGCTGGCCCTGCGCCAACCTGAATCCCTGCCCATCGACAAACGCCGCCCGCTGCGCCTCAGCACCATGTGGGCCGCAGTCCGCGAAATGTTCGCCCACCCCACCGTCCGCCTGTCGATCCTGGCGCAGACGCTGTGCTTTTCGCTGCTGTTCATGTCGATCACGCTGATCCAGCCGATTTTTGACATCACCTTTGGCCGGGCCGAGGGCTTTCCCTACTGGTTCGCCGGCATGGCACTGGTCTCGGGCTCGGCCAGCCTGCTGAACGCCGCGCTGGTGATGCGTTTCGGGATGCGCCGTCTGGCCACCACCGCCCTTGGCGCGCAGGCCGTGCTGTCGACGCTGATGACGCTGGCATGGCTCTCCGGGGCGTTCGAGGGCGCGATGTTCTACGTCTTCCTCGTCTGGATGACCTCGGTCTTCTTCCAGACAGGCCTGACGCTGGGCAACCTCAACGCCATCACGATGGAGCCGATGGGCCATATCGCCGGCATGGCCGCCAGCGTCTCGGGCGCCGTCGCCACCGTGTTCGCCGCCGCCCTGGCCATCCCCGTGGGCCTCAGCTTCACCTCGACTCCGCTGCCGCTGTCGATCGGGATCGGCTGCGCCTCGTTCTGCGCTTTCCTGGTTTTGCTGCACATGCGGCGGGTCGAACAAAGGCTCTGAGCGGAAATTCAGCACCCTTCCGCCGATCCGGTATGCAATTGCATACAATATCTTGATCTCCTCCCCGAATCCCTCCAATAGGGCGCTGTAACGCGCTTTCGGAGGGACCCCGCCCATGTCGAAGATCAAAGTTGCCAACCCCATCGTCGAAATGGACGGCGATGAAATGACCCGCATCATCTGGCAGTTCATCAAGGATAAACTGATCCTGCCCTACCTGGACCTGGACCTGCTCTATTACGATCTCGGCATCGAAGAGCGTGACCGCACCAACGACCAGATCACCATTGACGCGGCCGAGAAAACCAAAGAGGTCGGCGTCGCCGTCAAATGCGCCACCATCACCCCCGATGAACAACGGGTCGAGGAATTCGGCCTGAAACAGATGTGGAAATCGCCCAACGGCACCATCCGCAACATCCTGGGCGGCGTGGTGTTTCGCAAACCCATCATCTGCCGCAACGTGCCCCGCCTCGTGCCCGGCTGGACCCGCCCCATCGTGATCGGCCGACACGCCTTTGGTGACCAGTACAAGGCGACCGACTTCACCTTCCCCGGCCCCGGCAAACTGACGATGAAATTCGTGGGCGAAGACGGCACCGTGATCGAGCGTGACGTCTACGACGCCCCCTCGGCCGGCGTGTTCCAGTCGATGTACAACCTAGATGCGTCGATCATCGACTTCGCCCGCGCCTCGCTGAACTACGGCCTGACACTGGGCTGGCCGGTCTACCTGTCAACCAAGAACACCATCCTCAAAGCCTATGACGGCCGCTTCAAGGACCTGTTCCAAAAGGTCTACGAGGAAGAGTTTGCCGAGAAATTCAAGGAAAAGGGCATCTGGTACGAACACCGCCTGATCGACGACATGGTCGCCTGCTGCCTGAAATGGAACGGCGGCTTCGTCTGGGCGTGCAAGAACTACGACGGCGACGTGCAATCCGACACCGTGGCACAGGGCTTTGGCAGCCTCGGCCTGATGACCTCGCAACTGATGACGCCGGACGGCCGCATCGTCGAGGCCGAAGCCGCCCACGGCACCGTCACCCGCCACTACCGCCAGCACCAGAAGGGCGAGCAAACCTCGACCAACTCGATCGCTTCGATCTTCGCCTGGACCGGCGGGCTGAAACACCGCGCCAAACTGGATGACAACGCCCAGCTGATGAAATTCGCCACCACCCTGGAACAGGTCGTCGTGGACACGGTCGAGTCCGGCTACATGACCAAGGACCTGGCCTTGCTGGTCGGCCCCAACCAGGGCTGGCTCAGCACGATGGGCTTCCTCGAAAAGGTCGATCAGAACCTGAACAAGGCGCTGGCAGCCTAACCCCGCCGCCCGCGCTTTCCCGGCCCCGCCATCCCCCTTTGGCGGGGCCGTTCTGTTTGCTGCAGCGCAGTACTCGTGAACACGTCACGCCATGAGTATTTGGATCAGAAAGAAACCCAAAGACGGGATCGCAAACCAAGGCGGCGGTTTTCAAAACCACCTGCTGCTTCTTTCTGATAAAAATACTCAAATCCGACGACTTGTCGCGCGCACCACATCTGGCCCCTCCCGCCGCGTTGCGGCATTCTGTGCGGCATGAGCACCACCGACTCGCCCAGCCCCCGCAAACACGGCCCAACGGCAGACGCCCAGGGCCTTATCTTCGGCACCACGATGGCCGCCGCGGCCATGGTGATCCTGACCCATCTGGGGCTGGTCACCGGCCAGACGGCGGGCCTGGCCGTACTGTTGTCGTACATCACCGGCTACAGCTTCGGCGCCGTGTTTTTCGTGGTGAACCTGCCCTTTTACTGGCTGGCCTTCCGACGCATGGGCCTGGTGTTCACGCTGAAAACCTTTGCTGCCGTGGGTTTGCTGTCGGTCACTTCGACGCTAATCCCAGATTATTTCCAGATCGGATACGTCAACCCCGCCGTCGGTGCCATCCTGTTCGGCATGATGTCGGGTGCCGGTCTGCTGGCCCTGTTCCGCCACGGTGCCTCTTTGGGCGGCGTCGGCATCCTCGCGCTCTACCTGCAGGACAAAACCGGCTTTCGCGCCGGCTACACCCAGTTGCTGTTCGACGCGGGCGTCTTTACGCTGGCGCTGTTCATCCTGGACATGCCCGCACTTCTCTACTCGCTCTTGGGCGCGCTGGTGGTGAACCTGACCATCGCCATCAACCATCGAAAGGACTGGTACGTCGCGACCTGAGCCGCAATGCAAACCTATCTCATCCTCTTCCTGGCCATCGTCGCCGAGACCATCGGCACGACCGCCCTTCAGGCCAGCCAGCAATTCAGCCGCCTGGGCCCGTCCGCCCTCGTCATCGCGGCTTACGGAGTCAGCTTCTGGCTGCTCTCCCTCACCCTGAAAACCATGCCCGTCGGCATCGTCTACGCGATCTGGAGCGGAACCGGCATCGTCCTCATCGCCCTGATCGGCCTCGCCGTGTTCGGCCAACGCCTGGACCTGCCTGCCATCCTTGGCATGGGCCTGATCCTCAGCGGCATTCTGGTCATCCACCTGTTCTCAGCCACCGCGCCGCATTGAAAAAAGCCCCCGAAGGGGCCTTCTTCTTTTTCCAAATATCCCGGGGGTGAAGGGGGCAGCGCCCCCTTCGGTCAGCCGTCCCAGTGCATCGCCTCGAATCCTTCGCGGAAGGCAAAGCGCGCCAGGTGCTTGTCGATCACCATATGCGCGCGCTCCAGCAGCGCCGGGTCCTCGTACTCGAACCGCACGATCAGCCCCTCTGCATCCGCCGTCATGTAGGCGGTGCCGAAATCGAAGGCACAGGTGCCCTCGGTCTCGGTAAAGCTGACCTCGCGCTTGTGGCCGAAGTGCTTGCACAGCTGTTGCAGAAACTTGGACCCGTTCGGCGTGGCGAATTTGCCTGTGGTGACGTTCATGCGCGCATTCCTTATCTGATTATTTCAGTCAAGTATCACGCAGAACGCCAAAATCAAGGGTATTCCCCCCAATCCCCCCTCAGGATTTGTCCATCACCCGCAGCCGCTTGATCAGGCTCGAGGTATCCCAGCGCGCGCCGCCCAGTTTCTGCACGTCCTTGTAGAACTGGTCGACAAGTGCGGTCACCGGCAGGCTGGCCTCGATCTCGTCCGCCGTACGCAGGCAGATGCCCAGATCCTTGCGCATCCAGTCCACCGCGAAGCCGTGGTTGAATTCGTCGTCCAGCATGGTCTTGTAGCGGTTCACCATCTGCCAGCTGCCAGCTGCGCCGCCGCCGATCACCTCGACCACCGCGCGCCCGTCCAGACCGGCCTTCTCGGCGAAGTGCAGCCCTTCGGACAGGCCCTGCACCAGGCCCGCGATGCAGATCTGGTTCACCATCTTGCACATCTGGCCCATGCCGCTTTCGCCCAGGCGTTTGCACATCTTGGCATAGGCGTCGATGATCGGTTCGGCCGCCGCATAGGCCGCCTCTTCGCCGCCGCACATCACCACCAGCTGGCCGTTCTCAGCCCCCGCCTGACCGCCCGAGACCGGCGCGTCCACGAACGCGACACCCGCCTCGGCCGCCACGCCGTGCAGCTCGCGCGTGACCGCCGCCGACACCGTGGTGTGATCGACAAAGATCGCGCCCTTGGCCATGCCCGCGAACGCCCCGTCCTCGCCCAGACAGACCGAGCGCAAATCGTCGTCGTTCCCGACACACGCCATCACGAAATCGCATCCCGCCGCGGCCTCGCGCGGGGTCAGCCCCATGCCGCCACCATGCTGGGCCACCCATTGTTCGGCCTTGGCCGCGGTGCGGTTATAGACCACCACCTCGTGCCCGGCCTTCGCCAGATGGCCCGCCATCGGATAGCCCATCACCCCCAGGCCCAGAAACGCCACTTTTGCCATGTCACACTCCCCTTGCGTTTGTATTCCCCCTGTTTTGTGGCTAGCTAACGGCGCAAAGGCAAGGGCGAACAGGGACTCAGCGCAATGGTGACTTTCATCCGATGGCTGTTCAGGCTGACAGCGGCAGCAATCATGCTGACCGTTCTGGCTGTGCTGTCGATCTATTACCTGACCTCGCGCTCGTTGCCGGATTACGACAAGACCCTGTCGGTCGCGGGCCTGACCGCCCCGGTCGAGATCGTGCGCGACAACGCCAACGTGCCGCATATCTTTGGCAGCACCGACGCGGATGTGTATTTCGGCCTGGGTTATGCCCATGCGCAGGACCGGCTGTGGCAGATGGTGACGATGCGGC
Source organism: Thalassobius vesicularis (assembly GCF_004799325.1). GTDB lineage: Bacteria > Pseudomonadota > Alphaproteobacteria > Rhodobacterales > Rhodobacteraceae > Thalassobius > Thalassobius vesicularis. Next base: position 398,509 of record NZ_SSMD01000003.1, read on the forward strand.
GCACCGCGCAGGGCCGCCTGTCCGAGGTCTTCGGCCCCCGCACGGTCGAAATCGACAAGCTGATGCGCCGCTATGACCTCTATGCGCTGGCCCAGAAATCGGTCGGGGCACAGGACGCCCGCACCCTTGCCGCGCTGACCGCCTATGCCGCCGGCGTCAACGCCCGCATCACCGAGGTGAACACAGACGCCTTGGGCCGTGGCGCGCCCGAGATGTTCCTGTTCGACGTCGCCGTCGCCCCCTGGACCCCCGCCGACAGCATCGCGATGGGCAAGCTGATGGCCGTGCAGATGATGGGCCAGCTGGACAAAGAGGTGCTGCGCGCCCGTACTTCGCTGCTGTTGCCCGACGCCAACCGCCTGGCTGACATCCTGCCCGATGTGCCCGGCACCGGCATCGCCGCCCTGCCCGCCTATGCCAGCCTGATCGACGCCCCCCTGCCGCACTACGCGCAGAACACCGACACGCTGCGCGATCCGCTGTCGCCCTTCCACCGCTCTGAACTGGCGGGCGCGTCGAACGCCTGGGCCGCTGCCCCCAACCGCTCGGCCGCCGGTGGCACACTGCTGGCCAACGATCCGCATCTTGGCTTTTCCGCCCCCGCGATCTGGTATCTGGCCCGCCTGCAACTGTCGCAAGGCGGCGTGATCGGCGCCACCATCCCCGGCATTCCCGCGATCCTGTCAGGCCGGTCCGAGCGTCTGGGCTGGGCCGTCACCTCCTCGTACATGGACGATCTGGACGTCTATATCGAAAAACTGAACCCCGAAAACCCCGAGGAATACCTGACCCCCACGGGCTACAAACCCTTCACCACCCGCAAATCGATCATCGAGATCGCGGACGAGGCCCCCGTCACCATCACCCTGCGCTGGACGGAAAACGGCCCCGTCCTGCCCGCCAGCCACGCCAACCTTGCCACCATCACCCCGCCGGGCCATGTCGCCACCGTCGCCTGGACCGCGCTCAGCCCGCGCGACACCACGATCAGCGCCGCCATCGGCCTGATGGCCGCCGACAGCGTGCAATCCGGCATCGCGGCGCTGGAACCCTATGTCGCCCCCTCTCAGAACGTCACGCTGGCCGACCTCGAAAATATCGGCATGAAAACCGTCGGCGCCATGCCTCGCCGCGCGGCCGAGCATCAAAGCCAGGGCCGCATGCCCACCCCCGGCTGGATCCAGGCCAACCGCTGGCAGGGCCGCTCAGCCTATGCGGCGAACCCCGAATTCGTGCAGCCACAGGGCGGCATCATCGGCAACACCAACAACAAGACCGTCGAACGCCCCTTCCCGCTGCATGTCAGCTTTGACTGGGGCGACTCGCAGCGCGTGCAACGCTGGCAGCGGCTGATGCAGAACCGTCAGGTCCACACCCGCGACAGCTTCATCGAGGCACAGCTGGACACCGTCAGCCCCGCCGCCCGCACCATCCTGCCCCTGATCGCCGCCGACCTGTGGTTCACCGGCGAGGCCGCCCCCGAAGGCACCCGCGAACGCCAGCGCCAGCGCGCCCTGACCCTGCTGGCCGTGTGGAACGGCGAAATGAACGAACACATGCCCGAGCCGCTGATCTACGCCGCCTGGGTCCGCGCCCTGCAAACCCGCCTGATCCAGGACGAGCTGGGCCCGCTCGCCGCCGAATATACCCATGTGGAGCCGCTGTTCCTTGAACGTGTCTACAAGGACGTCGCCGGCGCCTCGGTCTGGTGCGACGTGCTGCAATCCGCCCCCAGCGAAACCTGCGCCGACATGGCCCGCATGGCGCTGGACGACGCCCTGATCTGGATCGAGGAGCACTACGGCACCGCCCTGGAATCCCTGCGCTGGGGCGACGCCCACCAGGCCACGCATGACCACCCGGTGCTGGGCAAGGTGCCGCTGCTGAAGCATTTCGTGAACATCCGCCAATCCACCTCGGGCGGCGATTTCACCCTGAACCGAGGCAAAACCGGCGCCGACCCGGCCGCCCCCTTCCTGAACGTCCACGGCGCAGGCTACCGCGGCGTCTACGACTTCGCCGACCCCGACAGCTCGGTGTTCATCACCTCGACCGGCCAGTCCGGCCACTTCCTGTCCCGGCACTACGACGATCTGGGAGAGCTCTGGAGACGCGGAGAATACATCCCGATGTCGCTGGACGCCGACCTCGCCCGCGCCGCCGCCGTCGGCACCACCCACCTGATCCCCACCCCCTGACCGCGCGCCGGCGGAGAGCTGGCGCCGTGAGTATTTGGTTCAGAAAGAAGCCAGGGTGCCGTCCTTATGAAACCCGCGCGCGGGCGGAAAAGGACGCCAATCTGCTGGCTTCTTTCTGACGAAAATACTCAAATCCGGCGCTACAACAGGCGCGCGGCTGGGTTTGGGGCAATTCCTGTGGTTCAGCGGGCCAATCACACAAACCACCTGAATTATTCACAACTCGCGGTAGCGTTTTTCCTGCCGGTCGGTCCAGCGTACGGTCAGATCAAAACCGTCTTCGACCTGTTTTTCCGCCTCGACGACCTCTTGCTGGAACAGCCAGGCGCGTTTCTTGCCTTCCGAGAAGGTCAAGTGCAAGTGGCTGAGGTGATGCTCGGGGGCTAGGGCGCGGGTGATCCGCTCCATCAGCTCGGGCAGGCCTTCGCCGGTGATGGCCGAGATCGCAAAGACGTTGTCTTCGCGGGCGGCGCGGGCGATGTGGGCTGCTTTAACGTCGTCGCTGAAGTTGTCGATTTTGTTCCACAATTCCAGAACCGGCACGTCTTCGGGAACGCCGAGGGATTCCATGATCTCCTCGACGTTTTTCTTCTGCCCCTCCGTCTCGGGGTGCGAGATGTCGCGGACGTGCAGGATCAGGTTGGCGGCCAGCACTTCCTCCAGCGTGGCGCGGAACGAGGCGACCAGTTCGGTCGGCAGATCGCTGATGAAGCCCACCGTGTCGGACAGGATAACCTCGGGGCCGTCGGGCAGTTCGACGCGGCGCATGGTCGGGTCCAGCGTCGCGAAGAGCATGTTCTTGACGAACACATCGGCACCCGTCAACCGATTGAAAAGCGTGGACTTTCCGGCGTTGGTATAGCCCACCAGCGCGACGATCGGGTACGGGATCTTGGCGCGGGCAGCGCGGTGCAGCTCGCGGGTTTTCACGACCTTGTCGAGCTGGCGTTTCAGCCGCACCAGTTGTTCATCGATGGCGCGGCGGTCCGCTTCGATCTGGGTTTCGCCGGGGCCGCCGACAAAGCCAAGCCCGCCACGCTGGCGTTCCAGGTGGGTCCAGGCACGCACCAGTCGGGTGCGTTGGTAGCTGAGCGCCGCCATTTCCACCTGCAACACGCCTTCGCGGGTGCGGGCGCGGTCCGAGAAGATTTCAAGGATCAGGCCGGTCCGGTCCAAGAGTTTGACATTCCACTCTTTTTCCAGGTTGCGCTGCTGCACCGGGCTAACCGGACCGTCGATCAGCACCAGCTTGACCTCGGCCTCTTTGAACTTGGTTTTCAGCTCTTCGATCTTGCCCGAACCGAACAGCATCCCCGGATGGGGGCGCGCGACGCGGACGTTTTCGCCGCCCAGGACCTCGAGGTCGGGCAAGGCATGGGCCAGGGAAATAGCTTCGTCCAGCGCGAATTGGGCTTCGCGCCGGTCTCGTTCAGCCTTGAAATCGGGATGCAGAACCCAGGCCCGGGTTGCCTCCCGCTCATGCGTCATCAATTGGTGTCGTCGCCATCATACAGGTTGATCGGCTGCGCCGGCATGATCGTAGAGATCGCGTGTTTATAGACCAGCTGTGACTGGCCATCGCGGCGCAGAAGGACGCAGAAGTTATCGAACCAAGTGATAACCCCTTGAAGTTTAACGCCATTAATCAGGAAGATCGTGACCGGAATCTTGGTCTTCCGCGTATGGTTCAGAAATGCGTCCTGCAAGTTTTGCTTATCAGAAGCCATGAAATAGACCTTTTTTCTTGCCCGGGGTCGCGGACCGCCCCCTTATTCCTCGGGTCGAGTATGTCGCGCCTATGGCGGAGTTTCCAGCCCAAAAATCAAATCCTTAGCCGGAAAGGGCGCAAATTGTCTCAGGAGCGCCAAAGGTCGCTGGCCAGAAGGGCGATGATGGCCAGCAACTCCAGCCGTCCCAGCACCATGCCAGCGCAGAAAATCATCTTGGCGCCATCGGTCAGGCTCAGCAGGCTGATCGGGTCTTCGGGGGTCAGGTTGATCAGCGGGCCCGTGGTGGACAGGGCCGAGATCGCCAGGATGATCGAGTTCTCGAAATTCACGCCGAACAGGGTGAACAGCACGGTGAAGCCGGAAATCGTGATGGCGAACAGCATGAAGAAGATCCAGGCGATATAGGCGCCCTGCTTGCGGATCTTGCGGGAATAGCCGGGCGAGCGCCCGACCGAGGACGGGTGAACCATACGCTCCATCTCGCGCAGGCCGTTGAGGTACAGCGCCCAGATCCGCAGCAGTTTGACCCCGCCCGCCGTGGTGGCGACGCCGCCACCGATCACGGCCAGGCCCAGGAACAGCGGCCCCGCGGCCGTCAGGCCCGACCATTGCTGCGCGATCTGCCAGTTGGCGCTTTCGAAGCCGGTGGTCGTCAGGATGGACAGGACGGTGAAAACCCCGCCCCACAGCGCCTTCAACACCTCAAGGAACCCGCCTTCGATCACCGGGGTGGGGCCGATCCAGTGCCGCAGCAGCAGCGCGACGGGCAGGCCGAACGTGATCAGCAGGCCCAGACGAAACTCGGGGTCTTGCAGGATGCTACGGCGGGCGGACGTCACCGTGTCGCTGGAAAAGGTCAGCCGGGACAGCGCGAACAGCATGAACATCGCCATCACCATCTCGCCCGGAAAGCCCGAGGCCGCGTTGTCTGCCCCACCGATTGGTGAAATGCCCGAGGTCGACAGCACCGCCATCGCGTGGCTCAGCCCGACCAGAGGGGAGTCACCGCTGACGACCAGCATGATCCACAGCGCCAGCGTCAGGCCCGCATAGACCGGCGTCAATTGCGCCGCCACCCGCAGGATGCGTTTCTGCGGATCGGCGCGATCCAGACCCCGGTCCAGCCCGTCGCTATGGCCCGGCTCAAGGGTCGAGGTGACCTCGAACCCACCCAGGTTCAGCGGCGCCATGATCGCGGCGGCGGCGACCCAGATCAGCAGCCCGCCCATCCAGCCGACCTGCGCGCGCCACAAATGCTCGGTCTCGCTCAGGCGTTCGGGGCGGAACAGCGTGGCCCCGGTGGTGGACAGGGCCGAGCTCATCTCGACATAGGCGTTGACGAAATTCGTTGTCCGCACCGCCTCGTAGAACGGGACGGCCAGCATCAGCGGCATCAGGCTGAAACAGGCGAACAGCGCCAGCAGGTTGCCCATGTCGCCGCGCGTGCGTTTCCGGCCGGCCTGCGCCAGCGCCACAAGGCTGAAGATCAGCAAAAACAGCGTGCCCGAGTAGAAAAAGCTGCGCGCGTCGTGCAGGTTGTCATGGGCCAGCGCATGGGCAGCAGGCACATACATCGACAGGGCGAAAATCCCCATCAGGATCAATAACAAAGGAAGGTTGAGCAGCGCCTTCCACATGGCTCAGAAGAAGTCGATCGAGACTTGCAGCAACCGCTCCACCTCGGGCACGTCCGACGCCATCGAGAAGATGACGATCACGTCCCCTTCGTCGACGCGGGTGTCGCTTTGCGGTTTGACGACCTTGCCGCCCTTCTGGATCGCGCCCACCAGCACCCCCTCGGGGAAATCGATGTCGCGGATTTTCTGACCCGAGATCGGCGAGGTCGACAGAACCTCGGCTTCGATCATCTCGGCCTCGGCATCGCCGATCGAGTAGACGCCACGCACACGCCCGTGCCGGATGTGCCGCAGGATCGAGGACACCGTGGTCGCGCGCGGGTTGATATAGGCGTCGATCCCCAGCGGCCCCATCATCGGCGTCAGCGTCGGGTCGTTGATCAGCGCAATCGCCATCGGACAGCCTTCGGCCTTGGCGCGCACGGCGGCCAGCATGTTGGTCTTGTCGTCGTCGGTGACACACAGCACCGCGTCGGCGCGGCCGATATTGGCCTCGGTCAGCAGGCCGACATCCAGGCCGTCGCCGTTCAGAACGATGGTCCGTTCCAGCGCATCGGCGGCGCGCTCAGCCTGCTTACGGTTCTTCTCGATCACCTTGGCGCGTACCCGGTCAACGCGGGTTTCCAGCGCCCGCGCAACGGCCAGACCGACGTTGCCGCCGCCCACGATGACGACACGTTCCTGTTTTTGGTTGGTCTTGCCGAACACTTCCATCGTGCGCGGCACGTCCTCGTTCGCGGCAAAGACATAGCATTCGTCGCCCACGAACAGCTGATCGCCCGGATTGGGCGCGAAAAGCGAACCTTCGCGGCGCACGCCCACCACCACGACACGCAGGGTGGAAAACAGCTCGGACAGCTGCCGCAGCGGCGTGTTCACCACCGGGCAGTCTTCCTCGATGGTGATGCCCAGCAGCTGCGCCCGCCCGCCCAGGAACCGCTCGGTATCAAAGGCCGAGGGCGAGGCCAGACGCTGCAAAGCCGCCTCGGCCACTTCGCGTTCGGGGCTGATCACGACGTCGATCGGCAGGTGATCGCGGCGGTACAGGTCAGAATAAATCGCGTTCAGATAGCTTTGGCTGCGCAGGCGCGCGATCTTGCGCGGAATGCCGAAAACCGAGTGCGCAACCTGGCAGGTGACCATGTTCACCTCGTCCGAATAGGTCGCAGCAATGATCATGTCGGCGTCGCGCGCACCCGCACGGTCCAGCACGTCCGGGTACGAGGCAAACCCCGTAACCCCCTGAACATCCAGCGTATCCGTCGCACGCCGCACCAGATCCGGGTTGTTGTCCACGACGGTCACGTCGTTGCGCTCTCCGGACAGGTGGCGCGCGATCTGCCAGCCGACCTGACCTGCCCCGCAGATGATGACTTTCATGGCAACGATCCCCTGTTGTCAGGGGCATTGGATGACACGACCCCGCAGCACGGTCAATTGATTTGTCGCAGCCGCAGCACTACGTTGTGCATATTGGCTACGGAGGCCCGAATGCGTCAGTATCTGTTTGTTTCCGCTTCACTTGCACTGCTGGCCGGCTGCGTCCCGGTCGAGGTCTACCACAAGGCAGGCGCCTCTCTGTCCCGGCTGCAGGCCGATGAAACCGCCTGTCAGGTGGACGCCCTGAAACAGGTGCCCGTCGCCCGGATGACCCGCATCACCCCGATCCGCACCCTGCCCCGCGAGGTTTGCAATGGCGCCGGGAAATGCCGGGTCGTCTACATGGAATTCGGCGGCGAGGTCGAAACCTACGACGCCAATCTGGACCTGCGCAAAAAGGTCGAGGCGCAGTGCATGGCCAACAAAGGCTATTCCCAGATCGAGCTGCCGATGTGTGAAACCGCCCCGGCCACCCTGCCCGGCAAGGTGCCTGCGCTCGCCTCCAACAGTTGCGCCGTGCGGACCAAGACGGGCTATCGCGTGGCGACGCCCGGCTAAGGCTCAGTCCTCGTCGTCCTCGCCTTCGATCTGGGCAATCCGCGCGCCGGATTTGTTCGTCGTGACCACGTTCAGCGACTTCAGCTTGCGGTGCAGCGCGCTACGCTCCATGCCGACGAAGTTCGCGGTGCGGCTGATATTGCCGCCAAAGCGGTTGATCTGGGTCAGCAGGTATTCACGCTCGAACACCTCGCGCGCCTCGCGCAGCGGCAGCGTGGCCAGCGCACCGGTCAGCACGATGCGTTCGTCGTCGCCGCCGCCCTCGCCATCGCGCGGCAATTCGCGCGCCTGGATGGGGTCGCTGCCTTCGCCCAGGATCAGCACGCGTTCGATCAGGTTTTTCAACTGTCGCACGTTGCCCGGCCAAACCATCGTCTGCATCAGCGCCACCGCATCGTCCGAGATTTCCCGCAGCGGCAGGCCCTGCGTGCGGTTGAACATCTCGACGAAATGCCGTGCCAGTTCCGGAATGTCCTCGCGCCGCTCCTCCAGCGAGGGCACGGCAATCGGAACCACGTTCAGCCGGTGGTACAGCTCTTGCCGGAACCGGCCCGCGGTGATCTCGCCCTCAAGGTTGCGGTTGGTCGAGGAAACGACCCGCAGATCGACCCGCACCTTATCCGTGCCGCCCACGCGGGTGAATTGCTGGTCCACCAGCACGCGCAGGATTTTCGACTGCGTGCCGGGGGGCATATCCGCCACCTCGTCGAAAAAGATCACGCCGCCATGCGCCTGTTCCAGCAGGCCCGGCTCGATCCCGCGCTCGGCGCTTTCGCGGCCGAACAGCACCTCTTCCATCCGGTCGGGTTCAATCGTGGCGCAGGGCACGGTGACGAACGGCGCCGAGGCCCGGTTCGATTTGGCATGGATATAGCGCGCAGCCACCTCCTTGCCCGAGCCCGCAGGCCCCGTCAGCATCACCCGCCCGTTGGATTTCGTCACCTTGTCCAGCTGCGACACCAGCACCCGGAACGCCGCCGAATTGCCCACCATCACGGCCGAGCTGACATCCCGACGCCGCAGCTCCTGGTTCTCGCGGCGCAGGCGCGAGGTCTCCATCGCGCGCCGGATCACCACCAGCAGCTGGTCGATGTTGAACGGTTTTTCGATGAAATCGTACGCACCCTGCTTGATCGCCGCGACCGCGATCTCGATATTGCCATGCCCCGAGATGATGACGACCGGAATATCGGGATTGTCGCGTTTCACCGTCTTCAGGATGTCGATGCCGTCCATCCGGCTGTCCTTCAGCCAGATATCCAGGATCATCAGCGCGGGCGGCTCCGAGTTCACCTCTTTCATCGCGTCATCGGAATTTCCGGCCAGACGGGTCGAATAGCCCTCGTCCTCCAGGATGTCCGAGATCAGTTCGCGGATGTCTCGTTCGTCGTCAACGATCAGAATGTCACTCATGTCGTCCTCAAATTCATTTTTCTTGTTCTTGTGAAATCTTGGGTTGGGCGTCCACCAGCGGCAGGCGCATCACCGCCATCGCCCCGACACGCCCCGTGTCGTCAAACGAGGGCGCGTCCTCCAGCGACAGCGTCCCGCCATGTTCCTCGACGATCTTGCGCACGATGGGCAAGCCCAGACCGGTGCCCTCGGCGCGTGTCGTGACGTAAGGCTCGAACAGGCGCGCGCGGTCCTCGGGCAGGCCGATGCCGTTGTCGGCGATCGTCACCTCGGCCCAGCGGCCATCCTTGCGCGCGGCGATGCGGATTTCCGGCTGGAAGCCAGAGGGATCGGATTTTTCCACATATGTTTGAATGGCTTCGCCGGCGTTCTTGATCAGGTTTGTCAACGCCTGGCTGATCATCGTGGCGTCCAGATCGGCGTCCAGCGGGTCGTCCCGCAGGTCCGAAACGATCTTCACCCCCGGCTGTCCCGACTGTTGCAGCACCACCGCGTCCAGCACCAGCTTGCTTAGGCTGGCCATGCGGCGATCCGGTTCCGGCATCCGCGCGAACTTCGAGAACTCATCAACAATGCGCCGCAAGTCGTTGGTTTGACGCACAATTACGTCCGTCAGCTGCTCCAGATCATCCGACAGCGCCTCGTCCAGATGGCGGCTGAACTTGCGCCGGATGCGTTCGGCCGACAGCTGGATCGGGGTCAGCGGGTTCTTGATCTCATGCGCGATGCGCCGCGCGACGTCGCCCCAGGCCGCCATCCGTTGCGCCGCCACAAGGTTGGTCACGTCGTCGAACGCCACCACGTAGCCGTCCAGCCGTCCGTCCTCGGTCCGGCGGGTTGCCATGCGGACCAGCAGGTTTTCCAGCCGCCCGTTACGCGTGACCTTGATTTCCTCTTGCACCGCCGGCCCTTCGGCCTGCCGCAGTTTCTGGAACAGCCCCTCGAATTCCGGCACCGCGACGGCCAGCGCCAGCGATTGCTGTTCGTCGTGCCAGTCCAGCAGCCTCTCGGCCGAGCGGTTGACGAAGGCCACCCGCCCCTCGGCGTCCAGACCCACCACGCCCGACGTAACCGAGCTGAGCACCGAGTCGAACAGGCGCCGCCGCCGCTCGATCTGGCGGGTGCTTTCCAGCAGGGTTTCGCGCTGGCCTTTCAGCTGCCGGGTCATCTGGTTGAAATAGCGCGCCAGCATGGCGATCTCGTCGTCGCCCTCTTCCTCGACCACCTGCACGTCCAGATCGCCCGAGCCGACCCGCTGCGCCGCCCCCGTCAGCCGCCCCACCGGGCGCGACAGGCGTTCGGCGAACCACAGCCCCAGCCAGATCGCCGCCAGGATCAGGATAACCGCGAAACCCAGGTAGATCAGGCCGAACTCGAACAGCACCCGCCCGCGCTCGCTTTCCAATTGCTGGTAAAAGCGCGCGGTTTCCTTGGTATCGTCCAGCAGGCTCAGCAATTCGCCATCCACGTTGCGGCTGACATAAAGGTAGCGATCGACAAAGGATTTAAGCTGGATCAGCGCGCGGAATTCGTTGTTGGCCCAGTCCTCGATGATCACGATGTCGCTGAACGACGCCTGTTGCAGCTGCTCTTTCGTCGGTTGCTCGAAATCGAACAGGTAAGAGCGGTCGCCACGCGCCCGGATCGCGCCGGTGCCGTCGATCACATAGGCCTCGCGCAGGCCGCGCTGGATTTGCGCCTGGCCTTGCGTCAGCACCTGCCGCACATCGGCGTCGGACATAAAGAACGTGGCGCTGCGCGTCGCATCCATGAAGCCCGCCAGCCCCAGCGCGTCCTGACGCAGATCGCGCCGGTGTTCTTCCTCATAGGCTTCGGCGGCGTTCAGCGAACTGCCCACCACCTGCCGCACACGGTCGGAAAACCAGCCCTCAAGGCCGACGTTCACCGTCAGAGCCGCAAAGATCGCGACCGAGATCGTCGGGATCAGCGCCAGCCCCGCAAACGCCCCCGTCAGACGCAGGTGCAGTCGCGAGCCCGCCGATTGCGCGCGCCGCGCCGAGACCAGCGCCACGATGCGTTGCAGCACCAGGGCGGCGACCAACAGAACATAGACGAAATCGGCCAGCAGGATCAGCCGCAGGCTGAGCGAGGACGACCCCTGATCCAGCGGCCCCAGGATCAGGAAGGTGGACAGCGCCAGCACCGGCCCCAGCAGCACCAAGGCAAAGGTCGCCGCATTCTGGACGCGCCGTTGCCGTCTCAGTCGCTGGAATCGCTGCCAGGTCGAACTGTTTCGTGCCCGGGAAGCCACCCGTCACCCCATCCTGATGTTTGGCCGCTTGGGCCGACCGCTCATTATCGTGACCCGATGCAAACGGGTCACTGTTCTGTTGCGGTTTTACATCAACTTCCGGCGGCGTGTCACGCGAATATCCAGATCGGTGATCTTCTTGCGCAAAGTATTGCGGTTGATGCCCAGCAGGTCCGCGCATTTCGCCTGATTGCCGCCGGTGGCCTCCAGCGCGATCTCGATCAGCGGGGCTTCGACCTCTTTCAGGATGCGCCCGTACAGGCCCGGAGGCGGCAGCATGTTGCCGTGCAGATCGAAATACCGACGCAGGTGCCGCATGACCGAGGCCGACAGTTTTTCCGTGTCACCACCGCCCAGCACCGGCTCCATCTCGGGTTGGTTGCCCAGCACGGCCTCAACCTCGGTGCGGGTGATCTCATCCGCGCGCGAGGTCAGCACCAGCCGCTTGATCGCGTTCTCCAGCTGGCGCACGTTGCCCGGCCAGCTATAGGCGCGCATCAGTTCCAGCGCGTCTTTGGACAGCGCCCGTTTAGGCGCGCCGTCACGTTCTGAGCGGGCCAGGAAATGCTCGGCCAGCAGCGGAATATCCTCGACCCGTTCGCGCAAGCTGGGCACCTGTAGCGTCGCGCCGGACAGGCGATAGTACAGATCCTGCCGCATCCGGCCGCTTTCCAGCGCGTCCGACAGATCGCGCTGGCTGGTCGCCATGAAGCGCGGAACGCTGTCGCCGGGGCTGTCCATCATGCGCACGATGCGGGCCTGCACCTCGGGGTCGATATCGCCGATCTCGTCGATCAGCAGCGTCCCGCCTTTGACACGCGCCAGCACACGGGCGGGGCCTTCGATGTCCTGCAGGTCGGATTCCGTTACCGTCACGAACGGCAGGTTGCGCCGGTCTGAAAAATCGTGGATCGCCCGCGCGATCAGCGACTTGCCGGTCCCGGATTCACCGGCGATCAGCACCGGCAGGTCGGTGTTCATCACCTTGGCCACCAACCGGTACAGCGCCTGCATCGCGGGCGTGCGACCCACCAGCGGCAGATCGTCGGGGCGCTCGTTCTCCTCGGCGGCGCGCGCGGGCGAGGCACGGCGGCGCTGCTCAAGCGCCCGCGCGGTCCGCTTCATCAGGTCGGGCAGATCGAACGGCTTGGGCAGGTAGTCATAGGCCTCGGCCTCGGCCGCCTGGATCGCGGTCATGATCGTGTTCTGAGCCGAGATCACGATCACCGGCAAACCGGGCCGATCCTGCGCGATCTTGGGCAGCATTTCCAGCCCGTTGCCGTCGGGCATCATCACGTCGCTGATGACCACGTCGCCCTTCCCTTCGGCGATCCAGCGCATCAGCGTGGTCAGCGAACTGGTGGCGTGCACCTTGCACCCGGCCCGTGTCAGGGCCTGTGTCAGGACCGTTCGGATCGTGCGATCGTCATCGGCGACAAGTACGGTTCCGTCCATCAGCTGCTCTCCTTCTTCTTGCGGCGCCTCTTGTCTTCGGGCGCCAGCGGCAATGAAATTTTAAAGACCGTGCGGCCGGGAACCGAGTTCACCGAAATCCAGCCGTCATGGTCGGAAATGATTTTGCTGACCAGCGCCAGGCCCAGCCCGGTGCCGTTTTCGCGGCCAGATACGAATGGGTCGAAAATATCGCCCTTGATGTCCTCGGGCAGGCCGGGGCCATCATCAATGACTTCGATCTGCAAGGGCAGCGCCTGCCCCGAGCCATCGCTGCGGCGCAAGCGGAAACTGTGCTCATAAAAGGTGTGTAGACGGATCACGCCGCCCTTCTTGTCCGCCGCCTCCGAGGCGTTCTTGACCAGGTTCAGGATCACCTGCAACAGCTGGTCCGGATCGCCCCAGGCCAGCGGCAGCGAGGGGTCGTAATCCTCGATGATCTTCATATGCGCGCCGAACCCCAGCAGGGCCGAGCGCCGTGCCCGGTCCAGCACGTCGTGGATATTCACCGCGCGCCGGTCGGGGGCGATCAGGTTGCCGAATTGCTCGACCTGCTCCAGCAGCTTCACGATGCGGCGGCATTCGGCGACGATCAGGTCGGTCAGTTCCTGATCCTCGGGCGACAGGTTCATCGACAGAAGCTGCGCCGCGCCGGTGATGCCCGCCAGCGGGTTCTTGATCTCGTGCGCCAGCATCTCGGCCATGCCGATGGCGGATTTCGCCGCCGATTTGACGCTGTGGTTCTGGGTCATCCGCCCCGCCAGCTCGCGCGGCGAGATCAGGAACAGCATGAACCCCGGCTGCCCCTGCAGCGGAGAAATCTGCAAATTGCAATGCAGCGGTGCCCGTTCGCCGGTGCCGACATCCACGTCGTTCACGAACAGCGGCGTGCTGCTGCCCCGCGCGCGGCTGAACGCCTCTTCCAGCGGGGCGTCGATCATGATGCGGTCCCAGACGGGCTGCCCCTTGATCGACTTGGCCGAGGCATTCAGGAACCCTTCGGCCGCGGGGTTGATGTCGACGATCATGTCGTCCGGCCCCACCAACACGGCGGGCACGGGCAGAGAGGACCAGACAGAGCTGTCTTCGATCATGCGGCTACCTTCTCGGAATCGAGCAACGCCCGCGGCAACAGCCGCAGCACCTCTTGCGGGTCACGGCAGGTCAAAACGGCGCGGCGCAGGGACGCTGCGGTGCCGGCCAGATCCATGTACCATCCCAGATGTTTGCGCGCGACGCGCAGGCCCAGATCGGGGCCGTAAAAGCCCAGCATCGCCTCGTAATGGGCGCTGACCATGTCGACCAGATCGTCGCCTACGGGGATTTCGGGGGCATCGACCCCAAACAACTCATGCGCGATTTGCGCCAGCACCCAGGGCTGCCCCTGCGCACCCCGCCCCACCATCACGCCATCGGCGCCCGAGCGTTGCATCGCCAGCCGGGCCGAGCCTGCATCCACGATGTCACCATTCGCAATCACCGGGATCGAGACCGCCTGTTTCACCGCCGAAATCGCCGCCCAGTCCGCACTGCCCTTGTAGAACTGGCACCGCGTGCGGCCGTGGATCGTGATCATGCGGATCCCGGCGTTTTCCGCCCGCTTCGCCAGCTCGGGCGCGTTCAGCAGCGCGTCGTCCCAGCCCAGCCGCGTTTTCAGCGTCACCGGCAGGCTGACCGCCTCAACCACCGCCTCGATCAGCGTCAGCGCGTGGTCCAGGTCCTTCAGCAGGGCCGAGCCGGAATAGCCGTTCACCACCTTCTTGGCGGGACAGCCCATGTTGATGTCGATCAGCCGGGCCCCGTTCGCCTCGACCATGCGGGCGGCCTCGGCCATCCAGTGCGCCTCGCGCCCGGCCAGTTGCACGGCGGTGTTGGCCGAATCGAATCCCAGCTCGGCGCGTTCGCGCACCCCCGGCTTGGCCTGCACCATCTCTTGGCTGGCGACCATTTCGCTGACCACAAGCCCTGCGCCAAAGCGCGCCACCAGATCGCGGAACGGCAAATCCGTGATTCCGGCCAGCGGCGCCAGAAAAACCGGCGGGGTCAAAATGTTGTCGCCAAGCGTCAGAGACACATGCTTAATCCTTGTGCATTTGCCTTTGACCTAGCGGATTGCAGGGGCATCCTCAATGAAACACGCCCAGATTTCAGACCCCTCCAGCTGATTTGCCTGTTTTTTGAGCACCCACCCCCAGGATGCCTGCCGCATTGCCCTTGGCGGCGTCTCGTCCTATGCACAAGGCAAGGGCACAACTTGCTGAGGAACAGATGCGCGCAGCCGCCATCATCGTCGCCGCAGGACGCGGCAGTCGCGCCGGGGGCGGACTGCCCAAGCAATGGCGCGCGCTGGCCGGGCGACGCGTTGCCGACTGGACCGTGCAGGCGTTCCACGATCATCCGGCCATCGCCACGGTCGTGCTGGTGCATCACCCCGACGACATGGATCACGTCGCCCCCCTGCTGGGGCCGGGCGTCATCGCCGTGCATGGCGGGGACAGCCGCAACGCCTCGGTCCGCAACGGGCTGGAGGCGCTGAGCGACCACGCCCCCGATCTGGTGCTGATCCACGACGTGGCGCGCCCCTGCATCCCGGCGCAGGTGATCGACGCGGTGCTGACGGCGTTGGCCGACAGTGCAGGCGCGGCCCCTGCCCTTGCCGTCACCGATGCGCTTTGGCGTGGGGACGATGCGCAGGTCAGCGGCGTGCAGGACCGCACCGGCCTTTATCGCGCGCAGACGCCGCAGGGGTTTCACTACGCCCCCCTGCTGGCCGCGCACCGCGCCTTTGACGGTGACGCCGCCGACGATGTCGAGGTCGCCCGCGCCGCCGGTCTGCCCGTCGCCATCGTGGCGGGACACGAGGATAATTTGAAAATCACCCATCCCGGCGATTTCGCGCGGGCCGAGAAAATTTTGCGGGGACACATGGATATACGCTTGGGCAATGGCTACGACGTGCACCGATTTGGACCGGGCGACCATGTCGTCCTGTGCGGCATCAAGGTGCCGCATGGGCGCGGGCTTCAAGGCCACTCGGACGCCGATGTCGGGATGCACGCCGTCACCGACGCGATCTACGGCGCGCTGGCCGAGGGCGACATCGGCCGCCACTTCCCGCCCTCGGACATGCAGTGGAAGGGCGCTGCGTCTGAAATCTTCCTCAAACACGCCGCCGATCTGGCCCGCGAAAAGGGCTATCAGATCAGCAACATCGACTGCACCATCGTCTGCGAATACCCCAAGGTAGGCCCCCACGCCACCGCCATGCAGGCGGAAATGGCCCGCATCATGGGGCTGACGCCTGACCGCGTGTCGATCAAGGCGACCACCTCGGAACGGCTGGGCTTCACCGGCCGCGAGGAAGGCATCGCCGCCATCGCAACCGCCGCATTGGTGAAACCATGATCCGCCTCATCAACACCTTCTTCTACTCGGGCCTTCTGCGCCCTGCCTCGGGCACCTGGGGATCGCTGGCCGCGCTGGCCGTCGGCTGGGGGATCGAGCATTACCTGGGCTTCCTGCCCCTCGTCGCCGCCACCATCCTTGTCACCGCGCTTGGCTTCTGGTCGATCGGGGTCGAGCTGAAGGACCGCCCCGGCGACGACCCGTCAGAGATCGTCATCGACGAGGTGGCGGGCATGTGGCTGACCCTGCTGTTCCCCGCCTTCGGGTTCTGGATGCGCGACATGTCGATGGTCTGGCCCGGCCCCGTCGCAGCCTTCCTGTTCTTCCGCCTGTTCGACGTGACCAAGCCTTGGCTGGTGGGCCGCGCCGACCGCCGCCACGATGCGCCGGGCGTGATGCTGGATGACCTCTGGGCCGGTGTCTTCGCGGGCATCTGCACCGTGATTGCTGCCGCCCTCTACCACATCGTGCTGATATGAGTGCGACCGACCTGCTGACCCTCTACCGTACCCGCGGCCTGCGCATTGCCACCGCCGAAAGCTGCACGGGCGGCATGGTCTCGGCCGCGATCACCGACATCGCCGGATCGTCCACGGTGTTCGAGCGTGGCTTCGTCACCTACACCAACGAGGCCAAGATTCAGATGCTGGGCGTACTGCCCGCCACGCTGGATGCTTACGGAGCCGTCTCTGAACAGGTCGCGCAAGAGATGGCAGAGGGCGCGCTGCGCCACTCCGCCGCCGATGTCGCCGTGTCGATCACCGGTATCGCAGGCCCCGGCGGGTCCGAGTTCAAACCCGAGGGCCGCGTCTGTTTCGGCCTGGCCACGCGCACCGGCACCCACACCGAAACCGTCGAGTTCGGCGCCTTGGGGCGTGCCAATGTCCGCCGGGAATCTGTTCAAAAAGCCATCGCCCTGCTTATTTCAGCCGCAAACCAATAACGCTCATAAATTAGCCCCTTTGCCAATTTATCGCCCATTTTTTCAGCTTTTTAAAAACCGGGCAATTTTTGACCCCTCCTGACCCCAGATGCTTCTTTCTTTTGCGCGGTGAATACGCTTGGTCCGCGCCAACAAGAGAACCGAAAGGGAAAGGAAGGACAAATGAACGGAGCGGATACCGCCTGGATCATCGTTGCAACGGCCCTGGTGCTGTTCATGACGTTGCCGGGTCTGGCACTGTTTTACGGCGGGCTTGTGCGGGCGCGTAACGTGCTCAGCGTCTTCATGCATGTCTACGCCATCGCCTGCGTGATGAGTGTGCTGTGGTTCATCGTCGGCTACTCGGTGGCCTTCGGCGATGGCGGCGCCTATTGGGGCGGCCTGGGCAAGGCGTTCCTGGCTGGCATCGACGCCGACACCGTGTCGGGCACCCTGCCCGAGATCCTGTTCTTCGCCTTCCAGATGACCTTTGCGATCATCACCCCGGCGCTGATCGTCGGCGCCTATGTGGAACGCATCGGCTTTGGCTTCGTGCTGCTGTTCTCGGCGCTGTGGATGGTGCTGGTCTATGCACCCGTCACCCACTGGATCTGGGGCGGCGGTTTCCTGGCCGATGGCGGCATCTTCGGTGAAACCGGCGTCAAGGACTTCGCGGGCGGCATCGTCGTGCACGAAACCGCAGGCATCGCGGCGCTGATCCTGGCCGTCATGCTGGGCGCGCGCCGTCACCGGACCACCCCGCCGCACAACCCCGGTTACGTCATGATCGGTGCGTCGATGCTGTGGGTTGGCTGGTTCGGCTTCAACGGCGGCTCGCAACTGGCCGCTGACGGCGGTGCCGCGATGGCGCTGACCGTAACCCATATCTCGGCCGCCACCGCGTCGCTGACCTGGGCGCTGTGGGAACGCATCAAGTACGGCAAGGCCTCGCTGGTTGGCATCGTCACCGGCACCATCGCCGGTCTGGCCTCGATCACCCCGGCCTCGGGCTTTGTCGGCCCGGTTGAGGCGCTGATCATCGGCGCGATCGCCGGCATCCTGTGCCAAGAGGCGGTGAACTTTGTCCGCAACAAGGCCAAGATCGACGACACCCTGGACGTGTTCGCCGTGCACGGCGTCGGCGGTATCTTCGGCACGATCATGATCGCCGCCTTCGGCGCAGGCACCTGGACGGCTCAGTTGGGTTCGCTGGCCATTGTCGGTGTGTTCACCTTTGTCGTGACCGTCGTCATCGCCAAGGTCGTGGCCATGATCACCCCGCTGCGCGTTGACCCCGAGACCGAGACCAACGGTCTGGACCTGTCGGTCCACGGCGAGCGCGCCTACGATCACGCCTCCTGATCTGCCTGAAAAACGATCAAAGGCCGCCTTTCGGGGCGGCCTTTTTCGTTGTCGTTTTGCCGGTCAGCGGCGGCGTACAAAAATCCGGATTAATCGTACAATTCCGCGGCCCGACGCTCGAACGCGCGGACGATCCGGTGCATGGCCTCGTTGAAAACGACGCCGATAATGCCTTGTAGCACGGCGTTCTTGAACTCGAAATCAACGAAGAATCTGACGTCGCATCCCACGGCCGTATCCGTGAATTCCCATTGCGATTTCAGATACTTGAAGGGGCCATCCAGGTATTCGATATGCAGCTTTGTGTCTGCCGGATTCAGGTTGACCACGGTGCCAAAGCGTTCACGGAACACCTTGAACGAGATCACCATGTCAGCCTTCATCAGCTGCGTGCCGTCCCCGTTCTCCTCCAACGACCGCACCCGCGTCGCCGCACACCAGGGCAAGAACTTGGGGTACTGGGTCACGTCCGCCACAAGATCGTACATTTGCCGGGCGCTATAAGGCAGGGTTCGGGTTTCGGAATGGGTCGGCATGACGGCCCTTTTTTACGTGACAGTGTGGGGCTATTTCGTAGACTGAGCGCGAGAATTCAAGGGGGTGTCATGCCACAGCGTCCTTATGTCATTGACGAAATGATCTCGGCCAAGCAGATCGCAGCCCGGATCGAGGAGCTGGCCAGCGAAATCCGCGCCGAATACTCCGATACCGACAAGCTGGTCGTTGTCGGTCTGTTGCGCGGCAGTTTCGTCTTTATCGCCGATCTGGTGCGCGAACTGGACCTGCCGGTCGAGGTCGATTTCCTCGAGGCGTCATCCTACGGCAATGCCACCGAAAGCTCACGAGAAGTGCGCATTCTCAAGGACTTGCGCGGCGAGATCGAAGGCCGCGACGTGCTGGTGGTCGAGGATATCGTCGACACCGGTTATACGCTGAAACATGTGCGCCACCTGTTGTCAGGCCGCGCCCCGCGCAAGCTGAAGATCATCGCCCTGCTGGACAAACCCGCCCGGCGCGAGGTGGACATCAAGGCCGACTGGATCGGCTTTTCCATCCCGGACGAATTTGTCGTGGGCTACGGCATTGATTTCGCGCAAAGAAACCGCAACCTGCCCTATATCGGCAAGGTCCGGTTCACCGAATAATGCTGCGCTTTGTGCGAATGGCGAAATGGGCGCGCCGGCCGGCCTCGGCCAAACGGGTGCGTCTGGTTCTGATCGTTCTAGCGCTATGTCTGGCGCTGGCCACGATCGAACGCTGGATCGGCTGGCCCGCCTTTCTGACCGTGCAAAAGCTGCCGCGCTAGGCGTCCAAACGCGCCAGTTCGGCCCTCAGATAGCTGACAAGACGCGCCCGTACGGTGCGGATGCGGGGCAGATCGACCAGTTCGGCGTGGCCAGCCACCCAAAGCGGCACCGACATCTCGGGCGCGATACCGGGCAGTCGCACCAGCCCCTCGGCGCGGTCCCCCAGCAGCGTGGGCAGCACCGCGCGGCCCATCCCCTCTTGCACCATGCGGGTCATCGCCACGAAGCTGTCGGCAGCCCCCACGATCTGCTCGGGAGAGACGGCCTCGGCCAGCCACACCGCTGGCAAAGAGCGTTGCAGCACACCGCCAAGCCCCAGCCACAGGTTCGGCGCGCCGGGTCGGGCATAGACGGCAAAGCTGAGCCGCCCGACCGCCTCGCCCACCATGTCATCCGGCAGGTTTTTGGCCGGACGCACCGTGATGTCCGCCTGCATCCGCGAAAAATCCAGATGGGCGTTGCTGCATAACAGGTCGATCCGCAACTGGCGCGCACGCCGGTTGATCCGCGCGGCAAAGCCCGGCAGCACCGTGGTGCAGATCGTATCGGTCGACGACACCCGCACCACGCCGCTCAGCTGCACCTGACCGCCGCGCATCAGGCGCTGGACGGATTGCACGGCGGCACCAACCTCTCGCGCGGCCTCCAGCACGCGGACCCGGTCGGGCAACACGGTATAGCCCTGCGCGCTGCGGGCGAAAACCGGCCCGCCGTTCTGCTGCTCGAACGAGGCGATGCGGCGCTGGACGGTGGCGTGGTTGACCCCCAGCTCTCGGGCGGCGGCGGACAGCGACCCGTGATCCATCACCGCCAGCACAAACCGAAGATCATCCCAGGATTGCCTGTGCATAAATCGTCTATCCCTTTGCAGAAATGCTAGGTATCAATGAGTTTACTCACATGTATACTCGTTCCACCAGTCTGAGTTTTCCCCGGAGTGACCATTATGAAGAAGATCACGACCATTCTGACCGCCACGATCCTTGCCTCGGCCATCGGGGCCGGCGCGCAGGCCGAAAGCCATGTGGACAAGGCCGTTGCCGGTGCCATCGCGGCGCGGCAGGCAACGATGAAGCTCTATGCCTTCAACCTTGGCTTGCTGGGTGGCATGGCGAAGGGCGAGGTTGCCTATGACGCCGCCGCCGCATCCGGTGCGGCGAACAACATCGCGCTGCTGACGCAGCTGAACCAGATGGCGATGTGGCCCGAAGGCTCGGACGAGATGAGCGTTGACGGCACCCGTGCGCTGTCCGACATCTGGTCGAACATGGCGGATGTGATGGCCAAGGGCACCGCCCTGAGCGACGCCGCAGCGACCATGCAGGCCGAAGCGGGCAAAGGCCTGCCCGAGTTGCAAGCCGCGATGGGCGCGGTTGGCGGGGCCTGCGGGGCCTGCCACAAGGCCTATCGCGCGCCCGAGAAGTAATCGGAACGGCATTCATCCATGCGCGGCAAGATCCTGAATATCGCGATCATGCTGGTCCTTCTGACAGGGGCGGCAGCCTATCTGCTGACCGCCCCCAAGCGCGTGGATGTGGCCACCTTTGCGGGCCTGACCGGGGATGCTGCGCATGGCGCGCAGGTGTTCAACGCGGCGGGCTGTGCTTCGTGCCATACGGCACCGGATGCGCAGCGATCTGATCGGCCGATCCTGTCGGGCGGTCGTACGTTTCCCAGCGATTTTGGTACGTTCCGGGCGCCCAACATCTCTCCGGACCTTGCCGAAGGGATCGGGGCGTGGAGCGTGATTGATCTGGCCAATGCGATGATGCACGGCACCTCGCCCGAGGGTCAGCACTATTACCCGGCTTTTCCCTACACGACCTACACCCGCGCCGCTCCGCAGGATATTGCCGACCTGTTCGCCTATCTGAAAACGCTGCCGCCCAGTGCCACGCCCAGTCAGCCGCACGATGTCGGATTTCCGTTCAACATCCGTCGCGCCTTGGGAGGATGGAAGCTGTTGTTCTTCCGCGACACCTGGATCACCCCGGCCACGCCCGAGGCCGAGCGCGGGCGCTATCTGGTCGAGGCGTTGGGCCATTGCGGCGAATGCCACACCCCGCGCAACGCGCTTGGCGGGCTGGACTATGCGAACTGGCTGACCGGCGCACCGAACCCATCGGGCAAGGGCAAGATCCCCAACATCACCCCCGCCGTGCTGGACTGGTCCGAGGCTGATCTGGTCGAGTATTTCACCAGCGGCTTCACCCCCGACTATGACAGCGCGGGCGGTGAGATGGCCGAGGTGGTGCAGAACCTGTCGAAACTGCCCGTAGAGGACAGGCAGGCGATTGCCGCCTACCTGAAATCCCTGCCCTAGCGTTTCAGCTTGTAGCGGTCGCCTTCTTCGAACACGTCGATGGCTTTCAGCCCAGCCGGAATCTTGGCGCTGTGCACGACATGCGGCGGGATATTGTAGGTGTCACCGCGCCGGTAGATGCGGGTTTCGTCGCCGATCGTCAGTTCCAGCTCGCCCTCCAGCACGGTGCCCCATTGGCCCAGATGTGAATGCGGCGGCAGGACCACATCCTTGTGGAAGTGGAAGAACACGACCATCCCGTCCTCGGACGCGATGGCGCGGATCGTCACATCGTCCTCGGAAAAGGGGGTTTCCAGCCCCGGCAGGCGCTTGATGAAATCGGCGTAGTCCATAATCAGCTCAGCCCCAGTTTCTTCATCCGGTTCTCGCGCAGACGCGCAAAATCGTCGCCCGCATGGTAGGACGAGCGCGTCAGCGGCGTGGCCGAGACCATCAGGAAGCCCTTGCCATAGGCGGCTTTCTCGTAGGCCTTGAACTCATCCGGGTGCACGAAACGGTCCACCGCGTGGTGTTTCGGCGTCGGTTGCAGGTACTGGCCGATGGTCAGAAAGTCGATATCGGCGGCGCGCATGTCGTCCATGATCTGGTGCACCGCTTGCTTGTCCTCGCCAAGGCCGACCATGATGCCGGATTTGGTGAACATGGTCGGGTCCAGCTCTTTCACCCGTTGCAGCAGACGCAGCGAGTGGAAGTAGCGCGCACCGGGGCGCACCGAGGGGTACAGGCCCGGCACGGTTTCCAGGTTGTGGTTGAACACGTCAGGCTTGGCGGCGACGACCACCTCCAGCACCTCGGGGGCGCATTTGAGGAAGTCGGGGGTCAGCACCTCGATCGTCGTCTCGGGGCTGCGGTGGCGGACGGCGCGGATGGTCTGGGCGAAATGCTCGGCACCGCCGTCCTCCAGATCGTCGCGGTCAACCGAGGTGATGACGACGTGTTTCAGCCCCAGCTTGGCCACGGCATCGGCGACGCGGCCCGGTTCGAACAGGTCCAGCGCATTCGGCTTGCCGGTGGCGATGTTACAGAAGGTACAGCCGCGGGTACAGATATCGCCCATGATCATCATGGTGGCGTGGCCCTGGCTCCAGCATTCACCGGCGTTGGGGCAGCCCGCCTCTTCGCAGACGGTGACCAGCTTGTTGTCGCGCATGATCTTGTGGGTCTGCTTGTAGCCCTCGGACACGGGTGCCTTCACGCGGATCCAGTCAGGTTTCTTGGGCTGGGCATTGTCCGGGCGATGGGCCTTTTCGGGGTGTCGCTGTTCGGGGATCTTCAGGTCACGCACGTCAGTCATCCTGCTATTGATTGGACGAAAGTATAAGGCTTACGCAAGGCAAGCGCCAGTTCCTGAAAACGCCACCATTGTCGCAACGCTGCAAGGCAGAACATTTTAGTTATAGATCATACGCTTACCACGTTATCCACAAGTAATAGAAGAACTTTATCTGTTTGCTACCGCAGAAAACCCCCTTGGATCGTATTTTGAATCGTTATAAGTTCGCACCAAATCAACCCTTCTACCGGAGATACCGCCATGCAAGCTGGCCTGAAACTGCCCGACGTCACCTTCCGTACCCGCGTCCGCGACGAGTCCGTCGGTGGCCCGAACCCGTTCCGCTGGCAGGACATGACCACCGCCGACTACTTTGCTGGCAAGCGCGTGATCCTGTTCTCGCTGCCCGGCGCGTTCACCCCGACCTGCTCGACCTACCAGCTGCCCGGCTTTGAAAAAATGGCCGCCGAGTTCGCCGAAAAAGGCATCGACGAGATCTACTGCATGTCGGTCAACGACAGCTTCGTGATGAACAAGTGGGCGCAGGATCAGGGCCTGGCCAACGTCAAGGTCATCCCCGATGGGTCGGGCGAATTCACCCGCAAGGTCGGCATGCTGGTCGCCAAGGACAACCTGGGCTTTGGTATGCGCTCGTGGCGCTATGCGGCCATCATCAACAACGGTATCGTCGAAGCCTGGTTCGAAGAGCCCGGCCGCGCCGACAACTTCGGTGCCGACCCCTATGGCGAAAGCTCGCCCGAGAACCTGATGCGTTACCTGGACGCGCAGGCAACCGGCGTTGCTGCCGAGTAATCCTCGGTTCGACTGAATTGGAAAGGTCCGTGCATCCGCGCGGGCCTTTTTCATTGCGGCTGGTCTGCGCGCGCCGTCTGGATCAGCTGGCTGCCGGTGCGGCGCAGCACCTCGGCCAGATCGGAGAACCAGCCGTCATCGACCGAGGACGCCCGTCGCACCAGACCGATGGTTCGAAACGGCTCGGGCGCGGTAAAGCGCATCAGGTGCATCCCCGGCGCGGCCTGACGCTCGGCCAGAGCGGCCATTTCAGGCATCAACGTCAGCCCGAACCCCGCCGCCACCAGCCGCGTCAGCGTCGCGAGCGAGGATGCGCCCATGTTGATCTGCGCGTGCCCCCTGCCCTGACCACAGACCTCCAGAGCCTGATCGGTCAGGCAGTGGCCATCCTCAAGCAACAGCAATTGCGCGGGCCGCAGGGCCGTCGGGCGCAGCGTCTCGGCCGAACCCAGTGCCGCCAGTTGCGCCTGTGTGCCGGCCAGCAGGAACCGGTCCTCGAACAGCGGCTCGGCGACCAGCCCATCCTCGATCACCGGCAGGGCCATGACGGCGGCATCCAGCTGGCCGGATTTCAGCGCCTCCAGCAGCCGAACGGTTTTCGCCTCTTGCACTTGGACATCCAGATGGATGTCGCGCGCCCGAAGCGCCGCCAAGGCACCGGGCAGCAGGTATGGCGCAATCGTCGGGATCACCCCCAGCGCCAGACGCCCGGACAGACCGCCCTTCCACCGGGCGGTCTCCTCTAGGGCGCGCACCTCGTTCAGCACACGCATCGCCTGGTCCAGCACACGGCGGCCAAAGGGGGTCAGCCGCACCTCGCGCGCCTGCCGTTCGACCAGCGCGCCGCCCAAGGTCGCCTCCAACTCGCGGATCTGCACCGACAGCGCGGGCTGAGAGATATGCACTGCCTCAGCCGCGCGCCCGAAATGGCGGTGCTCGGCCAGAGCCTGGAAATACTGAAGTTGTCGAAGGGTCACGCTCATAGCCAAGGGTTATCACTTTGGCCCATTGGCGGAAATCCTGATTATCGCAATTGAACCCCCTTGCAGGGTCAGTATTCTGAACCCGACCACACGGAAGGACCGCCATGGAGCGCCCAAACGCGATGTCCCACCTTCGGGACTACCTCAAGCAGATCATCTTTGGCGGCAATGACGGGATCGTCACGACCTTTGCCATCGTCGCGGGCTTTGCGGGGGCCAACGCGGACGGGGTTTCGCAGGTTGGCGCGCTGGCCGTGCTGATCTTTGGCCTGGCCAACCTGTTCGCCGACGCGGTGTCGATGGGATTGGGGGAGTTTCTGTCCTCACGCTCGGCGCATGATCTGTACCGGGCGCGTCGTCTGCGGCGGGTGAAGGCGATCACGCATTTCCCAGAGGCCGAGATTGTTTCGCTATCAGAAACATTTCAGCACAAGGGGCTGAGCCCGGACAAAGCCCGCGCCGTATCCGAGGCGCTGACATCTTCGCCGCAACTGATGGCCGAAATGCTGCTGTGTCACAAACACGGGGTACAGCCGCCAGAGGATGACAACCCCGGCATAAACGGGATCGTCACCTTCGTTTCCTTTGTCATTTTCGGGTTCCTGCCGCTGGTGCCCTATGTCCTGCGCGAGGCCGACGATCTGAGCCTGTCGCTGTCGGTCGCCGCCACCCTGACGGCCCTGACCGGGCTGGGCATCCTGCGCTGGACGGCGACGGGTGACAAACCGAGTGCTGCCATTTTGGAAACAGTTGGCGTAGGGTCTGCCTGTGCTGCCGTCGCGTATCTGGTGGGCTGGCTGGTCGGCGGTTAACCGATCAGCTGCCCCGCGCGGCCCATCCCCTCGTAGTGCCGTTTCAGCCGTTGCAAGGCGATCCGCAGCACGATCTTGCCCGAGCGCGCCGACCAGCCCATGCGTTTTTCGGCGGTCTCCAGCCCCTCCAGATAGCAGCAGCAGCGCAGGGCGACATCGCCCAGACCCGGCCCCAAATCCCGCAGCGCCGAGGCGAGCCGGTCGCGCGCGGCACCGTAATTGCCACTTCCCGGGGCATATCCCCCGTCGCGACCGGTCAGGAATCGTTCCCAATTCTGGGTGACATTCGGGCCGATCTGGGCGAGCTCGAAATCCTCACGCAGGCGCTCGCCAGCGGCCACAAGGCCCGGGGTCAGGAACGGCTCTCCGTTCTTCTCGCGGCGGCGCGCGAGCAGCGTCAAAGGCGACTCGGGGGCGGAATACCTTGTTCTACCACGGTTTTCTACGGCCTCGAACCGGGTCGAGGACATGTCGAACCCGACCGGAGCCTCTGCAAATCCGTGGCTGGCTGGCGTTTCAGAGTGCGCCGTCATTTGGCTCAGCGCCGCCCGGCCCTCGGCGGTGATGACATAGCGCGCGATCCGGCCCTGGGTCTTGCAGGTGATCCATTCCTTCAACGCAAGCGCCTGCGCAACTTCGCGATCCACCACGGCGGTGCGCAGGGTCGTGCCGCTTTTGCTGTCCTTGACCACGACGGCCTTTTCCATGTCCTGAGCCACGGCCAGAACGGCGCCCGCTTCGGTCAGGCGCCTCAGGATGCGGCAGGATTCGCGGTCAAGATCCTGCACCTCGGGTTGAGACGGGAAAGGCGTGGGTTTGGTCATTCGTGCGGGCTCCGATTGGCTGTTCCGGGACACAGGGATGGCGTCTGGAAACAATTGGCGGCCAAGGCGGCACAGCGCCTCGTCTACCAGCTGGTCCTCGCGCCGGCTTTCCAGTTTTCGGATCTGCCGCAGGACAGTTGACGCATGGCATCCCGCCTGACGGGCCAGGGCGCGGATGGGCTGGCCGGTTTCCGTATGCGCAAGGTAACGCACGGCGGTTTCGGGCACCCAGGACGGCACCGGCATCGTGACACATTCAGTCAAGCACGAGCGGGACATAGTGGCTCCATTTAGGTCAACATAACTGTCTTGGAAGTCCCCTGTTTTTCCCCAGACTTACCCCCAAGCACACCTCGCAACCTAGAGGTGCAAAAGTTACCTGACAGTTAACAGTTTCCGATTTGGCAATAATTGTTTCTAAATCGTGAACAACCAACCAACCCTCCGTTCGCCGCGACACGCAAAAGCGCAACACTACCCAAGCGTGTGCAATACATTCGGGACCCAAACTGAACGGAGGCCACCATGCTGGACCTGATTAGCCTGCTGAATACCATCCATCGGCCGCGCCTGTTGATCCGAGCCGCGCGGTTTGGAATGACCGATTACAAGCGCAACGTCCACTTGCGGCGCCTTCTTGGCACGCCCCACCTGCCCCGCAATGGCGAGGCCGTAATCCGGCTGATCGAGCTGGAGGCAGAATACAACGATCAGCGCAAAGAAAATGCCGCGGAGTATTCACCCTCGCGGCATGTCGAAATCCTGATCGCTCTGATGGCCGAGGCGCAGATTCTGCGCGCAGGGGCCAGCACGGAACCGGCCCCCGCTTGAATGACCGTTACGCGAAGGCGTCGGGCATCGACGCCTTTTTCTGGGCGACATAGGCGGACAGCGCCTCGGAAATCGCCGGGTCCAGCGTGGGCTGCACGTAGTCAGACAGCATCTTCTTCACCCGGACCGAGGCCAGCGCCATCGTGTCACGCGATCCATCGTCAACCCAGGTCTCGAACGGCTTGTAATCCAGCACCTGCGTCCGCCAGAACGCGTTCTTGAAGTTCGCCTGGGTGTGGGCGCAGCCGAGGTAGTGACCGCCCGGGCCCACTTCGCGGATGGCGTCCATCGCCTGGGCGTTTTCGTCCATGCTGATCCCGGCGGCCATGCTGTGCAGGGTGCCCAGCTGGTCAGCATCCATCACGAATTTCTCGTAGGACGACACCAGACCACCTTCGAGCCAGCCACAGGCGTGCAGCATGAAGTTGACGCCCGACAAAAGCCCCATATTCAAGGAGTTGGAGCTTTCGTAACCCGCCTGCGCATCTGGCAGCTTGGAGCCGGTAAACCCGCCCGACGACCGGTAAGGCAGCCCCATACGGCGCGCCAGCTGGCCGACGCCATAGGTGATCTGCGCGGCCTCGGGGGTGCCGAAGGTGGGCGCGCCCGAGTTCATGTCTATCGAGGTTACGAAGGCCCCGAAAATCACCGGCGCGCCTTTGCGGACCAGCTGCGAATAGGCGATCCCGGCCAGAACCTCGGCCAGAACCTGGGTCAGCGTACCGGCCACAGAGACCGGCGCCATGGCCCCGCCCACGATGAACGGGCTGACGATGCAGGCCTGGTTGTTACGGGCGTACACCTCGAGCGAGCCCATCATCACATCGTCGAAAGTCAGCGGCGAGTTGATGTTGATGAGCGAGGTCATCACGGTGTTGTTCTGCACGAACTCCTTACCGAACAGGATCTCGCACATCTCGACCGAATCCTGTGCGCGGCTGGGTTCGGTGACCGAGCCCATGAACGGCTTGTCCGACAGGGTCATGTGGGCGTGGATCATGTCCAGGTGGCGCTTGTTCACCGGAACGTCGGTCGGCTCGCACACGGTGCCGCCCGAGTGGTGCAGCCATTTGGACATGTAGCCCAGCTTCACGAAATTGCGGAAATCTTCCATCGTGGCGTAGCGACGACCGCCATTCATGTCATGCACGAAGGGCGGGCCGTAGACCGGTGCCAGCACCAGATTGCGGCCGCCGATCTCGACGTTGCGCGCGGGGTTGCGGGCGTATTGGGTGAAGCTGCGCGGCGCAGTCTTGCACAACTCCCGCGCGAGGCCACGGGGAATGCGGACCCGCTCGCCCTCGACATCCGCGCCGGCGTCTTTCCACAGTGCCAGCGCGCCGGGGTTGTTGACGAAGTTCACACCGATCTCGGCCAGCACGGTTTCGGCGTTGGTCTCGATGATCTCCAGCGCCTCTTCGTTCAGGATTTCCAGATTTGGGATGTTGCGCTCGATATATTTCGCCGTCTCGAACGAGACCGAGCTGCGCTCGGCCCGCCGCACGGCCCCACCGCCACCTCTGCGCTTGCGCGTTGCTTCGTCGTTCATCCCTGATTCTCCTGGAGTGTTCGTTATCCCTAGTTTTACGCGGCCCGTTTCGGCGGCTTTGGCCGGAAACCGGCTTATGACACGCAAAAACGACCTCGGGGCGGCAAAGCGGGCCGTATGCGCCCCCTCTTTCGCATTGTGACAAAACGGGTGACAGGTCACATTCCACTATGCAAATATCTCTAAACCGGAATGATTCATTTCACCGGAATCAATAATCAGGCCACCAAAAAACCGGCCGAAGCATCACATGTCTGCGCGGCAAGGAGGAGACCGCCGCGCCGGCACCAGGGAGAGGAAAATTAATGACAATCAAATCTTTGTGCCGCCGATCAACGGCCGGCGCAGCGGTAGCGCTTGGCCTTTTGGCAGGCTCGCCCGCCTTGGCCACGAACGGATATTTTGCCAACGGATACGGCGGCGCATCCAAAGGGCTGGCTGGGTCCGGCGTGGCCGTTCCCACGGGTGTTCTGGGTCTGGCGCAAAACCCCGCCATGGGGATGAAGGTCGGCAACCAGGCCGGGTTCTGCCTGACGATCTTTGCGCCGGAACGCGGGTTCGACGTCTCGGGCGCGGGCGGGCTGACACCGGGCAGCTACACCAGCGCCAACGACATCTTCGCGATCCCCTGCGGCGGCGTGAACTTCAAGCTGAACGACCGTTCCAGCCTGGGCCTGTTCATGTTCGGCAATGGCGGCATGAACACCGAATATTCCAGCAACGTCTTCGTGCCGGGGTTCGGTCTGGCCGGTAGCACCCCGCTGGGCGTTAATCTGGAACAATTGTTCATCTCGTTGAACTACAGCTACCAGGTCAGCGATCAGCTGACCCTGGGCATCGCCCCGGTCTTTGCGGTGCAACGGTTCAGCGCGACCGGGTTCGAAAATTTCTCGGCCTTCTCAATGGACCCGACGCGCCTGACGAACAACGGCGACTCGTGGTCCACGGGCGGCGGCGTCAACCTGGGCCTGCTTTATGAGCCGAACCAGGCCTGGAGCATCGGCGTCGCCTATCGCTCGCGCATGCAGATGAGCAATTTCGACGAATACGCAGGGCTTTTCGCTGAACAGGGCGATTTCGACGTGCCCCCCGTGGCGACGATCGGGGCAGCCTACACGCCCCCCTCGAACCCGCGCTGGACGCTGAGCGGCGAAGTGCAGCGCATCTTCTACAGCGATGTCGCGGCGATCTCGAACAGTGGCGCAGTCATCACGACGCCGTTCGGGGCCGATGATGGCCCCGGTTTCGGCTGGAAAGACATGGATGTACTGCGTCTGGCCGCGATCTATCGCCATTCGGACAAGCTGACCCTGCGCGGCGGCGTGTCCTTTGCGTCCCAGTTCATCGAGTCGCAAGAGGCGCTGCTGAACATCGTCGCCCCTGCCACGCCGCGTCTGCATATCTCGGTCGGGGCCAGCTACCAGATCAACGAGCGTTGGGGCATCACCACGTCCTTTACCCATGTCCCGAACGCGACTGTGACCGGCACCAACCCGTCGCTGGCGCCGACGCAGCCGGTGACTCTGCGCATGAACCAGAACGAATTTGCCATTGGCATGACGTATCGCTGGTAAAAACACCGGCTCCGCGTCCCCCGCGATGCGGAGCCTCTTGCACGCCAAACCGTGCGGCCTTATTGGGCATACATGACCCAGACATCCCATGACCGCCTTCTCATCATCGACTTCGGCAGCCAGGTCACGCAGCTGATTGCGCGTCGCCTGCGCGAGCTGAGCGTCTATTGCGAAATCCACCCCTACCAGAACGTCACCGACGCCTTCCTGGCCGAGTTCGCCCCCAAGGCGATCATCTTCTCGGGCGGGCCTGACTCGGTGATGCGCGAGGGTTCGCCCCGTCCGCCGAAATCGGCCTACACGCTGGGCGTTCCGATCCTGGGCATCTGCTATGGCCAGCAGGTCATGATGCACGACCTGGGCGGCCGCGTCGAAGCGGGCGAACACGCCACCGCCGAGTTTGGCCGCGCCTATGTCGCCCCCGCCGACACCCGCGCCGATTTCCTGAACGGCTGGTTCCTTGAAGGCAAGGAGCAGGTCTGGATGTCCCACGGCGACCACGTGGCCGAGATCGCACCGGGTTTCGAGGTTTACGGCACCTCTCCGGGGGCTCCGTTTGCGATCACCGCCGATCTGGCGCGCAACTTCTTTGCCGTGCAGTTCCACCCCGAGGTGCACCACACCCCGAACGGCGCCACGCTCTACGAAAACTTCGTGAAACTGGCCGGTTTCTCGGGCGACTGGACGATGGGCGCCTATCGCGAGGAAATGATCGCCAAGATCCGCGAACAGGTTGGCGACAAGAAAGTGATCTGCGCTCTGTCCGGCGGCGTCGACTCGTCCGTGACCGGCATCCTGCTGCACGAAGCGATCGGCGATCAGCTGACCTGCGTCTTCGTGGACCACGGTCTGCTGCGCCTGAACGAGGCCGAGCAGGTCGTCGCAATGTTCCGCGACAACTATAACCTGAACCTGATCCACGCCGATGAAAGCGATCTGTTCCTGGGCGCGCTCGAAGGCGTTTCCGACCCTGAGGTCAAGCGCAAGACCATCGGCAAGCTGTTCATCGACGTGTTCCAGAAATACGCCGACCAGATCGAAGGCGCCGAATTCCTTGCGCAGGGCACCCTGTACCCGGACGTGATCGAGAGCGTCAGCTTCAGCGGCGGCCCCTCGGTGACGATCAAGTCGCACCACAACGTGGGTGGCCTGCCTGAAAAGATGGGCCTGAAACTGGTCGAGCCGCTGCGCGAGCTGTTCAAGGACGAAGTCCGCGCGCTGGGTCACGAGCTGGGCCTGCCGGCCAGCTTCATCGGCCGCCACCCCTTCCCCGGACCGGGTCTGGCGATCCGCTGCCCCGGCGAGATCACCCGCGACAAGCTCGAGATCCTGCGCAAGGCCGACGCCGTCTATATCGACCAGATCCGCAAGCACGGTCTGTACGACGAGATCTGGCAAGCCTTCGCCGCGATCCTGCCGATGCGCACTGTTGGCGTGATGGGCGACGGGCGCACCTATGATTACGCGGTGGCGCTGCGGGCGGTGACGTCGGTGGACGGGATGACGGCGGACTACTATCCGTTCAACCACGAGTTCCTTGGCGAGACCGCGACGCGGATCATCAACGAGGTCAAGGGCGTGAACCGGGTGTTTTACGATTGCACCTCGAAGCCGCCGGGAACCATCGAGCTGGAATAACGCGGGAGGGGGCTCTGCCCCCGCCGCCCTATGGGCGACTCCCCCGGGATATTTGGAAAAAGAAGAAGGGCGGAATGGAGCAGCGCGCGCAGGTTCTGAAAGCCGCCCTGTGGATGAGCGGGGCGATTGCCTCGTTCACCTCGATGGCGATTGCCGGCCGGGCGGTGAGCCTGGAGCTGGATACTTTCGAGATCATGACCTATCGCAGCCTGGTTGGGCTGGTGATCGTGCTGGTGGTCGCAGGCGCGGCAGGCACGCTGGGCCAAGTGACGCGGCGCAATCTGGGTCTGCATCTGATCCGCAATGTCAGCCATTTCACCGGGCAGAACCTGTGGTTCTATTCGCTGACCGCAATCCCGCTGGCGCAGGTCTTTGCGCTGGAGTTTACCGCTCCGCTCTGGGTGATCGTGTTGTCACCTCTGGTATTGGGCGAGCGGCTGACGCCGATGCGTGTGCTGGCGGCGCTGATCGGGTTTGTCGGTGTGCTGATCGTGGCGCGGCCCACGCCGGACAGCCTGCAATTCGGACAAGTGACGGCGGCGCTGGCGGCTGTTGGCTTTGCCGGCTCGATCCTGACCACGCGGCGGCTGACGCGGACCGAGACGATCACCTGCATCATGTTCTACCTGACGCTGATGCAGGCGGTTCTGGGCCTGATCTGCGCGGGGTTTGACGGGGATATCGCCCTGCCCTCGGCCGAATCTGCGCCTTGGCTGGTGCTGATCGGTTGCGCCGGGTTGCTGGCGCATTTCTGCCTGACCACCGCGCTGCGGCTGGCCCCGGCGACGGTGGTCATTCCCATCGACTTCATCCGCCTGCCGCTGATCGCCGTCGTCGGCATGATGGTCTATGGCGAGGCGCTGGACCTGTGGGTCGTGCTGGGGGCTGCGGTGATCTTTGGCGGCAACTACCTGAACATCTGGAGCGAGACCCGCCGCTGAATGGGTTTGACCGGGCAAGCCCGCGCCGCTAGGACTGCGGGCGCGTCAAGGGATTGGGACATGTTGTACGACACCGCATCTGACTGGCTGAACGCCCCGAAAAAGAAGATCCTGTTCTTCGGCATGTCCGGGTTGGGCAAGACCTTTGTGTCGAACCTGCTGCGCGATCAGGGTGAGTGGTTCCATTATTCGATCGATTACCGCATCGGTACGCGCTACATGGGCGAATACATCGCCGACAACGCCAAGCGCGAGGCGATGAAAGTGCCGTTCCTGCGCGAGCTGTTGATGTCTGACTCGATCTATATCGGGTCCAACATCACGTTCGAGAACCTGACGCCGGTGTCGTCCTATCTGGGCAAGCCGGGCGATGTGGCCAAGGGTGGCCTGCCTTACGCCGGATACACCCGCCGCCAGTCGCAATTCCGCACCGCTGAAATCGCCGCCCTGCTGGACACGCCCTATTTCATCGAACGGGCCGAGGCGCTGTATGGCTACCCGCATTTCATCTGCGATACGGGTGGGTCGATCTGCGAGTGGGTCAACCCGAACGACCCCGACGATCTGGTGCTGAAGACGCTGGCCAAGCACACGCTGCTGATCTGGATCGAAGGCTCGGACGCGCATACCGCCGAGCTGATCCGCCGTTTCGACCGCGCGCCCAAGCCGATGTCCTATCAGGCCGAGTTTCTGGAGCGCGTCTGGGGCGAATACCTGGCCTTGAACGGCATTGATGAAAGCAAGGTGGACCCCGACGCCTTCATCCGCTGGACCTATGCCCAGGCGCTGGCCCATCGCCAGCCGCTTTATGCCGCGATGGCGCGCAACTGGGGGGTCACCGTCAAGGCCGAGGAGATAGCCCAGGTCCGCACCGCCGATGATTTCGACCAATTGATCGCCACCGCCCTTGAGCGCCGCTGACCGGCGCCCTACCTAAGACCCCCAAACCGGAGCTTGAAAGATGCCCATCAAACTGCCTCGTGACCTGCCTGCCTATGACGTGCTGACGCGCGAGGGTGTGATGGTCATGGCCGAGGAGATGGCCGCGCATCAGGACATCCGGCCCCTGCGCATCGGTCTGCTGAACCTGATGCCCAAGAAAATCCAGACCGAGAACCAGTTCGCCCGGCTGATCGGTGCCACGCCCCTGCAGATCGAGTTTTCCCTGATCCGCATGAGCGAGCACGAGTCGAAGAACACCGGCGCGGACCACCTGGAAAGCTTCTACCGCCCGTTCTCCGAGGTGAAGGCCTCGGGCCAGAAATTCGACGGGCTGATCATCACCGGCGCGCCCATTGAACACTTGCCGTTCGAAGAGGTGACCTATTGGGACGAGTTGAAAGAGGTGTTCGACTGGACCCAGACCCATGTGCATTCGACCTTCGGCGTCTGCTGGGGCGGCATGGCGATGATCCACTATTTCCACAACGTGCAGAAATACGTGTTGGATCAAAAGCTGTTCGGCTGCTACCGCCACATGAACTTTGCCCCGCAAAGCCCCTATCTGCGTGGATTTTCTGACGACATGCTGATGCCCGTCAGCCGCTGGACCGAGATGCGCCGCGACGAGATCGAGGCCGCCGGCCTGCCGATCCTGCTGCACTCGGACGTGGTGGGCCCCGCGCTGGTCGAGGATGCCGCGCATCGGGCGATCTACATCTTCAACCACCTGGAATATGACAGCGGCACCCTGAACGAGGAATATCAGCGCGACCTTGCCAACAACCAGATCGAGGGCGCTCAGATCCAGATGCCGTTCAACTATTTCCCGAACGACGACGCCAACCAGAAGCCGCAGAACCGCTGGCGCAGCCATGCCCACCTGCTGTACGGCAACTGGATTTCCGAGATCTACCTGACCACGCCGTATGACATGAACCAGATCGGCTCGGCCTCGACGGACTGGCGCAAATAAGGATCAACTTTGGCCCTCAACCTACTGGTATTTATGGGAATATCCGTTGCAAGCTTCGTCGCCCTGACGCTGTGGAAAGCGTCACGGCACGAGGCCCGCGCCGCCCGCGACTACCCGCCCGAGGGCCAATTCCTGAGCGTTGACGGCCACCGCATTCATGCTGTGGTGCTGGGGCATGGCCCCGATCTGGTGCTGATCCACGGCGCCTCGGGCAATACGCGCGACTACACCCATGATCTGGCGCATCAGCTGGCGCGGCGCTACCGTGTGATCGTGTTCGACCGCCCCGGTCTGGGCTGGTCCGACCGCATCAACCGTACCGGGGCCACGATCCGCCAGCAGGCCGAAACCCTCGCCCGTGCCGCCGCCCAATTGGGGGCCGAAAAACCCATCGTCGTGGGCCAGTCCTATGGCGGTGCGGTGGCGCTGGCCTGGGCCGTGCATTGCCCCAGAAACCTGTCGGCGCTGGTGCTGCTGGCCGCTGCCTCGCAGACTTGGGACGGGCCGCTGCCGACCTACTACCAGGTCCTCTCGCACCGCTGGATCGGACCCGTGGCGATCCCGTTCCTGACCGCATGGGTGCATGACGAGCGGGTCGAGCGCGAGCTGGACTCGGTCTTTACCCCGCAGCTCCCCCCCGCCGGTTACAACGACCATATCGGGGCCGCGCTGACCCTGCGCCGCCCGGCACTGCGCGCGAACGCCCTGCAGCGCGCCAACCTGAACGAGGAAATCCGCGCCCTGCGCCCGCTTTATCCGGGCATCGCGGTTCCCGTCGAAATGCTGCACGGAAGCGCGGACATGATCGTCGGCCTGCCCGTCCATTCCGAACCGCTGGCCCGGCAAATCCCCGGCGCGCATCTGACCGTCCTGCCCGGAATCGGCCACATGCCGCAACACGTCTGCAAACCCCAGGTGATCGCCGCAATCGACCGCGCCGCGTCCCGAGCCGGATTGAACTTGGCCTCGCGCAACGCCATATTGCATTGAAAACAAATGGAGAGGCCCATGGACCTGCCCTTTGACGGTGCAATCAGCGCGTTCTACGACACAGGCGCCCCGGACGATGTGCGCAACGCCATCAAGCGCGCCGAGAAAAGCGATATCCTGAACCCGACCTATCCGCACAGCGAACGTCTGGCCTCGAAACCCTATTCCAAGGACATGGCCAAGCTGCAGGTGGAACTGGTAAAGCTGCAAAGCTGGGCCAAGTCCACCGGCGCCCGCATCGCCATCGTCTTCGAAGGGCGCGACGCCTCGGGCAAGGGCGGCACGATCAAGCGGTTCCGCGAAAACCTGAACCCGCGCGGTGCCCGCGTGGTGGCCCTGTCGAAACCTACCGAGACCGAGGCCACCCAGTGGTATTTCCAGCGCTATGTCGACCACCTGCCCTCGGGCGGTGAGATCGTGTTTTTCGACCGCTCGTGGTACAACCGAGGTGTTGTTGAGAAGGTGTTCGGCTTCTGCACCGACACGCAGCGGGAACACTTCTTTGCGCAGGTCCCCGATTTCGAAAAGATGCTGGTCGAAGAAGGCATCCACCTGATCAAGTTCTGGCTGAACGTCGGCCAAGCCGAACAGCTGAGCCGCTTTCTGGACCGCGAACAGGATCCGTTGAAACAGTGGAAGCTCAGCTGGATCGACGTAGAGGGGCTGAAAAAGTGGGATGACTACACCGCCGCCATCGCCGAGACGCTGAAACGCAGCCACACGCCCCAGGCGCCCTGGACGATCATCCGCTCGGACGACAAGAAACGCGCCCGGCTGGCCGCCATCCGGCACCTGCTGCACTCGATCGACTACGCCCACAAGAACGAGAAAGCAATCGGCCCGGTCGATCCCTCGATCTGTGGCGGACCGGACATCTGGGATGCCTAAGAAGCGCGGATATCATCACGGAAACCTGCGTCAGGCCCTTGTCGAGGCGGCGCTGGAGCTGATCGAGGCCAAGGGCCCGACCGGGTTCACCCTGTCCGAGGCGGCCAAGCAGGCCGGCGTCACCCCCGCCGCCGTCTACCGGCATTTCGAGGGCCGCGAGGACCTCATCGCCGAGGCCGCGCGCCAGGGCTACGAGATTTTCGCAGACGTGATGCAATACGCCTATGACAAGGGCCAGCCCTCGGCGCTGGCGGCGTTCGAGGCGACCGGCCGCGCCTATCTGGCCTTTGCGCGCAAATATCCGGGCCACTACATCGCGATGTTCGAATCCGGCATTTCGGTCAACCGCACGCCCGAGTTGGCCCAGATCGCCACCCGCGCGCGCGGTGTTCTGGAAAAGGCTGCGGCCGACCTGTCACAGCACATTCCCCCCGAAAAACGCCCGCCCGCGGCGATGTTCTCGGCCCATATCTGGGCGCTGAGCCACGGCGTGGTCGAGCTATTCGCCCGCAACTCGCCCGGCACGCAATCCCCCTTCGCCCCCGAAGAGCTGCTGGAAACCGGCATCGGCGTTTACCTGCGAGGTCTGGGACTGATCGCGCCGGATAAATGAGTGCTTAAATTTTAGGCAGGTCAACAGTTCTGCCCCTTTCCGTTACGCCAGTTTTACAAATCCCCATTGCGGAAATTCTGCAACGCAGCAAATGCTGAATGCATGACCGGGCGGGACATCGGAAACGAATCGCAGTAAAATACTCAGGCTTCGATCCCTTACCCAACCGGACCAAGTACTGGTCCCGACCAGGCACCAATCGGGCACTGTCAAAACAATACGGAATGAAGGGATAACATATGTTCACCCGTACCACTCTCTGTGCAGCCGCTGCGCTGTGCCTCCTGCCGCTGGGCGCCTATGCAGGCACCGTCGAAATCTCGGGCGGCGTCGCAGCCAACCTGTACTTCGACAACGATCTGGACCACGTCGCAGATGACGTCGAAGGCTACGTTCAGGCAGCGTACGGCGGTCTGTACGGCGGCATCTGGATCGGTTCGCTGGACGACCCGATCGATGAGTTCGAGTACGACCTGTATGTCGGTTATGCCAACGAAGTGAACGACAAGTTCAGCTACGATGTCTACGTGACCGGCTACTACGGCAACAACTCGGGCTACTGGGCCTACGACATCACCACCGACCTGACCTATGCGTTCTCGGACACCGTGTCGGCCACCTACGAGCTGGTCTACGATCCGGATGCAGAAACCACCGACAACAGCATCGCGCTGGCCTTCGCGCTGGACAAGTGGACCATCACCCCGCTGGTCGGCCGTGACGCAGCTGACGTGAACTACGGCGAGCTGTCGTTCGTCTACGGCCTGACCGACGAAGTGTCGTTCGAAGTGCTGTTCGAAGACTCGGAAGTCTCGGCACCGATGATCACTCTGACGGCCAGCTACGACTTCACCGTGAAGTAATACAGGCGACGCCATTCCAATCTGGCGCAAGAAGGCGGGCTCCCTCGGGTCCGCCTTTTTCTTTGCCCGCTGTCTTGGTGCGACAACCCAAAAACGAAAAGGCCGCCCCGAAGGACGGCCTTTCCAAAACTTTGATCGCGAAGATTAACGCTTCGAGAACTGGAACGAGCGGCGGGCCTTGGCCTTACCGTATTTCTTACGTTCCACAACGCGGCTGTCGCGGGTCAGGAAGCCAGCGGCCTTCAGCGCGCCACGCAGCGACGGTTCGTACAGCTGCAGGGCTTTCGAGATGCCGTGCTTGACCGCACCGGCCTGGCCCGACAGACCGCCGCCCTTGACGGTGGCGATCACGTCGAACTGACCTTCGACGCCAGCAACCTGGAAGGGCTGACGCAGGATCATCTGCAGAACGGGACGTGCGAAATACGCATCCATGTCCTTGCCGTTCACGCTGACCTTGCCCGAACCGGGCTTGATCCAGACGCGTGCGACAGCGTCTTTACGCTTGCCGGTGGCGTAGGAGCGACCCAGCTCGTCACGGACGGGCTCGCGGGGGGCTTCAACTTCGGCGACGACGGCACCGGTGGCTGCGCCCAGCTGTTCCAGCGAATTGATTTGTTCGGCCATTTATCAGCTCCGGGTGTTCTTGGAGTTCATGGACTTCACGTCCAGAACTTCGGGGTTCTGGGCGACGTGCGGATGCTCGGCCCCGGCGTAGACGCGCAGGTTGGTCATCACTTGACGCGACAGACGGTTGCCCGGCAGCATGCGCTTGACCGCTGCGGTCACGACGCGCTCGGGATAGGCGCCTTCCAGGATCTGCTGGGCAGTGCGGTGCTTGATGCCGCCCGGGTGACCGGTGTGCCAGTAGTATTTCTTGTCGGTGCGCTTCTTGCCGGTCATCTGCACCTTGTCGGCGTTGATGACGATGACGTTGTCGCCCATGTCCATGTGGGGGGTGAAGGACGGCTTGTGCTTGCCGCGCAGACGCATGGCAACGATCGAGGCCAGACGACCCAGAACGACGCCTTCAGCGTCGATCACGATCCACTTTTTCTCGATGTCTGCCGGAGTCGCAGAGAAGGTTTTCATCGCGGGATTACCCTTGTTCAAGTGAAGGCAAAGGCACAAAGGCCCCCGCCCGAATTCGATTGCGGCGTTATATAGGGTGTGCGGATACAGTCAAGCGCGCTAAACGCCAATTTATGACGTAAAATCAATTAGTTAAAAAATAGGTATTAAAATACCCCACATTTTTCACCCCCTCAGACCGTGAATTCCTCGCGCGGGTTGTCCAGCAACTGGCGGACCTGGATGATTCCGGCCTCGTATCGCGCCGTATCGACCTGCGCATTCACCGCAATCCGGATCATATGCGGGGCGCGTGCGTCGCGCAGGACGAACTCCTCGGCGCCTTTCAGCATCACCCCCTGCCCCTCGGCCGCGCGTGCGAATTGCGCCGCCCGCCAGCCAAACGGCAGCGCCACCCACAGGAACGGCACATCCTCGTGCCAGGCCACCTGATGCCCGCCCAGATGGTTCACCGTCAGGCGCACCAACTCGTTCATCCGGGCGCGCACCTTGGCGGCGACGCTCAGCATTCTGTGGTCGGTCAAAAACTCCAGCGCGATTTCCGTCAGAGGGCGCGACAGACCGAAATAGGAAAACGTCGCCGTCCGCACCAGATCAGCCACCCGCGGGCGCGGGGCCACAACATAGCCCACCCGCAACGCCGGCGTCAGCGATTTGGAGGTCGAGGACACATACCACCCCAGCTCGGGCAGCAGCGAGTAATAGCTCTCGTCCTTGTGCGGCCCGATGGCATAGCAGTCGTCGTCCAGCACATGCAGCCCCAGCCGTTGCGCCAGCGCCGCGATCTCTCGGCGGCGCGCAGAGCTGGTGTGGCGGACGGTCGGGTTGTTGACCTCGGACGAGGTACAGAAAATCTGCACCCCCTGCTCGCGCACCGCTTGTTCCAGCGCCGCGACGATCGGCCCCTCGTC
Organism: Thalassobius vesicularis; assembly: GCF_004799325.1. Lineage (GTDB taxonomy): Bacteria > Pseudomonadota > Alphaproteobacteria > Rhodobacterales > Rhodobacteraceae > Thalassobius > Thalassobius vesicularis. The sequence continues at coordinate 438,978 of NZ_SSMD01000003.1, forward strand.
ATCGCAGGGGATACCGACGACACGTGCCCGGCACAGCTCGGCCGCACGGCGAAAGCCCGGATAGGTCAGGCTTTCGACCGCCACCGCCGGATCCGGCCCCTGCAGCACCGTCTGCAGCACCAGCATCAGCGCGTTTTGCGCACCGTGGGTCAGCACGATATCCTCGGCGGTGAAGTTGCCAATCGGCAGGTCTGCCATCCAGCGCCGCAATGCTCGGCGCAGCGGCAAGTCCTGACGGCGGTCGGGATAGTTCATAAACTCCGGCCCCGGCATCGTATCGGCCACCTTGCGCATCGCATCGCGCAACAGCAGGCTTTGCCCGACATCCGGCAACAGCGGGCTACGCAGGTTCAGAACACGCGGCCAGCTGACCGCCTCATCCACCGGCGCGCCGCCCTCGGCCACAAAGGTGCCCCGCCCGACACCGGCCTGCAAAACGCCCTCTTCGGTCAGCACGGAATAGGCCCGCGCCACCGTCCCCGGTGTCACCGACAATTGATAGGCCAACTCCCGCACCGGAGGCAGCTGCGTGCCGCTGGTCAGCTTGCCCTCGGCTACAGCCGCGCGAATCCCGTCAGCCAGGGCTTTGTACTTCGATCGCCCCGCTTCGCTCAGGTCCGGAACCCAATTTGTACCCATAACAATGTTTTCCTAGACGCTTTGTACGCTTAATTGTATCAATATAGGCGTAGCAACACCGCTACATTGTGTCAATACAATTGAAGGATTGGTCCCATGTCTCAGGGCAGCGCTCTGACCGCCGCACACGTCATTTCTTACGATCTGGGGCAAACCGCCCCGGTCGCAGCCCGCTGGGCAATGGCTTTCGCGGTGACCCTGACCAAATGGGACAGCCGATACCGCACGCGAAAGGCGCTGGCGCGCCTCAACGACGCGCAGCTGGCGGATATCGGTCTGGAACGTGACGTGGCTTATACGGAGGCCCGTCGCCCATTCTGGCGCGCGTAACGACCCCGTCCGCGTTGGAATGTACTTGAGGCCGGGGCTAGTCCCCGGCTCTTTTTCATCTCGGTGGGATCGAATAGGTCATCGAGGCCCGCGCCACCGGCGTCGCCAGCCCGTCCGAGTAGATCAGCACGTCCCCGACCGCCAGAACACGCCCCAGCTTCAGCAGGCGGCATTCGGCGATCAAATCCTTGCCCGCTTCGGGCTTGCGCATGAAATCCATGCTGCAATTTGTGGTCACGGCCAGACCCTTGGGGCCGATCATCGCCAGTACGGCCATGTAGATGGCACAATCGGCCAGCGCGAACATGCTGGGCCCCGACACCGTTCCGCCCGGCCGCAGGTGGCGATAGGCGATGGGCATCCGCACCCGGACGGCCATGTCGCGGACCTCCTCGATGACGAAATCCTCGTTCACTTGCGGAAATTCCACCGCCATGAACGCTGTCAAATCCTGCGCCGACATTTTTACGGCCATCGCTTCCCTCCCTGTTCGCTTCGGCCTAGACTTGCCGTGATTTGCGAGGAGGACAAGATGGCAATCCTGGAACGTCACGACACGGGCGCGGTCGCCCACCTGAAACTGAACAGCCCGGGCTCGCTGAATGCGTTGTCCGACGCGATGCTGGCCGCGCTACAGTCGGAATTCGACGCGCTGTCGAATGACCGCTCGATCCGCGCCGTGATCCTGTCCGGCGAGGGCAAGGCGTTCTGCGCGGGCCATGACCTGAAAGAGATGACCGCGGGCCGTCAGGCCGAGGACGGCGGCAAGGCCTATTTCAAGGACCTGTTCGAACGCTGCGCCCGCATGATGATGTCGGTGCAAAAGCTGCCCCAGCCGGTGATCGCGCAGGTGCACGGCATCGCCACCGCTGCGGGGTGCCAGCTTGTTGCCTCGTGCGACATGGCGATCGCCGCCGAGGGCACGCGCTTTGGCGTAAACGGCGTCAATATCGGCCTGTTCTGCTCGACTCCGATGGTGGCGCTGTCGCGCAACATCCCCCGCAAGAAAGCGTTCGAGATGCTGTCCACCGGCACCTTCATCCCCGCCGAAAAGGCCGAGGATCTGGGCCTCATCAACCGCGTCGTCCCGCACGATCAGCTCTCCGCCGCGACCGAGGAGATGGCGAACATGGTCGCCTCGAAACTTGGCGCCGCCGTCAAAATCGGGAAAGAGGCGTTCTACAACCAGATCCAGATGCCACTGGACCAGGCCTATGCCTATACCGGCGATGTCATGGTCGAGAACATGCTCTACCGCGACACGGCCGAGGGAATCGCCGCCTTCCTGGAAAAACGCACGCCGGATTGGCAGCAATAACCGCAACCGCCGCAGCGCAGCACCGGTTTTCACTGTGATAACAACGGGTTCCGAGGTCGTTTCCACTCTGCGCCCAATTGTTTTCACATTTGCCACTTTTCCGCCTCAAATTCGGGTGGTAGAGATGGATCAAAGAGGAAGTGATGAGCCTCTTGATCATGCGAGTGTGGGTCACCACGGCGGTCGTCTCTCTGGGCCAATCTCTCTGGCTCCTGACCAGCCCTGGTGACCCACTCGTCCTCTTCCTCAGCTTAGTTTCCACGAACAGGGCTTCCCAAACGCCCTCGCCTGCCCTAAATCGCGGCGCATGGACAACACTCTTCATATCATCGGCGGCGGCATGGCCGGATCCGAGGCCGCCTGGCAGGCGGCCAACGCGGGCGTTCAGGTCGTTATCCACGAAATGCGCCCCAAGGTCGAAACCTTCGCTCACCGCACCGGCAACCTGGCCGAGATGGTCTGCTCGAACTCGTTCCGCTCGGACGATGACGAACAGAACGCCGTGGGCCTGCTGCATTGGGAAATGCGCGCCGCGAACGGGCTGATCATGGGCATGGCCGACCGCCACCGCCTGCCCGCCGGCGGCGCCCTGGCCGTGGACCGCGACCCGTTCTCGGAATCGGTGACGCAGGCACTGATGGATCACCCCAATGTCCGCGTCGAATATGGCGAGATCACCGAACTGCCCACGACAGGCCACTGGATCATCGCCACCGGCCCGCTGACCTCGGACAAGCTGGGCGCCGCGATCCAGCGCGAGACTGGCTCGGAACGGCTGGCGTTTTTCGACGCTATCGCCCCCATCGTCTATGCCGACAGCATCGACATGTCCGTCGCCTGGGAACAGTCCCGCTACGACAAGGGCGAGACCGAGGCCGAGCGCAAGGCCTACATCAACTGCCCGATGACCAAGCCGCAATACGAGGCCTTCATCGACGCCGTCCTCGCCTCGGACAAGACCGAGTTCCACGAGGGCGAGACCGCCGGCTATTTCGACGGCTGCCTGCCGATCGAGGTCATGGCCGAGCGCGGCCGCGAAACCCTGCGCCACGGCCCGATGAAACCCGTCGGCCTGACCAACGCCAACGATCCCGCGAACAAGCCCTATGCCGTGGTCCAGCTGCGCCGCGACAACGCATTAGGAACGCTGTATAACATCGTGGGATTCCAGACAAAAATGAAATACGGCCCGCAATCCAGCGTGTTCCGTATGATCCCCGGTCTGGAGAACGCCAACTTTGCCCGTCTGGGCGGCATCCACCGCAACACCTTCCTGAACTCGCCCACCTTGCTGGACGACCAGATGCGCCTGCGCTCGCGTCCGAACATCCGTTTCGCCGGTCAGGTCACCGGGGTCGAGGGCTACGTGGAATCCGCCGCGATGGGCCTGCTGGCTGGCCGTCTGGCCGCCGCCGAGATCCTCGGCAAGCCGCTGCAAACCGCCCCGCAGGACACCGCGATGGGCGCGCTGATCCACCACATCACCGGCGGGGCCGAGGCGAAAACCTTCCAGCCGATGAACGTGAACTTTGGCCTGTTCCGTCCGCTCGACGGGCTGCGCGGTGGCCGCAAAGGCCGTAAGGACCGCTACAAAGGCTACACGGATCGCGCGAAAGAGGCGTTCTCTCAATGGCTTGAAAGCCAAAGCTGATGCAGATGCGTACCCGGTTCGCCCCCAGCCCGACCGGGCCGCTGCATCTGGGCCACGCTTACTCTGCGCTCCTCGCCCATGACATGGCGCGCTCCGCCGGCGGCACCTTCCTCCTGCGGATCGAGGATATCGACCAATCCCGCGCCCGTCCCGAGTGGGAAGCGCAGATTTACGACGACCTGACCTGGCTGGGCCTCACCTGGCCCACCCCCGTCCTGCGCCAATCCGACCGCCTGCCGCTTTACCGCGCCGCGCTGAAACACCTCTGGGCGCGCGGCCTGCTGTACCCTTGCACCTGCAACCGCCGCGACATCGCCGCCGCCGCTTCGGCCCCGCAAGAGGGCGCCCCCCTGCACGGCCCCGACGGCATCGTCTACCCCGGCACCTGCCGCCACATCCCCGACAGCACCCAGCCCCTGCCCGACACCGCCCTGCGCCTGAACGTCGTGCGCGCGCTCAACGTGCTGCAACACCGCCCGATGGCCCGCCCGCTCCGCTTCACCGAGACCGGCACCCGCGCAGGCACCCACACCATCGACCCCACCGATTTCCTGAGCCAAGTCGGCGACATCGTCCTTGCCCGCCGCGACATGGGCACGTCCTACCACCTTTCGGTCGTGCTCGACGACGCCGCCCAACACATCACCCACGTCACCCGCGGCGAAGACCTGTTCGAGGCGACGCAAATCCACGTCCTGCTGCAACAACTCCTGCACCTTCCGACGCCGATCTACCACCACCACGGACTGATCCGCGACGCTCAGGGCAAACGCCTCGCCAAACGCGACGACGCCCGCGCCATCGCGAAATACCGGGCCGAAGGCGCCACCCCGCACGACATCCGCCGCATGGTGAATCTCGCCTAGCCCTTCTTCTTTTCCCAAATATCCCGGGGGGAGCGTTGAAAATCCCCGATTTTCAACGTGGGGGGCAGCGCCCCCCTTACGCCTCGGGCTTCATCAGCTCCACCTCGGCCCCGTCGCGCACCGCCGTATAAAAACAGCTGCGCCGATTGGTATGACACGCCGGCCCGGTCTGCCGCACCAGCACCAGCAGGCAATCACGGTCGCAATCCACGCGGAAATCCACCAGCTCCTGCACATGCCCGCTGCTCTCGCCCTTGACCCAGAACGCCTGACGCGAGCGGCTCCAATAGGTCACCTTGCCCGTCGCCAGCGTCCGCGCCACGGCCTCGGCGTTCATCCACGCCATCATCAGCACCTCGCCGCTTTCGTGATCCTGCGCGATGGCCGGGATCAGACCTTGGTCGGAGTATTTCAGCGTGGCAGGGTCGAACGACATGGGATAAACCTTTTGCATCTGCGGGTTGGCCCCCTATCTATGCCACAGACAGACGAAGGAAAACCCATGAGCGCCGATAGCGACCTGATCAAGCTCTACTCTGCCCGCATTCTGGCGCTGGCGGCCGACATCCCGCATGACGAACGCTTGGACGCCCCCGATGCCAGCGTGAAAAAACGCTCGCCGCTCTGTGGCTCGACCGTCACCGTGGATATCAAGGTCAGCGACGGCAAGATCAGCGATTTCGGGCAGGACGTGAAGGCCTGCGCGCTGGGTCAGGCCTCGGCGGCGGTGGTCGGTGCCAACGCAATCGGTTGCACCCGAGACCAGATCGCCACGGCCCGCGACCAGCTCAAGGCCCTGCTGAAAGAGGACGGCCCCACCCCCGACGCCCCGTTTGCGGATCTCGAGGTGCTGCGTCCCGCCCGCGAATACAAGAACCGCCACGCCTCGATCATGCTGACGCTCGAGGCGACGCTCGAAGCGATGGATCAGGCCAGCAAGGCCGCATAAAAAAACCGCCGCACTTCCTGGGGGAAGGCGGCGGCAAAGTGGCGTCTCCGATTGGGGTGGTCCGGCGTGGTCGGATCAGGCAGAAAACCGACAAGACGGGGACAGGCAGTCTGACGCAATGTTGGACATGTTTGCGTCGCAGCCGGACCGGGATCGGATCGCAGGCAGAAACTCAGATAAAACTCGGCAGGTGCAGCGCCGCGACGGTCATCACGATCAGCGCGGCCACACCGATCATGTCGGCGAACAGCGTCTCTTCGGTACGGCTGACGATTTCAGCAATCTGGCGGAACATGGCGGCGGCTCCTCGTTGTCGCGTGTTGCTTATTTGTTCTCATTTCCTTAACAGGAAGTAAAGAACTTTTTGAGAACAAATGTGAACAAACCGGTTTACTGCGCTGTCTGGCGACCGCAAGAGGCGCAGCCGCACAGGATTGGCGACCGCTAACCCACGGAAATCAGACGGATTGCCTGATCCTGTTCCATCAGCCACAGCAGAACACGTGCAGCGCGGCCTCGCGGCCCCTCCAGCGTCGGATCCTGCGCCATCAAGGCCCGTGCATCGCTTTGCGCCACCTCCATCAGGGCGGTCTGGCGCTCCAGATCGGCGACTCGGAACCGCGGCAAACCCGATTGCGCCGTTCCGATCAGATCGCCCGCCCCGCGCATTTCCAGATCGACCTCGGCGATGCGGAACCCGTCCTCGGTGTCGCGCAGCGTCGACAACCGACGCGAGGCCCCCTCGCTCAGCGGTGCCTGATACAGCAGCAGGCAGGTCGATTCAGCGGTGCCACGCCCCACGCGCCCCCGCAGCTGGTGCAGCTGCGCCAGGCCAAAGGTCTCGGCCCGTTCGATCACCATGATCGTGGCATTGGGCACGTTCACCCCCACCTCGATCACCGTCGTCGCGACCAGCACATTGGTGCGCCCGGCCACGAAATCGGCCATCGCCGCGTCCTTGTCCGCCGGTGGCATCTGCCCGTGCACCAGCCCGACGCGCCCCTCGCCCAGAACGGCGCGCAACTGCGCAAAACGGTCCTCGGCGGCAGTCAGGTCCAGCACTTCGCTTTCCTCGACCAGCGGACAGACCCAATAGGCCTGCCGCCCCTCGGCGATCGCGCGGCGCAGATGCGCCACCACCTCGTCGATGCGCGAGGTCGAGACCATGGCCGACTTGATCGGTTTCCGTCCGGGCGGCTTTTCGTCCAGCACCGACACGTCCATATCCCCGTATTGCGCCAACGCCAGCGATCGCGGGATCGGCGTCGCGGTCATCACCAGCATGTCCGCCAGCGTGCCCTTTTGGCCCAATTCCAGCCGCTGGCGCACACCAAAGCGGTGCTGTTCGTCCACAACGGCCAGACGAAGATCCTGAAATTCCACGTCTTTCTGGAACACCGCATGGGTGCCCACCAGCATCTGGATGTCCCCCCGCGCCAGCGCCTCCAGCTTGGAGCGCCGCTCCGCGCCCTTGTCACGGCCAGTCAGAAGTTCCAGCGTGACGCCGGCGTCAGCGGCCAGCGGGCGCAACCCCTCAAGGTGTTGGCGCGCCAGAATCTCGGTGGGTGCCATCATCACGCCCTGCCCGCCCGCCTCGACCGCGATCAGCAGCGCCATGAACGCGACCAGCGTTTTCCCCGCGCCCACATCGCCCTGCAGCAGCCGGTTCATGCGGATCGGCGCGGCCATATCCGCAGCGATCTCCTCGATCGCGCGTAGCTGCGCGCCGGTGGGCCGGTACGGCAGACGCGTCAAAACCCGCGCCTGCAACGCGCCGTTGCCCTTCGTTTGCCGCCCCTTGGCCTTGCGCAGCCGAGACCGCGCCAAGGCCAGCGTCAACTGGTGCGCCATCAGCTCGTCATAGGCCAGACGTTCCCGCGCGGGGGCATGGGCGGCCAGATCCTCGGGCGCTTGAGGGTGGTGCGCAGCCAGCACGGCGGCATGCCAATCCGGCCAACCGGCCCGAGATTTCTGTTCCGGATCAATCCATTCCGGCAACTCGGGCGCGCGTGCCAACGCCGCCTCCTGCGCCTTGGTCATCTGTTTTTGCGTCACCCCGGCGGTCAGCGGATAGACTGGTTCGAATGCCGGAATCTCCGCCGCCTCTTCCAGCGGCAGGATGTGATCGGGGTGAACCATCTGCGCGATTCCATCGAACATCTCGACCTTGCCCGAGACGATCCGGCGCGACCCGACCGGCAGTTGCCGCAGCAAATAATCCCCGCGCGCATGGAAAAACACCAACTGAAACGCGGTTTCCGCATCCTCGACCGTGATCCGGTACGCGCCCCCCTTCGAGCGCGGCGCCTTATGCGCGCCGACCGTCACCTCGACCGTCACCACATCCGGCAGCACCGCCCCCCGTACCGAAGCGCGGCGCGACCGGTCGATGCCGGAATAGGGCAGCGTGAACAGCAGGTCGCGCGGTTTCTCGACCCCCAACTGCGCCAGGTTCTTTGCCGTTTTCGGCCCGACGCCGGCCAGCGTCTCCAGATCCGCGAATAGCGGAAACAGGGGTTCGGGCCGGCCGCTCATGCGTCTCCGATCAGCTGAAGCCAGCCGTCCTCGTCCAGGGTTTCGATGCCCAGTTCCGCCGCTTTCTTGGCCTTCGAGCCCGCGCCCGGCCCCGCCACCAGGATGTCCGTCTTGGCGCTGACCGAGCCCGCGACCTTCGCCCCCAACGCCTCGGCCCGCGCTTTCGCCTCGGCCCGGGTCATTTTCTCCAGCGTTCCGGTAAACACGACGGTCTTGCCCGCGACGGGGCTGCCATCGGTCTTGGGGCGCTTGGCCTCTTCGATCTGCAACTGCGAGACCAGCGCGTCGATGCTAGCCCGCTCATGTTCCTGCGCAAACGCCATGACCAACGAGCGCGCCATCACCTCGCCCACGCCGTCGATCGACAGCAGGTCCTGCCAATCCGCGCCGCTCATGTCCGCCGCCCCCTGCATCGCGGTCTCGAACGCGTCCCAGGTGCCGTAATGCAGGGCGATCAGGTTGCTGGCCGCCTCGCCCACATGGCGTATCCCCAACGCAAACAGTACCCGGCCGAACGGGATTTTCCGTTTTTCATCAATCGCTTCGAACAGGTTCTTGGCGCTCCGCTCGCCCCAGCCGTCACGGTTGGCCAGCTTCGAGAGGTTCCGCGCGTCGCGCTCCCTCAGCGTGAAAATATCGGCGGGGGTTTTCACCGGCAGCGTCGCGTCGTTATAGAACATCTCGACCTGTTTGGCACCCAGTCCTTCGATATCAAAGGCCGACCGTCCTACGAAATGCTTCAGCTTTTCAACGGCTTGCGCGGGGCAAATGATCCCGCCCGCGCAACGGCGCACGGCGTCGCCCTCCTCGCGGATCGCCGCGCTGCCGCATTCCGGGCAGGTCGAGGGAAACACGAACGGAACCGCATCGTCGGGGCGCTTGGACAGATCAACATCCGCGACCTTCGGGATCACATCACCCGCGCGATAGACCTGCACCCAGTCGCCGACGCGAATGTCTTTACCCCCGCGGATTTCATTGCCCTTTGCGTCGCGCCCGGCAATGTAATCCTCATTATGCAGCGTCGCGTTGCTGACAACGACCCCTCCCACGGTGACCGGATGCAGCCGCGCCACCGGGCTCAGCGCGCCGGTTCGGCCGACCTGAATGTCGATCGCCTCCAGCCGGGTCCAGGCCAGTTCGGCCGGGAATTTATGCGCAATCGCCCATCGCGGCGTGGTCGAGCGGAAACCCAACCGCGCCTGCAGCGACAGGTCGTTCACCTTGTAGACCACCCCGTCGATATCGTAGCCCAACGTGGCGCGCAGTTGTTCGATCTTGCGGTAGTGATCCAGCATATCCTGAATGTTTTCCGACACTTGCGTCAGATCGTTAGTCTGGAAACCCAACGCTTCCAAGGCAGCGATGGCCCCGATCTGAGTGTCGGCGAGCGGCGCGGACAGCTCTCCCCAGCTATACGCGAAAAAGCGCAAAGGCCGCGAGCGGGTGATCTCGGCGTCGAGTTGGCGCAGCGATCCGGCGGCTGCGTTGCGCGGGTTGGCAAATGTCTTTTCGCCCCGTTCGGCCTGCCGCGCGTTCAGCGCGTCGAAATCCGCGTGGCTCATGTAGACTTCGCCGCGCACCTCCAACACCTCCGGTGCGCCGGTCAGCCTCTGCGGGATATCCGAGATCGTCCGGGCGTTCTGCGTCACATTTTCGCCGACCTCACCGTCGCCACGGGTGGCCGCTTGCACCAGAACCCCGTTTTCGTACCGCAAGGACAGGCTGAGGCCGTCGATCTTCGGCTCGGCCGTATAGGCCACGCTTCCGGCGGGCAACCCAAGGTATTTGCAGATAAATTCATCGAATTCCTGAACATCCGCATCCTCGAAAGCATTGCCCAAGGACATCATTCGCACCGCATGCGTGACCTTGCCGAACCCCTCTGCCGGGGCCGCACCGACCTGATCCGAGGGGCTGTCGCCGCGCTTCAACTGCGGAAAACGCGCCTCGATCTGGGCGTTCCGATGCTTCAGCGCGTCATAGTCCGCATCCGAAATCTCGGGTGCGTCCATCGTGTGGTACGCCGCATTGGCCTGTGCGATGATGGCGGACAGACGCGCAAGCTCTGCCTTCGCCTGCGCCTCGGTCAATTGGTCAACGGCAATCTCTGCAGTCACGGTCTGGCCCCCTGTTCGCTTGCGCAAAGTGATAGGGGCGCGCTGGCGCAAGGTCCAGACTGAACCGCAAAGCGCGGGGTCAGGCGCCGACGGCCAGCCTGTCGTTCAGCATGCCCTGCGCAGAGGGATCACGCAGCACATAGCCGCGGCCCCAGACCGTTTCGATGTAGTTTTCGCCGCCTGTCGCCTCGGTCAGTTTCTTGCGCAGCTTGCAGATGAACACGTCAATGATCTTCAGCTCCGGCTCGTCCATGCCGCCATAGAGGTGGTTCAGGAACATCTCCTTGGTCAGCGTCGTGCCCTTGCGCAGGCTCAGCAGCTCCAGCATCTGGTACTCTTTACCGGTCAGGTGCACGGTCGATCCGCCGACATCGACGGTTTTTGCGTCCAGGTTGATCTTAACCTTGCCGGTGCGGATGACCGATTGCGAGTGGCCCTTCGAGCGGCGGATAATCGCGTGGATTCGCGCGACCAGTTCTTCGCGGTGAAAGGGTTTGGTCATGTAATCGTCGGCACCGAACCCGAAGCCCTTGATCTTGTTTTCGGTATCGTCCAGCCCCGACAGGATCAGGATCGGCGTATCGACGCGAGCCAAACGCAGCTGGCGCAGCACTTCGTGGCCGTGCATGTCCGGCAGCCCCAGATCCAGCAGGATCAGATCGTAGTCATACAGTTTGGCCAGATCGATGCCTTCTTCGCCCAGATCGGTGGTATAGACATTGAGATTTGCATGGGTCAGCATCATTTCGATGCTTTTCGACGTTGTCGGATCATCTTCGACCAGCAGCACGCGCATATCGTTCCTCGCAACTTTGAACTTTATTCAATTCAACCTTGGCGAATAAAGGTTAATCACTCCTTACCTGAGAAGAACAAATAGCATACTATCGTTAAAGTTGTCGATACTTTTGCACCGAGGTTGCCTTCAACGCATCCACCCCGTGATTGGCAATTGCCTGACACCATTCGTGAAATTCCTCATCGCTCAGTCCATAGCGTTGCAGCGCCTCGGACCGAGTGATCAGGCCGTATAAAACGCCCCTTACAACCGCTGCTTTGCGTTTGGCCACCCACCTATACGTGTTTTTCGGAGGCAAATCCGCCTGTGTCATCACGCTCCCGTCGGGCAGCGTCACCGTTCGCGGGCCTTCCACTTTCTTCAGATACATGCCGGTTTTCCCTTTGTTTGGGGCACCTTTGCGCGGCGGGCTTAACAGGGGGTGAAACCGGGGCTTGAGAGTAGTTAGGATTTTCCTATATTCTCGCAGACTTTCATGGGGATGCGGCCGATGCTGGATGACACGACGAAACTGAATTCGCTGGGCTTTGCCAAACCGCCGTCGGAAACGCGCGTGGTCGTGGCGATGTCGGGGGGCGTGGACAGCTCGGTCGTGGCCGCGCAGCTGGCCGAGGAAGGCTATGATGTTGTCGGCGTCACCCTGCAGCTTTACGATCACGGGGCTGCGCTGGCGAAAAAGGGTGCCTGCTGTGCCGGGATCGACATCCACGACGCCCGCCGCGTCGCCGAAGAGATGGGCTTCCCCCACTATGTCCTTGATTATGAAAACATCTTTCAAGAGGCCGTGATCGACGAATTTGCCGACAGCTATCTGGCCGGCGCCACGCCCGTGCCCTGTATCCGCTGCAACGAGCGCGTGAAATTCAAAGATCTGCTGCAAACCGCGAAAGATCTGGAGGCCGATTGCATGGCCACCGGCCACTATATCCAGCGCAAGATGGGCCCAAACGGCCCCGAGCTGCACTGCGCCGCCGATGCCAGCCGCGATCAGTCCTATTTCCTGTTCTCGACCACGCCCGAGCAGCTGGAATACCTGCGATTCCCGCTGGGCCACCTGCCGTCGAAGGCCGAGACCCGCAAGCTGGCGCAGAAATACGGGCTGGCCGTGGCCGACAAGCCCGACAGCCAGGACATCTGCTTCGTGCCGAATGGCAACTACGCCTCGGTCATCGAGAAACTGCGCCCCGGTGCGGCCGAGCCGGGCCAGATCGTCCATGCCGACGGCCGCGTGCTGGGCGAGCATAACGGTGTCATCCACTACACCATCGGCCAGCGCCGCGGGCTGGGCATCGGTGGCCTCAGCGAGCCGCTCTACGTCGTTCGCCTGGACGTGGATGCCAAGCAGGTCATCGTCGGCCCCAAGGAACTGCTCTCGACCCGCACCATCCCCGTGCGCGAGATCAACTGGCTGGGCGACACCCCCTTCACCTCGCAGCCCGAGTGGCACGTCTCGGTCAAGGTCCGCTCCACCCGCCCCCCGCGCGAGGCGATCATCCGGCCGCTGACCGACACCACCGCCGAGGTCGAGTTGCTGACCGCCGAGGAGGGCGTCTCTCCCGGTCAGGCCTGCGTGTTCTACGAAACCGGCGGCTCGCGCATTCTGGGCGGCGGCTGGATCTGGAAGGGCTAAGTTTCGAGCGTACGTTTTTTCCCGGGAATCATACGATTTCCCGGGTTAACGCTCCGTTACACCGGCATCCCGGACCGCACGATTTTCTCGCAATAGGCCGCTAAAGACTTGCGGTTGGGGAAGTCGTCGACCCGGACGGGCTCGTGATAAATCACCGTCACACAGCCCTGACGCGGCGCGGCCAGCACCTTCAGCAAGTGGCCACCAAAGTCCATATTGCCCCACCAGCCGTAGAACCGCGGCTCTGCGTCATCAGGCGCGCGATAGACCAGCGTGACGGGCTGGATGTGCAGTTCATGCCTCAGGTGATGACTGAAGAACGCCTGAAAAAGCGTTGATTTAAAAGGCAAAACAACAATGCCGTCAGTCGATGTCCCCTCGGGGAAAAACAGCAGCTTATGGCCAGCTAGCAGGCGGGACTCAAAGATTTCCTGCTGCTTTTTCGCCTCTTTCGGATCGCGCCGAATGAACACCGTTCCGGTCGCCCGCGCCAGCCAGCCGATGCCGGGCCAGCCTGCGACCTCGGCCTTGGCGACGAAGTAAATCCGCTTGCGCGCGTTCAGCGCAAAGATGTCCAGCCAGGACACATGGTTGCCGACGACGGCACCGCGATGGCGCATCACCTCGCCCTGCGTCTCAAACCGTATCCCCATGATTCTGAACGAATTTCTGCACACAAACTGGGTGATGTGCGGGGTTATCGGGCGATGAAGGCCGAACAGCGGCGCCTCGATCAGGCGCACCAAAAGCAGCACGGCCAAACCGCCGAACACCAGGATCGCAAACGGGATACCGCGCATCAGGGCACGCGCCCAACCCGCGAAACCGAAGGGACCGACTTCAGGCTCCGGCGGCATATCCCAGTCGAAGGTCACCGGCCAACCTCTTTAGTATAAATGTTTTTTTGCTTTTCGTTCATCCGTTCGGTGTCCATGATAAGGCACACGTCGATGGTGTTGAACTCATGGTCGATGAACGCGCCCTCGCCGACGAACCCACCCAGCCGCAGGTATGCCTTGATCAGCGACGGCACCGAAAGCATCGCCGTCTTACGGTCCAATTGCTCCTCGGGCAGCAGATCCATCCGCGTAAAGGACGTGTCACGCACGCGCACGCGCAGGTCCAGCGGCGCCAAGTGATGATAGTGCAGCAGCGACAAGGGCTGGGCTAGCGCCGCCGGATCGGTGCCGTGGAAACTGGCGACACCGAACAGGATTTCTATTTTATGTTCAGCAACATAGAGGCCAAGCGCATTCCACAGATGGAACATCGCAGCACCCCCGCGATAGTCCTTGTGCAAGCACGAACGTCCAAGCTCCAGCAGCTTGCGGCCGCTGTTTTTCAGGGCTGTCAGATCGTATTCGTCCTCGGAATAGAACTGCCCAACCTCGCGCGCCTGGTCGTCGCGCAACACCCGGTAAACGCCGACGATCTGGTCCCCGACCGCGCCGGGACGCGCCTCGTCCAACAGGATCAGGTGGTCGAAAAACGGGTCGAAGCGGTCGATCTCAAGGCGCTGTTCATGATCGACCATCGCGCCCCTGCCGCCCAGTTCCGCAACGAAAACCTCGTAACGCAGTCGCTGGGCGGCCCGCAGGTCCTCCTCAGATTGTGCAAGTTTTACAACGTATTGAGGCATTTCAAGCGTCTCTCAGCCGGGTTCGGTTCGGGGCTTGTCTGCTTGTAGGAAAGCCCGAGATGAAAAGCAACTCCGGAGCCAAGGCTTTACTAAACCCTTAGTTGTGTTAGCTTTTCATTAACTACAATCAGTCATCAAAGACCGGGATTAGAAAAATACGGGATCCGTCGATCACAACCTTGCCCGCCTCGGGAAAATTCACGGTGATCTTGCCGTGAATGTTCGATTGCACCTGACCAATGCCCCAATCGGGGCAGTCGGGGTGTTGAACGCGCATACCGGGTTCGAGGAAGGAATTCAGGTCATCCATCGGGTCACTCTTGGAGGTTTGTAATTGTCGAACGATACCCTCGAACTTGCGGCTTTGATAGGTTCGCGGATCTGTCATGACCTTATCAGCCCGATCGGCGCGATTGGCAACGGTCTGGAGTTGCTGCAAATGGGCACGCCGCCGTCGCCGGAAATGGCCCTGATGGCGGACAGCGTGAATAACGCCAATGCCCGTATCCGGTTCTTCCGGGTGGCCTTTGGCAAGGCCTCGGGCGGTCAGGGCGTGCCGCTTGGCGAGGTGCAATCGATCTTGCGCGACATGTCACTCTCCAGCCGTATTCGCTATGAATTTCAATCGGATAGCGCGCCGGACCGCGCCGAATTGCGGACCGCGTTCCTGGCGCTACTCTGCGTAGAACAAACCCTGCCGATGGGCGGAGAAATCGGTATTCGGCTTGAATCTACGGGCTGGGCCGTTACCGGCAAAGGCCCGCGCATTCGTCAGGATGAAGCGCTTTGGGCGCATCTTTCCGATGCCAACGCGACTTCCACCGAATTAAGCCCGGGCCAAGTGCAATTCGGCCTGTTGTCAGGGCATCTGCGTCAGATGGGACGAAGCGCCGACATCTCGTTCACCGAGACATCGGCGCAGATCGCGTTTTAGGGCCGGGTCGCGCCGTCGCCTTCGACCAGGTACTTGAAGCTGGTCAGCTGTGCTGCGCCCACCGGGCCACGCGCGTGCATCTTGCCGGTCGCAATACCGATTTCGGCGCCCATGCCGAACTCGCCCCCGTCTGCAAACTGGGTCGAGGCGTTGCGCATCAGAATGGCGCTGTCCAGCCGCTCGAAAAAGCGGTTCGCGACGGCGTCATTCTCGGTGATCACGCAATCGGTGTGGCTAGAGCTATAGCGGCGGATATGCGCGATCGCGCCATCCACATCGTCCACAACCTTGGCCGC
Source organism: Thalassobius vesicularis (assembly GCF_004799325.1). Taxonomy (GTDB): domain Bacteria; phylum Pseudomonadota; class Alphaproteobacteria; order Rhodobacterales; family Rhodobacteraceae; genus Thalassobius; species Thalassobius vesicularis. Next base: position 454,684 of record NZ_SSMD01000003.1, read on the forward strand.
AATGATCGAGTCGAGGTATTCCTTGCCCCAATCTTCCTCGCCAGCAGGCACCGATCCGGGCAGTCCTTCGGCGCGGACTTCGACGCCCGCCTCCATCAGCGCGCGGATCAGATCGGCCCCAAGGGTTTCCGCGATGTCCTTGTGAATCAACAGACATTCCGCAGCACCACAGATCCCGGTGCGCCGGGTTTTCGCGTTCATGACCACGCGCAGCGCCTTGGCCGGGTCGGCATCCTTATCGACGAAGATATGCACGATGCCTTCGAGGTGGGCAAACACGGGCACGCGTGCCTCGCGCTGCACCAGGCCGACCAGGCCCTTGCCGCCACGGGGCACGATCACGTCCACATAGTCGACCATCGTCAGCAGTTCCTGCACCGCGGCGCGGTCGCGCGTCGGCACCAGCTGGATCGCGTCCAGCGGCAGGTTGGCGGCCTTCAACCCCTCGACCAGGCACTTATGGATTGCGCCGGACGAGTGGAAACTTTCCGAGCCGCCGCGCAGGATCACCGCGTTGCCCGATTTCAGGCACAGCGCACCGGCGTCGGCGGTCACATTGGGGCGGCTTTCATAAATCACGCCGATCACGCCCAAAGGCGTGCGCACGCGGCGGATATGCAGGCCCGAAGGCATGTCCCATTCCGCCAGAACCTCGCCCACCGGATCGGCCTGTTCGGCCACGGCGCGCAGGCCGTCCATCATGCCACGAATACGGCCTTCGTCCAGCATCAGACGGTCCATCATGGCCGGGCTCAGGCCCTTTTGGCGGCCATATTCCAGATCCTTCTGGTTTGCCTCGATGATGGCGGCGCGATTGGCCCAGACCGCATCGGCAGCGGCAATAAGAGCGGCGTGTTTACGCTCGGCGCTAGCAAAGGCCAACTCGGCCGAGGCCGCCTTGGCGCGCTTGCCGATTTCGGTCATCACCGCGTGAATATCGTTTGCGTCTTTCATTTCTGACCTCCGGTTTCCCTGTCAGTTCAATTACTTGCTCAAAGAGCCATGTCATCCCGATGGATCAGCGCCGCGCGGCCCGGATAGCCAAGAATCTCCTCGATCTCGTCCGAGCGGTGGCCCTTGATCCGGATCGCCTCGGCCGCGGTGTAGCGGCTCAGGCCCTGCCCCAGCTTGCGCCCGTCTGGGCCCAGGATGGCCACGGGATCGCCGCGACCGAAGACTCCTGTCACGCCTTTGACGCCTGCGGGCAGCAGGCTCTTGCCCTTGTCCAGGGCGGTGGCGGCCCCGGCATCGACCATGATCTCGCCCTTGGCCTTCATCGAGTGAATCCAGCGTTTGCGCGCCAGATGCGGGTCGTCCTGCGCCAGAAACCAGGTGGCATTCGCGCCCTGCTCCAGCGCCATTAGCGGGCGCATGACGGACCCTTCGGTGATCGCCATTGCGCAACCCCCCGCAATCGACATCTTGGCCGCCATCAGCTTGGTGATCATGCCGCCCTTGGACAGGCCGGACACGCCCTCGCCGGCCATCGCCTCGATCTCGGGGGTGATTTGTTCGACCACTTCGAACCGGCGCGCGGTCGGGTCGGTCTGCGGGTTGGCCGAGTAGAACCCGTCCACATCCGACAACAGGATCAGCTGATCCGCGCCCACGGTCACCGCGACTTGCGCCGCCAGCCGGTCGTTGTCGCCATAACGTATTTCATCCGTCGCGACGGTGTCGTTTTCATTCACGATGGGCACGACGCCAAAGCCGATCAGAGTCTCCAACGTAGCGCGACTGTTCAGGTAGCGGCGGCGGTTTTCGCTGTCCTCAAGCGTCACCAGAACCTGTCCGGTCTTGATGCCATGCGGGGCCAGAACCTCTTCGTAGGCACGGGCCAGACGGATCTGACCAACGGCAGCGGCGGCCTGAGACTGCTCCAGCGCCAGTTCGCTGCGCGGCAAGCCCAGCACGCCGCGACCAAGCGCGATCGAGCCGGACGAGACCAGGATCACGTCCTTGCCCTGCCCCTTCAGCCAAGCCACATCCTCGGCCAGCGCCTTCAGCCAATCGGCCCGAAGGCTGCCCGTCGCCCGGTCCACCAAAAGGGCCGAGCCGATCTTGATCACCAGTCGTTTCGCGGCGCTCAGGGTTGCCAAGGTGCTTCCTCTTCCTCTGCCCCTTTGCGGTGCAGGCGGTCCTCGTCGATGCACGAGCGCAGCACGCGCAGGACCTGATCCACGCCTTCGCGCGACACGCCGGACATCAGGTAAACCCGCTCGCCGCAGGCATCCTCCAGCTCTTCGCGCAGGAATTCGCGTTCTTCGGCGTCCAGTGTGTCGATCTTGTTCAGAACGGTGATGCGCGGCTTGTCGGCCAGCTCTCCGCCATAGGCTTCAAGCTCGTTGATGATGGTGTGGTAATCCTCGATCAGCGTGCCCGAGTTGCCGTCGATCAGGTGCAGCAGCACGGCGCAGCGTTCGACGTGACCTAGGAACAGATCGCCTAGCCCGCGCCCTTCGGAGGCACCTTCGATCAGGCCGGGAATGTCGGCCACGACGAACTCCACGCCATCAATGCCCACGACACCCAAGTTGGGGTGCAGCGTGGTGAACGGGTAGTCGGCAATCTTGGGACGCGCGTTCGAGGTCGCCGCCAGGAAGGTCGATTTGCCCGCGTTGGGCAGGCCCAACAGGCCGACATCGGCGATCAGCTTCAGACGCAGCCAAATGGTACGCTCGACGCCCTCTTGCCCCGGATTGGCGCGGCGCGGGGCTTGGTTGGTCGCGGTCTTAAAGTGCAGGTTGCCCCAGCCGCCATTGCCGCCCTTGGCTAGCAACACGCGTTGGCCAACCTCGGTCAGGTCGGCAATCAGGGTTTCCTGGTCTTCGTCCAGAATCTCGGTGCCGACGGGGACGCGTAGGACGATGTCCTCGCCGCTGGCGCCGGTGCGTTGGCGACCCATTCCGGGACGGCCGTTATCGGCAAAGAAATGCTGCTGATAGCGGAAGTCGATCAGGGTGTTCAGCCCCTCGACCGCCTCGGCCCAGACCGAGCCACCGTGACCGCCATCGCCGCCATCGGGACCACCGAATTCGACATACTTTTCGCGGAGGAAGCTGACGCACCCCCCACCACCCGAACCCGAGCGGACATAGACCTTTGCGAGATCAAGAAATTTCATGGTCGTCTCCTATCGCAAAGGCCGAGCTATCCGCAATCCGGTCTTTGCTCAATCCAATTTTCGGCTGTAGGTCCAGGTGGGAACCTTGGCGTTGCGCGCAACCGAGAAAGTCTCGGCGTCGCCCAGATATTCAAAGCCGCAATTCGTCAGCACACGCGCCGATGCGGCGTTATCCTGAAACACCTGACCGAACACGGTTTTGCACTTCTGCGGGTTCGCCTCGATCAGCGCACCGACTGCCTGCGAGGCCAGACCGGTGTTCCAGAACGCCGGCGCCACCCAGTACCCGATCTCGGACTGGCTGCGGTCCATCCGCTTCAGCGAGATCAGGCCCATCACCTCGGGGCCACCGGATTTGGTGCCGTCAATGGCCCAGATATCCTCGACCCGGTCATCCTTTTGCGCGCGCGTCACAAAGGCCTCGGCCGCGCCCGGCGGATAGGGGTGCGGAACCGCACTGGTGTTCTTGGCCACGCGCACATCGCCCGCGTGCATGGCGATCAACCCCTGGTCAGACTTGCGCAACGGGCGCAGATCGAACCGTTCGGTTTCGATAACAGGTTGATTGGCGATCTTGTCCAACATCATGCTCTTTCTCCTCCAAAAAGCACCGAGGATAGGCCCCCTTTTCCGGCGAGACCCCGTGCTCCTCCTGCACGCGACTTGCCAAGGGTAAAACCGAAGGATGTCAAATAGAAGGCGATGGACGCGAGGGATACAACCCCAGGCCATGCCGACACTTCGGAAACCAATGCACCAGCCATCCGGGCAACGCGAGGTCCGCGCAGCAGAGAGGTTGGCGATTTAAACAGTCCGGCAACGTACATCGGTTGCCTCCTCATACGAAAAAGGGGATCGGCGTCTTGCCGATCCCCTTATGCTTTCAAGCCCTTAAGGTCGGCTTACTCAGCGGCCTCCGCCACTGGCAGGACCGAAATAAAGGTGCGGCCTTTCAGGCCCTTGCGGAAGGTCACTTTGCCCTCGGCAGTTGCAAAGATGGTGTGGTCTTTGCCCAGACCGACGCCTTCGCCCGGCCACCACTTGGTGCCGCGCTGACGCACGATGATGTTGCCGGGGATGGCGGTTTGGCCGCCAAACAGTTTCACGCCCAGGCGGCGACCATCAGAGTCGCGGCCGTTACGGGACGAACCACCAGCTTTTTTATGTGCCATTGGTCGTTACTCCTTATTCTGCAGCGACGGGCGCCGAGCCCGCGCCGACGGCAGCCTTGACGCCCGACGCAGCTGCGCCCGAGGTCAGGATGTCGGTGATCTTGATCAGCGTCAGCTTCTGACGGTGACCGCGGGTGCGCTGCGAGCTGTGCTTACGACGGCGCTTAACGAAGGTGATGACCTTGTCGGCTTTGACCTGATCGACGACTTCGGCCTGAACGGCAGCATCGGCAACCAGAGGAGCACCAACAACCAGGTTGTCGCCACCCAGCATCAGAACTTCGTTGAATTGGATTTTTTCGCCAGCATCGGCAGCCAGTTTCTCGACGCGCAGGATATCGCCCGCCTGAACCTTGTACTGCTTGCCGCCAGTCTTGAGGACCGCAAACATGCGTTTCTTCCTTTGTTTCCCGCGTTCTGTGGTCCCCGTTTCCAGGAGTTCTGGCTGACGCCACCTCGAACTGCGCGCCCCTTTAGGGCGTCGTTACAACAAAATCGGGCAAGGAATCCCCTGCCCGAGATGTGCGCTTATCCACGGGAATGATCTGCAAGTCAAGGGCCGGGTCCAGCTAAACCCCAAGTTTTCTTGCCTAAAGCTCTTCATACTGGCCCAGGCTGGCAATCGCCAGACCCAGCCCCAGGGAAAGCTGCGCATACATTCGGTCAAAGCCCTGAAACAACGCCCGGTTCAGCGCCTGTCCTTCGGGCGTCGCGGCAAAATCGGTCAGGGTTTTCAACTCTTCGACGCTCAGCTCTGCATAGGCCTCGTCCAGATAGGCATAGAGCCAGCTGATCGAGTCCTCGCGCGTCGCGTCCTCCTCGGCCCAGGCTTCGGCCAAGATCTCGGCGTCGCTCATCTGGATCATGCCGCCCTGAGTGAGACCGCGATAGAACATGTAGTTAGCGTTCAGCGCCCCGGCGACGTTGTATTCAACCAGATCGTTGATCTCGATGAACTGTCCGATCTGGGTCAGTCGCGCATTGGCCGTTCGATGACTGACACGCGCCCGCGCCGCGTCTTCGGTGGGTTTGTCCAGGAACGCCTCGCGCGCCGTGATCTCTCCGCTGACGATCCTGCGTCCAAGGTCCGTGTCATAGAAGGCGATGATCTTTGCCTGATCCACGTTTTGCAGGACCTCAGAAAACCCCGCCTCGACCACTTGTTCCATCTTGCCGGTGTCATAAAGGTCCGAGACCCGCGCCGCCCATTGCGCGCTGTCTGCCTCGGGCAGCATCCCCTGCCCCAACTCGGCGCCGAAAATCAGCCCCTCTTGCCGCATCACGTGAATCACATCGCTTAGACGCAGCAAGCCAATCAGGCGGCGCGTATCCTCTCGCCCCTCGGCAATGGCGATACCGGCCCCGAACACCGCAATCACCACATAAACCAGAACTCTGCGCATTTACGGACCTTACAATTCCTGCGACGGCAACAAGCCCGCCATGCGTGCTGCCAGCATCTCGAACCGGCGCGCCGTGATTTCGAACTGGATGGCGTTCATCAACTCATAGACGCGCCGCATGGCCGGGCTTTCCAGCGCCTCGACATAAACGAGCAACTCGGAATCGCCGAAAGCCTGATAGGTATAGGCCGAACCCGCCAGCGACGTCCGCTCGATCGCGGCGCGCAGTTCGGGTTCCTGCTTGCGGAACATCTCTCGCATGTCCGCCTCATCCATCTTGAGGCGCACCACACCAGCGGCGGCAGCAGCCAGTAGAAACCTGATCTGGACCTCTTGCATGGCCCGCAACGACAGGCCCTGAGGGTCGATCGCCACATTCATGCGCCGAAACAAATCCAACCGCGCCTGCCCTTCAGCACCCGCCCCTTCGAGTGCGGACAACAGCGAGTCGCCCGCTTCATCCCGTTGGTCATCGCTTTTTTCCCGATGAGACGCGTTTTCGGCCACGACGAGTCGCTGCCCGAGGTCCGATCCGTAAAAATCCAACGCGACCTGCAAGTCGGCGTCGTCAAGCGCGGCCTCCAGCATGGTGCGGGCGTCGGCGCGAATCTCTGCCGGGTCCATCACATCGAGGACCATCTTCTTCCAGATCACCCCGAACGCCCCCGGATCCTGCCCAAGAATCGCCGGAGCGTCCTCGGCACCGATCACAATCGAGTCCAAGGCGACGTCAAATCCGGTGATTTCAAGAAAACGCTCAATCTTTTTCTCATCACTCGCCAAAGCGGTCTGCGCAGCCAACAAGCCCAAGATCAGGACAAAACCGGCTAAAACCCTTTGAAATGCAGACTTCATGACCCGTTTTCCTTTGTGATTTTCTGGCCGTCTTTCAAAGTTAGAAAAAATCTTCGTAGAAACAACGCAAATCGCCCTTGCCACTGCTGAAAAGAGCCATTAAACGCACCTTCCACAGACCCCCGCGGAGAGGTGCCGGAGTGGTCGAACGGGGCGGTCTCGAAAACCGTTGTGGGCGCAAGTCCACCCAGGGTTCGAATCCCTGTCTCTCCGCCATACTTCCCAGTAGGCTGCCCGATTTGTCAGTTCCGATACCACCCGGAACGACAATCAGCGTTTCAAAAACTCTTCGAGTTTGGTTCTGGTTTCTGACCAGAGCACTTCGAGGGGTTCACGCCAGACCAGCAGATTCTCGTCCGGGCTGCGCTTGAGCGTCTCTTCGAGGCGGGCCAGCGTGTTGCGCATCCGTTGTGCGCCAATGATCGCGCATGTGCCGGCAAACTGATGGACCTTGTTGCGGAACGAATCCCCCTGTTGAGCGTCCGCCAGAGTCGCGACAAAGGCGTCGCCCTCGGCCAGAACGTCCCGAATGAGGGCGCCGGATTTCGCGGCCCCCAGGCTGCCGATCAGTTGCTCCATCAGGCCCAAGTCCAACACGCGGTTGACCCGGACGGGTTCGCCGTCGTCCAGCGTCCCCGAGATCTGCTCGTATAGCTTCTTGCGACTCAGGGGTTTCGACAGAACGCGGTCAAAGCCGATTTCGCGATACAGCTGGACATCCTGATCCATCGCATGAGCCGTCAGGGCGACGATCCGCGCTCCCTGGCTTGCCCCGCCAGACCGGATCAAGGTCGTCGCCTCTACGCCCCCATGACCGGCATGTTGATATCCATCAGGATCAGATCGAAGGCGGTATTGCGGGCCAACTCTGCCCCGATGGCCCCGTTTTCCGCTTCGGTGACAAAGTGCCCGCCGCGACTGAGCATTTCGTGCAGCACCAGCCGGTTGGTCGGGTTGTCCTCAACCAGCAGCACATCCAACGCCCGTTCGGCAACGATCGGCTCCGCCTCTATGACGGCAATGGGTAGCGGCGGCAGTTCCATGACCTCGGACAGGGGAAGTTCAATCCAGAACAGCGTCCCCTCACCTTTCACGCTTTCGACGCCACATTTGCCGTTCATCGCCCTCACGATCCGGCGCACAATGCCCAGCCCAAGTCCGGTGCCTTCGATCTGCATGGTTTTCTCGCGGTCCAGACGGACGAAATCGTCGAAAACGATACCCAGCTTATCCTCGTCGATGCCAATCCCCGTATCCGCCACCTGCAAATCCAGTTGCACCCCCGCGCCCGACCGGTGGACCGTGGCCGAGACTTCGATGCTGCCGTTGTTGGTGAACTTGATGGCGTTGCTGAGGATGTTGGCGACCACCTGCCGCAAGCGCATCGCGTCCCCGACGAAATGCCCCAGTACCGGCGGAGTCGCCGTAAAGGTCAGGCTGTTGCCACGCGCCTCGGCTGCGGGCCGCAGAGAGGCGATCAACTCGTTCAGCACCGCGTCCAGGCTATAGGACGTCTTGACCAGCCGGATGCCGCGCGCTTCGATTTCGGTGATGTCCAGAACCTCGTTGATATGGTTCAGCAGCACCTGGCCCGAGTTTTCCAGCAGCGACAGATAATAGCGGTTCTTGTCGCCCGTCACCGTATCCTTCAGCAGCTCGATTATGCCCAGAATGCCGTTCAGGGGGGTCCGCATCTCGTGGCTCATGACCGCCAGAAAGTGCGCCTTGGCACGCTCGCCCGCCACGGCCTTGTCCCGCGAGGCCAGCAAGGCTTCGTCTGCGGCCAGTCGTTCCGTGATGTCGCGCAGGAAGAACACGTAGACGCTGCGACGGCCCAACGACGTTGCACCTTGCGACAGCTCGATCGGGACCACCCGCCCGTCCCGACGCAATCCCGAAAGGCGTTCGTTCATCGCGCCCCAACGCACAAACGGGAAGGTAACCGTGCCGCCGCTGGTCGTTTCGACAAGCGCGGACAGGTTCATGCCAAGGGCATCTTCGCGCAGATAGCCCAGCAAAACCTCGGCCGCCGGGTTGAAATCCTGAATTTCGCCCGAGGCATCCGTCACGATAATGGCATCAGGCGAGGTCGCAACGACAGTGGCAAGACGCCGGCTGGTCGACATGTTTTCGACCGCGCGCTGCTTGTAGACCACGAACAGCCGCAGGAATAGCAACGCCAGCCCCATCAACCCGCCAAACAGCAGGACCGAGACAAGCCCCAGACGCATCACCAGCCGCGCGGCCTCTTGCCGGGCATCTTCGGTTTTCGAGGTCAGCACATAGTTGGCGTTTGCCACCACACGCCGAATGGGGACGCGCAGTTCATGCAGAGACTCCATCAACACCGGCTGATTTTCGATAAGCGTGCTGTCGGCCCCGTCGATCAGGTAGATCAGGCTGTCCACTCCGGACTTAACGAAGGCAAGGTTCTCCAGCTCACCGGCATCACCGATCGCTTCGCGATACAGCGGGCTTTGCTGCATCGTTTGAACGCGGCTGTAGAACACGTTGAACCGCCGCCGCACCTCGGGCAGTCCGCTGGCACCGGCGTATTTCAGAGCGGTGGCGGACTTCTCCAGCTCCAGAAACTCGACTTCGAGCTGAACCACCGTCCAGATCACGTTGTCACGGCGCGAGGTGCGCATCTGCTCCAGCCGCTGGGTCACTTCCAGCCAAAGCGGCAGCAAAAGCGCCAATGCGATCAAGCTGACCAATAACAGGACACCGCCCTGCAGCCATCTGGGTTTCAGCTTTAATGACTCGGCCTCAGCCATGATTTACCGTCTACTGCGCTGTGTGCGGGCAGATTAGTGGTAAACCTCGATGCGGTCCATTTGCCAAATACTTTGGGCATAAATGGACTCGGTCTGGTATTTCGGGTCGCTGTCATAGGGGAACACCACCCACAGCGGGCCCTTGTCGCGCGGGCTCATCGGCTCTCCGTCGCGTTCATAGGCCACCAGCGGTCCGCCACGCTCCATCTCGTCGACCGGAAACTCCACGAGGTACTCGTTCAGCGCGCTCAGGTAGACCTCGCCCTCGGTGATCGACAGGAACGCCGCCAGATCGGCCAGCCAGACGCCTTTGAAGATGTGAGTGCCCTCGGTCCAGATGGTGGATGTCTCGAACTCTGCAGAAGGCATGGCTTGTAGCTCGTCCATGGTCATCGTGCGTTTGGACAAAACCGCTTTCGAGGCATCGAAATGCGTCACCTCAAGAACAACAAGGCTGTCTTCCTCTGCCTGCCCGCCGGAAACCGCCAGACCCAGAACCGCGCCCAGACATACCCCAAGGAGATTTCGCCGATTCATTGCTACCTTGGCCCTATTTTCAACCGTTTCACCTTTTTGGCGAGACGCTGGCATCTGGTCTATAGCCCTATGCCAATGGATAGGCTAAGCTTCCCTAATGACAACTTTGGCACACACCTCTTTTTCAGTCGCCAGCCCGAATGATTTTTCGGGTGGCCAGCACATAGACGAATGACCAGTATTTTAATTGCCGATGACCACGAGCTTGTCCGCGAAACCATAGCAACGTTTCTTCGCAATGCTGCGGGATTCGAGATCACGCAATGCGCCGATTTTTCCGGCGCGTTGGCCAAGATTACAGCCAATGGCCCGTATGACCTGGTTCTGGTAGATTACACCATGCCGGGCATGAGCCTGCCCGAGGGTATGAACGCCCTGATTGATGCCAACATGCCCAATCCGGTGGCCATGTTGTCCGGCACCGCGTCCGCCGATGTGGCCCGGCGTGTGCTGGAAAGCGGCGCACGCGGGTTCTTGCCAAAAACCATGGCACCCGAAACGCTTGTCAGCGCGGTACGGCACATTCTGGCAGGCGACACCTATACGCCCCGGCAGTTCCTAGAGGCCGATCCCGCGAACCCTGACGCCCCGCAACTGACCCCGCGCGAGCGGGACGTTCTGCGCGGCCTCTGCGACGGTAAATCGAACAAGGAAATCGCCCGCGATCTGGACCTGCAAGAGGTCACGATCAAGCTGCACGTCAAAACGCTCAGCCGTAAGCTGAACGCCCGCAACCGCACCCATGCCGCCATGCTGGGCCGCGACATGGACCTGATCTAGGACAGGTCCTGCCTGAGCCGCGTCGCGCAACCTCGCAGCGTCAGTTGCACTTGGGGGACGGCGTGGATCGGGATGGCACGGTGGATGGCCTCGTAGGGGCCCGGTCGATGGAACATGCTGGCAAAGCCTGTCTCGGTGAAATGGCGCGACAGTGCCAGACCGACGGACCCGGCGACGAAAACCCCGCCCATCGGCAAATGCACCAAGGCCAGATCCGCCACATATCGCGCCAGATAAGCTGCCTGTCGCCGAACCGCCGTTTCGGCTGTTTGATCCCCTTCGGCGCAAGCGGCAAAGACGTCCTCGGCCAATGCGCCGTCCGCGCCACCGAAAAACCGCCAGAGCCGGGCCAGGCCAGCCCCCGACAGCGCCGCCTCGACCGGGCAATGGCCCAATTCCTCTCGGATCATGGCGGCAATGGCGAAATCCGTGTCGTCGATCAGCGGCAAAGCCATGTGGCCGCTTTCCGAGGGCGGCACGAAGACCCGCCCACCATCGGCAAAAGCAACCGCCGCGTTAACCCCGGTCCCTACTGCGATGATCAACCGAGACGCTTCGGGGTCCGCATCCGCGCCCTCAACCAGAGTCTGCACATCCGCCCCCCCCAGTGAATGCAAGGCATAGCCCTGCGCCTGCAGGTCGTTCATCAGCGTGACAAGCCCCGCGCCCGTTGCCTGCGCGATCTGCGCAGCCTCCACGCGCCACGGGTAGTTGGTCAGACGCACCGCATCGCCTTGCACCGGCCCGGCAACGCCTAGGCACACCGCATGAACCTGCGCGTCCATTTCCTGCAAAAAGGCCAGAACGGCGGCCACAGGGCTATCGAACCCGTCGTTGCGATAGCTGCGCTGGCTGGCGTCCAGAACATGGCCATCGCGTGCGAGTGCGAAGCGGCTGTTCGTGCCGCCGATATCTCCGACAAGTGACAACATCGCCTGATCCTTCTGACCCTTGGCAATCAGGCTAATACGATGGCGCACAAAGAAAAAGGCCCCGCATTTGCGGGGCCGTTTCTGGGATCAACCGCGACGACGACGGCCACCGCCGCGACGTCCGCCTGCAGCCTCACCGGCCGCATCGGGGGCTTTGTTGAACTTGATCCACTCACCACCATGCGGGTCATTGTTGGTCAGCAGGTTGGCGGCGCGAATGGCCTCCATCTCTTTGCCCGGACGCGCCTTGGTCGAGCCCAGACCGAACAGGGTGACAAAGGTTTCGTCGTCCATATCCTCGGGCAGGAAGATGCCCGCGGCTTCGACGGCGGCTTTCTTCTCGGCGATCGCTTTCTGAGTCACCGGCAGCGCCACCGGGTTCATAATCGCGCTGGTCATGCCTGCGCCCATCGCCATCGGCAGGAAGGCGTTGTTGATGCCGTGACGGTTCGGCAGGCCAAAGCTGATGTTCGACGCGCCACAGGTCGTGTTCACACCCAGCTCTTCGCGCAGGCGACGGACCAGGGTGAACACCTGATGACCAGCGGTGGCCATCGCACCGATCGGCATCACCAGCGGGTCCACCACGATGTCATGCGCAGGGATGCCGAAATCGGCGGCGCGTTCCACGATCTTCTTGGCGACGGCGAAACGCACATCGGGGTCTTCGGAAATCCCGGTGTCGTCGTTCGAAATCGCCACGACCGGCACGTTGTATTTCTTGACCAGCGGCAGGACCAGCTCCAGACGCTCTTCTTCACCCGTCACCGAGTTCAGCAGCGGACGGCCTTCGGCGGCCATCAGGCCGGCCTCCAAAGCGCCGGGGACCGAGCTGTCGATGCACAGCGGCACGTCGACAATAGCCTGCACCCGCTCGATCAGTGCCTTCATCAGGCCCGGCTCGACAAAGTTGTTGTCAGCGTAGCGCGGATCCTCGGCCATCTTGTTCGAGAACACCGCGCCCGAGTTGATGTCCAGCACCGTAGCCCCGGCCAGAACCTGCGCCACCGCATCGGCCTCGACGGTCGAGAAATCGTCCATCTCAAGTTCGGCGGCCAGTTTCTTGCGGCCAGTCGGGTTGATCCGCTCGCCGATCACGCAGAAGGGCTGATCGAAACCGATGATCGAAGTCTTGGTCTTGGATTCAACGATGGTGCGGGTCATTTCTTATCCTTGCTGGTTGGCGGGCACAGCCGAGGCGCCGCCATTGTCGATGGCCCATTGGGCGTTGGTCTTGATCCCGCCCAGCGGGAAGAAGTGGACATTGGTGATGTTGAAATCGGGGTTGGCGGCCTTGTGGGCGGCCAGATCGGCGATCACATCGGTGGGTTCGTAGGGCAGCAGCAGCTTGCTGACATCCATCGCGCGTTTCTGCAAAACCTTCAGCGAGGGGCCGACGCCACAGGCGATCGCGAACTTGATCAGGGTCTGCAGCTTGGCCGGACCGGCGATACCGATATGGATCGGCAGCTCGATGCCCTCGGCAGTCAGACGGTTGGCCCAGTCGATGATCGGCTTGGCGTCAAAGCAGAATTGCGTGGCCAGCGCCATCTTGGCGTCGGTGCGGTTGGCGAACGCTTGTTTCCAGCGCAGCGCCTCCATCACCATGCGGTCAGAGCCGTCGGCGTCGATGTCCTTGTTGCCCTCGGGGTGGCCTGCAACGTGCAGACGGGTGAAGCCCGCCTTGTCGAACAGACCGGTTTCCAGCAGCTGCATCGAGGAGTGGAACTCGCCTGCGGGCTGAGCCACACCACCGGCCAGCAGCAGGCCCTGCTTGACGCCTGCTTCGCACTGGTAGCGGGTGATCCACTCTTCCAGCGTGGCTGCGTCCTTGATGATGCGCGCCGGGAAGTGCGGCATCACGTTGAAGCCTTCGTCGGTCAGACGCGCGGCGGTGGAAACCATGTCGTCGATATGGGTGCCGTCGATATGCGCGATGTAGACGCGGGTGCCCTCGGGCAGCAGGTCGCGGAAGTTTTCGACCTTCTCGGCGGTGCGCGGCATCACCTCGATCGAGTAATCCTTCAGGAACGCCTCGACCTGCGGGGCGGCGGGTTTCGCGACATCATCGCGACGTTTGAAGTTCAGCAAGCCCATGAAGGCCTCCCATATCGCAGCGGGGGTCATGCCCATCCGTCATTGGCTATCAGGGCCTTCAGCCGGTCCTGATCAAACTCGGCTTCCAGCCTTTCGGCTTCGGCCACGGCAATGTCCGAGGGCTCGCCCTCGACCGGATAAGGGTCTGCTTTGCGCCATTCGGCCAGGTAGGCGTCGGTATCGGACGCTCCTGTTTTCATGGCCGCGCGATCAATCGCCTGTTCGAACCGCTCGGAAAGTTGCTTCTTCGCGCCCCGACGGCCCTTGCCCACGATCACCTGTGCCGGAATATCCCGCCAGTAAACGATTGTGACCTCAGGCATTCGATTGATTCCCCTGTTTCCTGTGACCCATCTGTAATTCAGCCCGTTTGCGACACGAGGGCCGTTTTCGACAGAAAGATCACGCTCTGCGACGTCCCCCTTCTATCCTTTGGGGGCCGCGATAGGCCAGCGCCCGACATTGGAAAAATCCTAAACATCTTCATGAGCCGAACGCCGGTCCTTGCGCGGCGGGGCGGAGTTCACTACCTTGGGGGTAACTTGAAATGGAGGGCGTAAGTCATGGCGCCCAAGCGTCCCAAAGGTGCGGGCGCGTTCCCGAAACCGGTTGAGAGCCCCGCGCCCAATCCGCCTGATCCGGCCGAGCTGTATGCCGCGCTGGATCTGGGCACGAACAGTTGCCGCATGTTGATTGCCCAACCCAAGGGCAGTCAGTTTCATGTGGTCGACAGCTTCTCGAAATCCGTGCAACTTGGCGCGGGTCTGGAAAGCACGGGCAAGCTTAGCCGTGCCTCGATGGGTCGCACCATTCAGGCGCTGCGGATTTGCCAGCAAAAGCTCAAGCGTCACAAAGTGCAGCGTATGCGCCTGGTGGCGACCGAAGCCTGCCGTCGTGCCACCAATGCCGCCGACTTTATCAAAAAGGTCCGCCGCGAAACCGGTCTGCAGCTAGAGATCATCCAGCCCGAGGAAGAGGCCCGGCTGGCCGTTATCTCTTGCGCGCCGCTGGTCAGTACGCGGACAGAGCAGCTGCTGGTGGTCGATATCGGCGGCGGCTCGACCGAGCTGGTGTGGATCGACCTCAGCTCGGTTCCCCGTCGTGACCGCCCCCGCGCGATCATGAGACTGCACGCTGGTTTCCACCCGCAAAACAGCCCCTTCCCCGCCGCCAAGGTGGTGGACTGGATCAGCGTCCCGCTGGGCGTGGCAACGCTGCGCGATCAGTTCAACGATGTCGAAGACGATGCCGCCCGTTTTGCCCTGATGAGCTGGTTCTTTGAGGAGAACCTTGCCGAATTCACCCCCTACGCCAATGAACAGGCGCGCGCGGGCTTCCAGATCGTCGGCACCAGTGGAACGGTGACGACCGTCGCCGCCTCGCATCTGGGGCTAAAGCGGTATGACCGAACCAAGGTCGACGGGTTGCGCATGACCTCGGACCAG
Organism: Thalassobius vesicularis; assembly: GCF_004799325.1. Taxonomy (GTDB): domain Bacteria; phylum Pseudomonadota; class Alphaproteobacteria; order Rhodobacterales; family Rhodobacteraceae; genus Thalassobius; species Thalassobius vesicularis. The sequence goes on from NZ_SSMD01000003.1 coordinate 469,806, forward strand.
ATAGACAAGGTGATCCGCTCGTATCTGGACCTCGGCCCGACCGGCCGGCGCAGCGATCCGCGCATCGGACAGGACCGCCATGCGTTGATCATGTCTGGCGCTGCGATCCTTCAGGCGCTATTGCGCTGCTGGCCCACCGATAGGCTATCGGTCGCAGACCGCGGCCTGCGCGAAGGGCTGCTTTACGCCCAGATGACGGCGGACGGCGTACTGGAAGACGGACCATTCTGATGACCGAGAAAAAGAAAAACACATCCGGGCGCGGTCAGCGCGATCTGAAAGTCAAGGTAAAGACCGCCCGTGGGCGCTCGCTCAGCTCGACCCGCTGGTTGCAGCGGCAGTTGAACGACCCCTATGTGAAACAAGCCAAGATCGACGGCTATCGTGGTCGCGCGGCCTACAAGATTCTTGAACTGGACGATAAGTTCCGCTTCCTCGTTCCCGGCGCGCGCGTCGTGGATTTGGGCTGTGCGCCGGGCGGATGGTGTCAGGTCGCGGTCAAACGTGTGAATGCCCTGGGCGAGAAGTCCGGAAAGCGCATCGGCACCGTGCTGGGCGTGGACCTGCAAGAGGTCGAGCCGATCGCCGGTGCGGAAACTCACCAGCTGGATTTCATGTCCGATGACGCCGACGAACAGGTCAAGGCCTGGCTGGGCGGCAAAGCTGACGTGGTGATGTCCGACATGGCAGCGGCATCCTCGGGGCACAAACAGACCGACCACCTGCGCATCATCGCCCTGTGCGAGGCCGCAGCGTATCTGGCCTTCGATGTGCTGGAGGACGGTGGCACTTTCGTCGCCAAGGTTCTGGCCGGCGGCGCCGAGGGCGACCTGCAAAAGCTGCTGAAGCAGAAATTCGCGAAGGTCGTGAACGTGAAACCGCCCGCGTCACGCTCGGACAGTTCCGAGAAATTCGTGATCGCCACCGGATTCCGCGGCTGATCTTACAAGTAGCCGCCCCCGCCCTGATGGAGCGACGCGTCCGCTGCCGCCAGAAACGCCGCCTCGGCCACACCGTCCACCGGACGCGCCTTGCGCCCGACGCGGCTGGTCGCGATCAGGTTCTGCTGTCGCAACAGCTCGAACAGGCGAGCATGTTTTTCTAGGCTGTCGCGCACATGTTTGGGCGGGTCATTGCGGGCCATCGCGGTCTCCGGACGTGAAAAGGGCACCCACGCAGGGTGCCCCTTGATTGCGGCGCAAATGGCCCCTGTCCGGGGTAATCTGATGGCGCTCAGTTCAGATCTTCCAGCAAACGCCCGTGTTTACGGGTTTCCTTCAGCATGTCGCCAAAGGTGATGATCCCGCGCGCTTCGAGCATGGGCAGCATCTTACACAACACCTCGGCCGTTGCGTAGGCGTCGCCCATGGCGGTGTGGCGCAGGTGATCAGGGATCACGATCCCCAGCCGTTCGCACAGCGCATCCAGCGTATGGGTCTGGCTGGCCCCGAACAGCACCGCCGAAACCAGAACCGTATCCAGAACCGGGTGCTTCCACTCCAACCCCAGCCGTTTGCCGTGGCGATGCATGAACGCCATGTCGAACGGCGCGTTATGCGCCACGATGACCGAGCCCTTGGCGAATTTGTGGAAGCTCGGTACTGCCTTGTCCGGTGAGGGCGCGCCACGCACCATCGCATCGCTGATCCCGTGCACCTTGGTCGAGGCCGGCGGGATCGGCATGCCCGGATTCACCAGCATGTCGATATTCTCGCCCGAGACGATCTTGCCCCGCACGACACGCACGGCACCGATCTGGACGATCTCGTCCTTGTGCGGCAACAGCCCGGTGGTTTCGGTGTCAAACACCGCATAGGTTAGCTCGCGCAGCGGTGTTTCATCCGCCGCAGTGCCTGCCTTTTGCACCAGCAGATCGAAATCATAGATCAGTGGGCGCGCGGCATCGGGGTCGATATGCGCCTCGGCCCCGTCGATGATCAGCACATAGCCCGAGCCTTGCTCCAACGGTTTCATCCGCAGGCTATAGGTCTGTTCGTTTTCCGCACCGTCCGCAATGAATGACACCTCGCGCCCGGTTTTGCCGACCTGTTTCCAGGCGGCCTCGACCGCGCCTTGATCGAAATAATCAAAGATCGGTGCATTCAGACGCGGCGTGTGGATCTGCGCCAGAACGCCCGCCGCCTGCCCGTCATACAACACGATCTGGTGGTGCGGATTCACCAGAACGGTCGCCACAGGGATCTCGGTCAGCAGGGCAGTCAGACGATCCCGTTCAGCGGTCAGGCGTTCGGTCTCAGCCGCGATGGCGCTGGCCGTGTGCATGGTCGAGGCGGACAGCTGTTGCGACATCGCCTGTGCGGCAGGCGCCAGATCGCCAAGGTATTTCGCCGTCTCGGCATCGACGCCACCATGCGCCCCCGCATGGGCCCGCGCACGCAACCCGGCGGCCAGCCGCTCGATCGGTTTGGCGACGTTTTCGTCGAACAGGAACCAGATCCCGGCGGTCATCCCCACCAGACCGAACCCACCAATCGTCGCCGCCTGAACGAATCCCGAGGTCACATCCCCTGTCGAGGCCTTAAGATACCCGACATAAAGCGCCACGAAAAACAGCGCGGCGCCGCCCAATCCAATCAACACGAAGAACAGGAAAATCCGGATTCGCAGACTTAAATGGGTCATCTTTACGCTCCTCCACAAACAAGCCCCATCAATTTGTCACCCGAGGCCACGGGGTGCCACACGGCGTTCTCCAGCTCTCCCTGCGCCGAGATTTTGGGTTCTGCGGGCAGCTGCGACTGGCGGCTTTGCGCGCAATCGAACACTACCGACAGAACCTGAACCTGCTGCCAGCGGCTAAAGAACAGAAGATCGGCCACGGTCAGCGACGGCACCTCCTCCATCGCGTGGACCGAGTCGCGATCCAGCGCCATGAAGCGATGAACGAATGGCCTCACATAGGTCCAGGGGCGAAAGAATGCCTTGTTTTCAACGGTCTGAATAACGACCACGCGTTCGGGCATGACCGAGGTCGTGCGCCCGTACCAGCCGTATTCGCTGGAAATCGTTGCCGCGATCATCGCGCATCCAGCGGCGGCCGGGATCAGCCATTTCGGCAGGCGCCGCCCCAACAGGCGGTTCACCAACAGCATCAGACCACCGCCCGCAGCGCCCGCGATCACGGTCGCAACCAGTTCAAACAGCATTCAATTCCTCCCTTTGTGTCGTGGGGGTTTATCCCACGACACCCTTTCCGTGTCCGACCGCAGATTGCAACGATTTCACCACCACGAAGGCGTTGCGCAGGTGGCTGCGCTCGAAATCGGACAGTTCGGCCAATTCAAGATAGTTGTCGGGGGCCTCGCCCCGTTTCACCTGCCGCGACTGGTGCAGCAGGCGGGTTTCCGCAATCAGATCATAGGCATCCAGCAAATCCCGCGCGCCAGATGCGCTGAGCACCCCAGCCGTTGCCGCCTCTTCCAGACGGGCGCGTGTGTTGACGGCGGTCAGTTTGCCTTGCAGTGCATAAACGCGGCCCAGATCAACCACAGGCACCACGCCGTTGTGTTTCAGATCCAGCGTGTTTTTATGCTCTCCCGAGCGAATGGTCGCAAAACCGCGCAGCAAACCCAACGGCGGCGTATGCTTCAGCGAATTGCCAATCATATGCGCCACGAAGATCGAGTTCGCATTGGCCGCTTTCAGCGTATCCTCCTGCAGATCCTCGAACAGCGACCTGGTGCCGCCGATGGGCCGCAGGTCGAACATGACCGAGGCCAACATCTGCGCCATCGGGTCGGGCTTGCGGATCCAGCCGCTGAAATACTCTTTCCAGACGCGCACGGGTTGGCACCATTTCGGGTTGGTCGCCATCATGTCGCCGGGGCAATAGACATAGCCGCAATCGTTCAGCCCATCACAGACGAAATTCGCCAGATCGGTGAAATAGGCCATGTCGGCCTCGGTCACCGCATCGTCAAGGAACAGGCAGTTGTCCTGATCGCTGACGCCGGTCTGTTCCTGCCGCCCTTGGCTGCCGCAGGCCAGCCACAGATACGGCACCGGCGGTTTGCCCAGCTTTTCCTCGGCCAGAGCCAGCAGGCGACGGGTCGCGGTATCCGCGATGTCGGTGATCAGCCGGGTGACAACCTCGTGCCGGTTGCCGCCGGCGACCAGTTGCACCAGCAGTTGCGGAATGCGCGCCGTCACCGCTGCCATTTGCGCGGCGGACTGAGCATGGGCAATCTCGGACACAAGCTCGGCCGAGGACACGGCCTGATACCGCGTCAAGTCGGTCTGCGTGACGATGCCAACCAGTTGCCCACCTTCGCAAATCGGGATGTGGCCGATGCGTCGCTCCATCATCGCGTGCAGCACGTCCGAGCCGATGGCCGACGGGGACAGCGTCAGGGGATCGCGGGTCATGATCGCACTGATGGGCGTGCTGAGCGGCATCGCTTCGGCCAAGGCTTTGCCGGACAGATCACGCACGGTGACGATCCCCGCCAGGCTGTCGGCCTCGATCACACAAAGCGAGGAAATCCGGTGGTCACGCATCAGCCGCGCCGCATCCTGCACCGTGGCTTCGGGGGCGCAGGTCATCGGATTGCGCGCCATCAACGTGTCCACCCGGCTGGTCGCCAGGTCGTTCTGCTTGGGTTTCGTTGCCCGCGAACGATCAAAGAACCGCCGGGCGGGTTCATGGCTGGCCAGCAACGCCGCGAAATCGGCGGCGGGCAACAGCAGCAAGGTAGTGTCTTCAGTCGCCGTCGCGGATGTCACAGCGATCCCGTCGCGGGTCAGACCGCGTTCGCCAAAGCTGTTCCGCACACCCAGCAACGATACCGGAACATCGTTGCCATCGCGGACTTCGATCTGGCCGTGGTGGATCAGGTACAGCCCTTCCAACTGATCACCAAAGCGGTAAACGGTGTCTCCGGCAACGATCTCGCGGATCTGGAACTTCTCGGCCAAGGCCGACAACTGATCGGCGGACAGAGAGTCGTACGGATGGACCGAGGTCAGAAAACGCAGAAAATCGGGAAGGCGCGAGGGCATGAATGGCTCCTGTAGGCACTGAAATCGTGCGAAGGTTATCCCGATCATAGCCTGCCGCGATTTGATCCACCTCAGACGGGACCAAGGATCCGGCAGGAAAAAGAAATCCCGCCCGAATTACCCCGGGCGGGATCGTGTTCACGGCAGGGGCACAGCCGCGATGGCCTGCCCCTGCCCCAAGACCTTAGTGATCGACTGCACCACCGGCGCCACGGGGCACGCGGACGCTTTCGACCAGGGCTTTGATCTCTTCCGGGGTGTCCTCGGTCGCGTTCGACACGACATAGGCAACCACGAAGTTGACCAGAGCACCAACCGCACCGAACGAGGTCGACTTGATCGGGCCCAGCAGCGGGTCAGCATCGTCGAAGCTGTTGGTGCCGGGAACGAAGAACCAGCCCTTGTGCAGGAAGATGTAGACCAGGGTCACGATCAGGCCCGACAGCATGCCAGCAACGGCGCCCTTGTTGTTGATGCGCTTCGAGAAGATGCCCATCATCAGTGCCGGGAAGATCGAGGCTGCGGCCAGACCGAAGGCCAGAGCCACGGTTTGTGCTGCGAAGCCCGGGGGGTTCAGACCCAGCCAGGTTGCGATCAGGATCGACACCAGCATCGAGATACGGGCTGCCAGCAGCTCGTTCTTTTCGGAAATGCCGGGGTTGATGATACCCTTGATCAAGTCGTGCGACACAGCAGACGAGATTGCCATCAGCAGGCCCGCTGCGGTCGACAGTGCTGCTGCCAGACCACCGGCAACCACCAGAGCGATAACCCACGACGGCAGGTTTGCGATCTCGGGGTTGGCCAGAACCATGATGTCACGGTCCAGCTTGACCACTTCGTTGGCTTCGCCGTTTGCCGAGTAGGTGATGTGGCCATCGTTGTTCTTGTCTTCGATTGCCAGCAGACCGGTGCGTTCCCAGTTCAGCATCCAGCCCGGCTGTTCGTCGATCTTCAGGGACTCGCCCTGCAGGCCGTTCGGGTAGATGGTGTTGATGAAGTTCAGACGCGCCATTGCACCAACAGCCGGAGCGGTCAGGTACAGCAGGGCGATGAAGACCAGCGCCCAACCGGCCGACCAACGTGCGTCAGACACGCGGGGAACGGTGAAGAAACGCACGATAACGTGGGGCAGACCCGCGGTACCGATCATCAGCGACAGGGTGAACAGGAACATGTTGAAGGTCGAACCCGACTGCGCGGTGTACGACTTGAAGCCCAGATCCTGGACGACCTGGTTCAGCTGTTCCAGCAGCGGTGCACCGCTGTTGGTGTCCGAGAACAGGCCCAGTGCGGGGATCGGGTTGCCGGTCAGCTGCAGCGAGATGAAGATCGCAGGAATGGTGTACGCGGTGATCAGAACGACATACTGAGCCACCTGGGTGTAGGTGATGCCCTTCATGCCGCCCAGAACGGCGTACATTGCCACGATTGCAGCGCCCAGCCACAGACCGCCCGAATACGACATGTTCAGGAAGCCCGAGAAGGCAACGCCCACGCCCTTCATCTGGCCGATCACGTAGGTCACCGAAGCGACGATCAGGCAGATAACGGCAACGGTACGTGCAGTCTGCGAGTAGAAACGGTCGCCGATGAACTCGGGGACGGTGAACTTGCCGAACTTACGCAGGTAAGGTGCCAGCAGCATGGCCAGCAGCACGTAACCACCGGTCCAACCCATCAGGTAGGCCGAGGTTTCGTAGCCGCCGAATGCGATGATCCCTGCCATCGACAGGAACGACGCAGCCGACATCCAGTCAGCGCCGGTGGCCATACCGTTCAGAATGGGGTGAACGCCGCGACCTGCAGCGTAGAACTCGCTGGTCGAGCCGGCACGGGCCCACAGCGCGATCCCGATGTAGAGCGCGAAAGTCACGCCCACAAAAATCAGGTTAAGGGTAAACTGATCCATCTGCGCTTACTCCTCTTCCACGCCGTACTGACGGTCCAGATTGTTCATCCGCCAAGCATAGACGAAGATCAGGATCAGGAACGTGATGATGCTGCCCTGCTGGGCAAACCAGAAGCCCAGGTCAGTGCCGCCAATTTTGATGCCTTCCAGCATCGGCCGCAGCAGAATGCCGAAACCGAAAGAACAGACAGCCCAGATCACCAGGATGACTGCAATGGTGCGCACGTTCGCAGCCCAATAGGCCTTGTCCGACTCACTTGTAGTGTTTTGATCCGCCATGACGCGGGTCCTCCTCTTCCTCCTGAGCCCCGCCGAGATGAGAGGCGGCGGGGCGGTAAAAACTTACGACATCGCCTTGGTGACGATTGCCGCAAGCCCGTCTGCAATCGCATCGATCTCGCCCATGGCATCGATGTGCTGCAATACTCCCTTGTCGCCGTAATAGGCGATCAGCGGGGCGGTCTGCGCGTGATAGGCCTCCAGGCGGCTGGCCACCGTTTCAGCGTTATCATCGGCGCGGCGCTTGAACTCGGTTCCGCCGCACTTGTCGCACACCCCATCCTGCGCCGGCGTCTTGAAGGTATCGTGATAGCCTTCGCCGCACTTGCCGCAGGTGTAGCGACCCGAGATCCGGGTCACCATCGCCGCATCATCCACATCCAGGCTGATGGCGGCGTTGATCTTCTGGCCACTTTCGGCCAGCAGTTTGTCCAGGGCCTGAGCCTGCACCGTGGTGCGCGGGAAACCGTCCAGGATGACGCCCTTGGCGACATCCGGTTCGGCCAGACGATCACGCAGGATGGCGATGACGATGTCATCGCTCACCAGATCGCCCGCTTCCATCACGGCCTTGGCAGCCTTGCCGGCCTCGGTGCCCGCGGCGACTGCTGCGCGCAGCAGATCGCCGGTGGACAGTTGCACCAGCCCGAATTTCTCTTCGAGAACACGGGCTTGCGTGCCCTTCCCGGCGCCCGGAGGCCCGAGAAGGATCAGAACTGCGGGGGTATCAGCCATATCGCCTCAGCCCCGGTTCATGCGGTTTTCGATCAGCTCGTCCACGACCGAGGGATCGGCCAGGGTCGAGATATCGCCCAGCGAGCCGAAATCGTTCTCGGCGATCTTGCGCAGGATGCGGCGCATGATCTTGCCCGAACGGGTCTTCGGCAGGCCCGGTGCCCACTGGATCAGATCCGGCTTGGCGATCGGCCCGATCTCGGTACGAACCCAAACTTCCAGCTCCTTGCGCAGCGCGTCGGTGGGTTCGACATCGTTCATCAGGGTGACGTAGCAGTAGATGCCCTGCCCCTTCAGATCGTGCGGATAGCCCACAACGGCGGCCTCGGCGACCTTGGCATGTGCGACCAGGGCGCTTTCGACTTCGGCGGTGCCCATGCGGTGGCCCGACACGTTGATAACGTCGTCCACGCGGCCGGTGATCCAGTAGTAGCCATCCTTGTCACGGCGGCAGCCGTCACCGGTGAAGTAGTAGCCTTTGAAGTCCGAGAAGTAGGTCTGCATGAACCGCTCGTGGTCACCGTAAACGGTGCGCATCTGGCCCGGCCAGCTGTCCTTGATGGCCAGCACGCCTTCGGCTGCGGTTTCGTCGATTTCCTTGCCGGTGGTGCTGTCCAGCAGGACCGGCTGCACGCCAAAGAACGGCGTGGTGGCCGAGCCGGGCTTGAGCGCGGTGGCGCCGGGCAGCGGGGTCAGCATGTGGCCACCGGTTTCGGTCTGCCACCAGGTGTCGACGATCGGGCATTTGCCCTTGCCGACAACCTCGTTGTACCAGTTCCAGGCTTCGGGGTTGATCGGTTCACCCACCGAACCCAGCACCTTGATCGAGGACAGGTCGTACTTGGTGACGAAATCCTTGCCCTGGCCCATCAGCGAACGGATCGCGGTCGGCGCGGTGTAGAACTGGTTGACCTTGTGCTTTTCGCAGACAGCCCAGAAACGGCCAGCATCCGGGTAGGTCGGCACGCCTTCGAACATCAGCGTGGTGCCGCCATTGGCCAGCGGCCCATAGACGATGTAGCTGTGGCCGGTGACCCAACCCACGTCAGCGGTACACCAGTAAACGTCACCTTCATGGTAGTCGAAGGTGTACTGGTGGGTCATCGAGGCATAGACCAGATAGCCACCCGAGCTGTGCACGACGCCCTTCGGCTTGCCGGTCGAACCCGAGGTGTACAGGACGAACAGCGGATCTTCGGCGTTCATCGGACGGCAGGGGCAATCGGGGCTTGCATGCTCCATCAGGTATTTGACGTCAACGTCGCGGCCCTGAACCCAAGTGGTCTGGTCGCCGGTGTGTTTCACGACCAGGCAGCGCACCTTGTCCGAGCAGTGCAGCAGTGCGGCGTCGCAGTTCGACTTCAGCGCAGTGCGGCGGCCGCCACGGGGGGCGGTGTCGGCGGTGATCACGACCTTGGCGCCCGAGTCGTTGATACGGTTCGCCAGCGCGTCCGGCGAGAAGCCCGCGAACACGATCGAGTGGACAGCGCCGATACGCGCGCATGCCAGCATCGCATAGGCGGCTTCGGGGATCATCGGCAGATAGATGACGACGCGGTCACCGCGCATCACGCCCTGGCTCAGCAGGACGTTGGCCATGCGGTTCACCTTGTCCGACAGTTCGTTATAGGTGATGTACTGCGCGGGGGTGTCGGGGCTATCGGGCTCGAAAATGATGGCGGTCTGATCGCCGCGGGTCGCCAGGTGACGGTCGATGCAGTTATACGCAACGTTCAGGACACCATCTTCGTACCACTTGATGTCCACCTTGCCGTATTCGAACGTGGTGTTCTTCACCTTCGAATAGGGCTGCATCCAGTCCAGACGCTTGCCGTGCTCACCCCAGAACGCTTCGGGGTCATTGACCGACGCGGCGTACATCTCTTGGTATTTCGCGGCATCGACATGTGCCTTGGCGGCAAAGTCAGCCGGAACGGGGTAGATCGGTTCGGACGTAGTTTCAGCAGTCACAGCAAGGTTCCTCCCTTGGGTCTTTGAAAACGGGACCGGCAAAATCTTGCCGGCGAAAATGAAATTATCCGCGCTCTGTCACAATCATAATGAAAAATGAAAACAAAGAAATAAGTATGCGAAAAAACAGCATTTCTTTGTAAAATGCTGTCATCTTTTGTACGCCCCTTGTAAAATTCCCGTCGTGACGTCACGTAACCAATTTGAAAACAACACTAAATTGTGAAAACGAGTGAAAAGCCATGGGGGGCTCAAACGCACAAATCTTTCGCGTCCGATCTGCAGACTCAGACAAAGGTCCAGCGCGACAGATTGGCACGGTATGCAAATGCATACCGCCGCACTCGCTCCCCGCGCCCAAGGGCGAGTCGGTTAGAGTCGGGACCGTAAAGATTGGGGAATGACGACGCGGCGCGGCTCCTTGGCCATCTGCGAATGGTCCACCACGACCTTCTTGCCATCCGTCCGCACGGCGGCCTGAAGAAGCCGGGCACATTCGGCAAAACCTTGCTCGACCGGCACCTCGGTGGCGCGAGCGAAATGGCCAAATTCCTTCTCGCGGATCATGGCGGGGTCGGACCAGTTGATCCAGAACCGCTTGCCCACATCCGCGGGCTGCCCTGACTGCGCGTTGTGGGCCTTGGACTGCGCGACGATCTCTTGCCGTTCGGCCATGCGTTGCGCGTAGTCGGGCGTGACGTAGTGCAGGTGGAACAGCAGCAACTCTGGGTCGATGGTAAAGCGGCCGCGCACCAGGCCATGCCCGCCGATCGTGTACACGACCCGAGACCGCACGATGCACGGCTTGGTGTATTTCGCGCTCAGGATCGCCTGCGGATGCGCGTTTAGCACCCCCTGCGACAGGTCAACCTCCCCCTCGGATGGGATCAGGTTCAGCCCGACCGGCGACAACGCGATGGTGTCGGCCTGACTGGCCTCCAGATGCTCTTGCAGGCTGCCCTGCCCCGTGTAGACGATCAACTCGTCCACATCGGTGCAGACCACCCGGTCATAGAACGCCAACAAGCCGTTGGTCACACCGCCCAGCAGATCCCAGCGCCGTCTGTCCAGATCAATCGTCAGTTCCTCGCGCGGGATGTGGATGACGTTGCAGCCAGCGGCGATCTCATCAATCCGCGGGTCGCCACCGTGGTTCAGAACGTACAGCGCGCGCTTGTCCACGTATTGCGCGTTGTGGGTCACCCACTTTTCCAGAAGCCAGTAGTCGCGCCAGACCATCGTGACGAATGCCAGCTTCATGTGGTGCCTCCTTCTGCCAAACCCGTCCTAGCACAGCCAAACCGTTGCGGCGAGTGCTTGCAACCTGCCATGTATTGGTAAACAAAATGAACATGTGAACTTTATCGGAGACGCCCATGACCTCGCCCCTTTCGCCGACCGAACCCGGACCTCAGGATGGGCTGTGCGTGGCCCAAACCTTGGGCACCACCCGTTTGCTGTGGCTCAACCTGCCATCCAAGCGCAACGCCCTGGCGCCCGAGCTCCGCGAAAGCCTGCTTGGCCTGATCCGCGAAGCCTCGGCCGATGAAACGGTGCGGTGCATTGTCATTGCGGGGACGCAGGGATGTTTCAGCGCGGGCGGCGATCTGTCCACGATGAAGGGTATCACCTCGGTCGCCGGCAGGGCCAGGATGGAGCGCGCCTGCGATCTGATGCGTACGGTCATCGAATGCCCAAAGCCCATCATCGCCGCGGTCGAGGGCTGGTCCGTCGGCGCGGGCCTGTCGCTGATGGCGGCCTGTGACATCGTGATTGCGGGTCAGGACGCCAAATTCTCGCTGCCCTTTGGCAATCTGGGTCTGATCCCCGATCTGGCCTCGCTCTACACGCTGCCGGCGCGGATCGGCATGGGGCGCACCAAGTGGATGGCCTTCACCCGCCGCCGTATTGACGCAGCCCAGGCCGTCGACTGGGGGTTGATCGAAGAAGTGGCGCCCACCGGTACCGCCCTTCAGGCCGCGCTGGAAATGGCGGCAGAGGTCGCCAAGGGCGCACCGCTGACGAACACCTATACCAAGCAGATGCTGGCCCGGCACCCCCTGCCCCTGCCCGAGTTTCTGGCGGCCGAGCGGGACGCGCAGGCGATCCTCTACACCTCCGAGGATTTTGCCGAAGGCTTCAACGCGTTCTTCGAAAAGCGCGCGCCGAAGTTCGAGGGCAAGTAAGCCTCAGCCGAAGTCGGGTTTGCGCTTTTCGATAAAGGCATTGACGGCTTCGGCATGTTCGGCGGTCTTGTGGGCCAGCGCCTGATAGGCCGCCGACAGCTCCAGCAGGCTATCCAGCCGCGTGACCTGCCCTTCGCGCAGCAACCGCTTGGTCAGGCGCAGGGTCGGCCCCGGGTTGGCCGCGATCCGATCGGCCAGTTCACGCGCGGTCTGCATCAGCTGGTCATCGGGAACGACACGGCTGACCAGCCCGCAGGACAAGGCCGCCTGCGCATCCAGCATCTCGCCGGTAAAGGCCATTTCGGCGGCCTTGGACATGCCCACGACGCGCGGCAGCAGCCATGCGCCACCGTCGCCGGGGATGATGCCGACCTTGATGAAGCTCTCGGCGAATTTGGCGCTTTCTGCCGCGATCCGGATGTCGCACATGCAGGCCAGATCGCAGCCCGCCCCGATGGCAAAGCCGTTCACGGCGGCGATCAGCGGCACATCCAGATTGTACATCGCCAGCGTCAGCCGCTGAATGCCACGCCGGTATTCATCCCGGATCGGCATCGGCTGGATCGCGTCGCCCTGGTATTTCTTCATGTCCTTGACGTTGCCCCCCGCCGAGAACGCCGCCCCCGCCCCGGTCAGGATGACCACGCGGACCGAGGGGTCAGCCTCGATCCGGGCGGCCATGGCCACGAATTCCGCGGCGGCCGAGTTGCCCGTCAGCGGGTTGCGGTTGTCGGGGTCGTTCATCGTCAGGGTGGCGACCTTGCCGTCCTGTTCGTATTTCAGGAAATCGCCCATCGCTCAGCCCCCTGCCACGGTCACGCCACCGTCCACGACGATGGTCTGGCCCGTCACATAGCCCCCCGCCTTTGAGGCCAGATAGACCGCAGCCCCCGCGATTTCATCCGGGTCGCCAATCCGGCGCAGCGGGGTCATCGTGTTGTAATAGCTCAGTGTTTTGTCGTTATCCCACAGCGCCTTGGAGAAATCCGTCTTGATCAGACCTGGCGCGATGCAGTTGACACGGATGTTGTCCGGCCCCAGCTCGACCGCCAGGTTGCGGGCCATCTGCATGTCCGCCGCCTTCGAGATATTGTACGCCCCGATCACCGGCGACCCCTTGAGCCCCCCGATCGACGACACGATCACGATCGCCCCGTCCTTGCGCGCGCGCATCTGCGGGCCGACCATCTGCACCAGCCAGTGATTGGCCAGCACGTTGTTGTCCAGAACCTTGCGGAACGCGTCGTCGCTGATCCCCTCCATCGGGCCGTAATACGGGTTCGACGCTGCATTGCAGACCAGCACGTCGATCTGGCCCCACTTGGCCATCGTCGCGTGGATCATCGCCTGTAGGCTGCCCTTGTCCGAGATATTGGCCGGCAGCGCCACCGCCGCCTCGCGGCCCAGCCGCGCGTTGATCTCGCTCGCCACCTCCTCGCAGGGTGGCCCCTTGCGGGACGAGATGACGACGTTTGCCCCGGCCTCGGCCATGCGTTCAGCGATAGCGCGGCCAATGCCACGCGACGAGCCGGTGATGACGGCCACTTTGCCCGTCAGATCGAACAACGAATTGCTCACGGTTTCCTCCCCTTCATTTCTGGTTGCAGCCTGCGACAGCCCGAACGGACAGGCAAACGTCTTTTGTCACTTGCCGGAAAAACGCGGCGTCCGCTTTTCGTTGAACGCAGCCAGCCCTTCCCGAGCATCCTGCGTCAGCGTCATCAGTCCCAGCTGGGATTCCGCAAATGACACCGCCTGATCAAAGCTCATGTGCCCCATTGCCCGCAGCGCATATTTTCCCCGTCGCAACGCGGACGGAGAGTTCGCCGCCATATCCGAAACCAGCGCGTCGATCCGGGCAACCAACGCCTCCTGCGTGTCGCTGATGCCGTTCAGCAGCCCCTGCGCCAGCGCCTCTTCCGCGCCAAACAGGCGGCCCGTCAGCATCCAGTCGCGCAGCACGCGCGGGGCGACCAGATCCTTCATCAGAGCCGCCACCTGCATCGGGAACAGGCCGACCTTGACCTCGGGCAGGCCGAACATCGCCCCCTTGACCGAGAACGCCATATCCGCTGCCGACAGGAACCCCATGCCGCCCGCCACGCAGGCCCCGTTCACCGCCACGATCAGTGGTTTCGGGCAATCCTGCATCTGGCGCAGCATGTCGCCATAGGCGGTTCTAGGCTGCGAGAAATCGAAGGCGAAACCGCCCCCCGGCGCCAGATCACCGCCAGCGCAGAACGCCTTGTCGCCCGCACCGGTCAGCACGATCGCCTTGACTTCGGCGTCAGCGACCGCGGTTTCGATCCCATGCGAGACGCCGGTCAGCAGCGCCTCGTTAATCGCGTTGCGGCGTTCGGGTCGGTTGAGGGTAATCCACAGCGCAGCCCCGCGCCGATCCAGCAGAACCTCACTCATTGGGTGTCACCTCGACCAGAATGCGGTGCGCCTCGACCTGATCGCCCTCGACGGCATGTACCGCCTGAACCACGCCTGCGACGGCCGATTTATGGGTGTGCTCCATCTTCATCGCCTCCAGCACCAGCACCTTTTGCCCTTCCGCGACATGATCCCCCGGCGCGACCAGCAGCGCGACGACCCGGCCGTTCATCGAGGCGCGCACCTTGCCGTCGCCGCCCTCTTTCCCGGCCATGCGAGGGGCAAGGCTGCGGTCCTCGAAATCCCAGGCCCGACCGTTCCAATGCAGCCAGACAGCATCCCCACAGCGCAGCAGGTCAGCCTCCTCCTGAATACCGTCGCGCAGGATGCCGCGCGGCGCCACGGTCAGCTCGGTCCTGTCGTCGCCGTGTTCGATCTGGCACAGGCCCTGCGGACGCGACAGCAGGCGCATATCGTGAGTGGCCTCTCCGCGTTTCAGCAGCACCGGCGTGGGGAAGCCATGGGTCAGCGCGCAATGCGTGGCCCGGCCCAGAACGGCGGCAATCTCGGCGGCTTTGGCCTCGTCCGCGCCGCTGAACAGCTCGTCCTCATGCGCGCCGATGAAGCTGGTTGTCGCCTCGCCCGCCGCAAAGACCGGATGACCCAGACAATCCGCCAGAAACCCCTGATTGGTCCGCACTCCCAAGGCGCGGGTCTGGCCCAGCCCCCGGATCAGCGCCTGACGGGCCTCGTCCCGCGTCGGTGCGTGCGCGATCAGTTTTGCCACCATCGAGTCGTAATACGGCGGGATCATCGCCCCATCCGTCAGCGCATGGTCACAGCGCAGCGCCGTTGGCGGGGTCCAGCGCAGCATCCGCCCCGATTGCGGCATGAAGCCCGCATCCGGGTCTTCGGCGCACAGGCGCACCTCGATCGCGTGGCCGTCAAAGGTGATGTCGTCCTGCGTCAGCCCCAGTGCCTGCCCACCGGCGACGCGCAATTGCAGCTCGACCAGATCCAGCCCGGTGATCGCCTCGGTCACCGGATGCTCAACCTGAAGGCGGGTGTTCATCTCCATGAAATAATAGTGCCCTGCCCCGTCCAGCAGGAATTCCAGCGTGCCCGCCCCTTCGTAGCCGATGGCGCTGACCGCGCGCAGGGCGGCGGCGCCCATCTCGGCCCGCAACTCGGCCGAGACCGCGGGCGACGGCGCTTCCTCGATCACCTTCTGGTGACGCCGCTGGACCGAGCAATCCCGTTCCCCCAGATGCACCGCGGTGCCAAAGCTGTCGGCCATGACCTGAATTTCGATATGCCGGGGCGAGACGATGGCCTTTTCCAGCAGCACGGTGTCATCCCCGAACGCCGCCTTCGCCTCGGACTTGGCCGAGCGCAGGGCGTCCGCGAAATCGCCCGCTTCGGCAACCAGACGCATCCCGCGCCCGCCGCCGCCAGCCGTGGCCTTGATCATGACCGGATAGCCGATCTTGGTGGCCTCGTCGGCCAGCGTCTCGGGCGTCTGATCCCCCTGGAACCCCGGCACGCAGGGCACGCCCGCCTGTTGCATCAGCGCCTTCGCCGCAGCCTTGTCGCCCATCGCGCGGATCGCCTCGGCCGAAGGGCCGACAAAGGTCAGCCCCGCAGCCTGACAGGCCGCAGGCAGGTTTTCGTTCTCGGCCAGAAAGCCATAGCCGGGGTGGATTGCATCCGCGCCGGTCTGTTGCGCCGCCTCGATGATACGGTCGATCCGCAGATAGCTGGACGCCGGGGCCGCACCGCCAATGCAGACGGACTGATCGGCCATGCGAACATGCAGCGCCTCGGCATCAGCCTCGGAATGCACCGCCACGGTGGCGATGCCCATACGGCGGGCGGTCTTGATGATCCGCACCGCGATTTCGCCCCGATTGGCGATAAGAAGTTTGTTGATTGCCATGCCCTGCTCTCCTTACGGCCGTGCCACGCCGAACTGCATCTTGTTCGGAGTGCGGCGTGCCTCTTCCCGGGCGATTTTCATGACTTCGGCCAGCACGTCGCGGGTGTCACGCGGATCAATGATCCCGTCGTCCAGCACCCGCGCCGAGGTATGGAACGCGTCCATCTGGCTGTTGAAGTTGTGGATGATCATCTGTTTCAGCTGGGCCATTTGCTCTTCGTTCACAGGCTCGCCCGAGCGTTCGGCACGCGCCTCTTGCACGATGCGCATAGTCTCGGCGGCCTGTTCGCCGCCCATCACGGCGGTCTTGGCGTTGGGCCAAGAGAAGCAGAAGCGCGGCTTGAACCCCCATCCGCACATACCGTAATTCCCCGCGCCAAAGGACGCCCCGCAATAGACGGTGAACTGCGGCACCGTCGCGTTCGTCACCGCCTGGATCATCTTCGATCCGTGCTTGATGATCCCCGCCTCTTCGTAGCTGCGGCCCACCATGAAACCGGTGGTGTTATTCAGGTACAAAAGCGGCGTGCCGGCCTGACAGCAGGACTGAATGAAATGCGTGGCCTTGGCAGCCCCCGCCGGATCGATGGGGCCGTTGTTGGTGATGATCCCGATGGGCCAGCCCTTGATCCGGGCCGTGCCGCAGACCGTCGCCCCGCCGTAGCGCGTGCCAAACTCGACGAAATCCGAGCCATCGACGATCCGCGCGATCACCTCGCGCATGTCGATCGGGGTGCGGTAGTCGCGCGGCACCAGCCCCAGCAGATCTTGCGGATCATGGGCGGGTTCGTCAAACGAGCGGCTGTCCTCTTGCTGGCCCGACCAATCGACATTGCCCAGCACCTCGCGCGCCATGCCCAGGGCGTGGCGGTCGTCCTCGGCCAGGAAATTGCCCAGACCAGAGATGCCGGTGTGCATCTCGGCACCGCCCAGTTCCTCCTCGGTCGCGACCTCACCGGTGGCGGCCTTCAGCAGCGGCGGGCCGGCCAGAAACGCCCGGGTCCGGCCGCGCACCATGATGATGACGTCCGACAGGCCAGTCTGATACGCACCCCCGGCGGTCGAGGAGCCATGCGTCACCGTCACCACCGGCAGCCCCGCCGCCGACAACCGTGCCAGATTGGCAAAGATCGAACCGCCGCGGATGAAATCCTCGACCCGGTAGGCCATCAGGTTCGCCCCGGCGCTTTCGACCAGCTGCACGAAGGGCAGCTTGTTCTCCAGCGCCAGTTCCTGCACGCGCAGCTGTTTCTCCAGCCCCATCGGCTGCAACGCGCCCGCCGCGATCCCGCTGTCCGAGGCCGAGATCATGCACCGCACGCCCGAGACATAGCCGATCCCGGCGATGATCCCGCAGCCAGGGATGGATTTTTCCAGCTTCTTGGTGTCCAGCCCGTAGCCCGCTAGCGCGCCCAGTTCCAGGAACGGCGTGCCGGGGTCCAGCAACAACGCCACGCGTTCGCGCGGCAGCAACTGGCCGCGCGCCTCGAAACGGGCCTTGGCCGCTTCGGACGCGGCACGGGCGCGTTCCTTCAACGCCTGAACCTGCGCCAGCAGCGCAAGCATGTTGTCACGATTTTCGGCAAAGGCAGGCGCACCGCGCGCCACCTGACTGTCCAGTCTGGCCATGAAACCTCCGGGTCTTGCGGGCAATTTCACCCGTTTCCCAGAGGTTAGAGGACAGAGCTCAGATGTTCTTGCGTGATTGCATTGTGCCGAGGCGCTGGCCCGTTCAGCCCGCCAGCAGGCTGCCCATCCGGCGCGTCGCCAGCGCATAGCCCTCGATGCCGAAGCCAGCCATCACTGCGTCCGCCCGCAGGCTGACATAGGAATGATGCCGGAACGCCTCGCGCTTGTGGACCTGGCTGATATGCACCTCAATCACCGGGCCTTCGAAGGTGTTCAGCGCATCCAGCACCGCGACCGAAGTATGCGTAAACGCCGCCGGGTTGATGACGATGCCCGCCGCCTTTTCGCGCGCCTCGTGGATCCAGTCGATCAACTGGCCTTCCCAGTTGGTTTGCAACAGGCGGATATCCAGGCCGAAGTCCTTGGCCACGGCGGCGCAGTTCCGCTCCACATCCTCCAGCGTGTCGTACCCGTAGATTTCTGGCTGGCGCTTGCCCAGCAGGTTCAGGTTCGGTCCGTTCAGGATGTAGATAGTCTTGGTCATGCGTGCCTCTGGTCAGAAAAAGGCCAACGGCCCCGCCCTGTTATGGGCGTTTCCGGGCGCGTTGTGAATACCAGATCAGTTCGAGAACTTGGCCGCGTTGAACAGTGCCGCCTGGCTGGTCGTGCCGTCGATGGCGAATTTGCGCCCCACCGGCACCGCGTCCAGGTCCATCCGGCGCAGCCAGCGCGACCACACTTCGGGAACGATACCGATCACATGGGTCGCGCCCATCTGGCGCGTGCAGCTGACCATCTGCCCCATGATGACGCTTTGCACCTGCATCCGGCGCGAGGCCGGAACGTCCTCGGCAATGAACAGGCGCGAGGCTTCGACGATGCGCGCCTCGACCGGAGCATCAATAAACAGGCAGTCCTGCGGGATGCTGTCCAGAAGCCCGCGCTGCGCGTCGCGCAACATGTAAGTGTAGATGCCGCATTTCGCCGTGGTCGGCAGCAGCCGGAACCCGCCCAGGATCTCGCCGTATTCATGCACGGCCACCCAGCGGCACTGGGGCGTGTCGTACTGGTCGAACTCCATCCCCTCGGTATGAGGCAGGTCCCAATGCAGCCGGTCGATAAAGGTCCGCTTGCGCGCCCGCAGGAAATTCACCAGCAGATCACCGAACTGCCCGACATTGGTGTAACCCATCATCGTGGACTTCACATGCCCGACCGGAGCCAGCGAAGGCCGCCGCGCCAGCATGCGAACTGGATCGATTCGTTTTTTTGAAACACCCGGAACAACGGGTTCTAACTCGGGAAACACCTGCTGCGACCGTGACGGCCGCTCTGCGAAAGCTGTATGTTTCATGTCCTGCCCGACCATGTTTTTTCAACAGTTTAGGTGAGACTTCTCATCCGTCACCTAAAAATTTGTCCGTTTTCACCAAAAAAACGCCACATTGATGTATAGGCAACACATGCCGTCACGTTAAGATTGTAAAGAACGTGACCAGTTCATCGCCTCCGGCCCAGTTTGCTGCAAAAATAGACGAAATCGGTACACTTTTTCCATCTATGATAGTATCACCGTGCACCCCTACCGCCAAGTGATGCATTCGCAGGTTTTTTCTTCCGACTGGTAAAAAGTTCGATTACGCCGAAATTTCGCCAATATCCTTAATTAGAAATGAATGGCGACGAGTAGGAAACGATACGGCAGTTGATGGATGGCACTACGGGTGATCCTCAGAAAATTCCGGAAAGACTGGCTTAGGCTTGACCGCCTAGAGCGCCAGCTGAAGGACTACGTCGAGGCGACGACGACCCTGCTCTGGCAGCGTCAGGCGATCTTTGTCTCCGCCACCCTGCTGACCGCATTCTACTTTGACTCGACCATCGCGTTCCTCACCTACACCGGGGTTCTGTTCTCCGAGGTGCTGGACGTGATCGCGGCACGGCGCATCCGGGCCTGGGACGGCAAGGATCAGACTAAGGCGATGCACTTCCTCACCGCCATTCTGGTCAATACGCTGGTCAGTTCGGGCGCGATCTGTCTGTTCATCATCATGGTTGCCGAACAGCAATTGGACGGCGGTCACTTCACCCCGCTGTTCTTCCTGTTCGCGGCGGCCCTGTTCGCGGCCATGAACAACCACCAGTTCCTGCCCGCCCTGTTCCTGCGCCTGACGATCTATGGCGCGACCTTCGGCTATATCGCGTTGATGGACATCCTGCGGTACTACCCGCCGATCGACTCTCGGGCGTGGCTGGAGTTCTTCACGATCCTGTTCGTGATGTACTTCATCATCGACATCTCGATTCAATTCCTGCGTCTGTACCGCGCCGGCGTCCGCCAGCTGGAAGAGCTGCGCCGCGAACACGAACGCACCCTGGCCGCCCTGACCGTCAAATCGCAATTCCTGTCGACCGTCAGCCACGAGCTGCGCACGCCGCTGACCTCGATCAAGGGGTCGCTGGATCTGGTCAACCGCGGGATGCTGGGCCCCGTCCCGCAAACCCTGTCGCCGGTTCTGGAAATCGCTGGCAAGAACTCGGTCCGCTTGGCCAACCTGATCGACGACCTGCTGGACCTGCAGAAATTCGAAGCCGGCGAGATGGTGTTCAACTTCGAGCCGCTCAGCGTCAACGCCATCATCTCCGACGCCATCGAAAGCGCCTCGGGCTTTGCCCGCAGCCTGGGCATCATCGTCACCTACATCCCCGAAGGCGAGGACCTGACCGTTCTGGGCGACAAATCGCGCCTGCAACAGGTCATGGCGAACCTTCTGTCCAACGCAGTGAAATTCTCGCGCGAGGGGGGGCAGGTCAACGTCCGCGCCCATGCCACCGGCGACAAGGTCACGATTTCGGTCATCGACTACGGCGTGGGCATTCCCGCCGGCAAAGAAGACGCCGTGTTCGGCCAATTCAGCCAGATCGACTCCTCGGACCAACGCAAGGTTGGCGGCACCGGGCTGGGCATGAACATCTCGAAACAGATCGTCGCCCGCCACAAGGGCGAGCTGACCTACAGCAGCACGCTGGGCGAAGGCACGACCTTCTTCCTGACCCTCGACCGCGCCGAAGCTCAGTAATTCTACCGCTTTTCCACGTGAAATGCTCTCTTTTATACCATCAAAACGCACATAGTGAGACAACAAAACGCCGTAAACTTGTGTAAACTGGAAATTGTTAACCAGGCAGAACCCATGATCTCGATTGCACCTTTATCCGAGCCAAGTTCCTACCTTCCGGAAATTCTGGAAGAGCTGCACGACGAGGTCTACGTCTACCGGGCCGACAGTTTGCGTCTGGTCTACGCCAACAAGACTGCCCGCCTGCGTTGCGACTGGCGCGATGGCGAGGTCACCCAGAAATACATCTACGACAGCTCCAAGATGTTCGACACATCCGGCTTTCACCGCCATGTTGAACCGCTACGTCAGGGCCTGTCCGACACCGTCACCATCGAAACCCTGCATGAAAAAGGCCTGGTCGAGATCTCCACGCGGATCCTGTCCACCCTGGGCGAAGGGCCGCTGTTCGTCTCGGTCCTGCGCGACCGCGAACACCGCCGCCAGCTGGAACGCGCGCGCACGCAGGCGTTTTCGGAAATCGTGCACGATTTGCGCACGCCCCTGACCTCGATCAACGGGGCGCTGAAACTGCTGACCTCCGGCTCGATGGGGGATCTGCCGCCGCAAGCCAAGAACCTGTTAGAGCTGATGCAGCGCAACGCCGACACCTTGCTGTCGATCATTGGCGACATTCTGGACCTGCAGAAATTCTCGACCTCGAACCCCAAGCCCGAGGAAGAGATGGAGGAGCTGGACCTGGTCGCCCTGGTCAAAGAGGCCGTCGCCGCCCATCTGGGCTATTGCGCGGTCCACAACGTTGCGATTGATCTGGTCGCAACCCCCGAAAATGCATGGTCGCGCGGCGTCCCCCTACGTCTGCACCAGATGCTGGCGAACCTGCTGTCCAACGCGATCAAGAACTCGCCCCAGAACGAAACCGTCGGGGTGAAACTGCGCGAGCATGGTGACTACTGGCGCATAAGTATCGACAACACCGGGCCAGGCATTCCCGACCATTTGCGCGACCGGATTTTCGACAATTACGTGAACCATTCCGCCGCCAAGGGTGCCAAGGTCAAAGGCACCGGCCTGGGACTGGCAATCTGCAAGAAAATCGTGAAATCTCATGGTGGTGATATCGGTTTTTCATGCGATACTGCCGAAAGGACAGTGTTCTTCGTGGACCTGCCGAAACTGCCAAATCCCTAGGTCAGTCCCCTACGCACACCCCGGCCTTTGGCCCAAGAAACAGACGGAAAGCGGCGTCAAACGATGGAAGACTTGAAGCGGATCCTGCATGTTGACGATGACGAGGACATCCGTGTCATCGTGAAGATGGCGCTGGAGCTCATCGGCCAGTTCGAGGTCGCACAGTTTTCCTCTGGCCCCGAGGCGCTGGCCGGCATCGGAGACTTTCAGCCGCAGATGTTTCTGCTGGACGTGATGATGCCCGAAATGACGGGCGAGGAAACCTGGCACAACCTTGCGGACATGCCCGGACTGGCCAAAGTTCCGGCGATCTTCCTGACTGCAAAGGCCGAGGAAAGCTTTGCCCAAAGGCTGCTGTCCAAGGGCTGTCTGGCCGTCATCACCAAGCCCTTCGACCCCGTCGATCTGTGCAGCCGCCTGCAACAGCACTGGGCCGAGTTCAACGCCCGTTAGGCGACCGGGCTGCCGCCGAACCGCGCGATCGAGACCCCTGCTCCCTCCAGCATCAAACGGACACGCGCCGCGATCTGAACCGCCGTCGGCGTGTCGCCATGCAGACAGATCGTGTCGATCCGTGTCGGGATATGCTTGCCGCTTTCGGTGATGATCGCCCCGGCCTGCACCATGTCCAGCATCCGCTGGCCAGCCACCTCGGGGTCATGGATCACCGCGCCCGGCAGCTTGCGGTCCACCAGCGTGGCGTCGTCATTATAGGCCCGGTCGGCGAAAATCTCGCAGGCGGTGTTGCAGCCCAGCTCGGCCACGGCCGCCTGCTGCTGCGTGCCTGCCAGCACCATCACGATCAGGTCGGGGTCAACGTCCAGCGCCGCCCGGTAGCAGGCCAGCGCCATCGCCTTGTCCTCGGCCGCCATGTTCGCCAGCGCGCCGTGCAGCTTCAGGTGCCGCACCTGCCCGCCTGCCGCGCGCGCCATCGCCTGTGCCGCGCCCAGCTGATAGCGCACCAGATTGCCCAGCGTTCCATGCGGCAGATGCATCTTGCGCCGGCCAAAGCCCTGCAGATCCGGAAACCCCGGATGCGCGCCGATGCCGACGCCGTTCTTCACCGCCAGCGCCATCGTCTGGGCCATGATGTCCCAATCCCCCGCATGCACCCCGCACGCGATATTGGCCGAGCTGACAACCTGCAGCAGCGCCGCGTCGTCGCCCATGTTCCAGGGGCCAAAGCTTTCGCCCATATCGGCGTTCAGATCGACAGTCAGGGTCATGGCTTACTCCTCGTCACCGGCAATCATGCCGCTGATCAGTTGATAGGACAAAAGGTCGGGCATGTCGCGCGGATCGCGGATCATCGGCTGCACCCGGCGGCGCAACCCGGCCAGCGTGTTGCGCGCGCGCGTCTCGGCCTCCAACGCGGTGTCCGTATCGACAAAGCGGAAACGCAGAGACGCACCTGGCAGCGCCTGCGCCACTTTCGGCAGATCGCAGGGCAGCACCGTGCCAATGCGCGGATAGCCCCCGGTGGTCTGGCATTCGGACATCAGCACAAAGGGCGCGCCATCGCCGGTGATCTGGATGTCGCCGGGCACGATCACCTCGGACAGGACGGTCAGCCCGCCCTCGACCAGGAACCCCTCGCCGTCCGAGTTCATCCGCACCCCCATCCGGTTGCCCCGGTGGTCGCGGTGGAACTCGGTCGCCTGAAACCGCGCCAGAACCGCGTCGGAAAACAGCGCCGTCTGAAGGCTGGCCAGCACGCGGATCACCCCGCCGCCAAAGCGCGGCTCGGGCGGCAGGATGCGCCCCACCTGCCCCACGGGATCGGGTCCGGCGGTCAGCACGTCCCCCGTCTGGCTCAGCGCGCCAAGACCCGCAGACAGGTGCACGGCGCGTGATCCCAGACGCTCGGACGCGTCAATGCCGCCGCCGATATGCAGGTAGCCATAGGTCCCGTTCTGGGCCGAGCCGATCGACAGAACCGCGCCCTTCGGCACCATGTGGCTGGCGTTCCAGACCAGCGGGCTGCCGTCCAGCGTGACCCGCATCTCGGCCCCGGTCAGGGCGATCCGCAGGTCGGTCAGCGCCTGAAACTCGCCGCCCATCCCGGTCATTTCCAACGCCGCCAGCGTGGGCGATTGCGACAGCAGAGCCGCACCTTCGGCCAGCGCCACCGGATCGGCAGCCCCGCCGCGCGACAGGCCCTGCGACAGGTAGCCCGGGCGGCCTTGGTCCTGAACGCTCATGCCCGGACCGGCCCGGCGGATCAGCAGCGCGGCGCTCATCGGATCACCTCAAAGGTGGCACCACCATCCGGACCGGATTTCACCATGTTTTCATAGGCTTCTCTGGTGATCTGCGGAAACAGAACCTCATCCCCCGGACGCAGCACAAAGGGCATATCGCTGTCCGGGCGGAACAGCTTGATCGCCGTCTGCCCGACATGCCGCCAGCCCGTCGGCGTCGCCACCGAGAACAGCACCATCTGCCGGATCGCCACCGCCAGCGCCCCTTCGGGAATGCGCGAGGTCAGCGCCTGTTGGCGCGGAATATTCCAGCACTCGGGCAATTGCCCCAGATAGGGCTGACCGGGCGCGAAGCCGATGGTTTGCACGCGAACGCGGGTGGTGGACAGCATCGCTACCGCCGCATCCACGCTCAGCCCGGCAGCCTGTGCCGCCTCCTCCAGCTGCGGGGCCAGATCGGTGCCCCATACTGTGGGCACATGCCAAAGCCGCCGTCCTTCGGGCATCGGGGCGGCATACCAGTCCTGCCCCGCCAGCAGCGCCGACAGATCGGCACGTAGGTCCGTGGCATCCGTCCCCAGCGGATCAAACCGCACGAAGCACGACACCAGCGAGGTGCTCGTCTCCTCGATCCCGCTGAGCCCGGCGCGCTCGACCGCGGCGCGATAGGCCAGGGCCGCGCGGTTGGCGGGCTCGCTCAGCCGGTCGCCAAAACTGACCAGCAGCCCGTCAAACCCCACCGAGCGGATGCACGGCCAGATGATGTCCGTCGTCTCGGTCATGCGCTTACATCGCCTCGGGCAGGAAGGTCACGACCTGCGGCACCGCGACGATGATCGCCAGCGCCAGCAGCATCAGCAGGAAAAACGGCAGCGCCGCGCGGGCCACGGTCAGGATGTTGCGCCCGGTCAGCGATTGCAGCACGAACAGGTTGAACCCGACCGGCGGCGTGATTTGCGACATCTCGACCACGATCACCACGAAAATCCCGAACCACAGCGGATCAATCCCCACCTTCTGCACCATCGGCATGATGACCGAGGTCGTCAGCACCACGACCGAGATCCCGTCCAGGAAACAGCCCATGATGACAAAGAACACGGTCAACGCCGCCAGCAGCGTATAGGTCGAAAGCTGCAAGGAGCCAATCCATTCCGCCAGCAGGCGCGGAATGCCGGTGAACCCCATCGCCACCGTCAGGAACGACGCCCCCGCCAGGATGAAGGCGATCATGCACGAGGTCACCATCGCACCCATCAGCCCCTCGGAAAAGCTCTGCCAGTTGAGCGAGCCCGAGGCCCAGCTGAGCACCAGCGCCAGCACGACCCCCACCGCAGCGGCGTCCGTGGGCGAGGCGATGCCCGCATAGATCGACCCGATCACCCCGGCGATCAGCCCCATCACCGGCAGCAGACGGCGCGCGCGGCGCAGCTTTTCGCGCAGCGGGAAACGCTCGCCCTCGTCCGGCAGCAGGTCGCGGTTCAGCATGCCCCAGATCGCCACGTAGCCCACGAACAGCGTCACCAGCAGGATGCCCGGCACGATGCCCGCCACGAACAGGCGCGCGATGGATTGCTCGGTCGCCACGCCATAGACAATCAGGATGATCGACGGCGGGATCAGCAGCCCCAGCGTGGCCGAGCCCGCCAGCGTGCCGATCACCATCTTCTCGGGGTAGCCGCGCTTGGACAGCTCGGGAATGGACAGCTTGCCGATCGTGGCCGCCGTGGCCGCCGACGACCCCGACACCGCCGCGAAAATCCCGCAGCCAAAGATGTTGACGTGCAGCAGGCGCCCCGGCAGCCGGTTCATCCAGGGCGACAGGCCGGTGAACATGTCCTCGGACAGGCGCGAGCGGAACAGGATCTCGCCCATCCAGACGAAGAGCGGCAGCGCCGCCAGCGCCCAGGAATTGCCGTTGCCCCAGATCGTGGTGGCCATGACCAGCCCCAGCGGCGCGTCGGTGAACAGCGCCATCGCGGCCATGCCCACGCCCAGCAGCGAAAGCGCCACCCACAGGCCCGAGCCAAGGAACGCGAACAGCAGAACGAACAGAATGATGGAAAGGGTTGCGACGGTCATGATCTCACTCGCTCAACAGGTTTTCGCCCTTACCCTCGTACGAGGGGGCGGCGCCGCGAAGAACGGCGATCAGATCGTCCAGCAGGGCGATGCTCAGCACGCCCAGCCCGATGGCGACAGGCAGCTGCACCAGCCACAAAGGCAGCGCCACCATGCCCGAGGTCATGTCGCCATACTCATGGCTCTCGGCCACCAAAAGCCCCATGTAAACAGTGGCATAGCCCGCCATACCCAGGGCCACGGCCAGTACCAGCGCCTCGACCCAGCGGCGTGGCGTTGGGCCCAACAGGCCGGTGACCAGCGTCACCCGGATATGCCCGCCGGCCCGCAGCGCATAGGCCAGGCCCAGAAAGGTCGCCGCCGCCAGCAGGAAGCCGGTGAAATCAGCATACGAAGGAATGGTCAGTCCGATGGCCTGCCCAGTTGTCAGCTTGGCCAGTTTGTCCACCAGGTTCAGGCAGACCTGCGCGAACACCACGGCGGCGATCGACAGGATGCACAGCGCGGCCACCGCGCCGCTGAGTTTATAGAGTGCCGTCAGGATCTGTCTCATCATTCCCTCCTCGGAATGGTCGGGCGGCCGCAACGGGCCGCCCTGCCCTGATTTACTGCTGATACGCGTTCAGCAGGGCTTCGCCTTCGGCACCGGCCGCGGCTTTCCAGCCGTCCAGCATCTGTGCGCCAATCGCCTTCAGGCCTGCCATCAGCTCGGCCGAGGGTTCGACGACGGTGATGCCGTTTTCCTTCAGCACAGCGACCTTCTCGGCGGTCTCGGCGCGGCTCATCTCCCAGCCGCGGGTCTCGGCGGCGGCGGCGGCTTCCAGCACGGCAGCTTGGGTCGCTTCATCCAGACGACGGAACGAGCGCTTGTTCACCACCACGATGTTCTTGGGCAGCCAGGCTTGGATATCGGTGTAATGCGACAGGAAATCCCACGCTTTCGAGTTGGCGCCGGTGGACGGCGAGGTGATCATCGCTTCGACCTGACCAGTGGTGAAGGCCTGCGGAATGTCCGGCACCTCGACCTGCGTCGGCGCGGCACCGGCCAGCGCTGCGAACTGCTCCAGCGTCGAGTTATAGGTGCGGAATTTCAGACCTTTCAGATCGTCTACCGTCTTGATTTCCTTGGTGGTATACAGGCCCTGCGGCGGCCACGGCACCGCGTACAGTGCCATCATCCCCTGCGCATCCAGCAGCGCGTCGATCACCGGCTTTTGCGCCGCCCACAGCTTGGCCGCGTCGTCATAGCTGGTCGCCAGGAACGGCAGGCTGTCCACGCCGAAGGCCGGGTTATCGTTGTTCAGCAGCGACAGGAAAAACTCGCCCGCCGGCACCTGACCGCTGCGGACGGCCTTGCTGATCTCGGGGTGCTTGAACAGCGAGCCCGCCGAGTGCACCTTGATCTCCAGCTTGCCGCCGGTCTTTTCGGCGACGTCCTTGGCAAAGTCGTGCACGTTCACCGTATGAAAGGTCGCGTCCGGATATGGCGTCGGCATATCCCAGGTTTCGGCCTGCGCGTTCAGGGTCAGCGCTGCCACGGCAAAGGCCGCCCCGCTGATGGTTTTGAAAAAGCCCATGTTCTCACTCCGTTGGACAGTTTTTTGATTCAGTAATGGAATGCTCCGTCATACAATGACGATTCGTCAACGTTTTATTATCATATCAAGGAAACACGATTTTCCCGTTCGGCGTTGCTTTACAGGAGCTTTGCGCCGCTACGCATTGTAATTATTGGAAATCTGTTCCCTGCTTTCCCGGACGGACATCGCGAAATCACTTGTTGGAGAAAAATTTCGCGCATAAAATATCGTCAAATCACCAACGTTTTTCGGAGTTCCCATGACCTCTTCCCCCGACGGACGCAGAATCGTTTCCTCCCGTCATCTGGCCGAGGGCGAAGGCTGGGAGGTGTCGGAATTCGAGTTCGGCCTGATCATCGCCTACAACGCCTTTTCGCGCTGGATGACGCGCTGCATGACCGCCGCCGGGCAGCCGGATCTGAACCCGCTCGACATCCTGATCCTGCACAACGTCAACCACCGCGACCGCGAAAAACGCCTGACCGACATCTGTTTCCTGCTGAACATCGAGGACAGCCACACCGTCAACTACGCCCTACGTAAGCTGTTGAAATCCGGTCTTGTTTCCTCGGAAAAACGCGGAAAAGAGGCGTTCTACACCACCACGCCCGAGGGTGCCGCGCTGTGCAGTTCCTATCGTGACATCCGGCGTCAGTGTTTGCTGGACGCGATTGGGCGGACGGATCTGAGCGGGTCTGAATTGCGCTCGATCGCGCGGTCGCTGCGGGCGCTGTCGGGGCAGTATGACCAGGCCAGCCGGGCCGCGGCCTCGCTCTGATCCGGTAAATTCGCACGATTTCAATAGCTTGAGCCACACCATGAGCAAAGCCACCCCTGCCACCCGCGCCTTGCAACAGGCCAAGACTCCGTTTGAAACGGTCGAGTATGACTACGACCCCGGCGGCGAACGCGTGGGCCTGCAGGCGGCGGACGCCATCGGCGCGGACCCGGCCAAGGTATTGAAAACATTGATGGTTGAGGTGGATGACAAGCCCGCCTGCGTGGTCATTCCGTCGGATCAGACGCTATCCATGAAAAAAGTTGCCGCGGCCTTTGGCGGCAAATCGGCGGCCATGATGCCCCCCGCCAAGGCCGAGCGGCTGACCGGGTTCCACACCGGCGGGATCAGCCCGTTCGGACAAAAGAAACGCGTGCAAACAGCGTTTGAAATCAGTGCGATAGGCGATCATCTGGTGCATATCAACGGTGGCCGGCGCGGGCTGATGCTGTATCTGAACGCCGACGCGGCGGTGACGGCGGCGGGGGCGAAAACCTACCCTCTGACAGCGGATTAACGTCCTGTTCACGCGCGAAATCGTACGATTCCGTCCTGAAATGGTACGTCCCTGGAAATCGGACTTTTCCCCGGGTCAGGAATGGCTAAGCTGACGCGACGGCGGGCCATCCCCCGCACCACGAGGGAGAGCGCAATGACCGCCGACACACTTTTGGATACCGTGCTGGAACTGGCCGGGATGTCCGACGACAATCTACCCGAACGCAGTCTGGGAATGGCGCGCCTGTCGCTGTTCGACTGGCTGGCCTGCGGGCGCGCGGGCATCAACGAACCCGTCGCGCAAACGCTGCGCGATCTGGCCGAGGCCGAGGGCGGGCTGGGTGCGGCCTCGATCTTTGGCGGGGTGCGGGCCCCGGCGCGGATGGCGGCGCTGGCGAATGGCGCGGCCTCGCACGCGCTGGATTATGACGACACGCATTTCGCCCATGTCGGGCACCTGTCGGTGGGCATCTACCCCGCCGTGATCGCCGCCGCCGAAGAGGTTGGCGCGGACCTGGACGAGGTGCTGGCCGCGTTTCTGCTGGGGGCCGAGGCGGCGATCCGTATCGGCGTGGTGCTGGGGGCATCGCACTACAATCGCGGGTTCCACCAGACCGCCACGGCGGGCGCGTTCGGCGCGACGGTGGCCGCCGGTCGGCTGTATGGCCTGCGCGAGGGGCAGATGCGCGCGGCATTGGGGCTGTGCGCGACCCGCGCTTCGGGGTTGAAGTCGCAATTCGGCACGATGGGCAAGCCCTACAACGCGGGCGTGGCCGCCGCCAACGGCGTGGAATGCGCGAAACTGGCGGGGATGGGGATGACCTCGGCCGCGGACGGGCTGATGGGGCTGCAGGGCTTTGTGCCGACCCATACGGATGTGCGTGGGCCGACCATTCCGGCGGGGACATTCCTGTTCGACGACGTGAAGTACAAGTTCCACGCCTGCTGCCACGGCACCCACGCCATGCTGGAGGCGCTGGCCGAGAGCGGCGCGACCGATGAAACCGTCGCGGTGCTGAAGCTGCGAACCAATCCGCGCTGGCTGCGGGTGTGCAACATCGAAACGCCCCAGACCGGGCTGGAGGTCAAGTTCTCGTACCGCTGGCTGGCGGGCATGGCGCTGACCGGGCGCCCCACCGGCAGCGACCGCGAATATACCGACGATCTGGCGCAGGACGGCGCGCTGGCTGCGCTGGCCGAGCGGGTACAGGTCACCGGCGACGACAGCGTGGGCGATATGCAGGCGGTGGTCACGCTGGTGGCGCCCGATGGCTCCAGCCGCGACTGGAGTCACGATCTGGACAGCCCGCAAACGCTGGACACGCTGGAATCCAAGCTGCGCGCCAAGGTCGAGGCGCTGCTGGGCGACGAGGCGCAGCCCCTGTCCCGCGTCCTGACCGAGCCGCTGCGTGCCAGCGATCTGGGCCACATGCTGAGAACCGGAGAATGAGTGTGCAGCACATCCACGAGGTGAAGATCAGCTTTGGCGACTGCGACCCGGCGGGAATTGTGTTTTATCCCAACACGTTCCGCTGGATGGATGCGACATTCCACGACTTCCTGCGCCAGCATGGCGGCCACGCGGCGCTGTGTCGGCAGATGGGCGCGACGGGTGTCGGGCTGGTGGATGCGGGGGCGCAGTTCCGCTCGCCGATGCTGGATGGCAACCTGCTGGCCGTGCATATGGAGGTGGCGGAATGGGGCAAGCGCACGATCGCCCTGTCCTATCGCGGCATGGTCGGGGATCGTCTGGCCTTTGACGGGCGCGAGGTGCGCTGTGTCTTCAAGCCGACCGACACCGGCATGACCGCCGGCGACATGTCCGAGCTGAAGGCGCTGGTCGGCGGGTAAAGGGGCGGTTCCGGCCCAGTCTGGGCACGGGCCGGAACCGATCGCTTTGGCTCAGACGCCGAAATCGGCCGATTGCAGGGTCAGCACGTTTCCGGCTCCGGCCATTGCGATTTGCTGCAACCCGCGGGCCTGCGGGAAGACGTTCGTCATGTAGAAGCCGGCGAAATTCAGCTTGGCCGACAGGGCCTTGCTGCCACGGCCGTCCGCGATCCGCTTGGCGGCGTGCAGGGCGGCGTCGCCCATCGCCCATGCGCCCAGGGTGATGCCGAACATTTCCAGCACCGACACGGCGGCGGCCTGCGGTTCGTGCCCGTTCTGCGAGACCAACCAGTCGGTGGTTTCCGACATCAGATGCGCCGCCTCGGCCACGCCGCGCGACAGGGCTGCCCAATCGGCGCCGGGGGCAGTCATCTGCGCCAGCGCGTCCGCCGATTTGCGCATCTCGGCGATGATTTCACGCGCGGCCTCGCCCTTGTCGCGGGCGATCTTGCGGCCGACCAGGTCCAGAGCCTGAATGCCGGTGGTGCCTTCGTAGATCGTGGTGATCCGGGCATCGCGCAGGTGCTGCGCGGCGCCGGTTTCCTCGACAAAACCCATGCCGCCATGCACCTGCACGCCGTAGGACGCCGACGAGACGCCCAGCTCGGTCGACCAGCCCTTGGCGACGGGGATCAGGAAATCCACGCGGCGCTGGTGATAGGCGCGGGTCTCGGCGTCCTCGGCGCGGTGGGCAAAGTCCAAAGAGGCCGCGGCGCGGTAGGCCAGAATGCGGGCCGCCTGCGTGCGCGAGGCCATCAGCCCCAGCATCCGGCGCACATCGGGGTGGCCCATGATGGTGGGCGCGCTGCCTTCGGGGGTGCCGCCCTGCTTGCGTTCCATTGCGTAGGCGACGGCGTGCTGGGTGGCGTGCTCGGCCACGCCGATGCCCTGGATGCCGACGTTCAGACGGGCGTTGTTCATCATGGCGAACATGTATTGCAGGCCCTTGTTGGCCTCGCCCACCAGATAGCCGATCGCACCGCCCTTATCGCCAAAGGCCAGCGTGCAGGTCGGGCTGGCGTGAATGCCCAGCTTGTGCTCGATCGACACGCAGCGCACGTCGTTCAGATCGCCGAGGGAGCCATCCGCGTTCACAATGAACTTCGGCACGATGAACAGCGAGATCCCCTTCACCCCGGCGGGCGCGTCGGGCAGACGGGCCAGCACCAGGTGAATGATGTTCTCGGCCATGTCATGTTCGCCGTAGGTGATAAAGATCTTCTGACCG
Source organism: Thalassobius vesicularis (assembly GCF_004799325.1). Lineage (GTDB taxonomy): Bacteria > Pseudomonadota > Alphaproteobacteria > Rhodobacterales > Rhodobacteraceae > Thalassobius > Thalassobius vesicularis. The sequence continues at coordinate 502,380 of NZ_SSMD01000003.1, forward strand.
CTGATGCGGTAGTGATCGCCCTCGGGTTCGGCCTTGGACCGGATCGCCGCCAGGTCCGAGCCCGCCTGCGGTTCGGTCAGGTTCATGGTGCCGGTCCAGACACCGCTGACCAGGTTCGGCAGGTAGGTTTCCTTCAGCGCGTCGCTGGCATAACCCTCGATCGCCTCGATCGCGCCCTGCGTCAGCATCGGGCACAGCTGGAACGACATGTTGGCGCCCTGAAACATCTCCTGGATACAGGCGTTCACCACCTGCGGCAGGCCCATGCCACCGTGATCGGGCGCGGCGGTGGGGGAGTTCCAGCCCATCTCGACCAGTTGGTCATAGGCGTCTTTCCAGCCGGTGGGCGTGGTCACCGCACCGTCATCGAACCCCAGCCCCTGCTGGTCGCCGGTCACGTTCAGCGGCGACAGGACGTTGCCCGCGAACTTGCCGGCTTCCTCCAGGATCGCGGCCACCATGTCCGGGGACGCCTCTTCGAGGCCGGGCAGTTGGGCGATAGCGTCGAGGCCGCAGAGGTCCTCGAGCACGAAAAGCATGTCGTCAAGCGGAGCGGTGTAGGCCATGGCGTTTCCTTACGTGCGGGGGCCGTACGATTCCGCGCGGAAATCGTACGGTATTTCAGGTTAATCAGAGTTTACCGGTCAGGTCCGGGACGGCGTCGAACAGGTCTGCGACCAGGCCGTAGTCGGCGACCTGGAAGATCGGGGCCTCTTCGTCCTTGTTGATGGCGACGATGACTTTCGAGTCC